>NZ_JCASSM010000001.1:0-1244711 GCF_059736495.1 Halosolutus sp. YCN4 | reverse complement strand
ATCCCGAACACGGAAGATAAGCCCGCCTGCGTTTCGGTGAGTACTGGAGTGGGAGACCCTCTGGGAAACTCGATTCGCCGCCACCACTCATACGTTACTCCGAGCCTCACACAGCGACAGCTGTGTGGGGCTTTTTGCATGTATTGCGACAGCACGGCGTGCTTGCCTCCACTGCCGCATCAATATCGGTACAATAGAATCTAGTACCAAAGTAGTTTGGAGAGAGGCTTACACGAATGTGAACGGTACCACGACGATATGGCTGACCCATCGAGTCTGGATACTATTTACGGGCTCCTGGCAGCGTCACAGCGTCGGTATATCTTGTATTACCTGCTCGATAACGATCGGGCGAACGTCGACGGACTCGCCCTGCAGGTAACAGCCTGGGAGAACGACGAACCGGTAATGGACGTTTGCGAAGCCGATCGGGAGACCGTTCTCGTCTCGTTGCTGCACAATCAGTTGCCCAAGCTCGAGTCCCATGGCGTGATCGAGTACGACGATCGAAGCGGCGACGTCGTGGCCGCCGAGGGGTTCGACGACCTCTGGGCGGCCGTCGAACGGGCGTACGTGTTCGACGATGCCGTCGTGATCGACGAGTCCGACGAGTCGTTCCTCTACAGCGAGCCGTTACAGGGGTCGGGAGGCGAGGAGCAATAGCGGAGCGTCGGCGATTGGATCGGTGTGCGTGTCAGGGCGGATTAGCGAGAAAAGCTCGGAACGCGGCGACCGCGAGAGGGACGGGGAATCACGTGCAGGAGGACTCGATCGGGATCACTACTCGACCTGAATTTCACCTTGCATGTTCTGGTGTGGCTCACACCGGTAGTAGGCCATCTCGTCGGTGGCGGTGATCTCGTGGATCTGGTCGTCGTCGGGTTCGGCGACCTGTTCGGTCTCGTAGTCTTCGACGACGTCCTCGTTCTCGTCCCACAGCAGGAAGTTGTGGGGCGTGCCGTCGCCTTCGGTCCAGCCGATCTCGTAGTCGGCATCCGCCTCGAGGACGAGCGTCGGATTGGTTACGTCTTCGATCGCTGCGGGTTCGAGACCGATCCAGCCGCCGACCTCACCCCGGAACGTGATCCGGTCGCCCGGTTCGATCTCGTAGGGACCGTCGCTTCCGCCACCGTTCTCGGTGTCGTCGCTCCGTCCGGTTTCGTCGTCGCCGAGACAACCGGCGGCGAGTGCAGTTGCGATCGTCGCACCGGACAGTTTCAGTACAGATCGTCGGTCGTAATCGAAGGTGGACATTGTCGTCAACCGAACGTGTCGCGCCGTGAAGGATGAAGGGCGAACCCGGTTCTCGAGAGGTGGGACGTCTACCGAGTATATTCGGCGGTATCGCTATAGTGTGGTCCCGGACGACTCGAGAGCAGTCGCTGTCCGAGAGTCGTGATCGAAACTGTCGCCCGGGACACTAACGTCCAGCCTCATCCCGTGGCGGCGTGCCGCGTCGGCTGGCTAACCCTCGTGCCGGGCGGGGGACCTCGTATGCAGTCCCCGAGTGACGTTCCGTCGGGAACGCCTGAGGAGACGGGTCGTCCCGTCTCGTGGTGGGGTAACCCACCGTACGAGTGTCACGTGCCCGGGTTCGCCGTGCTGTCATCGCACCCGTATGGGTTCGCTCGGACGGGGACTTGGGACACGCACTCGAACTAGACCGTCGGGACGGTTAAGTGTTCCAATCACCGTCGGTCGCGCTCATCCGTCGGGTGCCGTCGCCTGCCTATCCTCGTTGTCCTCGAGCCACGAGTCGTACGCGTCGGGTTCGACGACGATCACGTCCGCGTCCATCCGCGAGTGGCCGGCACCGCAGAACTCGGTGCAGTCGGCGTCGTACTGGCCGGTCTCGTAGACGTTGGTCCGGAGGCGGGTGTACTCCTGGGGGAAGGCGTCCTGTTTGACGCCCAGGTCCGAGACGAACAGCGAGTGGACGACGTCGTCACTGGTCAGCCAGATCGTCACGTCCTCGTCGGCGGGAATGACGATCTCGTCCTCGGTCGTCACGTCGTGCTCGGGGTAGGTCACCTCCCAGCCCCACTGGTAGGCCCGGACGACCAGTTCCTCGTCGTCGGTTTCGGGGAGGTCGTCGATCGACTCGACCGCGCCCTGTTCGCCGCCGGCGACGTCGGTCGCCTGGGACGGGGAGACGTACGGACTGACCAGGACGCTGTAGCCGGCGATGCCGACGAACAGCAGGATGATCGCCGTCGCGGCGGTCCAGGTGATCTCGAGCGCGGGATCCTCCGCGGTTGGCTGTGGGTCGTCGTTGTCGTGGAACTTGACGGTCGCGTAGACGAGGATCATCAGGACGAACAGCGAGAGGGGCAACGCGACGTAGAGCAACTGGAACTCGAGTCCCTCGATGAGGTCGCGGTTTTCCGACTGTGCCGCGACCCTCCCGGTCAGGGCACACAGTGACCCGAGTACTGCAGCGGCGACGGTGACCCGACGATTCATTGGCGGGGCTTCCACGACGATCCCCATATACGGTCTTCATCGAGCGGTGTACTCTCACGAGCGTTGATCGATCGGACCGAGGACAGTGATCAGCGACGGTGACTCTCAGTCCAGCGTCAATTGGGCTTATTGGCGTCGATGGTGAGGCCACGGTTATGAACGAGGGCGGCGGGTTGCGACGAGCACAGACAGGTCCGCATCCGGCCGGAGGGCTGAACTGACGATGGACCGGGCGATCGTCGAGGTCGCGCTGTTCGCCGCGATCGTCCTCGGCTGCCTGTGTACGGTCCTCGTAGCCAAGCGGCTCCAGGCGGAGCCATCTCCCGACGGCGGGTACGCGACGATCGGTCGGGAAGGACTGACCTGGGGGGCGGCGAAGGCCGCCGCGATCAGGTGGACGACGACGACGAACCACCGCGAAATCGGGTTGCTCTACATCGCACTCGGGACCGTCGCGGCGATCTGGGGCGGGGTCGACGCGATGATGCTCCGAACGCACCTGCTGACGCCCGGAGCGGACATCTGGACGGAGCAGACGTACAACGAACTGTTCACGATGCACGGGCTGACGATGCTGATCTTCTTCGTCGCGCCGGTCTTTTTCGGCATCGGCAACTACTTTCTGCCGCTGTTGATCGGGGCCGACGACATGGCGTTTCCCCGCTTGAACGCCGTGGGGTTCTGGATGCTCCCGCCCGCCCTCTTGCTCTCGCGGCTGGGAATCGTCGCCGAGGTGACCGGGAAGACCCTCGCGCTGGTCGTTCCCGAGGGCTGGATCTCGGTGCTGTTCGCCCTCCGCGAACCGGCGATCGGCTGGACCCTGTACCCGCCGCTGTCGACGACGACGCCTGATCCCCAGATCAACTTCCTGTTGCTGGGACTCCACCTGAGTGGCATCGCGACCACGATCGCCGCGATCAACTTCGTCACGACGATCGTCTACGAGCGTGATCAGTCGATCGGGTGGGCCAACCTCGACATCTTCTCGTGGAACATGCTCGTCACGAGCGCGATCGTCATCTTCGCCTTTCCGCTCCTGGGGACCGCACTGCTGATGTTGCTGTTCGACCGGAACTTCGGGACGACGTTCTTCGCGACCGACGGCGGCGGGCCGATCCTCTGGCAGCACCTGTTCTGGTTCTGGGGCCATCCCGAGGTGTACATCATCTTCCTGCCCGCGACGGGGCTGATGAGCCTCATCCTCCCGAAGTTCGTCGGGCGGAAGCTGTTCGGCTTCAAGTTCATCGTCTACTCGACGATCGCGATCGGCGTCCTCTCGTTCGGCGTCTGGGCCCACCACATGTTCACGACCGGGATCGATCCCCGCATTCGGGCGAGTTTCATGGCGACGTCGATCGCGATCGCGGTGCCGAGCGCGATCAAGATCTTCAACTGGATCACCACCATCTGGAACGGGAACGTCAAACTGGCGTCGCCGCTCATCCTCTGTGTCGGCGGCATCGCGATGTTCATCTACGGCGGCATCACCGGCATCTTTCTCGCGGTGATCCCGGTCGACGTCGTCTATCACGACACCTACTACGTCGTCGGCCACTTCCACCTCATCCTGATGGGGATCATCCCCCTCATGATGTTCGCCGCCAGCTACTACTGGTACCCGATCATCACCGGGCGGCTGTACGATCGGCGGCTCGCGCTCTTCCAGTCGACCCTGCTCGTCGCCGGTGCCGCGCTCACGTTCGGGACGCTGATGATCATCGGCTACCTCGAACTGCCCCGCCGGTACGCGACGTACCCCCCGTCGTTCAACGGATTACAGATCGTCGCCACGGTCGGATCCTACCTCATCGGACTCAGCGTCCTGCTGTGGCTCTACAACATGCTCTGGTCGTACTTCCACGGTGATCCGGTCGAGTCGGCCGATCCGTGGAATCTCAAGGCGACCAATCAGTTCACCCCCGAGTGGCAGTGGTTCGAAGAGAGACTCGAGCGCGAGCGCGGGATTCCGCCCGCCGAACCGGAGTCGGTCCGCCGATCGTACGTTCCGGCGCAAGAGGAGCGCCCGCCCTCGTTGTACGGCCGCATCAAGCCGGTCGCACAGACGGTCGTGAGCGACGCCGGTACGGCCGCGATCGGCGGCTTCGTCGGCACGATACTCATGTCGGGGGTGCTCGCCGTCGCCGTCGTCCTCGGCGCGTTCGACCTCGAGGCCTTCGCCGGTCTCGCGACGCTCGTCGGCCTGCCCGCGAACCCCGGCCTCGGCTACGCCATCTTCCTCGGGGGCGGGATGACGACCTGGCCCCTGCTCTTTCTCGCCCTCGGGGAGTACCTACCCGGCGAACTCACCCTCGTGACGGGGCTGTGGTACGCGACCGTCATCGCTTCGGGGTTCGCGATCGGGTTCTACACCGACCAGACCGGTCTCGAACTCGTCGCCTACCTCGTCTTCGTGTTGCTCGCCCACTGGATCTACGGACTCGGCCTCGCCGGGACGATCGCGTCCCTCGGCGGGAGGCTCTCGTCACCGGCGGAGGACCAGGAGTATGAGCAGTGACGAGGGACAGGTCACGGGGGAGCCGACCGAACCCGGCGAATCGCGCGTCCTCACCTACGTCGCCCCGTTCCTCGGCGTCCTCCTGATCGCCGCCGGGATCCCCCTCGCGATCGTCGGCGGCTACGTCGTCGTGCAGGATACCTTCGGGCTCTGTGGCGATCCCGACGTCGAGGTCCGAGCGCTCGGCGAGGACGAACGCCCCGCCGGGACCGTCGAGACCGTCCCCTACGAGAACCTCTCGGACGCCGAACAGCGGGCCGTCCGGGAGGCGATCGACAGCCCGCTCGACGAGGCCACGGTCGACGGCGATCGGCTGGAAAACGAGGAGGCCCTGCTCGACGGCGTGATCGTCGCGGTCGACGGCGAGCGCTACTACGTGCAACTCGCGTCGCTGAACTCCTGTCTCGAGGCTCAGCCGCTGCTGTTCCCGATCGGCAGCGTCGCGATCCTCGTCGGGATCGTCGGCGTGTTGACTCCGCCGATCTACCGGAAACTGGCGGGCTTCGAGGAACGGATGCAACGGGATCGCCGCCGCTGAGGGGTCGCACGCTCGCGTTCGACCAGCCAGAGGGCGAGCGCCAGGACCCCGGCGAGGAGTCCGATCGGCGCGTCGTCGATATCGACCCCGTCGAATAATTCGGGGTCGTCCTCGCGGGGCTGCAGACGACGGAGGGTTTTTCATCACTGACCGTCGTAGACCGACTCCATCGGAGTGATTCGCGTGGACGAAAACGGAACGAAGAAACGTTCTGCGGCGAGATGCGCCAACTGCGGCGCGATCGGGATCGTCCAGATCTGGCCGGACGGATCGATACAGCCGCTCGGACAGACCGACCTCTGTCACTGCGAGGACGAGGATATCCGCGTTCTCGACGGCGACATCACGTTCTGACCGCCTAGAGTGCGGCCCCGAGGTAGACCACAGCCACGAGAAACAGCCAGACAGCGTCGACGAAGTGCCAGTACAGGCCGACGGTCGCGACCGACGTGTCCCGATCGGGCCCGTAGTGGCCCCGCAGTCCGCGCCAGCAGAGGACGGCCAGTCCGCCGACGCCCAGCGTGACGTGGAGTCCGTGCAGGCCGGTCAGCCCGTAGAACGCGCTGGCGAAGACCCCGTCCGCGAGCGTAAACCCCTCGTGGGTGACGAACTCGTAGTACTCGTAGGCCTGGCCGGCCAGGAAGACGACGCCGAGAAGCAGGGTCGTCCCGAGGAGGCCGAGAAAGCGCCGGCGGTGGCCCTCGCCCAGCGCCTCGTGAGCGTAGTGGAAGGTGACGCTACTCGTGAGCAGGATCAGCGTGTTGATCGCCACGAGCGAACTCAGGAGCGTCGGTACCTCCTGCGGTGGCCACGCGCCGACCCGGACGAAAAAGTAGTAGACGAACAGCGCGCCGAACGTCGAGACGTCGGTCGCGAGAAAGAGCGCCGTCGTCGAGACGTACGATTCGCGGGGCTTGCCCGCCGTGCCCTCCGGTTCGTGCGCCGGGCCACCCGCGGCCTCGCGGGCGGGTGCGAGAAACGTCTCGTCGACCCAGCCGGCGACGCCGGCCAGCAGAACGATCGTCCCGAGGACGGCGAGGCCGACGCCGATCGCCGGCGGGAAGACCGCAGTAGCCGCACCGAGGAGGGCGATCGCGACGCCCCCGTAGAGACCGGCGGCACCGATTCCGGTGACGAGCGGCCATCGACTCCGGTGTTCGTGCTCGTGATCGTCGTGGTCGTCGTGGCCGTGGTCACCGGGGTCGGACCCGGGGCCAGCAGGTCCACCGTGGTCGCCTCCCGAATCGCCGGTGTCGGGCCCCGAATCGGCTGGATACGAACCCGATCGATCGCGGGCCCGGCCGTGGCCGGAGCCGTCCGGTCGCGTGGTCGGATCGCGATCGGGGCCGCTGTCGGAACGACCGTTCATACCGCAGCTACCACGTCACCGCCGAAAAAACGTCGTCGCTCGCGCGGAGAACGTGACGAGAGCGAGACAATCACGTCATCGGGAACGACGGTGCTCGCCGTCGCCGCTCAGTAGAAGTACTCGTCTTCGGAAAGCTGGACGTACGCGCCGTTGCGGTACTGGTACTTCTTCTTCTTGTACGTCGCGAGGATCTTCGCGGCCCCGATCCCCGCGGAGTAGCGCTTGTCGAGCAGGACGTTCTCGCTGCTGCCGCCCTGCATGTCGGAGATGACGTCGAACACCCGGTCCCAGTCGTCGGGGCCGTAGTCAGCGACGATGTCGGCGAACGCGACGTTGCGCAGGATCTCGTCGCCGATCGCGTGCTTCCAGACGTCGTTGTAGTTTTCGAGCGAGTCCGTCGCGGCGAGTCGGCCGGCGATCTTGCCCGACCGGACGGCGACGTGGTAACCGCCCTCGTGGAACGCCGACGTGGTGCCCATCGCGCCGCCAGCGACGGCGATGTTCGCGCCGACGGGCGAGTCGATCGGCCGGGTCGACGAGATCGGATACGTCTCGGTCCCCTTCGACTTGCCGCGGTCCTCGACGATCGGGATGTCTTCCTCGACGTCGTACTCGTCGCCGTACTCCTGTTCGAGCAGGCGGCGGATGTACTCCGATCCCGAGGGGAGCCGATCGTCGCTCGGCCGGAGGAGCTTGTATCCGCCGGGGTCGTCGACGTCGGAGAGTTCCATCCCGATCGGCATCGTCAGGCCGACGCGGGCGACGGTGCCGTCGTTGGGGAAAATCCACGGGTAGGCGGTCTCGCCGGGCATGTACCCCCACCAAAACTTGAGCCGATCCTCGAACTCCGCGAACAGTTCGGGCGGGAACTCGCGGTACTCCTGGTAGGCGATGTGGTTGGCCTCCGGCGGCGAGAGGTGATCGGAGACGCTCCGGCCGGGCCCGGTGAACTGGTCGAGGGCCTCCAGCGTGATCCGACGCTGTGGGCCGTCGGCGAGGACGACGTACTGCGCTTCGAGTTGCTCGCCGTTCGAGAGCGTCAGCGTGTGGGTCGGCCCCTTCAGGTTCGACGATCGGAGGTCGGTCTCGAGGGACTTGACGCCCGTCCCGACCCGCAGGTCGGCGCCAGCATCTTCGGCGCGCTCGTGGAGCCAGTCGTCCATCCGAGCGCGGTGGAAGGTGTAGCCGAACTTCGGATAGCTGGCCTCCATTCCCGTGGTGGTCATTTGGACGGCGCTGTTCGGCCCGATGAACTCCGTCGCCTCGAGTTCCTGGTGGACGACCTCGTCGGGGATCTCCCGGTAGTCGAAGCCCATGATGTCGATCCAGTAATCGAGCATGCCGGCGGCGTCGGTCGAGTCGGGGCCGAGTCCGTCCCGGTCCTCCCGGGGGACGCCCTGCTCGAACAGGACCGTCTCGGCGCCGTGTGCCGCGGCCCGTTCGGCCGCGGAGGACCCGGCGGGACCGCCACCGACGATCGCGACGTCAACGCGTTCCATACGCCGTGGAGACTCAACGAGCCATTATTAAATTGTCTCAACGGCCCGAGCGTCTCCGCGGGTGTCGTCGATCGTCGCCGCGGGACGAACGCTTTTGATCGCACCGTGCGAGAGCACGAACATGGCCGCCGACGAGAGCGAACGCGACGAATCGATCGATCCGGGCAGTGCAGACGTCCTCGTCCTCCGGAAGGGGACTCACGGGACGCCGGTCGAACAGTACGCGGAGGCGTTGCGCGATCGCCTCCCTGACCTGTCCGTCGGCCTCGCGCGCACCCCGACCGAGGAACGCGAGGCGATCGAGACCGCGTCGTTCGTCACCGGGATGACCCTCGACGAGGACCTGCTCGCGGCCGCCGAAAACCTGGACGTCTTCGCGTGTGCGTACGCGGGGACGGGCCACCTCCCGCTCGACGGCCTCGCGGATCGCGGCGTCGCGGTCACCAACGCGTCGGGCGTCCACGGGCCGAACATCGGGGAACACGTCCTGGGGGCGATCCTTCACTTCACCCGCCGGTTCCACGTTGCCGAGCGCCGCCAGCGCCGCCGGGAGTGGCGCCACTACAGGGCCCACGAGTTGCAGGGGTCGACCGTCACGATCGTCGGCCTCGGCGCGATCGGACGGGCCGTCTGCGATCGCCTCGACCCGTTCGGGGTGGACACGATCGGCGTGCGCTACTCGCCAGAGAAAGACGGACCGACGGACGACGTGATCGGGTTCGACGAGGAGGCGTTCCACGCAGCGCTCGCCCGGACCGACTACCTCGTGCTCGCCTGCCCGCTCACGGAGACGACCCGCGGGCTGGTCGATCGGGCCGCCTTCCAGACGCTCGATCCGAACGCCGTCCTCGTCAACATCGCCCGCGGCCCGGTCGTCGAGACGGACGCGCTCGTCGACGCGCTCCGCTCGAACTGGATCCGCGGCGCATCGCTCGACGTGACCGATCCCGAACCGCTCCCCGAAGAGCACCCGCTGTGGAACTTCGGGAACGTCCAGATTACGCCCCACAACGCCGGCCACACGCCGAAGTACTACGATCGACTGGCCGACATCGTCGCCACGAACGCGCGGCGGTTCGCGGAGGACGGACCGGACGCAGACCTCGAGAACCAGGTGCTGCCGTAGCTACCGTTTCCGGTTCGATCGGTCGACTATCCGGTTCGACCGCCCGGCCCCGTCACTCGCTTCGCTTCGGGATGTCCTTGTCCTCGTAGCCCGCCGCCCGGAAGAAGCGCCGCTCGATGATTCTCGCGGCGATCTCGATGAGGTCGTCGCCCTCCTCGGAGACGTCGGCGAAGAGGCCGAGCGGGATCTGTGCGGCCGCCATGTCCTCGTGACCGCCGGCGGAGCCGACGTCGCCGAACACCTCCTCGAGGAGGTTGGCGAGGTCGACCCGCGAGTCCGTCGAGCGGGCGCTGGCGTGGATCTCGTTGCCGGTGATGCCGAAGACGAGGACCGTCTGGACGCCCTCGAGGTTCAGCAGGTAGTCGGCCGCCTGCGGGAGCGTGTCCCGTTCGGTGCTCCGGCCGACGGTGGCGACGAGGTACGCGGACTGGACGGTCCGGGTCTGGATGGCGTTGGCGATCGCGTCGACGGTGATCTCCGAGAGCGGCGGGTCGTTCATCTCCTTGAGGAGGTTGAGGTCGACGAACGGGTGGAGGTACAGCGCCGCCTCGTACTCCTTTTCGGTGACGTTCCGGAGGAAGTCGAGGGTCTCGCGGCGAATGGCGAACAGCAACGCCGTCGCGAGTTCGGCGTCGAGCGGCAGGTCGAGCGCCCGGTGGTATTCGACGATGATCGTCGTCGTGCTACTGTACTCCTCGCGCACGTCGACGAATTTCGCCGGCGGTTCGTCGCCGGGATGGTGGTCGATCACGATGTCGACGTCGGTTCCGGGATCGAGGCTGTTGTTTCGGCCCGGGATCGAGCAGTCGACGAGCGCGATGCGATCGTAGTCCGCGACCGCGTCGCTACAGTACTGGAGGTCGATGTCGAGCAGGTTCACGAACACCCGGTTCTGCGGGTGGGTCACTTCGCCGCCGTAGAAGAACTCGACGTCCCAGACGCTGGCGTACTCGGCGACGCGTTTCAGCGCCAGCGCGCTCGCGAGGCAATCCGGGTCCGGGTTGTCGTGACAGACGATCGCCAGCGAGTCCGTCCCGTCGAACAGGTCGGCCAGTCGATCGGCCCGCGATCGTTCGAGGGATTCCGGGCCGATCGACTCGTCGTCTGCCGGGTCGGAATCGACGGGTTCGGATTGCGATTCTGTACCGCTGGTCGGCTGGTTGTCGTTGGACATGGGAACTCGATCCGTCGTGGTCCGGGCGGGTCGATTCCCCAGTGTAGCCCGGGTCGGACGAAGAGTCAGTACCGTGTCGATCACCTGTTGTGACGATCCGGGCTCGAATAAGTGCGCTGCTTGAATGCGACCGGTTCTGGCCTCCACGAGCGGCGTGGGGAGACCGACGGATCGACCGCGGGTCGTCGCGTGATCGATCCGACGGCTGCCGTCGAACGCGTCGGCCTACCGGACGGGGTCCCCGGTGACGCGCTCCGACCGGGACGTGTCGTCACCGGTTCCCTCGATCGGGTCCAGTCGGGCGAGCAGTTCGGCGCCCGGGTCGCACAGGGCGACGGTATTCGCGTCGGCGTCGAAGTCGACCGCCCCGACGTCCGCGAGTTTCGGCACGTGGACGTGCCGGAGCGAGACGAGAACGCGCCGCCGGGACCCAAGGAGCGCGTCGCCCCACTCGGCGATCGGGCCGCGCTCGTCCGATCGTTCGGCGAGCGTCACGCGATCCGCGAGTTCGTCGAGCGAGATCCGTCGATCGGTACCCTCGAGCGCGCGGAGGACGGCCCGGCGGCGCGGATCCGCGAGCGCGTCGAACGACGCGTCCGTTTCGTCGGACGACGGGAGAGACGGGGTCGAGAGGGATTCGGGGTCGGAGACGAGTGGGATCATTACCCGCCGTTGGAACGGACGGTATATGGGCCCGCTGCCAAATCGTACAGGGTCCGCTCCGCGCTAGAGGTAGCCGTTCTCCAGCAGGAGTTCGCCGTTCAGCACGCTCGCACCCGCAGCGCCGCGGATCGTGTTGTGGGCGAGGCAGTTGTACTGGAGGCCGAACGTGGACTCTCGCAGGCCGCCGGCGGCGATCGCCATGCCGTCGCCGAGCGTGCGGTCCATCCGGGGCTGGGGCCGATCGGGTTCGTCGAAGACGTGGATGAGCGGATCGGGCGAGGAGGGAAGGTCGAGCGACGGGTACTCCCGCATCGCGTCGGCGGCCTCGTCGGTCGTGAGGTCGTCTTCGGTCTCGACCCAGACGTTCTCGAGGTGGCCGTCGATCGTCGGGATGCGGTTACAGGAGGCGGCGACCTCGACGCTGTCGTGGCTCAGCGAGGCGCCGTCGAACTCGCCGAGCAGTTTCCGCGACTCGGTCTCGAGTTTGTCCTCCTCGCCGCCGATGTGGGGGAGGGCGTTGTCGATGATCTCCATCGAGGTGACGCCGTCGTAGCCGGCACCGGAGACGGCCTGCAGGGTCGCGACGTGGACCTTCTCGAGGCCGTACTCCGCGAGGGCCGCGAGGGTGGGGACGAAGGTGATCGTCGAGCAGTTGGGGTTCTTGACCATCGCACCGTCCCAGCCGCGCTCGTCGCGCTGAACCTCGAGCAGATCGATGTGTTCGGCGTTGACCTCCGGAATCACGAGGGGGACGTCGTCGGCCATGCGCGCGTTCGAGGAGTTCGACGACATGACGTAGCCCGCTTCACAGAACGCCGGTTCGACGTTCGCGCCGACGCTCGAGGGGAGCGACGAGAACAGCAGGTCGACGTCGTCGGGGACCTCGTCGGGATCGGTCGCGGAGACGGTCATCTCCGCGACGTCTGCGGGGATCGGGCTGTCGACGCGCCACTTGGCCGCTTGCCGATACGTCTTGCCGGCGCTCGACTCGCTCGCGGTCAGGGCAGCGATCTCGAACTCCGGATGGGGATCGAGAAGCTGAATCAATCGCTGTCCGACGGCACCGGTTGCACCGAGTACGCCTACTCGTACTGCCATTTTCCGTCCCTCGGGTGCGTGTCCGCAAAACGGTTTGGGTTTCGGTCTCGCACCCCGTTCACGATCGGCTGACAGGTTCGATCGGTCGGCCGCGCCCGCGGTGTCGTCGCATAGAAGCTATTAAGAAACCGGAGCGGTTGGTATCGATCGATGTACCACCAGCAGGACCGATTCGCGGACGTCGGGCTGGCCCGGCCCGGGTCGGCCGCGCGCGAGGCGACAGGCACCGTCGAGCAACCGACCACCGATCGCACGGGGTGGTCCCGATGACGGATACGGGATCGGCCGCGGACTCGAACGACCTCGACCTGTTCGCGACGCCGTTCAACATCGGGGCGACGATCCTCACCGCCGTGTCGATTCTGCTCGCGCTCGCGTTCTTCTGGGCCGGGTTCCAGGGAGGGAACCTCCTGTTCGCCGGGCCGCAACTGTCGCTACTGACGGGGACCGTCGGCGCGACGGTCTGTGCCGGCATCGCCGTCGTCGCCTGGGTCGCGGCGGTCTACATGGAGCCCGGCTTCGACAAGTAGCGCGGCTCCGGTACCGACCCGTAACGCGCTCGATTCCTGCTTCTTCCGTAACCGCGCAGTCTCGATCTCCGCAGCTAGCTGGCGCTGGCGAGCCTCGATCCGGAGCCGAAAATTTCCGACTTACGCCGTCGCTTCGACGCCTTTCTTCCGCGTAACGTAGCCCGCGATCCGGTTTCGAACGCCCTTGGACTCGACGTTGGTGAGTTTCTCGACGCTGTCTTTGTTCTGCTCGAAGTCGGTCGTGAACGCGTCCGGGTACCGCTCCAGGAGGAGGTTCCCGGTCTTCTTGACGTATGCCGGTTTGATGGCCATACCGGAGGTTCCGTCTAGAGACTCTTATAACGCACCATTTCGGCTGATGGGTGGCGGCGGGTCACTCTCGATCGTCCGATCGAGCCACGCCGAGCGCGGCCGCGATCTGTCCCGCGAAGCCCGCCTCGACGACGACCGTGACGAGGATGACGAGAAAGACCGTGCCGAGCAGAACGTCCGCGCCGGCCGGATCCGTCGGGGGTGGATCCGTCCGGAGACGGATGGCGAACAGGGTCGCGACCGACGCGGGGATGATGCCACGGGGTCCGACGAAACTGAGGAACAGCCGTTCGCGGTTCGAGAATCCGCCGCCGGCCGTAGAGGCGAAGACGACCAGCGGGCGGAGGACGATCGTCAACACGGCGACGACCGCGAGGCCGGCGACGCCGAGCGCGACCAGTTCCGCGAACTCGAGCAGCGCCGCGAGCGCGATGAACACGAACGAGAGGACGATCAGGGTCACGTCCCGTTTGAATTGCAGGATACTCTCCCGGTGGGGGAGATCGAGGTTCCCGAGCACGAATCCCGCGGTGGCGGCGGCCGCGATGCCGGCTTCCGAGAACACCGAATCCGCGATGGCGAACGCGACGATTGCGGCGGCCAGCGTCAGGAGCCGTGCCGTCTGCGGCGACGCTTCTTCCGGGAGGTCGACCCGCGTGAGGAGCACCCAGACGACGGCCGCGATCACGAGGCCGGTCGCGATCCCCATCCCGAGGCGTTCCGCGAAGAGGACGACGTATCCCCGCGGCGCGAGTTCGCTGGCCGTCATCGCCTTGAAGAGGACGATCGCGAGGATCGCGGCGGTGACGTCGTTGACGATCCCCTCCGTCTCGAGGGTCGTCGCGACCGCCTCGCGGACGGGGACGACCGCGAGGATCGGCGTGATCACCGTCGGACCGGTCGCGACGAGGAGCGCGGCGACGAGAAGCGAAACGTCCCAGCTGGGCCCGAGCAGGAGTCGAACGGTCAGGGCGGTCCCGACGAACGTCGTGGCCGCACCGACGGTTATCAACCACCAGACCGCCCGCGGCGCGCCCCTGACGGTCTCGAAGTCGAGTCGGAACGACCCCTCGAACACGATGATGGCGACGCTCACGCCGACGATGGTCGAGAGCGCCGCCCCGAAGGTGTCGGTAGTGATGACCCCGAGTCCCTCGGGGCCGACCGTGACGCCCGCCGCGATGAGAAACAGCACGCTTGGGACGCGGTACTTCGCGGCGAGAAACTGTGCGCCGACGCCGAGTCCGACGACGGCCGCGACGAGCGCGACGAGGTCGAGGTCGACGTGGATCGACACCGGTTCACCGACCTCCCGGACCCGGACTCACCGCGCGAGCGTGGCACGAACACCCGACGCACCGCCGTCGCTGACCGGACGTTTCGACCGACATGGGGCGGATTACGACGCCCACTCACAAAATCGTGGCCGACGTGTTCGCCGGCTGATTCGACACCTCAGATCCCGGTTCACCACGACGATTGTTCCCGGACGCGCTCGATCGCCTCGCGCTCGCGCGGTCCGCCCGCGCGCTCGACGATCGACGCACAGTGATCGAGTCGCTCTCGCAGCCGATCCTCGTCGTAGCCCGCGACCCCGAGTCGCGACGCGGCGACGGTGGCCTCGACGACCGCGCCCAGACCCCGATCGATCGTCGGGACCGTCTCGGTCTCGATCGCGCGCTCCACGGGGTCGAGTGACCACTCCTCCCACTCCGTCTCCCCCTCGGTGCCCGAATCGACCTGTTCGACCCGGACGCGGACCCACGCGCCCGCGGACGGGAGGATCGGCTCCTCGAGTTCGTAGATCGAGAGCGCGGCGTCGGCGAAGTCGACGGGGTCGCGCGTGAACTGCACGTAGGCTTCGCCCTGGCGGTGGAAGTTCCGGCGCGTCCGGGTGTTGCCCCAGGTTCGGGCGGTGACGGGATCGCCGGCGAACACGCCGAGCGCCGCGGCGTTCCACAGCCCGTTCGGGCCGAGCGTCGTCACGACGGTCTCCGTGACGCCGGTGAGCGCGACGGGCCACGCGACGCGGTCGCTCTCTTCGTCGCCGTCGGTCCGATCGGCCGTTCCATCGTCGTCGCTCATATTTCGATCGCTCCGTGCTCGAGGGCGATGAAAAGCCCGGCCGCGGTCAGGTCCGCGGTCGTGCCCGGGTTGACGCCGCGGTCGACGAGTTCGTCGGCGAATGTTTCGACGGCCGCGCGATCGGTCTCGAGGGCGTTTCGCTCGACCAGTTCTGCGGCCCGCTCGGTCACCTCGGCCGCGACCGCCTCGCCGTGGCGTTTGACGACGAGGGTGTCGGGTCGCTCGGCGAGCAGGGAGAGGAAGACGGTTGCGGCCCGATCGGTGGGCGGGCCGTCGGCCGCGGCGAGGCGCTCCGCTGCGGTGAACGATCGCTCGAAGCCGCGGATCCACTCGCGAGCGACGTCGTCCCCGGGGACGCTGCGATCCATCACGTCGAGCAGCGTCAGGCCGCGGTCCTCGAGTACGGGGATGGCGTCCGCGCCGCGGCGAACGTCCAGCGGTTCCATGTCCGCGGGCGGGTCGTCGACGAAGACGTCGACGTGTTCGAACGCGCGGTAGAACGCGGCGGCGTCGGCGACGGTCGTCCCCTCGACGACGGACTCGGCGACCGGCTGGGACAGGTCGTCGCGAGCGGCACGAACCAGCGGGACAAGCAGGAGCAGTGCCCCGAACTGGCTGTTCTCCCCGTGCGCGGCCATTCCCTCGATCGCTCGCTCGAACGCCGGCCCGACCGCCGCGCCGTTCGCGGCGAGGTCGAGCCCCTCGCGAGCGCCGACCGCCCCGGCCAGGAAGTGGTCGAACCGGAGGTCCTCGAGGTCCCGGCGCCGATCGACGTTCCCGGGTTTCGGGGTGCCCGCGACCTCGAGCAAGAGCGCGAGTTCCGCGTTGTCGGCGGGGTCGTCCATGCGATCCAGTGCGTCCGCCCGGACAATAGGCGTAGCTGTTTCACGACGGGACGACCGGAGCCCCCGCGGCGACTCACCGCGGCGGCGCTTCACGCGAGCGTCCGGTCTCGAGGTGTCGATCGACCGCCTCGCGGACCCGCTCGAGCACGACCGGGTTGTCGCTGGGCCGGCCGACGCTGACGGCGTCGGCCCCGTACGCGACGTACTCGCGGACGGTCTCGTCGTCGCGGACGCCGTTGTTGGCGATCACGTACAGGTCGCTCGCGTCGACGACGTCGGCGATCACCGACTCGGTGTCCATCGCGTCGACGTGGACGAACGACGCTCCCGCAGCGTCGATCGTCCGTGCGAGGTCGGACAGGTCGACGCCGGGGACCTCCGCGCGGACCTTGACGCCGACCGTCGCGCCGGTGTCGCTCGCTCGTTCGACGTAGCGCCGGAGCCGATCGACGTCTCGCAAGAGACGCTCCCCACAGCCGACGGCGCAGAGTTCGTCCTGTCGGCAGTGGGCGTTGATCTCGAGGAGGGCGTCGCGATCGCGACAGATCCGGGCGGCCTCGACTACGGGATCGGTGGTCGCACTCCGGACGTTGAACGCCGGCTGGATCGGGACGTCCGCGAGCGCGGCGAGCTGGCGATCGATAAACGCGAGCGGATCCGGCGGCAGGAACTCGGTTCGATCGCGGGCGACGAGGTCCCGCGCCGCCGCTCTCGCGTCCGCGTCGAGCGCGATCCCGCCGAGGAACGCGGCACCGGCGTAGTCGGCTCCCGCGCGCGCCCAGTCGGCGTCGGCCTCCCCGCTGAGACTCGCGAGGGCGAGCGGTGGCGAGAACATTAGCCGACGATGTCGATCGCCTGGTCGATCGCCCTGACGACTCGCGCGGCGTCCTCGCGGGAATTGATCCGGATGTCGGTCCGGATCGTCGGCCGATCGAACGCCACGTCGTCGTTCTCGTCGACGATGAACGCGTCGGCGAAGGGGTATGCGGTCGCCAGTCCCGCCGTGCTCGGTTCGGCGTTGACCGCTTCCATGAGGGCACCGGCCGGCCCGGAGAAGGCCTCGTCGCCGAGGAACGGCGAGACGGCGACGACCGTCGTCTGGCTCAGGGCGTCGGCGACGCCCGGAAGCGAGAGCATCGGCCCGATGCTCGTGACCGGGTTCGACGGCCCGATGACGACCGTCTCGTCCAGCGCATCGAGCACCCCGGGTGCGGGCTGGGCGTTCGAAGAGCCGCGGAACTCGACGTTCTCGACGGCTGGCTCGCCCCCGTGGCCGACCCAGTACTCCTGGAAGTGCATCATGCCCCGGTCCGTGTGGACCAGGCTGGCAACGGGATCGTCGCTCATCGGGAGCAGGTCGATCGTCAGCCCGAACCCGTCGGCGAGTCGCTGGGTGGCCTCGCTCAGCGTGTGTCCTTGGTCGAGTAGACTCGTCCGGGTGATGTGGACCGCTCGATCGCGGTCGCCGATCGTCATGAACTCGGCGATCCCCGAAAAGCGTCGCCAGTTGGCGAGGTCCCGGCTCGCAGTCTGTTCGTCGTCCGGGAGGTACTGGGGGCCGTCCGGAAGGTCCATCGCGGACGCGATGTCCATCAGCGCCGAGTTGGTCCGGTGGGTGTCGCCCTTGATCCCCCACCAGGTCTCGCGATCGAGGATGCCACCGCCCTGGAAGAGCAGCGTGTCGACGTCCGGCGAAACGAAGAGGCCGCCGAGTTCGATGTCGTCGCCCGTGTTGGCGACGACGGTGGTCTCCTCCGGCGAGAACGCGGCTGCAGCACCGTCCAGCAGCTTCGGCGTCCCGGTGCCCCCGGAGAGGAAGGTAACCATATCTCACACTCTCGCACGTGGGTACTTAATCACTTGCGGCCACTGGCCGGTCGCTCCGCGCCGTCGGCCACGGCGGGCCGCGCACCTGACCGAACTACCGGTTCCAGGGGGCCTCGTCGGGATCGATCAGTCGCTCACCGCGATCGAGCGCCGCGATCCGCGCTCGCTCCGCGTCGGTCAGATCGATCGCGAGCGCGTCGTAATTCTCGCGAACGTGCTCGCCGGACCCCTTCGGAATCGGGACGACGCCGTCGCGACCGTAGTGCCACGCCAGCGCGACCTGGACCGGCGTCGCGTCGTGGGTCGACGCGATCTCTTGGAGCACGTCGATCTCGGCCACGTCGCCCCTCGCGATCGGACAGTACGCGACCGTCTGAACATCCCGTGCACGCGAGAACGAGACGAGGTCGTCCTGTTGCAGGCGGGGGTGGAGTTCGACCTGGTTGGCGACGATCGGCGACTCGAGGATACCCATCGCCTCCTCGAGCAACTCGATCGTGAAGTTGCTCACCCCGACGTGGCGGGCCCACCCGCGGTCGCGAACCTCGTCGAACGCCGGCAGGGTTTCCTCGGGATCGTACGCTCCCGTCGGCCAGTGCACGTACAGCAGGTCGACAGTATCGACGCCGAGTCGGTCGAGGCTCGCCGCGGTCGACTCGACAACGTCCTCGGGGGCGAGGTTCGAGGGGTGCACTTTCGTCGCGAGGAAGACCGCCTCGCGATCGACGTCGGCGCGATCGATCGCGCGGCCGACCGCGCGTTCGTTGTCGTACATCTGGGCCGTGTCGACGTGTCGGTAGCCGGTTTCGAGCGCCGTGTGGACGGCCTCGGTGCAGGACTCGCCCTCGTGGCCGGACGTGCCGAACCCCGGCTGTGGAAGCTCCGTCGCGGTCATCGGTGCCCCTTCGTACCCCCCGTGCTCCCCGGTATGGGAAGCGGCAAAACGATCAGTGCGCGACTCCGCTGGCGAGCGGCGCCTCTCATACGGATTGCTGTAACGATGTACCGGCGCAACCGCCGCCCGGTCGCGGTTGCGCCGGAAATGACTTACAGTAAACCGTATCAGGACTCCGATCCCTGCCGATCGCCGCTCCAGTCGGCGAAACTCCCGTCGAGAAGCGTCCTCGACTGCGTTTCGACGTACCGGCGCTGCATCCGCGTGATCGCGTCGGCGAGGTCGGCCCCGTCGTCGATCGCCTCGCGCACCTGTTCGCGTTTCCACGACGCGGGGGTCACGTTCTGTCGGACCCGCCGTCGCAGGGGATAGAGGTACTTCGCGGCCTCTTCCTCGCTCAGCCCGCGGTTCGTCAGGCCGTCCTCGGCGTGGGCCAGGAGGTCCTCGTAGAGCGCGAGTCGATCGGTCGTCTCCTTCCCGTCGTTGGTGATCCAGTCGATGTCGGCGTCCAGTCCGTCCCGCATCGCGGCGTAGAAGTTCTCTCGGGCGATCTGCCAGTCGAGTTCGAGGACCGGGTGTTCGAGGCGGGTGAGACTTTCCACGAGGCCCGCGAAAGCCGCGAGGAAGGCGACGCTGTCCCGGACCGTCGGCTGGGCCGGGATCGGGCGGAACTCGATGCGGGCGTTCGCGGCCGATCGGGTCGGGCCGCCGAAGACGGGCCGGACCCACCGCCAGTAGGTACCGTGCTTGCGCCGGAAGTGCGGAAACCGATCGTCGAAGCGTTCGCCGCCCTCGACGGGCATCGGGACGATCGTGTCGTCGGTCGCGATCCGATCGAGCGCGTCGTCGACGCTCTCGAGGTCGTGCGGGAACCGCACCTTCCCCTCTCCCGTGGTGGGGTCGTTGAGCACCGTCTCGAAGACGCTGATGCGGTGTTCCGACCAGCCGTCCCGGAGGACGTCCTCGGCCGTCGCGTCGGCGTCGTAGCAATCCGGGGGGAAGAACGGGGAGTTGACCCCGAGCGCGAGGAGCGGGCCCGCGATCCGCAGGGCGTAGTTGAAGTACCGCGGCAGGTCGGGTGCGTGTGGCACCTGGTAGTGGGGCTGGATCGACGTGATCAGGCTCTCGGGCATGACGGTGTCGGCCTCGAACGAGACGTGCGGGGCCTCGACGCGCATCCCCGCCGCCTCGGCCCGATCGGTGTTGGCCATCGCGTGGTAGCGCGCCGAGTCGCTCATGTTGGTCGCGACGCGGATCGATCGTTCGGTGCCGTCCGCGGCGGTAGCGGTCCGTTCGACGCTGTCGGTGAGGTAGGTCGTCGCGTCTTCCCCCTCGGGCGGGATCGTCCACAGTCCGTCGCTGACCAGTCGCATCCGCTCGGAACTGGTCACGTCGAGGGCCGTCTCCAGTCGCGACTTCACCTCCGACTCCTGGGCCCGCAGTCCGTGGGCGTTCAGCGGCTGTGGGCTGGTCGTCATCTCCGCGTTGTGAAGGCCGAGTTCCTTCTCGAATCCGATGAGTTCGAGCAGCCGTCGCGGGACCCGCCGGAGCGCACAGTCGTCGGACTTGACGGCGTAGAACTCGTACTCGAGGCCGACGATCGCCTGCGGGTTGTCGAACACCCCGTCCTCGATGGCGTCCCTGATCACGTCGGCGTCCTCGTGGGCAGACTCGCGGAACTCGTCGGCGTCGACCGCAAGCACGTCTGCGACCCGCGACGCGAGGTCCTCTCCTGACATACCCCCGACTGCGTGTTCGACCGTCTTTAAAGCACCTCGTCTTCGACCCCGAACGGCGGATCTCAGAACGGTTTTACTCTCGCCGGCGATACACACCGCCGATGGAGTTCGCCACGTTCGCCGATCGGGCCGCCGCGATCGAAGCAGAACCCGCCGACCTCGAGATCGTCGACCACGTGACCGCGTTGCTCGCGGACGCGAACGACGACCTGGAGATCGTCGCCCGCTTCGTCCAGGGGCGGGTGGTCCCGGCGTGGGAGTCGACGACGCTCGACATCGGCCCGACCACGTGTTACGAGGCGATCGCGCGCGCGGCCGGCACGAACGTGGACGGCGACGACGTCGAGGATCGCCTCGCGGACCTGGGCGAGATCGGCGACGTGGCGGCCAGTTACGAGTTCGGCGGCCAGCAGGGGCTGGGTGCGTTCACCGGCGGCGGAGGGGGCGGAGCGAACGGGACTGGCGGCGACCTCACGGTCCGGGAGGTCCACGAGACGCTCGCCGACCTCGCCGCCGCCGAGGGGGACGGAAGTCACGATCGGAAGGTCGACCTCCTCTTCGGCCTGTTCAACCGCTGTTCGAGCGAGGAGGCGCGCTATCTCGCTCGTCTCGTCCTCTCGGAGATGCGCATCGGCGTCGGCGAGGGCACGGTCCGGGACGCGATCGCGGCCGCCTTCGACGTCCCGATCGACCGGGTCGAACGCGCCCTGCAGGTCTCGAACGACTACGGCGAAGTCGCCCGAACCGCCCGCGACGAGGGGGTATCGGGCCTCGACGCGATGGACCTCGCGATCGGCCGCCCCGTCCAGGCGATGCTCGCCCAGGCCGGCACGGTGACGGACGCGCTCGAGGACTGGAACGTGGCCGCGGTTGAGTGGAAGTACGACGGGGCGCGGATCCAGTTGCACCACGATCCGGGCGACGCCGACGCGGACGGTTCCTCGGCCGGCGAGACGCGCGTCTTCTCGCGGAACATGGAGGACGTCACCGACGCCCTCCCCGAAGTCGTCGAGTTCGCGGCCGACCGCCTCGATCGCCCCGTCATCCTCGACGGCGAGGTCGTCGCCGTCGACGACGAGGGGTCCCCGCTGCCGTTCCAGGAGGTGCTCAAGCGGTTCCGGCGCAAACACGACGTCGCGAAGGCCCGCGAGGAGGTGTCCGTCCGGCCGGTGTTCTTCGACTGCCTGCACGCGGGCGGGGACGACCTGCTCGACGAACCGCTGACGACGCGGCACGAGCGACTCGAGCGCGTCCTCGCCGACGATCCGGATCAGGATCCCGAGGCAGTTCCCGGACTCTCCCTGCTCCGGCGCACCGACGACCCCGACGCGATCGAGTCGATCGACGCCGACGCGATCGAGGCGGGCCACGAGGGGATCATGCTCAAGAATCCCGACTCGACGTACTCGCCGGGCCGGCGCGGGAAGAACTGGCGCAAGCGCAAGCCCGACGTCGAGACGCTCGACTGCGTCGTCACCGGCGCGGAGTGGGGCGAAGGGCGACGGGCCACCTTCCTCGGAACGTTCGAACTCTCGGTGTGGAACGGGGACGACTTGGAGACCGTCGGCAAGGTCGCGACCGGGATCACCGACGAGAAACTGGACGAACTGACGGCCCTGCTCGAACCCCACATCGCAGCCGAGGACGGGCAGGACGTCGACCTCGAACCCGCGATCGTTTTCGAGGTGGGCTACGAGGAGATCCAGTCCTCGCCGACCTACTCGTCGGGGTACGCCCTCCGGTTCCCGCGCTTCCTGGGGGTGCGCCACGACAAGGATCCCGAAGACGCGGAGTCGATCGATCGCCTCGAACGGCTCCGGACGTAGCCATCGGCGGCCCGGAAACGGCGGTCTCGCGATCGGCGGGCGACGCGGACCACGGAACGCCGAGCGCCGCGGTCACTCCTCCATTTTGGCGGCCATGTGTTCGAAGACGGCCACGTGTTCCTCGTGCGGACTGAACAGGACGAACTCCGCGTCGTCGTCGACCCAGAGCGTGTGCCCCGGCGGCCAGTAGACGAGATCGCCGGCCTCGTCTACTTCCCGCGTTCCGTCGGCGTACTGGACGGTGATCGATCCCTCGATCACGTACCCCCAGTGTGGGCACTGACACGAATCTTCCTGCAGGCCCTGTAGCAGGGGCGTAAGGTCCGTTCCCGCGCTCACCTGGAAGTGTTCGGCGGCCAACTCGCCGTATTCGGTTGCCGCACCGAACCCCGTCTGGTGCTGGACCACCGCGTCCGGCGTTTCCATGACGACTGTGAGGTCTTCTTTGGACTGGTGCACTGGAAATCAACTCTATTTCGGCGCGTTGCGCTACCAGAGCGGGGTGTATGTAGGCATCCCTTGCAGAAGTTCCGGTCACTGACTGCCGTACAGGCGACGACGGACGGTCACCGGATGCACGCGCGTGCGCCGTCGGTCCCGCAGGTCGGACCATGCCGCGCGCGTTGGACTTTCGCGCAGGCCGGACCGTGCTCGACGCCGTTCGGGCGAGCCTACCGACCACATGTAAGCACCCTTAAGAGCCACGGGAAACAGGATCTTCGTATGCAACCGCGCGACCTGTCCGATCACGTCGCCTACGAGGCGGGACGCGGCATCGAGGAGGTCGCCCGCGAACTCGACCGGGACCCCTCCGAACTCGTCAAACTCGCCTCGAACGAGAACCCGCACGGCCCCTCGCCGGCGGCCGCAGTGGCGATCAGCGACGCCGCCGGGACGGTAAACTCGTACCCGAAGGCCGCCCACGCTGACCTCACCGCCGCCGTCGCCGATCGCTGGGACGTCACCGACGCCCAGGTCTGGCTGGCGAACGGCGGCGACGGCGCGATCGACTACCTCCACCGGGCGACCCTCGACCCGGGCGACGACGTGCTCGTCCCCGAACCGGGCTTTGCCTACTACGGGATGAGCGCCCGATTCCACCACGGCGGCGTCCGCGAGTACTCCCTCTCGAAAGCCGACGACTTCACGCAGGACGCCGGGACGGTCCTCGAAACCTACGACGGCGAGCGCGTGGTCTGGCTCACCAGCCCGCACAACCCGACGGGGTCGACGATCGATCTCGAGGCGATCGACCGACTGGCCGACGAAACGGACGACGAGACGCTGATCGTCGTCGACGAGGCCTACGGCGAGTTCGCCGACGTCGACAGCGCCGTGTCGCTGATCGAGGGCCGGAACGGGTTCGCCGCCCGCGACGACGTCGCCGTCCTGCGCACGTTCTCGAAGGCCTACGGGCTGGCGGGCGTCCGCCTCGGCTACGCGATCGTTCCCGACGAGTGGAGCGACGCGTACGCCCGCGTGAACACACCCTTTGCCGCGAGCGAACTCGCGTGCCGCGCCGGCCTCGCCGCGATCGACGACGACGAACACGTCGATCGGACCGTCGAGACGACGCTGGCCGTCCGCGAGTACATGCGCGAGCACGTCGAGGCTCACGTCTGGGAGAGCGAGGGCAACTTCGTCCTCGTCGACGTCGGCGACGCGTCGGCCGTCGCCGAGGAGATGCAGGAGCGCGGCGTTATCGTCCGAGACTGTACGAGTTTCGGCCTGCCGGGCTGTATCCGGATCACCTGCGGGACCGACGAGGAGACCGATCGCGCCGTCGAGACGCTCAACGCGACCCTCGCGGATCTCGCCGCCGATTCCGGGACGACCGTCGAGTACGATGGAACCGGCGACGCGAATCCGGAGGTGCCAGACACGTGAGAGTCGCCGTCACCGGCACCCCCGGAACGGGGAAGACGACCGCGACGGACCTGCTCGCGTCCCGACTCGACGACGACGCGCTCCCGGACCTCGAGGTGATCCACCTCAACGAGGTTCTCGATCGCGAGGGGCTCTACACCGAGATCGACGCCGATCGCGGCAGCAAGGTCGCCGACCTCGACGCGCTCGCAGACTGGCTCGACGGGCGCGACGACGCGGTGATCGACTCCCACCTCGCCCACCACGTCCCGGCCGATCGGGTCGTCGTCCTGCGCTGTCGCCCCGACGTGCTCGATGAGCGATTGCGAAATCGCGGCGAGAGCGAGGCCAAGGCCCGCGAGAACGCCGAAAGCGAGGCCCTGGACGTAATCCTCGCCGAGGCTGTCGAGGAGCACGGCCTCGAGTCGGTGTACGAGATCGAGACGACCGATCGCGACCCGGCGGCCGTCGCCGACGAACTCGCGGCGGTCGTCGCGGGCGATCGCGAACCGAGCGCCGGGACGGTCGACTTCGTGGGGTATCTCGAATGACGCTCGACAAGTACCGGCCGTACGTCTCGCGGTTCCTGGACCCGTTCGTGAAGGGGTTCGATCGGGTCGGCATGACCCCCGATAGCGTGAGCCTGCTCGCCTTCGGGATGGCGGTACTGGCCGCGGCGGCGTTCCTGCTCGGCGGTCGCGCGGATCCGGTCTGGTACGTCGTCGCCGCGACGCTGGTCTTCCTGAACGGCTGGCTCGACATCGTCGACGGCGCGCTCGCGCGGGAACAGGAGGTCGCCTCCGCGGGTGGCGACTTGCTCGATCACGTGCTGGACCGGTACGCGGACATCGTCGTCATCGGCGGGCTAGCGTCCGGCGTCGAGGATTACCTGCTCGGCTTCCTGGCGGTCACCGGCGTCGTGATGACCTCGTACCTGGGCACCCAGGCCCAAGCCGTCGGCCTCGACCGGGTCTACGGCGGACTCGTGGGGCGGGCCGATCGGCTGGCGATCATCGGGCTCGTCGGCTTCCTCGCGTATCCGATCGGCGGCGAGTACGGCGGGCTCACGCTGGTCGGCTGGCTGCTGGTCTTCCTCGCGGTCGTCGGCCACCTGACCGCTCTCCAGCGGTTCGCCTACGCCTGGGCGGCGCTGGACTGACTGCGGTCCGGTCGATCAATCGGAACGCGCCGCATGGTTTATGACTCGCCGCGATAAAGACTCGTGCATGGTTCAGTGCGAGATGTGTGGCGCCGAGACGTCGTCCCCGAAGACCATCAAAGTCGAAGGTGCCGAGCTGGACGTCTGCTCGAACTGCACCGACTTCGGCACCGAGGTGAAACAGCCCTCGTCCTCGAGTACGTCGACGAAGTACTCGACCGGATCGAGTTCGTCGTCCTCGAGCGGGAGTACGGGATCGTCGGGGGGTACCGCGACCGGCTCTTCGAGTTCGGGTGGCTCGCGCCGGCAGGACATGTTCGACGACATGGAGGAACTCGCGACGGATTACGACGAGCGTGTCCGCAACGCCCGCGAAGCGAAGGGGCTCAGCCAGTCCGAACTCGCGGACGAACTCAACGAGAAGGCGAGTCTCATCCGCAAGATCGAACGGAGCGATACGCTCCCGAGCGATCGCGTCCAGTCGAAACTCGAGCGGTTCCTCGACATCGACCTGAGCGCCGAGGGGGGCTCCGGCGAGGACTCCGAGTGGTCCGGCGGCTCGTCGACGGGCAGTTACACGCTGGGCGACGTCGTGAAGCGGAAGGACTGACGGTCGGAACCCGTCGCCATCGATCGGCTCCCGGAACGACCCGCGGCCCGACCGCCGCCCGTTGCGCCACCTACACGTCCGGGTGCTGACCGGCCAGACCGGTCGATTTCGAGCCACCGCGACACGCAAGCTATTTTGGTACTCGGATTCGCGTACTCAGTATGTTCGTCCTCGTCAACCTGAAGACGTATCCGTGCGACCCGGTCGCCGTCGCCGAGGCGGTTCGGGACGTGAACGACCGGACAGACGCCCGGCTAGCCGTCGCACCGCAGGCGGCCCACATCGAACGCGTCGCCGAGACCGGCGCCGAGACGTGGGCCCAGCACGTCGATCCGATCGAGTACGGAAGCAACACGGGACACACCCTCGCGGAGTCCGTCGCCGAGGCGGGCGCGGAGGGGACGTTGCTCAATCACTCCGAGCGGCGGCTGAAACTCGCCGACGTGGACGGGGCCGTCCGGGCCGCTCGACGAGCAGACCTGGAGACGATCGTCTGTGCCAACAACCCGGCCCAGATCGGTGCCGCGGCGGCGCTCGGCCCGGACGCCGTCGCCGTCGAACCGCCGGAACTCATCGGGACGGGAACGCCGGTCAGTCAGGCCGATCCCGATATCGTCGAGGACGCCGTCGCGGCCGCAGAGCGCGTCGACGACGACGTGTCGGTGCTCTGCGGCGCCGGGATCAGCACGGGCGACGACGTCGTCTCGGCCGGGGACCTCGGTGCCGAGGGGGTCCTGCTCGCCAGCGGCGTCGCGAAAGCCGACGATCCGCGGGCGGCGCTCGAGGATCTCGTCGACCCGCTCTGAGACGGACACCTGCGAGTCGTTTCTGGCGCACCTACGAACCGCCGTGCGGGTAACGCCGGTATACACCGCCGCGGGACCGGACGAGCAGTCGGCGTCCGATCGACCGATCGCTTTTCGGTCTCCCCCGCAAACCCACGACCATGACCCGCGAGCACCCCGTCCCGGTCACGCTCGAGAACCGCCTCATGAGCAACGGCATCTACGTCACGGACGTCACGTGGGACGAGGACGGCGATCACGACGAATCGAGGCCGCCAGACGGTACCGGGCTCTCGCTCGAGTACGAAACCGTCGCCGAGGGAGCGGCCGTCACGACCGATGAAGTGAGCGCCGTGGTCCGGACGCTACTGTCCATCGCGGAGGAACGCGAGTGGACGCCCGGCCGACTCGACGTAACCTCGCGGACGACCGACGGCGAGTTGCGGGGCCGCTGGCACGTCGACGGGGCGTGGTTCGAGGCGCTCGGAACCGACCTCACCGAGATCGAGTTCTCCCGGCGCGTCCTGAATACGAGGAGCAATCATCCGACTGAAAACTAGATAGTTTAATAACGTCCCGTTCGCTTTTATTGCGTAGATCACGGCATGACCGGAGAACAGGTCTTCGTTTCACACGCACCTGCCGACCTCGACCTCGTGCAGGACCTGTTTTCGACGGTCAAGAACTTCCCGTTCGGCGTCCACATCGCCTTGGAGGAGATCGAATCCGGCCGCTCGCGGAAACGGCTAGAGGGTCGACTCGCCAACAGCGACGTCGTCGTCGCCGTGCTGACGGAGCGGTCGGCACGGAGCCAGTGGATCAACCAGGAGACCGGCTACGCGCTGGCGAAGGGGATTCCGGTACTCCCGCTGTACACCGACGAGAGCCAGCGAGGCGGCTTCATCAGCGACGTCGAGGGCGTGACGATCGATCGCCAAAACCTCTCGTTTACCATCTTCAATCTGCTCTGTCGGCTCCGGAGCGAACTCGCGCCGCTCGGGGCGCTCTCGGTACCGAACTGGTACATCCGGTTTCCCTGTACGGTTCCCGGCTGTGACCACCCGGTGACGCTGGAACTGGAGCAGGGACAGACGAAGCTCTGGAAACTCCACAAGCACGGCCAACTGCTGACGACCTCCTGTGAGGTCTGTGAGTCGACGTACTACTTCGATCCGGCGACGATCGGGTTCGTCCGGCGGGAGGCCGGCCGTCAGCGATCGGACTCCAGGAGTCGGTCGTAAGCGCCCTTGACGAGTTGAAACGCCGATTGGCTCCCGCTCTTCTGGTCCGGGTGGGCCCGCTTGACGTGTTCGTAATAGGCCTCGCGGATCGTTTCGTCGCTGGCTCCCTTCTCGACGCCGAGGATCTCTCGGGCGCGGGACTTCCGTAACTCGACGTCCCTGACGATCCCGTCCGCTTCGGCCTGTTCCTTGCAGGACGAACACAGCCGTTCGTTGCGGCCGTCGATCGTGGTTACCCGGAACAGTTCCTCCCGGACCCACTCGTTGCACTGCCGACAGAGGGACTCGTCGTCGCCCGCGGCGTCGGACGTCTCGTCGGGGCCTCCGCCTTGCTGGGGCGCCGTGTCGAGACAGGAGGGACAGCAGTCGACCGTCGTGTCGTCCGGTAGCGTCACCGCCTCGAGTTCCGTTTTGAGGAACTCGCTGGCACAGCCGTCACAGGTCTCGCGGCGCTGGTCGAGCGAGGCGGACTTCTCGGCGGCGGCGCATGCGTGCGGGGCGCAAGCGGGACAGCAGGCGACCGTCTCGCCGTCCGGCATCGTCACGGTCGTCAGTTCGTCCAGCGACACCGTCTGGCCGCACCCCTCACAACCAGCCTGACGTTTCCCGGCTACAGCCATCATCTCAGTGATAGGTCGTCTTCCTATATCAGTCCTGTCCATGTTGGGACAATTCTCCTTCCGCTCGTCGTGGGGTCGTAGGACGTGCTTACTCGAGTCGATCGCGTGCGACGGAAACCGGACTGGCCTGAAAGTCGTCGATAACAAAGTGCGATCGACCCCTCAGCGACGACGTGCGAGGTCACCCCTCGCACGGAGACGCCCTGTCCGTTGGACGGTACCCGGGGACGACCCGTCACCGGGTTCCTCCTCTCCTGTCAGGTTTTCGAAACCCGATCGAAACCGGGACTGCAATACGTCAGCGACCCGGACGTGAGGGTATGGACACGGCATCTCGGACGACGACCCGTGACGACGGCGTCGACCGCGAAACGCTCCTCCTCGGTGCGGTCGACGTCTGCGTCGTCGTCGCGTTCGTGACCGTCGGACTGGTGAGTCACGGAACCGATCCGATCGCGGAACCGCTCGCCGCACTCGAGACGATCGCCCCGTTCGTCATCGGTTGGCTCGCGATCGCACCCCTCGCGGGGGTCTACGCAACCCGGTCGACGTCGATCGCTCGCGTGGCGCGCGTAACGGCCGTCGCCTGGATCGCGGCCGCGAACGTCGGCCTGATCCTTCGAGCGTCGCCGCTGTTCGACGGAAGCGCCGTCTGGCCGTTTACCCTCGTCATGACCGGGTTCGGCCTGCTGGCCCTCGTCGGCTGGCGGGTCGCCTACGCCGCGATCGCGGGTTCGGCCTCCTGATCGGTCGGGACCCAGGTGTGACCGGGTTCGAGGCGCGGCGATCACTGCCCGTTCGCGCTGACGTATCGGGTTTCTGAGAGTCACGGGTTTTGAATTGGTGATAATTGGTACCGTGTCATAGGCGAATCGATCCTGATCGATCCATCAGGCGACGGGTGAGAACCGTTTTCCACCGCGATATCGCCCCCAACGATCGAAACCCGATACCGACGACGAACGCGATCTGGGCGACGAAGCGCCGTTTCCGGAAACACCATCCGACGGATGAATCACTCATAACTTATGAGGATCCCACACCTCGAATACAGGTATCGGGTCAGTTCGGTATAGAGCGATTATGGGAAACACTTATATGCCTATTTCTCATACTATACGTTAGATTATGACTGGATATTACGACATTGTTCTTGGCCTCATCCCAGTCGCACTGGTCGGAATCACCACGGCACTGATGCTCGTGGGAATCTCGTTGACCGCAGCAGTCCCGATCGGCGCGCTGGTCTCGATGACGATCATCGGCCACGCAATGTTCGTAAACACGCCCGCAGACGTCCCCGACGAGGCCCAGTCGACGCGGCCGCCACACGCTGACTGAATCCAGTCCATTCACGTTCCTTTTTCCCGTCTCGTTCCGTCTGGTCCGCTATGACCGACACGTTGTTTCTCACGAGCGCCGCCGTCAGTGACCTCGCGACCCCCGACGCGTACGTCGACGCAGTTCGCGAGGGGTATCGACAGCGCGGACACGGCGCACCGGCCCAGCCCCGGTCGAAGTTCCTGCGTTCGGATCCCGAGGGGATGTTCACCAGCTACGCAGCCATCCTCCCGGAGACGGGGGCGATGGGCGGGTACATGTACTCCGCCGGGTTCGGTGCGACGGACGCCTGGTTCATGACGCCCCTGTTCGACGCCGACAGCGGCGAACCGCTCGCGTTGCTGGATGGGGCCAGCATGAACCCCTTCAAGACGGGCGCGGCCGGTGCCGTGGCCGTCGACGAACTCGCTCGCGACGACGCCGAAACGATCGGGATCATCGGCACCGGCCCGCAGGCCCGGGGGCAACTGAAGGCGACGGCGACCGTCCGCGAGTTCACCGACGTGCGAGTCTACTCGCCGACCGTCGAGAACCGCGAGGACTTCGCGACCGAGTTCGACGAGGCCCTCGATGCGACCGTCCGTGCGGTCGACTCGAGCGAGGCCACCGTGAGCGGCGCGGACGTGGTGATCACCGCGACGACGGCGAGCGAACCAGTCTTCGACGGCGACGCGCTCGATCCCGGCACGCACGTGACCGCGATGGGCCAGTACAGTCGGGACGCACGGGAACTCGATACGACGACGATCGAACGGGCGACCTACGTCCCGGACCTCCGCGAGCGCGCGACGGTCGACGCGGGGTCGTTCCTCGCCGCGCTCGACGCGGGCGTCGTGACGGAGGATCACGTCCACGCGGAACTGGGCGAGGTCGTCGCCGGGATCGAACCGGGGAGAACGAGCGAGGACGAAATCACCGTCTTCGACAGCGGCGGCACCGGTATCGAGACCGTCGCGGCTGCGTACATGCTCTACGAGCGCGCACGCGAGGAGGGTCGGGGTACGACGATTTCGTTCGCACCGGCCAGCGACGCGCTCACCGGGTGACGATCGGTCCCGATTCTGCACCGCGGTCGATCGTCCGGACCCCTATACGCTGGCACGCGACCACTCCTCGTCCGGGCCGCCCCGTTCGTATCGAGCGCCCTGTCCACACTCGGGACAGCCGAATCGCTGGAACTCGACCTCACTGCCGATAATCGGGATCGCTTTCTCGGTACCCCCGGCTCTGCACTCCATCTCGACGCCACAGAGCGAACACGTCGGTGGTTCCAGGGTGGGTTCGTTCTCGAGGGACATGGCTGACCACGTTATATGTTACCACTCGACATTCCTTCAACATTTTCGTCCGCCCCACTGCACCGCCGTGTCGATCGATACGGGCCGACGGCGCGCCCTCACACGATTTACTGTAAGTCATTTCCGGCGCAACCGCGACCGGGCGGCGGTTGCGCCGGTACATCGTTACAGCAATCCGTATCAGTCGGCCGCGGGACGAATCTTGAATCCGTACCGGGTGACACCCTCCTGCGTGTAGATCCGCCGGATCGTCGTCTCGATCCGATCGCCGACCGCGAACGCCCCGGGATCGGCGTCGGTTCCCATCGCCGGGATGCTGACCGTCTCGGTCGCGTCGTCCGCGTCGAACGCGACGATTGCGGCCGCGTAGTCGCCCGACTGGGACTGTTGCTCGGCGAATTCCGGCGGTGCGCCGCCCTGTGAGATGGTCGTGACGGCTTCGATCGTCCCGTCGCCAGGAAGGTCGACGGTCTCGTAGCCGGCGAGCGTGCCACACTCGGAACAGGCTCCTTCGGGCGGGAACGCGAGTGCGTCACACTCGTGACAACGCCCGGCCGCCAGCCGGTATCGCTGGGGGATCGATCGTCGCCACGTCGGCACGCTGACGTAGGCCCCGCCGCCCGACGGCGCCCCGGACGTGACGACCCCGCGCTGGCGGAGGTGCTCGGCGTACGAGAGCGCGTCGCCGCCGTCGATCGCGGTCGCCGTCGGGACGTCGTCGGCCGCGTCGACGACGAACGCGTCGGCTCCGGCACCGCTCCCGTGGGACACGACGAGGATCGAGTCGACGCCGTCCGCGAGCGCACGGGCTAGGCTCACCGGGACGCTCGCGGCCCCGAGGTCGCCGAGGTCGTGGACGGTCGCGCAGGCCTGGATCTCGTCGGTGCCGACGCCCGCCGCGCCGGCGGCGCGGTAGGGGAGTTTGCCGTCGGGTGCCTGAATCGCCGCGGCGTCGGGGTCGGGTGCCGTCTCGAGGCCGTCGACCGCGCCGCCGATCGTCTCGGTGAACGCCTGGCGATCGTAGCCCGTGATCCCGAGTCCATCGGTCGTTTCGTCTCCGTGGCCCCGGAACCGGGTTCCCGGATACGGCGCCGCGTACTCGGCGCGATCGACGATCACCCCTGGCCCGTCGCGTTCGAGAACGAACGCGGCGGCGCCGGCGCCGGCGGCGTGGTCGATCGCGTCGTCGGGGTCGCCCCGCGGCGCGTCGGCGGCGACGACCAGTGCGGGGCCGCCCGCGGACGCGACGGCGTCCATGCCGGCCCAGAGTGCGCGGGTGCCCGCGCGGGTGCTCCCGGTGAAGACCTGTCGCGTCGCGTCCGCCGGGAGTGCGAGCATCGCGCCGAGTCGGACGGCAAGGTCCTCCTCCTCGAGCGGCGGATTCGACGTCGCGAAGCCGAGCCACGAAATCTCGGTCCCCGCGAGATCGGCGGCCTCGAGTGCCCGCGTGGCGGCCTCGTACCCCATCGTCAGGGCGTCCTCGTCGGCGGCGGGGACGGCCTTCTCGCTCACCCCGGCGGCCTGGAACTGGCCCCACGCCTCCTCGAACGCCTCGGCGCTGATCCGGAACCGGGGCGCGTACGCGCCGACGGCGGCGATCGCAGCCCCGCTCATGCTCTCACCCCCTCCTCGCGCTCTCGCGGACGATGTCCGCTCGACGTCGTCGAGGAGCGTGGCTCCTCGCGCTCAAACACGTGTACGACCGCAGCCCCTCCGCTCCCGCCGACGTTGTGCGTGAGCCCGCGGGTCGGATTCTCGACCTGCCGATCGCCCGCCTCGCCCGAGAGCTGTTTGAACGCCTCGACGACCTGTCCCGCGCCCGTCGCGCCGATCGGGTGGCCCTTGGACTTGAGGCCGCCGGAGGTGTTGACCGGTAACTCGCCGCCGAGTTCGGTCGCACCGGACTCGATCAGGTGGCCGGCCTCGCCCTTCTCGCAGAAGCCCAGATCCTCGTAGGCCAGCAGTTCCGCGATCGCGAAGCAGTCGTGGACCTCCGCGAAGTCCAGGTCGTCGGGGTCGATGCCGGCCATCTCGTAGGCCGATTCGGCGGCGCGCTGGCTCGCGGGAACGCCGGTGTAGGTGTCCCGCTGGAAGAGTCCGACGCTGTCGCTTCCGGCGCCGACGCCCGCGACGCGGATGGGATCGTCCGTGTACTCGTCGACGACGTCCCCGCTGACGATCAGCGCGCAGGCGGCACCGTCGGAGGTCGGACAGCAGTGATAGAGGTTCAGCGGGTCGGCGACGACCGGTGCCGACTGGGCGTCCTCGAGCGAACACTCGAATCCGAGCTGTGCGTGGGGGTTCTTGGCGCCGTTCGCGTGGTTCTTGACGGCGACCCGCGAGAGCTGTTCGCGGGTGGTACCGTAGCGCTCCATGTGGACCGAGGCCATCTGGGCGTAGACGCCCGAAAAGGTCGTTCCCGAGAGCCGTTCCCACTCGGTCTCCCCGGAGACGCCGAGCCAGTACTTCGTCGCGTCCGAACTCGTGTCGGACATGACCTCGAACCCGCCCGCGAGGACCACGTCGGCCATCCCCGATTTGACGGCCTGGACGGCCTGGCGAACCGCGAACCCGCTCGCGGCGCAGGCGTTCTCGACTCGCGTGCAGGGGACGCCGTCGAGCCCGACGTGTTCGGTCACCGCCGGCCCGGAGAGGCCGAGCTGGCGGCCGCCGACGCCGAGGTTCCCCACGAACGCCTCGTCGACGTCCGCCGCGTCGATTCCCTTCGGTACGCTCTCGACGGCGGCCTCGAACGCCGTCCGGAACAGCGATCGATAGCTCTCTTCGGGAAACGCCCCGTACTCGGATTGCCCCGCTCCCACCAGGTACGCGTCTTGCATACTGGAGGGTCTTCCTCCGATACCCAAATAAGTACGCGATCGAACGCGGACCAATTGTTGTATAGTTTTGTGTTTGCCCTCATTGATTTCGTACTTTCTCGGATCTGTGGCTCAGTAGGTTGCACTCGATACTACTTATCGGCAGTTCAGGGGAACTCGACTCCGTCGGAGACCGGTTCCGTCTCCCACGTGAGAACGTCGCGACCGATCGGGTACGGGATTGCTACTCTCGGTCAGCGACGCCTTGAGTACCTCTAGCCATCACTATCGGTGCCGAGGTTCAAATCGTTCCGGCCCGTACAATTAATCATGTCCCGCGCAGCCGAGTTGGGTTCCGTACTCGCGGACACTGACTCGCTGGTCATCGTCTGCCACGACAATCCGGACCCCGACTGTCTCGCCAGCGCCCTCGCGCTGGAGACGATCGCGACCGAGCGGGACGTCGCCAGCGTGCGGATCGCCTACGGTGGGGAAATCTCCCACCAGCAAAACCGGGCGTTCGTCCGCAAGTTCGACATCGATCTCCAAGCGCTCGCCGACACGGAGATCACGGCCGACGACCGGGTCGCGTTCGTCGATCACGCTCGCCCCGGCGTCAACACCGAACTCGAGGACGTCGAACCGGACATCGTCGTCGATCATCACCCCGGCCCGGCGGTCGAGGCGGCGTTCGCCGATATCCGGACCGAGTACGGTGCGACGGCGACGATCTTCATCGAGTACCTGATGGATCTCGACGTCGACCTGACCACCCGGCTCGCGTCGGCGCTGCTCTTCGCCCTCCATCGCGAACGACTGGACTTCCTCCGGAACCCGACTCGGCGCGAGTACGAGGCCGCCCTCGCCGTCTTCCCGGACGCCGATCTCCCGACGCTCGAACAGCTGTACGGGAGCGCGTTCTCGGCGGCCACGATCGACGCCATCGGGCAGGCGATCGCGAGTCGGGAACGGCGGGGCTCGTCGATGATCGCGAACGTCGGCGACACGAGCGAGACCGACGCGCTTCCGCAGGCGGCGGACTACCTGCTCAACCTCGAAGGCGTGGACACGGTGCTGGCCTACGGCGTCGTCGGCGACACGGTTCGGCTGAGCGCGCGCTCGATCGACCCGGGAATTCACATCGGGGCCACGCTACAGACCGGATTCGACGAACTCGGCTCCGTCGGCGGCCACCACGACATGGCCGGCGGCCGCATCGAACTCGATCGGTTCGACGGTGTCGCCGACGCGGATGTCCCCGAGGAGGCCCTGGACGAGGTCGACGAACCGATAACTCGCCGGTTCTTCGACGCTCTCGGACTCGACGAGTGATAGGGTCTGTTGTGATTCGTTACCGGTGATCGCCGCCCCGATCGGGCGATCACCGGTAACACGTTACAACGATCCGTATGACCCACGCGACGTCGATCGGCCGGCTACTCGATGTCGATCGACCGCGACTCGGACCCCGGCTCCCGTTTCGGGAGTCGGACCGTCAGGACGCCGTTGTTGAGAGTCGCCGACACGTCGTCGGCCACGACCGGCTCCGGAAGCCGAAGCTGGCGGCTGAACGACTGTTGCTTCCGTTCGTGCCGGATGAACTGTTCCTCTCCCTCTTCGACTGCCTCTTCGCGCTCGCCGGTGATCGAGAGCCGATCGCCGGAGAGTCTGAGGTCGATGTCGTCGGTCTCGTAGCCGGGGACGTCGACGACGACCACGAACTCGTCTCCCTCGTCCGCGAGGTCGAGACTCGTCCCGGCGTCGGTCGAGAACTCGAGTTTCGATCGGTCCTCGAGCCCCGATTCCCACGTCCGGGTGGCGGTCTCGAACTGTTGGTTCAATCTGTCGAGCAACGCTTCGATTCCCTCGAACGGGTTCGGTCTATCTGCCATGTGTTCACCTGACACTGTAGGGCGTCGACGGCGAAAAAGACCATCTGCGACGGCGGTGACGGTCAGTTCGCCGAACAGGTCCCGATCGCAGTCGGGCGGAACCGAGTGCCCGAGCGAGTTGCGGCAGAACCGAGGGGAGGGCTGGACGTTTTACCGCTCGCGGGCGTACGGACTGCTATGACGTCAGCACTGTTTATCGTCAGCGAAGAGGGCTACTGGGGAGAGGAGTGCGTCGAACCGCTCGAGACGCTCTCGAACGCGGGAGTCGAGATCACGGTCGCGACGCCGTCCGGGGGGCCGCCGCAGATCGACGAGCGGTCGATCGACCCCGACGAGGTCGGCGAGGAGACCGCCGAACGCGTCCGGGAGGTCCACGAGACCGACGAGCGACTGAACGATCCGATCCCGACCGCCCGGGCGGACGCCGAGGCCTACGACGCCGTCGTCTTCCCCGGCGGCCACGGGACCGAGTGGGACGTCAATCAGGACAGCGACGCCCGCGAGATCCTCCGGGACACGATCGAGGGCGACGGGAAAGTGATGGTCGTCTGTCACGCGGTCGGCATCCTCGCGTTCACCCGCGACAGCGACGGCGCGTTCCTCGTCCGCGACCGGGACGTCACCGGCTTCCCCAACGAGTGGGAGGAGGGGATCGTCGACGAGAACGACTGCATGCCGGACGGGCGCAAACTACCCTACTGGGTCGAGGACGAAGTGAAAACCGCGGGCGCGAACTGGGACGCCGAACTCGACCAGGACACGAGCGTCACCGTCGACGGCGACCTCGTCACGGGTCGCGGGCCCGGGTCCTCGCGCGCCGCCGCGGAAACGCTCCTCGACGAACTCGGCGTTTAACGATCGGGCTGGCGCCCCCTCCGCGACGGGTACCGATCCGATCGAACTCCCGCCGCTGTCGAGCGCAACCGATTTTATTTTCGAGACAGAACTATCGTACAGTAATGGTGTATCCGCCACCATTCTCGAACCGATCGATCGTCTCCGACGAGATGGTGCCCTTCACGCAGGCGTATCGGGACGTCGTCATCTACGACGACGCGGACGCGGACGGCCCGCTCTACGAGGGGCCGATCGTCGTCCATCCGAACGGCTGGCTCGAACTCGAGGGACAGCGACTCCTCTCGCCGGCCGCCGTTCACCACATCGATATCTACGACGAGGGACCCGACGCATTCGATGCGGATCACGCGAACCCCGACAGCGACGGCGACGACGATCGGGCTGGCGGCGATAACCGGACCAACCGGTTCAGTCCCCGGTGATCGGGTTCTCTACCACACGGGAGTTCGATCTCGCCTGGCTCGCCGATCACGACAGCGTTTAGGGTGTTGCAAGGGGTGGGTACCCTATGGAGTACACGCGCCTCGGGGCGACCGGAACGACGGTTTCGCAACTGTGTTTCGGCACGTGGCGGTTCGGTCGCGAGACGGGCGGCGTCGTCGAGACCGATCGGGAACAGGCCCACGACCTGCTCGACGCGGCGTGGGATCACGGCATCAACTTCGTCGACACGGCGAACGTCTACGGCACGCCGAACGGCACGTCCGAACGGTTCATCGGGGAGTGGCTCGCGGACCACGATCGGGAGGATTTCGTCCTCGCGTCGAAGGTCTACTTCCCGTTCGACGGCCGGGGCGAACCCGGACCGAACGATTCCGGACTCGGACGGAAGCACATCCGCGCCCAGATCGAGGGCACGCTCGATCGGCTCGGCACCGACTATCTCGACCTCTACTACATCCACCGCTGGGACGAGGACACGCCGATCGAGGAGACCCTCTCGACGCTGACCGACCTCGTCCGAGAGGGGACCGTCCACTACCTCGGCGCGAGCACGATGGCCGCCTGGCGGCTCACGAAGGCCCTCTTCACGAGCGACGTCGAGGACTACGAGCGCTTCGCGGTCACGCAACCGCTGTTCCACGCGGGCTACCGCGACGATATCACGGACTATCTCGACGTCTGCGCGGACCAGGACCTCGCGGTCTGTCCGTACTCGCCGCTCGCGGGCGGCTTCCTGACCGGCAAGTACGAGCGCGTCGACGAGGACGATCCGACGCGGTTCGAAGGCCCCGAGGGCGCGCGCGGTTCGCTCTCCGATCGGTTCGAGGACTTCTACCTCTCCGAGCGCGGCTGGCACGTCCTGGACGAGGTTCGCGCGATCGCTGACGAACTCGACGCCGCGCCGGCCCAGGTCGCTCTCCGCTGGCTGATCGAGCAACCCGAGTTCACCTGCGTGCCGATCGTCGGCGCTCGCACGGTCGAGCAACTCGAGGAGAACGTCGGCGCGATCGACGTCTCGCTGTCCGACGATCAGTTCGATCGGATCGTCGACGCCCGGTACGACGAGGCGGGCGCACGGTGGGGCCACCGGACCTGAGACGGACCGCTGTCTCCGGAAGCTTCCAGTCAGTCGACACTGGCTTCGCCGATGGGAAGGCGCTTTAGGGAGCACGTCGTTGCCCGATCCGATGAAACGTCGGACGATCCTGGCGAGCGGCGGCGTCCTCGCGGGGACGGTCACTGCTGGCGTCGTGAGCCGACCGTCGAGCGACGATCAGCTGCTGTCGGCGGCCCGGGAACCCGATGAGGCGGGTGCGGCTAGCAGAACCGAGGAATCGATCCTTCAGGGAACGGACCACGAGACGCCGCTATTCGAAATCGACGCGCCGAGAGACGGCCCGACGGCGATGATCTTCGGGGGCATCCACGGCGACGAGCGAAGCGGTATCGAGACCGCCCGCGAGGTCACCGAGTGGCAGCCCGACAGGGGACGGCTCGTCGTCGTCCCCGAGACCAATCGCATCGCCGTCGAAAACGACGAGCGGGAGGGCCCCGACGGCGACCTGAACCGTCACTTCCCGCCCGACGGCGACCCGACGAGCGAACTCGCACGCGGCGTCTGGGACGCCGTCGCGCGCCACGACCCCGACGTGGTTCTCGACCTCCACCGATCGCTCGGGATCTACGGCCTCCACCGGGAGTTCGTCGGCCAGGCGGTCTTTCACTCGCCGGATGCCCGCGGCGAGGCGCTCGCCGACGCGCTCGACGCGGACGCCGTCCCGTGGTACCTGCCGTTCCACCGGTTTACGGCCCGCAAGACCTCCCTCTCGGGGTCGTTGCTCTTCCAGAAGGCCGCCCGCGACCTCGGGGCCAGCGCGTACCTCTTCGAGACCACCGAGTTCCTGCTCGATCGATCGACGAGAATCGAGATGACGCGACTGGCGACGGCCCACGTCCTCGCGACGCACGACCTGCTCGACGCGGAGGTGAGTGGATGAGAGCGACGCCGGACACGGTGCGACGGATCGCGGCCAGTCCCGCGACGATCGGAACCTACGTCCTCCTGGTCGTCCCCTTCGCGCTGGGCTGGATCGACGCGCGATTGTTCTCGCCGCTCGCGCTCCCGGGCTACCTGCTCTACGGGATCGGGACGGCGATCGGCAACGCTCTCGCGCCGCGATTCGAGTTCTGGATCTACTGGGTCCCGTTCCTCGTCGGGACCTACGGCATCGCGAGCGTCGTCGGCGTCGGGTACGAGTGGTGGCGCGATCGACCGGGCGGCGGTTCGCACGGCGGTCGGTGACGGTGTGACGACGCGGCGGCGGTGACGCGGCGGCGGTGACGCGGTGGCGGTGCGTCGGCGGGCCGGGACAGATCCCGCGGGAGTCGCCCGATCCGGGTCCCGCCGCGTTACCGCGAATCAGTCCCTTTTTACGCGATGCCGGGGAAGGATCGGCTATGAGTTTCGAGGAAGACGATCGCGTCGTCCTGCACGACGAGCACAGCGAGTTCGACGGCGAGACGGGGACGGTCACCCAGACGATGGAATCGATGTTCGGCGACGTCACCTACACGATCAGCTTCGAGGACGGCCAGGAGGCCGGCGTCCCCGAGGACGCCCTCGAAGCGGCCGAGGACGAGGACGCCGACGAAGAGTAACGGAGTCGCTGGCCACCGGCCAGTCACCCGACCCGCGATCGGAGCACACTGATGCCACAGATCCCGCTTCACTACGTCGATTTACGCACGTTCTGCTACGCCACGGAGGACGAGAAGCGCGTCGAGGAGGCGCTTCGAACCTTCCTGCCCGAGGAGTTCGAGATCGAACGGGCCGAGAGCGAAGGCCACTACGGCGATCGGATCCTCGTCCTCTCGGCGCGGGTCGAGAACGCCGACAACGTGCGCCACGTCCTCTCGCGGCTGGCCGACCTCGAGGAGTTCGAGCGGTTGATCGACGAACTCGACGCTCGGGTGACCGAGAATACGGAACTCTTCTTGCGACTGGACAAGCAGGCCGCGTTCGAGGGGACGGTCCGACTCGGGGACGGAATCACCTTCCGGGCGAAAGTCGAAGCCTACCCCGCCAAGAAAGAACAGGCGGTCGAGAACGCCCACGAGGTTCTCGAACGCCTCCGCGACGAGAACTGACCCCGTCGAGGGTGTCGTCGTCGTTTTAGATCCAATCACGATCGAAATCGTCTGGTAACCGGACCGATCGACACACGGTCCGGAACGCATTTGACTGACCAGTCAGTAAGTTCGCGTAGTACCTACCCGATGTCGGACGAGACGATCGACGATCTCATGGAGGCGACGTATCGCGCGCTCTGCAAACACGGCTACGCGGATCTGACGATGCAGGATATCGCGGCGGAATCGGACAAGAGCAAGGGGACGCTTCACTACCACTTCGACGGCAAGGCTGACCTTCTCGAATCGTTTCTGGCGTATCTGCTCGATCGGTTCGAGGAGCGAACCGAGTCCGTTCCCGGCGATTCGCCGGCCGATCGACTCCACGCGCTCTTCGACGAACTGCTGACGCCGACGGACGAGGCGGCCGCCGCGGAGTTTCGAACGGCGGTGCTCGAGATCAAGGCCCAGTCGCCGTACAACGAGGCCTACCGCGAGCGACTCCAGGAGTTCGACCGCGCGCTGCACGACCGGATCGCGGACCTCGTCGAGGCGGGGATCGAGGCCGGCCAGTTCCGGTCGACAGTCGACCCCGACGAGACGGCGGAGTTTCTCGTCACCGTCTTTCACGGCGGGCAGACCCGGGCGGCGGCGGTCGATCGCCCGCTGGAACGGACGAAGGCGTCCGTCCACGAGTACATCGACGCGGTGTTGCGATCGGACGCGGCGGTCGGTGAGGGTGGAGACGACGGGCAGCGAGGAGCGGACGAATGAGCCTCGCGGATCGGCTCTCCGGACTGTTCAAGAGCCGCGAGGAGTTCGACCTCACCTCGGGGAGCATCGCGTGGCCGCTGTTTTACCTCTCCCTGCCGATCGTCGTGACGAACCTGTTGCAGACGGCGTACAACCTCATCGACACGTTCTGGCTCGGCCAGTACAGCACGAACGCACTCGCGGCTATCAGTTTCGCGTTCCCGATGGTGTTCCTACTCATCTCGGTCGGCATGGGGTTGTCGGTCGCGGGGAGCGTCCTCGTCGCCCAGCACGTCGGCGCGGACGAGGAGGCCGAGGCGGAGTACGCGGCCTCCCAGACAGTCGCGCTCTCGCTGCTGCTGGCGTTCGTCATGGGGATCGTGGGCTACGTGTTCGTCGAGGACCTGCTCTCGATGTTCGGCGCCTCGCCGGCGGTGTTGCCCCTCGCCACGGACTACATGCAGGTCATCTCCCTCGGCCTCGCGTTCATGTTCGGCTTCTTCGTCTTCATCGCGCTCATGCGCGGCTACGGGGACACGATCACGCCGATGCTCGTGATGTTCGGTTCGGTCCTGCTCAACGTCGTGCTCGACCCGTTCCTGATCTTCGGCTGGGGTCCGTTTCCGGAACTCGGGATCCAGGGAGCCGCGATCGCGACGGTCTTCTCGCGCAGCCTCGCGCTCGCGGTCGGCCTCGCGATCATGCTTCGGGGGACCAGGGGCGTCCGGATCCGCCTCCGCCAGATGCGCCCGGACCTCTCGTACGCCCGGAAACTCGTCAAGATCGGCGTCCCCGCGTCGATCGAGGGGATGGGCCGGGCGCTGTCGATCAACCTGTTGCTGGTCATCGTCGGCCTGTTCCCGACGCCCGTCGTGGCCGCCTACGGGATCGGGACGCGCGTGTTCTCGGTCATCTTCCTGCCGGCGATCGCGATCGCTCGCGGCGTCGAGACGATGACCGGACAGAACGTCGGGGCCGAGAAACCCGATCGCGCCCAGGCCGCCGCCGACTTCGCGTCCCGCGTCATGTTCGTCGTCCTCGGCGCACTCGGCGTCGTCGCGTGGCTCGGCGCGCGACCGATCGTCGCCGTGTTCACCACCGACCCGGAGGTCGTCGACATCGGCGTCACCTTCCTCCGGTACGTCGCGCCGTCGTTCGGCTTCATCGGCGTCATGCGCTCGTACAACGGCAGTTTCCGCGGGACCGGGAAGACCCTGACCGCCGCGGCGATCGTCCTCGTGACCTATGCCGTCGTCCGACTCCCCGCCGCCGCGGTGCTCTCGCAGACGATCGACTACCGCGGGATCTGGATCGCCTTCGCCGCCTCGAACGTCGTCGGGGCCCTCCTCGCGTACGGCTGGTACCGTCGGGGAACCTGGCGTAACGTAGACGTAACCGGCGACGGGGCGACCCCCCAGTTCGGCGAGGACGTCGATGTCAGCACGGACGACTGATACGGACTACTGTACCGATGCAACGGCGCGACCGCGACCCTGTCCACAGGCTGCGCCGGAACTGACGGACAGCGGTCCGTACGAACGGGGTTCGACCCGCTCCCCTTCGGGGGTTCCGACGCCGGACGCCCGTGCTAGCCGAGCGGGGGTCTTTTGCCCTCCGCCCGTAATCCTGGGTGTATGGAAGTCCACGTCGTCGGTGACGACCCGGTCCGCGAGGAGGTCGTCGCCGCCCTCGAAGACGTCGACGTCACCGTTCGAGACGCCAGCCCGACCGATCTCGCGGACGCGCGGTTCGCGATCGTCAGCGACGTCGCCGGCGCGACGACCTTCGATCGCGCGAACGCGGCCGTCCGATCGGGCTCGACGCCCTGGATCGCCGTCGAGATCGGCGGCGTCGGGGGGGTCCCGATCGACGCCGTCGACGCCGCCGTCTCCGGGTTCGCCCCTGCGACGGGCTGTTTCGAGTGTCTCAACGCCCGCGTCGTATCGACCGTCGACGAACCCGCCGAAACCCCGACGGCCGATCGGAGCACGGCACGACTCGCCGGGGCCGTTGCGGGCCGGGAGTGCGTCCGCGTCTTCGCCGGCGAGGAGCGATCGATCGTCGGCCACACGATCGAACTCCCCCACGAGCGTCGCCGTTTCCTCCCGGTTCCCGGCTGTGACTGCGGGTCCGGCGAGCGGGAGCGATCGCTCGACTTAGACGATGCGGACTCGCTGTCCCTCGAGACCGCCGTCGAGCACGCCGAAGCCGCGATCGACGATCGGGTCGGCGTCGTCACCTCGATCGGCGAGGTCGAGTCGTTCCCCGCGCCGTACTACCTCGCGACGACGGCCGAGACGAGCGGATTCAGCGACGCGAGCGCGGCGAGTCAGGCGGCCGGCGTCGACGAGGACTGGAACGCCGCGCTGATGAAAGCCGTCGGCGAGGCCCTGGAACGGTACTGTGCCGGCGTCTACCGCGACGACGACTTCGTGCACGCGAGCGAGTCCGATCTGGAGAACGCGGTCCCTCCCACCGCGCTCGCCCGGCCGGACGACGCGCCGGAGTACGAGTCGAGCGACGAGCACCGGTGGGTCGGGGGCGAAAACCTCGAGACCGGCGAGCGGGCACACCTGCCCGCGGCGGCCGTCCAGTTCCCACAGCCCGGCGATCGACTGGTGCCGGCGATCACGACCGGCCTCGGCCTGGGTTCCTCGACGGTCGACGCCATCCTGTCGGGACTGACGGAGGTCCTCGAACGCGACGCGACGATGCTCGCGTGGTACTCGACGTTCGAGCCGTTCGAACTCTCCGTCGAGGACGAGCGCTTCGCCGCGCTCGAGCGACGGGCCGCGAGCGAGGGGCTGACCGTGACGCCGCTGCTGGTCACGCAGGACGTCGACGTCCCGGTCGTGGCGGTCGCCGTCCACCGCGACGTTGAAATGGACGACCCCGGCGCGTCGGACGCCTGGCCAGTGTTCGCGGCCGGCTCCGCGGCAGGGCTCGACGCGACCGCGGCCGCGACGTCGGCGCTCGCGGAAGCGCTACAGAACTGGATGGAACTCAGGAGTCTCGGACCCGACGACGCGGCGGACGCGTCCGGTGCGATCGGCGAGTACGCCGCCTTCCCCGACCCGGCGCAAGCGTTCGTCGAGACCGATCGCACGGTTCCCGCGGCGAGCGTCGGCCCCGATCCGGTGCCGACGGGGCGTGAGGCGCTCGAGACGCTCGTCTCGCGGACGGCCGAGAGTGGGCTGACGCCGTACGCGGCGCGGCTCACCACGCGCGACGTCGAAACGCTCGGCTTCGAGGCGGTCCGGGTCGTCGTGCCGGGCGCACAGCCGCTGTTCACCGGCGAGCCGTTCTTCGGCGAGCGGGCCCAGTCGGTCCCGGACGACCTCGGGTTCGAACCGCGACTCGATCGGCCGTTCCACCCCTACCCCTGAGGCTCGACCGGGTGCCGGATCGATCGGACTTACGACGCGTTCTCGTCGCCCGCTCCTGCTGTCGCGTTCTCGTCGTCCTCCGTCGACGCGTTCTCGGCTTCGTCCTCGTCGTAGACGACCTCGAGTTCGACGTCGTCGGCGTAGGCGGTGATAAACACGAGTTGCGCGTCGGGGGAGATCCGGGCGGTGGCGACGGAACTCGACTCCTCGCCCTCGAACCGGATCACGCGGAACCGCTGTTCGAGTTCGTCGAGGTGCGGCGGATGGACGAGTTCGCCCGACCGGACGGAGTAGTTCTCGTCGTAGGTCTGCCGATCCGTGCCCGTCTCGTAGGCCTCGAGTCGGATGTTCTGTGGCCGATCGCTCTCGTTGGTGATCTCGATCGGAATGCGCCCCTGAACGCGACCCTGGAACTGGCTCTGGATCCCGTCGAGACAGCCTGCCAGTCCCGCCAGCGCACCGACGCCGGCGGACTGGAGTACCGTACGGCGATTCACGCGCGGGACTCGGGCCCGAACGCACGTAGGCGTTGTCTTTTTCGGTGGCCGCGGGCACACGCCTCCTGCGATCGGTGTGACTGGACTCAGTCGTTCCGCTGGAGGGGTTTCTCGACGACGTATCCCCACTTCTCGTACGCCTGACCCTCGTAGAACGCGTGTACCCCGTCCTCGTCCAGCGGCGACGCCAGCGCGACGTATTCACAGCCCCGATCGACCGCCCACGCCTCGACGTGCTCGAGCAGTGCCGCGCCGTGGCCCTCGCCGCGTCGCGACTCGTCGACGACGAGATCGTAGAGCCACGCGTGTCGGACGTGATGCAGGTGCGACGCGTCGAGGACGCCCGCGACGCCGAGCAGGTCGTCGCCGTCGTACCGCCCGAACAGGTGATACTCGTCGCCGTCGGTCCAGGACACCATCTCGTCGCGATCGGCGTCGGTCCAGAGTTGCTGGAGGAGCGGAACCGCCGATCGGCGCTCGGACTCCGTCCGCAACGATCGGATCTCCATACCGGTCCGTTCGATCGCACCGTAAAGAAATTCGGGGCGACAGCCGATCCGATCGGTGCGATTCCGCGTCCGCCCCTCCGCTGCTGGGGTTCCGTATCACGTGGGTTTTTACCACGATACGCGAATGATCGCGTATGGAGAAAGTCGCGATCGACGACGTGGAGAGCGAACCGAACCCGATGAAGGTCCACTCGGTCCGGCGGCCGATCTCGAAGGCGCTCGGCTTCACGGACTTCGCGATGAACTACTTCGAACTCGAACCCGGCGAGTCCTTCTCGGGCGGGATGCACACCCACCACGACCAGGAAGAGGTCTTCTACGTCCAGGAGGGGACGGCGACGTTCGACACCGAGCGCGGCGAGGTCACCGTCCACGAGGGCGAGGTCATTCGCTTCGCGCCGGGCGACTTCCAGAAAGGGTACAACGACGGCGACGAGCGGGTCGCCGGCTTCGCGTTCGGCGCACCCGGTGCCCAGCACGACTGGGAGGACCTGGAGTCGCTGGTCTACTGCCAGAACTGCGAGGACGAACTCGGTCACAGCCTCGCGCTCACCGACGAGGGGGCGTTCCGACTGACGTGCAACGAGTGTGGGAACTCGTTTACGATGGGCTGATCGACGGCCGACCGCGCCGTCGGATCACTCGCTGTCGGGCGAGTAGTTCGGCGCCTCGTCCGTGATGACGACGTCGTGGGCGTGGCTCTCGGCCTGGCCCGCCGAGGAGACGCGAACGAACTCCGATCGCTCCTTGAATTCGGGGATCGTCGGCGCGCCGACGTAGCCCATGCCGGACTGCATGCCGCCGGCGAGCTGGTGGAGTTCGGACCTGAGCGTCCCCTTGTACGGGGTTGCGGCCTCGACGCCCTCGGGGACGTACTCGTCGTCCTCCTCCGGTTCTTCCTTGAGGTACCGGTCGCTGTCGCCGGACTTCATCGCGCCGACGCTCCCCATGCCGCGGTACTGCTTGTACTTCTTGCCGTTCATCGTGACGACGCGGCCGGGGGCCTCGTCGGTGCCGGCGAAGTAGGAGCCGAGCATGACCGCGTCCGCGCCGGCGGCGATCGCCTTGATCGCGTCGCCCGAGTAGCGGATGCCGCCGTCGGCGATCACCGGGATGTCGTGTTCGCTCGCGACGTCGGCGACCTGCGCGACGGCCGTGATCTGGGGCATCCCCGCGCCGGAGACGATGCGGGTCGTACAGATCGACCCGGGACCGATCCCGACCTTGATGCCGTCGGCGAAGTCGATCAGATCTGCTGCTGCCTCGCGGGTACCGACGTTGCCCACCACGACGTCGGCCTCGACGCTGTCTTTGATGTCGCGAGCGCCGTCGATGACGTTCATGTTGTGCGCGTGGGCGGTGTCGATGAACAGGACGTCCGCCCCGGCCTCGTCGGCGGCGACCGCGCGTTCTTTCTCGAACGGACTGACGGCGACGCCACAGCGGAGGCGCCCCTCCTCGTCGCGGACGGCCTGCTGGTACTCGCGCCGCTGGAGGATTCCCTGCATCGTGACGAGTCCCACGAGGAGGTTCTCGTCGTCGACGACCGGGACGCGCTCGATCTTGTGCTCGTACATCAGGTCGAACGCGTCGCGCGGATCGATCTCCTCGGGGGCCGTGATGACCTCGTCGGTCATCGCTTCGGTAACCGGATCGTCTTCGTTGACCTCGAGGTGTGGCCGGATGTCGGTGCTCGAGATGATCCCGAGCACTTCGCCGCGCGTGTTGACGACCGGCGCGCCGCCGACGCCCTCGCGGGCCATCAGTTCGTCGACCTCGCGAACGGTCATCTCGGGATCGGCGGTGACGACCGAGTCGAGCGGGATGATGAGTTCGTCGGCGCTCTTGACGCGTCCGATCTCCTCGACCATCTCGTCGACGTTCATGTTGCGATGGAGGACGCCGAGGCCGCCGTGACGGGCCATCGCGATCGCCATCTCGCTCTCGGTGACGGTGTCCATCGCAGCCGAGAGGATGGGCACGGACACCTGGACGCCTTTCGAGACGTGCGTGGTGAGGTCGGCGTCGTCCGGTTCGACACGGCTCTCCTTCGGCCGGAGGAGGACATCGTCGAACGTCAGCGCCTCCGGTACCTGGAGTTTCGAGGAATAGGGCTCGTGCTCAGGAACGTCGTTCGCCATGTCAACCGTCCGGACCCGTCGGCAAAAAGCGTTGCGAGATAGCATCGACTGTGAACGGGTGACGTGGCCGTCGACGGCGGTTTCGGGACGGGGAACTCGCTACGCTCGCCGGGAATGGGCAGTCCGTCCGATCGAGACGCGACTGCCCCCGATCGACGTGGACCGATCGGGTCCGCCGTCGGTCGGGACGTCGCCCTCACTCGATCGACCGGCTGGTTGGCGTGTGTCTACCACGGCGCCAGATTCGTTCACTTTCGTCTGGATTTGCGCGCCATTGGCGAAACATCGACGAGTTATGCAACGGCGTCCCACACAACGTTTATTGACAATCCGGTCCACCGTTCGAGTATGTACGCTGTGAGTTGCAGTGATTCCCGGTCCGATGGCCTGACGAGTGTCGACTCTGTCACCGGCATCAATTTCGGGAAATTTACACTGCAACTCACAGCGCGAGGCCACAACTGGGCGACGAACTGGCTCTCCGGTACGGAGTCAGTCCGGGACTGTCCACCCTATTACCCACCGGCCTCGGGTCACGGCCATCGACCCTGAGCGATGAGTACGTCTCAACACCCGGTCGCACTCCGTCTCGAACGGATAGTCGGTGGGAACGCCAGACTGCTGGCGCTGGTGATGATGCTGCCGCTGATCGACGGCGTCTTCCCGGCGCTGATCCTCGCCGGTGCCGTAGACGACCCACTCGGTGCGGTTCAGGTCGGTCTGTTGATCTTCGGCGGGAGCGCCACCGTCGCCGTCATCCTCGCGGAGATGACCGGAACGCCCCGCGAGCAAGCGGCGGTCGTCCTGCTCGTCGGCGTCCCGCTGATACTGCTCGCGGCCGTGCAGGCCGCCCTCGCACCGGCGATCGAGAGCGTGCTCGACATCGTCATCTTCGAGCGGTTCGCCGCGCTCGTGATCGCCGCGATCGCGGCCAAGACCGCAAGCGCCACGGTCGGCGAGTACCTCCCGAACCCCGGCGTGATCATCGCCCTGGGGCTGGTCGCCAGTATCGACCTGAGCGGCGCGGAGGTCGTCGTCATGAACGATCCGGCGCTGGTCGCCAACGCGACGCTTGCCGCCGCCATCGGCGTCGCCTTCGCGCTGACGATCGCACTGGCCGGCCCGTACCTGCGGGAGTACATGGACATCGATCGATTCCGCTTCGGGAGCGCGGTGGCGCTGGGCCTGCTCCCGCTGTCACTGCTCGGCATGGCCTTCGGACAGGCCCCGCTGGCCGCCCTGCTCGTCGCGGCCGTCTTCGCGATCGACATCCAGTTCGATCGGGGCGGCGAGGACGACGCGGGCGCGGCCAGCATCGTTGCCGATGGCTCCTCGACGGCCGATGCCACCGGGATGCCGATCCAGACGGTGGGGACCGCACCCGCGGTCGGGACCGGTCCGCTGCCGGATGGCGGCTCGGGGGGCACCGATCGGGACGCGGACGAGCGATCGAGCGACGACGGTGCGGTCGCGGACGCCGACGACGCGGACGACAGCACGTACCCCGGCGACGACTCGACCGACACCGAGGGTCGGGCCCCGTGGCTGTAGCCCGAATCGAAACCACTTTAGGGCGGATCCCCCAAGGAGAATTCGAGGGGTCGTGGCCAAGCCAGGCATGGCGACTGACTCCAGAGGCACCGCGCCCGGGACGACACTCCAGACTGATATACTGATCGGGCACCTGATCAGTGCTCGTGTGATGACCCTCTGGAGTTCCGAGGCGCACCGGAGATATCAGTCGATCGGGGGTTCAAATCCCTCCGACCCCATATCCTCACCGTACACAAGACCGTGAGCGGTGGGTATCGGACGAGGTGGCTCTGCTGGAACCATCAGTCGCCGGTAAGAGTCGCCTGTCGAATACAGAGAACGAGTGCAGCCAAACGGCCTCGTTTATTTCGCCACAAAGCCGGCGAACAACCCGTTCAGTAGATATGCATACTGACCGTCGCCCACGCTCTACGTACTACCGGATCAAAGCACTACGACACTCAAGGATAATTCTGGACGATCTCACAGTGCAACTGGTGCTTCAAGATCAGGATCGGCGTCAATGATGGCTGAAAGCTGGGGTTGCAACTGCTCGAACTGGGGGGTTGGTTCCACCAGTTGCCGTTTCCGATCGTACTCGATAAGCGATCGGTCTTCTAACTTCGGGAGCTGCACGTGGAACAGTGACATTCGAATCTGCCGTGATTCTCCTTCGGAAACCTCTAGAAGAGGTGTGTGATGATTGTGTTTGATGATCGCCTTCGTGAGATCGTTCACCGTTAGCGACCGCTTCTCAGTTGCCAGTACTGCGAGGATGATACGGCGGTGCTGCTCTTCACACAGTTCGAGAAGCGTGCTGAACTCGGCGGAGGTCCCAACCATACACGGGCAAAACATCCCCTTGCTGAAGAGGCGGAAGGCTGTATAGTACTACTTTGCGCGTCGCGGCTAGACACTCTGTACACGCTGAATTACGCTTCGTCCTCATCGGAGTGACTGATCGTTAACGTACTCGTCACGAGATTCTTGTATGCAGCGCGAAATCGGTTTGAAAGCGTCTGTTGGGAAACCCCCATTTGGTCCGCCAGTTCCCTCATTGTCACTGCCCGTGGAACCTCGTAGTAGCCTGCTTTCAGGGCGGTGACCAGCGTCTCCCGTTGCGTTGGCGTAAGATCGTACTGGGCGCTCGCCATCGGCTGTTCCTGTTCTATGGTTCGATTGAGTTCGAATGAAATATCGTTTTCATCACAATAGTCTTGAAATTCCGAGAGAGAGTCGTGGCTATCGAATCGCATTCGCAATTCCCAGTCTTCCGCTTTACCGACTGCTTGCATGAGCGTCGCCCCGAGTTCCACATATGCATAGATGATGGTCTCGACGTTTGCCGTCCACTCGGCACGATACAGTCTCGCCTCATTGACTTCGTCGATAACAGTGGTGTTCGTCACGGATTCATCGTTCTCAAACGCGTCTTCGAATTCTTCGTGATCACCACCAGTCACCCAGAAATACGGCATAATCCGATCTTCCATCGTCGCCACAACCTGCTCGATCTCGACGACCATCTGTGGAACTGCTGTGAGCGCGTGGTTCAGTGCAAGATCATCTGATTTGACGGAAAATTCGGCGATAATGCTCATACTGCCGGTTGGTGGCCGAGTACAATAAGTCGCAGTAAAAATAGGGGGGCGCTACGCTATCTAGATAGAGTGTTCAGTCCCTTCTCTGTACTCAGCGATCGCCACCCTCGCAATCAATTCGAAACTCGTCTGCAACAGCGCCGACGAGGTGGATTGGAGGAGACGAGAGGTGTATAACGAAGCGAGCACGCTCGGCGTCGGTCGAATCCCTCGGCCCCTCTCCAGGACACTCTCGTGAACGCGTTCGGAGTCGTCCGCAGGGCGACAATCGAACCGAACGACACGACCCCGATCGGAACTGTCGCCATCTGCTTATTTGTGTTCGATTTTGGGGCGTGAGTGACGATATCGTCTCTTATCCAGAAGCCGATACCTACCCTTTTTGGGACAATCCTCTTGCCTGAACAGTCCCGAACGTCGGTATGGTCCCCCCTGACCGTCCGCGTCCGCGAAACGGTGATCGCGAAGAAATCTGGGTCGTGCGGGACGAATCGGAGTCCGTGGTAGAGACGATTATCCGCGGACTGGGGCGTATCGAGGACGTTCCCAGGAGCGAACTCGATCCGCTATACGAACGGGTGGAGACGGACGCGCTGACAGCCCTGCTCGAGCACGCGAGAGACGCCGACCGCGCAGTCGGCGTCGAATTCACGACCGACGAATACACGGTCCAGGTCTCTAACGACTGGGTGTGTATCCACGACGGAGTGCCGACTGTAGCGTCGCGACGGTGACGCTCGGACTGCGATCGCCTCGTCGACGGCCCGCACGCCGATCGAGCGCGTCACCCGTCCGGAACCGCTGTGATTGCGGGTCCGTAAGGGCGACGGCCCACCCGATCGATCGGGTGGGCCGTCGGCGGCTGCTTCTCGACGAGCGTGCCGAACGGGTCCCGGGCGTCGATCGGGACTGGGGTCACAACGGTCGAAGCTATCAGTGAAACTGGATATTTGCGAGAGTTTTATCCGCTTCACGGGCGACTCACGGACATGAGCACACGCGCCGACGCTCCCGATGGTGCCTTCTGGGGAGACGTCGAGGACGATGTCGCGCTCCAGCGATTTCGGACCCTCGTCAATACGATCGACGACGGCATCTACCAGCTCGACGCGAGCGGCCGCTTCGTCGCGGTCAACGAGACGATCGTCGAAATCACCGGTTACACGCGCGACGACCTAATCGGCGAGCACGTTTCGCTGCTGATCGACGCCGACGATATCGCCCGCATCGTCGACCGAATACCGACCGCCCTCGAGTCCGAGGCGGCCGACATCGAGACGGTCGAACTGACGATCGAGACTGCCGAGGGGGAGCGGATACCGTGTGAATTGCGGATCAACATGCTCGTCGAAGACGGCTCGTTCCAGGGCACGATCGGGGTCGCACGGGACGTCTCCGAGAGGCGACGGCGTCAGGAATCGCTCGCGTCCGCACAGGCGTCCTACGAGTCGATCACCGACGTGCTCGACGAGGCGAACATCGGGGTCATCCTGCTCGACGACGCGTTTCAGATCGCGTGGGCCGACGATACGATCGCGGAGTATCTCGATCTCGATCGGGACGCCCTCATCGGCCGTGACAAACGACGGGTCGTCGACGAGACGATGAAACACCGGTTCGCGGACCCGGACCGGTTCGCGGAGACCGTTCTGCCCACCTACGACGACAACAGCTACACCGAGCAGTTCGAGTGTCGCGTGACGGCGGGTGAGAGTCGAGACGATCGGTGGCTCGAACACTACAGCACGCCGATCGAGTCGGGACAGTACGGTGGGGGCCGGATCGAACTCTACTACGACATCACGGACCGGAAGGAGTCCGAAGACGCCCGAAAAGAGACCGTAGCGGAGTTTCACTCGCTGGTCGACGCCGTCGAAGAGTACGCGATCTTCCGCCTCGATCGGGACGGACACGTCGCGAGCTGGAACCAGGGGGCGCGAGAAATCAAGGGCTACGACCGCGAGGAAATCCTCGGCGAGCACTTCTCGACGTTCTACACCGAGGCGGACCGGGCGGCGAACGTTCCCGAGCGAAATCTCGAGCGGGCGGACGAAACCGGATCGATCGAAGACGAGGGCTGGCGCGTCCGGAAGGATGGCACGCAGTTCTGGGCGAACGTGACGATCACGGCGATCAGGGACGTCGACGGTACCCATCGAGGCTACCTGAAAGTCACCCGCGATATGACCGATCGGCGGGAGCGCGAACTGGAACTCGAGAGCGAACTCCAGCGGATCCTCGGTCGGATCTCCGACGCGTTCTACGCGGTCGACGAGGAGTTCAGGTTCACCCACGTCAACGATCGGGCCGCGGAACTCCTCCAGCGGTCCGAGGAGGAACTGCTCGGCAAGAGCCTCTGGGAAGTGTTCCCCTCCGCTGTCGAAATTGACGAGGTATCCGATGCCTTCCGGAAGGCGATGGAATCGCAGGAGCCGACCAGCTACGAACTCTACTACGAGACGCTCGAGTTCTGGGTCGAGGCGAACCTCTATCCCTCCGAGACCGGCATCTCGGTCTACTTCCGAGACGTCACCGATCGCAAGGAGCGCGAGCAGGAACTCAGGCGGACGGAGCGTCGGTTCGAGGCGATTTTCAACGATCCGAACATCCTCGTCGGACTGTTGGATCCGGACGGGACGGTACTCGACATCAACGGGACGGCGATGGAGTACGTCGATGCCGACCTCGACGACGTAACGGGCAAGCCGTTCTGGGAGACGCCGTGGTGGGGCGGCGGTGACGGCGTCCAGGCCGATGTTAAACGGTGGACCGAGCGAGCGGCGTCGGGTGAGTACGTGGAGTTCGAGGCCGACCTCACGCAGCCGAACGGCGAGCGGTACACGCTCGACGGCGTCTTCAGGCCCGTCACGAACGACGACGGGGAGGTCGTCTCGCTCGTCGTCTCCGATCGCGACGTTACCGAGCGCAAGCGGCGCGAGCGGCAACTCAGGAAGTCCGAGCAGCGGCATCGAACGCTCGCGGAGAACTACCCGAACGGGATCGTCACCATGTTCGACGACGACCTCCAGTACACCCTCGCCGCGGGGCGCGGATTCGAGGACCTCCCAGTGTCACCGGGCGACGTCGAAGGCCACCCGGTTCAGGACGTGTGGCCCGACCACGTCTCCGATGCGCTCGAGCCAGCGTTCCACGCCGCGCTCGACGGCGAGACGCGGACGATGGATCTCCAGTACGTCGACCGGGAGTGGGTCATCCACGTGGTGCCAATCACCGACGACGCCGGCGACGTCTTCGCCGGGATGACGATCGCACAGGACATCACTGAGCGCAAGGCGCGCAAGCGCAAACTCGAGGACGTGATCGAAAAGCTGGAGGCCTCCAACGAACGTCTCGAACAGTTCGCCTACGCCGCCAGCCACGACCTGCAGGAACCGCTCCGGATGGTATCGAGCTACCTCCAGCTTATCGAGGCCCGCTACGCCGACGAACTGGACGAGGACGGCGAGGAATTCCTCGCGTACGCCGTCGACGGGGCCGATCGGATGCGCGAGATGATCGACGGGCTGCTCGAGTACTCCCGGATCGAAACGCGCGGCGATCCGTTCGAACCGATCGACCTGAACATCCTGCTCGAGGACGTACAGTCCGATCTCCGGATGCAGATCGAGGAGACGTCCGCCGAGATCACGTCGACGGATCTCCCGCGCGTCGAGGGGGACGACAGCCAACTCCGCCAGGTGTTCCAGAACCTGCTCTCGAACGCGATCGAGTACAGCGGCGACGAACCGCCGCGGATTCACGTCGGGGCCGAACGAGACGGCGGGCAGTGGATCATCTCGGTTCGGGACGAGGGGATCGGGATCGATCCCGACGTCGAAGATCGCATCTTCGAGGTGTTCGAGCGACTCCACAGTCAGGCGGAACACCAGGGGACCGGGATCGGCCTCGCACTCTGTGAACGGATCGTCGAACGCCACGGCGGCGAGATCTGGGTCGACTCGGAACCGGGAGAAGGGACGACGTTCTCGTTTACGCTTCCAGCCGTCGACTCGTGACGGAAGTGCGGTCGCCGTCTCGATCCGCCGTTGACGTTCGGCCGGCGGACCGACGATCGCCCGCGTCGGAGATGATGAGAATCCTGAATACGTTTTACGGCGCTCGGTCCCGTACACCCACGCATGACCGCTCAGGCGACGTCCGCGTCACCGTCATCGATGGCCGCACGACCGGCCGGACTCGCGGCCGCAATCGGGACCTGGATCCTCCTGTCGGGTATCTTTCTGACCGGTTTCGGGTGGATCGTCACGCTGAACGTCCTCCTCGGGGCAACGATCGCCACGGCCGCATCGTACGCGGCGGCCTGGCCGTCGGACGGGCCGCTTCCAGGGCCGTCCCTCGTCGCCCCGCTGATCGCACTCGTGCTCGGAATCGTCGTGATCGCCCTGCCCTTCCTCCTGAACGTCGCCGACGCGCGAATGGTCTGGAGTAACGTGATCGCCGGGGCTCTCGTCGTGGTCCTCTCCGCGGCCGCCGTCTACGGGAGCGTGCAGTTGCAGGGGCGGACGACGCGTGCCTGACTCCCGGCCGGAAAGTCGGAACCCGACGGAGACACCGTGAGACGATCGGCCGCCTCGAGACGCCGTCGAGTACCGGTCACGTCCCGGGTAGCCGTCTACTCGGAACTGTCCTGTGCCACTACGGTCGTTTCCGCGACGACGAACCTCGCCAGCGTTCGCTTGGTGTGGCTCTCGAGCAGGTGCTCCTCGAGACACCGACCGGGATCGAGTCCGTCGTGACAGACCGGACACTCGGGTGGTGGTCGCGTCGCCATACAGGGGACAGGATACCCGATCGCAAAAGGATGCGGCCGGCCTCTGCGCCCGATCGAACCCCCAATAGGCCGGACGACTCCCCTCGCGACGGTCACGACCGGGCGAACGCCGACGCGATCACGATCGCGAGCGGTCGTCGTCCGTCGCGTCCCCGTCGGCGAAATCGATGGTCGCGGCGGTGTCGTCGAGATCGGTAAAGCTGGTACTCCCGCACGAACACCCGTCCCGACTGCCGATCGGCTGGAGGTCCCCACTGTCGAGTTCGATCGCGGCGTAGACCGAGCCACACTGTACACAGGCGGCGACGGTGCGTGCCTGTGCGTCGTCGCTGTCGTCCATCAGCGGTCGCTCGCCAGTCCGATAATATAAACGATGTGTGAGGATTCGAATGACAACGACGGACGAATCGGATCGATCGGACGATACGCGCCGGCAGGGGTACGGATCGAGAACGATAGGCGAACCGACCGATCAATCGAACTGAATCTACCGAAATTTTGACTGTCACGGCGTCTGGGTGGCGGGAAAGGCTACCGGAAACACAATCCGTCTATACGTCTTCGTGGTGGAACCCACTGATGACAACAGTCGTTGAACTCGAGGTTCCGGCCGAGCGACTCGGGCTAGCCCGGACGTTCGATCGAGTTCCGACGTTCGAGTTCGAGGTCGGTGGACTGATCGGGGATGCACCGCCGCTGGTGTGGATCACGGGCGCCGATCAGTCGACCATCGAACGGGCACTCGAGACGGACCCGTCGGTGGAGGTGATCGCGGCGCTCACCGACGGAACCGACGGTCCCAACGACTGCTGGCTGTTCCGGCTCGAATTCGGCGAGGAAGCGAAGCTGTTCCAGCGGATTATCGCCGAGAACGACGGGGCGATCCTGGCCGCACACGGCCAGGCGGATTGGTGGTCGGTGAAACTGCTCTTTCACGATCACGAGGCGGTTTCGGCGTGTCACGACCTGTTCGACCAGTACGAGTACCGGGTGGAAGTAACGCGCGTGGCCGGGACTAACGACCTCGCGAACGCGGAGACGCCGCTGACGGAAACCCAGTACGAGACGATCTACAAGGCGTACGAACTCGGCTACTTCGACGTCCCGCGGGAGGTGACCCTCGAAGAACTGGCGTCCGAACTCGGAATCTCCCATCAGGCGCTGTCCGAACGCCTCCGCCGAAGTCACGCGGCGCTCGTCAGCGCAGAACTGTCCGGCGGGATGACGCCGATCGAACTCGACCCCTGAGCCGGCGCCGGTAGCGATCGAACCCGCCGGACGTCGAACGATCGTCCTCTGCAACCAGTATATATTCTATTTCGCCCATCCTGTGCAATATTAGTGTTCGTACAGTCGGTTTATTTGTCCGTATTGCCCAGTGTCCACTAACAAGTGGATTTAATAGTGGACGGACCGATACTGCCGGTGTCGGCGTGAGATCGCTCGCGCCGAGCCCGCAACGCACGGGATACCGGTGGCTGATTCGTGCTCGCGGAAGGGGTCACTCGTGGCTGTGTGATCCCTTCCGTCCGCAGTTTTTCGACGTCGTTCCCGGAGAGCGCGAGCGAACGCGGCGGTATCCCGGTGACCGTCAATCAGCGCGGGAGGCGTGACTCGCCGCGTTCGGTTCGGTATCGGGGGCCGACTCGGATTCGAGGACGCGATGCGCGTGGAATACCACGGCGAAGTCCTGCGGGCTCGGGATCGCACAGGCGAGCCAGCCGATCGCTCCGGCAGCGACGATCGGCGTCTCGACCGTGACGTACCCGGAGACGCCGAGTCCGAAGACGGGAACGGCCAGGAGGAGTGGTGCGAGGGCTGCGAGACGGAAGGGCCAGGGCGGTTCGGAGCCCGTTGGGCGTGGACGGACGACTGCCCACGGACAACTCGCGAGGAGGCCGACGACGCCGTCCGTTCGGCCGGGAACGTAGACGACGTCGTAGTCGACGCCCGCCAGCCTGAGCACGAGCGCGTGTGACCACTCGTGAGCGACCAGTCCGGCGACGACCGCGAGGGCGAGTATACAGCCGGCGACTGCCACATCCGTTCCGATCATGACTCGCGCGAGATGCACAACGGGGGCGTGTTCATCGACGAAGCGATGGTGTCATGTGCGATCCCATGCGATCGAATCGAGCGTCTCCCGTCGGTAATCCAGCCGGGTGTACGGATCCGCGTTTTAAGACCGCGAGCGACCGATCGGCCAAGCGGTTAAGTACTGTGGACTGGTACCGCACGCCATGGTATTCAGCGAATCGCTCGAGTTCGGCCACGCTGACCGCAAGGCGATCTACGAATACGTCGAACGCCACGGCGCCGTCGATCCCGACGAGGTACAGTCCCACCTCGGGATCGATCCCAGCGGCTTCCGTCATCACGTGGCGATCCTCAAACGCGACGGACGTCTCGAGGAGGGCGGCGGCAAACTGCGCGTGACGATCGACGCGGGGGCCGAAGAGGAGTACGTTTCGGAGGCCCTCGAGTTCCACATCCGGCCGGCGAGACAGGAGGACCTCTCGGGTATCGTCGGTGCGATCCGGCAGGTCGCCGAGGAGCGGACCTACATCGAGGCCGAGAGCGTGGCGGACGAGATCGACCACGAGGAGACCCTGCTCCGGCACAACGAACTCGAATCGCGGATGTTCTTCGTGGCCACCGTCGACGACGAGGTCGTCGGCTGGGTGCACCTCCACGCACCGGAACTCGAGAAACTCGCCCACACCGCCGAACTCACCGTTGGCGTGCTCGAGGGGTATCGCGGTCACGGCATCGGCTCGCACCTCCTCGCGCGGGGACTGGAGTGGGCCGGGTCGAACGGCTTCGAAAAGGTCTACCAGAGCGTTCCCTCGACCAACGAAGAGGCGATCGAGTTCCTCGAGGAACACGACTGGGAGACCGAGGCCGTCCGCGAGGACCACTACAAACTCGACGGCCGGTACGTCGACGAAGTGATGATGGCCGTCGACCTCTAAGCGGCCACGATCGCGCTCCCGGAGCACGCGATCCGTCGGGACGGCGTCTAGGAGGTCGACGCACTGCTCGAACCGGGGTCCCGGTAGCTACGTCGGTCTCTCCTCCGCCCGGGCGATCTCGAAGAGCGTCTCGTACCCCTCGTCGTTCGGCAGGTGGTCCCGGACGTCCTCCAGGGTACCGTCCGTGACCGCTTCGTCGACGACGTCCACGACAACCCGTGCGTGAAACGCCGCGTCCGCCGGTTCGGATTCGCCGATCGCCTCGCGTTCGGCGACCCGATCGACGAATTCGTCGAACCCGAACCGTTCGACGTCGTCGACCTCCTCGAGGAACCGACCGAGTTCCTCGGGGAGTTGCGCCCCCAGGTTCTCCGCCTGACCCGGATCGATGCGTTCGGAGAGCGTCGTCAGGGTGGCCCGGGTACTGCTCAAGGCGGCTTCTCGCGAGTCGAACCGTGCGCGGTGCTGTACCTCGCCGATGAAGTCGTCGTACTGCACGTTCGGCCGTTTTCCTGCGGACTGGATGAGAATGATTCCCTTCAGACGAAAGCGGGCGTGTGAGACGCACCGAACCGGACCCGTCGATCCAGAATCGCGTCCGCTCCGTCCGCTACCGGGGGCTCGAACCGAAAGACAATTCCACCGGTCGGGGCTACGAGTGCACATGCTTTCGATCGCGCTTGCCGGGAAGCCAAACGCCGGCAAGTCCACGTTCTACACGGCGGCGACGATGGCCGAGGTGGACGTCGCCAACTACCCCTTTACGACGATCGACGCCAACCGCGGGGTGAGCTACGTCCGGACCAGGTGTCCCTGTCTCGACCGTGAGGAGCGGTGCAACGCCGACAACTGCGAGGGCGGGAAGCGGTACGTCCCGATCGAACTCCTGGACGTGGCGGGGCTGGTGCCCGGGGCACACGAGGGGAAAGGGCTCGGGAACCAGTTCCTCGACGAACTCACGAACGCGGACGTGATCGTCAACGTGATCGACGCCTCCGGTGGAACCAACGAGAAGGGCGAACCGGTCGACGTCGGCGAGCACGACCCGCTCGAGGACATCGACTTCGTCGAGGAGGAGATGGACCTCTGGCTGGCCGGCATCGTCGAGCGCAACTGGGAGGCAGTCGAGCGCAAGTCCCGATCGCCCGACTTCGACATCGACGACGCGCTCGCGGACATGCTCTCGGGCTTTGGCGCGTCGCCGAAGCAGATCGCGACCGTCCTGCGCGAACTCGACTATCCCGAGGACCCCATCCAGTGGGAAGACGAGCACCGCGAAGAACTCGCGCGGCTGGTCCGCGAGCGGACCAAGCCGATCGTCGTCGCGGCGAACAAGATCGACGTCGCGCCCGAGGAGAACGTCGAGCAACTGCTCGATCTGGACAAACCCGTGATTCCTACCACCGCGGAGGGCGAACTCGCGCTTCGCCGCGCGGCGGACAACGGTCTCGTCGACTACGCCCCCGGCGACGAGACGATCGAGATCGGCGACGACGTCAACGACGCCCAGCGCGAGGCCCTAGAGGGGCTGGCCGAGACGATGGCCACGTACGACGGCACGGGCGTCCAGGGGGCGCTGAACCACGCGGTCTACGACCTGCTCGATCACCTCACGGCCTACCCCGTCGAGGACGCCGCCAAGTGGTCCGACGGCAGCGGCAACGTTCTGCCGGACGCTCATCTGCTCCCGCAGGGATCGACGCCGGTCGACCTGGCTTACGCCGTCCACTCCGACATCGGCGACGGCTACCTCCACGCGGTCGACGCTCGATCGAACCGGGAAGTCGGCGAGGACTACGAACTCGAGGAGGGTGACGTGATCAAGATCGTGAGTACTAATTGATAACTCGGTCGGGTAGTGGGTTCTATCTGGTTTTAGCTGGGAGCGAGGATCAGTGCGCGTGAAATTCGTGCCAGATATCCTTTCGGTTGATCGGAGTATTTATCGTTCTCGTGATGTCCGCCAAACAGTAGGCTGACCGATGACCGTTTCGTTCTGTTTCTGAGTTGACCGCCGGCGTCTCGCGCGAGACGCGGTCAGCATCGACTTCGTCGGCGTATCGTCCGATAGCCAACGGCCCATCAGAGAGACTATGACAGGACAGACGTTTATCGACTGCGACCGCCTCGATCTCAGACCAGCCCAGAAAGACGATATCGAGTTCCTCCGGGATGGAGTGAATCACCCACAGGTACGCCGGTACATCAGTTCGTTCAGGACACCGTACACCGACGAACGCTACCGAGACGAGCTGTGGCCGATGGAACACGACGAGGATACCGTCTCTTTGCTCGCCGTTCCGAACGACGGCGAATTCGAGGACGAGCCAGTTGGGTCCGTCTCCCTATCGCCCGTGCTGTACGCGGACGGGTACGCGAACTTCGGCGTCTGGTTTCACCCGAACGCGTGAGGGAACGGATACGCGCTCGAGGCCGGTGCACATCTGATCGAGTACGGCTTCCAGGACCTCCGGCTACACCGTATCTCGGCGACGACGATGGCCCCGAACGAAGCCTCCAAGACCCTCTGTGAGCGGCTTGGATTCGTTCACGAGGGAACTGCCCGCGAAACGCAGTTCGCGAACGGAGGCTACGTCGACGTCGAACGGTACGGCCTGCTGATCGACGAGTGGTCCGGTCCGAAGGAGGTACTCGGCAGGTAACGCTGTAGCGGAGCAGCGATCGCTCCCAGTATCGATCGAATAACAGACGATCGCGTTTTCTGTTAATTCATCAGCGGTACGATAGCCGATATCGACTCACTCCAGTGGGTGTGCGTAGTCGACTTGCTTCGGCCGGAAGTCCGTGTTACGGTAGAACCGGCGTGCGTCCTCGTTGTGCCACTCGCAGGAGACCTTGAGATGGTCGCAGCCTCGCTCGCGAGCCAGTTCTTTCACGCGCTCGACGACCGCCGTGCCGTGGCCCTGGTTCCGGTGGGCTTCGTCGATCGCGACGTTCACGATGCGAAGGTAGTGTGAGTACTGCCGGGACGGGTGGTAGCCCTCGCGGAGCGTGACGAAGCCGATCGTCTCGCCTTCGTGAACGACGAGGTAGTCCGTGATTTCGTCGGCCTCGAGATGCGCGCGGAACCCATCAGCAGGCACGTCGTCGACGTCCGCATACGCGAGTTCGTTCAGTTCGTCGTACGCTTCCATTGCTCTTGCGAGGGAGTACCAGCGGTCGACGAGCGAGTCGAGGTCTTCGGCACTGGCTTCGACGAGTTCCATACGACGATTCTCCGCTGTGTTTTCTTCAAGTTACGCGAGGTGTGTGCCCGTCTCCCACCCCTTCGAGATGGATACTGGCACGCGAGAGGTCGCCGCTGCGGTTGCTCTCCGTCGAGACGTGAGCGTGACCGATACGAACCCGTGGTGACTCCTCCTGCAGACGAGGCGCTCACTCGACGCCGACGCCCACGACGAGTCGTCCGCTGGTCTCGATCGTGATCCGGACGTGATCGATCTCGAACGTGACCGAAACGGCGCTGTCCCGGTCGCCGCCGACGATCGCATCGAGCGCCTCCGGGTCGACGTGGTCATATAGCGCGGTTCCTCGTTGCTGCGCGAGATCGATCGGAGTCGTGTCTTCGACGGTAGCGACAGCGTCGACGATGGCGTGGCTCGGTGGCGTCGTCGACCAGTCGTAGTGCGATCGAACCGTGCGACCGTCGCCGGACGGTCCGTCACCCCGGGGCGTTTCCATACCCGGGGTTCGACGATGTTTGTGAAAAGACTGTTGTAACATTACTCTCATAATCTACCACTCATTTCGTCGGAAACAGGATGGAGTCGTGCCGGACGGTCGATCGGCGATCTCGAATCCCGCACGGTCACCCGATCGCCGCCAGCGGTTCGAACCAGACAGCCGCGACGAGGACGGCCAGGAAGACGTACGACCCGCGGATGAGCAACATCGTTGCGAGTTCCGGGTCGGCCCGCCGGGCGACTATCGCGACCGCGGCGAACGCGAGCGCCGCGAGCACCGCGGTCGGCGGGAAGATCCGGGCGACGGCGAAGCCGACGACGACCAGCAACGCGGTGGTCATCAGCCCGTAGGCCACGTTGTAGGCCCGGTCCGGGCCGACGGCGACGGCGACGGTGCGTTTGTGGATCGATCGATCGTAGGCGTAATCCTGCGCGTCGTCGATGACCTTGATCCCCGAGAGGAGGACGAGAAAGACGAGCGCGAAGCCGATCGGGACCGCCGCGAGGGTCGCCGCCTGGACGTAGAACCCGCCCGCCAGCGAGAGGGCGATCCCGAGCGGATAGCCGGTCGTCGCCGTGACGGGGTTCGTGTCGAGTTGCGGCGCGTGGTGGAACGCGATCAGCCAGGTCGGTACCGTGATCGCGACGGCCCCCCAGTCCACGAGGACGAACAGGAGGACACAGCACAGCGCGAACAGCGACGTCGAGAGCGCGAGGCCGATGCGACAGCCCCGTTCGGTCAGCGGGTGGTCGTCGTCCTCGCCGCGGACGTGGAAGTCGACGTAGCCGTCCTTGACGTGGGCGGTGTAGACGGCGGCGAACATCGCGAGGACGTGCGCCGTCGCGACGATCGGATCGAATTCGGACGCGAGAATCGCGCCGAACAGCGACGCGGCAAGCGGCGGGAGCATGAACACGGGATGCACCTGCGATAGGAACGCTCGTCCCGTCGCCTCGGGGCCCGACCCGTGTCTCGCGATGGACATGGTTCGAGTGTCCACGGACTGAAATATAATACCCCGGTCGCGTTCGCGCGTTCCGCGGATGCGGCACCGACCCGTCCGCGTTCCGAAACACACAGTTTCATGTTGTGCCCAGTGGCACCAGCAACCATGACAGACACCGTCACCGGTGCGGATCTCTTCGTTGACGCGCTCGAATCCTACGGCGTAGACTACCTCTTCGGGAATCCCGGAACGACCGAACTCCCGGTCGTGGACGCGATCGGAGAGAGCGACGTCGAGTACGTGCTCGGCCTCCACGAGGACGTCGCGGTCGGGATGGCCGCGGGGTACGCCCAGACCCGCCGGTACCACTCCCACCACGTCGAGTCGATCGCGCCCGTCGGCGTCGCGAACCTCCACATCGCGCCCGGCCTCGCCCACGGGCTCGGAAACCTCTACGCCGCCAAGATCGCCGGCGCGCCGCTGGTCGTCACAGCGGGGAACCACAGCACCGACTTCCGCCACGAGGAGCCGATCCTGAGCGGGGATCTCGTCGACATGGCCGACCAGTTCTGCAAGTGGTCCGACGAGGTGCTGGACGTCTCCGCGTTGCCGACGATGCTCCGACGGGCGTTCCGGGTCGCGATGACGCCGCCGACCGGCCCCGTCTTTCTCGGCCTGCCGCTGGACGTCATGCTGGCCGAAACCGACGCCGAGCCGGAACGACTCGGCGCGATTCCGAACGCCGGGAGCGGCGATCCGGCACAGCTCGATCGGGCCGCGGACCTGCTGGCCGAGGCCGACAATCCGGTCCTGGTCGTCGGCGACGGCGTGGCCCGATCGGGCGAGGACGCGGTCGCGGCCGCAGTCGAACTCGCCGAGTCGACCGGGGCTCGCGTCCACGGCGAGATCCTGGCCTGCGAGGTCGATTACCCGACGGATCACGACCAGTGGGTGTCCTACATCCCGCCGGACGAGGATCTCGCCTCGATGCTGATGGACAGCGACACCCTCGCGTTCGTGGGCTGTTCGACGAACACGACGCTGACTCGCCACGAGGAGGCGCTGGTCGATCCCGACACGACCTGCATCCACGTCGGCGACGACGCCTGGCAGATCGGCAAGAACCAGCCCGCGGACGCGGCGATCGTCGGCGATCCCGGCCTCGCCATGCGGGGGCTGATCGAGCGCGTCGACGAGCGACTCTCCGACGACGTCGTCGACGAGCGTCTCGAGCACGTCAGTGCGATCAAGGAGATGGTCGAGGCCAGGATGGAACAGATTGGCGAGGACGAGGCCCCGGACGATCCGCGGGCCTCGAAAGCACAACTGGTCGACGCGATGGAACGGGTCGCCGGCGACGCCTACATCGTCGACGAGGGTGTCACCTCGAAGTACGCCATGTTGACCCGGTGGGACCTCGCCCCGGAACAGTACATCTCGAACAAGGGCGGCGGTCTGGGCTACGGCCTGCCCGCGTCGATCGGGGCGGCCGTCGCCGAGGCCCAGCGGGACGATCCGCGCGACGTGATCGGCTTCGTCGGCGACGGCTCGTACCTCTACTACCCCCACGCGATCTACAGCGCGGCCCGCTACGACCTCGATCTCACGGTCGTCATCCCGGACAACCGTAACTACCGGATCCTGAAGGACAACACGCTCGACATCCTCGGCGGCGAAGAGGACGACTACGAGTTCGTCGGGATGGACTTCGAGCCGCCGGTCGACGTCGTGCAAAACGCCGAGAGCCACGGCGCACGCGCGGAACTCGTCGAGACGCCCGACGGGATCGAGGGCGCACTCGAGGACGCGCTCGCGACCGACGGCCCGAACGTGCTCGACGTGCTGGTCCACGACTGAGTCGGACGCCCGTTTCGAGGGCGCGGGCCGCTACTCGATCGACGCTCGGTCGTCGATCTCGGGCGCCCGTACCCGCTCGCCGTCGATCGTTTCCGGGAAGATTTTCCCCGGGTTGAGCGTGTCGGTCGGATCGAGTGCGTGCTTGAGTCGGCGCATCGTCTCGACTGCCCCGGCCCCGTGTTCAGCCTCGAGATACTCGCGTTTGCCGTGGCCGATGCCGTGTTCGCCGGTCGCCGTCCCGCCGAGGTCGATCGCCCGATCGACGATTTCACTGTACAGTCGCTCGCCGCGATCGACCATCGCCTCGTCGTCCGGATCGACGAGCACGCTGTAGTGGAGGTTCCCGTCGCCAGCGTGGCCGAAACAGGGTGCGATCAGGTCGTACTCCTCGGCGAGACGTTTGGTCTCGTGAACGATCTCCGGGTAGGCGCTGATCGGAACCGTGACGTCGCCGGGGTGGAGCGGTTCGAGGTCGGGATCGTACGACGCGACGGCGTAAGCCAGTTCCCGACGGGCCCGCCAGAGCGATTCCATCTCGGCGTCGTCGTCGCTCATCTCGAAGCGGGCGACGTCGTGGTCCTCGAAGATGACCCGACAGAGGTCGATCTCCTCCTCGATCCCGTGGTTGGCGTGGAACTCGAGGAAGACCATCGGCGCGTCGGGCAGGTCGGTTCCGAGGTACTCGTTCGCCATCCGCGCGCTCACCCCGTCGACGAGTTCGATCCGGGCCACGTCGACGTCCGTCCGGACCGCGTCGAAGACGGCCTCGGCCGCGTCGTCCAGCGTCTCGAAGATGGCCCGGCCGCCGCGGATCTGCTGGGGCCGGCCCGCGAGTTGGAGCGTCGCCCGCGTCACGACCGCCAGCGTCCCCTCGCTGCCGACGAAGAGGTCGGTCAGGTTGTAGCCGCTCGAGGTCTTGATCGCCCGCGATCCCGTCTCGATCACCGTCCCGTCCGCGAGCACCGCCTCGAGGCCGAGTACCCAGTCTGCGATCTCTCCGTACCTGACGGTCTTCATCCCGCTGGCGTCGGTCGCGATCATCCCGCCGATCGTCGAGATGTCGCCCGACGACGGCAGCGGCGGGAAGAAGAGGCCGTCCTCGGCGACGTACTCCTCGACGTCCGCGCCGATGATCCCCGGGCCGACGTCGATCTGGAAGTCCTCGGGCCGGTAGTCGACGACGTCGTCCATCCGGGTGAGGTCGAGGCTGATCCCGCCGTGGGCCGGCACGGCGTTGCCCTCCAGTCCCGTCCCCGCTGCGTAGGGCGTGACCGGGACCTCTCGATCGGTCGCCGCCGCGAGGACCGCCGCCACGTCGGCCGTGGATTCGGGGTAGACGACGGCGTCCGGAACGACGCCCCGGCCCTGTTGTTCGGCCCCCCAGTCGGCCGCGTGTGCGTCCCTGCGCCCCTCCGCGAACGAGACCTGGTCGTCTCCGAGGTCGAGGTCCTCGAGGAACGAACAGTCGTGTGTCATACGTGAACGTCGGTCAGGTCTCCTATCAACGTTTCCCACCGGTTCGATCCTATCGATTCGATCCCCATCGGTTCGTTCCCCGCCGGCCGATCTCGATCAGTTCGCTCGGCGTTCGAATCGACCGATCGGCGGGACAAGGGTCACGTCGTTGACCGTCGTTCGGTCACGCGTGACCGAGACCCCCCGAGATCAACCCGACGAACTGCTCGACGAGCGGGTCCGCGAACTCCACGACCACCTCGCGGCGACCGCCGAGTTGCCGATCGAGCGAACGACGAACCGCTGGCTCGGCGAGGCCGAAGCGGTGGCTCGCGACGCGGTGACGAGCGACCTCGGTGCCGAGACGACGAAAGAGCGGGTTCGGCAGGTCCAGCACCTCTTCGCCGAAGCCGACGACCCGACACACGACGAGGCGGCACGCGTCGCTACGGCCCGCGAACTGTGCGAGACGATCCTCACGGAGTGAGCGTCCGGCGAACCCCGATCGGTTCACGGATCCAGTCTCGACCCCCGGGAATCGGCACCATCGTTCAACTACCGGGCAGTCGTACGCGTAACTATGAAGCTCGGAATCGTCCTCGAGACGAACGATCCGGAGCGCGTCTGGAACGCGTTCAGGCTGGCGAACACCGCGCTCGACGCCGACCACGCGGTCGAGACGTTCCTGCTCGGCGACGGGGTCGACGCGCCCGACCTCGACCACGAGAAGTTCAATCCCCACGGCGTGATGCTGAAGTACACCCAGAACGGGGGCGAACTGGTCGCCTGCGGCACGTGCCTCGATTCACGGGACCTCTCGGCCGACGACCTCAGACCGCGCGGGACGATGGGTGACCTGCTCTCGATCGTCGAGGAGGCGGACGAGGTCCTGACGATCGGCTGAACGTCGCTTCTCGCTACGCCGACTCGTGCGGCCAGGACTCGATCGCCTCGTAGTTCCCGGGCGGTACCGGCCCGTCGAGGAGCGGATCGTCGGTCTCGTCCATCCACTCGTAGAGCCGTCGCGAGAGGTCGCGGCGGACGTCCTGGTATCGCGGCTCGAACGCCACGTTCTCGTCCTCCTGTGGCGCGTTCTCGAGGTCGTACAGTTCCTCGTACGGCCGTGGCGGAATGCCGTAGGTTTCGCGGACCTCGCGTCCGGCTTCGCTCGCGAAGATGTCCTTCGAGAGGTAGACCGCCGGCAGATCCCAGAAGTTCCGGACGTACTTGTACTGGTCCGTCCGGATCGCCCGGACCGGGTTGTACAGGTCGTGCCAGGTCATCTCGGCGAAGATCCGATCGTGCGGCTCGTACTCCTCGTCCGTCAGCAGCGGCAGGAAACTCCGCCCGTCGAGGTCGTCCGGGACGCCGACCCCGAGCGCGTCCAGCAGCGTCGGGAGCACGTCGACGTTGCTCAGGAGTTCGTCGTACCGTCGCCCGCCGTCCGCGACCCCGGGATAGCGAACGAGCAACGCCGCCTCGATCCCGGGGTCGTAACAGCTCCCCTTCGCGAGCGGGAACGCGATGCCGTGTTCCGTCGTAAAGAGCACGATCGTCTCGTCGGCGAGTCCGGCGTCCTCGAGCGCCGCGAGGACCGTCTCGACGCCGTCGTCGATCGCGGCGACCATCCCGTGCATCTCCGCCAGGTCCTGTCTGATTCCCCGTCGATCCGGAAGGTACGTGAGCGGCCGGACCTCGTCGGGGTCGTCGGTGTCGTAGCGGTCGGCGTCGAAGCCGAACCGGCCGTTCTCCTCCTCGACCCGGTGGCACTCGAAGAACCCGATCGACGCGAAAAACGGCTCCTCGTATCCGCCTCGGTCGAGAAACGACGAGACGACGGTCGAGACGGCCCGCGCCCGGTTCGTCTGGTGGACCGACGGCGACACCCCGGGAAACAGGTTCCCCTCGGAGTGGATGTGATCGTACCCCAGTTCGTCGGTGTCCTGCGTGACGTGTTGCAGGCCGAACAGGTGGGTCTCGTAGCCGGTGTCGCCGAGGTAGTGTGGGAGGATCCGCTCGTCGTCGTGGAACTCCCAGTGCGTGTGTGCGAGCCCCATCAGCCCGTTCACGTGGGGATAGCGGCCGGTCATGAGACTCCCGCGACTCGGCGAACACTGGGGTGCCGTCGCGAAGTGGTTCTCGAAGAGGACGCCGTCGGCCGCCAGCGCGTCGATCGCCGGCGTCTCGACGTCGACCCCGTAACAGCCGAGGTGCCGGCCGAGGTCGTGACAGTGGATCAGGAGTACGTTCGGTCGCGAACCGTCCATGAGTACGTCGCTACCATGACCGATCGGATAAGTGTTGGAGTGCCGACGTACCGATACCCGGGGGCCATCCCCGTCGCCTCCGATCGACCGTCACCGCTCCCTCCGGTTTTAAGACGATTCACCACACGATGAACGATGATGACAGATCGGAACCGACCGCCGCGGAGGGGAGTCGCGTGAACGCCGACCTCGACCTGCTGGTCCGACTCAACGACTACGATCGGCCCCAGGACGTCGCCGATCGGGCCGTCCAGGCCGAGGACCTGGGCTTCGATCGCATCTCGATGGGCGAGACGACGGGCTGGAACATCGTCCCGCCGCTCACGCTCGTCGCGGATCGCACCGACGATCTCGGCGTCTCGAACGACGTCATCTCGCCGTTCGGCCGATCGCCGGCGATGCTGGCCCAGACCGCGCTGACGCTGCACGACGCCGCCGACGGCCGGTTCCGGCTGGGACTCGGCCCGAGTTCGCCGGCGATCACCGAGCGCTGGCACGGCGAGGACTTCGATCGGCCCCTGCGGCGCACGCGGGAGGCGATCGAGGTGATCCGGTCGGTCTACGAGGACGGGACCCCGGCCTACGAGGGCGAGATCTTCGAGATCCAGGGGCTGAACTACGAGCGCGAGCTTCCCGACTCCCCGCCGCCGATCGACCTCGGGACGCTCGGCCCGAAAGCCACCGAGATGGCGGGCCGGTTCGGCGACGGCTGGGCACCCCAGATGTTCACGAAAGACGGCCTCGCGGATCGACTGGAGGATCTGGAGCGCGGTGCCGAACTCGCCGGCAAGGGGCTCTCGGACCTGCGGGTGAGCCCGATCGTGCGCGGAATCGCCGCCGAGGACCGCGAACGCGCCCGCGAACTGGCCCGCGGAACGATCGCGTTCATGCTCGGAGCCTACGGGCCATACTACGGCGATTCGGTCGCCGAACAGGGGTATCCCGACGTCGTCGCGGATATCCGGGAGGCCTGGCAGGACCGGGACACCGAGGAGATGGCCGCGCGGCTGCCCGACGAGGTCCTCGACGAACTCGCGCCGGCCGGGACGCCCGACGACGTTCGCGAGTGGGTCGAAGCGTACGCCGCGACCGACGGGGTCGACGCCGTTCGCGTCGGGTTCGTCGACGGGATGACCGAGGCGGACAAGCAGACGACGATGGAGGCGCTCGCCGACCTGGCGTAGCCAGCGCCGTCGCTATCGTACTAACTGACACGAGTTACCCGCCGACGGTTCTGTTGAAGTATTCAATCTATGACGGTTTTTCGAAGCCGTGCTGAACGCAGCGGTTCTACCCCGCACGGTGACAACTCCAGGATAGTGGGGTATTCACGATGTGTGCTATCCTCTTAATTTCGATCACGATATCCCCTGTGTGCGCCGCACGCGCCACCGAACGCTGAAAAGAACGAGGCTAATCCGACAGCAATAAACAGTTTCGACGGTGTCGGCCAGATCAGAGAAGCAACATATGTTATAACCAATGTAATAATGAGAGAAATAATTCCTGCGATAACTGATTTTTTGAGTACCTGCGAACCCAGACAGCACACCACATGACGACGTTACGTGGAATTTATCCACAGTACTTCGCGCTTTGTACCCAGCACGCTGTTTGTGTCAACTTATAGGATTTTCAACAGCACCACACCGATCGCACTGTCCGCGATTCTCGCTCGCTCCGAACCCCGCTCCCGTCCTGCGATCGGGCGACCATCGACGTTCAGCGGCTCCGATCGACTTCGAGATCGCTCGCGTCGAGCGGCCGCGCGTCGTCCCGGTACTCCTCGTGCAGGTCGAGCGCCCAGTCCCGGACCGTCTCGTCGTCGGTCTCGAGCGACGCCTGCAGCATGCCGGCCTCGTCGCGGACGAGCATGTTCACCACGTCGTCGGCGATGGACACGGCGAACGGAATCTCGCCGTCGTAGATCCGGATCTCCGCGTTTTCCGTCTCGACGAGGTCCCGGAGCGGCCGTCGCAACGCCGCGTCCTCGGCAACGGCGTCGATCGCGCTCGCCGACAGGACGCCGACGAAGGTTCCGTCCTCCTCGACCGCGTGCTCGCGGACGACCTCGATCATGCGCTCGTTGAACGCGTGGGAGACGACGCGGACCCGATCGGCGCGCCCGACGAGGTCGGTCACCCGCCGGACGGGGGCGCTCGGTCGCGTCTGGCTCGGCACCACGATCGTCGCGTCCCGGAGCCGGCGGAGATCGAAGGCCATCGCCTCGGTCGGGAGCCACGCGACGATGTCGCGGAGTTTCAACTCCGTCTCGAGGATTTCGTAGAGGTCGGTGATCCCGTCGGCGACGAGACGGCCGGTCGCAGTCGCCTCGTACCCGTCGCCGCCCCGACCGATCCAGTTCCGATCGTCGAAGTCCCGGAGCACCCGGCCGAGGGTCGGCTGTGACGCGCCCGTGATCTCCTCGAGTTCCCGTCGCGTCCGGGGCCCGTCACAGACCGCGTTCAACACGTCGATTCGGTTCTCCGACAGCGCGAGAAACTCGATTTCTTCGAGAACCTCGTCCATAGCGACCCGTCTCGCCGACGGGAAAAAGCGCTTTCGAGTAGTGAAAACCTTTCACTCCGTGAACGGGCAGCGACGGGAGAAATCCCGGCACGGGGAGCAGACATTTCTTCCCGCGAAATATTTTCTGAATTAACTTATGTGGCGTCATCCCCTCGTATCTCGTAACAATGACTCACGAACGTCGAACGAACGTCCACGCGAACGGATCGTGGGCGCGTTCGCTCCCGGAGGTGTTGGCCCGCCAGTGAACCGTCGGACGATCCTGTTTTTCGCCCTGTCGAGCCTGTTCTTCGGCGGGACGTTCGTCGCCGCGAAGGCCGGCCTGGCGTACTTTCCGCCCCTGCTGTTCGTCGCGCTCCGGTTCGACATCGCGGCCGTCGTCCTGCTTACCTACGTTCTCGCCACGTCCGACCGGGCGGACCTGCTTCCGTCGACCCGGGGCGACGTGACGGGCATTCTCGCGACCGGTGTCCTCGTGATCGGCCTGACGAACGCCCTGCTGTTCGTCGGCCAGCAGTACGCCACAAGTGCCGTCGCCGCGATCGTCTTCAGTCTCAACCCCATCCTGACGCCGGTGTTCGCGGCCGTCCTCCTCTCTGACGAACGGCTCTCGGCCCGCGGCGCGATCGGGATCGGCCTCGGCCTCCTCGGCGTCGCGCTCGTGGTCAGTCCCGATCCCGCGTCCCTGGCCGGCGGCGACGCCCTCGGTAAGGCGATCCTGTTCGCTGGTGCGGTCAGCGCCGCGATCGGGGCCGTGCTCATCCGCCGGGCCGACGCGACGCTCTCCAGTACGGTCCGCATCGCGTGGGGCCTGCCCCTCGCGGCCGTGCTCACCCACGGCTTCGCCTGGGGGGCCGGCGAATCGACGGCGTCGATCGCGTGGACGCCGGCGGCCGTCCTCTCGCTCGGCTACGTCGCCATCGTCGCGGGCGTGCTCGCGTACATCGCTTACTTCGCCCTCCTCGACGCGGCCGGCGCGATCCGATCGAATCTCGTCTTCTACGTCGTCCCGGCCGTCTCGACGGTCGGTGGCTGGGCCCTGCTGGGCGAGTCGATCGCCCCGCTCGCGGTGGTCGGCTTCCTGACGATCTTCGCCGGATTCGCGGTACTCGGCAGCGAATCGATCGACGTCCGATCGCGGCTTCCGGACGTGGCTTCGGGGCCGGCCGCGATCAAAGAGGGGGCCCCGCAGGAGGAACCGCGCGGATTCAGGTCGGACTGAACGTCGAGGGGATCGGATCGATACGCACGCCAGCCCCTCTCAATCGACGTCCGCCCGGAGAGCACTCGATTCCGCCGTCCCGATCGCGGGAACCGGCGACGCCAGGACGACCCGAATCGAGTGAGCCCTGCGATCGCGACCCTACCGAACCGCTCGCGTCGCGTCGTCGATGATCTCGAGGGCCGCTTTCAGTTCCTCCATCCCCGTCGCGTACGAGAGGCGGGCGTACCCCTCGCCGTTCGCGCCGAAGGCGTCGCCGGGAACGACGACGACGTCCCGATCGAGCACCGCGTCACACCAGCCCTCGGGCACCTTCGGCATGACGTAGAACGCCCCTTCCGGTTTCGGCACCTCGAGGCCGGCGTCCTCGAGTCCGTCGAGGACGACGTCGCGTCGCCGTTCGAAGGCCTCGACCATCTCCTCGACGGGGTCCTGTGGTCCCGTCAGCGCCGCCTCGGCGGCGTACTGTGCCGGCGCGGAGGCACAGGCCTGGGCGTACTGGTGGACCCGGAGCATGCGTTCGATCCGCCGGTTCGATCCGAGCACCCAGCCGAGTCGCCACCCGGTCATCGAGTAGGTCTTCGAGCAGGCGCTGACGACGACGACGTTGTCCGTCCGGGCGAACTCGTACGGCGAGTGGTGCTCGCCCTCGAAGACGATGTGCTCGTAGACCTCGTCGGAGAGACAGAGCACGTCGTGTTCGTCGGCGATGCGCGCGAACTCGCGCATGTCGGCCTCGCTCTGGACGGCTCCGGTCGGGTTGGCGGGGCTGTTGACGACGAACGCCGCGGTGTCCTCGGTGATGGCTTCCTCGACGGTCGCCGGATCGAGGGTGAGATCCTCGCGGAGACCGACCGGCCTGGGCGTCCCGCCTGCGATCCGGGTCAGGGCGTCGTAGGAGACGAACCCGGGGTCGGGGAAGATCACTTCCTGGCCCACGTCGACGTGGGCCTCGAGCACGAGGTGCAGCGCCTCGCTCCCGCCCGAGGTGGCGATGACGTCCCCGGGATCGATCGCCAGGTCGTAGTCGCGGTCGTACTTCTCGGCGATCGCCTCCCGGAGCGATCGGGTCCCCTTGTTCGAGGTGTAGGCGTCGGTCAGTTCGTTTTCGATCGCCTCGATCGCCCCGCGGCGGGCGTGTTCGGGCGTGGGAAAGTCCGGTTGGCCGATGCCGAGGTTGATCGCGTCCTCGCCTGCGGCCTCGAAGACCTCCCGGATACCGCTGATCGACACCTGTTCGACCCGGGCTGCAAATTCCGTCATGCCTAGACGGGTGACGTGAACCCCGATAACTCTTGATGTACCGGTGGCCGGCAGTCCGTCGGAGTCGATCGCGCCGCCCATCCCGTTCGTCGTTCCGCCGGCGATTCCGATCGACGCTCTCGCAGGACCGTCCCGTCCGTCGTGTGGACGGATAGGCCACAACTATTATATTTAGGGTCGCGCATTCCCGATCTGATGACGACATCTCGACGCACGTTTCTCGCTTCGGGGGGCGCTCTCGGCCTCGCAGCGACTGCCGGGTGCCTCGACTTCGTGCAGGGGAACGAACCGCTCGAATTTCACGCGGACCGGGCCGCACCGACCGCGTCGGCGATCGAGGACACCGAGTACGAGGAACGAGCGGTCGAGAAAGAGACCATCGAGGAGAGCGTCGAGGCGGGCGTCGAACGGGAAGTCCACGCGACAGTCTGGCTCTCGTCGTACACGAAGGCGATGGCATACCAGGACGTAGAGCGAGAGGCGAGCCTGTTCGCGGCGATCTCGATCCCGGCTATGGAGGTCGCCGGCCGATCGATCAACCCGATCGACGACATGACGAACGAGGAACTCCTCGACGAGTTTCTCGACCAGACGGACGGCGAACACGGGCAGGTCGAGGAGATCGAACACGAGGAGACGTACACGCTGGAGGTACTCGACGGGACGCGCGACGTCGACGTCTTCCGCGGCGAGACCGAGTTCCACGGTGAGCGCGTCGAGGTCGAACTCAGGATGGCGACGTTCGATCACGAGGGCGACATCCTGCTGGTGCTGGGTAGCTACCCCACGCTGTTCGACGACGAGGGATCGACGATCGACAACCTGATGAAATCGGTCGAACACCCGGCCGAGGACTGACGGAGACCGGCTTCGACTCGTTCGATCGTCGGCGTACCCCTGTAGAATAATCTGCCCGGCGGTACTCGCCGCTCTCACGCCGGGAGCACCGCACTCGACACCGACCGACCCGATCGACAGTTACCCCTCGCTCCGGACGACGCGCGTCGCTCCCGATCGGGGATCGATGTGGACTCGCCACGCCCCGGACTCGCTCGTCGCGGGCACGATCCATGTCGATCGCGTGCGGTGGGGCAGCGACGTGACGACTGACTCGCAGCCTGCGTCGGTCAACGTGTCGTACGCGAGTACGGCGGCTTCTTCGCTGGTCGTGATTCCGGTCGTGTCGTCGTGGTCGGTGTGCGGATCGATCATGGTCCTCCACGTGTACGGTTGTCGTTCACACTCAAGAAACGCCGATTCAGTTCCCAGCGGGTTGGGACGTGGGTGGACCGGTACAGGGACCTTTATATCCGCGGTGGTTCGGTACGGGCCCGGTCGTCCTGCCGCTCCGCGCCGATCGTGCCCGCCGCGGGCGCGAGGCATCCGTCACCCGTGTTTGAACGTCACGCCGCTCCCGGTCTCGGGATACTCCCAGACGACGTTGTCGTACGGGCAGGCGAACCGACAGCTCGAGCACTCGAGGCAGTTCTCGTAGGCGATGTGGGGGACGCCGTCGTCGCCCTCGCGCCAGACGTTCGCGGGGCAGACCTTCACGCAGTCGTTCGTCTCGCAGTCGGCGCAGATGTCCGGCACCTTCACGTCGAGATGGGAGTCGCCGGGATCGTCGTACTTGACGGTGTAGAGGCGATCCTCCATCGAGTCGTTGGTCACGTCGGGCGTCTTGGGTTGGACACTCATCTCAGGTCACCATCTTTCGATATCTGAAGGCCAGTTTCGCGGCCCCGGACCAGCCGCCGAGCGCGTCGAGCACGGTCCGTTTCGCGTTCTCGGCGTGGACCTCCTTCGGGTCGCGATCGATCCGGAAGTACTCCGTGCCGGCGTCGGCGAACGCGCGCGGCAGGTCCTCGAACAGCAGGTCGCGGTCCTCTTCGACCGCGTTCATCATCCAGGCGTAGTGCTCCAGATTCGTCACGACGAACGACTCTTCGAGCGCGTCGGGATAGGCCCGCAGGGCGTCGGCGTCCGTGCGATCCCGATCGGCCGCGCGAGCGATCGCGTTGCCGGCGTGGTAGCCGCTCTCGACGGCCATGTTCGTCCCCTCGAGGTGGACGCCGTTGTTGAGCACCAGGCCGGCGGCGTCGCCGACGATCGCCGCGCCGTCGTGGACGAGGTCTGGGATGCGCTCCGCGCCGCCCTCGGGGATGGTCTTGGCGCTGTACTCGACGGTCCGGGCGTTTCGCACCAGCGGCGCGACGGCGGGGTGGCTCTTGAACGCGTTCAGCGTCTCCTCGGGCGACTGGTCGGCAACGACGGCGTCCTCGATGCGGTAGGCGACGCCGACGCTGACCGTGTCCTCGTTGGTGTAGACGAAGCCGCCGCCGAAGGCGTCGCCGACCGCTCCCTCGCCGAAGTAGTGGTAGGCGGCCCCCGCGTCGTCGACCAGACGGAACCGGTCCTCGATGACTCCGTCGCGTTCGGGGAACTCGAGCACCTCCTTGGCCGCGACGGCGACGTTCTCCCGGCGCTCGGTTTCCTTGAGATTCGCCCCCTCGCTGACCAGCGAGTTACCGCCCTCCGCGAGGACGACGTAGGGTGCCCTGATCGTTCCGTCGGGCCGATCGGTCTCGACGCCCACGACGCGTCCCCGTTCCCGGACGAGGCCGGTGACGGTCGTTTCGGTCACCAGCGTCGCTCCCGCGTCGACGGCCTGTTCGGCGAACCACTCGTCGAACTCGCCGCGCAAGACGGTGTAGGAGTCGTTGTGGGGTTCCCGGTGCCACTCGCCGGGGCGAAGGGAGACGGCGGTCTCGTCCTCGTCGCTCAACATGCTGAACCGCCGTTCCGCGACGTACCGCTCCAGCGGGGCGTCCTCGAAGTCGGTCAGTTCGCGGATCGTCGGGGTGTACAGGACGCCGCCGAAGACGTTCTTCGCGCCCGGCGACGAACCGCGCTCGATCACGAGTACCTCGAGGCCGCGATCGGCCATCGTTAGGGCCGCGGCGCTGCCCGCGAGACCGGCCCCGACGACGATCGCGTCGAAGGCGTCGTCGTAGTTCGGTTCGTCCGGCGTGTCGGTTTCGAGTGCAGGACTCATTGTACCACCTCCCCGATCGACTCGGATTCGAGTCGCTCGACCAGCGCGGGACAGACCTCGAAGAGATCGCCCACGATGCCGTAGTCGGCGTGGTCGAAGATCGGTGCGTTCGGATCGTCGTTGATCGCGACGACGGTGTCGCTCTTGTTCATCCCCTCGACGTGCTGGATCGCGCCGCTGATCCCGACTGCGACGTACAGGTCGGGCCGAACGGTCTTGCCCGTCTGGCCGACCTGTCGCGCGCCGTCGATCCAGCCCTCGTCGACCGCGGCGCGACTCGCCGCGAGTTCGGCGTCTATGGCCTCGGCCAGTTCCCGCGCCGGGTCGAGGTCGCCCTCGACGCCGTGGCCGACCGCCACGATCCGATCGGCCTCCGTGATGTCGGCGGTTTCGCCGACCTCCCGTTCGAGGACCTCGCTGATAGCGTCGTCCTCGTCGACGACGACCTCGACCGCGACGATCTCGCCGGCGTCGCTGTCGACCCGATCGGGATCCGGTTCGGCCCCCTCGAAGACCCCCGGCCGAATCGTCGCCATCTGCGGCCGGTGCTCTTCGCAGAGGATCGTCGCCAGGATGTCGCCGCCGAACGCCGGTCGACGGGCCTGCAGGACCCCCTCGTCGTCGACGTCGATCTCGGTGACGTCGGCGGTGAGGCCGGCGTGAGCGGGGACGGCGACCCGACCCGCGAAGTCCCGACCCGTGTGCGTGCCGCCGATCAGGACGATCGAGGGCTTGCGGGCTTCGACCATCGCGCGGAACTGTTCGCCGTACGGATCGGCGCGATACGGCTCGAAGACCGGATCGTCGGCGACCAGGACCCGATCGGCGCCACGGGCCAGCGCCGCTTCGGCCACGTCGTCGAGGTCTTCGCCGATCGTCAGCGCGACCAGGTCGTCGCCGGTCGTCTCGGCGAGCGCCTTCGCCTCCGCGAGCAGTTCCCAGGAGACGGGCATCACGTCGCCGCCGTGTTCCTCGACGAACACCCAGACGTCCTCGTACTCGTCCGGATCGATCGCGGGACCGTCGTCGGTCATGCCCTCACCTCCGTGATGGCCGCGGCGAGGTCGTCGACGTCGTCGACCACCTCGGTCTTCCGCTCGACCGGATCGACCGTCTCCATCCGACCGACGGACGTCGGGGAGACGTCGAGACCGACCTCGTCTTTGATCCCGAGGTCCTCGGCGTCCCAGACGGTCGGCTCGAAGTCGTTCTCGCCGTAGATCTTGCGATGCAGCGGGGCCGGTCGGGGATCGAACTCGCCGAACGCGACGGCGACGACGACCGGCAACTCGGCGGCGACGAGTTCGTACCCGCCCTCGACGTCGCGCCTGGCGACGAGCCTGTCGTCCTCGGGCCGGGGATCGACCGCCTCCGCGTAGGTCAACTGCGCCCAGCCGTTGTGCGCCGCGATCCCCGGCGGGACCTGTCCGGTCGAGGAGTCCGTGGTCTCCTCGCCGGCGACGACCACGTCGGCCCCGAGTTCCTCGGCCGCCCGCGCCAGCGTGAGGCTCGTCGGCCACGTGTCGCTGCCCGCGAACGCCCGATCGGAGATCAGGACCGCGTCGTCACACCCCATCGCGACGGCCTCCTCGAGGATGCTCGTCGCGTTCGGCGGTCCCATCGTCATCGCGATCACCTCGCCGCCGGCCACGTCCCGGATCCGCAGGGCCGCCTCGAGCGCGTGCCGATCGGGCCCGTTCATGACCGCGGGCGCGCTCGCCCTGTCGAGCCGGCCCGTGTCGGGATCGATGCCGACCTCGTCCGCGTCGGGTACCTGTTTGATCCCGACGACGATCGTCCATGTCATTGTATCACCACGTGCGAACGTAGGTCCCCGAATCGTGAGGTCTACTACGGCAGTTCCAGTCGTGTGGGAACCCCCTTCACGGGTGCGTGTACTTATATGGCGAGTTGCCCACGAGCGACGGCTCGGCGGTTGACCGCCCCGACGCGGTCCGCGACCGATACGGCGAGTCGACGGAACGGCGCGCCGTCCGCCCCGCTCGCACTCACCGGGTCGTGGTCACCGAACCTGGGCGGTTCCGCCGGTCTGGCGAGCGTGCTCCGATCGCACGGGACGAGTCCGAGCGTCGGGACCCCTGATCCGGACCGACAGCCCTCCCACTCGTGTCCATCCGTCCGGACGCGGCGTCCGCTCGATCGATCGGCGACGGTCTCCAGTACGCCCAGCAGAGACGTCTCGAGGGTCTCGAACGCCTCGATCGTCGTTCGAACGGCCGCCCGCTCCGCGTCGGCCGACGCGACGGCGATCGTCCCGTCGATCGCCATTGCTTCGACGACGACCTGCGGAATCCGCCCGGTCCCCGCCGGGAGCGCCACCAGCAGGTAATCCAGCGGCCCCCACTCGAGTGCCTCCAGGACGGGCGGGAAGATGAGTTCGAAGACGGTCGCCCCGGCCGGCGGGTCGTCGCCGGCCGGGATCGCCGGGCCGAGGCGGACGACCGGAACCTCCCGGACGATCGAGGGGACGATCGGATCGGCCGAGAGGTCCGGCGGATCGGCCGTCTCGACCCACGTCTCGCCGTCCCCGTCGAGTCGGCAGTCCAGCACGCCGACGCGAGCGCCGAGCGACGCGAGGCCCATCGTCAGGTTCGCGGTCACGAGCCCCGTTCCGGCGTCGGGGTCGGTCGTGCCGATCGCGATCGCGTTCCTGACGCTCGGGAGGGAGTCTCGCTGGCCGTCGCTATCGGCGTACAGTCGTGGCTCGAGTCCGACGCCGCGACAGAGCGCACGGATCTCGTCGCACATCGTCCACTCCGCCGGCGACAGCGGCGCGTTGAACGCGAGGGAGACGACTGCGACGTCCTCCTCAACCTGGACATCCGTCACGAGTCCAAGCGAAACGATGTCGACGCCCAGTTCCGGATCGTCGACCGCGCGGAGCCGATCCCATAGCTGATCTTCCGGTATCATGGTCTCACCCGGGACCGCTATCCCATACGGGAGCGATGGAGACGCTGGCCCCAAAACCGCGGGTCCAGTTCCCGGACACTGATCCTGTAGATAAACACGTACAGGTCATCCCCACTCGGCAAGAACCGGCCGCCGCTTATACGGCCCCGGCGAGACCAGCACTTCGTATGCCCGCCACGTCCGTCCAGTCATCGACTGGGGGTCCGGAAACGCCGATGCTCCGGGCGAGGCTCGAGGTCGACCCTGGCCCGAACGTCAACTGCCCGGTCGTTTCGGCGGCCCCGAACGCGGCGGCGGTCACCCGGAGCGTCTCCGGTGGTGGCCGCTGTCACAGCGAGATCACGGTGATCGACGACGGATCCTGTGAGCGATCCTACGTGTCCTCAGCCACGACGGGCGACTGCGTCTGCGGCGCGATCAGCCAGTTCGACTGCGTGTTCGACGTCGAAGCGGTGACCGACGGCTCACTCGTGATTTCGCTGGTCGTCGAGAACCGGCCGTTGCTCAGCCGGATCATCTCCGCGCTCGAGGAGACCGGTGCGACCGTTCGACTCCAGCGACTCGCACACGGAGCGGACGACGGGGACGCCACCCTCGAAATCGACGCGACGGACGTCACGGCCAAACAGCGCGAAGCCGTCGAACTCGCGGTCGAACTCGGCTACTACGATCGGCCGCGAACGGCGACGCTCTCCGAACTGGCCGATCGCCTCGGCGTCTCGAAGTCGGCCGTCTCCCAGCGACTCAACGCCGTGGAACTCACGCTGATACGGTCGTTCGTGACGGACTGACCGACGCAGTCGACCCCGCTGTCGGGCTCACTGATCCGCCATCGCGGGCCGACTCTCCCTCACGATCGATTCGATGAGCGTGGCTTCCGCACCCCGGAGCCGCTGGGAGACGGCCGACTTCGATATCGAGAGCTCGTCCGCGAGCGCTTCGAGTTCGACGGTCCGCGGCCGATCGTAATACCCTCGCTCGAACGCCAGGACGAGCGCCTCCCACTGCTTCGGCGTGATTTCGTCGGTATCGATCTCGACGCTCGACTGTCCCGGCGACTCGATCGACATCGACTCTAACCGGACCGCCGGACCGACGTCGTCGATGCAGGTCAGGACCTGCTGGATCGGCTCGATTTCCGTGGCGAGTATCGAGAGGCGCAGTCGGTCGACGTCGTCCCGGTCAGTCATGGCGATCGCACCTCCTCGTGGCCGACGGTCGTGGGTCGATCCGGTTCCCCGTCTCGTGGACCCCGCCGGACGGAAGCGTGCGCTTCTCGCGGCGCGCACCGATCGCCCGTGGGATCGATCGACCGAGGGCCGCACGAGAGCGCTCCGGACGGTGCGCCGTCGGAGTGATGGCCACGTAATCGTTCATACGAACACTTCGTCCGCGTTCGTCGTGGCCCTCCGGCTGAATAATACAGTCGTTTATATCACTCGGGGAGGTCGCAGGGCGAGTCGACTGACATCGACGATCGTTCTCGTTCTCGGCGATCGCCCTCGAATCGAACCGACCCCGGTTCGACCCCGCGTACGCGTCACGCTCGATCGACCGGGGGACGCTCGTTGCGGCGATCGATCCGCGCCGTATGAACGCCTGCAATATGTAGCGATGGATCGTTTTCGCTCCCGGTCGCAGCTTCACGTGCGAGGTGATGATCATGTCTACGAACACGCTACGGATGGACACCCGGCTGTTCGGGCGGGAGGTATCGTACGGGCTCGACGGCCCCTGGGCCAGCTACTGGCTGGTCTTCCTGCGGCTGATCACGGGGTGGTGGTTCCTGTCGTCCGGGCTCGGAAAAATCGTCGAACACGGCCTTCTCTACGACGCCGAGGGGTGGCTCCTGTTCGGAACCGAGGGAACGATCGTCCACCCGATCACCGCGTGGTTCGCGACGAACGCGGTGATCGTTCCGAACCTCCTGGTCCCGTGGGGCGAACTCGCGATCGGGCTCGGGCTCATCCTGGGCTGTCTGACCCGACTGGCCGCCGCCAACGGCGCGCTCCTGATGGGCTTTTTCTACTTCGGGAACGCTGACTGGGGCCACGGGTTCGTCAACGGCGACCTGATGGGGCTGCTGTTGTTCCTGACGATCATCGTCTTCGCCGCCGGCCGCGTCTGGGGGATCGACGCCTATCTCGAACGAACTGACGCCGTGACGAATCGCCCATGGCTACGCTACCTGCTGGGCTAACACGAGGTGACCACGAATGACAGACACCACCACGACGGCCGATCGCATCGCCATGCTGCTCGGGGGCGGCCTGGTCCTGCTCGGGACCATCGTTCTCGGGTTCGTGAACGTCATCGCGAACGCACCGCACGTGCCCGTCGAGGAGGAAGGCGCGATCGTCGCGACGCCCGTCGTCTCGCCGAATCTCCGGGCGGCCCTCATCGCGCTCGGGCTGCTGATCTGGCTGGGCTACGCGGGATACAAACTGACGCGCCCTCCCGCCGTCAACGTCACCGACACGCAGGGAACTCCCGTGGCCGACTGACCGCGGGACGTCGGTCATCCGGATCGCCCGCCCCAGGTCTCGCGCACAGTAGCGCCGCTCGACGGGGACGCAGGCAGAACGGACACGATCTCACAAGCGAGGCGTCGGCAAAAATCGTGGACGGACGCTTTCAGTAGAACTCGCGGACGAGGTCCATCGCGTCGTCGGGCGCGCCGTCCGGAATCTCGGACATGTTCTCGGTGACGCCGTGCTGTTCGTGGTACGGGACCGAACTCTCGTCCTTGTACATCACGCCCTGGAACTCCTTCTCGCCGTCGAGGATGACTTCCTTCGCGGCCTCGTAGTCGGTCGGGTCGTGGCCCTCCTCCTCGAGGTCGACGAGGGTGTCGCGGAAGTAGTCGTAGGTGTCGACGTCGTTGAACGTGACGCAGGGGCTGAAGACGTTGACGAAGCCGAAGCCGTCGTGCTCGATCGCTTCCTGAACGATCTCCTGGTGGCGGAGGGCGTCGGAGGCGAACGACTGGGCGATGAAGCTGGCTCCGGAGGCGAGCGCGAGCGCGAGCGGGTTGACCGGGGGCTGTTTCGGCCCCTCGGGGGTCGTCGAGGTCTCGAAGTCCGATCGCGAGGTCGGCGAGGCCTGGCCCTTGGTCAGCCCGTAGATGCGGTTGTCCATGACGACGTAGGTCATGTCGACGTTCCGGCGGACGGCGTGGACGAAGTGGCCGGCGCCGATCGAGTAGCCGTCGCCGTCCCCGCCGGCGACCATGACCTCGATGTCGGGTCGGGCCATCTTGACGCCGGTGCCGACCGGGAGCGCACGGCCGTGGACCCCGTGGAGGGCGTAGCTGTGCATGTAGGTCCCGATCTTGCCGGAACAGCCGATCCCGGCCACCACGAAGGTGTTGTCGGGATCGTTGCCGGTGTTCGCGAGTGCTTTCATCATGCCGTTCATCGTCCCGAAGTCGCCGCAGCCGGGACACCACGTTGGCTGTTTGTCGGACTTGAAGTCGGTGAATCTGACGTCGGAGCTCATTATGCGGGCACCTCCTCGGTGAGTTTCTGGGTAATCTCTTCGGCGAGTTCGTCCGCCTTGAAGCGAACGCCCGTGTACTTGTTGATGCGCTTCACGCGGGTAAGCACGTCGTGTTCGATCACGTCGGCGAACTGGCCGGTCGCGTTACACTCGACGACGATCGTCTCGTCGGCGGCCTCGATCTCGTCGCTCAGGTCGGGACGCGGGAAGATGTAGGGGACCGAGAGCACGCGGACGTCGATGCCGTCCTCCTCGAGGTACTCGAGCGCCTCGACGAGCGCGCCCTCGTTCGAGCCCCACGAGATGACGAGGTTGTCGGCGTCGGGGTCGCCGAACTCGCGGTAGTCCCAGTCTTCCTGTTCCTTGGCCGTCTCGACCTTCCGACTGCGCTTGTCGACCTGCTGGACGCGCTCGTCCTCGTCTTCGGTCCGGCGACCGAGTTCGTCGTGTTCGAGCCCCGTGCTCATGTGAGCGCCGTCGGTCGCGCCGGGGATGGCACGCGGGCTGACGCCGTCGTCGGTGACGGCGTGGGCACGGAACCGGCCCTGGGCGTCGAGCCACTCGTCGACCTCGTCCTCGTCGACGAGTTTGCCGCGATCGATCTCGACCTCGTCCATGTCGAACGCCTCGGGCGGGAACGTCTGCTCGGTGACCGACATCGCGAGGTCGGAGACGAGGAACACTGGCGTCTGGTACTTCTCGGCGAGGTTGAACGCCTCGATCGTCTTCCAGAAGCACTCGGTGATCGACGTCGGCGCGACGACGAACCGCGGCACCTCGCCGTGGCCGCCGTACAGGGCCATGTTGAGGTCGCCCTGCTCCTGTTTCGTCGGCATCCCGGTCGAGGGACCGGAGCGCTGGACGTCGGTGATGACCAGCGGCGTCTCGCTGGTCGCGACAAGGCCGAAGGTCTCGGTCATGAGGTCGATCCCGGCCCCGGACGTCGCGGTCATCGATCGGGCACCGCCGCGGGCGGCCCCGAGCGCCATGTTGATCGCCGACAGTTCGTCCTCGGCCTGGACGACGTGGCCGCCGTAGTCCTCGATCCGGCCCGTCAGGTACTCCATGATCGACGTCGCGGGCGTGATCGGGTAGCCCGCGTAGAACCGACAGCCGGCGGCGATCGCACCCATGCCGATCGCTTCGTTGCCGTTCAGCAGGATGTAGTCCTCGTCGGTCGTCTCGAGACTGTATCCGAGGTGGTCCAGGTCGTAGTTCTCCTGGACGTGCTCCTGGCCGAGGCGCGCCGCTTCCTTGTTGTTCTCGACGATCTTCGATCCCTTGCCGCCGAAGCGCTTCTCGAGGGACTCGTCGAGGTATTCGACGTCGAAGCCGGTGATCTCACACGCGGCGCCGAGCGCGACGATGTTGCGCATGATCGCCCCGCCGGCCTCCTCGGCGAGCGACTTCAGGGGGACGTCGACGGCCGTCATCTCGTCGGGAATCTCGGCCTCCCACGAGCGTTCGCCGTCGTAGATGATGGCGCTTCCCTCGTGGAGTTCGTCCAGGTTCTCGTCGATCGTTCGCTGTGTCAGCGCGACGAGAATGTCCAGTCGATCGACGACGCTCTGGACGTCGTCGACCGCGGTCCGGATCTTGTACGCCGTGTACCCCCCACGGATTCGCGACGCGAAGTCTTTCGACGTGAATACGTGCCGTCCGGCTCTGGAAAGTGCCTGGGCAAAGATTTTTCCGGTGGAGTCGATTCCATCCCCGGCTTCGCCTCCGATCGCCCAGTTGAGATCCTCAGCCATGTTAGGGCGAAACTTGCCCGCCACCTATGAAAAGGCTTCTGAAACCCCAGCCTCACGACCGCATTAGCGGCGGATATGTTCACTCGCCGCCGAAAAACTCCGCTCGGATCGAACGGAATCCCTTTTGACGCTCCTGGCGAACTGGTTCGACATGAAGGGGACGCCAGTTTCCGTCGAATCGGTCCGCGAGGTCGGCCCGGATACCGTCGCACTCGAACTCGAGACGCCCGCCGAGTTCGACGCCGTGCCCGGGCAGTTCGTGTTGCTCCGTGCGGTCCCCGGGAGCCACGACCAGCAGGACGTCGACGAGGACGACGTCGTCATGCGCCACTACACGCTCTCGTCGCCGTCTGTCGGGGACACGTTCGAGATCACCGTCGGGATCGATCCGGAGGGCGATCTTTCACCGTGGCTCGCCGATCTGGACGGCGGCGAAACCGTGCACATCGAGGGCCCGTTCGGGACGATCACCTACGAGCGCGACTGCGACGTCGTCGCGATCGCGGGCGGCCCGGGCGTGGGTCCCGCGGTCGCGATCGCCGAAGCGGCCCACGAGTCGGGCCACGACGCGGCCGTCATCTATCAGGACGACGAACCCGCCCACGTCGATCGACTCGAGGCGATCGAAGCGGAGGGCGTCGACGTCCGATTCGTCGACGAGGACGCCGCCGACGAACTCGCGGACGCGATCGCAACGTATCACGAGGAGGGCCAGGTCTACGCCTTCGGCTTCGAGGACTTCGTCAAGGCCGTCGCGGACGCGATCGACGATGCGGGCGGCGATTCGGACGACGCGCTGATCGAGAACTTCGGCTAGGCTCCGAAACCGCCCTCGTCGCGATACAGCCTGAGAGCGGCGGCCGTCAGGCACTGGCTTGTGGCGCGGTCACTGTCCTGTCGCACGGTCACTGTCCTGTCGCAAGACGTGTCACTGTTCCGTCGCAAGCACAGTCTCTACGCCCCCTCGCGTGGTGGGTCCAGTCATGACTGACGTCGTCGACGACGACCTCGAAATCCAGCGCGATCTGGGCGAAGCGACGATCGTCTACGAGGAACCGGACGAGGGGACCGTCCGGAAGACGGTCCCGAACGAACACATCGCCTACTTCCAGGACCACTGGATCATCAAGACCGACGAGGACGAGGAAGGTCACGACATCGTCCGACGGATCCCCTCGCGGCGAGTCCACTACGTCGAACGATCCGTCGAACAGTTCGAAGAGGAAGTCGAGACGCTGATCGATCGGGTCCAGTCGTTCGCCAGCGAACTCGGGACGAAGATTCCGGTCGGTGGCGGAAGTGACGAGCGCGAACCCGTCGAACCGCACCGGATCGACGTCGAACGGGAGGGCGACGACGAGGGCTGAGCCGTCGACTCGAGTCGGAGACTCGGCAGTCAGTGTTCGACGAATTCGATCAGGATCCCGCCCGTGTCCTTGGGATGCAGGAACGCGACCTCGTGGCCCCACGCGCCGGGGCGGGGTTCCTCGTCGATCAGTCGCACGCCGTGCTTGCGCGCGGTCTCGAGCGCGCCCGCGACGTCGTCCGTCGCGAGCGCCAGGTGGTGAATCCCCGGGCCGTTGGTCTCGAGATAGCTCGAGATGGTGCCGTCCTCGATCGGTTCGAGCAGTTCGAGGTAGCCGTCGTCGCAGTCGAGGAAGACGACGCGCATGCCGTCGAACTCCTCCTCGTAGGCGACCTCGAGGCCGAAGAGGTCGGCGTACAGTCCGGCGAGTGCCTGTGCGTCGTCGGTCGCGATACCGGCGTGATCGAAGCGCATCGTGTCGTACTCGACGCGGGGCGCGTGTTACTGTTGTGATTTTTCGTGCGATACACGGATCCGGCGTCGAAGGCGCGCTCAGCGCAGGCCGATCGCGGCGGCCAGCCGATCCCAGACGCCGCCCATCTCCGCGACGGTCCGCATCTCCTCGTCGGTCAGTTCGAAGTCGAAGACGTCGGCGTTCGCCGCGATGTGCTCGCGGCTCGCGGCTTTCGGAATCGGCGCGACGAACGGCTGCTGGACGAGCCACCGCAACGCGACCTGCGCGGCGGACTTGCCGTACGACTCGCCGATCGTCGCGAGCCGATCGTCGCCCGGCACCGCGCCCTGGGCGAGCGGGCTGTAGGCCGTCAGGCAGATCTCGTGGTCGACGCAGTACTCGAGCAGGTCGTCCTGGTGGTGGTAGGGGTGGTACTTCACCTGGTTCGTGACGATCGGCGTCTCCGAGAGCCGTCGGGCCTCCTCGAGTTGGTCCACGGAAAAGTTGCTCACTCCGATGTGGTCGACGACGCCCTCGTCCTGGAGTTCGTTCATCGCCTGAAGCGTCTCTCCCAGGGGCACGTGCGATCGCGGCGCGTGAATCAGGAGGAGATCGATCGTCTCGAATCCGAGCCGATCGCGGCTCGCCCGCGTCGACCGGTGGACGTCCTCGAACGCGAGGTTGCCGGTGTCCACCTTCGTCGTGACGAAGACGTCGTCCCAATCGATGTCGCTCGCCGCGACCGCGCGACCAACGGCTTCCTCGTTGTCGTACATCTGGGCGGTGTCGACGTGGCGATAGCCGACCTCGAGCGCGATTTCGACGGCTCGCTGGCACTCCTCGCCGGTCATCCGTGCGGTCCCGAAGCCGAGCGCCGGAACCGTCGCGCCTCCCGCGTCGATCGTGGCTGTCGAGACGTCGCGATCGGACTCCATACCGACCATTCGTGGAAGGCGATATTCAACACCGGGCCCGCATTCTGAGGCCGGATCCGAATCCGGTCCCGACGGTCCGGTCGCCGGCTGCCCTGCTCGCGCCGACAGGGGACTCACCACCGCGACGCCGCTACGATCGAGTCACACCGTCCGATCGAACTGGCGGGATTCGGCCCCTCTGACCGTCATTCTTGCGGGTTCCCGATTCCCGCGGCGCATCTCTCAGACAATGGCAACCGACGACTACGAACTCCACGATCGAATCGATCGACTGGCCGACGTCACGGCGGACCGCGACGTCCTCGTCAGCAGGGCCGTCACGCCCGAGGCGTCGATCGGCGAGGCGCGCCGGCCGGTCGAAACCGACTACGCCGAGGCGACCCACCTTGACGAACGATCCGTCCCCAGACCGCTCGTCGACGCCCTCGAGACCGTCCGGAGCGAACTCGACGAGTACGACGAACTCCCCGAGAACGGGCTCGCGATCTACGCCGGCGTCCACGACGACGACCTCGTCACGGCCGTCTTCGACGATCCCCCGGAACCGATCGCCACCGAAACTTACGAACACGCCAACGAGTTCGACTTCGACCCGCTGGCCGAGGTGACGGAGCCGTCCTCGACGCACGGCCTGCTCGTCGTCGAGCGCGGCGGCGCGGCGCTCGGTCGACTGGACGACGAGGGCGTCGAGGTGATCGACACTTTCGACAGCGACGTCCCCGGCAAATCGAGCGCGGGCGGCCAGTCGGCCGAGCGGTTCGAACGCGATCGCGAACGGCAGAAACGCGACTTCTTCGACACCGTCGCCGAGCGCGCCGCGCAGTCGTTCCTCGGCGACGATCCCGTCGACAGCGTCCTGCTCGGCGGGACCACCGGCACGATCCAGACGTTCCGCGACGAAGCCGATCTCGATCATCGTCTTGCAGACCGACTCGTCGACGCCGAATTCGCGATCGAGTACGCGACCGAACAGGGGCTGCGAGAACTCGCCGAAAAGGGCCGAGAACGCCTCGACGATCGGGAACGCGACGAACCGCGCGAGCACCTCGATCGGTTCTTCGCGGGGATTCGCGACGCCGAGGAACCGATCGCCTACGGCCGCGAGGCGGTCGAGGACGCGCTCGAGTACGACGCCGTCGAGACGCTCCTGCTCTCGACCACGCTGGACGGGCAGTTGCTTCGCGAACTCGGCGACCGCGCCGACGAACAGGGCGGCGAAACGGTGGTCGTTCCGGACGACTTCGCCGACGGCGACCGGTTCACAGACGCGTTCGACGGGATCGGGGCACTGTTGCGGTTCCCGATCGAGTGAGGACGATCGGTTCCCCCTCCCGATTTGGGCCAAGTGTTTTCCAACCGAACGACGGCTAGTGAGTATGAGAAGCGAATCCGACGTCACGTACGTCGACAAAGTCTGTGCGTACATCACCCGTGGCCGGGGCGAGTTGCTCGTGTTCGACGGCCCCGGACACGACGATCTGCAGGTTCCGAAGGGGACGATCGAGACCGGCGAGGTCCCGCGGGCGGCACTGGAACGTGAGGTCGAGGAGGAGAGCGGACTCAGCACGCTTCGATCGATTCGCCACGTGATGAGCGACGTCTGGACGCGCCGGCACCGGCCGCCGAAGAGATACAACCGGCACTTCTTTCACGCGAGGGTGGACGACGACCGGGACGGCTGGACCCATCTCGTCACCGGCGACGGCGAGGAACGAGGATCGACCTTCGAGTACTCGTGGATCGATCTGCGGTCGAGCCACGAGTTCGCGCTGGCGCTCGACGACTATCTCCATCTCGTCGAACGATCGACGTCACCCGCGTGAGCGATTCGTGATCGATCGGCCGAGAGCGTCCCCGACGGGACCGGACGGCCTACACTGCGCTGCCGGGCTGGTACTCCCCGAACTCGTCGCGCAGGACGTTACAGATCTCGCCGACGGTGGCGTAGACCTTCACCGCGTCGATGATGTACGGCATCAGGTTCTCCTCGCCCCGTGCGGCCTCGCGCAGGGCCTCGAGTGACGCGTCGACGGCCTCGTCGTCCCGGCTCTCGCGGGTCGACTCGAGGCTGTCGATCTGGCGCTGTTGGTCCTCCTCGGTCACTTCTTCGACGTCCATCTCGGGATCCTCGTCGACCTCGAACTCGTTGACGCCGACGATGATGCGTTCTTTCGCCTCGATCTCTCGCTGGCGATCGAAGGCGGTGTCCTGGATCTGGCGCTGGACCCACTGCTGTTCGACGGCGTCGAGCATCCCGCCGCGCTCCTCGACCTCGTCGAGAATGTCGTAGGCCTCGGCCTCGACCTCGTCGGTGAGCGACTCGACGTAGTAACTGCCGGCGAGGGGATCGATCGTGTCGGCCGCGCCGGACTCGTGAGCCAGAATCTGCTGGGTGCGGAGCGCGGTTCGGACTGACTCCTCGGTCGGGAGGGCGAGGGCCTCGTCCTTGCCGTTGGTGTGGAGGCTCTGGGTGCCGCCAAGCACCGCCGCCAGCGCCTGGTAGGCGACGCGGACGACGTTGTTCTCGATCTGCTGGGCGGTGAGCATCGAGCCCGCGGTCTGGGTGTGGAACTTGAGTTGCTTCGACTTCGGGTTCTGGGCGTCGAAGCGCTCCTCCATGATGTCGTGCCACATCCGCCGGGCCGCGCGGAACTTGGCGACCTCCTCGAAGATGTTGTTGTGGCCGTTGAAGAAGAAGGAGAGCTGCGGCGCGAACTCGTCGACGTCGAGGCCGGCGTCGATCGCCGCCTGGACGTACTCGATGCCGTTGCCGAGCGTGAACGCGAGTTCCTGGGCGGCCGTCGACCCGGCCTCGCGGATGTGGTAGCCGGAGATCGAGATCGTGTTGAACTTCGGCGTCTCCTCGGCGCAGAACTCGAAGATATCCGTGATGATCCGCATCGACGGCCCGGGCGGGTAGATGTAGGTGTTGCGAGCGATGTACTCCTTCAGGAGGTCGTTCTGGATCGTGCCGCGAAGTTCCTCGCGATCGACGCCCTGCTGGTCGCCCACCGCGATGTACATCGCCAGCAGAACGGAGGCGGGTGCGTTGATCGTCATCGAGGTCGAGACCTCGTCCAGCGGGATGCCGTCGAAGACGATCTCCATGTCGGAGAGCGAGTCGATCGCCACGCCGGCCTTTCCGATCTCGCCGGCGGCCATCTCGTCGTCCGAGTCGTACCCCATCTGGGTCGGCAGGTCGAACGCCATCGAGAGCCCGGTCTGGCCTTGGTCGAGCAGGTAGTGGTAGCGCTCGTTGGTGTCCTCGGGGGTCGAGAACCCGGCGTACTGTCGCATCGTCCAGAGCCGTCCGCGGTAGCCGGTCGAGTAGACCCCGCGCGTGTACGGCGGTTCGCCCGGATTACCCAGGTCCAGCCGGTAGTCGATGTCGGCGATATCGGCCGGCGTGTAGAGCCGATCGACCTCCTGTCCCCCCGTGTCCGTGGTGAACGTCTCCTTGCGCTCGCCGAACCGATCGAGCACCGGCTTGACCTCCTCCTCGTGCCATTCCTCCTTGCTGGCACGGATCTCCTCGAGTTCGTCGGAATCGAACATTATGAATAACGTGGTTCGGGTGGGGCTTCAAGCTTCATGAACTCGTGTGGGTCGGTCCCACCGTTGTCCGTCGTCGATCGGCGACCGTCGTCTGCGGCCGAACTCCGCTCACACCGGACACTCACCGCGATCGATACTGGCGTTTTTGTCCCGACCCGTCGATGGTCGCCCATGGAGTCGTCCGTGCCGCGGCCCGGCGACGGCGAGCGAGGGGGAAGCCGCCGTCGGGCCGCCGCCTCCGTCGCCCCGTTCCTGGCGCTCGGACTGGCGAACGTCCTGGTGCTCCTGTGGTGGGGGCTCGATCCCCTCTGGGCGTTCATGATCCTGCCCCCGATCCTGGCTATCACGGCGATCGGCTGGGTCGCCGTTCGGCACGGCTTCCACGAGGGACCACCCGGGCCGAACACCTGATACCGGGGTCCGATCGTCGTCCGTGCCGGGGCCGTCTCGTCAGTTATCGACCCGTATCGTACTTGTACGTCGCGCTCTCCGGATCGATCCCGAAGTCTTCGGCGGTCTCCTCGTCCGATCCCTCCTCGCGTTGCTCGGGGGCGCGTTTGAACGCCTCCCGCAGTCGATCGGGCATCCGGAACCGATCGATCTCGATCGCGAGCGGGACCGCCTCGGGATCCGTCCGATCGCGTTTTGCCGACAGGCGATCCCGGAGCGGGGCGGGCAACTGCGACTCCTCGATCCGCCGGAAACCGAACTGCGCGAGGTAGGCGCTCTCGCCGGTCAGCGCGTAGACCCGCTCGAACCCCTCGTCACCCGCGTACTCGAGGAGACGTTCGACGACGTGGGCGCCGACGCCCTGGTTTCGCCAGCCTTCGAGGACGCCGATGCTGGTCAGTTCACAGACCGCGTCTTGACGGTCCTCTCGATCGCGCTCCGCCGACGAGTCGTCGAGTTTGTGGATGCGGATGCGGCCGAACCCGGCCTTCTCGCCGGAGGTTTCGTCGACGGCGATGACGTAGTCTCGCGAGCGGAACGCCGTGTCGTCGAGCCCCATCGACTCGATGTGATCGAGAAGCCACACTTCTTCTCTGTTTTTCGCGTCCCGCACGTACATGATTCGATGTAGGGGACGTGTGGCCAAAAGCATTTGTGGGGTCCACCGATCGAGCTATTTCGATCGGGCGGAAAGTCCCCGGGACAGGAATCGTCGCCGATTGCGACTCTGTGGTAGAAAAGTTTACATGTGTATGGCCAGAGTGGCCGTTATGCCCAGATCGGTCAACGATCCGCTCGAGGCGCTGGCGAATCTCCCGACGATCGCACACCCGACCGTCTCGCCGGCCGGCGAGGAAGTCGCCTGCTACTACGACGTCACCGGGCGCAACGAACTGCACGTGATAGACGTCGAGACCGGCGAGCGGACGCAGTGGTCCGACGGCGAGGTGCCGCGAAACGCCCGCTGGTTCGTCCAGTGGGACCACGACGGGGACCGCGTGTTCTTCCACCGCGACGAGGCCGGCGACGAACAGAACGACATCTACGCGCTCTCCCGCGACGGTGCGGCCGAACCGATCGTCGAGATGGACGGCCAGAACGTCGTGTACGACGTCGCTCCCGACGGCGAGTCGCTCCTGTTCGGTTCGACCCGCGACGGCCAAATGAACGTCTACCGTCACGCCTTCGGCGGCGACACGACGAAACTCACCGACTACGATCGGGCCGTCTGGGGGGCGATCGGGGCACCGACTGGCGATCGGATCGCCTACGCCACCAACGAGACCGACGACTTCGACAACCGCGACGTCTACGTCGCGAACGCGGACGGTTCCGACCCCCGGAACCTCGAGATCGGTGCGGTCGGGGCCGAGGCAGTCCCCGTCGACTGGGGTTCCGAGGGCTCGCGATTGCTGGTCGCGGACAACACCGAGGACCTCGGGCGAGTCGGCGTGTACGACACCGCAGCCGAGGATTCCGGGGCGATTACCTGGTACGGCGGGGACGAGTACGAGGAACGGCCGGTTTCGTTTCTCTCGGGCGGCGAGGAGATTCTCGCGGTCCGAACCCGCGGCCCCCTCGCAGTGCCGATCGTCTACGACGTGGCGACCGGCGAGGAACGCGAACTGGACCTCCCCGAAGGGGTCACGTCGTTTCCGCCGATGGGGCCGTCCGAGTACGCCGTCGCCGGCGATCGGCTGCTCCTGCAGCACACGACGCCGACGCGGCGACCGGAACTGCTCCTCTACGACCTCGAGACGGACGAGTACGAGACGCTGCTCGAAGCGGAGTACGGCCCGTTCGAACCCGCGGACTTCGCCGACGCGGAGTACGTCCGGTTCCGGTCCGACGGCGTCCCGGAGACGCCGGCCAGGGCCGTCGACCACGACCCGGCGGACGAACTCGAGATCGGCGCGCTCCTGTACGACTCGGGCGAGCGACCCTCGCCGCTCGTCGTGAATCCCCACGGCGGCCCCCGCGCTCGCGACGACAAGTCGTTCGACCTCTACACGCAGGTCCTCGTCTCGCAGGGCTTCTCGGTCCTGCAGGTCAACTACCGCGGTTCGACGGGGCGCGGCCGCGAGTTCGTCGAACGACTGATCGACGACTGGGGCGGTGCGGAACAGGGCGACGTGGCGACCGCCGTCGAACACGTCCTCGAGACCCGCGACTGGCTCGACGACGATCGCGTGGTCGTCTTCGGCGGGTCCTACGGCGGCTACTCGGCGTACTGGCAACTCGTGCAGTACCCGGACCTCTACGACGCGGGCATCGCCTGGATCGGCGTCACCGACCTCGAGGACATGTACGAGAACACGATGCCGCACTTCCGCACCGAACTCATGGAAAAGTACCTCGGGACGCCCGACGAGAACCCCGATCTCTACGCGGACCGATCGCCGATCACGCACGTCGAGAACCTCTCGGCCCCGCTACTGATCGTTCACGGCGTCACCGATCGCCGCGTCCCGGTCTCGCAGGCCCGACTCTTTCGCGACGCGCTCGAGGACGCGGGCTACGAGGCGGGCGTGAACGGCGACTTCGAGTACCAGGAACTCGGCGAGGAAGGCCACGCCTCCACCGACCAGGACCAGAAGCTCCGCATGTTCCGGCAACTCGAGGACTTCCTCGATCGACGCGTGCCGGCCCGTCCTGAGGGCGAGTAAGCGCGAGCGCGGTCGGGGCCGTCCCGTTCACGCGTTCGACGGACCGCGAGCGTCCCGTGGGACGAGTCCGGGACGATCCACCGTCGCCGACGCACAGAGCTAAGAGACGGGAGACCCATCTGTGGGACGAAATGCGTCACGCGAAGGGACCACTGCTCACCGTCGACGTCGGTGAGCGGACGGCGACCGAGACGACGATCGACGAGTTGCTCGAAACGTACGTGGGCGGGCGAGCGGCCGCGACGGCGCTCGCACACGAGCGGATCCCGTTCGACGCCGACCCGTTCGGCCCAGACAATCGCGCGTACCTGTCGACGGGGCCGCTCCAGCAATCGCAGATGTCCTTCACGGGCCGGATGAACATGACGGGGCTGTCGCCGCTGACCGACGGCCTCGTCTCGACCAACGCCGGGGGCTACCTCTCGCGAAACTTCGTCGGCACCGGGATCAGCGTCCTCGAACTGGTCGGCGAGAGCGACGAGTTGCTCGCGGTGCACGTTCGCGACGACGGCGTGAGCTTCGAGGACGTGCCGGAACTCGAGGGGGCGACGGTGCCCGAGACGTCCGACTATATGGCCGACCGGCACGGCCTCGGACCCGAACACTGCATCGCGATCGGGCCCGCGGGGGAGAACCGCGTCCGCTTCGCCTCGGTGATGACGTTCGACTCGCGCGCGTTCGGCCGCGGCGGCCTGGGAGCGGTGCTGGGCGCGAAGAACGTCAAGTGCGTCACGTTCGAGGGCGACGCGGCACCGCCGGTCGAGATTCCGGACCCGCCAGAGTCGGACATCCACCGGGAAGCGGCCCAGTCGGACGACCTGATGCGCCGGCAGGGGACGACGGGCGGCACGGAGTTCATCAACGACAACTTCTCGTTGCCCACCCGCTACTTCCGGGAGTACGAGTTCGAGCACGTCGCGGACATCGGCGGCGACGCCGTCGAGGAGAAGAAGTACAAGAAAGGGGCGTGCTCGGCCTGCGCGTACGCCTGCAAACTGCCGACGCGGGACGAGGAGACCGGAGTCGAGACCGAAGGGCCCGAGTTCGAGACCGTCTATTCGTTCGGCTCCTGCCAGGGTGTGGGGGACATCGTCGACGTGATGAGAGGGAACGAACTCTGTGACACGCTCGGGATGGACACCATCTCGGCCGGCGTCACCGTCGCGGCCTACCTCGACAGCGAGGACGAGTTCGGCAACGCGGCCCTCGCCCAGGAGGTGACCGAGAAGATCGCCTATCGAGAGGGGATCGGCGACACCCTCGCGGAGGGCGTCGATCGGTGTCACGAGGACCTCGGCGTCGACAACTACACCGTCAAGGGGATGGAGTTCGCGGCCCACGACGGCCGCGTGCTCCACGGCCAGGGGCTGTCCTACGCGGTGGCGAACCGCGGCGGAGATCACATGTACGCCGGGATGTTGAGCCTCGAGTACAGCGGCGAACTCGATCCGGAGGGCACCCTCGGGAAGGCCGAGACCCTCGTCGCGGAGGAGAACGCGTCGGCGTTCCGGGACACCGGCATCGTCTGCGCGTTCGGGAGCGACTACGTCACCGACGAGCGCCTCGAGACGCTCTTCGACGCCGACTACGACGACCTCATGGCTGTCGGCGCGGCGACCGTCCGCCTCGAGCGCCACTTCAACAACCAGCGCGGCTTCGATCGCGCCGACGATCGACTCCCCTACGGGATTCCGGACCTCGAGGACGCGATCAAGGAGTACTACGACGCCCGGGGCTGGGACGACGGGATCGTGCCCGACGAAACGGTCGACGTGGCCGTGCCGACGGCCGACTGATACGGACTGCTGTAGTCGATTACCGCCGATCACCGACCCCGTTCTGGTGATCGGCGGTAGATAGTTGCAGCAATCCGTATGACGCGATCGAATCGGCCGGTCCGGCACGCTAGCCCGCAGAGAGCGCCTCCTCGAGCCGATCTTCGATCGCCGACAGTTCCGCGTACAGTTCGTCGCTCGCCTCGTCCTGGAGGTCGTCGATCCGCGTCGCGAGCCCCTCGAGTCGGGTCCCTTTCTCGGTCTCGTCGCTCTCGACTTTCTGGACGTAGACGTCCTCCGTAACGTCGTAGACGTCGGCGGTCGAGAGGTCGGTGACGGTCAGGACGACGTCCAGTTTGTCGCGATCGATCCCGAGGACCCACTCGCGGGGAATGCCGTGCTCGTCGAGCGCGTCGAGGACGGTCTCCTCGTCCTTCGGGCGGCGGCGTTCGCGGGTGGTCCGCCGAACGGCACCGAACCGGCCCGCGAGTCGCTGGTCCGGCCCGAGTCGATCGAGCAAGGCGTCGCGCGCCGTCGATCGCACCCGGTCCGCGCCGCGCTGGACGTCCGAGAGCAACACGTAGAGGTCGGTCAGGGAGTCGGTATCGAGCGTCTCCGGCTTCTCCACGTCACCCTCGAGACGGTCGACGAAGTCGGCCAGCAACAGCGCGTCGTCGTGGACCCGCTCGGGCGCAGTTCGCGCCTCGATCGCCGAGAGCAGGTACGGGCTCTCGCCGGCGACGGCCCGCTCCGGATCGCGGACGATCGCGTCGTCCGCGACGGTGTACGCCGCCGACAGCGTCAGGACGGCCGCGTACGGCTCGACCCGCGGCGGCAGGTCGGCCACGGGAATCGCCTCGTCGGGGAGGCGATCGACCAGGACGCCGAACTGCTCCCGCCAGAGGGGCTGTCGTTCGCCGCTGTCGGTGAATCGAACGGTCATCCGGTCCGCGTCGACCGCGTCGACCTCGAACCGGCGTTCGGAGATCGGCGTGACCAGTTCCGCCTCCGTATCGAGATCCTCGACGGCCGATCGCAGATCGGTCCAGCGCGTCTCGTCCATACCGGTCGTTCGCCGAGCGCCGTCAAAAAGCGGTCCCCCGAACCTGCCACGCCGACGTGACGCTACTCGCCCGCCGCGACGATCGGCGGCAACTCGGCGAGCGAGTCCAGTCGATACGTCGCCTCCGTGCCGTCCGGGGCGGTCTCCTCCGCTCGTACGAGCAGTGCCGAATCGATCCCCGCGTTGTGGGCCGCCCGCACGTCGACCGCTCGATCGCCGACGTACAGTGCGTCGTCGGCCTCCAGCGAGTCCATCGCGGCGTGGATGTTCCGGGGATCGGGTTTGCGGCGAGCGAGGCCGTCCGGCGTCAGGGGACAGCCGTAGACGGTCTCGAACAGCGATCGGAGCCCGAACCGATCGAGGACCGTCGAGACGACGCTGGGGTGGTTGTCGCTGACGATCCCGAGCGGGTGGTCGAGCGATCGCACGGCCGCGACGTCGTCGTACACCGATCGCAGGCCGCGCTCGATCGCCTCCCGCTGCGTTCGGACGAGTTCCCGCGCGGCCCGCGAACAGAACGCGTCGGTGTCGATCCCGAGGCTGCGACACCGTTCGGTGAGCGAGTCGAAGTCGCCGGCGACGAGCGCCAGCAGGGTCTCGCGCGACGGCCCCGACGCGCCGAGTGCGTCGTAGGTGCGTCCGACCGCGTCGGAGAGTCGCTCTCGCGAGGGGGTCTCGACGACGACCCCATCGAAGTCGAACAGGACCGCGTCGTACTGCATGGTGGCTCGTCCTCGTCGGCCAACAGTCTTAACAATAGGCGATTTGCTCTCGGCGGCTACGGTGGCCGGCTAACCGCCGTACACCGACGGAACCAGCCGAATGACGGACTCGCTCTCGATGGGCGTCTCGAGTCCGTCCAGGTGGGTGACGTTCTTCTTGTCCCTGGTCACGACGGTCTCGCCGACCAGTCCTTCGCCGTCGGGTGCGACGAGTCGCCCGGCGAGCGACGGGTACGCCGTCTCGAGATCGGACAGCAGGTCGCCGACGGTCTCGGCCTCCGTCTCGAACTGGACCGTCTTCTCACCGACGGCCTCGCGGAACGGACCGAAAAAGACACATTCGACTTGCACACGTCGAAATAGCGCGCAATACGTCTTGTAACCGACGGTTTACTCACACTCATCCGGGTACTCGAACCCAACGCAGACTGTTGTTCCGTTCACGAATCGCGCGGATCGGTGTCCGTCTTTTTCTCGCATATCCGGTACAAATCACAAAAACAGTTATTACCTCCTATAACATCACTCGGCGTGTAATTCATGCTGAACAACACGCGGACTCGACGGACGGTACTGAAAGCGATCGGTGCAGGCGGACTCACGCTCACGTTTGCGGGCCTCGTATCCGCGGACGGCGAGCAGCGGTATCTCGTCCGGGGAAGTACCGGTATCGCGCGGCAGGTTCGCCGTCGCGGGTATTCCGTCGAACACAGCCTCGCCGACGGGACGGTGCTCGTCGTCGACGGTGAACCGGAGGCCAGCGACGACCTCGAAGGGATCGACGACGTTTCGACTGCAGTTCCGGACTTCGCGTTCGAGCTCGAGGAACCGGAACTGTCCGCGTCGGCCGACGTCGACGGGGGTGACGACGACACGGACGAGGACGACTGGCCGGCGCTGTTCGACCAGCAGTGGGACAAACGCGTCACGGCTGCCGACGAGGCCCAGGAGTGGGCGAGCGGAGACGGCCGCCGGCTGGCGATCATCGACACCGGTATCGACCACACCCACCAGGACCTCGGGAACGTGAACACCGACGCGAGCGTCTCCATCATCGGGGGCGAGATCGGCGACCACACCGGGGACGCGGGCTACCACGGGACCCACGTCGCCGGAATCACGGCGGCGACCGGTGCGGTCGGCGTAATCGGCACGGCACCGGACGCCGAACTCGTCTCCGTGCGCGTGTTCGAAGAAGAAGGCGGCGCCACCTTTACCGATATCCTCCTCGCGATGGAGTACGCCGCCGACGTCGGCGCGGACGCGGCGAACATGAGCATCGGAACGCCGCCGATCCCGCCGCAGGGCAACGCCGAGCAGTACCGGCGCGTGATGGAACCCGTCGCGCAGGCTGTCACCTCGCGGGGTACCCTGCTCGTCGGCAGCGCCGGCAACAGCGACGCGAACCTCCAGCAGGGCGGCTTCTTCACGCTCCCGAATAGCCTCTCGGGCGTGACGAGCATCAGCGCGACCGGTCCGAACGACGAGCGGACGTTCTACTCCAACTACGGCACCAACGAGATCGACGTGGGTGCCCCCGGCGGCGGGTACGAGACGCTCGAAAAGACCCTCTCTGAGGACGAGAACGAAGTGGAGTGGCCCTATCCGACGAACCTCGTGCTCTCGACGGTCCCCGGAGACGGATACGACTGGTTGGCCGGGACGTCGATGGCCGCCCCACAGGTCACCGGAACCGTGGGTCTCGTCCGCGAACTGTATCCGGAGACGAACGCAAACCAGGTCGAGAAGTACATCAAACGGGGTGCCGATCTCGTAAGCGGCGACAGCGATCCCGACTTGGGTGCCGGCCGTCTCAACGCGAAAGACGCACTGGACGTCGAATAGCGACTCGGACGATCGAGAACCGATCGCACCGTCGCGTCGAACGTTTCTCGGACGTCTCAGGACGGCGTCAACCGATCCCACAGCGACTTCATCTCGGAAGCCGTCGAGAGCGTGTCGAGTTCCCGGTAGGCCGACTGCTCCTCGTCGTAGTTCGATTCGAGCGGCGCCTGCACGTCGTCGCCGAGTTCGAGTTCGGTCGCCAGCATCGACAGCCCCTCGTAGGCCGTCATTTCGACCCGTTCGGTCATCATCCCCGCATTGAGGTAAACCATATCGAGCAGGTCGCCGTCGCTGATCTCGTCCTCGAGCGACCGCCGCTCGCTATCGAGGGCGTCGAGCACCGGATCCTCACGGGCTTCCGGCGGTTCCCCGAGCGCGTCGAAGGCGTCCTCGATGCGTTCGACCTGCGTTCGGGTCTCGTCGCGGTGGTCGGCAAAGCCCCTGCTCAGCCGATCGTTGCTCGCGTTGAGCGCCATCTCGTCGAGCGCGTCGACGAGTTCCTGTTCGACGTAGTACTGCTGGCCGAGTTTGTGCACGAACAACTGATAGATGGTCTCGATCGCCATGTGAGACACGATGTCACTCGATCGAATAGTCGCCAGGCCCGAGTGCGCAGGGTCGGCGGGCGCTGACGAAGAGGGCCGATCCTGGGCCTGTGCGAGACGTGTAACGAGACGGACGGCGGCTGTATCGAGGCCGTACCGACGCCCCGAGAGACGCCGCCGATCGCCTCTTCGAACTCGAATCAGGCGACGTCGTCGGGAACGTCGAAGTCGTGGTAGTGTTCTCCCTTCTCTGCACTGAGAATGTGAAGCGCCGCGGCAGCGCCGTCGCCGGCGGCGATCACGGCCTGCCACTCCTCGGCCCTGACCATCGCACCCGTCGCGTACAGGCCGTCGATGCTGGTCTCCATGCTCAGGGTGACGTCGACGGTATCCTCGTCGTCGAAGTCGCAGCCGACGTTCTCGGCGATCGATCGGTCCGCACCCGTCGCGAGCACGACGTAGTCGGCCTCGTACGCGTCGTCGTCGGTCTCGACCCGGAACCCGTCGTCCGCCCGCTCGACGTCCGTCACCGCTTCGCCGACGCGCACGTCGGCACCGCGGTCCCGGACCTGGCCGCGAGTGAGCGTCATGAACTCGTCGCCGCCGATACTCCTGATACCCGGATAGTTGAACAGGTGAGCCTTGTGCATCCACGTCTCGTCGGTGTCGAAGACGATCGTCTCGAGGCCGTTCTTCGCGGTGAACAGGGCTGCACTCAGCCCGGCGGGGCCGCCGCCGACGATGGCAACGTCTGGCATACCCGGTGTGACCACGAACGGGGGAATAAACGATTTTATCAGCTATTCGAACAGTGCCCTCCTCCAGACGGGCCCGCTCAGGGGAGCGTCACCGATGCGGGATCGACCCGCCGCGGCTCCGGCCCCTCGTCGGTCGAGACGGCGTAGTCGCCCCGATCGGTCGCCGCGTCCTCGTCGCCGGTGAGAACGATCACGGCCTCGGCGAGCAACGGCGCGATCACGCCCGCGACGACCGTCCGCGGATCCGACAGCGGGGCCCGGACGACGACGCGATCGCCGGATTCGAAGCCGTGCTCGTCGATCACGTCACGCGCCGTCGCGAGGACGTCCTCGTGGGTGTAGGTCCGGTCTCCGTCGGTCAGGATGTCGGTCTCCGGAGCGACGGAAAGCGGCGGGAACGACGGGTTCTCGCTCCAGATGCCCGCGTCGAAGTGGTGGACGTCGGGCTGGTCGGGCTTGTCGCCGTAGCCGACCCGCTGGGCACCCCGCGGGAGTTCGTACCGATCGAGCGCGTCGACCGGGGCGACCAGCGCCCGGACGTCGTCCGCGCCAGCGAGGTCCGTCGGGGGCTCGAACTGCGTTCGGCCCTCGAGCAGCGTCGTGCCGAAGAACGCCTCGAGCGCGAGCGGACCGTCGCCGACGACGCCGACGGTGACCCCCTCGCGAATCCCCGCGTGTCGCAGGAAGTTGCCCGACTTCCAGGCGGTCGTACACAGCCAGTGGACGTCGAACTCGCGCCCGGTCGCGTCGACGAGCGCCGGCCGATCGTCGCGCCGGTCACGCGTGAGCAAGGCGTCGACGGTTTCCATACACGATATTTCGGGCACTGCATGAAAAGTCCGCCGTGTTCGGCGTCACCTCGCGGCCGTGCTCGCCCACAGCCACCCTTCTCAGATGACCCCGTGATTCCGGTAGAACCGTCGGGTTCGTCCCTCGGCGAGCAACGGTCCATGAACCTGCAGCGACGCCACGCCGGGGTAGCTGTTGGCTTCGATGATCGAGAACTCTCCCTCGCCGGTGACGACGAGATCCCAGCCGACGTACGGCACGTGCGAGAGCGTCTCCGCGATCTCGAGCAGTCGATCGCGCACGGCCGGCCAGCCGGGCACTTCGGCCCCCTCGATTCGGGTGCCTGTGTCGGGATGGGTCTCGTGCCACTCGACGGTGCCGTCGTCCGGATACGCGGCCGCTCTCCCGAGGCGACCGGTCTCGCGATCGATCTCGGCGCTCAGTCCGCCGTTCGAGAAGTTGTCCACGGGGACGGACTCTCGCGTTCCCAGCCGATGGATCGCGATCGGAACGAACGCCTCCTGGTTGCGTTCGTCGAACATCGTGAGCACGCGGATCGTGTTCGTCGTACCGGGAAACAGGTCGTTCGCGTAGTCGGCCTGCTCGACGAACTCGCAAACGAGGTAGTCCTCGAGGGAGGCGAGCGTTTCGTCGAGGTCGGCCTCGATCGTCGGGCTGCCGTCGTAGTAGTATTCGTCGTCCCGTCGCTCGAGGAAGTGGACGTTGTTCCCGCCGCCACCGCTGAACCACTTCAGGACGAGCCGGTCCCCGTTCGAGAGGTGGTCGTCAACCCAGTCGAGAGGGTCGGCAGTCGGCTTCGACGACGGGGACGGGTGCTCGAGTTCGACCCCGCCGTCGTTCAACACTGGCCCGTGGCCGTCGGCCCCCTCGACAGGCGCCCCGTCGGCAGTCCCCTCGTCACCGGGCGCCTCCCCGTCGGGATCGAACGCGTGGAACCGGCCGTCGACGAGCATCCCGTACACGGTCGGTCTGTGTGCGGGGAACTCGCCGAGAACCCGGTGAAAGGCGAGTTTGTTGTCTATCAGGGCGTTCCAGTGACCGTTGATTCGTTTCGTTCCGAGAAACCGCTGGTAATCGGAGAGGTACGCCCCGGAATCGTGAGCTTCGAAGTCGCAGATCGCGTGGGACTTGCTCAGGAAGCCGCAGCGATAACACCAGCACCGCTGGCGAAGCGACAGGTCGAACGACGAACCGGACCGTCGCTCTGTCCGAACGAGTTTTCGTGCTTGCGCGACCGTCTGGTACGCTCGTTTGACGTCCATCGATCACGACTGGCGGCCGTGAGCCCGATACTTATACTCGATGTAACGATCGTCCGCGAGCGTACAACGGTCCCGTCGCCGATCGCTGCAGCCGCCCCCGGGACCCGTTTTTCGTCGCGTATGGAATCTCCAGTGGGCTCGAAAACCCGCAGTCAGAACGCGCGCTTGATCTTCTCGAAGAAGCCTTCGTTCACCTCGATCTCGTCGCCGCCGGCCTCGGCGAACGCCTCGAGGGCCTCCCGCTGGTCCTCGTTGAGCGACTCCGGCGTGACGACCTGCACCTTGACGTAGAGGTCCCCGTGTCCGCGACCCCGAAGCCGGGGCATCCCCTTCCCCTCCAGGCGGAAGGTTTCGCCGCTCTGGGTGCCCTGTGGAATTTCGAACTCGACGGTCCCGGACACCGTCGGCACCTCGACGGTGTCGCCGAACGTCGCCTGCGGGAACGAGATCGGCAGGCGGTAGCGGAGGTCGTCGCCCTCGCGCTCGAACTCCTCGTGTTCGGTGATCGTCACGTCGATCAGGAGGTCGCCGTGCGGGCCGCCCTCGGGACTCGGCGCACCTTCGCGCTCCATCCGGAGCGTCTGGCCGTCCTGGATACCCGCCGGCACCTCGACCGTCAGCGTAGCTTCGTTGCGGACGTAGCCCTCGCCGCGGCACTCGCCGCAGGTCTCGGAGTAAAGCGTTCCCTCGCCCTCACAGCGGGGACAGGTCGTCGTCTGCTGGACGCGCCCGAGCGGCGTCTGCTGGACCTGGGTCACCTGCCCGCGACCCTGGCACTCGGGACAGGTCCGGGCGTCCGCGTCCGGCGGGTGGCCCTCGCCGTCGCAGACGTTGCAGGCCTCCGGCCGCTCGACGGTAAACTGCTTCTCGACGCCCTCGTAGGCCTCTTCGAGGTCGATCTCGAGTTCGGTCCGGAGGTCGCGACCCTTGCGGGGTCGACGACGGCCGCGACCGCCGCCACCGCCGAACACCTGCTCGAAGATGTCGCCGAGGCCGCCGCCCATGCCGCCACCGCCCATGCCGCCGAACGGGTCGCCGCCCATGCCGCCGGCACCGCCCTCGCTGGCGTCGAACCCGTGTTTTTCGGCCTGCTCGTACCGATCGTGTCCCATCCGATCGTAGGCCTGGCGTTTCTCCTCGTCCGTCAACACCTGTTTCGCCTTCTGGATCTTCTTGAACTTCTCTTCTGCGTCCGGATCGTCGCTGACGTCCGGATGGTACTCCGTGGCCTTCTTCCGATAGGCCTGTTTGATGTCCTCGGTCGAGGCGTCGGGACTCACGCCGAGAACGTCGTAGAAATCCTCGCTCATTCGTTGCCCCACGGTACTCGGTAGAACCACTTGAAACGAACGTTCGCCAACGAACGTTTTCTACGTCGGGTTCGCCTGCGGCGAACCGCTCGTACAAAAACTTCGATGAAAAAGGCCGCCTCCGCAGACGAAGTCTGCGTCGGCGGTCAACCGTTCGCTTTGCTCGCGGATGCTGGCCGCAGTATACTCCTTTGATAGACTCGCTACGCTCGTCCTCGTCGTCAAATTCGAAAACGAACACCGTGATTTTTCGAAACTACGGAAGAAGACGGCGCCTCGCGTTACTCGTCGTCGTCTTCTTCGACGTCTTCGAAGTCGGCGTCGACGAACTCTTCACCCTCGTCGGCGGCAGCGCCGCCCGCGGCACCACCGGCCGCGCTGCCCGGGCCGGGGTTCGGGCCGCCGCCCATGCCGGCACCGGCAGCGCCGCCTGCAGCGCCTCCGGCGCCGCCCGCGGCACCGGCGTCGGCGGCGCCGGCCTGCTGGTAGACCTGCTTGCCGATCTCCTGGAGTTCCTGGCTCAGATCCTCGGTCGCGGCCTCGATGTCCTCGGCCTCGGCGTCGGAGTCGTCGATCGTCTCCTCGACGTCCTCGATCGCGGCCTCGATGTCGGCCCGGAGGTCGTCGTCGACCTGCTCGTTCTCCTCTAAGAGCGTCTCGGCGCGCTGGATCGTCGCCTCGGCGGTATTGCGTGCCTCGATCCGTTCGCGCTTTTGCTTGTCCTCCTCGGCGTGTTTCTCGGCCTCGCGCTGCATGCGCTCGATCTCGGAGTCCGAGAGCCCGGCGCCGCCTTCGATCGTGATCTCCTCGCTCTCGCCGGTGCCCTTGTCCTCGGCAGAGACGTTGACGATGCCGTTCTCGTCGATCGAGAAGGTGACCTCGATCTGGGGCGTGCCGGCGGGGGCCGGCGGGATGCCGGTCAGGTGGAACTCGCCGAGCAGTTCGTTCTTTTCGGCCAGTTCGCGCTCACCCTGGAAGACCCGCACCTGCACCGAGGTCTGGTTGTCCGCCGCGGTGGTGAAGATCTTCGACTCCTCGGTCGGAATCGTCGTGTTCTTCTCGATGAGTCGCTCGAAGAGGCCGCCCTTGACCTCGATCCCGAGCGAGAGCGGGGTGACGTCCAGTAGGACGATGTCGTCGACCTCGCCGCCGAGGACGCCGCCCTGGATCGCGGCACCGAGCGCGACCGCCTCGTCGGGGTTGACGTTCTTCTGGGGCTCTTTGCCCGTGAGTTCCTCGACTTTCTCGGCGACCTGGGGCATCCGAGTCGAGCCACCGACGAGCAGGACTTCGTCGATGTCGTCCTTCTCGTAGCCGGCGTCCTCGAGGGCCTGCTCGGTCGGTTCGACGGTGCGATCGATCAGGTCCGACGTGAGCGACTCGAACTTCGCCCGGGTCAGGCTCTCTTCGAGGTGGATCGGGCCGTCGTCGGTCGCCGTGATGAACGGGAGGTTGATCTCGGTCTCCTTGCGCGAGGAGAGTTCGATCTTGGCCTCCTCGGCGGCGTCTTTCAGCCGCTGGAGCGCCTGCCGATCGTCGCGCAGGTCGATGTCGTGTTCCGCTTCGAATCCGTCCGCGAGCCAGTCGATGATCGCCTGGTCCCAATCGTCGCCGCCGAGGTCGTTGTCACCGTTGGTCGCGACGACCTCGTAGACGCCGCCGCCCAGATCGAGGATCGAAACGTCGAACGTCCCGCCACCGAGGTCGTAGACGAGCACCGTCTGGTCCTCGTCGTCGTCGAGGCCGTAGGCCATGGAAGCGGCCGTCGGCTCGTTGATGATGCGTTCGACCTCGAAGCCGGCGATCTCGCCGGCGTCTTTGGTCGCCTGGCGCTGTCGGTCCGAGAAGTACGCCGGGACCGTGATGACGGCCTTCTCGACCTCGTCGCCGAGGTAGTCCTCGGCGTCGCGCTTGATCTTCTGGAGGATCATCGCCGAGATCTGCTCGGGGGTGTACTCCTCGTCCTCGATCTCGACGGTGTAGTCCTCTTCGCCGATGTGGCGCTTGATCGACTGGATCGTCTTCTCGGGGTTCTGAACCGCCTGGTTCTTCGCCGGTTTGCCGACGAGGCGCTCCTCGTCGTCGGTGAAGGCGACGACGGAGGGTGTCGTCCGCTCACCTTCCGCGTTGACGATGATTTCCGGGTCTCCACCCTCCATCACCGCGAACGCACTGTTCGTCGTGCCCAGGTCGACTCCGAGAATCTTGTTGCTCGCCATCATGAAATTCCTTGCGGTCACTTTGGTTTAAAGCTTGCCACCGAAACTCGGTAGCACTTGGTATTATAGATCTCGGCCGAGTGCGGGCACCGTTACGGGCGCTTCGTGACGGTTTTCACTGTCGGTGGCTTCGAGAGGACCGGACAGCAGTATGTCGAACTCCTCGCCCTCCGACTCGAAGCATCGAGCAAGGCCCGGGCCGTCGTCCGGAGACTCCCCTCCCGACGAATCGTCTCTCGCGTTCGGATCCCAGGGAATTCGGGCCGGATTCGTTGTCGCGCTCCCGATCGCGCTCGGCGTCGGGGGCTACGGCATCGCGTTCGGGATCCTGGCGACCCAGGCCGGTCTCAGCGTCGCGGAAGCGACCGTGATGAGTGCGACCGTCGTCGCGGGCGCCTCGCAGATCGTCGCCGTCGAACTGTGGACGAACCCGATCCCGGTGTCGACGATCCTCCTCACGACGTTCGCGGTCAACCTCCGGTACTCGTTGATGGGGGCGGCGTTGCAGCCGTGGTTTCGACACCTCTCCCCGGCGCAGGCCTACGGCAGCCTGTTCTTCATGGCCGACGAGAACTGGGCGCTGACGCTCCGGGACCTCGAGGCGGGGAACGGCCGGGGCGCGTTTCTGCTCGGCAGCGGACTCGCGGTCTGGTCGGCGTGGGTGCTCTCGACCGTCGTCGGGACGCTCGCCGGTGGAGCGATCGCCGATCCGACCGCGTACGGGATCGACTTCGTCCTCGCGGCGGTCTTCGTCGCGCTCGCGGTGGAACTGTGGGACGGTGACTCGTCGCTCGTCCCCTGGAGCGTCGCTCTCGTGACCGCCCTGGTCGCCGCACGATTCCTCCCCGGACAGTGGTACATCCTCCTCGGCGGCGTCGCCGCCGGCGTCAGCGAGGTGCTCCGGTATGAGTGACGTCTCGATCCTCTCGCTCGATCCGCTCGTCGTCGGCGTCGTCATCGGCATGGCGATCGTGACTGTCGTCGCGAAAGTCGGCGGACTCTGGCTACTGAGCCAGATCGAGGTGAGCGATCGTCTCGAGGCGGGGATCGCGGTGCTTCCGGGCGCGATCGTCGTCGCGATACTCGGCCCCGAACTCGCCGCTGGCGGTCCCGTAGAGTGGACCGCGGCGGGCGCGACCGGGCTGATCATGTGGCGGACGGGAAGCATCCTGGCGGCCCTCTGTGGCGGACTCGCGACGCTCGTGGTGCTTCGTTCGCTCCTCCCGATCTGAATCGGCACGGGCCGATTTCTTCCGAACGAAAAGAGTCGCTTCGTCGCGCTCGATGTACCCCAGACCCGCCCGATCGAATCCCGCGGATCCTCGCTCCACGCGGCGGTCCCGTCGCTCGCCGGAGCCCGGGATCGACAGCGTTACTGTCCCTGGTCGGTCGACCCGTCGTCCGATGCGTCGGACTCGTCGGCGATCTCGCCGCCGAGTTCGATCGTGTCGTCGGATTCGTCGTCGGCCTCCGTACCATCAGCGTCTTCGGCGTCGGTGTCGTCGTCTACTTCTGTCGCGGCGTCGTCTCCGGTGTCGTCGGCCCCTTCGGCCTCCTCGCCGTCGTCCGTTTCCGCCGGTTCGTCGAGTTCGCCGTTAGAGACCGTCACCTGTGCGTTCTGGATGACCTTCTCGCCCATCTCGTAGCCGGGCGTGTAGACGTCGGCGATCGTCCCTTCCGGTTCGGCGCTGTCGACGCGCATCATCACTTCGTGGCGCTGCGGATCCGTGTCCGTCCCGGGGTCGGGATCGATCTCGGAGACGTTCTCGTCTTCGAGGATGCGGTCGAACTCCCGGAGGGTCATCTCGATGCCGTCCCGGAGTCCCTCGACGTCGCCGCTTTCCTCTTCCAGGGCGCGTTTCAGGTTGTCGCGGACGCCGATGAGTCGCTCGACGAGGTCCTCGGTGGCGCGATCTTTGATCTGTTGCTGGCGCTTTTTCGCGCGCTTCTTGTAGTTCTGGAAGTCGGCCTGCTTGCGCTTCAGGCGGCTCTTCAGGTCCTCGACTTGCTCCTCGTACTCCTCGAGTTGCTCGTCCCGCTCCGCGAGGGCCTCTCTGTGGGCCTCGAGTTCGTCCTGAAGTTCGCCGATCGTCTCGGCCTGCGCCTCGACGCGCTCGGTGAGGTCGTCGAGTTCCGCGCGCTGGTGTTTGACGGTCCCGTTCAGGTCGCGTGCTTCCTCGACGATCGAGTTGACCCGGTGGGCGAGTTCGTCGTCGTACTCGGTCACGCGGTTCAGGATCTGCTGGACGTCTTCGCTCGTCTCGGGCGCACGGGGACGCTCAGCGGCCGATTCGGATCCCAGGTCCGAATCCGACTCCGGGGTCGCGTCTCCGGTCGAGCCGTTCGACCCGGTTCCCTCGGTCTCGGCGTCCACCTCCGTGGCCGATTCCTCCGGTGCTTCCTCCCGGTCGGCGACCTGCGTCTCGCCGTCGTCGGATTCCTCCTCGGACGGGACACCCTGGGCGGAAGCGTTCGTGCCCTCGTCTTCGCTCATGTGCCTGTCAAGGAACAGCGGTAATAAAAGGGTTGAGGTACGCCGGTTCGCGACCCGCCACCGATCACACCGTCCGCTCGCACCGATCGCCCGGGCCGTCGAAGTCGGTCCCCGATCGGGCGCTGGACCGACACTATTTGGGCGCCCGGTCCCCAACCCCCGGCCGTGACGACGGGACGAGACGACGACCCGACGATCGAACTCCGGTACGAACACGGGACGGTCCGGGTCGAGGGACTGGACCCGGCGCTCGAATCGGCGATCCGCGAGCGGGTGCCGGCCCTCGAGACGGACCCGCGAACGGACGGCTGGCGGGTGCCCGCGTTCCGCTACGCCGCCCTCCGATCGGCACTGGAGGCGGTCGACGCCGCGGTCGCCGATCGCGTGCTCGATCTCGCTCCCGTCCCGTCCCTCCGGTCGGCGTACGAACTTCGCTCGTACCAGGAGACGGCGCTTTCCGCGTGGCTCGAGACCGATCGGTGGGCCGGCGGCCCGCCCACAGCCGATCGCGACGGTACCGCGGCGACCTCCGGGCGCGACCCGCCCCGCGCACCTGCGGGCGTCCTCGAGTTGCCGACGGGCAGCGGCAAGACCGTGATCGCGATCGCGGCGATCGAGAAACTCTCAGTCCCGACGCTCGTCGTCGTCCCGACGATCGACCTCGTAGAGCAGTGGGAGCGAGAACTCGAGCGGGAGTTCGGCGTTCCCCACTCGAACGCCGATTCGGCCGTTCGTCGGGAGTCGTCCGACGGCGTCGAAATCGGCCGCTTCGGCGGCGGGGAGCAGCGACTCGGGCCGCTCACCGTCTCGACGTACGACTCGGCTTACCTCAAGGCCGACTCGATCGGCGATCGGTTCGGCCTGGTCGTTTTCGACGAGGTCCACCACCTCGGCGGCGAGGGCTACCGCGAGATCGCCCGCCTGCTCGCCGCACCCGCCCGACTCGGGCTCACCGCCACGTTCGAACGGCCCGACGGTGCCCACGACGTGATCGAGGACGTCGTCGGCCCGCTCGTCCACCGGGTTGATCCCGACGACCTGGCCGGGACCCACCTGGCGCCGTACGACATCAAGCGCCTCGAGGTCTCGCTCACGCCCGACGAGCGCGAGGAGTACGAGCGCAAGCAGGAGGTGTTCACGAACTACCTCGCCCGCTCGAACATCGACATGCAAAGCGGGTCCGACTACCAGGAACTCGTGAAGCGATCGGGCTCGGATCCCGCGGCGCGCGAGGCCCTGCTCGCCCGCCAGCGGGCCCGCGAGATCGTCTACGGCAGCGCGGCCAAGATCGACGCCCTCGAAGGAATCCTCGCGGATCACCGCGGCGATCGCACGATCGTCTTCACGGCGCACAACGACCTCGCGTACGACGTCAGCGAGCGGTTCCTGATCCCGACGATCACCCACCAGACCGGGGCCGCGGAACGGCGGGAGATCCTCGATCGCTTCCGCGAGGGGACCTACACCCGGATCGCGACCTCGAACGTGCTGGACGAGGGGGTCGACGTCCCCGACGCGTCGGTCGCGGTCGTTCTCTCGGGGAGCGGCAGCGAGCGGGAGTTTACTCAGCGCCTCGGCCGGATTCTGCGGCCCACGGCGGACGGACGACGGGCGCTGCTGTACGAGGTCGTCGCCGCGGATACCTCCGAGGAGCGCGTCTCGAGTCGGCGGCGGTGAGCCATCACCGTCTCCGTCGATCGTTCGCTCTCCGATCGACGAGTGCGCGGCGGGTGACTTTTGACGGCGCCGCCCCGACGTCGACGTAGATGCTGACGAAGGACTTGCTCCGCGTCTCGCGGGCCGGGGGCGGCTACCACCCCCAGTTCGCCACGCGCGAGCACCGCCCGCTCGCCGCCCGCGTCATCGGCACGTATCAGGGGCACGTCGGCGAGACGCGCGGGGACCTCGAGGCGGCTCTCACGGATCTCGAACGGGATGCCGACGACTTCAAACTCGTCCGCGGGTTCTCGGCGCTCGTCGATCGCGACGCGACGTTCGAGACCGACGCCCCGATCGATCCCGAGCGCGCTCGACGGACCGCCTTCGAGGCGGCGGAAGCGGTCGGCGTCGTCGCCGCCGACGAGCGATCGACCGCGCTCGATCGGGCGGGCGACGCACTCGGGTCCGATGCGGAGGCCGTCGAGCGATCGCTGTACGCCGATCTCGAGGAGCGACAGGTCCTCACGGCTGTGGAACCGCGGTGGGAACCGGACGGCCTGCTCGCCCAGTACAATTTCTCGCTGGCACAGACGGCCCTGTTCGACGCGACCGAACTCCGAGTCCGTTCGAGCGACCCGAAGGCGCTCGTCTCGGCGATCAAGCGGCTGCGACTGATGTACGAGATCCACAGGCCGGCCGTCGAGGGAGCCGGCCCGACCGAACGCGAGGTCGTCGTCACCGGGCCGACCCACCTCTTCCGGGCCACGCGGCGGTACGGCACCCGGTTCGCGCGTCTCCTGCGGACGATCGCGAATGCGGACCGGTGGCGGCTCGAGGCGACGATCGACGATCGGGGGACCGAGCGGACGCTCGAACTCTCCGACGCGGACCCCGTCCGGGTGCCCGACGCCGACCCCGTGGCGGACGTCTCGTTCGACAGCAGCGTCGAGGCCGACTTCGCCGGCCGGATCTCGAACCTGGACCTCGACTGGACGCTGGTCCGGGAACCCGAACCGCTCGCGACGGGCACGCGGGTGATGATCCCCGACTTCGCGTTCGAGTACGCTCACGCCGACTTCCGGGTCTACCTCGAGATCATGGGGTTCTGGACGCCCGAGTACGTGGCGAAGAAGCTTTCCCAGCTCGAGGACCTGGAGGACGTCGAACTGCTCGTCGCCGTCGACGAATCCCTCGGCGTCGGCGAGGAAATCGCCGCCCGCGACTTCCGGGCGATTCCCTACTCCGGCACCGTCCGGGTGAAGGACGTGGTCGACGTGCTTGGGGAGTACGAGCGCCAACTGGTCGCCGAGAGCGCCGCCGACCTGCCGGCCGAACTTCGCCCGGACGAGGACGTCGTCACGATCGAATCGCTGGCCGCGAGCCACGGCGTCAGCGAGGACGCGCTCGCGGACGTCGCGTTTCCGGATCACGAGCGGGTCGGCCGAACGCTCGTTCGGCCCGCGGTGCTCGAGGCGATCGGGAACGAGATCCGAGCGGAAATGTCCCTCTCCGACGCGGAGACCGTCCTCCAGAACCACGGCCTCGAGGACGCGAGCGCGGTGCTCTCGCGACTCGGCTACCGCGTCGAGTGGGAAGGTCTGACCGGCGGGACGGTCGTCGAGCGATGAATCCGGTGCGATCCGTAACCGTGGATCGATCGACCCTCGCTCGCCCCACCTCATCCGGTTTCGATCGCCCCATCTCGTTCGATTTCGATCGATTCCGATCGGCCGGCCGCGTGCACTACCAAATATAATTAGTACGACCTGTTCGAACGCGCACCTATGCGCGTGGGACGCTGGAGAACGATCGGGCTCTGTCTGTGCCTCGCCCTCGCGGGGTGTGCGGGGTTCGTCCCGTCGGATGCGGACAGTCCCGGGAACGAAACCGGGTCGACCGCCGCCGATCCGACTGCGCCGTACGACGCGTTCCCGGACGGCGAGACGGTCGTCGAGCGCCATCGGGACCGGCTTCGGTCGGCCGGATCGGTGACGATCGACGTCGAGTCGCAGTTCCGGGTCGTCGGCCCGGACGACGAGCGGATCGAGCGAACGAACCGGACGGTCGAACTCGATTACACCACGTCGCCGCCGCGACGGCTGGTGGTCGACGGGGACGGTACGGAACGGTGGTTCGGCCCGGAACGGAACCTGACGAAACGGGCGGTCGGCGGCTACTCGCGGACGACAGGCTCGTTCGACCTCGTCGACGGGCTCGATCCGGACACGATCGACCTCCTCGCGTTCGACGGGCCGGCGGACGTCGATCGCGACGGCGAGACCCGCTATCGATACCGCGCGACCGGTATCGAACCGGCCTTCGAAGACGCGTTCGAGGACGATTCGGCGACGATCGAGAACGCGTCCGCGACGCTCGTCCTCCGCAGCGACGGCGTCGTCGTCAGCGCGACCGAGTCGTTCATCTCCGTCGACGGCGACACCCGGGTCGAGCAGTCACGATCGGTCCGGTACGCGAACGTGGGCGAGACCGACGTGGCCCGGCCCGACTGGTACGAGGAGGCCCTCGCCGAGACGGAGCCGCTCCCGCACGAGACGGTCACGGAGACGCTCGAGATTCCCGAGTCGAACGCGACGCTCGCGGTCACCGGCGAAGCGGGCGACGTCGCCAGCGACTACGGGCCCTCTCCGACGTTCGACCCGGCCGGCACGTTCTCGGCCGACGAACTCGCGGCCGCGCAGGTCTCCTGTCTCGTCCAGGTGTCCCTCCCCGAGTCGTACGACCGCGCGGAACTGACCCTGGAGTACGCGGCCGAACACGTTCCCGGTGGCGACGAGGATGGCCTCGCGCTCACCCGCTACGACGCTCGCTCGGGCAGTTTCACGACGATCGGAAACGTCGATCCGGCGACGAACACCGCGACGGCGTCGATCGATCGGGACGGCTACTACTTCGTCGTGCACGAACCGACGTACGAGACGGCGTTCGTGGGCGGCGAGGAACCGTCCGAGACCGCGCCGGCGCCGACCTGCGGGTAGCGATCGCTGGCCTCCGTTCTATAATTCGAGTTGAATTTCACACCGGAAACACTTTTTCGCGGTCGACACTCTCGAACATATGGGATCTGGTTCCCGCTCCTCGTCCGGGTCTGGGCCGCCGGAAGACGCTTCCGACTGGTGAACCCGTGGCCGCCGATGGCTCCTGTCGTACGGCCTCCACGTCGAAACCCTCCTCACGCTGGTGCTCCTCGCCCTCGCGGCCGTAACGGTCGTCGTCGTTTTCGTCGGAGCCATTACCGCGCTCCCGACCGGACCACCGCCAGAGGAGGGCGGGACCGGGGCCGGCGGATCGGGCGACGTCCTCGGGTTCGGTACCCTGCTGATCAACGGAATACTCCTGCTTGCGATCGGTCTCGGCGTCTTCGTGCTCGTCCACGGCGCAGTCGAAGTGTGGTCGGTACTCGGGACCGATTCCGACTCCGACGTCGGTGACGGGGCCGACCTCGCGTACGCGATGATTCGCGCCGTCCAGACCGTCGCGGCACTCGCGTTCGTCGGGCCCATCCTCGCGGGCGTCTCGCTGTCCCGGTTCGGGGTTATCGGCGACGCTCCACCGAACGCCCTGCTCGCTGCCCTCCTTCTCAGCGGACTGGTGCTTCTCGGGAGCGTGCTCGTACACGCCGCTGGGCGTGTTACGCGCTCACTGCTGGACGCGTAGTCCGCCGCCGGATCCGAACTCGTCGTTCCGGCGGGTTACAGGTCCCGCTGTCTCCCCTTCGGCACCATCGATCGGAGTTCGCCGTGAACGAACAGGCCGATTCCGAGCGGTTCGCGTTCGCCTCGCTCGACGGCTTCTTCTCGCGGGTTTCGCCCGCTCGAACGGTTCGCGGAGCATTCCTCCGCGCCGTCGCCGTCTCGCTCTGGTTGACCCTCCGGCCCAACCCCCACCTCGTGGGCGGCGATCAGGTACCCCCAGTCGCCGTCCCACTCGAGGTCCTGGTCCTCGCCGGCGGCGAATCGGCGGGCCGCCTCGCGATCGAGGTCGATCACGCACTCGGTCGCGTTGCGGCCGAACCGCTGGGCGAAGTCCGTCGTCGGCTTCCAGTGTTCCTGCCGGGTCCGGAGGCAGGTCATTCCGAGCGCCTCGATCTCGATCGGCGTCGGGGCGTCCCCGGCGTAGATCCAGATCTTGCCCGCGCCTTTCTCCCAGAACGTGTGGTCGTCGAACGTTTCGGGCGGGATCCCGAACCGATCGGCGAAGTAGTCGAGGACGGCCTCGCGGCTGACCCGGCCCTCGACGGTTCGGTCCGCGTCCGTGGCGGGGAGGCGATCGAACCGCTGGCCGTCGTTCCCCGCGAGTTCGTCGCCGGTCGTCGACTCGTCCCCCATCAAGCGGTCACCTCCAGTTTCGCGACGAAGAAGCCGCCGGTGTCGTTCTGGTGCGGGTAGATCCGGGCGGCCCGTTCGAGGCGCTCGTCGTACGTCTCGTCCTTCCACTCGGTGAGGCCAGGGGAGTGCTCGAGTCCGGGATCGAAGTCGACGACGCGGCAGTCCTCCTCGTCCAGGGCGTGCTGGACGACGGCCTCGTTCTCCTCGGGGGCGAAGGTACAGGTCGAGTAGACGACCGTGCCGCCCTCGCGGGTCGCCTGGATCGCTCGGCGGAGGATGCCCTTCTGGATCCCCGCGACGGAGGCGATGTGGTCCGGAGACCAGTTGTCGAGCGCGTCGGGGTTCTTCCGGATCGTCCCCTCGCAGGAACAGGGCGCGTCCACGAGCGCCCGATCGAACGCGTCGAAGTCGAACCGGGAGAGCGAGTAGTTCCGGGCGTCCGCGTTCGTCACGGCGAGGCTAGTCGCCCCCAGTCGTTCCGCGTTGAACCGCAGGGCCGATATCCGGCCGAGGTTGTTGTCGTTGGCGACGACGGTCCCGCGATCGTCCATCAGGGCCGCGATCTGGGTCGCCTTGCCGCCGGGCGCGGCACAGCAGTCCCAGACGCGGTCGCCGGGCTGGGGGTCGAGGACCACCGGCGGCACGGCCGAGACCTCCTCCTGACCGTGGGTAAAGCCGTGGAAGGAGGTCCACGTCGATCCAGGGGAGTCGGTCTCGAGTCGCAACACGCGCGGGTTCCAGTCGGCCTGCTCGTAGGCGACGCCGTCCTCGTCGAGGACTTCGAGCGTGCGATCGACCGGGGCCTTGATCGTGTTCACGCGAACGGCGTTGCCCAGCGGCCGCTCGCAAGCTGCGAGAAACGCCTCGAAATCGTCGACGATGGGTCGATACCGCTCGAGTGGCTCCATTACCGTCGGTTTCGACCGGCCGGCGTTTGTGGGTTTCGAACCGCGGTCGCCCGGCGAACGCGACCGTCGATCACGAATACGCCGCCTCAGCCTTTATTACACTGACACCCGATCGTGTCGATATGACAGGCATCCAGCTACAGGGACCGGAAGTCGACCTCGACGATCCGATCCTCGTCGAGGGCTTTCCGGGGCTCGGCCTCGTCGGCAAGATCGCGACCGACCACCTCGTCGGCGAACTCGACATGCGCCACTACGCGAACGTCGACTGCGAAGGGTTACCGGAGGTCGGCGTCTACCGCGGCGGCGATCGAACGGTCCGGCCGCCCGTCCGGATCTACGCCAGCGAGGCCCACGATCTGCTCGCGCTCCAGAGCGACACGCCGATCAGTGCACAGGCGATCCGGACGGTCGCGGACTGCGTGACCGGCTGGATCGACTCGCGGGATGCGACGCCGGTCTACCTCAGCGGCCTGCCCGCGGAGCGGGATGATCGACCCAAGGTGTACGGCATCGCGACCGGCGACGCCGGCGAGACGCTCGATCGGCTGGACATCGACGTCCCGCCGGAAGACGGCGTCGTCACCGGGCCGACGGGGGCGCTCATCAACCGGTCCGCACAGCGCGGCACCGATAGTTTCGGGCTCGTCGTCCAGTCGAACCCGCAGTTCCCCGACCCGGAGGCCGCGAGCGTCCTGCTCAAGGACGGGATCGCCCCGATCGCCGACCTCTCGATCGACGTCCAGGACCTGATCGATCGGGCCGAGGAGATCAGACGGAAACGCGAGCAACTCGCCCGCCAGATGCAACAGATCGGTCGGGACGAGAGTTCGCAGGCCCAGCCGCTCCGGATGTACCAGTAGCCCGCACGCGTCGGAAGCGCCCTTCCGCTTTCGCAACCCCTTTTCGCGTCGTGGCCCACTCTCCGGACATGAGCCAGGACCTCTCTCCGGAAACCTGTCCGACCTCCGATGGAATGCCGATGCTCGGTCTCGGCACGTGGCAAAACACCGATCCCGACCAGTGCGCCGAGAGCGTCCGGACGGCCCTCGAGATGGGGTATCGACACGTCGACACCGCCCAGGCCTACGAGAACGAGGTCGACGTCGGCGAGGGCATCGCACGCGCGGACGTCGATCGAGAGGACGTCTTCCTCGCGACGAAGATCTGGATCTCGAACCTCGCCCACGACGACGTCCTCGAGACGGCCCGGGAGAGCCTCGATCGACTCGGCGTCGACTCCCTCGACCTGCTGTACGTCCACTGGCCCGCCAGGACGTACGAGCCCGAAGAAACCCTCTCGGCCTTCTCGAAACTGTACGACGAGGGGTTGATCCGGAACGTCGGGGTCAGCAACTTCCTGCCCGAGCAACTCGAGGAGGCGATCGACGTCTGCGACGCACCGATCGTGGCGAACCAGGTCGAACTCCACCCGATGCTCCCCCAGCACGACCTCCGCGAGGCCTGCGACCGTCACGACGTCGACGTCGTCGCCTACTCGCCGCTGGCCCGCGGCGCGGTCTTCGACCAGCCAACCATCCAGGACGTCGCGGACAAACACGACGTCAGCGAAGCCCGGGTCAGCCTCGCCTGGCTCCGCGAGAAGGGCGTCACCGCGATCCCGAAAGCCACCGGCGAGGCCCACATTCGTGATAACTGGGAGTCACTGGCCGTCGAGCTAGATGCCGAGGACGTCGACGCGATCGATTCGATCGAGGAGCGGAGTCGGAAGGTGGACCCGGACTTCGGGCCGTGGAACTGACGGTCCGGTAACCTATCGGTCGCGAAGAACAATCAGGAACGTTTACGGTACGTCGGCTTTTTGGCTCGCGTATGTCCACCCGTTCACGACGCGGTGGCGGTGGTGGCGTGGTCGGCGCGATCAGGGCCGACCTCCAGCGGTTACACGGTGCCTGGATGGAACTCGTCTTTCCACGCCAGCGTGGCCGCGGCCACTCCGTCATGGGGAAGTGGAAGCCCGAAACCCTCCCACAGAAGATCGGCTATCACGGCTGGAGCGTCCTCGGGACGATCGGTCTGGTGCTTCTCTACCCGCTCACTGTCGTCGGTCTCGCGACCCGCTACTACGCGGCGAAACTCGACTCGACCCGGACTCGACTGGGGATCGTCGGCGTCACGGGCATCGCCCTGCTCGGCTGGGGCCTGCTGACGGTCATCTGGGGAGCGATGTCGTACATGGAACAGGTCGACATCCCCCTGGACGCGGTCCTCGCGGTCGCGGCGGCCAGCGGCGTCGCGACGCTTTCGACCGCGCTCGCCGCGACGTTCTCGAAGGTCGGCGGGCGCGGCGTGACGGTCGCCCTCGCGTACCCGTTCGCGATGACGTCGCTGTTTCTCCCACCCGTCGTCGCCGCGCTCGTAACACCGTCGCTGCATCCGTACGTCCTCGATCCCAGCTACGAGTTCGCCGCCTGGGCGCTCGACAACGTCCTGTTCGTCGGCGGCCTCAACGAGTACCTCCGGGCGAACTTCCAGCTCGAGGGGGCCGCCTACGCGGCGATGTGGTTCGGCATCTCGGTCCCGCTCGGCTGGTTCCTTGGGATCGTCGTCGCGCTGGCGAACCTGGTTCGCCCCTCGGAGTAGCCACCCACCTGCGTTTCGCGCTCGATCGCCCGACGTGAGCGGACTGCCGATTCCCGTGACCATTAGGTCCCCGCTTCCCAACCGTCGCATATGGAATTCGACCTTCCCAAGACCGCGATCGTGTTCCTCGTCGTGATCGGCCTCGGGGTCGGCGGACTGATCGCCGCACCCATGATGACCACGGGCACCGTCCTGACGATGGTCGCCCCGTCGATGATCGCCTTCGGACTGATCATGCTCGCCATCGGCGTCAAACACGGCGAGTACCGCGCGCTACACTGATCGGTTTCGATCGCATTCTCGGCGGTCAGTACTGGCGACGGCGCGACCCAATCCGTCGGTAGTCGCTATTGAGAACACTCCCCATCGCGCCCGTCGACCGCCGGAAGCGCCATCGAAAACGTCGATCCCTCACCCGGCTTCGACTCGACCCAGATCTCGCCGTCGTGGCGTTCGACGATCCGCTGGCAGAGCGCGAGGCCGATGCCCGTCCCCTCGTACTCCTCGCGGCTGTGCAGTCGATCGAAGACGTCGAACACGCGATCCTGATCGTCCGGATCGATGCCGATCCCGCTGTCGTGGACCGAGACGACCCAGTCGTCGCCCCGCCGTTCGGCGTCGACGTGAATCTGCGGCGGATCGTCGCCGCTGTAGGTGATCGCGTTGGTGATCAGGTTCTGGAGGACCTGCCGGAGTTGACTGGCGTCTCCCTCCACGCGAGGGAGTTGCTCGGTCGTGATCGTCGCGTCGGTCTCTTCGATCTGTATCTGCAGGTCGTTGAGCACGTTTCCGAGGGCCAAATCCAGTTCCACCGGTTCGAACGGATCGCCGTTCGTATCGACCCGGGAGTACTCGAGCAGCGCGTCGATCATCCTGCGCATGCGATCGGCGCCGTCGACGGCGTACGCGAGGAACTCCTCGCCCTCGTCGTCGAAGGAATCGGCGTACCGATTTTCGAGCAACTGGAGGTAGCTCGTCACCATCCGGAGCGGTTCCTGCAGGTCGTGGCTGGCGGCGTAGGCGAACTGCTCGAGTCGCTCGTTCGACGCCTCGAGTTCCCGCTCGTGGCGCTTCTGTTCGAGTTCGTACTTCAGCCACTGGCCCATCAGGTGCTGGAACGTCCGATCGGCGTCCGAGAACTCCCGCCGACGCGGCTCGGAGGACACGAAGAAGAACGTTCGATCCGGCGCGTTCTCGAGGACGATCCGCGTTCCGAGGTACGTCTCGAAGCCGTATTCGTCGTACGCGATCGTGTCTTCGAAGCCGCGGTTCTCGGGGTCGGTAACCGCGGCCGCCTCGTCGGTCGCGACGGTCATCCGACAGTACGTCTCGGACAGCGGCACCGCCGCTCCCGGCGTCAGGTGCTCGTGGTCGTCGCTGACCGCTTCGATCTCGAAGGCATTGCTCGCCGGGTCGACCCTCGCCAGTCCGCCCAGGTCGAGGTCGAATCGGTTCTGCCCCAACTCGAAGAGCGCCTGGAGCTTTTCGTCGAACGACTGCTCGGAATCGGCCGCCAGTTCGATCTGCCGTTCCAGGTGCTGTTGATGGTCCCGCAGTTCGAGGCGCGCCTTCGTGCGATCCAGCAACGTCCCCAGCATTCGATCGATCTCGCGATCGGGCTGGTCGGGACCGAAGAACTCCTCGGGCGGCGTGTAGTAGAAGTTCTGACAGACCGTGTTGTCGTAGATCAGATGCGGGTGGGTCTTGATGATGTCGCGGACGATTTCGGCGGAGAACTGCTCGCGGTTGTACTGACAGAGCGCGATTCCGTTCGCGTCCGGCAGGAGGGTGTTGAGTTTGCCCTCGTACTCGATGAGTTCCTCGAGCGGCGGATCGTCGCCGAACACCCACGTCATTTCGCCGGTGATCCGGACGCCCTCGAACGCCTCGGTTCCCTCCTCGATCGTCTCCGAGATGAACGCGATCATCTCGTCGGGGTCGAACGACCCGTTCCGAAGGTACGAGTCCTGTGCGGTGTACATGACCAGCGCCCCCGCGTCGAGCGCGGCGTCGACGTCGACGCCGCCCTCACGGAGGGCCGCACGTACCTCTGCGGTGTCGTTCTCGTCGGCGATGTAGACGCATCGCTCTCCGCGCTCGAGTCCGTGCTCGATGTACGGGACGGCCGTCGCGAACTGCTCGGCCTGCGATTCGTAAATAAACGCGAGGTGGTCGTAGGACTCGTGGTCGGCGACCGGTTCGACGGGTCCGTCGAACGCCGAACTGTTCTGGAGCGCTTCGAGACCGGTTTCGAGTCCGAGGACCTCGTCTCTCGGGGTAGATAGTGGCTGGCTCATGGTGTGGAGGGGGTCAGCGCCGCGGATCGAGCGAGCGATTCCGATCACCGGCCGACTTCCCGCCGGCCGTCAGCAATCGGGTACGCCGCATATACTTCGAACAGGGAAAAGGGGCCCGGTTAGATACCGTTCGACATCCGTGACGGTTGTGGGAACGATCGCGCTCCGGGTGCGACCCGTTCAGTGGCCGTCCTCCCGATCGGTCTCGAACAGATCGGGATCGTCCTCGAGCGCTCGCATCGCGAGCCAGCAGTTCGTCAGGGGGTGATAGCCCGGTTCCACGGCCGGCCCGTGATCGGAGTCGGCGCGAGCGTGCTCGCGAGTCACCCGTTCGTACCAGTTCCCGAACCGAGGATTGATGAGGTGCTCGCGCGCGTACGCCCAGAGTCGATCGTACCAGTCGGCGTACGCGCCGTCGTCCCGACTCAGAAGCGCGCTCGCGCCGATCGCCTCTGTGTGGACCCAGCCGTACTTGTCGGGCACGATCGGTGTCCCATCGGCCTCGACCGTGTAGTAGAGGCCGCCGTGTTCGTCGTCCCAGCCGAGGTCCACGGCGGTATCGAAGAGGTCGCGAGCGCGCTCGCGAAGCCACTCCTCCGGACGGTGCTCGGCGAGCACGGCGAGCAGTTTCGCCCACTCGGCGTGGTGGCCGGGCTGGTACCCCGGTGGGCGGAACTGGTGGCGCGGCTGGTCCTCGTTGTACGAGAGTTCGGGGTCCCACTCCTCGGTGTAGTGTTCCCACAGCAGGCCGTCGGTCGCGCCCGTCACGTCGCGGGTGAATCGATCGGCGACGGTGTACGCCCGGTCGAGATACCGGTCGTCGCCGGTGGCCTCGTAGGCCGCGAGTACCGCCTCGCAGGCGTGCATGTTCGCGTTCGCCCCGCGGTACGACGAGACGGTTCCCCAGTCCGGGGTCGCCCGATCGGCGTACAGGCCGTGATCGGGCTCCCAGAACCGCTCTTCGAGGACGTCGAACGCCCGCTCGAGTTCCGCCCGAGCGCCCGGAATATCGGACTGGTACGCCCGCGCCCCCGCGAGGAGGACGAAGGCGTGGCCGTAGCAGTACCGCGTCCGATCGGTCGCCGTCCGGCCGTCGAGGAGCCAGTCGTAGCCGTCGTCCTCGTCGTCCCAGTGGACGGTCGAGAGAAATCCCAGGCCGTGCTCGGCGGCGAACCGACACCAGTCCGGCCCGTCGGCGAGGACGCCGAGGCTGAAGTTGTGGACGCCGCGAGCGGTCGCGACGAGGTGTCTGGTCCGGGTGTCGTAGACGTGGCCGTCGCGCTCGTCCAGTTGTGCGACGTAGCCGCCGATCGCCGTGTCGAGACAGTCCGGGTAGTAGAAGTTCAGCACGTCCCTGAACTGGTGACGGAGTCCCGCCCGGGTTCGATAGATGGTCATGGGTATCTCGACCGTTCACTCGCACCGACGTAGTGGTTCGGGACCGATCGGATCGACCGACGCCTCGCCGTCACCGGGAGAGGACGAACAAAAAGCCGTTTAGAACGCCGATCGATCGTCGCCGATACCTTCGAACTCGGTCGGGGAGGTCGCCTCGTCGCTGGTCTACATGTAGCCGAGGTCGCGCAGGCGCTCCATCAGGTCCTCCTTGTCCTGGGCGCGGCCCGCGCGCTCGGTGGTTCCCTCGAGGTCCTGCAGCCAGGCGGGTTCCTGGTCGCTCTTCTCGGTGCTGACTTCGCTGCCGAGCGATCGGAAGCCGGCGAAGTACTTCGGCGAGATCGGGACGTCCTCCTGCTCGACGCCCTCCGGGAGGTCGTCGTCGCTTTCGGGGACGTAGCCCTCCTCGGGGAACTCCTCGACGGTGTCCGGCACGACGAAGTTCCAGAACGCCTCCCACACTGCGGCCTCGTCGAACTGCAGGATGGGCTGGATGCGGTCGTGTGGCGGGTAGATGTCCGGATCGTGGCGCGGCGAGAAGAACGTCTCGTCGGCGCGGGCCTCCTGCTCGTCCCAGCGGACGCCGGAGATGACGCCGTCGATGTCGTACTCCTCGAGGGCGTCGTTGAGCGCGACCGTCTTCAGCAGGTGGTTGCCGACGTAGGTGTCGAGCAGGAACGGGAACGTGTCCTCTTCGTACTCGAGGATCTCTCGGACGTGGTGCTGGTTGTGCTCGGAGAGTTCCGTGATGTCGATCTCGTCGCCCGGTTCGAGGCCGTGTTCGTCGACGTACGCGCCGACGTCCTCGTTGCGCGCGTAGATGACGTCGAGGTCCCACTCGTCCGCCCAGTGGTCGACGAAGTCGTGGATCTCGTCGAAGTGCTGGTAGTGGTCGATGAAGACCGCGGGGGGTACCTCGAGGTCGAACCGATCGGCGACCTCCTTGATGAAGTACAGCGTGAGCGTCGAGTCCTTGCCGCCGGTCCACATGACCGCGGGGTTCTCGTACTCCTCTAAGCCCTCGCGCGTGACCTCGATCGCCTTCTCGATCTTGTCCTGGATGTGCGGGTAGTCCGCGGGGTCCTCACCGTCGCCGTCGTCGTAGTCGACGTTGATGTACTCTGGGAAGTTCGCTGTCATGGAGTGTAATTAGATATAATTACCTGGGTTAAACCGTTTGTGGGAGCGGAAACCTCTGCGGGGGTCGCGGTCGACCGGAACCGACGACTCCGCGGCCGGGGATCGCCCGCTGTCGCCGCCGCTCCGGGGTCTTTCCGGCCGAAACCGAGACCGATCGTTTCGGACCGACGCGGTTCGGCCGTCCGGTCATCACGTCACCGGGGAGAGTTCCGGTTCGACGTCCGTCTCCGTGTCGACGTCGTCGAGTTGCTGTGCGAGCGCGCTGACGATGCGGCGACTGGCCAGTCCGTCGCCGTAGGGCTGGGCGTTCGAGTCGGGGTCCCGATCGGCCGATAGCGCCGTGCGAATCCGATCGGTGTTCGGCCCCACGAGGACGTTCCACCCGCTGTCGACAGTCTCGGTCCACTCGGTTTCGTTCCGCAGGGTGACACAGGGCGTCTCGACGAAGAACGCTTCCTTCTGGACGCCGCCGGAGTCCGTCGCGACGCGCTCGGCCGCGTCGAGCAGGCGAACGAAATCGAGGTAGCCGAGCGGTTCGATCAGTTCGAACTCGCGTTCGGCGCGCTCGCGGAGTCCGTACTGCTCGAGACGGTCCACCGTTCGCGGGTGCGCCGGGAACACGATCGGGTGTGGCGCGTCGGCGAGGCCGTCGAGGATCGCCGCGAGGTTCGATCGAACGTCGGTGTTTCCCTGCCGGTGGACGGTCGCGAGGACGAACTCGCGGTCCTCGAGGCCGAGGTCCTCGAGGATCGTCGCGTTCTCGATCGCGCGATCCCGGGCCTCGAGAATCGCGTCGTACATCACGTCACCGGTCCAGTAGACGTTCTCCGTGACCCCCTCGGCGGCGAGGTTCGAGACGGCGCGCTTGCTCGGCGCGAAACAGCAATCGGCGGCGTGATCGGTGAGGATCCGGTTGATCTCCTCGGGCATGTCCCGGTTGTCGCTTCGAAGCCCGGCCTCGACGTGGGCCACGGTGACGTCGCACTTCGAGCCGACGATCGCCCCCGCGAGGGTCGAGTTCGTATCGCCGTAGAGCAACAGGACGTCGGGGTCGTGGTCCTCAACGACGGGTTCGATCGCCGCGATCATGTTCGCCGTCTGTTCGCCGTGTGGGCCGGACCTGACGCCGAGATTGTAGTCCGGATCCGGAATGGCGAGTTCCTCGAAGAAGACGTCCGACAGCTCCTCGTCGTAGTGCTGGCCGGTGTGGACGAGGATCTCGTCCCCGATCGTTCGGACCTTCCGCGAGACGACCGCAGCCTTGACGAACTGCGGGCGCGCGCCGACGATCGAACAGACCTGCATCACTGTACCACCACGGCGGTGTGGCCGGTCGTTACTGGACGTCTACTGTTCGAGGCCCCAGTGAGCCGCTTCCAGCCGGTATCCGCCGCGAGTTTCGTTACAGCGGGTTGGTACGTGGTCGGGAGGGCGCTGGAGAGTCGGCCTGTCATTCGGTCAGAAACACCTTGTAGCCGCTCCTTCCAGCAGGTTCGGTATAGTTAGTAGCGAAATACACGATCGTAGTTAGGAACTGACGGTTCCGGTAGCCGGTCACTGTAGTCCGATCGCCGGGCGACGGTGACGGGAGCGCGTCGAAATCGACCTCTCGAAACCGCCCGTCAGCGCCGAAGACGGGCCGTCCTCTCGACGAGACGTTGACGTTCGTGACAATCTCGAACCCAATTGTTTATTCCGATCTGATACCTACGTCGATCGTATGCTCGACCTCACCAGTATCGGACTCGTACTCGGCGGTATCGTCCTCCTGTTCGCCGGGGCCGCGCTCTCGGTGTACGGCGTCGTCCTCCTCGGGGCGGTCCTTGGCGGCAGCGGCGGCTACCTCGTCGGACCGTCGGTGGCCGCGGTCCTCGGCGCCGACGGTATCGCGGCCGCCGTCGCTCCGGTCATCCTCGGAGCCATCGGCGGCGCTCTCGCCGGCTACCTGCTCCTGTCGATCGCGGTCGCCGTGATGAGTTTCGTCGTCGGAACCTTCGTCGGGGCGACCGCGCTGGCGCCGCTCCTCGTCGACGGCCCGTGGTTCCTCGAGTGGGGGGCCGCGTTCGCGATCGGCGTCGCCGCGGCCATCCTCGGAACGTTTCTGACGAAGTGGATGCTGGGAGCCATCACGGCGTTCGTCGGGGCCGCGTTCGCCTCCCGATCGCTCACCGTCGATCAGTTCGTCGCCGCGCGGGAGGCGCTCCATCCGGAGCCGTTGCTGTTCGACGTCACCGCCCCGCTGTTTCTCGCGCTCGTCACGCTCGGCCTCCTCTCGCAGGTCGGCCTGTTCAAGTTCGGCTACGTGACGCGACTCGCCCGGCTATTGCCCGGGTTCAAGGCGCTGCCCGGCCGGCGGCGGGACGAGTCCGAACCGACGTAGTCGAGTTTCGGTCCCCGGACCGTGCCCCAGGATACCCGACCTTCTCACTCCGGGCCGACGACTTCGACCTTCATCCCCTCGGGGCTTTCGCAGTACAGCGCGTAGTACCCGCCGGCGAAGGGGTGGCGATCCTCGTAGAGAACGCTCGCGTCTTCGCGTTCGCGGATCCCTGCGGTGAGTTCGTCGACCTGCTCACGGGAGCCAGCGTGGAACGCGAGGTGGTTCAGTCCGGCGGCTCGTCGATCGTACCCGGCGTCGGGGTCGTCGGCCCGTACGAGGACGACGTACGTCGGCCCGTTGCGCCACGACCGACCGCCGTCCCACTCGTTTTTGCGTTCGTACCCGAGTTCGCCGAGCAACCAGTTCCAGAAATCGACCGACGCAGCGAGATCGGAGGCGTACAGTTCGACGTGGTGAAGCTGGCCGGCCCGCTCGGGGTCCGCGTGATCCGGTTCCATACCCGTGATTGAAATTCTCGTTTCAAAAACGTACGGTCGAGCGTGGACTCTACGATCGTCGTGACTCCCGTATCCAGTTCGATACTCGACACTCGTCTCGGTTTCGTCCGCGCCTAACCCGATCGGAGAGAGCCGACAGTATTTCAGTCGGGCCGTCGAACCCAACGCGTATGTCCCTCGATCGATACCCCGACGTCGTCGCGGACCTCGATCCCGCCGACGGCGCAGTCGAGACCGCCGAACTGGTCGTCACCGACGACGTGCTCGTGAAGGCGTTCGCACTCGGTCCGGGTGCCGAACTCGATCCACACGAACACGCCGATAGCACGAACGTCTTCCACGTGCTCGAGGGAACGGTCACCGTGGTGCAGGATGGGGACAGCGACCAGGTGGCTGCGCCCGGCGTCGTTCTCCACGAACGGGGAGTCGTCCACGGCGCGCGGAACGAGACCGACGAGACGGTGATCTTCACCGTCAGTCTGTGTCCGTTGCCGTCGTAGGATTTGCCCGCACGCTGACTGACCGAATCCGGCGGAAAAACGTCCTCTCCTGTCCCTCGGCCGTCCCTCAGCGCCGGTCCGATCCGCCGTCGCCGTCGCTCCCGCCGTCAGTCTCCCGATCGGCCCGGGTGCCGCTCGACGTCTCCGAGACGCTCTCGATCTCGTCGGGTTTGCTCGAGACGTCGCCCTCCTTGATCGCCTGGGCCTCCTGCTCCATCGCCTCGACGTCGACGGTCGACTCCGCCTCGATCTCGCCGATGATCTCGCTGATGTCGTCCAGGCCGATCAGTTCGCGGGTCTCCTCGTCGAACTCGAGACTCTCGAGTTGGCCGTCCTGTTCGGCGACGTCGCTCCCCGACAGGTGCTTGCCGTAGCGGCCGATCATCGAGGAGAGTTCCTGCGGCAGAACGAACGTCGTCGACTCGCTCCTGCCGATCTCGGTCAGGGCGTCCATCCCCTTGTCGATGACCGCCCGCTCGCCCATCGACTCGGCCGATCGGGCCCTGAGGACGGTCGAGATGGCGTCACCCTGCGCCTCGAGGATCTCGCTTTGCTTCTCCCCCTGGGCGCGGATGATGTTCGACTGCTTGTCACCCTCTGCTTTCTCGATCGCGCTGCGGCGTTCACCCTGCGCTTCGAGGATCATCGCCCGGCGGCGCCGTTCCGCGGAGGTCTGCTGTTCCATCGCCCCCTTGACGTCCCGGGACGGCGTCACCTCGCGGACCTCGACCGACTCGACGCGGATCCCCCACTCGTCGGTCGGTTCGTCGAGTTCCGTCCTGATGCGTTCGTTGATCATCTCGCGCCGGCTCAGCGTATCGTCGAGTTCCATGTCGCCGATCACGGCCCGGAGGGTCGTCTGGGCGAGGTTCGACACGGCGCGCTCGTAGTCGTCGACCTCCAGGAAGGCCCGCTTGGCATTCATGACCCTGATGTAGACGACCGCGTCCGCGGTGACCGGCGAGTTGTCCCGCGTGATCGCTTCCTGGGACGGGACGTCGATCGTCTGTGTTCGCATGTCGAACGTGTACACGCGCGAGACGAACGGCGGGACGATGTTGAGTCCCGGCTCCAGCAGCTTCCGATACTCCCCGAAGACCGTGAGCGCGCCCCTGTTGTACGCGTCGACGATCTCGACCATCGACCAGACGGTGATGATTGCGACGACGAGCACGAGCGCGCCGACCGCCAGCGTGGGATCGCCGACTTGCAGGGGGGCTGTGACCAGTGTTACCATTACTAAATCAACGGGCCGAAGCGGAATAACGCTTGGCCCAACACCTAACCCCCCGGGGTCGGGAGGGCGGTTCGAACGCCTGGTACACCGACGCAGGTGGCCGCGTCCCGATCGGTGTGCCCGACGGGACGTCCCGTTCGAAAGGGGTGGCTTACTATGGGTCCTGAAACGGTATCGAGCGATCATGACGTCCGCCGAAGATCGCCTCTTGAGTCACCTGGTCGAGGACGAAGCCCTGCAGCGTCTCACGTCGGGGCACCGTCTCGAGAGGCCGGGAGACCGACTGGTCGTGGGCCTCACCGATCGGCGGTTACTGTGCGTCTCGGACAGCGGGACGTTCACGGACGTCCGGTACGACTACGTCAGTTCGATCGAGAGCCGGAAGCGATCCAGGGTCCGCTTCACCACCGGCCCCGACGGACAGCGCACGCTGGGGCTCGTCGGCGGCGTACTGGTGATCGGTGCCCTCCTCGTCGGGTTCGGCCGGCTTTCGGCCGGCGGGATCGTTCGGGACGTGGTGACGGTGGGGTTCGCCCTCGCGACCGTCGCGATCACGAGCGCGATCGGTCACGTGCGTCGGCGCGACGGCGGCGTCGCGCCACGCGAACAACTGTTCGTCGGCACCGGACTCTTCTCCGTCGTCGTCCTCGCCGGCGCCGGACTCTTCTCGCCGGTCCTCGTCGCACCGCTGTTCGTCGTCGCGACGCTCGCCGGACTGGCACTCGTTCGGTACGGACGACGTCACCGTGACCAACTCGAGGACATCGGACTCCGCCGCCACCGTGAGACCCTCCTTACCGTCACGACCGTCGACGGCCGGACCATCGACCTCGCCGTCGAGGCCGATACCGACGTGGACCGGACGCTCAGCGCGGCCGTCTATCGCGACGCTGAACCGGCCGTCGGCCACCCGGTTCCCGAATCACCGGCGGAGTGACCGCGCTGGATCGCTGGTGCTCCGCGGGCGACGATCAGGGGCCATACCGCCGGTCACGACAGGCGGGTGAGACACTCCCCACAGTAGGTTACGTCCGATCGATTCGAACTGCCACAGGCGGGACAGCGGCCCGCGTTCGACTCGTCCGCATCGACTCCGGTACCGCGTGCGAGCGCGGCCAGGACGTCGTCGTTCGCGATATCGGCGGGATCCCGGCCCTGTTTGTGCGCCCACTCGGCGAGGAACGCGTCGTCGCGGAGCCGCTCCAGTCCGCGGACCAGACCCAGAAAGAGGAGCGTCGGTGCGATCATGACGAACCCGGCCACGGCGAGCCGGCCCGCGATCGAGTAGGTCCCCGGGTCGTCCATGAGTTCGGTAGTCTGCCGACGCAGATATGTCTCTCGCCGGTTAGCCTGTTGATATAGTAGCCTCTGAAAGTCAATGCACACCTGATCGCAGGATGGCTTTCGATCAGTGTGCAAATCGTTCCAGTGGCTACTATAGCTATCTGGAGGCGGCTACAGCGTTCCCGGCCTCGGCGCTGCCTTCGATGGTATGTATCCCGACGCCGATGCCGACGGCACGACCACACCGCGACTCTTGGCAGTCGATCGCGATCGAATCGGTCACGCGGCTGGTACGATGCGATGGAGACCGCCGCCGTCAGCGCCGATTCCGAGTACGTACACCTCACCGTTCGTGTCCCGGCCAAACGAGAGAGTTTGCTCGAGGGCCGCTTCGTCGTCGATCTCGATGACGTCGGTCGACCACTGTTCGTCGCTGTCGTCCGGTCGAACGGCAGCGAACATCCGTCCGTCCGACACGAGATCACCGAAGACGTAGACGTCCGTCAATGAGGGGAGTGTCGAGCCACGGTAGACGTATCCGCCAATGACCGACACGCCGCTCACGCCCGTCTCGTCCCCCGAATGTGAATACTCGACGATCGGATCGAGAAGCGGTTCGCCGCCCCGAACGTCCGCGGGCGTCTCGTCCGGACAGTCCTCGTCCCTGTAGCAGTGGGTCCCTTCCTTGATGTTCCAGCCGTAATTGCCTCCCTTCTCGACGAGGTTCACTTCCTCGTAGTCGCTCTCGCCGACGTCGGCGACGAAGCAGTTGCCGTCGTCGAACGACAGCCGCCACGGGTTCCGGAACCCCCACGCGTAGTACTCGTCGAGTCCCGCTCGACCGACCAGCGGGTTGTCGTCTGGTACGGTGTACTCCTGTTTGCTCGTCCGATCGTCGACGTCGAGACGCAGAACACTGCCTAGGAAGTCTTCGGTCACGTCCTGTCCACCGCCGCCGCCACCGCCGCCTGCACCGACGGTGACGTAGAGGTAGCCGTCCGGTCCGAACGCGATATCGCCACCATTGTGGAAGTCCTGTGGCTGCGGAATTTCGAGGACGGTCCGTTCGGAGTCACGCGTCACTCGCCTGCCGCCGTCGGTTACGTCGACGCTCGCGACCACGCCCGTGTGATCGTAGTCGTCCGGCGTCCCCGGTCGGCGCGGGGCGCTGTAGTGGACGAACAGCCGTCGGTCCTCGTCGAACTCGGGATGAAGGGCCATGCCCAGCAACCCTCGCTCACCGTCGGTCTCGACCGTCTCGCGCAGATCGAGGATCGGTTCGGCGAGACGGCCGTCCGACTCGTGGACGAGGACGCGGCCGTCCCGCTCCGCGACGTACCGTCGATCGACGCCGGGCACGAATTCTACGGCCAGTGGAAACGCCAGTCCGTCGATCAGCGTCTCGAGACCGACCGCCTCAGGCAGTCGGTCGAGCGCGTCCTGCGCTTCGTTCGTCCCGGATTCGTCCGCGGACGATCGCAACGCACACCCCGCGAGCCCCGTCATCGTCCCGACGGCCGCCATCGTTAGAAATCGCCGTCGGCCCTGCGGTGATCCCATAGGGTTCGGACGATCCCGAGACGGAAATACGCCTCTTCGACCGGTCGTGAACTACACGCGGCGTCGACTGATCGCAACTCCGATAGGTGGCTCGAAGTCGTATGCAACGAGCAGGCCACTCTGGTCGTGCCCGAAGATCAAAAATACGCGGCAAGAGCACGTAGCGGAAAACAGAGCCGAGTTCCTGAGCCCGTAACATACCAGTAGATAATCAATTGGAGGAGGTGAGCGATGGTAGAGAGCCGGAACGAACCTCGCCAGTACCACCACGTAACAACAACGAGACGTCTTGGGTGATCGGAAGATGACGGCACACTGGTCTCCTGTTAGCCAAGCTGTAGTTCACGCAATCGTATTTTTCCTAACATGTGGATTCAAACAATACCTGTAACATCACCGTTATGAGTTTGTACATTGCGACAGCATACAACCTGATGCTCGAACGAGATGCTTCGGACATACATCCGATGCCCGACCTCCAGACGACACCGGGGACGCCCGTATTACGTCACGTGAATTCTTCGTTGGGAATGAGTTATGTAATAAATAGTGGGCGTTCATCAGACGGTTTCGGGAGGAGATATGCTAGGGGTGTGCGTCGATGAATGTGTCGACAATAGTTCCGTTTCTCATCGTCTTCGGGACAGTCGTGATGTTCAGTTCGACCATCTATACGAGGACACTGTTGCAGCGACTCGATGAAAACGCCTATCGGCGACGGTGGCGCGGACTGCTCGTACTGATGGCGTTTTTTCTGGTCGGATACGTCGCTGCCCTCTGGGTTACGATCAGTGGATTCGAGGAGATATTCCGGATACTCACAGGGTTCGTTTTCCTGTTCGGTGCAGTGTTCGTCTTTCTGGTAGTCAATACCGGACTCGTGACCATCGACGAACTACAGCACAAGAGCGAGGCACTCCAGACCAAGATCGAGGAGGCGGAGAATGCCCGTCGCGAGGCTGTTCGTCTCCGGGAGAACGCGGAAGAGGTCAACCAGCATCTGGAGCAGAAGGCCGACGAGTATTCCGACGTGATGCAGGCCTGTGCAGCTGGCGACTTGACACGGCGGATGGATCCCGAGAGCGAGAACGAAGCGATGCGTGAGATCGCGATCGAATTCAACGAGATGATCACCGAAATCGAGTCGACCACCGAGTACCTCAAACAGTTCGCTGAGGACGTCGCGATCGCCTCCGATGAAGTAACGGCTAGCTCTGAGGAGGTCCGCTCGGCTTCCGAGCAGGTTACCTCGTCGATCCAGGACATCTCCGACGGTGCGAAGCGACAGAACGAGAGCCTCCAGTCGGTCGACGCCGAGATGAGTGGGCTCTCGAGGACTATCGAGGAGATCGCCGCCTCGTCAAACCAGGTGGCGGACCTCGCAGAACGAACCGCTCAGACGGGCGAGGAAGGTCGCGAAGCCGCTCAGGCCGCGATCGACGGGATGAACGAGATCGAATCCGAGTCCGATCGGGCCGTCGAGGAAATCGAGTCACTCCGGTCAGAGATCGAGCAGATCGACGAACTGGTCGAGTTCATCACCGAGGTCGCAGATCAAACGAATCTGCTGGCGCTGAACGCAAACATCGAGGCCACTCGCTCGACCGCCGAAGACGACGGCGGCTTCGACGTCGTCGCCACGGAGGTGAAAGAACTCGCAGCCGACACCAAAGAGGCCGCAGCGGACATCGAGGACTCGATCGAGCAGATCAAGTCCCAGACCCGCAGGACGGCCGCCGAGGTCCAGGAGACCAGCAACCGGGTCGCCGAACACAAGAGCGCGGTCGAGAACGCCGCACAGTCGCTCGATGATATTGCCACCTACGCCCAGCGGACCAACGAGGGCGTCCAGGAGATTTCCGCGGCGACCGAGCAACAGGCCGCCTCGACCCAGGAGGTCGTCGCCATGGTCGACGATGCGGCGACGATCTCGCGGGAGACGGTTTCCGAAGCGGAAAACGTTGCCGCAGCCGCCGAAGAGCAGACGAGCGCACTCACCGAGGTCTCGCGAGCCATCACGGACCTCAGCCAACAGGCGTCGGTGCTCGCTACGGAACTCGACACCTTCGTGACCGATGCGAACAGCAGCCCTTCATCGTTGTCGTCCGGCGATAGCATCGGCGGCGACGGGTCTCTTCCGGCGGTGGCCACTACGGACGCGGAGGAACTTGACCTCGCCGCCACTGCCGACGAGGACCTCGGACGGCCGGCCGACGACCCCAACACAGAACTCGGCGAGAGTGGCCCGGTCAACGAGTTCGAACCCGACGGCGAATCCCGGCCGTCGATCGATGACCGTTCAACCGAGCAAACTCGACCGCACGAACGCGGTGACGCCAACCGTGAGACCGTCGGCAACGAGGCGCCGGACGACGAGATGAAGCCGTCCGAAACCGAACCCGTTTGGTTCGTCGAAGCGGACGAAGACGAGTAAGGACTATGGTCCACCCGTATACGGCATGCTCTGGCAGTGGACGCATCGACTTGATAGCGGCCAGCTTAACCCATTGAAATCCGTTTGTTCCGTTCCGTTGAACACTCTGAGCGCCGAACCAACTTCACCGGCTCCATCGGTCGCTCCCGGCGGCGGAAAATATAAAACGCCGCTGTGTACTCTCAGTCGCTGATGAACTTGTTGTCCCGCCAGTTGACGCCGCCCTGCCCGGACCCCGAGTCTCGTGGCCCTTCCACGACTTCGATGTCCGCCGGTCGGGGTTCGCCCTCGACGATCCGCGTCGCCTCGAGGTCGCCGCCGCGCTCCGAAATCGCCGTCAGGGTGCCTTTTTCGGCCGCCTCCGCGATCCCACAGAGGACGAGGAACATCTCGTACTGGAGCAAGGAGTTCTGCAGGACGGTTTCGCGATCGCCCTTGAACGCGGCGAACTCGACCAGTTCCGATTCGATCTCCTCCTCCTCTTCTTCGTCCCAGCGGAAGGAGTTGCGGCGCTCGTCCGGGTCTTCCTCGTAAACCCGGTTTTCGGTGACGCTCGCCTTGAGCTGGGCCGTCGGCGTGTACTTGCTGACGGAATCGTCTTCCGCGACGGCCTTGAGAATGAGCGTGTTGTTTCGCCGCGTGATCTCTACGTCGGCGATCCCCTCCGGGAACTGGGCGTCCTCGACGTGCTCGCGAAGGTCTTCGAGTGGCAGTTCGAGGGTCGAATGCAGCCGATATACGTGTCTGGATTCCTCTGTTGACATAGTGGGAAGGTGTGCGGCGACAGTCGCTGAGTTACTAGTACGGGCGGGTGACTTATATGATCTGCTATTAAATGCGTCAGGGATACGTCTGGATAAATTTAACTCCCGTCCCTGAGGTGTTATTGCTCGGCGCCGAGCGTTTCGGCCAGTTCCCCGCGTTCGTCGAGTTCGGCGAGGACGTCCGATCCGCCCACGAATTCCCCGTCGACGAACGTCTGTGGGATCGTCTCCCAGCCGCTGTGAGCCTCGAGCGCGGCGCGGTACTCGTCGAGGGACTCGAGGACGTCGACCGTCTCGTACTCGTCGCGGTACTGGTCGATCAGTCCGAGCGCGCGACGGGAGTACCCACACTGGGGCATGAGTTTTGTCCCCTTCATGAAGAGGACGACCTCGTTGCTGGCGATCGTTTCTTCGACGTATTCGTCGACTTCGTCCTGATCGAGACCCTGGTTCGGTGGGAAGTCCATGCCCGTTCGTATGGGAGTGACCGGGATAGGCCTTGCGTCATTCACCACGATCGACGACGCACATCCGCGCTGGGAGTCGCTCGAAGGGCGTCCGGATCAGGCCGGATCCAGTCTCACTATCCGATCGTCGTCGGAGCGCGGAAACGTCCCGCTCGCCCGGCCGTCCCGGTTCGAGGTGAGCAGGAACAGCGACCCGTCGGGCCCCGGTTCGACGTGGCGCAGTCGTCCGTACGCACCGTCGAAGAGCGAGTGTGCGATCGCCGTGAACCGATCGTCGAGCCACGACGCGTCGAACGTGACTCCCGACTCGATCGTCGGGGGATCGTCCGCGAACAGCGAGACGGCGTACAGCGCGTTCGACCCCAGGCCGGCGACGAGGAGTCTGTACTGCCAGTTCGCGATCGCGTCGTCGGCGTAGAACGAGAGCCCCGACGGTGCCCACGTCGTCTCGCCGGTGTTGACGATCGGCGGAGACGCCTCGTCGTACTCGTCGTAGTTGCCGTACTCGGGGTCGTCCGGACCGCCGCGGACGACGTCCCAGCCGTAGTTCCCGCCCGGACGGAGGACCGAAATCTCGTCGCGAGCCTGCGGGCCGTGTTCGGCCACGAACGGCGTTCCCTCCGGCGTGAAGGCGATCCCCTGTGGGTTCCGGTGACCGAGCGTGTGCGTCCGTGAATCGCCGTCCGAGCCCCAGTCGGGGTTCGCCGCCGCCGGTTCCCCGTCGGGCGTCGTCCGGAGCACGGCACCCGCGAGCGACCCCGGATCCTGTGTCGCCGCAGGGTCCTCCGCGTCGCCCGTGAGCACCCACAGGTCTCCCTCGGGGCCGAACGCGATCCGCCCGCCGTTGTGGATCGTCGCGCCGGGAATCCCCTCGACGATCGGTTCGAGAGCGTCGCCGTCCAGATCGTAGCGGACGACGCGATTCGAGAGGCTGCCGGTCTCGGCAGTGTAGTAGACGAACAGGTCGGCCGGGTCGGGATAATCGGGATGTACCGCGACGCCGAGCGTCCCGCCTTCACCGGCTGCGGCCCGGTCGGGGAGGTCGTCACCGTCGAGGACCGTCTCTCCGTCGGCCGGCGTGAGGTCCGCCTCGCCGGTCAGGGCGTCGGTCGCGAACCGGGTCACACCGCCGTCGCGTTCGGTGACGAACGCGTCGTCCCCTGCGAACGCGAGGTCCCACGGAATCTCGAGGTCGGAGACGACGGTCGTCGCCGAGACGTCCCCTTCGACCGGGACCTCCCGCGGCGGTTCCCAGTCGGGTCGTTCCCAGTCGTCCGCGGGAACGCTCTCGGGCGTCGCCAGTTCGAGGTCGTCGTCCAGGAGTCGGCCGAGACAGCCAGCGGTCGCGACGCTCGCCCCGATCGCGAGGAGGTACTGCCGGCGGGGTGGCGATGGCATACTCGGGCCTACGGGTCGAGGGTTCAACAAGGCTCCTGAGAGAGTCGATCGGCAGCGTCGTGCACATCGACCTGGATCCGACGACAGTCTCACGTGAGCGGATTCTGGGCGAGAATTATCCCCTTCGGGGTGGTGGTAGACTGCATGGACGACGAAACCGACTTCGACGACATCCTCGTTCCGACCGACGGCAGCAAATCCGCACGGGAGGGGGGGAAACAGGCCATCAGGTTCGCAAAGCGCAACGGGGCGACCCTGCACGTGCTGTACGCGATGGATATGGGCGACGCGGACTACGTCGCCGTTCCGAGCGATATCGCACAGACCCGGAACCGCCTCGAGAAGAAAGGTCAGACCTTCGTCGACGAGATCGAAGCCCTCGCCACGGACGCCGACGTGCCCTGCGTCACGTCGGTCGTGTCGAATACGCCCGTCGAGGCCATCCGCAAGTACGTCGAGGAGAACGACATCGATCTCGTGGTGATGGGGAAACGGGGACGGTCCGACCCTGACAAGCCGCTCATCGGCTCGATCACGAACCGGGTGGTCGGCTCGCTCGACGTCCCCGTGTTCACTGCCTGAGCACCTCGATCCCGCGGCGACACCGCGTCGTTCGGGTCGGTCGGTCAGACGTAGAGGACTCCGACTACGATCGGCGAGAGGACGATCAGGACGAAGTTCAGCGCGACGCTGAGGACGACGAGCGTGACGGCGAGCGGGATCGTGACGGCGAGCGGGATCGTGACGGCGACTCCCGTGACCAGCCACCGTTTGCTGGATGATGTCGACGACATCACCGGAACTCCAATCCCGGTCCCCGTTCGCGCTTGGGTTGCAATGTAAAGCAATCTGACAGTGCGTCGAGGGATAACGTCGACTCCGCTGGCAGGATCTCGACGTTATGCGCCAGGACGACGGCCTCCCGCGGAGGGGACGGCACGACCACTCGAGGACGGGAGCCGTACGACCACTCGAGGACGGGAACGGTGGCGAGACCGATCGGCCGGTTCAGTCTGCCGCGGTCCGCGTCTGCAGGACGTCGACCTTCTCGGCCGCGTACCCGAAGACGTCCTGGTAGCCGTTGGGGGACATGAGCACTGGGTAGAACGACTCCTCGGCGACCTGCGTCTCGCCGTCGGCGGCCGCGAACGGGTTCCCCGGTTCGACCTGCGTAAAGTTATCGACGAACACCTCGTAGGTGTCCGCCTGGTCCTTGCGGATGACGTCCGTGAGTCGGAACACCGGGAGGTCGCGGGAGACGGTGTCACCGGGCAACGCGTCGACGGCGGTCAGGAACGCACGCGTCAGCCGATCGGCGTTCTCGGCGGCCGTCTCCGACCCTTGGAGCCCGCACTCGACCTCGACCGTGTCGATCTCGGAGAAGAGTCGCCCCTCCGCGAAGTTGCTCGTCTCGACCATCGCGGTGACCGGTAACTGGGGACAGATCTCCGTCGCCGTCTCGCTGATCTCGTTGACGATCGCGAACGGCTCGGCGTGGCTCTGCGTCGAGTGCATCGAGAAGGTGAGACAGTCCTCGAGTTCCTCGACCAGCCGGTCGGCGAGCCGTCCCTCGTGGGTCTTCGCGTCCGGATCGCCGGGGAATGCGCGGTTCAGGTCCTCGTCGACGAAGCGAACCCGTCGCTCGAGCGCCGCCTCGTTGGCGACGACGAGTTTGACCGGCCGTTCGACGGTCGGGCGCTCGTCCAGCAGTCGCTCGACGGCGCGGACGCCGCAGGGCTCGTCCCCGTGCACGCCCGCGACGACTGCGAGTTCAGGCGTCCCCGACCCAAGCTGGGCGACTCTCATCAGTATACGAGACGGTCCGGGAGCCCAAATGTGACACGGTTCGGACTCGACGGCGCAGGACCGGGACCGGGTTCGAGGGCGAGAACGAGGACGGAGACGCGTTTCTCACCGAATCCGGCGTCGGAGTGGCGCGCTCGACGGTCACACCAGCGACCGCACGACCTCGCCGACGGCGCGCCCCTCGGCGACCACGTCGCGGCGGTAGTGCATGTAGACGGCTCCAAGCGGCGGCTGGAGCAGGTACGCGAGCGCGATTGGCAGGATCGCCTCGGTCGGGAGCGTCTCCGACGCCACGGCGATGGCGACGGCGATCGAGAGGTTGCGCATGCTCGTCGCGTAGATCAGCGCGATTCCCTGTGCGGGCGCCACCAGCGTCCGGCCGACGGCCACCCCGATGACGAGCAAGACGGCATAGAAGAGGACGAGCGGAACGATCGTGATCGCCGACCCGATCGGATCCGAGAGGATCGCCTCGCTTCGCATCGTCATGGCGATGAAGACGATCGCCATCACGCCGAGAGAACTCGCGCCGCCGAACAGCGGTTTCAGCCGCTTGAAGCCGCTCGGTCCCTGCGTCCGCAAAATAAGTCGCCGCGTGACGTTACCCGCGACCATCGGGACGACGACGAACAGGGCCATCTGTCGATAGAGCGCGCCGGGTTCGAAGGCGACGCCGTCGCCCACGAGCAGGGAGAGGTACGCCGGGAGAACGACGACCGCGGTGAGCAGATTCGCGGCCATCGCCACCAGTGCGACCTCCAGGTCGCCGTCGGCCAGTCCCGTCCAGGCGGCCGTCATCCCGGACGTCGGGATGAGGGCAATGAGATAGAGACCGACGGCGTAGGCCGGGTTGCCGGCGAAAAACAGCCGCGCCAGGGCGACGGCGATCGCGGGCGCCACCGCGAAGTTGATCGCCAGACTGAGCGCGACCGGCGCGAGGTGGTCGCGAACGTTGAGCACCTCTTTGAGATCGATGTTGATCATCATCGGATAGACCATGAGGAACAGCACCGGGGTGATCGCCCCCTGCAGAAGGCGTTTGGTCCCCGCGTCGAGCACCTGTCCGGCGAGGAGTCCGAGCGCGAGCGACGCGACGACCACGTAGAGGAGGTTTTGCTTGATCCCCATGAGTGCACGCCTGATCATGCGTCCACCGTCCGTGCGACCTGCGATCGCGCGTTCGTCGACGTGCCGGTTCGGCCGTGCGGTTCGGGGGTCGATCCGGTGATCGACTCTCCCCTCGTAGGCACCACCATGTATTGTATGGATACCACTATACTACAAAATACTTCCGACACCGGGATGCGCGAGTCAGCCGTCGGGACAGGAGACGGGTTCGGAAAATAACAGTCGAATGGATAATCTGAATCCTGTTTTCCGATCGAACTATTTCGTCAGAACCGGCATATGAGGGGCCTATATCCGGTATCGGGGTGGGTAGTTCCGAACGAGTGAGACCCGTGGATCGGAATATATAACCAGAAAGTGAACCTCTTGTACCTGCACAGTCGTTCAGCAACGACTGGGGACAGGGAAATTGTATTGTATGATATTAGAAATACTATGGCCCAATATTTCGGGTGATGACGTCCGAATTTGCGATTTCGGAACTCGAGAACGGCGTCGGCGGCGGACCGCTGGTCAGCCACCAGGTCGGGAGCGGAGACGCAGTCGAGGACGGCACGATCGTCGTCGCCGAGCCGATACTGGCTCACAGAGCGAACTACGAGGACGCGATTGCGGCGGCCTCGACGCTCGCCGAGACGGATCACACACGTTCGACTCACACCGTGCAGTCGTGGAGGCTGCCCCCGACCCCTTCGACGGAGCGATTCACTTGCGGTACGGGCATCGTGCCGACTCTGAAACGACGAGTCCTCACTCGTCATGAAACGACGATATCGATCGCTCCGTTTCCCGTCTGCTACCCGCCATTCGACCCCCCTATTTCCGGATCGGCGAGTCACAAGGTATTTCATAGAATAGTGGAAAGTATACAATACAGAATGACAGACATCGACCTCACGACCACCAACGAGGACGGGTTCGATACGAGCAGCGCCATCGGTGATTTCACGGTCACCGTCGACCCCATGAACGAAACGGGGCCGAACCCTAACGAACTACTCGTCGCTGACTACGCGTCGTGTTTCCTTCCTGCGGTTCGATTGGGTGCCCGCAAGAACGGGATCGACAACCTCGGCAAGATGGAGATCGACGCCGAAGCGGACCTCGACGACCACGACAACCTCGAAGCGATCCGGTTCGTGCTGTACGTCGAGGCCGCGCTCGAGGACCCCGACGAACTCGCCGCGATCGGCGAGCAGTATTGCCATATTCATACAACACTACGCGACGAGCTCCACGCCGACGTAACGGTCGTCGACGACGCGTACTGATCACTCCTCGAGCGCCCGAGCGTACTCGCGATCGATCGGTCGCGCGGTCGGTCGCTCGCCGTCGAGCGAAATCCGCCACCCGTCGATCCGTGAGGGATTCTCGAGGGCGTTCGTCATCGTCGTCCGAACCTCGAGGACGTCGACACCGTAGTAGTCGTTCGGGACGCCCTGGAAGTACTGCAGGGCGGTCCGGAACAGGGATCGCATCCCGTCGTCGTCCTCGAAGTCGACCCGTTTGTACGTTCCCGCGGCGACCTGTACCATTCCGTGAGCGAAGGCGCTCTCGGTAGTTCCGCGGCCGTAGTTGTACCACTCGTCCTCGAAACAGTCGTGTGATTCGTGGTACGCGCCGGAATTGAACAGTCGAACGCCGTGGACCACTGCCCGCCTGAGGGTCCCGTGCTCCCAGCGGCCCTCGTCGGCGTCCCAGCCGGTCGGGTTCCCGGCCGGCGCGCCGACGGTCGGGTCGCGGGTGTGGTCATCCATGGTACTCCTTGAGCCAGTCGACAGGTAACTCCGTTGGTCCGATCGTGTCCGACCCGTTCGCCACGCGGGTCAGAAGCGACGCCGTCGGCCCGTAGGCTTATCCTGATCCAGTGCTACGCTCCGACTAGATGAAGTACCCGTACGGGAACTGCCAGAACTGCGGGGAGCGACTCTACACGCACGTCGACGGCGGTTACCAGTGTCACAACTGCCAGCAGCGGTATCCGGAGGACGAATTCGACATAGCGACGGCCTGACAGAACCCCGGCCTCGGTACCGCGTCCCGTCTCCCATCGATCGTCGCGGAAATCGCAGCGTATTCATACGGCACTACCTTACTATCGGCCGCGTGCGAGGGTAGCCAAGCGGTCAACGGCGGCGGACTCAAGATCCGCTCGTGTAGACGTTCGTGGGTTCGATTCCCTCCCCTCGCATCGCAGCGAAGCGCAAAGACGCGCTGAGTGAGATGCAGGAGGTCTCGAACTACGCCGAGGTTCTGCGTCACAGGCGCAGGTTCTCGGAGGTGGTTCGATTCCCTCCCCTCGCATCGCACGCGGCGCAAAGACGCGCCGACCAAGATGCGGAAGATCAACACGGAGCGATCTTCCCTCGCAACTTCTGACGGACCCTGATCGAGACGACGAGTGACCAGTCCGACCGGTGTCGATTCGGCTCACCCCGTCCGATCGGCTGCGAAGCACCTCCGACGGAGTTCGAACCGTCACATCCTTTTCACTGGTCAACACACCGTGTACAATGAGCGATGCTGACGACGCGCGCCGGCGGGCCGAAGTCGCCGTCCGCGCAGCTAGGGCTGGTGCAGAGGTCGCTTCGGACGCCTTCCGATCGGGGATCGCCGTCGAGACGAAAGACGGGAAGACCGACGTCGTCACGCAGGCCGATCGGGACGCCCAGGCGACCGTCGTCGAGGTCCTCCGGGAGGCGTATCCGGACGACCCGATCGTCGGCGAAGAGGCGGACACGCTGAAAGCGGTGCCCGAGACGGGACCGGCGTGGATCGTCGATCCGATCGACGGGACGAACAACTACGTCGACGGCATCCGGGCGTTCGGAACCGCGGTCGCGACGGTCGTCGACGGCGACCCGATCGCCGGAGCGTCCGTCTTCCCCGAACTCGGGGACACGTACCGCGTCGGGCCGGACGGCGCGTTCCGCAACGACGACCCGCTGTCGGTCACCGACCGGACGGATCCCGAGACCGCCACCGTCTGTCCGACGTTCTGGTGGGACTACGACGAGCGCGGTCAGTACGCCGCCGCGACGCGGGGGATCGTCGAGCGGTTCGCGGACCTCCGCCGGTTCGGCTGTGCACAACTCGAACTCGCGATGGTCGCCGCCGGTGCGCTGGACGGAGCCGTCACGAACCTCGCGATGAACCCGTGGGATTCCGTCGCCGGCGTCCAGATGATCCGCGAGGCGGGTGGCACCGTCACCGACCTCGCGGGCGATCGCTGGCGACACGATAGCACGGGTCTCGTGGCCTCGAACGGCGAGATCCACGACGAGGTGCTGGCGGTCGCCCGCGAGGCCGCGGCCATCGAGTAACCCGACCGGGCCAACCGCGGGTCGGCCGGACGGCTCGGTGCGCTCGGGAACGGCGTCGCCGCGGCCACCCGACCGCCTCCAGCGCGTCAGAAATCGGAAACGGTAAGCGGGCCCCGTTCGGGATATCGTCCATGGACGAGTATATCGAACGGTACGGGGCCGAGCGAATCTGGGCCGCGACCGTCGTACTCCTCGCCGCCGGGGTGGCACTCGCCGCGACAGTGTTCCCCCAGCGCGTTTACGTCGATCTCATCTGGCAGTACTACTGGGGGCCGGTCGTCGCCGACGCGCACGGCTGGAGTTGCGTCGCGTGGAACGGCGGCACACCGGTCGAGTGCGGTCCGGAGACGACCGGGCCGACCGCCGCACCCGGCTACACGTTCGTCTCCTACGCGGGCTACATTCCGACGCTGATTCTCATGTCGATCGGCGTCGTCCTCCTGACCCAGCGCTTCGAGATCGAACGCTACCGTGCGGGCTTCTACGGGCTGTTCCCGTTCTTCCTGTTCGGCGGCGCATTACGAGTCGTCGAGGACGCGAACGTGGCCGCCTACCGTGCGACCGGCCAACTCCCGATCGATCTCCCGTGGAACGGGTTCCTGATCAGCCCACTTATCTACTTCACCGTCTTCGCGATTACGGTGCTCGCGGCGATCGTCTCCGTCTGGCTCGATCGGAAGGACGCCGTCTCGGGCTACGAGTACCCGCTCTTTGCGATCGGTACCGGACTCCTCGCCGTGACGCTCGGGTTCCTGGGGTACCGTGCGGCGACGACCGGGTACGTAACGTTCTATCCGCTGCTCCCGCTCGCGACGCTCGGCGGGGCGACCGTTGCAACGGCGATCACCTGGGCCGCGATCCAGCGGTTCGCACCCGAACTGAACCGGGGCACGCGCTACATGGGGATCGTCGTCATCTGGGCCCACGCGGTCGACGGGGTCGCGAACGTCATCGGACTGGACTACGCGACCTACTTCGGCCTCCCGGCGAACCTGGTGCCGAAACACCCGATCAACGCGGCGATCGTCGACACCGCGGGCGCGGCGTGGCCGTTCTTGCTGGTAAAACTCGCCGCCGCAGTCCTCGTCGTCTGGCTGTTCAACGAGGAGTTCTTCGAGGAGAGTCCCCGCTACGCCTACCTGTTCATGGTCATCGTCGTCGCGGTCGGCCTCGGTCCGGGAACCCGCGACATGCTCCGGGCGACGTTCGGGGTCTAGGTCGTCGCGCCGATCGATCCCCGTGTCCGACAGTATATACCCGTGCGAGATACAAGGAGGAGACATGACTGACAACGCACCCGCAGCCGAGGGCTGGTTCGCGGGGCTCGCGGCGGACGATCTCGACGCCGCCCGCGATGCGATCGCGGAGGGAGCGGCTCGAGAACCGCAGGCGTGGCCGAGACTGGCCGTCGAGGCGGGATTCGCCGAGGACGAGGCCGACTACTACGATCGGCTCCACGAGGCGACGATGGCCGCGACCCGATCGGCCGTCGAAGCCGACGAGCGGGCCGACGATCGGCAACTCGTCCACGCCGTGCGGGCGATGGACGACTGTACGCGCACGGCGAACGAACTCGCCGAGCGACTCGCCGAGTGGGCCGGCACGATCGATCCCGACGCAGGCACCGGGATCGAGTACGCCCGCGAACTGGCTGCTCGGAAAGCCGACCTGGAGGGAGATCCCGGCCAGGTTAGATCGCTGGCCGAGCGCGTCGCGGGCCTCGCCGACGAGGCCGACGACCTGCGGGAGTTCGTCGAACGCCGGACGCCGACCGTCGCGCCGAACCTCGCCGCGCTCGCGGGGCCGGTGCTCGCGGCCCGGCTGATCTCGCTCGCCGGCGGCCTCGAGGATCTGGCGAAGAAGCCCAGCGGCACGGTCCAGATCCTGGGTGCCGAGGACGCGCTGTTTGCCCACCTCCGTGGTCACGCCCCCTCCCCCAAACACGGGATCATCTACACCCACGACGCGGTTCGTGGCACCCACCCGGAGAACCGGGGCTCGGCCGCCCGCGCGCTCGCCGGCAAACTCGCGATCGCGGCCCGGATCGACCACTACTCGGGCGAGGTGAAGCCCGAACTCGAGGCCGAACTGGCCGATCGGATCGAGACGATCCAGGCCCGGACGACGGGGGAGGACGATGACTGAACCGACGCTCCCGGCCGGCGTCGACCGTCACGAGTTCGACGGGACGACCCGACTCGCGACCCGCGGCAAGCCGGTCTACGGCGAACCGACGGATGGCGAGTGGCGGGCGTGGAACCCGCACCGATCGAAACTCGGGGCGATGCTCGAACTCGGCATGGACACCGGCCTCGCGGGCGGCGAGACGGTGCTGTACCTCGGCGCGGCCAGCGGGACGACGGTGAGCCACGTCGCCGACTTCGCCGGCCCGACGTACGCCGTCGAGTTCGCCGCGCGGCCCGCACGGGATCTGCTCGAGGCCGCAGAGAGCCGTCCGCGGCTGTTCCCGTTGCTCAAGGACGCCCGGAAACCGGAGGCGTACGCCCACGTCGTCGAGGCGGACGTCGACGTCGTCGTCCAGGACGTCGCAACCCGGGGACAGGCCCGCGTGGCTCTCGAAAACGCGCGATTCCTCGCGGACGACGGCCGTCTGCTCCTCGCGGTGAAGGCCCGAAGCGAGGACGTCACCCGCGACCCGGAAGCCGTCTTCGACGACGTCCGTGCGGAACTCGCGGACGGCTACGAACTGCTCGAGGACCGGCGACTCGACGACTACCACACCGATCACCTCGGCGTCGTCGCTCGGCCGCGGTGATGACAGAGGCGTCGTTCGGCCATCTCGATCCCGACACCGTCGAGTAACGATCGACTGGCTACTCAGAATCGTCGCCGGGCGGCGCCGTAGAACCACTCCGCGAGCCGCGGGAACGAAAGCATCGACCCGACCGCGACGACGAACGCGACGACGAGCGAGAGCGGGGCGATCCCGACCGCGTTTGCGACGGCCACGCCGCCGAAGACGGCGACGGTCAGCACGAGGTTGTAGTAGACGAGTCGCAGGAGGATCAACGACGGCGTGATCGCCACCCAGCCCAGCGTGTCCGTCGCGAGGGGCCGGATCCAGCCGCCGCGGATCGCCGTCCCGACGGCGACCATCGTCGTCCACGCGACGACGCCGGCAGCGGTGGCGTCGTAGGCGCCGGTTCCGGGGGCGACCACGATCGCGAACAGAACCGGGAGCGACGGGATCGACACGTCGCCGAACACGGTACTGCAGTCGTGGAGCACGCGTCCGAATCCGCTCTTCTCGACGCGCGCGAGGCTGCCGTACCCGTACCAGGTTCGGCGCGTGGCACTGTATGCGGGCTCCGTCTGCCGGGCCGGGTTGTGCCGATCGCGGTTCACGTCCGTCGTTACACGGGCGATCGTGATAACTGTCGACGATCTGGGTCCCCGCTGCAAGCACATTTCACTATCGATCGGGCTGTAACTATCGAGTAACGATATGTAGGTCTTCGTCGAATTTCTTCGACGCATGTCAACGTATGCCACTCTGGGGGACACGCTGGAACAGACGGTCGATCGGTATCCCGACCGGGACGCGATCGTCTACCCGCGAAAGGATCAGCGCTGGACCTACGCGGAGTTCGACGAACGGGTAAATCGGCTGGCGAACGCGATGCTAGATGCGGGCATCGAGAAGGGCGATCGGGTCGCGACCGTCCTGCACAACGGCTCTGAGATGGCGCTCTCGGTGTACGCGTGTGCGAAGATCGGCGCCGTGTTCACGCCGCTCAACTTCCGGCTTCCGGCCGGCGAGATCGAGTACATCGTCAACGATGCCGAGGCCGAGATGCTGATCTTCGAACCGGAGACGCGCGAGGCGGTCGAGGGTGCCCGTCCGGCCCTCGAGACCGTCGAGACGTACGTTTCGCTCGACGACCCGCCCGAGTACGCGCTCGCGTTCGACGACCTCCTCGAGTCGGGGCGCCCGGAGTCGCCGCCGGTGGTCGTCGACGAGGACGACGTCTACGCGTTCATCTACACCTCGGGAACTACGGGGCGCCCGAAGGGCGTGGTCCACGAACACCGGGACATGGTGGACCACAACCTGCTGTGTATCGCCGAGATGAACGTCACGCGGGACGACGTCGGCCTCTCGGTCATGCCGCTGTACCACTGCGCTGAACTGCACTGCTGTCTGTTTCCGCGGGTTCACCGCGGCGCGACGACCGTCATCCACCACGAGTTCGATCCGCAGGCCGCCCTCGAGGCGATCGAAACCCACGACGTGACGCTCCTGTTCGCCGCGCCGACGGCCTGGAACGGACTGTCGCTGACCGCCGCCGAGATGGACGTCGACGTCTCCTCGCTCCGGCTGGGGCTGTACGGCGCGGCCCCGATGCCGGCACAGGTGCTCGAGAACTGCCGGAAGCACCTCTGTGAGGACTACCTCCAGGCCTACGGCATGACCGAGATCGGGCCCGCCGGCGTCTTCCAGCGCCCGGAGGATCAGCTCTCGAAGCAGGGCTGTGCGGGCCTCCCCGCGCTCAACCACGCCGTCCGGGTCGTCGAATCCGACGCGGACCCAGACCGGGAGGTCGAACGGGGCGAGATCGGCGAGATCCTGATCGCCGGCCCGTGTACGATGCGCGAGTACTGGAACCGACCGGAGGCGACCGATCGATCGCTCCGGGAGGCAGACGGCAAGACGTGGTACTACACCGGCGACCTGGGCTACCGCGACGCGGACGGCTACCTCTACGTCGTCGATCGGAAGGACGACATGATCGTCTCCGGGGGCGAGAACGTCTACCCGGCGGAGGTCGAGGACGTGCTGTTCTCCCACGACGGCGTCGAAGAGGCCGCGGTTCTCGGCGAACCGGACGAGAAGTGGGGCGAGGCCGTCGTCGCGTACGTCGTCGCCGACGAGGACGTCTCCGCGGGCGAACTGGACGCGTTCGCGATCGAGAGCGACGACCTGGCAGACTTCAAGCGCCCGCGGCGGTACTACTTCGTCGACGACCTGCCGAAGAACCCCAGCGGTAAGATACAGAAGTTCAAACTCCGCGAGGACGAGGCGGCCGTCGATCCCGAGGCCGAGTCGATCACGTCCTGATCGATACTCGGGGCTGGTGTACCTCGATCTTCGGCGCGGAGCCTCTCGGAACGCCCGGCGTCGGTGCCAGTGGCTCGGTGGGTGACGTTCTCAAAAATGGGATCTAACGTACGGCGTCGCCGCGCGGCGACGGTCAGCAGTAGATATTAGTTGCGGACGACGTTCGTCGCGCGTGGACCCTTGGGGGCCTGTTCGATGTCGAATTCGATCTCGGTGCCTTCTTCGAGGTCCGGTCCGCCGACGTCCTCCATGTGGAAGAACACGTCTTCGTCCGCGTCGTCCGTCGAAATGAAACCGTAGCCGCCTGTGTCGTTGAAGAAATCAACGTTACCGTTTGCCATTACGAACAAATGTACGGACGTTCCACGGATAACCCTTGCGAGGGTCGTGGTACCACGACCGGGCCACGCGACGATACCGGCTCCCGAGACTCGGTCGGTGGAGCCGTTACCCGCCCTGGGCACCGATCGCGGCCGATCGATCCGACTCCAAACCGTATTTACTGTCGGGGCCGAAAGCCCCCCACGATGGAACGCGGCTCGCGGGATTCGTTCACGCGGATGGGCACGCTGGGGATCGAAGAGGAGTGTTTCGTCGTCGACGAGCGCGGTCGCCCCACGAGCGGGACCGACGACCTCGTCTACGAGCACGACCCGCCCGAAATTCTGGACGGGAGACTCGATCACGAACTCTTCAAGTTCGTCATCGAGACCCAGACCCCCCTGATCGAGGACCCCGGCGACGCCCGCGAGTCGCTCCGCGAGATCCGCGAAGCGCTGCTCGATCACGCCGAGGCCCACGGCTACCGGATCGCCGCCGCCGGCCTCCACCCGCTCGCGAAGTGGCGGCAACTCGAGCACGCCGAGAAGCCCCGTTACCGATCGCAACTCGATCGGATCCAGTATCCACAGCACCGAAACACCACCGCGGGCGTCCACGTTCACGTCGGCGTCGACGACGCGGACAAGGCGGTCTGGATCGCCAACGAACTGCGCTGGTACGTCCCGATCATGCTCGCCCTCTCGGCGAACTCGCCGTACTGGAACGGATTCGACACCGGCCTCCAGTCGGCCCGCGCGAAGATCTTCGAGGGACTGCCCAACACCGGGATGCCGACGCACTTCGAGGACTTCGACGCCTTCGATCGGTTCGAGCGCCGAATGCTGGAATCCGGCGCGATCGAGGACCGGGGCGAACTCTGGTACGACGTCCGCCCGCACACGGCCCACGGAACGGTCGAGTTGCGGACGCCGGACGGACAGGCAGACCCGAACGTCGTGCTGGCGTTCGTCGAGTACGCCCACGCGCTCGTGGAGGCGCTGGCCGAAGCCTACGAGGACGGCACGAGCGGCCACCGCCACCGACGGGAACTGCTCGAGGAGAACAAGTGGCGCGCGATCCGCTACGGCCACGACGCGTCGTTCATCGATCGGGACCTCGAGGGGACCGTCGACCTGGGCGAACTCGTCGATCGCGAGTGCGAACGGCTGGGGATCGACGGGATCAAACGCGTCTACGAGCGCGAGAGCGGGGCGAGTCGACAGCGCCGCCTGCTCGCCGACGAGGGCCCCGACGCGCTGTGCGAATCGCTGTTCTTGCGGTCGTCGTGAGTACGCCCCGCAAAGGTTTAACTCCGCACGAAACTTTGTCCCTCACGAGAGGTCACATGGTTCCAGACGATACCGACGAGGACCGACTGGACGAGGGGGACGGGGACGGTCTCGACGATCGGTCCGCCGCGGGGATCGACGCGGACGAGTCCGGTGAGGAGGGCGAGGGCGTCCGGACCCAGGCGATCGAGGAGGTCGATCAACGGATCGTCGACCTGCTGTCGTGGATCCTGGACACCGAGACGCGGGCCAAGATCTACGTCCACCTGCTGGCAAATCCCGGCAGTACGTCCGAGGAGGTGGCCAAGGGGACGGGTCTCTACCCGAGTACCGTCCGCGAAGCGCTCGCGGAACTGCACGACGAGGAACGGGTCCGCCGCGAGAAGCGGGCGAGCGAGGGCGCGGGGAACAACCCCTACGAGTACAGGGCGATCCAGCCCAGCGACCTCGTCGGCGGCGTCGTCGACCAGGTCCAGCAGGAACTGAACACCATCTTCACGCTCGATCGGGTCATCGACCGCGACGAGGACGCCGAACCGCCGATCGAGGAGTCGGTCGAACCGGTGACGATCACGGTCGACGACACGGCACCGACGATCGATAGTGGCGACGAGGACGACGGGAGCGATCGCGACCGCGCGTCGGACGCGGGCGTCGAGACGGTCGAGTACGACGGCGACGAGGACTCCGAGGAGATGGAGACCATCGACTCCGGGGAGTCGGCCGCCGACGAACCCGACGCCGATAGCGATAACTGATACTCCGACTTCCTAGTCGTCCAGTCCGAGCACTGCAGGCCGTTCGAGTTCGACGTCCCGATCGACGGCGCGGGCCGTCGTGGTGGGCCAGTTACCCGTCGTCGTCAGCACGTCGATCCCGTCGGCGGTCACGAGCGCGGTATCCTCGCTTTTCGCACCCTCGACCGTCGGGTTCCAGGCGTACGCCATCGGCGTCTCGACCGCGGCGTCGTGGCCCGGTGTCGCGATCCACTCTCGGCCGGCGAAGCCGGCGGCCCCGCCCTGGTGGTGGTTCTCCCACTCGCCCGCGTAGCCGAGTGCATCGTAGGCGTTCTGGATCGCCTCGAAGACGTCACCGGCGGTGCCGCCGGCCGCTGCGACGTCCCTGGTCGCCGCGAGCGCCGTCGTCTCGACCCGGGCGGCGGTCGCGTGTCGATCCTCCAGCCACGACGGCGGATCGAACGCGACGGTCCGGGTGCAACTGGCGTGCAGGCCGGCGCGTTCGGCGGTGACGGAGACGAGACAGTAGCCGCCCAGTTCGGCGTCGGTCGGCGTGTAGTGGCGGTACTGCTGGGCACGTTCCTCACCGCCGACGAGCACAACGGGGGCCTCGATGCCCCGGGCCGAGAGCGCGACCCGCAGGGCCGACGCGACCTCGTGTTCGGTGTCCTCGGCGCGCAGTTCCCGGCAGACCGACTCGACGGCGGCGGCCGTCTCCTGCCCGAGGTCGCGGTACCGGTCCCGATCGCGCTCCGTCAGCGGCTGGCGCAGCGTCGACGGATCGACCCGATCGAGTCCGGGAACGTCGACGTCCGCCGCCGCCCGCTCGTCGGCCCCGACGCGCGCGGCGATCGCCTCGCCGAGCGACGAGGCGTGCCACGAGAACCGTTCGACCGTGGGATCGTCGAGGTCCGGCAGTTCCTCGGCTGCGATCCGATCGGCCTCGATGTTGTTCGTCACGACGCGAAGGTCCTCGCCGTCGTAGCCGACGGCCGCGACGCCGGCGTCGGTCTCCCGATCGACGACGTTGCTCCCGCCCGTCAGCCACGCAAACGAGTTCGGCCGCGCGAACCAGACCGAGTCGAGATCCTGGCTGTCGAGATACGCCGCGAGTCGCTCGCGTTTGCTCATGCGGGATGCTGGCGTGGCCGACCCTTGAATCCGACGAACACCGAGTCGTCGCCCGCGGTGACTGTCCGTTCCGCGTGGTCCAGCTGCCAATTCCTGCGCGGTAAGAACGACTCGGGGAACCTAAGTACGGCAGGCCCTAATCCCACGCCAGAACGCCCGTGTCGACCGACAATCGTACCTCTCGTCCCACGGTTCGATCGCTGATCGCCCGGTTCGGCTTTCCCCATCTGCTCGCGACGACGCTCGTGCTGGTCGCGGCGACGATCCTCCTCGGAATCGCGGCGAAGGCGACCGGGTCGGGACTGGCCTGTGAGGCGAACTGGCCCCAGTGTGACGGCGGCCCGTTCAACCTGCTCCCAGCCACGATCCCGAGTTTCTACGAGTGGATCCACCGCTTCGTCGCAATGTTCGCCGGCTTCGCGATCATCGGCTCGGCCCTCGCCGCGTGGCGCTCGCCGACCGTCGACCGTCGCGTCGCGTCGCTGGTCGTCCTCGGGATGATGCTGACGCCGATCCAGGTGTACCTCGGCCGCGAGACCGTCCTCCAGTACCAGATGGAGATCCTGTCGTTGCACTTCTGGACGGCCGTCCTGATCTTCTCGACGTACGTCGTCGCGACCGTCCTCGTCTGGAAATCGTCGCTGACCGCAACGCACGTCACCGGTGCGCTCGGGCTCGGACTCGTCGCGTTACCCCTCCACGTCGCGCTCAGCCCGATCGATCTCGGCCTGGTGACGGAGTACACGCCGACGATCCAGCTGGTACAGTACGGCGTGACCCTCACGTTGCTCGCGTCGGTCATCGTCGCCACGATGGTCGGCCGGTGGCGACTCGAGGACGGTCGGCTGATCGGTCTCTTGAGCGGTTCGATCGTCCTGGCGTACGTGATCGCCTACCTCGGACGCCGATCCGTGATGACGTTCAGCCCCGCGCTCGACGGGCTCTACCTCGTCACCGTGTTCTCCCTCGCCGTGGTCTTCGTCGTCGGCATCTGGCGAAGTCGGGCCGTCGGGGATCGATCGCCGACCGCCCTGTCGCCGTAGCACCGACGCCGATCGACCCGTCCGTTTCGCCGCGCTCAGCCGGCGAGACTGATGACCGTCGCCGCGACGAGCACGGCCCCGACGCCGAGTCCGAACAGTGCGTAGTTCGCGATCGGGTTCCCGGCCCGCACCACGTCGAAGGAGTACCGGCGGCGCGAGACCGGCCAGAACGGTCGGACTCCCATCGGCGTCAGCGCGTCGGCGAGGATGTGCGAACCGATCGAGAGAACGCCGACGAGGAACGCGAAGCCGACGAATCCGGCGTCGACGATCGGTGACGACGACGCCACCAGTACCGACGTCGCGGCGGCCAGTCCGAACCCGACGAGCACGGCGAACAGCACCGTGTGCGTGGGACCACGATGGTCGATCAGCGGGATCCGGTGATCCAGGTCGGGAACCGTCGACAGGGAGACACAGACCAGGGCGCCGACGATCGCGGCCGGTTCGTAGCCGGCGACGGCGACGGCGGCACCCACGGGCGCGTAGGCGAACAGGGCAGCACCGTAGTGACCGACCTGATACATACGTGACGCGAAACCGGGTACCGACGTATAAAACTACCGTCCCGTTGCCGGCCGACCCGGGGGGTCAACCGGGGGTTTCGGCCGACCGGCGCCCCTGTCGAACGGCGGGGAGGCCGGCACAAGAGGCAGGCTCGCCGGGTCGCCCGTCGTTCATAAATGGCTTCGATATCCAACCGCCCGATTCTTGTAAGTACGACGGAATAGTTCGCTAGCCTCCAATGTTTCGTCGTGTGCGACGTGGCCCAGTCCGACGGCCGTCGGGTGCCGTACCGATCGCAACGGCTGTGCAGCCGCGCGGGAACGGAATCGAGAGGGAGAATCGGCAATGAGCGTTATCGCGACGATCGAGGTGCCGTCCGACGAGTTCCCACTCAGGTCGCTGTTCGACGTGGCGAGCGACGCGACGGTGACGGTGGAGACGACGGTGCCCGCGAGCGATGTCGCCGTCCCCTACTTCTGGGTCCCGGTCGGCGCCACGGAGTCGCTCGTCGAGGCGCTCGAGAGCGATCCGAACGTCGCCGACGCGGTGGTCGTCGACGAGACCGACGCGCACGTCCTCGTGAAAGTGACGTGGACGGACAGGGTCAACGGCGTGCTCCAGTCGATCCGGGAGAGCAACGCGCTCGTGACCAGTGCCGCCGGCACCGTCGATAGCTGGACCTTCCGTCTCCGATTTCCATCCGCCGAGGAACTCTCCGCGTTCTACTCGCGGTGTCTCGATCAGGGCATCTCGATCGAGCTGATCCAGTTACACGAGTCGGTCAGTCCGGACGGCAACCGCCGGTTCGGACTCACTGCCCCACAGCGCGAACTCGTCCTCGGCGCGTACGAGGCGGGCTACTTCGAGGTCCCGCGGAAGACGACGCTCGTCGAACTCGCCGATCGGTTCGACATCTCCGATTCCGCGGTTTCGCAACGACTGCGTCGTGGCCTCGCCACGCTCGTCGAATCCACGTTGCGGGTCGATCCGGAACCGTCCCCGCGCGACGTCGCCCACATCGGTCCCGATCCGGACGCCGGCGAGGAGTAACTGCCACCGGTGACCGTGACGTAGCGGCCCGCCAACTTCGGCCGTGACCGTCCCCGCTGACGGCGACCGTGACCGCCCGCTGACCGCGACCGCGGCGGTTATAGGTCGCGACAACTTTCCCACGACCGTGCAAAACGTCACCGACAGGATCAGCAATCCGTTCGGCATGCGACCACCGTTCGATCGGAGCGACCCCGGCGATCGAACCGCGGTCTTCGGCTACGGTGACGCCAACGCGGACTTCCACGTGATCGGCGATCACCCGGGGGTCCACGGCGGCGCGTTGACCGGCGTGCCGTTCACGGCGAACGAGTCGGGATGGGCCGTCCAGGACGTCTGTCGCGAGGTGGGTTTCGCGAGCGGTCCGTCTTCGCGCCCCGAACTGGAGAACTGCTTCTGGAGTTACATTCACATGTGTTGCCTGCCGGACGGCCGTCGGCCGACCGAGACGGAGTACGCCGACTGCGAACCGTACTTCGACGCCGAACTGCGGGCGATCAACGCGCACGTCCTCCTCTCCGTCGGCGAGCAGGCGACCGATCACGTGCTCCGGGAGTACACCACGCAACGCGGGCGACTGGAACTGGACATGGCTTCGCTACACGGCACCGAGATCCGCGGCCGCGGGTTCATGGTCGTCCCGATCATGGAGCCGACGGATTGGGTGAACAGCGATCGGGATCGCCTCGTCTCGCGACTCGAGGCGATCCTCGGACGGGATTACAGACAGACGAAAGGCGTCGCGACGATGGTCGGTTAGACGATCAGCGGCCGAACCGTTTCCTGATCGATGCCCGGAGCGTCAGTCCCAGCGCACCGATCAGCGGGACGAGCACGAACGCGGCGAACTCCGCCGGCAGCGACTGGATCTCGCCCCTTCCCAGGGCGAACCCGATCGCCGGTGCCAGGACTGCCAGCACGTAGCCGTACGACGGCGACCAGCCGGGGAGCTGTCGGGTCCGGTAGACGATCACGCCGAACAGCACCGGCATGAGCGTCGCGCCAGCGAGTAAGGGGCCGCCGAGCAGCGTCGTCGACGCGCCGATTGCGACCGCGACGACGATCGTCTCGTCGATCGTGACCGGCCCCCACGTATCCCGTCGCCAGACCGCCCGGGACAGTCCGACGATCGCGAGCGCGGCGACGACAACGCCGGCGAGCACCCCGTACCACTGGGTCGGGGGCAGCGGCGGCGTCACGAGTTCGACCCCCGTGACGAACTCGATCGGTGGCTGGATCCCGTACCGCTGGGTCGTGACCGCGTCCCAGAGGGCGGCCGGGTCGGCACCGATCGCCGTCAGGTCGGCCCACAGCAGGCGCAGCGGGTCGGCGTTCTCACGCCCGTAGTGACCGAGACCGACGACGTAGGTGAGCACGGAGAGCCAGATCAGGGGCCAGGCGAAGTTCTGGCGGTGCCACCACCGGACGAGTGCGTTGTCGGCGAAGCGGCCGGCGTTCGACCCGGTTTCGCCGGCGGTTCCGTGGGTCGATCCCACACCGCGACCTCCGGTCGCCGTCCCGCCGTTCGTCGCGGTCGCGTTCCCCGTCGCACCCCCGGTGGCTCCCGACGTGGATGCGTCGCCGGGTGACCCGGTCGCCGACGCCCCGGCACTGCCGGTCGCGGAACCCGTGGCAGTACTGGCGCTCGCACCGCTCGCAGTCCGCGACCGGGTGCGATTCGATCCCGTCGTTTCGGTCGAGGAACCCGTCGTCGCAGTCGCCTCTGTAGCGCCGGTCGACGACGTCCCGGACGCGTCGGTCTCGCTCCGCCAGACGTTGGGCGAGGGCAGGCCGCTCGTTCGCTTCGCGACGTAGTCCTCGTGGCCGAGTCGATCGTAGGCCTGTCGCTCGACCGGATCGCCGAGGATGTCGTAGGCCTTCTTGACCGCCGTGAACTGTGCCTGCGCGCGGTCGTCGTCGTTCAGGTCCGGATGATAGGCGCGAACTTTCTCGCGGTAGGCCTCCTTGATCTCGTTCTGGGAGGCGTCGGAGGGGATCTCGAGAAGGTCGTAGAAGTCCTCAGTCATGTGAGAGTCGGGGGCGGGTGTCGTATCGTACGTTCTTCACGCGGGGTTATATGTCCGCTGGATTTCGATTCGGTTGAACTGCGTGCCGGAGGTAATTGGGTATTTCGGCCGTCGGCGGCCGATCGATCCGCGACCTGTAGCGGCGCGGACACCACATGGCCTCACGAAAAGTCAGTCAGCGACGACTGTCCAGCAGGCAGGTTCCTGGTTCCATCGGAGCCGTCCGTTCCCGATCCGTCGTTCATCTCCGCTCCATCATCCGTTCCCGGCCTGTCGTCCGCCTCCAAGCCGGATTCGGTCGGGTCGTCTCCACCCCTCTCGTCGATCCCGTCGGCCGCGGCCCCGTCCCAGCCGTCGAGACGGGCCTGGTCGGAACCGGTGAACTCGAGGTTCGCCACCCGAACGCCCAGTTTGCGGACCGGTTCGTCCTCGAACTCCGCGAAGAGGTCCCGCGCGATCCGATCGACGAGGGCCGGTTCGTCGACCGGGCCGGGAAGCGATCGCTCGCGCGTGTTGACGTCGTACGGCGGCGTGACCGCCTTGACGCCGATCGTTCGGTAGAGCGCGCCCTCACGTCGGGCTCGATCGGCGACGGCCGCCGCGAGCGTCTCTATCAGGTCGTACTTCGGCTCGGGTTCCGAGACCGGTTCGGCGAAGGCCGACTCCCGCGAGAAACTCTTCGGATCGCCCTTCGGTTCGACCCGCCGGTCGTCCTCGCCGCGGGCCCGATCGTAGAGTTCCCGGCCCCGCTCCCCGAACCGATCGACGAGCGGGTCGGGATCGGCGGCCGCGACGTCGCCAGCCGTCTCGAGGCCCATCTCCCGCAGTTCGCGGGCCGTGACGGGGCCGACGCCGTGGAGCAGGTCGACCTCGAGGGGCGCGAGGAACTCGCGGAGTTCGCCGGGTTCGACGACCGTGAGGCCGTCCGGCTTGTCGAAGTCGCTGGCGATCTTGGCCGCGCTCATCGTGGGTGCGACGCCGACGCTGACGACGACGCCGACCTCCCGGCGGATCCGGTCTTTGACGTGGCGGGCGAACCCGTCCGCGACCTCCCACGCCGTCCGCTCGGTGACGTCGAGGTAGGCCTCGTCGATGCTTACCTCCCGAACCACGTCGGCACAGTCGTGGAGGATGTCCTGTACCGCCGTCGCGATCGACTCGTAGTAGTCCATGTCGACGGGCCGGTAGTAGCCGGTCTCCTCGCGGGTGAGGTCGGGGTCGTGGTCCTCGGCGTCGGGATCCAGGGCAGCACGCCGGGGCAGGCGCTCCAGCGCCGTCGAGATGGCCTGCGCGCTCTCGACGCCGAACTCGCGGGCCTCGTAGCTCGCGGTCGCGACCGCTCCGATCGTCTCCCCGGGTTCGTACCCCATGCCGACGACGACCGGTTCGTCCCGCAGTTCGGGCTCGCGAAGCCGCTCGCAGGCCGCGTAGAAACAGTCCGCATCGACGTGACAGACGATCCGCTCCTCGTCGTCGTCCGCCTCGACGCCCGGCAGTCGCGGCCCGTCGCCCATTCGTTGTCCGATCGGTTCGGCCGAATCGTTGTGAACGTTGCGCCCCCGCGATCGACGCGCCGCTCGGGAACGACCGGACGGGCGTCAGTTGTAGCCGCGCCAGCGGTGGCCACACTCGGTACACTTGAAAAAGCGCGTCGGCGGTTCGTCGGCGGACGCCGTCTGCTTGAGGGTGTACCACGCCTCCTGGGTCCCACACTCGTCACAGATCACGTCCGTCGCTTTCGGTTTCCCCTCGAAGTTCGCGTCCTCCGAGGACTCGATCACGTCGTCGTCGGTCTGAGACTCCGTCGAGACGAACTCGTCCTCGCGATCGCGGTCCCGCGGCGTCGACGCGCCGCAGTTCGTACAGACCATGCGATCGCCCTCCGCTTTCATCATGGATCCGCAGTCGTCGCAGAACTGCATGCCCGGGGGTACGTCCTCGTCCTGCAAAAAGACTCCACTGGACGGGCACCGACAGTCGGCGTCCACCGATCGCACGACGGCTATGCGATCGACGACGACCTGGTTCGATATCGACGGCTACCGGCGGTCACTCGCGGGGCCCCGCCCGGCGTCCCGCATGTACTCGTCGAGCGTTTCCGCGAGCGTCTCTGCGAACGCCTCGTCGTTGATGTCGGTCTCCGACTGGACGAGTTCGACGTCGTCGTCGAGCGACGACCGCAGCGCATCGAACAGCGCAGCGTCCGCGTCGGGATCGTGGAACGCTTCGCCCTCGACGTCGATCGCCGAGACGCCTCCGAGCGGGAGTACGAGCGCGGTCGGACCGGTCGCTGCGTTGAGTTTTCCCGCGATGATCTCCCCGAGTTCGGCGTTCTCTTCGGGCGTCGTCCGCATGAGCGTCACCTGCGGGTTGTGAACGTGGAACTGCCGTCCCTCGAACTCCTCGGGCACCGACTCGCGCGGTCCGAAGTTGACCATGTCGAGCGCGCCCGTCGAGACGACCTGCGGGACGCCTTCCCTCCCGGCCGCGTTGAGGCGGTCCGGGCCGGCGTTGAGCACGCCGCCGACCAGTTCGTCGGCCCACTCGGTCGTCGTGACGTCCAGCACGCCGTCGATGACGCCCTCCTCGACGAGCGACTCCATCGCGTGACCGCCCGTGCCGGTCGCGTGGAAGACGATCGTCTCGTAGCCCATCTCCTCGAGTCTCTCGCGGGCCGTCTGCACGCAGGGCGTCGTGACGCCGAACATCGTGATGCCGATCGTCGGTCGGTCGTCGACCTCGACGTCGGGTTCGTTCGCGACCATCCCGACCATCGCGAGGGCGGCGTTGGCGATGACCTGCCGCGAGAGCTGATTCAATCCCTCGATATCCGCGACCGAGTACAGCATCATGACGTCCCGGGAGCCGACGTAGGGCTCCGTATCGCCGGACGCCATCGTCGACACCATGAGCTTCGGAACGCCGATCGGCAGCGCCCGCATCGCCGTCGTCGCGATCGAGGTGTTGCCCGACCCGCCGAGTCCGAGGACGCCGTCGAGGACTCCCTGGTCGTGTAACCGCTGGGCGATTTCGGCTGCCCCGTTGCCCATCGCTTCCATCGCTTCGCCGCGATCGGCCTCGTCTCGCAGGTCCTCGAGCGTCGTCCCGGCCGCCTCGGCAACGTCGCTCGCGGACGTCTCCGGCTCGAACCCCGGTTCGCCCACGACGCCGGTGTCGACGACGTGGACGTCCACGCCCTGGGCTTCGACGACGTCCCTGGCGAAGCCGATCTCCTCGGCTTTCGTGTCCAGCGTGCCGACGATGACGACGCTCATGGATCGGACTCCCCCTCCCCGACGTATTCTGCTGTCGGCAACTCCCCTGCCGGGACGATCTCACACTCCGGAAGGTCGGCCAGCACGTTTTCCGGCCCGGGCGGCGCGTACACGGCCAGGAGGAGCAACGGTTCCCAGCCGGTGTTGACGGTGCCGTGTTCGACCCCTTCCGGGACGAACACCATCTCGCCCGCCGTGATCTCGCGCGTCTCGTCCGCGACCTCCTGCTCGCCCGTTCCCCGGAGGACGTAGAGAATCTCGTCGCTCTCGGGGTGGGTGTGTCGTTCGTGGCCTTTGCCCGGTTCGAGTTTCACGACCCCCGCGCTGAAGCGATCGCCACCGGTGACCTCGGGCGTGCTCAGCCACTTGAGGACGCCCCAGTCGAACACCTGGCTCTCGACGTCGTCCGGTTCGACGAAGTACGGTGTCTCCGACATGGTCAGAACTCGATCGATTTGAATTCGCGGGCCTGGTTCTCGATCGCCTCCTCGGTCGGCAGTCGTTCGAGGCTGGACGCGCCGAAGAAGCCCACGACGCCCTCCGTGTTGTTCAGGACGTACTCGGCGTCGTCCGGCCACGCGATCGGACCGCCGTGACAGATGACCAGGACGTCGTCGTCGACGTCCGTGGCCGCGTCGTGATGAGCCTGCACCCGTTCGGCGGCCGTCTCCAGATCGAGCGCGGTTTCGGCACCGATGTCCCCCGAGGTCGTCAGCCCCATGTGCGACACGATCATGTCGGCCCCGGCGTCGGCCATCTCGCGGGCCTGATCCTCGCTGAAGACGTACGGGCACGTGAGCATACCCTGTTCGGACGCCTCCCGGATCATGTCGACCTCCTTGTCGTAGCCCATGCCCGTCTCCTCGATGTTCTGCCGGAACTGACTGTCCTCGTCGATGAGTCCGACCGTCGGGAAGTTCTGGACGCCCGAGAATCCGCGTCGTTTGAGGTCCTCGATGAAGACGTCCATCTGGCGGAACGGATCGGTTCCGTTGACGCCCGCGAGAACGGGCGTGTCCTCCACGACCGGCAACACCTGCCGGCCCATGTCGAGGACGATCTCGTTTGCGTCGCCGTACGGGAGCAGGCCGGCCAGCGAGCCCCGGCCGTTCATTCGGTAGCGTCCCGAATTGTAGATGATCAGCAGGTCGACGCCGCCGCGCTCGGCGAACTTCGCCGACATTCCCGTCCCCGCACCGGCGCCGACGATCGGCTCTCCGCTCGATACGGTCTCGCGTAGCCGCGTCAGCGATTCTTCGCGTGTGAATGACATACGATACCGTATGCCGACCATCCCCTGTCTATTCAACGTTCCTGTAGTCGTGTTGTCACGTAAGGATCGACACGACCGCTTCGGTGCCGTTACCCGCCAGGTCGTCTGAACGTGTAGGTCACGTCGTCGGCGTCGATCGTGAGCGCTCCCGCGTCGTGGTCCACCACGAGGTCGACCGCCTCGTCCTGCTCGAACTCGTGGAGCGGCATCCCCGTGCTAACGCGTCCGTTTCGCGTCACCTCGACGCGTGCGGATCCGAAGTCGAGCAGAATCCGATCGTCTTCGGCGGTCACGTCGCCGGTCTCGCCGAACCGGCGCAGTTCGTCACGCACCGTTTCCCAGTCGGTGAGTGGAATGCGTGTTGCCATATGCTGGTATACGGCCGCCGTGAACTACTAGTGCCGGGACGATCAGGGTCGTTCTTCCCCGTCGACGAACGGATCGGATGGACTCTCCGGAATAACTGGCCGACACCCGTATAGAGGATGAGTGTAGCACGATTGCTTCGGTTGTTTGGCGCCGTAGCTGATGAACCAGCCGATCAGTCGACCTGACCATTGAACGCATAACTCCCATCAATTCAATTATATAACACAACATCCTAGTCGACTGAACCATCCGACTGACCGAGTTTGCTCTGCCTCGCGGTAATGTATCAACGAGAGCCAGTCCCAAGAAAACACTTGGTAAGACGTATCCCGCTGTCTCCTGGCGACCGTTAGGTTGGAGTAGGGGTTGAGAAGATCGATTCGAACACCTTGTTTTCGGCATTCCGAATGTGCTGAGAGAACGTCGCTGGCGCGATATCCAGAGAGGCGGCGAGGTCCTCGCCGGACGCGGCCCGCGGCCACTCGAAGTAACCCCGATGATAGGCGACTTCGAGGACTGCCTCCTGGCGATCGGTGAGTTTTTCGGCGAGTGTCCGGTGAACGTCGGTCGCCGATCGTTGGGGACGGGGGAACTGCCGCTTGGCGAGCAGCTGGGCGGTCGGATACGCGCTGCGGACCGTCTCGGTGATAGATCGTGCGTTTACGTGCGGTGTGAGGTGGAGTCGCAGACGGAGGTTGCCATCTTCGAACAGTATCTCCTCGATCGAGCCGCTCTGTGCGGCCACTGCGGAATGTAGCGGGAGTTCGGTGACTCTTGCCTCGAAACTGGCGACGGAACGTTCCTCGGCGAAAACGGTCAGTGAGTCCCAGTCCGAGTGCTGGTCGATAAGAGCATCAAGCGTTTCACGGGCGTCCGGTGTCGCGTTGCCGTAAACGAGGTACGCCCCGTCGCTGGTCGCAACGACGTTATTGATGGAGATCCGTCCGTCGCCTGCCGCAGTAACCCCTATCGATGTGAGGATATTCGGGATCCAAAACTCTAGTTCGACGATCTCATCGCTTATCAGTGCTCGTTTGCGTTTGGTGGCGGCGATAGCGTGACCGACGAGCGGTCCAAGCTGACCGATCACAGTCGAGATCTCTCCCTCGAACGCGGACGGCCGGGCTGCGCACACGTTCAACACACCGTACATCGTTCCGTCGTGTACGAGCGGGATCGCGGCCGCTGAACGGACGTCGAGAGTTTCGTCGTGGCTACACCTCGGTTTGGGTTCCGAATCGGTGTCGATACGGTTCACGATCTGCGTCGACCGCGTTCGGAAAGCGGCGCTCGTCGCCCCTTTACCGTCCTCTGAATCGATCGAGAAAGTACGCTCGTCGAGGTTGCAATCCTCGCCGGACAGCGTTCTGACGTTTATCGTCCGCGAATCGGCGCCGACGTCGCCGATCCACGCGAGTTCGTAGGAGGGCAAGTCGGCGAGGGCCTCGCAGACGGTCTGCTCGATCTCCTCGCGTGTAGATTGGTTAATGACCGCGGCCGTGATGTCGTGGACGATGTTGTTGATGTCATTGAGTGCGGCCAATTGCTCCCGGTTACGTTCCAGTTCCCGTTCGGCCTCTACGCGGTCGGTGATGTTGCGTCCTTCCGGGACGAGGTGCGTGATCTCTCCGTGACTGTCGGTCACCGGACGGACAGAGAAATCGATAACAGCGGTACGATTGGCGCCCCGTACTTCGATCTCTTGGCGGACGAACTCGCCGTCGCGGGCGCGTTCGACTGCCTTACGGGCGCGTTCGGCTGCCTCGCCGTGCTGGAACCAGTACGCGTTCCACAGCTTCTTCCCCACGACCGCCGCTCGGTCGACCCCGCCGAAGTCCAGGGCAGACACGTTGGCCTCGACGAGCGTGCCATCTGGTTCTAGAAGACCGGTGAACTGATAGGTCTGGTTGAAGATGGCGTCATAGCGGCGTTCGCGCTCCTTGCGTTCGGTGATGTCGTGAATGACCGCGACCGTGCCGACGCTTCTCCTGTCGGTGTCGTGAATCGGGGCCGTCGAGATGCTTACGTCGACCGAATCCCCCGCTTTCGTCCGTCGCTGTACTTCGAGTTCGTGGAACGTCTCCCCCTCGTTCACCGCCTCCAGCCGCTCTTCGAACGCGGATCGCTTCGCTTCCGGGACCACCGGGATGGGATCCCCGAGTACCTCGTCTTCGGTCCAGCCGAAGATCCGTTCCGCACCCGGATTCCACCCCTCGACGATACCGTTTTCGTCTAACACGACGATCCCGTTCGGCGTCGCTTCGATGACCGCTTCGAGGTGTTCCTTCGTCGCCCGGAGTTCGCGCTCTCGCTCCTCGCGCTCCGTGACGTCACGGATAACCGAGAGGTGACGGCCGGGGAGAACGTTCGGTGTCGCCGCGAATTCCACGGTGCGTCGTTCCCCGTCGGACCGGACGAGCGGGAACAGACCGCGATCCTGGTCCGACTCTTGGAACTCGTGCCAGGCCCGCTCAAAGTCGTAGTCCTCGGCGGCAAATTCGTCGATCGATCGGCCGAGCAACTCCGCCCGCGGAAGATCGAATAGTTCGGCGGCGGCCGGGTTGACGTCGACGTATGCCGCGTCGTCGTCGGCGATCAGCATCGCATCGAACGCCTCCTCGAAGACGGCACGGAACTTTCGTTCACTCCGGGCGAGATCTTTTTGAGCGCGCCAACGCTCGGTGACGTCGAAGTAGAGTTCGATCCGCCCTCCTGCGTACGGACCCAACTCGATCGGCGTGCTACGGTGTTGGAGCCAGCGCTCTTCGCGGTTCTCCCCGGCCGTCACACGGCACTCGAACTGCTCAGTGTACGTATTGTCGTCGTAGGTCGCCAGCGCCGTCTCTTTGAAGCGCTCTCCCTCGTCGATACGAACGGAGATACACTCCGAAACGAGCCGTCGTTTGTCCCGACCGACGACGGCGTGGCTGTCGATCCCGAAAAACTGTTCGGTCGTATCGTTGATCCACGCCACCTCGAAGTTCTCGTCGAGGAGAAATGCGCCGATTTCGGCGCTGTCGAGCACGTTCTTCAGCAGTGACGTTTCAGTGCCTGTGCAGTCTCGGGGTGGTGAAGACCGGTCGTCCGTTCGATCCCGTACTGGCTGCCACCAGATGCGGCCGTTCGCACCGACCTTCTTGGTTTCGAGGCGGTCGTGGTCGACGAGGCGCGCCAGACGTTCGTAGGTACTGCGACGCCCGAGGTCGAGGTCTTCTGCTACTTCGGATGTCGTTCGTGGAGTTCCATCTCCGTCGAAAATTCTGAGGGTTTCTCGAAGTACCTCGCTCAACGAGTGAGAACTCATTACACGCTTTATCGGTGCCGTCGATATTAGCCTCCCGCGTTGGAAGGCATATTTTCACTCAAATAAAAACACAATAAATATATCCAACTATACTGTACTTCATCGAAACCGAAGCAACACACCGGTGGTTCGGCCGTTTTCTGCAAACACCCTAATCACCCTGGCTGTGACGATTAGCGTAACCAAGTCCGAGTCAAAGCCGCTGGTCAAGAACTGCTACGAGAACGGTATCACCATGCGTCGATTAACACACAACGAAAGAACGTACAGATACGCTGGGACGGAACATCTGGCCGAAAGTGAGTTTCATCGGTTGCTCTCGGCAGACCGCCGAAGAACGTTGCACGATGTCCTCGTGGAAGCGACCGCCCCACTGAGCATCGGTAAGTTGGCGACAACGGTGGCCGAGCGAGAATACGGAGCGAACTCCGTGGATAAAGCCCGCGTCGAACGTGTCGCGATAACGCTTCAACACGTTCACCTCCCGATGATGGTGAATCTAGGGGTCGTCGACGTACTCTCTGATCCGAACCGTGACTAGCCCCTCACGACACGCGGTTCCGAACTGTGTGCTCAGTAGTATCGACGTGCATTCCAGGTTCGCGTTGACACCACGATACGAGATTTGCGTCGCTGAACCGTAACGAATCCCGTCGTTCCAATGCGAACCGAGAGGGTGAAGCGAATCTAGGTATTCAACGCGCGCCAGTATCAGTATCTCGTATAATCTGTGCAGTTTCACAGGAACGCCTTCACCGATACTTAGCGATCGTCTCCCTTCACAAATCGGGTGGATCATGCTGCATTCGCGCTATCTATTCAGCAGACCTCGATCGAACCACTGATACGGATTGCTGTAACGATTTACCGGCGCAACCGCGATCCGGCGGCGGTTGCGCCGGAAATGACTTACAGTAAACCGTATGAATCACTGTCAAGAGCGGCGTGCTGCATAGAGAGGGTGAGTACAGCAGCGAAGTCGAGTGCGGTTGGTCGCAGACCTTGCACTATAGTAACAACTGAAACGATTCACACACTGATCGCAAAGCCGTCCTGCGATCAGGTGTGCATTGACTTTCAGTGGCTACTATAGTTGCCACTGTCTATCTTTCTTCAAGGAAAGAATCCCGCCGTTTTACGGCGGGCGTGAATCCGACAACGCCTATACAGCCCACGTTTGGTAGCAATGCTGATATTTAAGTGCAATTGAGGTGTAGCATGACGTACACCGAGGCGGCACGCCCGCCCACCTAATCGGACAATATCGGGGACTCCGAGGCCCAGAACGTTCGAGACACCTATCTCGAACCGCTGTGGTGTCTCGGCCAACAAGATAACTCCGAGTCCCCGTACCGGGGATAGGAGTAACGGCGGTGTGGCCCTGCCAGTAGCCCCGTCCTGCTGATCGGGTTACAAACCAGCAAATATCCCAACCCAGCGGTGCGGTGCCGTGGGAAGTCGTTCGAAAGATCGGAGATCTTTCGTGATCACGAGAGAGCTTCGCTCTCTCGGACGACCTCGCCGTCGTCGGGCGTAGCCCGACTGCCTGAGGGATCTTCGATCCCTCTCCGTTTACGGCGAGGAGGAGGTCACATACAAATAGATCGCACAGACAGCAAGTATCGCTTCAGCAGCTTTTGTAATTACTGCGATCGGATTGACGGTTCCTTCCACGTAGAACGCTTCTACACCCCATCCCTGTACCGCGAAGAGCGCGAGAATCGTTACGATCGAGTAGAGCGCCGCGGCAAGAAACAACCACCGTCGCCAAAACCGGGATAGATACAGAATTGCCCCTCCTACAAAGCCGAGTCCGTTGAGGACGAAAAGAACAGCAAGTAGCATACTAAACTCGATAGCGTTCGTAGATGCCAATACATGTAGAACGCCCGTTATGAGTGCCATGAGTATCGCGAGATACCCGATCGGGTTGGACGGACGGGTGAACATCGATGTTGAATTCGTTGTACGGTGTGTTCCCATAGTTGCAATATTGCACAGCACGATCAAAAAATGCTAGTGTGATCATCGAATCAGCATCGTAAAACTCAGGACATAACTGGTCCAAATGCGCTATATGTTCAGCACGGCGTACTGAACATCATCTGAACCTGATACAAACTCCGACGCTCAGTTCGCAGTCGGACTTCCTGGATCGAGCGGCGCGGTTTCAGTCACTGTTCCGAATAGCGAAATCGTGTTCTCGACTGCTGCCAGGATCGCGACCACCGTCGCTATTCTGATACCGGGTCGCTACCGCCGATCTGCGCACCGTCCGTCGCAGCGCGTGCGAGAATCACGTCCCCGTCGAGTCCTCGGTCGGCGATCGCGTCCCGGGCCGCGCCCGCAGCCTCGTCGGCGTGTGCGGCGTCGGTGACGCCGTAGACGACCGGCCCCCACGAGGACTGACCGACGCCGGTGAGGACCGGACAGGCCTCGAGCGCCTCGACGAGTTCGCCCGCCGGCGGCCGGAAGACGCCCCCCTGGGCGTCCGCGTACCACGCGCCGTTCTTGCGGCCGATCTCGGCGATCGCCTCGCCGAACGCCTCGAGGCGGCCCTCGGCGGCGGCCGGAAGCAGCGTCCGGGTGACGACGCCGGCGATCTCGTCCGCGATCGCCGGATCGGCGCGCTCGACGACGGCGCGCATGCTGGCGTCCTCTTCCTCGCCGTTGCGACCGGGGTCGGCGTCGGGGACGACGACGAGGAATCGCCACTCCGGGGGCAGGTCGTGGCGGGCGACGACGGGTGGGACCGTCCAGTCGCCCTCCGCGGGCGGGTCGGTGGTGAACCGGCTCGTCGGGTGGCCGGCGTCGACGACGAAGCCGCCGTCCTCGAAGGTCGCGACGCCGATGCCGCTCCGGCCGCCGCGTCCCATCGCCGGCGCGCGCTCGCGAACCCGCGGGTCGCGACCGTGGGCCCGGGCGGTCGCCGCCAGGATCGACAGGGCGAGCTGGGTGCCGCTTCCCAGTCCGACGTGACGGGGCAGGCGCTCCTCGAGTTCGATCGCGACGCCGGGAACGTCGAGCACGGCCGCTGCTCGCTCCGCGTATTCCCGAACCAGCGGGTCGTCGGTCTCGACGCCGGACGCGGGTTCGGCGGTGACGGTCACCCGCGGCTCCGCGAGGCCGAGCCCGATCCCGCCGTAGAGGCGCTCGCGCGCGAGCGAGAGGTTCTGGAAGCCGACGTGGAGGCGCGCTCCCGCGCTCACCGTGACCGTCCTCATATTCTGTCGACGGGTAGGTGTGCCCCCCGGAAGGGGGTTTCGACGCTGGCAATCGCTGGCGGGAGCGGGCTTCCGGACGCGGTGGCAACGACCGGCTGGCGTGGCGAACCCACCGATCGGCGCGATGACCTCATTCGCCACGAGCGCCTCGGTGGGTGACTGGCCGACCCCATCGTTTACTATCACTGCGGTGGTCAGGGCTGGTACCAAATGGCACAAAACACCGATCGAATCCCGGTCACCGTGCTCAGCGGGTATCTCGGCGCCGGCAAGACGACGCTCGTCAATCACGTCCTGTCGAATCCGGGCGGGCGCGAGATCGCCGTCATCGTCAACGACATGGGCGAAGTGAACGTCGACGCGGACCTGATCGCCCGCGAAAACGAGGACGACGGCATCGTCGATCTCTCGAACGGCTGTATCTGCTGTCGGCTTCAGGGGGATCTACTCGAGGAAGCCAGACGGCTCGCGCAGGAACGGGAGTTCGAGTACCTGCTCGTCGAATCCTCCGGGATCAGCGAACCGATCCCCGTGGCCCAGGTGTTCACCGAGGGAACCGACGCGAGCGACATCGACCCGACGGAACGCTTCCGGCTGGATACCATGGTGACCGTCCTCGACACGTACGGGTTCTGGAAGGAGTTCGACGCCGGCGAAACGCTCCCGGAGCACGCCCAGCCCGACGAGCGGCGACCGCTGAGCGAGGTACTCGTTGAGGGGATCGAGTTCTGTGACGTGCTCCTGATGAACAAGACCGACATGGTTCCCGACGACGTCGTCGACGAAATCGAGACCGTCGTCGATCGGCTCCAGCCCCGGGCCGAGCGGGTCCGCACGAGTTACTGCGAGGTCGACCCGGACCTCGTGCTGGGGACCGGCCGCTTCGACTTCGAGGAGGCGAAACGATCGCAGGGGTGGAAACGCGAACTTCGCGGTGAGGGGCACGGTCACGACCACGGCGAGGCAGACGCTGCCGGACACGAAGACGGCGAGACGGACGCCGCAGGCCACGACGGTCACGCTCACGAGCAGCGCGCCGCCGATCGCCACGGCGTCTCGTCGTTCGTCTTTCGCGCCGACGCGCCGTTTCGACCCAACGAACTGGCCGACTGGCTCGAAGAGTGGGACGGCTCGATCGTCCGGGCGAAAGGCGTCTGTCACGTCGCCGGTCACGACGAGGTGATCGGGCTCAGCCAGGCCGGTCCGGCGGTGCAGGCGGGGCCGATCGGCGAGTGGCGTCCCGACGACGATCGGCGGACCCAGCTGGTGTTCATCGGCAGCGGGATGGACGAAGATCGGATCCGAGAAGAACTCGAGGCGATGGTCGTCGACGCGGAGGGGATCGAGGACGAGGAGTGGACGGAGCCGTTCCCGCTATGACTCGAGTTCGTCGCTCAGTTCGTCCCAGGACTCGTGAAAGCCGTGGGTCGACTGGGTCGTCGCTTCCGCGATCGCGTTCTGGTAGACGTCGTCGTACTCGAGCAGCTGCCCCCATCCGTCGGTGAACGAGTAGTTACAGTACTGGCACATGGCGCGGGATAGCACCGTCGCCGACATACGCTTTTCCGTCCTCGCCTCCGAACCCGTCCGCCCGAACCGGAGACGATCGATCGTGGGTGCCGATTCGACGGGCGATCCAACAGACTCATATCCGTGTGCCATCGAGGGGCGCTATCTGACGGCTTCCGCCGGGAGAACGACCAATGAATACGAAGCGAAACGGCGCGTACGTTGGCAGTGCGACAGACGTCGTCGAACGATCCTGTGACCACTGCGACTGGCACGCAGTCGACGATAGCTATCCCGCCCTGATCAAGCGGTACCAGAACCACCTTCGAGCAGACCACCCGCGAGTCTGGCTTCGCCGATAGCGGTCGGAACGGGTGTCTCGCATTTCTCACGAGAACCAGAGGTCCGCGACGAGAACGTGAAAGACCAGCCCACGAGCGCGAGGAAACCGGGTACGAGCAGGAGAGGCGGGTGACGCAGGGAGAGGAGAACGCCGATACCGACGGCGAGAAACCAGAGGACGATGGAGGGTCGTCTCACACCTGTCGGTTCTTCCGCAAGTTGTTATCGATCGTTGCGGGTTCGCTACTCGACGCACCGGCTCTCCGCGCTGTGGACGGCGATCGACGACGCGGAAAAAAGCGATCCTGTCGCGGATCAGGGTTCGAGCAGGACCTTGGTGACGCCTTCCTCGCGATCGTCGAACTTCTGGTACATCTCGGGCGCCTCCTCGAGGTCGACGCGGTGTGAGACGACCCAGCTCGGGTCGGCGCGCCCCTCGATGATCATGTCCCGCAGCTGGCGGTTGTACTGCTTGACGTTACACTGGCCGGTGCCGAACTTGTGGCCCTTCTCGAAGAGCTTCCCGAAGTCGATACCGAGTCGGCCCTGGGCCGCCATATCGTCGGGGGCGCCCGGGTCGGACGGGACGTACAGCCCCGGAACGCCGATCTCGCCGGTCGGCCGAACCGTCTGGATCAACTGGTTCAGTACGACGGCCGGGTTCTCCCGAGCGGGATCGTACGCGTCGTCGCCCGGATCCGTCTCGGGATCGATCGCCTGGTAGCCGACGGCGTCGACGCCCTTGTCGACCTCGTCGCCGTGTTCCTCGACGATCTGTTCGACCGGGTCGCCCTCCTCGAAGTTGATCGCGTGCGCGTCACAGTGATCCTCCGCGAGTTCGAGTCTGCTCGGGACCCGATCGACGACGTAGATCTCCGAGGCACCCTGTATCTTCGCGCTGTAGGCGGCCATCAGCCCGACCGGTCCGCCCCCGTAGATCGCGATCGACTCGCCGGGGTTGAGGTTCGCCAGCCGCGTCCCGTGCCACCCCGTCGGGAAGATGTCTGCGAGCAGCGAGAACGCGTCCTCGTGTTCGTCGCCTTCGGGGAGTTTGAGCGCGTTGAAGTCGGCGTAGGGGACGCGAAGCTTCTCGGCCTGACCGCCCTTGTACGGCCCCATCGCGACGTAGCCGTACGCGCCGCCGGCGAAACCGGGGTTGACGTTGGTACAGAACCCCGTATAGCCGTCCTCACAGTTCTGGCAGAAGCCACAGGCGACGTTGAACGGCATGACGACGCGATCGCCCTCCTCGAGCGTGGTGACCGCGTCACCGACCTCGCTGACGATTCCCATGTTCTCGTGTCCGAAGACGATGCCCGGGTCCGCGGCGGTTCGGCCCTCGTACATGTGGAGGTCCGAGCCACAGATCGCCGTCGTCGTGATGTCGACGAGGACGTCGTTCGGGTGCTCGATTTCGGGTTCGTCCACTTCTTCGACTGCCACGTCGTGCGGCCCCTTGTATACGACTGCGTTCATTGACATTAGTTATCGCACCACTGGGTCACACCACGATCGGTACCGTAAACCTTCTTGTGAACCTCACACGGACCGTTGCTAACAATTTCCGTACTTATCGTGTTGATCGATCGAGGGCGACAGCGATCCGACCACGTACACTGACGGATCGTCACGCGAATGGTGTAGGTATGGATCTCACGCGAGCCCTCGCCGCGGACGCCGAACTGACCTGCGTCGTCGGCGCGGGGGGCAAGAAGTCGACGCTGTACGCGCTCGCCGATCGACTCGATCGGGCGGTCCTCACGGCGACCGTCCGCATTCCGATCTTCGATCGGCAGGTCGCGAACGTACGGGTGACGGACGATCCGGCGGGTGCGCTAGCCGCCCGCCGCGACGACGCGGAGCAGGGGTGGCCGCTCGGACTGGTCGCCGATCGGGAGGGCGACAGATACGTCGGTTACGACCCGGCGATCGTCGACGAAATCGCAGCGGCGGACGCCCCGGAGCACGTCCTCGTCAAGGCCGACGGGGCGCGAACGCGGTTCCTGAAGGCACCCGGCGACCACGAACCGCAACTGCCTGCCACGACCGAGACGGTCCTCGCCGTTGCCAGCGTCCACGCCGTCGGTGAACCGCTCGACGAGGGGGTCGTCCACCGGCCCGATCGCGTCGCCGCGGTCACCGATCGAACGCCGGGCGAACTGATCGAACCCGCGGACGTCGCGACGATCCTGACGAGTCCCGACGGCGGCCTGAAGGACGTCCCCGACGACGCCACCTACGTCCCGCTCCTGAACATGGTCGACGACGAGGTGGACCTGGCCGTCGCCCGCGAGATCAGTCGACTGATCCTCGATCGGAGCGACGAGGCGGCCGGTCGCGTCGAGCGGGTCGTCCTGACGAGCATGATCGCCGACGAGCCGCTGGTCGAGGTTCGAGATTGATTACGGACGAAACCGGGACCGGAGCGGGTGCGAGCCGGGTTCTTATACGACCGGTCCGCCTAGCGACGGGTATGGGACCCACCAGTACCGGTCGCGGGTCACTCGGGGGCGTCGTCCTGGCGGGCGGCTACTCGACCCGTTTCGGTGAGACCGACAAGGCCGTCGCCGACCTCGCCGGCGAACCGATGATCCGCCGGGTCGTCGATCGACTCGCAACGGTCGCGGACGACGTCGTCGTCAACTGCCGGGACGAGCAGGTCGGGCCGATCCGGGACGCACTGTCCGGCTGTGACTCGTCGACTCGATTCGCGACGGACCCCGTCCCCGATCGAGGCCCGCTCGCCGGAATCGGGACCGGTCTCGACGCCGTCGACCGGGAGTACGCGGCGGTCGTGGCCTGTGACGTGCCGTTCCTTGACCCCGACCTGCTCGCGTTGCTCGCCGATCGGGCCGACGGTCACGACGGCGCGGTCGTCCAGCTCGAGGACGGCTGGTACCAGCCGACGCAGGCGGTCTACCGCGCTGACACGGTTGCGGACGCCTGCGAGGCGGCACTCGATTCCGAGGACACCCGCATTCTGGCCGCACTCGATCGGGTCGACGTCGTCACCGTGCCCGAGGACGACCTCGACGCGATCGACCCGGCCACCTTCGAGAGCATCGACACCCGCGAGGCGCTCGCGGACGCCGAACGGCAGTTCGAGGAGTAGCGAGCGGTCGTCGATCGAGGACGGCGATTCGACGCCGAACGGCGGAACGTTCAGTCTTGCTTCGCGCCGGGGTTCGTCACGGCACCGTTGGCCGCGGAGTCGAACGTCTGCCCGTACTTCGCCAGCACGCCGCTCGTGTAGGCGGGTTCGGGATCGTCGCGCTCCTCGATCCGGCGTTCGATCTCCTCGTCGGAGAGGTCGACGGAGAGTTCGAGCGCGTCGATGTCGATCGTGACGGTATCGCCGTCCCGGAGCGCGGCGATCGGGCCGCCGACGGCGGCTTCCGGGGCGACGTGGCCGATCGAGAACCCGCGCGTGGCGCCGGAGAACCGCCCGTCGGTGAACAGCGCGACGTCCTCGGCGTGGCCCTGCCCCGCGACGGCGCTCGTGACGCCGAGCATCTCGCGCATGCCGGGCCCGCCCTGCGGCCCCTCGTTACGGATGGCGATGACGTCGCCGGATTCGACGTGGCCCTCCTGGACGTACTCCATGGCCTTCTCCTCCTCCTCGAAGACCCGGACGGGGCCCTCGTGATGGAGGTGGTCCTCGCCGGTGATCTTGATGACCGCGCCCTCGGGCGCGAGGTTGCCCGTCAGGATGCGGATGGCACCCCGCTCGTGGATCGGTTCGTCGACGGTCTCGAGGAAATCCGCGTCCAGGTCGTCGATCCGCGGCGGGTCGACGCGCTCGATCGCCTCGGCCATCGTCTCGCCGGTGACGGTCAGCGCGTCGCCGTGCAGGAGGTCGGCCTCGAGGAGTTCGCGAAGGACGACCGGGACGCCGCCGACCTCGTGGAGGTCGTTCATCACGCGCTCGCCGCCCGGCTGGAGGTCGGCGATCTTCGGCGTGGACCGACTGATCTCGTTGAAGTCCTGGATGTCGAGGTCGACGCCGGCCTCGGCGGCCATCGCGAGCAGGTGGAGGACGGCGTTGGTCGATCCGCCGACCGCGACCTGCAGGGAGATGGCGTTCTCGAAGGACTTCCGCGAGAGGAAATCCGAGGGGCTGCGCTGATCCTGGACGGCCTGGACGGCGAGTTCGCCGCTCTCGCGGGCGACCTCGTAGCGGTCCTCGTCCTCCGCGGGCGGGGAGGACGAACCGAGCGGCGCGAACCCGATCGTCTCGGAGATCGAGGCCATCGTGTTCGCGGTGAACATGCCGCCGCAGGAGCCGGCACCCGGACAGGCGTTGCGCTCCATCTCGTCGAGTTCGTCCTCGGACATCTCGCCGTCGGCGACCGCGCCGACGCCCTCGAAGACGTTCTGGATGGTGATCTCGCGACCCCCGTGCTCGCCGGGCATGATCGACCCGCCGTAGAGGAAGACGCTCGGCAGGTCCGTCCGGATCGCGGCCATCATCATCCCGGGCATGTTCTTGTCGCAGCCGCCGATAGTCACGAGGCCGTCCATGCGCTCGCCGAACGCGACGAGTTCGACGGAGTCGGCGATGACCTCGCGCGAGATCAGCGAGGCCTTCATCCCCTCGGTCCCCATCGAAATCGCGTCGGAGATGGTGATGGTGCCGAACTCGATCGGCATCCCGCCGGCCTCGTCGATGCCGTCGTAGGCGGACTGGGCCACGTCGTCCAGGTGCACGTTACAGGGCGTGATGTCGGCGGCGGGGTTGGCGACGCCGATCATCGGCGAGGACAGGTCCTCGTCGTCGTACCCCATCGCGCGGAACATGGCACGGTGGGGCGCTCGTTCGACCCCCTCCGTGACCTCGTTGCTCGGCAGTTCCTCGGGTTTGCCCTCCGCGGGCGATCGCTCCGTGGGCCGTTGGCTCATACCCGGAGGGATGGAACCTCTGCGCTTAAAAGCCCCGGAAGCCGTGACCGCCTACTTCAGGCCGCCTCCGAACACATTCGGCCGGTTCGTCAGAGCACTGTGAGCGACGTCGTCTTGCGATCGGCGAGTCGGAGCCGTCGACTGCTATAGTAGCAACCGAGAGTCAACGCACACCTGATCGCAGGACGGCGTTGCGATCTGCGTGTAAATCGTTTCAGTTGCTACCACAGCGCCCCCGTCAGTAATCCAGAGCAAAAATTCCACGTTGCCCAAACCTTTCGCTGTCTTGCAGGAACCTTTCCGTGGCTGGTCACGGAGTACCACGGGAACCAGATCTATGTACAAATACTGTCTCGAGTGTGACTGGCAGGTCAGTTCTGAGGAAGGGTACACGGAACGGGAGGTGTCGAAGAAAGCGATCGACCACTTCGTCGAGACGGGGCACACGGTCGACTCGCTACGGCTTCCGCCGCCGACGATCCTGGAGAACTAACGATCGTGCCGCCAGCGCGGTCCGCCGCCCGTCGGGACGGCGGCGATCACGCGTCGCCGGAGAGTCCGGCGAGGTCGAATTCTCCACCGATCTCGAACGTCCCGGTCTCGAAGTCGGCGTCGATCGCGACGATCGTTTCGCCGCCGATCACGTCGACGTGGATCGTCTCGTCGTCCGGGGTGACGCCGGCGAAGTGCGAGCCGGGGCCCGTATCGAGTTCCGCGACGGTCTCGCGATCGTCGACGGACACGATCCTGGTCGTGCCGCCGCTGGTGTTCGGAACCACGGCGTATCGGAACTCGGAGTCGAACGCGACCGTGTGCGGAGTGTCCACCTCGCTGTCGCCGAGCGAGCGTTCGGCCGCGACCGCGAGATCGCTTTCGCCCGCCGGCTCGAGGACGTACAGGGTCGCCGTGCCCTGGTCGATCGCCCACACCTCGTAGTCGTCGTTTTCGTCACCGGGGACGAGCCCGATTCCGTGGAAGTCGCTGGCGTCGTTGCCCGCGTCCGGCTGGACCGTTTCGAGCGGGTCCCGTTCCGCGACGTCGACGACCGCGACGCCGGGTTCGTCGCCCGCGATGGCGTGCGTCGCGGATTGCGGGTTCGGGCCGCGGGTCGTCACGTACGCGTACGCGCCGTCCGGCGCGATCGTCACGGTGTCGGGCGAGGAAGCGACGGCGTCGATCTCCGCGACGACCTCGTCGGTCTCGGTGTCGATCACGATCGCGTCTTCGGTGTCGCGGTTGACCATCCACAGTTCCTCGGCGTCCGGCGTGAACGCGACGCCGTGGGCGTCCGCGCCGGCGCTGTCACCGCTCGCGAGCCGTTCGTGGCGCTCCGTGTCGTACACCCACCACTCGCCCGCCGGGTCGGTTTCGGCGGTGTCGGCGACGCCGCCGTTGAGGTACAGTTTGGGCTCCTCGGGGTGGGCGATCGCCCCGTAGTTCGCGGGGACGTCCGGAAACCCGGTCTCGATCGCTCCGGTCTCGACGTCGATCACCAGCACGCCGGCGTCGCCGTAGCCCGGACCGAGCGTCACGTAGGCGTACCGGCCGCCCTGGACGTAGTCGTGACTGATCGGGCCGACGCTGTCGAACCCCATCCTGCCCGGGTCACCGTCCTCGGCGGCCGCGTCGTCGTTGCGGGCGTCGTCGCTCTCGTCGCGCTCGTCACCGCCCAGACAGCCGGCGAGCGCGATCGCTCCGCCCGTGGCCTGCAGAACGCGCCGTCGGGGCAGTCGTCCGGTCACGTCCGATCGGTGGCCGCCGGGCGATCAAAACACCTTCGCAACCGCGGTGACCGGGGGACACGCGGCCGCGATGGGTGCGGGAGATCAGACGGCGATCACGGGGTATAATGGCTCGCGGTCCGTACGTACGCGGACGACGAATGAACCGTCGACGAGTGCTGTCCACCGGCGCGGCGATCGGCGTCTCCACCTGTCTGGCCGGGTGTTTCGACGGCGACGAGGAAGAATCCGGTGCGGAGAACGACCCCGGCGGCGAGCGCGGCGAGGACGACGATCGCGGCTTCGCGACGATGGCCCGCGTCGAGGACCCGCCGGACGCGGTCTACCTGCCCTCCCACCGCGACGGAATGATCGGTCTGGAGACGGTGCGGGCCGGCGACGTCGCCGTCGCGCCGATGCTGTCGATCCCCCACTCCTTCTGGACCTGGCCGGGGCCGGAACGGGTCGATCCCCCGCCGAGCGACGCCGTCCACCTGATGGTGTCCGTCCGGGATCCCGACACCGGGACCGTGCTCCCGGTCGACGCCAGCGTATCGATCGAGGTCTCGAAAGACGGGGCGGTCGTCTCGGATCAGCGCCCGTGGACGATGCTCTCGCAGGGGATGGGGTACCACCTCGGCGACAACTACCGGATCGACGGCAACGGGACGTACACGGCGACCGTCTCGATCGGGCCGATCGCGGACGTCCGCCTGACCGGCGCGTTCGAGGACCGGTTCGACGAGCGGGCCACGGCGACGTTCGAGTTCGAGATCGACGACGAGCGCAGGCAGGAACTCGTCGACCGGAGCGCGTACTTCGACGAGGATCGCTGGGGCGACCGGGAGGCCGTGCCGCCGATGGGGGACGGGGACGGCCACGCGATGCCGTACTCGTCGCTGCCGCCGGCCGACGACCTGCCGGGGACCCTCCTCGGCGAGCCGACCCACGACGACGGCGTCTACGTGACGACGCTACTGCCCGCGGGCTCGCGGTTCGTCGACGGCGACGAGCGCTACCTCGTCGTCTCGCCCCGGACGCCGTACAACCAGTGTGTCTTGCCCCAGCAGTCCCTCTCGATGCGGCTCGAACGGGACGGGGAGACGATCGAGGAGGCACCCTCCCTTACGGCGACCCTCGACGACGAACTGGGGTTTCACTACGGAGTCCCGATCGCGGAGCCGCGGGCAGGGGACGACCTCGTCGTCTCGGTGGACGCGCCGCCGCAGGTCGCCCGCCACCAGGGGTACGAAACCGCCTTCCGGTCGACGGGCGACCTGTCGATCGAACTCGAGGAGGTGCCGTAGCCGTGCGACGCACGGCGCGCGCGCTCGCGATCGTCCTCGTTCTCGTCGCCGTCACGAGCGTCACGACTGTCGGGTTCGCCGGGATGGGAGGCGCAAGCGACAGCGCGACGATCCTGGAGGTCGAACCGGAGACGGCCCGGGCACCACCGGGCGAGACGATCCACGTCGCGATCCGACTGTACAACGACGGCGGCTACGGCGGAGTCGGCGTCGAACGCGTCGCGTTCGGGATCGAGTACGATAGCGACGTCCTGACGATCGACTCGATCACTCGCGGCCCCTGGCTCGAACAGGGCAACGAGACGGAGATCGTCACCGAGGTCGACGTCGACGAGGCGGCCGGCTACGCCTTCGTCGAGCAGTACCGCGACCCGGTCGCCGGCGGCGCGGCGGGCAACGATCGCGCGGCGACGGTCACGTTCACCGTCGCGGAGGACGCCGACGGTGCGCGGTCCCCGGTGAACGTGACGGACGTCGAGACCGAGTTGACCACCGACTGGCCCCAGACCGCGTTCACCCACAACGGGAGCGTCTCCGTCACGGCCGACGGCGACGTCGTCGACGCCTCGCCGCCGGAGCGAACCCCCGATTACGAGGCATCGACCGACGACGGCGGCAGCGATTCGATCCCCGGCCTCGGCGTCGTCGCCGCCCTCGTGGCACTCGCCGTGCTCGCCGGGATCGCGGCGCTCCGGCGGGACTGAAGCCGCCGCTCGCGAGGTGTTTTTTCCATTCGCGGAACGGCTACGCCGATCGACCGCTCTATCCGCGCCGTTCGAGAATCCGATCGACGATCAGCCGCGTCGACAGCAGTTCGTCCTCGCCGCCCGGTTCGCGGCCGCTCGCGCGCTCGACCGTACAGTCGATGCCGCGGCGATCGAGTTCCGCTTCGATCGCGTCGGCGTCGTGGTGCTGGTCGTGGCCCAGCGCGATCACGTCGGGATCGATCTCCTCGATCGGGACGAAGATGTCCTCCTCGTGGCCGAGGATGGCCTCGTCGACGGCTTCGAGCGCGTCGACGACGTCCCGGCGCTGCGTCGCCGGGCAGATCGGCGCTTCCTTGTGGTCGACGTTCGCCTTCCGGGCGACGATGACGATCAGTTCGTCGCCCATCGCCGCGGCCTCTTCGAGGTAGTGGACGTGGCCGGGGTGGAGGATGTCGAAGGTCCCCTGGGCGATCACCGTCCGCGTCATGGCGTCGTCCACCTCGGCGTCTCGTGGCCGTTCGGGCCGTCGGTTCTCGCCGTCATCGTCGCAGTTCCTCGTCGATGTCCGCCTGGGTAAAATCGAAGAACTCCTCGGTGTCCGGGAGGTCGACGTCGAGGACGTTCAGGGTCGTCGGCTGACCCTGCGAGTCGAAGGCCTTCCAGTCGCTCCGGCGGTAGGGCGCGCCGATGATGACGTGGACGCTGCCCCGGCCGAACGTTTCGAGGTCCGCGCTGCTCGGTCGGATGACCCCGTTCGGGTGCGAGTGGATGCTCCCGAGCGCCTTCACGTCGTTCGGAATCTGGCTCGTCTTGACGGTCGCGCTCACGCTGTTCGTCTCGGTCCCCGGCACCACGAGAATGTCCGTGATGACGAGGCCGTCCCGATCGAGTCCCAGTCTGTCTGCCTCGGTCCCCCGGAGAAACCCCATGTACTCGTTGGGATGGGTAGCCTCCGAGGACTCGAGGGCGAACTCGAGGGTCTCCTCGGCGATGCCGAGGATCTCGTTCGAGCGAAACAGCGCGTCGAGCAGCCCCATGTCCGTACCTGTGGGCTTGCCGTTGCTAAACGTTCCGAAAGGGGACCCGTCGATCGGTCGGGCCGATCGATCGGCTCAGGCCCCCTCGCCGTCCTTCCGAACGATCCCGTCGAACGTGCCGTACAGTACGTCCTCGTCGTCCTCGTTGGTGCAGACGGCGGAGCACTTGAGTTCGTAGTGGCGATCGGTTTCGATGACTCGATCGACGACCATCCGACAGGTGATCGTCTCGCCCGTCCGGACCGGTCTGCGAAACTCGAGGTCCATGTTGCGGGCGATGTAGCTCATGTCGCCGCCGATCTTGGTCGGAATGGTCGCCGTCAGCAACCCCTGGACGATCACCTGTCCGTCCTCGTCTGGCTCCGTATGAATGGCCTGCTGATCGCCGGAGAGTTCGCCGAAGTCCCGAACGTCCTCGCGATCGAAGGTCCGCTCGTAGGTGTACTCGTCGCCTTCCGCCGGTGGGTGCGAGATGGACATGTAGGACACGTTTCGTCGATCGATCTTGTAACTGACGTGGACGAACGCACGATCCCTCGCCCTGCCGGGTCACGCCCGACCGACTGCCGTCCCGCCGAGATTCGATCGCGATTCCGCCCGCCCGGAAATCCGGCTCGATCGATCGCTCGTCGCTTCTTGACAAGGGTTATACGCGACCGTCTCAAATTACGGGCCAAGATGACACCCACGCCCGCCGGCAATGCCGGCACAGACGACGGGGATTCCGTCGTCTACGATCTCGCCGCAGAGTGTACCGCAGAGGACGTCGAAGGGGACACGCCCTACCTCGCCGAAATCAACGGTATCGTCGACTACGGCGTCTTCGTCGATCTCTCCGAATCCGTCTCCGGACTCGTCCACGAGTCCGTTCTCGAAGGTACCTTCGCCGTCGGCGACGAACTCGTCGTCGAACTCGAGAGCGTTCGCGACAACGGCGACATGGCGTTCCAGCCGGCCGGCGTCGAGGAGTACACGCTCCAGACCGTCGCCCACGACTACTCCCTGACCGGGACCGATCGGCTCGGGGCCAACGTCGGCGATCAGATCCACCTCGAAGGTGAGGTCGTCCAGGTCAAACAGACCGGCGGCCCGACGATCTTCCACGTCGCCGACGAGTACGGCGTCGTCCCCTGTGCCGCGTTCGAGGAGGCGGGCGTCCGTGCCTACCCGAAAATCGAGGTCGGTGACGTCGTCCGCGTCACCGGTACCCCGGAACACCGCGAGAACTCCCTGCAGGTCGAGGTCGACGGCCTCTCGAAACTCGACGGCGAGGACGCCGACGAGGCCCGCGAACGGCTCGAGACGGCCCTCGAATCCCGCGCCGAACCCCACGACGTCGAACCGCTGATCGACTGGCCGGCGTTCGAAAAGCTCCGTCCCGACCTCCGCGAGGTCGCGAAACTGCTCCGGCGGACGGTGCTCGAAGGCCGCCCGATCCGCGTGCGCCACCACGCCGACGGCGACGGCATGTGTGCCGCCGTCCCGGTCCAGATCGCCCTCCAGCGGTTCATCGCCGACGTCCACGAGGACGACGACGCGCCGCGACACCTCATCAAGCGCCTGCCCGCGAAGGCGCCGTTCTACGAGATGGAGGACGCGACGCGGGATCTCAACTTCGCGCTCGAGGACCGCGAGAAGCACGGCCAGCAACTCCCGCTCTTGCTCATGCTGGACAACGGCTCGACCGCCGAGGACGTCCCGGCCTACGAGACGCTGGCCCACTACGACATCCCGATCGCCGTCGTCGACCACCACCATCCCGATCCCGACGCGGTCGGCGACCTGCTCGACGCCCACGTCAACCCGTACCTCCACGACGAGGACTACCGGATCACGACGGGGATGCTCTGCGTCGAACTCGCGCGGATGATCTACCCCGACCTGACCGACGAACTCCGCCACGTCCCCGCCGTCGCCGGCCTCGCGGACCGATCGAAGGCCGACGCGATGGACGACTACCTCGACCTCGCCGCCGAGGAGGGGTTCGACGAGGAGCGACTGAAAGACGTCAGCGAGGCGCTCGACTACGCCGCGTTCTGGCTGCGCTACAACTCCGGCGACCAGTTGATCGAGGACCTGCTCCAGATCGACACCGGCGACGAGAAACGCCACCGGGAACTCGTCTCCTTCTTCGCCGATCGCGCTCGCGAGGAGGTCGACGACCAGCTAGACGCCGCGATGGCCCACCTCGAACACGAGGATCTCGACAACGGCGCGCACCTCTACCGCATCGACGTCGAGAACTACGCGCACCGCTTTACCTATCCCGCGCCGGGCAAGACCACCGGCGAGATCCACGATCGCAAGATCGAGGAAACCGGCGATCCCGTGATTACGGTCGGCTACGGCCCGGACTTCGCCGTCCTGCGCAGTGACGGCGTCCGACTCGACATCCCGCAGATGGTCTCGGAACTCGAGGAGGAAGTTCCGGGCGGGGGCGTCTCCGGCGGCGGCCACCTCGTCGTCGGCTCGATCAAGTTCGTCAAGGGCAAACGCGAGGACGTGATCGAGGCGCTCGTCGAAAAGATGGAGGACGCGGAGATCGACGAGGAACTCTCGAGTGCGGCCCCGATCGACGACTGATCGGCACGGGTCGATCGCGCTCCGCCCGCAAAGCGTCGTCTCACGGCCCCCGGATCGACGGTCCGGGACGGGACGACCGCGTCGCGGCCGACGGACCCCGACGACAGCACAGATGACACCAACCGATCGACGCGACAGTATCGAACCCGCGACCGTCGTCCTCGTCTCGGAGTCGGCGGACCTGGTCCAGTGGACCCAGGAGAATCTCGCGGACGGGCCTCAGATCGACCTCCGCGTCGTCGCGGACGTCGACGAGGCCCTCGCGGTTCTCGATCGCCGTGAGCCGTCCGCCGACGCCTCGCTCGCGAGTCTCGTTCTGCTCGACGTCAGAGACGGGATCGACGGGATCGAATTTCTCGAGGCGGTCGTCGACGACCCGTCCCTCGCGCGGATTCCGGTGCTCGTCCTCGGCGAGTTACCGGCGGATCGCCCGGACGCGGACGCGGAACCGGCGGGGGCGGGACCTGACGTGGGCCGGTACTACGATCGCCACGCGAACGCGTACGTCCCGGTGCCGACCGATCGCGATGCGCTCGCCGACGTGCTGGATCGGATCACGACGTTCTGGGTCTCGACGGCGCGGCTCCCGAACCGGCAGGATCGTCGCCGCTAGAACTGGTAACGTCGCTCGTCGTCCATCGTCGGGTACTGGTCCGCACCGGTCATCTCCTCGAAGGTCATCCCGGAGAGGTACTCGTCGTAGGTGACGTCGTAGGTCGATCGGAGCTGGAAGTCGAGTTTGCCGCTGTCGACGGTCGTCTGGAACAGCAGGTGGATCGCCCGGCGGACGAGTTCGTCGGTGTCCTCGGGGTCGAGCGCGGCCTCGAGGAGGGCGAGTTCGTTGCGCGTCTCCCGATCGAGGCTGACGGTCTGCTCCGCGTCGATGCCGGCGTATCGCTGCTCTACGTCCTCGGTGAGATCGTCGAGGCTCATACGGAAGCGGAATCGAGCCGATCGGATAGCCTTTTCGTGGTCGCGGCGGGTCGCGCGTTCGGGAGGACGACTCGATCGATCCCGGGACCGGCGACGGCGTGCAGTCAGGACACGTCCGCTTCGGGCCGTGATCTCACCCGCCCGTATCCGGTTCGAACTCGTCGGAATCGTCCAGTTCGAGGAGCGTGACGCTCCCGTCGCCGTTCACCAGGACCACGTATCCGGCGTACTCGAAGCGAACCCTCCCGTTCGCGTCCTCCTTGTCCCGGAACAGTTCGTTCAGTGCCGACGGATCGGTGACTTCGTAGAGGGGCGGGCACTCGATCGGATCGATGCCCAGCGCGTCCGCGACGGCTCCGATCACTCGAATACTCGGGTCCGGATCGTCCGCGAACGGTGGGCCGCTCTCACCTGTTGTCCTGTCAATCGTCTTCATGTGATTTCCGGTGGATGAGATACCATACGATCCGAGATAACCGTACACCCACACAGGTATGTATGTCACAGTACGTGTACGTTATCGCCGGCTCGACCCGCGGAGCGTGTGCGCGGCTGGCGGGGGTCAATCGAGGCCGCGCTCACGTTCGCGATCAGTAGACGTAAGACGGGCCACTCGCTAGCACGATCGATGAGCGACGTCGAGTCAGCGGAAGACGCCGACGCCGGCGAGGAGGGACCGGAGTGGTCGCTTCCCGACGACCTCGCCGCGGTCCGGAAGGCGCTGATCGAGTGGTACGAGGCCGACCACCGCGCGTTCCCGTGGCGCGAGACCGACGACCCCTACGAGATCCTCGTCAGCGAGGTGATGAGCCAGCAGACCCAGCTCGATCGGGTCGTCGAGGCCTGGGAAGCGTTTCTCGATCGCTGGCCGACGACCGCGGCCCTGGCGGCGGCCGATCGGGCAGACGTCGTCGGCTTCTGGACTGACCACAGCCTCGGCTACAACAACCGGGCAAAGTACCTCCACGAGGCCGCCACTCAGGTCGAAACGGAGCACGATGGCGCGTTTCCGACCGATCCAGAGGGGCTTCAGGACCTGATGGGCGTCGGTCCCTACACCGCGAACGCCGTGGCGAGTTTCGCGTTCAACGCTGGCGACGCGGTCGTCGACACGAACGTCAAGCGGGTCACGTACCGGGCCTTCGACGTGCCGGACGACGACGCGGCCTTCGAGGCGGCCGCGAACGAACTCATGCCCGCGGGCGAGTCGCGCGTCTGGAACAACGCGATCATGGAACTCGGAGGCGTGGCCTGCACGCAGACGCCGCGTTGCGACGAGGTCGGCTGTCCGTGGCGCGAGTGGTGTCACGCGTACCAGAGCGGCGACTTCACCGCCCCCGACGTCCCCACCCAGCCCAGTTTCGAGGGGAGCCGTCGCCAGTTCCGCGGCCGCGTGATCGGCACCTTGCGTGAGTACGACGAACTCGCGATCGACACCCTCGGCCACCGCATCCGGGTCGACTACGCCCCAGACGGCGAGTACGGTCGGGAGTGGCTCCACGGCCTGCTCGAGGACCTCGCGGCGGACGGGCTCGTCGACCTCGATCGGTCGGGCGACGAACCGATCGCCAGGCTCCAGCGCTGATCCGGGAGCGCCGTCGGCCGGATCGAATGACGCATCTTTATCAGCGGCTGTCACGAAGAGTAACATATGTTCGAACGTGTAACACACGCGCTGAACCGCGCCCGCTACGCGGCGACCGGGGCGGCGATCGGGGCCTTCGTCGGTGGATTGATCAGTCGAAACGGTGCCAGCACGGGCGCGGCGATCGGCGCGCTGGTCGGTGCGACGGTCGGCGAGAAGCGAGAGGACGTCGACGCGGCCATCGAGCGACTCGGTGACCTGAACGGCGGCCTGCGATCCGGCCCGGAGTCGGACGTCCGGGACTGACGCGCGCCGCTTTTTTCTCCGCGACTCGACCTCACTGTCCATTCTCGACTCGAATCCGAACCGTCAAACCCGTCAGTCGACTCGCGTAGCGTATGGCGGTGCTCGTTCGACTGGTCGCCTTGCTGGTCGTGCTGTTGCTCGGTACGGGACTGCGGGCGATCGGCGTCCTGGACGCCGGTCGGACGGCGCGGCTCAAAGCCGTCGCCCTCCCGGCGCTGATCGTTGTCTCGACGTACGACCGGGCGATCGGTGACCTCCTCTCGCCGGCGCTGCTCGGGGGACTCCTCGTCGTGCTGTTCGGGACTGCGGGGCTGGCCTGGGTCGTCCACCGGGGCCGGGGATCGAACGGTCGTCGGAGCGTCGCGATCGTCCAGTCGTACCACTCGAACCTGGGCTATCTCGGTCTGCCGCTCGTGGCGGCGACGTTCGACGGCGCGGTGACGGCGATCGCGAGCGTCGTCCTCGGCGTCGTCTCCTTGATGCAGGTGCCCCTGACGATCGTCGTGTTGACGTCGCTCAACGGGGCCGAGGCCGCCGTCGGCGACGAACTGCGATCGTAGAGCGCCTCGAACGGGTCGAACAGGGCGAGTTCGCCGAGACGTCGATCGATCGAACCGACGGCTTCGTCCACGTCGAGGCCGTCGTCGACCTGCCGCCTGAGCGGGACCGCGACGCCGCACCCGACGCGCGGGTTCGCGCCCACCCAGTGGCCGACGAGGGTATCGTGACGTTCGAACACCTCGATGGCGAGTCGATCGACACCGACGAACTCGAGGTGTGGCTCGACGGCGAACTCGCGGACGCGCAACTCGCCGACGAGTACGACGCCTTCGCGGAGGGGGATACCTTCGAACTCGAGACGGGGCCGATCGCCGACGTCGGACTGCGCTGGTTCGACGAGGCCGAGGACGTCTACTACTACTACGATACGGCCCTCGTCGGCGGCGACTCGTTCGAAGTGAGCTACGACGGCGACGACAAGGTCGAGATCACCTACGTCGGTAACCTCGAGGTCGACTCGGATCGCCTCGAGCTGGATCACCGGACTGACGACGGTCCGTCCGCCCCCGAACGGACGGAGATCGACGACGTGTCGGGATCGCTCACGGCCGGCGAAACGATCACGGTCGAAGACGTCACGCTCGGCGATCGCGTCTCCCTCCAGCTGGCGACACCGGCCAACCCGAACCGCGGACAGCGGCCGCTCGCTCGCTACCACGTCCGACCGCCCCGAATGCGCCTGCGCAGACACGACGAGGGCGTCGTCGCGCGATACTACGATCGCCAGGACCGCGACGCCGGGGAGTTCCGCGTGCTGGTCGAAGACGACCCGGGCGACGTCCAGTTCGAAGACGTCACAGACACCCTCTCGGAGGGCGACGAGATCGAACTCGGTGACTTCGCACACGGCACCAGCGTCGCCGTGACGTGGCTCGAACCGGACGATCCCGTCGTCGTCGCAGAAACTATCGTACGCCCCTCCGTCCACATCCAACTCGCCTACGACGACGCCGAAGGGACGGTCACCGCCGAGCACGTGGACGGCGACGCGATCGCAGCCGACGACCTCGAACTTTGGTTCGACGGACAACCGGCCGACGACCAGCCAGCCGACGAGTACGAGACGTTCGAACCGGGCGACGAACTCGCGTCCGACGTGCAGCCGTTCACGTCGATCGAACTCGTCTGGAACGGCGGCGAGGACGTCGAGCACGGTCTCGGTCGCGCCATCGCCGGCCGGGAGTCGCTCGAGGCCAGGTACGATCCCGACGCGGCCGAGGTCGAACTCGTCTACACGGGCGAACAGCCGGCGGAACCGGACGGGCTACGGGTCGATCACACCACTGACGGGTCCACGGCGGACGGGGAAGCGCTGTTCGCACAGGAGTACGAGACCCTCACCCAGGGCGACGGGATCGCCCTCGAGGACGTCGCTCCGGAGGACCGGATCACCGTCATGCTGGTCCAGAACGGGGAGAATCACGCCTCTCACAGCTCGATATTCCGGTTTACTCCCGAGCCGAAATGGGCCTTCAGCATCGACGAGCGGGAGGACGGACTCGTCGCCGTCTATCGCGAGCGGACCGATCGTGATGCCGAGCACTTCGAGGTATTCGTCGACGGCGACCCCGCCGACGTGCAGCCGTCGGATCGACACGAGACGCTGTCGGCGGGCGACGAGGTCCCCCTCGGTGAGTACGATGTTGGCACCGAACTCACCATCGAGTGGACCGTCCCCGACGAGCCACGGGAAGTGACCGATCACGTCGTCCTCCCCGAGGCCGAGTTCGACTTCGACCACCGGCCGGACGACGGAACGGTCGTGGTCGAACACGTTGGCGGCGACGACATCGCTGCCGAGAATCTTGGGGTGGTCGTCGAACCGGTCCATTCCGAGCCGTCCGGCTGGGAGGACCACGAGACGGTCACGGAGGGCGATCGGACGACGGTCACCATCGAGGAGACCGAACGCGATCGCGGGGCGACGGTCGTTGCCGTCGTGTTCCAAGAGCACAGAGCGATCGCCCACGAACGAATCGACGACTGATCGCGTCGGTCTATCGGCCCCTACAGGAGCAGGAAGCCGACGATCGAGACGGCGATGAAGACGGCTTTCAGGCCGACGTTGACGGCGATCACCTTCGTCCCGAACTCCGCGCCCCAGATGCCGTACTGGAACGGGATCGATCGCTTGACCGTGCCGATCGTCAGCGAGACCAGACTCCCGACGAGCAGCGTGACGACCGCCTCCTCGGGGGTGAAGACGTCGCCGATCATGGGAGCGATCGCGATCGCCCCGCTGGTCGGGTCGACGGTCGAGACGAGGATGACGGGTACTGCGGCACCTGGAAGGCCGATCAGCGCGGTGAGCGGTTCGGCGATCCCGGTCATGGCCTCGAGGTCGACGTACTCGAGGCCGACGAAGACCAGCGAGTAGACGATCGCCAGCCGCGGGACGATCGATCGGAGGCGGTCGCCGGTCTTGCCGGTGGCGTGGCGAAGCTTTTCGCGGTGGGTGCGGGGGCCGTCGTCGCCGTCTCCGTCCGGAGCGTCGGGATCGATCGCACCGCTGTCGTACTCGTAGCCACGCAGGAGGACGGCCCCGGCGAGCAGGCCGACGATCGTGATCGCGAGCGAGATGCCGGCGCGCGCACCGACGTACATGAGTCCGACCTGGAGGCCGAGAATGGGGACGAGGACGGGGCCGTAGTAGGTGACGATGTGCTGGAGGAAGCCGAAGAACGTGTTGACGACGACGGCGATCAGCGTCGCGCGATCGTCCAGCAGGCCCGACTCGCGAAATTCGGCGAGCATGCCGTACCCCGCGGTGACCGAGACGGTGTTGGTGATGACCGCCGCGCCGACCTCCTCGGGGAGGTTCGCGGGTTCGGTGAGGTATCGGCCCGCGCGAGCGACGACGTCGACGATCCCGTAGGCGACGGCGAGATTCGCGAGTCCGACGCCGGCGCCGATCAGGAGCGTGATGGTGACGATCCGCGGGAGCGCCTCCGATAGCAGGATCGAGACGATCGACGGCACACCGCCCGCTTCGAACGCCGACAGCAAAGGGGCGTCGGATCGGGCAATCACGTCGACGGCGACCGATCGCCGGTCGTCGCCGGCGAACGGCGACGTGACGGCTGTGCACGCCGAATCGAGATCGGGTACCTATTTCCCGATCCCGTTCGTTACACCAGCCATGACCGACATCCACGTCGTCGCTCTCAGCGGGAGTCTGCGCGACGCGAGTTACACCAGGCGGGGCCTCGAACGGATGCTCACCGCGGCCGAGCGGGCCGGTGCCAGTACGGAACTGCTCGACCTCCGCGAGTTCGAGTTGCCGCTGTTCGACGCGGACGTCGACAGGGCTGACGCCGGCGACGCGGAGGATCTCGCCGGACGGGTCCGGGAGGCGGACGCGATCGTGCTCGGGACGCCGATGTACCACGGCTCCTACTCCTCGCCGCTGAAGACCGCCCTCGATTACTGCGGGTTCGACGAGTTCGAGGACAAGACCGTCGGCCTGCTGGCGGTCTCCGGCGGCGCGTTCCCCGTGACGGCCTTAGACCACATGCGATCGGTCTGTCGGGCGCTCAACGCGTGGGTGATCCCCCACGAGGCGGCGATCCCGAACGGGAGCGCGGCCTTCGAGGACGGCGAGTTCGTCGACCCGAAACTTGAAGAACGGGTCGCGACGCTCGGTCGGCGTGCGGTCCAGTACGCGACCATCGAACCGGACCCGGGATCGTTCGAGGGCGACCAGAACGTGGGTGCGGAAGGCAAGTGAAACGGGGAACTCAGGGGTTCAGCAGTCGCTGAAACCGATGCTGGTGGGCCAGAAACGAGAACAGGACGAAGACGAACACGCCCAGGTGGAGCGCGTCGATCCAGACGACGAAGGAGGTGACGCCGAGCGAGAGCGCCGGCGACGTCGCCGTCCACTCGACGAACCACGCCGAGACCAGCAGCGTCGCCGCGCCAGCTGCCAGTAACAGCGCGGGTCCGATCGGTTCGTTGGCGATCCGTGTGGTCCGACACCGGAAGACGCGGCGCTCGACGCTGAACTGGGCGACCAGGATCCAGACGAGGACGACCGTGGCGACGACGAGGCCGGGGACCCCGTCGATCAGTTCCGCCACCCAGAGCCAGACGACCCAGCCAGTCGTCAGCAACAGCGCCGCTCCCAGCCGTCGTGGCTGGATCAGATCGCCGTTGTCGCTGACCGTCATCCCGAAGACGCCGGCCCTGAGCAACGAGCCACAGAAGAGAATGCCGAGGCCCGCGAGCGCTGTCGAGGTCGTCCGGGGGCCGACGACCAGGCCGAACCAGAGCCCGACGGCGAGGGTCTCGACCGCCGTCGCCGAGAGCGCCGCGGTCACGCCGACGACCCGCCGTCGAGTCGTGCGGCCAAGCACCTCCGGCTGACGAATGACGCTCATACCTGCACACTCCGGAGCTACCGGTTTCGTTATGCGACGCTTTCCCATACGGCGGGCCGGAAGACGTCGGAAACGGCTCTCTGCCGGGAGTTTTCCCGGGCGAAATCGCGGATTTACTCGAAAGGGGGAGGGGGGAGATCCGCCGGTAGCGGCTCCGAGGCGACCGTTCGCGATCACCGCCCGTCCGACGTCGACAAAACCCCCTGGAATTCGATCGGTCCCGTTTCAGCGATCGGTGTCCGGAGCGAGCCCCCAGTTCCGTGAACGGATCCGCCGAACCGGCAGACGGCGGCGGCACAACCGGCGATTTACGGAACTGGTAGCCGACGTGTAACGTTCGGCCTGCTGGGTCGATCGATCGAAACGGTGGACAGAACTATGTACGGCGGTGTGGTCGGGGCGAATTATGCCCGAGACGAAAGGACAGGACAGGACGTTGTACGAACTCGTGGTAAAGGAAGCGGTCGAGAAAGGGATGGACACGCCGCTCCGGGACTCGATTCTCGAGGGCGTCGAAGAATCCGGCGGTGGCGGGCCGTCGGGCGGGCCAGGACTGCCGCTCGCGGGGGCACTGTTCGGCCTGGGGGCGGCCGTGGGCTTCCTCGCGGGACGACAGTCGACAGAACTCGAGGAGACGTCGCTGGATGACGTTCAGGAACCGGAGATCATCGAGGACGTCGTCGAAGACGTCGCGGGCGAGTCCGAAGGGGAGGAGGCCGCCGAGGCCGAAACCGGGAGCGAGGAGTCGCCCTCGCGGCTTCCCCGGATCATCATCACGCTCGGCGTGATCGCCGGTGCCGTCCTCCTCCGGCGTCGCCTCGGGGGCGGCGAGGAAGAGGAGTGGGAGCCGATCGAGGAGTTCGAACCGGCGACCAGCGCCGGGATGGATGAGGAGGAAGAAACGGCCGAGGCGGGCGAAGAGGCGGAGACCGCCGAAGAAGAGGACGAAGAAGAGGAGTAAGTCGGCCGTAGACGACTCGCGCGCACGCCTCGCCGACTCTCGATTTTCTGACGCGACCGTCGTTCCGGACCGATCGGGCCGTGGCCGACACCACGACTACTAAGAGGGCCACGCCGCCACTGTGTGTCAATGGAGACGACTCATCGCGTGTACGTCGGTGACGCCCGGGACCTGTCGGCAGTCGACGACGACGCCGTCGAACTCGTCGTCACGTCGCCGCCGTACCCGATGATCGAGATGTGGGACGACCTCTTTACCGACCTCGATCCCGCCATCGGCGACGCACTCGAGTCGGGGGAGGGCCGGGAGGCGTTCGAGGCGATGCACGCCCAGCTCGATCGGGTCTGGGACGAACTCGAGCGGGTGCTCGTCGACGGCGGAATCGCCTGTATCAACGTCGGGGACGCCACCCGGTCCGTCGACGGGAGTTTCCGGGTGTATCCGAACCACGCCCGGATCCTCGAGGCGTTCGAGTCGCGGGGGTTCGACCCCCTGCCGGACGTCCTCTGGCGCAAGCCGGCAAACAGCGCCGCGAAGTTCATGGGAAGCGGCACGCTCCCGCCCAACGCCTACGTCACGCTGGAACACGAGTACGTGCTCGTCTTCCGGAACGGCGGCGACAACCGCGAGTTCGAACCGCGGGCCGATCGCCGGTACGAGGCGGCCTTCTTCTGGGAGGAGCGCAACCGCTGGTTCTCGGACGTCTGGACGGACGTGCGCGGCGAACTGCAGGACCTCTCGGGCGACGCGGTCGACGACGACCTCCGGGATCGATCGGCGGCCTACCCGCTCGAGATTCCCTACCGCCTGTGCTGTATGTACTCGGCCTACGGCGATACCGTCCTTGACCCGTTCTGGGGGACCGGCACGACGTCGCTGGCCGCGATGTGCGCCGGGCGACACTCGATCGGCTACGAACTCGAACCGGCGTTCCGCGAGGTGTTCGACGACCGAGTCGCGGCGGTGCCGGACCTCTCGCGATCGATCGGCCGGGCGCGACTCGATCGCCACCGGGAGTTCGTCGCTGAACGCCGCGCGGAAGGCAAGGACCCCGCCTACGAGGCCGACCACTACGACACCGTCGTCGTCACGAAGATGGAGCGGGGGATTCGCTTCCGCGAGGTGTCGTCGGTCGAGTCGATCGAGGGGGGCTACCGGGCCGGCCACGAACCGCTGTCGATCGGGTGAGCCTCCCCGGCCGACGGACGGGGCCGCCGGAACCCACAGGATTATGCTCCACGGCTCACAGGATCGTGTGCATGAACGTCGATCTCGATCGCTTCGACTCGCGCCGATCGACCGTCTACGCGAATCGCGGGATGGTCGCGACGAGCCAGCCCCTCGCCGCGGAGGCGGGCGTGTCGATCCTCCGGAACGGTGGGAACGCCTTCGACGCCGCGGTGGCGACGGCGGCGGCGCTCAACGTCGTCGAACCGACCTCGACCGGTCTGGGCGGGGACGTCTTCGCGCTCTACCGGACCGCCGACGGCGAGGTGGGGGCGATGCGATCGTGTGGGCCTGCGCCGGCCGAGGCGACGATCGAGAACGTGCGGGGCGCGCTCGACGCGGCGGATGCAGACACACTCGATCGATACTATCCGGCGTCGCGGGGGTACGCCGTCGACGGCGACGCGAGCGGCGACGACCTCGAGATGCCGTTTCTCGGCCCCCACGCGGTGACGGTTCCCGGGACCGCCCGCGGCTGGGAGGCGACGGTCCGTGAACTCGGTCGGAAGACGCTCGGCGAGGTGCTCCAGCCCGCGATCGAGTACGCGATCGAGGGGTATCCCGTCTCGCCGGTGATCGCGCACTACTGGCAGGGAGCCGAGGATCTCTTCCGGGACGGACACGCCCGCGAGGCGTACCTCTTCGACGACGAGAGCCCCGATCCGGGTCAGACGGTGACCCTGCCTCGACTCGGCGAGTCCATGCAACGGATCGCCGAGGAGGGCGCGGACGCGTTCTACGAGGGACCGATCGCGGACGCGATCGTCGAGGAGATCCAGTCCGCGGGCGGGTTCATGACCCACGACGATCTCGCCGACTTCCAACCGGAGTTCGTCGATCCCGTCAGCACCACCTACAACGGGGCCGAGGTGTTCGAACTGCCGCCGAACAACCAGGGACTGATCGCGCTCGAGGCGCTGAACATCGCCGAGAAGATCGGCGCGGGCGAGTACGAGTACGACTCGCCCGATCGGGTCCACGCCTTCGCGGAGGCGACGAAACTCGCGTTCGTCGACGGCCACCACTACGTTACGGACCCCGAGTTCGAGGACGTTCCTCCGCTCGCCGACGAGTCGTATGCGCGCGAGCGGGCACGAGCGATCGGCGAGACGCCGATCCAGGATCCCGCGGTCGGCGTGCCGAACGCGCACGCGGAGGACACGGACACCGTCTTGCTCACCGTCGGCGACGAGGCGGGGAACCTCGTCTCCTACATCAACTCCCGCTTCGCCGGCTTCGGGAGCGGCCTCGTCGCCGGCGAGACGGGGATCGCGCTCCAGAACCGCGGGGCCTCGTTCTCGCTCGACCCGTCCCACCCAAACAGCCTCGAGCCGGGGAAACGACCGTTCCACACGCTGGTGCCCGCGATCGCGAAACTGGACGCGGACGACTGGATGGCCTTCGGCGTCATGGGCGGATACATGCAACCGCAGGGCCACGTCCAGGTGCTCTCGAACATCGTCGACTACGGGATGGATCCGCAGGCGGCGCTCGACGCACCTCGCTGGCGGTACCGCGAGGACGGGACGCTCGCCGTCGAGGAGCGGCTCCCGAACGCGGCGAAACTGGCCCGCAAGGGCCACGACGTCTCCGTCCTCCCCCCGGTCATGTTCGGCGGCGCCCAGCTGGTCCGTCGGCAGGGGGAGACCCTCGCCGGTGCGACCGAACCCCGGAAGGACGGCATCCCGATCGGCTACTGATCGGATCGACGACCAGTCAGGAATGATGACAATCGACGCGAGGTTTTTACGTGCACCCCTCTCAGCGAGGATATGAACAGCGGTCTCGCGAGTCCGGAGCCGATCCCGGTGTGCGTGCTCGTCGTCGGTTCGGGGGACTGGACCCGCCCCGTCTCGTCGGCGTTCGAGGACGACGAGATCACGATCAGCGGTCCCATCGCGGACGTCGACGACGCCGACCTCGCCGCGGCGGATTGCGTCCTCACGGACGATCGAGCCGTCCTCTCGGCCGTGGACTCGAAACCGGTGCTCTTCGTCGTCGACCCCGGCGCCGACCGCGACGACGATCTCTTCGACGACGCCACCGACGTCGTCGCGACGCCGACACTCGAGGACCCGTCGCTGCTCGCAAACCGACTCCGGCAGACGATCGAGTTTCACTCGACACGAGCGGCCGTCGAGCGTCGCGAGGAGTGGTTTCGCGCGCTCATCGAACGATCGTCGGACCTGCTCGCCGTTCTCTCGGAGTCGGGGCGGGTGACGTACGTCAGCCCGTCGGTAGAGCGGGTCGTCGGCGCCGAACCGACCGATCTGCTCGGGAATCACGTGATCGACGCCGTCCATCCCGACGACCGGATCGACGTCGTCCAGACGTTCGAGGCCGTCTGCGAGGACGACCTCGGCGCGACGCGGACCGTCGAGTTCCGGTACCGGGACGACGACGACACGTGGGGCGTCTACGAGGCCGTGCTGACGAACAGGCTCGACGATCCGGTCGTCGGCGGCGTGATCGCTTCGATTCGCGACGTGACGCAGTTCCACCGGGTCCGGCAGGAACTCGGCGAGTCGTTCGAGCGGGTGACGGACGCGTTCTTCGCGCTCGACACCGAGTTCCGCTTTACGTACGTCAACGATCGGGCGGGGGAACTGCTCGAGTTCGAGCCCGAGGACCTGCTCGGTCGGGAGTTCCTCGACGTGTTTCCCGGCATGCGAGGGACGGCGTTCGAGGAGCGGTCGCTCGAGGCGATGACCGAACAGGAGCCCCGCACGCTCGAACGGTACTACGACCCCTACGACATGTGGGTCGAGGCGCGGATCTACCCCTCCCGATCGGGCATCTCGGTCTACTTCCGTGACATCACGGACCGGGTCGAACGCGAGCGTGAACTCACGGAGCGGACCGAACGGCTCCAGACCCTCGTCGAGAACGCCCCGATCATTCTCTACGTCCTCGACGAGGACGGCACGTTCACGCTCTCGGAGGGGCGGGGGCTCGATAACGTCGGCATCGAACCGTCCGAGGTGGTCGGCGACACGATCTTCGAGGTGTTCGAGGACTATCCGGACATCAGGGACGACGCGAGACGCGCCCTCGGGGGCGAGTCGGTCCACTGCCAGCGACGGGTCCGCGATCGCGTCTTCGAAAGCTGGTACCGGCCGATCACCGCGGACGGGACGGTCGATCGGGTCATCGGCGTCGCGGTCGACGTCACCGAGCGGGTCCAGTACCACGAGACGCTGAACGCCCTCCACGAGGCGACGAGTCACCTGCTCACCGTCGAATCCAAACAGGCCGCGTGCGAGTACATCGTCGACGTCGCGACCGAGGTCCTCGACATCGACAGCGTCGTCTACCGGTTCGACGAGCAGCACAACGAACTCGTTCCGGCGGCGTACTCGTCCGCGTTCGAGACGACGATCGGGTCACCGCGTCGCCTCGGCCCCGACGAGGGACTGGCGTGGCAGACGTTCGTCGAGGGACACCCGCGCGTCGTCGACGACGTCGACGGCGCCGACCGGTGGTTCGACGCGGCGTCCGTTCGGAGCGCGCTCTACGTCCCGCTGGGCGAACACGGCGTGCTCGTGGCACTCTCGCCCGATTCGAACGCCTACGACGAGGAGACCGTCGAACTCGCGGACCTGTTCGCGACGACGGCCGAGGCCGCCCTCGATCGGATCGGCCGGACCAGACGGCTCCACGACCACGAGCGCGAACTCAAGCAGCAGAACATCCACCTCGAGCGACTGAACCACGCCAACCAGGTCCGCCAGGATATCGAACAGCTCCTCCTGATGGCCGATTCCCGGAGCGAGATCGAGGCGGGTATCTGCGACCGACTGGCCGATCTCGATTCCTGTTCGATGGTCTGGATCGGCGAACCCGATCCGAGCGGGAACCGGATCCGTTCGCGGGCCGTCGCGGGACTCGATCGGGGCTATCTCGACTCGGTTACGGTGACGACCGTCGACGACTCGGCCGCCGAACCCGCCGGTCGGACCGCACGGACCCGAACGCCGACCTACGTCGAAAACGTCGCCGACGCGGTCCGTGACGGTGCCTGGCGCGCCGACGCCCTCTCCCGGAACTTCCAGTCGGTGTACGCCGTTCCGCTCGTCTACGACGACTTCCTCTACGGCGTGCTCACGATATACGGCGAGGACCGGGACGTCTTCGACGAGACGTTCCGGTCGACGCTTTCGGAACTCGGGGAAACTATCGCGTACGCGATCGACGCGGTCAAGCGCAAGAACGCGTTGCTGGACGACGAGCGGACGGAGGTCGAACTGGAACTCGAGGACGAGTCGATACTGTGTCGGCTCGCGGCCCGACTCGACACGCACCTGACCTTCGAGGGGGCCACGTCGCGAGCGGACGGGTCGGCGATCGTGTTCGTCGCGGCCGACCGATCGATCGACGACACCGATCTCGACGACGCGATCGCGGGGGTCGACGGCGTCGAGTACGCCTCGATCATCGCCGAGACGGCGGACCAGACGCTGGTGCAACTCCAGTTCACCGAATCGTTCCTCGGGTCGATCGTCGACGCACACGGTGCCACGTTACGATCGTTCACGACCGACGGGACGACCGCTCGCGCGATCGTCGACGTGCCGGACGCGATCGAGATCCGCGAGGTGCTGTCGGACATCGAACGCCACGGCCTTCCGGTGTCGATGGTCGCCCGTCGCGAACAGCCGACAGTCGAGGAGACGACGCTCGACGCACGGAGTCGGAACGCCCTGCTCGAGACGCTCACCGATCGCCAGCGTGAAGTCGTCCAGACCGCCTACCACGGCGGGTTCTTCGAGTGGCCCCGGGAGACGACCGGCGAGGAGATCGCCGAGTCGCTCGACATTTCGCCGCCGGCGTTTCACAAACACGTCCGGACCGTCGAGGAAAAACTCCTCGCGGCGCTGTTCGATAGCACGAGCGGTGTCCCAGAGGGTTAAAGACTTAACCTCTGCTCGAAACTCGGCTTACACAGTTAACGATCAACCTCTTTGCACCGAGTCCCAAACAGTTCGATTGTCTTCCAGCGTATGGGGGTACCTATCCAATGACCGAAATGACTTCACGATCGCCGTCGGTATCGACGGAAGAACAGTACGCTGTCCAGTACGATCGCCTCGACGACGAACCGCTCAGTGTCGCCGTCGCGGACGCCGTCGCGGCGTTCTGCAACGTCGACGTCACCGAACTCGACCCGCTTCACTACGCGATCAACGCCGACGCTCTCGAACGACTCTTCGAGCCGCGGGCGAACGGACTTCGATCTGGGGGGTCCGTAACCTTCGAATACAACGATTGTCTGGTCACTGTCGATTCTGACGGCGAAATTAGAGTTGCGCACGCGTAAGACGCGGATTTTGCTGTCATTTCTCGCTGTGTGGTCCGGTTACCAGGTGATGTATAAACACATTATATTGTAATTATCCACCACCCACAATCGATTTATAGGGCGATCGTGTACGAGTGTCAACCATGACAGACCGACGCACGCAGACGATGAAAGACGTCAGCCACACGCCGCCGACCGGGGTCTCCGTTACCAACGTGTGGCACCGGGGCGACGAATCTCACTCCGAGTGACCGCCCGGGGCCGATTCACGGACAATCGATCGAGGTACCGATCGCCCTTCGAGTTCGTCTTCTCCCTGTTCCGATCCGTTCGATATCGCGTCCAATCGTCGCTGCCGAACGGTCCAGAACGGCCATCCTTCCGGGACGCTTGAGACTGGCCCGGTGACCACTCTCGGCCGGCTCGATCGGGGCACTGACTTATAGACTCATCACTCACTTCGTTCGTGACGTCGCATAGAAAGCCAGTGCCCGGGGAGGGCTCCGAACCCTCGATCTCCGCATGTCCCAGGTCCGAGGCTCGGCAGTCCTCTACGGGACACGGAGGCTTCCAAGGCGTACCGCACCGAATCTCTGAACCCTATGAGTGCGGCGCTATGTCCAGCTAAGCCACCCGGGCTCGTTCTTCCGTAGTGCGGTGCTGTTCTTTAACCTTCTCATTCGTGACCGTCGTGGGAGGCGGAGTCACAGTTACCCACGGATTTATGACAGGGCCATACGAACTGCGGTGCATGAGCGTTCCCGGCATCGTCCAGTCTACCCTCGATGGCGAGGAGATTTCGGCGCGAGTTTCTCTCGGCGGGGAAGACGAACTCTTCATCACCCCCACGAACACTATCATTTATCGCGCCGATGGACTCCTGAGCGACGAATCGGTCGACAAATTCCCCCACGACGCCGATCGCCTCACCCTCTCTGAGGGGCGGCGCAAGACCAAGTTCACCCTCGAGTACGCCCTCGAGGGGTCCATGAACTTCACGGTCCCGTCGAGCAAGACCGACGCCGTGCTCCACCCCGTCCTCGCGGGCGTGTTGAACGGCAACGGTATCACGGACGCCGGCGAGACGGTCGCCAAGACCTACCGATTCAGCGAACTCACGCTGATCGTCACCAGCGATCGACTCGTCAAGCACATCGGGGAGGCCGTCTGGGACGAGGACTACGAGGAGTACCACTACGACGACGTGACGAACCTCGCGTTCGAGGACGGGAGCGTCGCCACGCAGATCGTCCTCACCGTCGACGGCCGGCCCCAGCGGATCAAGGCCCCGAACGAGGACGCCAACGACCTGCGTGAACGGCTCAAACGCGCTCTGTTCGAGTACCACGACGTCGAGTCGCTGGCGGAATTCAACGAGGTCCTGGGCGAGGACGAGGAGCCGATGACCGATCGATCCACCGGAACCGTCGACTTCGGCGACGGCGTCGATCCGCTCGACGCGGATCCGCCGGAACCGGACGACTACGCTGGCGACGGCGAGCAGACGGTCACGACCGGAGTCGACCAGCCGGATTCGCGGTCCCAACCTCCGTCTCAGTCCCAGCCGACCGACCCGCTCGCGAGCGACAGTGCGATGCCGGACGCCGTCGACGCCATCCGGGATCGCGATCGGCCCGATGGAGCGGCTGATCGATCGGCCGGGCAGGATACCCCCGCGACGACCGGCGAATCGACCGAGATCGATACGGACGACCTGCTGGCGGCGGCCGAGAGTTCGTCGGACGTCGCGACGGAACCGACGGCCGAACCCAGCAGCGGTCCCGATCCCGAACTGCTCGACCGCCTCGAAGACCTCGAAGCGGCCGTCGAACGCCAGAGCGATCGCATCGAGAAACAGCAACAGACGATCGAACAGTTGATCGCGGAACTGCGCCAGGGTCGGTAGGTGCGATCGTCGCCGGGCCGAGGATTCACTCGCGACCGGTCACCTTTCGAATGCACGAGGAGCCGAAGGGGCCGAGTTCCCCGGCCTCGAGGTCGATGAAGTACCCCGTCGACAGCCCCGAGCCACAGCGCTTGCAGGAGAAGTCCCCCTCTTTGGTGATCACGTCCTGCCCGAAGCGGACGTACTGGCGGCTCTTCGGGCGGACGACGCCGTCCTCGCGATCGATGATGCCCCGCAACTCGGCGCGATCGAGGATTGTCCGGGTCACCGTCGGATCGGTCGTCACCGTCTCGATGCGATCGACGACCGCGGGAAGCGGGAGCGACTCGTGTTCCAGCCGTTCCAGCAGTGCGAGGCCGAGTGCGACGCGATCGTCGGTCACGTCGTCGGTGGCGGTTCCACCGGTCCCTCGATCGCCGTCGGCGGCGTCCTCGGGGTCGTCAGCCATCGTTGTCTCCTGTTTCCGCCGATCGAATAAACGTTGCGTCGCGCACCCCGAGACGAGGCACAAAGGCTTCGGTACTCGAGACGAAACTGCGACCGATGTCGTCGCCGACCGGTCGGGCGATCGCTGGTCTCCTCCTCGTCAGCGGCCTGGTCGCCGTGGGAATGCTGGTCTCTCCGTCGCGGACGATCGAGACCGTCGCGAGCCTCGCGTCGGACCCCTATCAGTTCGCACTCGTCGTCGCGGGGCTCTATCTCGTGCGCCCGCTGTTCGCCTGGCCGACGACGCCGCTCGCGGTCGTCGTCGGCTACGGCTACGGCGTGAGCCTCGGCGTGCCGATCGCCCTGGCCGGCGTCGTCACCACCGTGATTCCCGTCTTCGTCGCCGTTCGTCGGTTCACCGGGACCGGAGCGGCTGCCCGTCGGGACGCCGGCACCGCTGGCAGGGTCGATCCGACGGCCGGGTCCGGACCGGCACCCCCGACAGTGGCTCTCGGCGGCGTGGCTGGGCGACTTTTCGACCGGGCCGGCACGGCGATCGATCGGTACTACGGCGTTGCCGGGCCGCTCCGCGGCGTCGTCGCGTCACGGCTGGCTCCGATCCCGTCGGACGTGGCGACGGCGACGGCGGCGGTCAGCGACGTTCGACTCCGGCACCTGGTGGTCGGAACGGCGATCGGCGAACTGCCGTGGACGATCGCCGCGGTCGTCGTCGGTGCGTCGGCCGCGACGGTGACGACCGCCGGTCTCGGTGACGTCGGGGTTCCGCTCACGGTCGGCTGTGCCATCGCCGCAGGCGTCTTGCTCACGGGACCGATCTATCGCGTGGCCCGAACACGGCGGGGATCGACCGAGTCGGGACACGGAGCTGACGGCTGATACGGATTGCTGTACCGATGTACCGGTGCAATCGCAGAGGGTCGCGGTTGCGCCGGAAACGACGGACAGGAGTCCGTATGAGCGGACACCACCCGCCGACGAGAACCGTCGGTTGCGTGGCCGTGGAGAAGGTTCGGTCGAGAGGAGAGACCGCCGTCTCGTATCAGATGCGTCGAACTCACGCGCCGAGTCGTTCGATCGTCGGCGTCAGGACTGCCAGAACGGGTCCGAGCAGTCGTAGACGACCCCGTGTTGTGGACAGACGTACTTGCAGTGGCGCCTGAACAGGGGCTGGTCACACCGGGGACAGGGTCGCCCGCCACGTCCATCGTCTTCCTCGTCCGTCATCGCAGCTAGCTACTGGCCTCGGGGTAGTAAGGACTCGGAACTGCGATCGTCGAAAATCGGTTCGGCGCGATCGCGGTTTTGCACCGACGTTCGTCGGAGACGGGCGCCGTCAGCGCCCGTCAGAAACGGTACAACGGGGGCTCATACGGTTTACTGTAAGTCAGTTCCGGCGCAACCGCGATCCGGGCGGCGGTTGCGCCGGTACATCGGTACAGCGATCCGTATCAGCACTCGCTCCAGCCACAGGACTCGCAGGTCTTGCAGCCTTCGGAGTAGTACAGCGACAGCGAGCCACAGTCGGGACACTCCGGCGATTCACCGGCGTCGATGAGGTCCTGCGTGGCGTCGTCGGAGTCGCTCGCGGCCGCCGCGCCGCCGTCGGTCTTGGGGCCGTCGGGGTCGACCGCCCCGGCGTCGGCCGATTCCTCTAAGGTCTGCTGGGTCGGGTACGGCTTGTCGATCTCGTCCTCCAGGTACCGGCGCATCGCGGTGCCGATCGCGTCGGGAATCGACTGGATCTGTTCGCCCTTGTCCCAGGCGACTTTCGGCGAGCGGGTGCCACAGAGTTCGTCGACGATCTCCTCGGGGTCGACGCCCGAGCGCAGCGAGGTCGAGATGACCTTCGCCAGCGCCTCGGTGAAGGAGTTCGTGAAGCCACCCGAGTGGCCGATGTTCGCGAACAGTTCGAACGGCTGACCCGTCTCGGGGTCCTCGTTGATTGTCACGTAGACCTTCCCGTAGCCGGTGTCGATGCGCTGGCTGACGCCCTGGAGCGCGTCGGGCCGCTCGCGCTTCTCGGTGAAGTCGACGTGGACCGGTTCGTCGTCGTCGGCGTCGCCGACCAGCGAGTCGAGTTCTGCCTCGAGGACGTCCTGAACCTCCTCGCTCTCGAGGAACGCCTCGAGGCCGCCGAAGATCTCGTCGATCTGTTCGACCAGCGCCTCGGCGGCCTCGGTCTCGTCGGCGAAGTCGGTGTTTTTCGCACGCGTCGTCAACACCTGCTTGCTGCGGGTGCCGTCGCGGTAATACGTAACTCCCTTGCCGCCGTGCTCGTAGATGTACTCGAAGACGTCCTTGGCGTCCTCGACCGTCGAGTCGTTGGGCGCGTTGACGGTCTTCGAAATTGCGGAGTCGACCCCTTCCTGACAGGCGACCTGCACGCCGGCGTGCTCTTTCGCCGAGAGGTCGCCGGTCGTGACGAACAGTTCGCCGATGGCGTCCGGCACCGACGAGAGCCCCTCGACGCCGTTGAACTGGTTGGTCGCCATCTGCTCTTGAGCCTCCTCTTTCACCGCTTCGACGTCGATGTCGTTGTCCTCCAGCACCCGGAGGAAGTAGTCGTCGAACTCGACGAGCATCTCGTCGCCCTGGACGTCGTCGGAGACGTTCTTGTAGTAGGCGACGTTGTAGATCGGTTCGCAGCCGCCCGTGGTGTTGCCGACCATCGAGGTCGTGCCGGTCGGGGCGATGGTCGTCGTGTTGTGGTTCCGGATCGGGAACCCGTCCTCCCAGTCGTCGGCGTCGAGGCCGGTCTGGTGCTCGAACCACTCGCGGTACTCGGTCGGGTTCGCGTACTTGGACTTGTCCCACTCGTCGAAACTCCCGCGCTCCGTGGCGAGTTCGTGGGAGGTCCACTTCGACTCGTGATTGATGTGGGTCATCAGCTGACGCGCGACCTCGTTGGAGACCTCGCTGCCGTACTCCATACCCAGCTGGATGTACAGCTGCGCCAGGCCCATGATGCCCAGCCCGATCTTGCGCATCTCCCGGACCTTCTGTTCGATCTTCTCGACCGGGAAGTCGCTCATCGTGACGACGTTCTCGAGGAACCGCGTGCCCATCTCGATGCGCCGGTCGAACTCCTCGAAGTCGACGGCCTCTGCGAGGAAGGCGTCGACGGCGTCCTCGAGCGAGTCGTACTCGTCGCCGTGCTCGTCGTACCAGACGCGCCAGTCGGGTGCCTCGAGGTCCGCGAGCGTCGAGAGGTTGATGTGGCCGAGGTTACAGGCCTCGTACTCCTCGAGCGGCTGTTCGCCACAGGGATTCGTCGCGAGGATGCGGTGGTCGGGGTGTTTCTCGACGTCGAAGGAGTGTTCCTTGTTCACTCGCTCGAGGTAGATGACGCCAGGTTCGCCGTTTTCGTGGGCGCCCTCGACGATGTCGTTCCAGAGCTCTTCGGCCGGGATCGACAGCTCCTCGCCGACCTCGACGTGCTCGCCGAGGCCGAACATCTCGTAGAGCTCTTTCGTCTCTTCGGTCGCGATGTGTGGCTCGCCCGTCCGGGGGTTGGTGAACGTGAACTCCTCGCCGTTCTGGACGGCCTCCATGAAATCGTCCGTGATCCCGACCGAGATGTTGAAGTTCGAGAGGTGCCCTTCGACGGCGTTTCGGAGATGCTCGGGGACCCGGCCCTCGTCGTCGATGAGTTCGCGAGCCTCCTCCAGGGCGGCCTGGAAGGAGTTGTGCGTGAAGTCGTCGGGGTCGTTTAGGCGCAGCGTTTCGGCCAGCGAGACGTCCTTGTTCTTGGCGTGGATGAACTGGATGACGTCCGGGTGGGAGACGCGCATAACGCCCATCTGCGCGCCGCGGCGAGCGCCGCCCTGGGCGATCGTCTCGCACATCTGGTCGTACGTGCGCATGAACGTGATCGGGCCGGATGCGATGCCGCCGGTCGAGCCGACCGCGTCGCCGTAGGGACGGAGCCGCCAGAAGGCATAGCCCATGCCGCCACCGCTCTGGAAGACCTGTGCGGCTTCCTTGGCGGTCTGATGGATATCGTCGATGTCGTCCTCCGGAGAGTCGACGAAACACGCCGAGAGCTGCTGGAGCTCGTCGCCGGCGTTCATCAGGGTCGGCGAGTTCGGCATGAAGTCGAGGTTCTCCATCATTCCCTGGAACTCGTCGGCGACGTCCTCGACGTGTTCGCGGATGTCGTCGGGGAGTTCGGGGACGACGGTCTCGTAGGCGAACTTGTTGACGTTATAAATAGACAGCGCCGTCTCAGCGTCGTCATCTGGAGTGGTTCCGGCACCGAATACCTCCTCGGCGAGTTCGTCACGCCGCGGGTGGTCGGGCTTGAGCTGGTCCGGCGTGACCGTGATCTCGACGTCTCGCCGTTCGGCCTCGAAGACGGCCTCCGCGAGCGCGATGTTCTTGCTGACCCGGTCGAAGAGGTCCTCCTGTTCCTCGACGAGGTCGCCGTCCGCGTCCTTGCGCAGGTAGCGCGCCGGGAGGATGTTGTGATAGGCGTTGTCCGTCAGCCGCTCCTCGAGCGTGTCGCCGTCGGTGCGCTTGATGGGAAGGGTGAGTTCTTCCGCGGAGAGTTCCGACTCGCTCATGCGCGAGTCACCTGGTCGCTATCCCGCTGCCGCGTACCGATTCTGGCGTGGGGCCGGGTCCTGTCTTGCATCATTCGTGACGAAGGTCTGGTATTCATGCATGCACCTTAAAATGTGTGATCCCATCCTACTTTGCTTGTAATAGTCCAATTCTGGTTGTATAGATGTCTCTGTTTTCTGTCGTGGTCGATGCGGAGGACGACCGGCGAAACGGGCGTCTCCTGTGCTATCAGACACTACGTGGCCGACGGCCTTAACGATTTTCAGAGCGACCTGAAAGTGGCCTCGATCGAGAGTATTCGCCGTTCCTTCGCGTGGTTTTCTCTTTCAGGCCGGTCCCGTTCGGTCCTCTCGTGGGGGTTCGATCGAACGGCACGTCGGCGCCAGTCACTCGTCACGCCGTCGCCAGACGACTCGACCCGACTGGTCGGCGATCGACACACTCGTCGTCGACAGTGTGTCACAGTATCCAGAAAGATTACGTCCTTTCGGTGCGGGGATGGGGATATGTTCGAACCCCTGACATCGGGCTCGGCGATACTCCTCGCGCTGGCAGCCCTCGCTGCCATCGCCGTCGCCATCGTCGCGATTCGAATCGCGATCAAACTGGCCGTCCGCGTCGGCATCGTCGCCGCGATCGTCCTCGCGGCGCTCTACGCGACCGGGTCGCTCGAGGTCCTCCCTGGCGTCTAACGGCCGCTCCGAGCTGTGCTGAAGGTACTGGTTACGAACCGCTGTCCCGAGATACCGGCACACCCGCAGTAGGTCGCGGGGAGCCGGAACTGACGGACAGGGGTGTGCCGAAACTGACGAACAGCGGTTCGTATGCCCCGTTCTCCCGAGTATCGTCGGGACTGTTCTCACACCGTCGCCTTCGGAACGGCGACCGTTCACGCGAGCGCCCAGCACTGGCCCGTCTCAGACCGACGCGAGGAAGTTCTCGATCACGTCGTGTCCGACGGCCGTGAGCACGCTCTCGGGGTGAAACTGCACGCACTCGATCGGGTACTCGCGGTGGCGGACGCCCATGACGAGCGTCTCGGTCCCGTGGTCGGCCGTCGCCGTCACCTCGAAACAGTCCGGCACGTCGGTCGCGACGAGCGAGTGATACCGGCCCGCGCGAAAGCCCTGTTCGAGGCCGTCGAAGGCGCCCCGCTCGTCGTGGTCGACCGCCGAGGCCTTGCCGTGGATCGGGTCCGGTGCCCTGCCGATCGAGCCGCCGTACTCGTAGACGGCGGCCTCGAGGCCGAGACAGACCCCGAACGTCGGCACCTCGGGGCTGACCTCGCGGAGGACGTCCATCGAGACCCCGACGTCGCGGTCGTTCTTCGGGTGGCCGGGTCCGGGACTGATGACGATCGCGTCGGGATCGACTGCCCGGACATCGTCGAGCGACGCCGTGTTCTTCACGACCTCGGTTTCGGTGCCGTCCTGCTGGCTGACGTACTCGACGAGGTTGTAGGTGAACGAGTCGTAGTTGTCGACGAACAACACAGTGAGCGGGTCCGTCTCCGCGGCCGAATCGACGGCTGACTCTTCGCCCGTCGCGCTCATCGGCCCACCTCCGGGGTCCTCTCGAGGTTCTCAGTCGGGGCTTCCCCCGCGGTGCCCGTCTCGGTCCCGTCGCGTTCGATCGCCTCGATCGCCGCGAGCACGCCGCCCATCTTCTTCTCGGTCTCCTCGTACTCGGCTTCGGGATCGCTGTCGGCGACGAGTCCTGCGCCAGCCTGGACCGTGATCCGATCGGCCTCGGGTCGCGGCTCTCCCTCCCGCTCGTCCGCGGCGTGTGGCGCCGCGCCTGCTTCCACCGTGGCCGTCCGGATCACGATCGCGAAGTCGGCGTCGCCGGTCCAGGAGTAGTAGCCGACGCCGCCGCCGTAGAGTCCGCGGGGGGTGGCTTCTAGATCGTCGATGATCTCCATGGCCCGGATCTTCGGCGCGCCCGAGAGGGTTCCGGCGGGGAACGAGGCGCGGGTCGCGTCGAACGCGTCCGCGTCGGCCGCCAGTTCGCCCGTCACGGTCGACTCGATGTGCTGGACGTGGCTGTACTTGAGGACGTTCATGAACTCGTCGACCCGGACGGACCCGGGTTCGGCGACGCGGCGCACGTCGTTTCGGGCGAGATCGACGAGCATCGTGTGCTCGGCGCGTTCCTTCTCGTCGGCCAGCATCTCGCCCGCGAGTCGGCGATCCTCGACGGGACTCGCTCCCCGGTCACAGGTGCCGGCGATCGGGTTCGCCATGACCTCGCGCCCGCGCACCGAGACCAGCGTCTCGGGACTCGCGCCGACGACGGTGAGGTCGTCGTGCTCGAGGAGGTACATGTACGGCGACGGGTTCACGTCGCGCATGGCCTCGTAGAAGCCGATCGGATCGATCTCGCCGTACAGCTCCCGCGTCCGCGAGACGACGCCCTGGTAGATGTCGCCGTCGAGGACGTGCTCTTTCGCCCGCCGGACGCTCTCCTCGTACTCGGCTTTCGGCCCGGCGACTTCCGAGTCGCGGACGAACCCGCCCGTTTCCGGGGGCTCGGCCTCGCGGAGGGTCGCTTCGACCGCGGCGGCCTCCGATCGGAGTTCGTCGTAGACCGCGTCCGGGTCGTCGTCGGCTCCCAGTACCGGCGTGAAGACGAGCGAGACCGTTCCCTCGAGTTCGTCGAACGCGAGGGTCTTCGTGGTCAGGACGAACTGGGCGTCCGGGAACCGCGATTCGGGTCGTTCGAGACCGACTTCCTCGAGCCAGAGGTCGTAGACGGCGTCGTAGGCGAGGAAGCCGACGAGACCGCCCTCCAGGTGCTGGCGATCGTGTTCCGGCAGGTTCGCGAGGCGGACGTCGGGGAGCGCGCCCCGGAGCGCGTCGATCGTGTCGCCCTCGACGTCGGGGTCGATCAGGTCGATCGGCGCGTCCGCGGAGAGGGCCTCGACGGTCGTTGCCTCGGGTCCGACCGTCACCACGGCCTCGGGATCGTAGCCGACGTAGGAGAATCGGGCGTGGCGCTCGGCCTCGGCGGAACTCGGCCGGAACGCGCCGTCCGGATCGCTCGAAGCCGTCTTCTCGGCGCTCTCGAGCAGGAACGCGTACGACGATCGGTCGCGGTCGCTCCCGTTGGATCGGCCAGTTAGCGCGGCGTACGCCGCCAGGGGTGACGTATCGAGATCGAAATTCGCGACGGCGCGGACGACCACCGGGCGCTCCTCACGTCCGCCCGCGTGCTCGATAAATTCGTCTCGATCGACGTCCAGCGTGGGGGTGTCGGATTCGGTCATGGTGAGGAAGTGTGTACCGAACGGTCGGCGGTCGTCGCCCGGTCGACGAACGATCGCACGGCGTCGTCGTCCTTGACGCCACCCTCGGCCTCGACGCCGCTCGCGACGTCGACGCCGAAGGGATCGACGGTCCGGACGGCCGCCGCGACGTTGTCGGGGGTGAGGCCGCCAGCGAGTACCAGCGGCGACTCGAGATCGGCCGCGACGGCCCGGGTCCGCTCCCAGTCGTGCGTGTCGCCGGTTCCGCCGCCGCCGTCGTCGCTCGTCGAGTCGACCAGGAGGGCGTCGACGACGTCGTCGTACCGCGCGGCGGTCTCGGCCTCGTCGGCGTCGATCGCCACGAGGATCTCCGCGTCGACGGCCGCACGGACCGTGGCGAGTTCCTCGACCGACAGCCCGCCGTGGATCTGGATCGCGTCGGGAGCGACCGCCTCGACGAGGTCGATCGCCTCCGCGGGCGTCTCCGGCATCGTCACCAGCACGCTCGTGACGAACGGCGGGACGGCCGCCGCGAGGGCCGCGGCCCGCTCCCGCGAGACCTCCCGCGGCGTGTCGACCGGCACGTCACAGATGACTCCGACGGCGTCGGCGCCGGCGTCGATCGCCGTCTCGAGGTCGCCGGTCGTCGTCAGTCCGCAGATCTTCACGCGCGTCATCGGCCGTCCACGTCAGCCACCGTCGGTTCCTGACCCGTCCGGAGGGTCTCGAGCGTCCGCGCCGCGTCGCCGGAGTCGATCGCCGCCCGAGCGGCGTCGGCACCGGCCTCGAGCGAGTCGGCCTCGCCCGCGACGTAGACCGCTGCGCCGGCGTTCGCGAGGATGACGTCGCGTTTCGCGCCGGTCACGTCCCCCTCGACGATCCCGCGGAGGTCGGCCGCGTTCTCCGCTGGCGACCCGCCCGCGATGTCCGCGATGTCTTGTTCCGTCAGTCCGAGATCCGCCGGTTCGATCGCGTACTCCTCGACGTCCTCGCCGTCGACTTCGGCCACGACGGTCTCGCCGTGGATCGCGATCTCGTCGGTTCCGGACCCGTGGACGACCAGCGCGCGATCGACGTCCATTCGCGCGAGCGCGTTCGCGAGGACGGGGGCGAGGTCGGGATCGTAGACCCCGATGACCTGTGCGTTCGCCCCCGCGGGGTTCGTCAGGGGGCCGAGCACGTTGAAGATCGTCCGCATCTCCAGTTCGCGACGGGGGCCGATGACGGCCTTCATCGCGGGGTGGAACGCGGGCGCGTGCATGTAGCCGATTCCCCGCTCCTCGATCGAGGCCTCGACGGCCGACGGCTCGACGTCCAGCGTGACGCCGAGTTCCTCGAGCACGTCGGAACTCCCCGACGACGACGAGACCGAGTAGTTGCCGTGTTTGGCGACCGGCACCCCCGCGCCGGCGGCCACCATCGCGCTGGTCGTCGAGACGTTGATCGTGTCGTAGTCGTCGCCGCCCGTGCCGCAGGTGTCGACCAGCGGGGTCCGATCGGGATCGATCGTCCGGGCGGCCGCTCGCATGCCCTCCGCGAAGCCGGCGATCTCGGCCTCGGTTTCGCCTTTCGTACGCAGCCCTGCCAGCAGCGCGCCGATCTGTGCCTCCGTCGCGTCCTCGAAGACGGCCCTCGAGGCCGCGCGAGCGTCTGCCTGTGAGAGATCCTCGCCGTCGGTCACCCGTTTGACGTACTCCTGCATAGTGAACACCAATGTACGTAGTTGTCTTACAATGTCCAAATCAGTACATCATCTTAAGCCTGTCGGAGGGTCGTGGGTCCTACTCGCGCACGGCGATCGATTCGAAACCTTCAATTACGGCGGCGGGCAACGAACGAGTGCAGGCAAGGTGGCGACGAACGCCACGGAAGCGAAACCAGGCGGGTTGGTGGTCTAGTCTGGTTATGACACCTCCTTGACATGGAGGAGGCCGGCAGTTCAAATCTGCCCCAACCCATTTCTGACGAACTAATACGACGAACGCAGTGAGGAGTGCGTTCGTCAGAAATTGTTATGGGAGATTTGAACCAGACGAGTCACGCGCAGCGAAGCGAGCATGTCTCGGCGTAGTTCAAATCCGCCCCAACCCAACGATCGGTTCCGCATCCCGATCGCTTCGCGTCTCGCACCGATGCGTCGGAGTCCGACTGTCACCGGACGCGATCGATCGTCCAGCCGTCGCGAAAACGATCGAGGAGGATGCAACGTAACTCCCATTAGTTCGACTCGCCATACCAGTGTATAGTGCGCGAGAACCGCCACCTGTCCGCGAACGGCGCGAGGCGGGGCATCGAAGCGCTCGGTTGGCTGTACGTCGTGATAGCCGCCGCTCGAGCGCTCGTACGGCTCGATCAGGGCGTTCCGATCGGGAACGTGCTCATCGTCACGCTCCTGATCGCCGGCCCCGGGTTCGTGCTCGTCTACGGCGGCTACTGGGTATCGCGGTCCGATATCGACGCCGAATTTTATCCGGACATCGTTCGCTGGTGTCTTGCCGGGTTCGGCGCGATGGCCGGGATCCTCCTCCTCTATCACCTGCAACCGGACGGCAGCGTGACAAACCCGGGGACGGCACCGCCGATCCTGACCGCGCTCAGCACCGCCGCAGGCTTCGCCGTGGGGGTCTACGACGCCCGGGCCAAAACTCGAACGGGGGAACTCGAACGCCGAAACCGACAGCTCGAACGAACCCGGATGGAACTCGAAGAGACGGTCCAGCGACTCGAGGAGGCCAACACCATGCTCGGGGAGTCGAACGAACGCCTCGATCGCTACCGCCAGTACACCGATCACGTGCTCGATGCCATCCACGACGTCTTCTACGTGCTCGACGCGGACGGCTCCCTCGAGCGGTGGAACCGGAGTCTCTGCGAGGTGACCGGTTACTCGGACGCGGACGTGGCGACGATGAACGCGGTTGAATTCATCGCAGAGGGCGATCGGGACACGATCGCGAACGCGATCGCGGCGGGGTTCGAAACCGGGAGCGTCCAGGTCGAGGCGTCCCTGCTCACGAAGGAGGGCGACCGCGTTCCCTACGAGTTCGCCGCGTCGACGCTCGAGACACCCGACGGCGATCGGGTGCTGGCGGGCGTCGGCCGCGACATCTCCGATCGAAAGGAGCGCGAACGGGTGCTCGAACACCGGGCCAGCCAGCAACAGGTCGTCGCCGACCTCGGGCAGTTCGCCCTCGAGACCGACGACATCGACGAACTCATGCGCGAAGCGACGCGGCAGGTGGCGGCCGTTCTCGGCACCGACTACTGCAAGGTGCTCGACCTCGACGACGACGGCGACGCCCTCCTGCTTCGCCAGGGTGTCGGGTGGCAGGACGGGCTCGTCGGGACGGAGACGGTGTCCGCCGTCGAAGCCGACTCCCAGGCCGCCTACACCCTGGCGAACGACCATCCGATCGTGGTCGAGGACCTCGAGACAGAGACGCGGTTCAGCGGTCCCGAACTGCTGACGAATCACGACGTCTGCAGCGGTATCAGTACCATCATCGGCCCGTTCGACGAGCCGTGGGGAATCCTGGGTGTGCATGACACCGATCGCCGATCGTTCACCGACGAGGACGTCACGTTCGTCCAGAGCGTCGCCAACGTCCTCGCCGAGGCGATCGAGCGCCAGCAGTACCGGACGGAACTCGAGGAACTGATTACCGACCTCGAGGTGTCCAACGAGCGCTTGGAGCAGTTCGCCTACGCGGCCTCGCACGACCTGCAGGAGCCGCTTCGAATGGTGTCGACCTACCTCCAACTGATCGAACGCCGGTACGGTGACGACCTCGACGACGAGGGCGAGGAGTTCCTCGGGTTCGCCGTCGACGGGGCCGATCGCATGCGCGAGATGATCGAGGGGTTGCTCCAGTACTCGCGCGTCGAGACCCGAGGCGACGAATTCGAGGCCGTCGACCTGGACGCCGTCCTCGAAGCCGTTCGCGAGAACCTCCAGGTGAAAATCGGTCGGACTGACGCCGAGATCACGGCCGAGTCGCTCCCGCGGGTCGAGGGCGACCAGGGACAGCTACAGCAGGTGCTCCAGAACCTCCTGTCCAACGCGATCGAGTACAGCGGTCCGGAGCGGCCGCGAATACACGTCGGCGCCGAACGAAACGGGACGGAGTGGGCCGTCTCCGTCGCCGACGAGGGGATCGGCATCGACCCGGCCGACCAGGAGCGCATCTTCGAGGTGTTCCAGCGACTCCACAGTCGCGAGACCCACGCCGGCACCGGCATCGGGCTCGCACTCTGTGAACGGATCGTCGAACGCCACGGCGGGGAGATCTGGGTCGACTCCGACCCCGGCGATGGGGCGACCTTCTCGTTTACGTTGCCCGCAGTCGAATCGGAGTCGACGGGCGAGCGCGGCGACGAGGCCGACGTTCGTGACTCTCCCGTCGGCGAACGACGACCGTGATCGCGACCGGTCGAACCGCCCGGATCCGGCGACCTACCGCGAGAAGAGGCCGAGGAGTCGGCTCAGGAACCCGGAAGACTCGTCCTCGCCGGACGGGTCGTCGGCGGCCGCGTCGGGCGCGTCCGAATCGCCGCCGGGATCGATCGATCCCGCGAGCGGGCCGGCGTCGCCTCCGTGGTCGGCCCCACCGCCGGACCCGATCGCCGTCTGCTCGAGGTCGTCCATCGTGAGTTCCACGTCGCCGATCGCCGGCGTCGACTCGCGACCCTCGCCCGCCTCGGCGGCGCGGACGTCCGCCCCGGTGACGGTCCCGCGCTCGACTCGATCGGCGAGGTCTGCTAGCGGGTCCTCGGCGGCGTCTGCGGCCGGGTCGTCGGCTTCGTCGATCGGAGCGTCGGTCCGGTCGTCACTCGCGTCGCCCGTCTCTGCCGCGTCGTCCTCGGCGGCAGTGGCGTCTTCGAGCGCGGACTCGACGTAGTCGCCCTCCAGTCGCGTCCTGGTGGGCGCATCGTCGCTCTCGGTGGGGTCTTCCGCGGTCGCCGCTTCGGTCTCGTTCAGCGAGTCGAGGATGTCGTCGACGCTCTTCTCGGAGACCACGCGCTGCGGTCCCCCGCCCGGTTCTGGACTGTCCCCCTCGTCAGCCGAGGACTCCGACTCGGATCCGGAATCGGGCGCGGATGATCGTCCGTCGCTCATTGTCGTGGTGTGTCGACCGCGTGATCATAACGTTTCCCCTGCGGAGTCAGTTCAATTACCGAATGTGATACGGCCCGGCCCGATCGCGAGCAGGCGGGACCGTCCGAGAGACAGTCGCGGGATCCAGCGATCGGCGGCGGACCGGGGTCGACAGGGACGATCCCTGCGAGGTGGCGATCAATCGCCAGCGACGGAGTCTGCGGTCCGTTCCTCGGCGAGTCCGGGCCGCGAGAGGACGACGTTGATCACCGCGCCGAGGAGGATGAGGATGCCGGCGAAGTAGAGCCAGGTGACGAAGAGGAGGACGACGCCGACGGCCCCGTAGGCCGCGTACTGGCCTGCGTTGGCCGCGTAGAGCTGGAATCCGGCCTGGAGGATCGTCCAGCCGACGGCGGCGAAGACCGCACCGGGGACGATCTCGCTCACCGCGACCGGGATCGGCGGGAGCACGTAGTAGATCGGCAGAAAAACGAGCACGAGGCCGACGAGCAGCGTGAGCCAGCTCAGCGCACCCGCGAAGGGAATCGTGTCGGCGGCGAAGCCGATGATCGTGCCGAGGACGACCATCAGCACGAGCGCGCCGGCACCCGCGACGATGACCGCGAGTCCGTCGCGGATCTCGTCGACCAGCGAATCCTCGGCGACTTCGTCGTAGACCTTGTCGAACGCGAGGCTGAGCCCGCGAAAGACCTTCAGCGCACCCCACGAGGCGACGAGCAGTGCGACGACGGTCGCCTCGGTGCGCCCGGATTCCGTCGTGAGCGCGTCGGTGACGAGTTCTTGCCCTGCCGGCGGGAGGAAGTCGCCGGCGACCACGACGAGTCGTTCGGCGGCCGCTTCGCCGCCGAGCAGAGAGCCGACGACGAGCGCGAGGAGCACCATCGGGATCAACGAGACGAACGCGTAGTAGGCGAACCCGGCCGCCAGGAACGTCACGTCGCGATCGCTCGCCGTCCTGTAAATCGCGGTGAGCGTCTCCGGAACCTCCATGGGTACGCTACGGCCTCCATCGCCAAGAACCTGAAACATCGTCGCACCGCGTGGGAACGGCGACGCCACGAGCGTCGCAGTGTCGGTCGCCGGGCAAGGCTACCACTCGTGACAGAAGTTCTGGCTCGCGTAGACGGCCCCGTCGTCCGCGACGTAGACCCCGACGCCGGCGCGATCCCAGCCGTAAGAGTCGTGTTCTTCGAGGATCGCCGCCCGGTGGTCCGTGGAGTTCATCCACTGGTTGACCAGTCCGGTCGCCACGGCTTCCGCGGTCTGGTACTCCGTGACGTCGTCTTCGTCGCCGGGTCGTTCGACGGGCCGATCGAGCCACGTCAGGGCGATGTTCTCGCCGTAGCCCTGGCAGTAGTCGTCGACGGCGGTGAACCGATCGTAGGGCCCCTCCCCGTCCGAGTTCGTGTGCGAGAAGTACTCGCGCTCGGCCATGTCGCCGCTGTGGGCGCGCGAGACGGAGGCGACGGTGCCGTCCCACGCGAGGGGGTCAAGGCCGTGTTCGGCGCGACGCTCGTTCACTTCGGCGTGGACGAAGTCCTCGACGGTGTCCGAGGAGACGGTTTCAACGTCGGTCTCGTACGTGGAGACGCCGGGATCACCGGGATCCGTGACGTCGGGGTTGCGCTCGCCGGCCGGCGGTGGCTCCGAACTGGGAGTCGATCGGGAGTCGATCTCGACGTCACCGATCTCGACGTCGTCGACGAACTGGGGGGCGATCAGGAGCGATCCGAGGACGATCGCACACAGGAGCAGGACCGCGACGAGAAACCGGACCACCGATCCCAGGAGGGCACGGTCGCGATCGTCGCCGTCGGACGGAGCGGTGTCACGGCCAGCCATCGTGCTACCGTTTCGGGGTGATCGAATAAGGGTGCCGCGTTGGCTCGCAGGCGCTGACACAGCCGTCGGCGCTGAAATGACGCGTTCCTGTGAACGTTCGACCGATCGCAATTACGCCGGATCGGATCCGAAGATCGTCTCGTGGATGCCGATGACGAGTCCGGGGACGACGGCCATGAAGAGGTGTTCCTCCAGCGGAATGCCGGCGACGTCGATCCCAGTCCGAAGCTTGATATCGAACACGCCGACGGCGAGCGTGTACCGGTCCCAGACGTAGGCGATCGGGTACAGCGCGGCGATCGTGACGGCCGCCTTTCGGAGGGCGTCGGCGCGCCACAGCAGGAGGGCGGCGACGGCGCCCCAGAACAGTTCGGTAGCGAGGTACGTGTACCGGCCGAGAACGCTGATGTCCGGTGCCATACGTCCGGTACGGTGACACGATGCAAAAGCGCTCCGTCGGTCGCGATCGATTCAACGGACGACGCGCCGTCGGTCCGTGGGGCCACGGTTGCGGCTGCGTTCACTGGGGGCGTTCACCGCCGGGCCCGTGGGACCGTCCCCGGCGCGGTGCGTTCAGGTGGGCACGCGCTGGCGGCCCGTGCTTGCCAAGGTTAAATACCTCCGCGGGCAAACATCCCGACAGAAGGATGAATATCGCTGATATCGCCACCCAGGATTACATCGAAGTCGACGTCGGAACGCGCATGGGGAAGGTCCGTTCGACCTTCGAGAACGGCAACCCCAAAGGAATCATCGTCACCGACGATGGGGAGTACGAGGGCGTCATCAGCGAACGAGAGGTCCTCCAGTCTCACGTCGAGGACGACGCCAAGGTGGCGGCGCTGATCAAACCCAGTCGGAACTCGCCGGCCCCCAAGGTCGATCGACAGGAAGACGTCAGGGAGACGGCGCGGGTCCTGATCGAGTCCAACGCGAAGGTCGCGCCGGTGTTCGAACACGGCGACCTCTGGGGCGTCATCACCGACGACGCGATTCTCGAGGCGGTACTCGACAACTTGGACACGCTCGACGTCGAAGACATCTACACCGACGATCCGGTGACCCTCCAGGAGGACGACGGGGTCGGGAAGGCGATCAACCACCTCCGGGAACACGGCATCTCCCGACTCCCGGTGCTGAACGAGAACGGCTACCTCACCGGCGTCGTGACGACCCACGACATCGCCGACTTCGTCATCCGCGAGAACCACTCGACGACGACCGGCGATCGCGTCGGTGACTCCCAGCGACTGCTCGACGTGCCCGTCTACGACATCATGAACAGCCCCGTCGAGACGACCACGCTCGGCACCAGCGTGAAGGCGGCCGTCGAGACGATGCTCAAGCAGGATTTCGCCGGGCTGATGGTCACCCCGCAGGACGACGATCGGATTGTCATCGGCGTCCTCACCAAGACGGACGTTCTGCGAGCCCTGACCTACACCGAGGAGGATCACATGGACGTCCAGATCACGAACATCTCGCTGCTCGATACGATCACCCGCGAGTCGATCGTCGAGAGCATCCAGGACGTCGCCGACAAGTACCAGGACATGCAGGTGATGCACGCACACGTCCGGTTCAAGGAACACCAGGAGAAACTCCGCGGCACGCCGCTGATCTACTGCCAGATTCGCCTGCGGACCAACAAGGGCCAGGTCGCCGGCACCGGCGAAGGCTACGGCGCGGAGAACTCGTTCCGGGTGGCGCTCGACAAACTCGAGCGGAACGTCCTCGAAGTGAAAGGCGTCACGAGCGACGAGGAGTACCGCGGCCAACTCCTGCGGAAACTCAACGAACTCTAGTCGCGGTCGCCCGACCGAGGGGATAGCGGATTTTTCGATCGTCGTTCGACTACAGACGCGTACCGTCCTCGTTGCCTTCGATCCCGGACTCGGTGATCCGGAACTGGGCCGACTCGCCGGCCGCCTTCGATCGGTGCTTCTCGAGCGTCGCCCGCCGGTTCCCGCCGCGGAAGCGCTCGACGCGGACCACGGCCCCGGTCCAGTGTTCGAGCGTGTTCCCGCCGAGCGGGCGGGTCCGATCGGCGTCGGGATCCGAAAACACCTGGTTCGTCACTACGACCGCGAGGTCGTGTTTGCGCGCGAGCGAGAGGAGGTGGGTCACCTGCCGCGCGACGCGACGGAGGGCCTCGCCGTCGTCGCCCCCACCGGTACGTTCGAGGCGGTAGAAGCCGGTTGCGCTGTCGAGAACGATCAGGTCGGCGCGATCGGCGAACTCCTCGGCGTCCCGGACGGCCTCGGCCTGTTCCTCGAAGTCGAGCGCCTCCTCGATGACGATGCGGGAGGCGACCGCCTCGACGTCCTCTCCCGTGCCCTCGTCGCCGGTCGCGTCGCGTCCACCGATCGGATCGGCTGGCGCGTCGTCGCCGACGCGGCCCGAGAGCAATTGCTCGAAGCGATCGACCGAGACTCCCTCGGTGTCGATGAAGACGGCGGTGCCGCCGTCGGCGGCGGTCTCGACTGCGGCCGAGAGCGCGATGTTCGTCTTTCCCGCCGCTGGCGGGCCGTACAACTGCGTGACGGTCCCGCGTTCGAACCCCCCGCCCAGCAACTCGTCGACCGGACGACAGCCGGTCTGGATCGCCTCGTCGGTCACGGTTCGAGTTGGTGGGTGGCGTGCAAAAAGGCCCCGGAAGCGGATCGCGAGCGGTGCGATCGGCCCGCCGAGAACGGAAGGGGCCTCGAATCGATCACCGCACCGGACGGTCCGCGGCGGGTCGTGTACGTTTATTCGATCCGGTCTCGAAGAGCCAGTCGTGATCGTCGTCGCCACCGAGGACTTCGAAGTGTACCACGGCGTGGTCAACGAACTCCGCGACCGCGGGACCGCGTTTACGACCGTCGAACCCGACGAGGGGCTCCCGGCGGAGACGTCGGTCGTCGTGACCGGTGCGGCCCACGCCGACGACTTCGCGGACGTGACGACGATCGTCGCCGATCCGGACGCGCCCCGCCGGGCGGTCGACCAGGCCCTGACCGCGGTGCGAGGCGACGGCGGGCGGACGATCATCGGCGTCGATCCCGGTCGAAAACCCGGCATCGCCGTGCTGGCGGGCGAAATGGTCGTCGCCGCGTTCCAGGTCCCGCTGTCGGACGCGGTCGACGTCATCCAGCGGGAGGCGAGCGACGCACCCTCTCCGATCGTCCGGGTCGGCGACGGCTCCCGGCTCGAGGGAGCGCGGCTGGTCAACGACCTCGAGGACGTCCGGGTCGAACTCGTCGACGAAACCGGAACCACGCCCTATCTCGGCACCGGATCCCGGGGAATGGGCGACGTCCTCGCGGCAGTCAACATCGCGCGACTCGAGGGCGAGGTCGTCGACGTCCGATCGATCGAACCTACCGAGGGCGAACTCCAGGTCATCAGGGACCGATCACGCGAGCAGAGCGAGACGAACCGGGCGATCGACGAACTGCTCGCGCGGCGGGTCGCAGCGGGAGAGTTGACGATTGAGGAGGCGCTGGCCGAACACCGCGGCGAGAGCGAGGATCGAGAGGAGTCGGAGACGGGCGACTGACTATCCGTCGTCTTCGGTGCATTCGGAGCCTCTTCAGTGCGGTACTGTCTCATGGTGACGCCGTCTCCAGGAGTTGCCGTGTGAAAAACGAGTCGACGATCGTTACCTCTGCGGGCGAGGACGGCGAACCGGACGAAGCGGGCGGTGCTGGCCAGGCGGGAGAGCCAAGGTGTTCTTGAGTCGAACGTGAGCGTATCGTAGTCGAACGTCTCTCAGTCGACGAACGTCTTCACCGATACCGTGGTCGAGATCCGGGGTGGTGATGGGGACGATTGATCGATCGCCTGTCGGTTTCAACCGCTTTGGAGAGAACATGGATTGCGTCCCAGGCGGGATTTCGATTCAGCGACGGTTCCGTCCGGACGCTCATGACCGATGGCGGCCGATCAATCGTCCCGGTTCGAGCGAGCGAGTTCGCTGACGCCATTGCGGTACCGTCTCAGTAGTTCGCGTAGCGAACGTGAACGGCGACGAATCAGTATTCCGTAGCCGAGCAAAATCGCGACAGTGACCGCGGAAACGAGATAGCTGGGGACGACCGTCGCGGTGTACGGGGCGTATTCGACGGCTCCACCCTCGGGAGAGGAATCGAACACAGGCTGAAAGCCGAGATGGAGATGCGTCGGCGTAATGCCGTCGTACCGCCATTCCTCTCCCGTGGCCTGTTGCTGCTGTGTGTGTACGGTTAGCGGCCGAGTCGTCCCCTCGATCCGAGAGACCGCGGGCGACGATTCGGACGTCACGAGCCGCTCGCGATCCGCGTGGCTGATCGATTCTACTTGCCCGGCTCGATCCGGATCGATGGCGTACACCGCCGCTGTCGTGTTTTCTTTCTGGCTTCGTGTAACGAACTCGGAACGATCCTCGACGTACCGGACCTGAGAAACGGCGTAGCTCTGGGCAGTCGCGTGATCGTTCTGGTAGAGTCGAAAGTGGTCGTTCTCGAGAACGAGGCTGACGTCCTGCTGTACAGCCAGTACGTCGTCGTAGTCGTGCCAATCCGCCTCTTTCGTAACAAGAACGTACTCTACGTTCGCGTGGGTGAGGAGTTCGCCCATGTTGGTAATGTTCGCTGGTGGATCGACCATTCCGGGCCGATCGGTTTCCGGCCCGAGACCGAACAGAAACTCGACGTAGTCGGAAACAGGGTTCCTGGATGCCGAGTAAACAGGCCCGACCTCGTCGTTGTCCCCTTGAATCACGGGCTTCGAGTATACATGGCGGGCAGGTGTCTCGATCCGCTGGGTCCCCTCGTCGAGCCACGAGTAATCCATGTATCGATGCCACGGGAGGAACAGTACGTTCCCGTCGGCAGGGTCCGACTCGAGGTGCCGATCGACCTCGTACCACTCTTCGGGATACTCTCCAGTCTGGACCTGCCCGTGGTATCCCGTCACCATCGGAAACGTGTACGCGAGCGGGGTGAACAGGACGAGTCCGACAAGCAAGATCGACACCAGTTGCGCTCGCTCCATATTACGAACCGTCGTGAGTGCCTCCGAGACGCCGAGCGAACCGAGGTACGCGTACGATACTACGAGAAGCGCGACGAACTTGTTCGAGTCTCGCATTCCGTCGAAGTAGGGGATGTTCTCGAACGCCCAGACGAAACCTGGAGCGATAGGACCACTCGCTCCGGTGGCGAGGAGAAATCCGACGAAGCCAGTCGTTCCAATCGCTTTCACGACGTGACCCCGCGTATCGTCGTCGAAACTGGTCACAAAGCCGTAAACAGATAACAGAAGGATCACGGCGTACAGTGCCTGTACTTCTGGAATGATGTCTTTCGGATATACGTATCCCTCTCGCCAGAAGCCGTGCATCGTCGCGGTCGAATAGAGGACGTCGTACGTCTCTCCTGGAGGAGCGTACGTAAACACGTCCGAACCGTCGACTGGGTCGAACGACCGCCTCTGTGAAAATAATACGGGCCCAAGCCAGTAGGCGTTGACCGGAACAGCGACGAGACCGATCGTCAATGCGCGACGAACGGTGGTGAACCCGTCCCGATCAATCGCCGTGAACAGTGTTAGAAACCCATACAAGACGAGTGCCGCGTAGAGGAGATGTGCGTTGAACCCGAGAAGCGTAATCGAACCCACCGCGAGTAACAATTTTCGGTAGCCCCCAGACTCGAGGAACGCTGTGTATGCCCAGACGACGATCGGAAGCATCGCCAGGCCCCAGACGACGGCCCACTGGCCGGCTAAGAGCCGAGCATACACGAAAGGATTTACGAGTAACAGTATCGCGGCGTAGAGTCGCCCCATTCGCGAGCCCGGGATCGCAGTGTATCCAGCCGTCGCCACCAGACACAGGATCGCTATCAGCAGGACCTTCTGTACGACGGCGGGGTTGGTCAGTGACGTGAGAGCGTCCAGGAGGAATAATAGCGGAAGTGATCCACCGTACTCCGGTGTGTGAAACCCGCCGACGTACGCGTGAATCGGGAAACCGTACGGCTGGGTGCCGAGGGGATCCCACGCCGGGCCGACGACGAAATCTAGCGCAAAGACGTATTTCCCCCGGAGAAACGGCGCTGAAGCCGAAATGATTACCACAGCAAGGACCACTGTGGCGAATCGACCGGCCGGGGTACCTGCGGTTTTGATTCGCATTCGGTGCAAAAATAGGAACTATCGGTCGATGTTCGAAGCCGTCTCGAAATGTATGCGGCGTCCGGATCCACCGATCGAATCCGAGAGGGCGTCGGCGTTTCCGGGCGATCGGACGCGCTCGTATCGTTCGATTTCGTCCACGTCTCGTCGTCCGAGCGCCGACTCCCGCGTACTGGACGCCTCAGCGCGGATAGCAGTGCTACTTCCACCGATCAACCACCGACCGACTTGCCGATCGACTGTCGTGAGGTTCGCGACGGATACGCGTGTACGCAGGCGATCGGTGCTATTTGGCATCATTCGCTGACGAAGTTACCGTGAACTGCGTCTCTTCTGACGAGAACTGGTTGCGTTCTTCCGGCGTATTGATGCCGACCGACAGATCGTATTCTCCGTCCACGAGTGCCGACGAGTCAAACTGAATGGTGTACTTGAGCTCCCCTTCACCAGGAGCGCCGTATCCGACGTCGTCACCTTCCGAGTCAGGGACGATTTCGAGCGACTTCTCGAACTCGTCTACGTCGATGGAGTTTTCGACTCCCTCAGTGGTCTGGATGTCAAGGACAGATCCGTCACGTGCGAAGATGACCGTCATTGATTCCCCGTCTTCGGTCGTAATGACGAGGTTCAAACTATCGATGTCGACCGTATCGTCTTCCAGATCCACGGTCGCGTCGAACGAAGCGAGATCGGATTCCGTCACTTTCGATGGACCGTCTACTGTGACGGTGACCGCTGATGCGGGTTGTGCGAATGCGAAGAGTGTTCCGAGGACGAGCACGGATACCGCGATCGTAAGTAGTTCTCGTTTCATGAGGGAATCACCAGTAAGCCGAGGCTCTGAACATGGAAACGGGATCACGCAAACAAAAGGGCCGGACGGTTTCGTTGGGTAATCAACGACGGAACATCGTTTCGATTCAATGAATCGGATAGACGGGCTGTTCTAGACGCTTCGATCCCGTGACCGTAGCGATTCGAACGTTATTCTCCAGACGTAGTCGATTTCACTTCGTCGCTATCCGTCTGTCCGCCGTCCGTTTCGATAGGACCGAGTTGTCGCCCTTCCTTGACTGCAGTCACAAGCGAGACGTTGAACAAAACCGTCGACCCGATGCCACCGGCGAGAGTAACGAGATTTTTCACCGCGTGATCGACGATCGCAGCAGCGAGTGCGACTTCCCATCCGATCGGCGTCAGTGCGACAATAACGAATGCGAACGCGCCCTCGTAAAGGCCGATTCCCCCGGGCGTTAACGGCAATACTTTCGCGAGATTCCCGACGGATACCGCGAAAAATCCAGCAGCAAGAAGCAGCCAGAGCGGGAGATTCACTCCGAACGCAGCGAACACGAGCAACGCCGTCACGATATCAATTCCCCAGATCACGGTACTCGTAAATCCGATACTCGCGAACGCACGCTTGTTTCGCGCGATCAACTGGATATCGCTCACGAACTGTTCGATCGCACCGATCACTGCGACGAAGTACGCCCCATCACTTATCTGTCCGATCCACCGACGGACGTAGTTGCGATCGGAGTGTGCAGTGGCGAAGAGGCCGACGACGGCGGCGACTGTCCCGAGTCCGACTGTCGTAGCTGCGAGAATCGCCGTTCGACCGCCTTCTCCTTCGGTGCCGGTCACCGACGTTCCAGTCCAGAACACCGATACGTCCACACCAGCCAGTACAAGAAAGAGGAACATCACGCCCGCCATCACCGTGATTACGAGGAGGTCGAATACGCGTTCGACTGCGAGCGAAGCAAAGCCCGATGGATACGGAACGTTTCGACGCGCGTTGATCATGTACGCGCGCACGCCGTCGCCAGCCCGTGCCGGGAACGCGAGGTTCCCCGTCTGACTTATGAATATTGCACCGGTAAGAAATCCAGCACGTTCGTGGAATCCAAGTTCGGCGAGGATGTCACGATAGCGCCAACCACGGATCGGCCACGACAAAAAGTAGATCCCTGTCCCGAGAACGACGAGTTTGGAATTCGCAGATCGCGTTGCGTCAATTATCTCGGTCGGATCGAAATACGTGGCGATCAACGTGAAGATGGTGACCGCGACGACCCCTCCAGCGGCCGACTTGTTTCGACGAGTAATCCGTGGTGCGACCGAAACTTCCCACCACATCCTGAGTATCTGGCTTCCCATTCCGAACACGTCACGAACGATATTGACCTTCGAATCGCCTTTCGGTTCCCAGTCGACAGCGAACTCCGTCACATCGTATCCGTGCTGCTGGGCCCTTACGAGGACCTCGGTGTCCCAGAACCAGTGTTCGTCTTCGACGTCGCCTAGTAACGTCAACAACACCTCCCTATCGAAAGCTTTGAACCCGCACTGGTGGTCACGGACATTCGATCGGAGGAACAGGCGGACGAGTCCGTTGAAGCTTTCCGAGAAGAACCGACGCTTCAGTGGACGGTCCGCTACGTTCTTCGGCAATAGCCGGGACCCTGTCGCGACGTCGTACTCGCCCGTTCGAACGCTTTCTATCAGTTCCTCGAGGTGGCACATATCTGTCGCGAGGTCCGTGTCGAAGTAGACGAGGACATCTCCGTTGCTCTCTTGGAACGCTCGTTTGAGCGCACCACCACGTCCCAGCCGTTCGTCGCTGTGGAAGTGACGGACGCGACGATCCTTGTTTGCGATCTGGGTTGCGATTTCAGGTGTCCGGTCGTCACACCCGTCCTCCGCGACGATGATCTCGAAGGCGTTCTCGGGCAAAAACGATGCGAGCGTCTCTCTAGTTGTCGAGATCGTCTGCCCGATCGTCTCCGCTTCGTTGTACGCCGGGAGGACGACGCTCACTTCCGGCGGTCCCGACGCTGTTCGGAGCGACGATTCAGTACCCGCTGGCGTCCGTAATTCGTTTTTCGGGGCAGAACCCATAGCGGGTCCCGAACTGGGTATTTAATAAGCGAACCAGTTAGTCAATTCTCCCAAGAGAGAGTTATACACTGGAACGATGAAATAATCACGCTTATCCCCTCAGGATTGAGCCAGAATTAATTTTCATACCGGAATCGGTTTGGTAGCCACTAGTTGTGCCCAAGAGTAATGTTCGAGTAATATATCGCGAATACTTATGTATCCGCTTACATATATTGGGTTATAAACCGAGTTTCATCGTGACTCCGATGCATGATCGGAATCGTCGGTGGCGGTATCGCAGGCCTCTCGGCCGCGTATCGTCTCCAGCGTAACGGGAACGACGTCCTGGTTTTCGAAGCATCGGAAGATCTCGGTGGCCTCGCGGCGACGTACGAGACGAGAGGGGATCCGATCGAGAAATTCTACCACCACCTCTCGCAGTCGGAGGAGACGATCATCGAGCTGGCCGAAGAACTAGGTCTTGAAGATGCCGTCGAGTGGCGGTACAAATCCGACGCGTTCTATGTCGACGGAACCGTCTACCCGATGGATACGATCTGGGAGATCGCCACGTTTCCACACCTCTCCTTCTACGACAAGTTCCGTCTAGGAATGTTGACGATGGAGGTCGACGTCCGTAACGGGACCCCATCGTTTGACACGTACGATGATTTTACAGATTTCGAAGACGTTCCCGTTACGGATTTTCTGCTCGAACACACGACGGAGAACGTCTACGAAACATTCTGGGAGCCGTTGCTCGACGCGAAGTTCGGGTCTCGAAAGGGGGACGTCAGCGCAGCGTGGCTCCTCGGCCGGATCAAGTTCCGGGGCGAGCGCGACCTGCTCCGTGGCGAGCAACTCGGATACTTCGAGGGGAGTTTCGCTCGTCTCGTGAACGCCCTCGTCGACGCTGTCGGGCGAGAAAATATCGTCGCCGGTGCGCGCGTATCCGGCCTGCAGTACGCCAGTGATACGATCACGTCGCTGTCCGTTGAGACGGACGGCGGCACGGAAACACACGACGTCGACGCCGCGGTGATCGCGACGATGCCGAACGTGCTGGAAACGCTGACCGAGTACGACTGTCAGATAGACTTCCAGGGGACGGTCTGTGCCGTCGTGAGCGTCCCCGAGCAGTTGACCGACACGTACTGGCTCAATCTCGTCGACGATGCGCCGTTCGGTGTCCTCATCGAGCATACAAATTTCGTTCCCGAAGAACGGTACGACGGCGAACACCTCCTCTACCTCGCGAGCTACGTGCAGGACCCTGGCGAACCGCTCTGGCAGATGACTAACGACGAGGTACGGGACTACTGGCTCGAAGGAGTCAGCGACCTGTTTCCGTACTTCGATCCGAGCACCGTCAACTGGATGTCGGTCGCTCGCAATCCGAGAACTGCACCGATATACGAACAAGGATATCTCGACATGGTCGTCCCGTACGACCTCTCCGACGAGGTTGCTGATGGAGTCTATTACGCCGGTATGGCGAGCCGCGCACAGTATCCGGAACGGAGCCTAAACGGCGGTATCAAGGCAGGTTACGCCTGTGCAGACAGGATCGATAGGGGCGAACTGGCGGATCGTCGGGCTCCAGATATCCGTCGAGAGACGTAACTGTTCTACCCGTCGCCATCCGACTATTCTATCTGTCGAGGTCCGTAGTGAGACTGCACCAGTTTCTGTCCGGTAATCGCATGTAGATCCCGTCAGCCGAACCGTCGTCGGTATCTGTGTACTGGACGATCTGGCCCGGTTGCCAATCGTCGGTCGCCGGTCGCTCGGCGGTACCCGAGGCCACCCCAATACCGTTTCGAGTTACGCAGTCGCGATCGATCCACCATCGTCTGTCGACGCGGTCGAACGTCACGTTCCAAAATTCGACGGGCGGCGCGGTGTCCCCTGTCGTCCCGGCGACGTTGATACCTTCTTCGAAATCCGCGACGTGGACGTCCCGGAACGATATGTGACCAAGATCGACACCTCCGTCGATCCAGACGGCGTCGTACTGGCCATCGCCTTCGATCCGCAACTTGTCGAAGGTTACGTCCCGAACCTCATCATCTGTTGCGAGGTGTATCTTCGCCCCGCTGACTTCGTCTCCTGGGGAGCGGTAATTAACGTTCTGAAACGTGACGTTCTCCAGTCGCCCCCCCTCGGGACCGGCGTACAGGAGTTTGTGACCGGATCGAACGTCAACGTTCTGGACGGTAAGATTCCGCAGGTTCGGGGAGACCCCCTCGTGGTCGTCGGCAAAGTACAGGAAGTCGCCGTGAGCGTCGTGGACCGTGACGTTGGCAACGTTTACGTTCTCGACCCACCCCCAGATATGGAGGAACGCATCGGGATTCTCCGCGACGACGTTCGTAATATTGACGTTCCGAAGGTCACCAAACCCGTCGTCCTCGTACGAGGACTCCTGAAGGCGAAGGTTTCCCGCACGCATCGAGACGTTCGAGATGTTGACTCCTGAAATCGCGTTGCCCGCTGTGTAGAGACGAATCGACGCCGACGCCTGACCCGGACCCGAGGAAAAGGGCGTTTCGAAAGAAGCGTTCGAGAGAACGATATCACGAACGTCTCCACCGTCACCGTCGACGAGGGTGTGTGGTAGGTTCGCCTGTCCTGCGTAGACTGTCATACAGTCGTCGCCGACGGTTCCCCGTAGCCCGTCCATGACGCCGAAACGCCCCGGACCGCCGAACGAGAAGCCGTCCTGGTGGGACGTGGTCGCATCCTGAACGAAGTCGAGATTGTGGGCGAACACGTACGTAAAGTCCTGAATCAGTCCACCCCACCCGCTCGTCGGTCCGATCGTCAGGTTACGCACCGACGCGTGGTCGACCTTGTGGAAGACGATCCCGTAGTTTTCCAGCGCGTCGGGCTCGTCTGCATCGTCGCGCGTGAACGGATACTGTCCCGTCGGATTCCCGTCGAGTTGCGCACCTGCCCGTCCGACGACGGTAATGTGCTCGTCGCGATCGTCCGTCCCGTCGGCCGCGTGTTCGTTCACGAGCATCGTCTCGTAGGCACCATCGTCGAGAAACAGATAGGCGCCGTCGAGTAGCAACGTGGTCCGTGATGGAATCCGGACCGATTCGTCGAGTAACCAGCCACTATCTCGCGTGGCGTTCTCGTAATCCTCGAGATCGTCGGGTCCCGATCCGGGAACGACAACGACGGTACCACCCGTTGCGTTTGCCGCATCGTCGAGCGCGTTCTGAATCTGCTCACCCCCGATGTCACCGCCAAACCGGGTCGCGTGTACGACCTTGCTCCCCAGAGTCGGATGATCGTTATCGACGACGAGGGACTCGAGTTCGAGTCTATTCCCATCCTCGTCGAAGCCCTTGAGGACTCGATCGAGTTTTTCGAAGTCGGTCCGGTGCTCCCACGGTTCGCCGTCGTCGAACAGTTGAAAGCCGTGGTTGTCAGTGAAGGTGGGCACGACCTTCCGTTTCGACACGAACAGCATGGATGCCCGGCTGGATGGCTTGCGACTTTAACTTACCCCGGCGAGCACTGTACAATCATTCCGTTCAATACATCTAATTATGATGGAAGTGATAATCAGGGTTGCCGTGACAACCTCTCCGCATCCGGACGTGACCAGCCCTCAGCATTCGATGAGGAAACGTCGATAGCGGATCGATCTTGCTGCCGAAAAGATAGAAATGCGGGGAGATGTTCGCACTCCAGTCGTCTCACGGCATCCCGGCGATCCGATTGGTCGAACTGGATTCGTTGTCCGGTTCACTCTCGCGGACGACCTCGATTCGTTCCAGTTCAACCGTGGCGTTCGGATCGAGCAGGTGGCCGCGGAACTCGACGTCACCGCGAGTCTGTTCGAGTTCGAACTCCTGGGTTACCGCAGCCGTCCCGTTGGTTTCGGTAACCGTCTCGTTGGCGAGGACCCTCCCCTCGTTCTGTCCCTGTATCATTCCGACGATGGTATCGACGGCGACGGCTGGACTCTCGTTGGCATCGGTGACATTGAGATGGTACGTTACCTCGTACCTCCCAGGGTGAAGCCGGTCCCCTGGCCCGTACCACGCGAAGTCCCGATGGCCGGTCGCAACGAGACTGCCGTTCTCGAGTTCGGCGGAGGGAGGCTGCGGCTGTAACTCCGCTGGTTCGATGCGATACTGCTCGTCAATTTCGTAGGTATCGTTGTACGAGAGTTTGTCGTGATCGACCTCGTAGACGGTGACGGCGTCGTTCTCGTAGACGGGTGCGACGCCATCGAGTTCATCGAACGAGCGAACGTCGCCGTATCTATCCCGTTCGAGTGGGCCGTCGTAGACGTATCGGACGTCGTACTTTTCGAGGACGTCGATCCGCTCGGCGGGCGTCCCCTGGTAGAGTGCATCGACGTCGTGGACGCGCTCGTGGTAGTCGTTCAGGTCGCGATACACTACCTGGTGTTCCCAGCCGACGACGGTCGGAATGCCGGTCAGACTCGAGACGGCACTGTCCCACCGCCACCGTCCGCCGGGTGCCGAGACCATCGTCGGCTGGTCGTCTATGTTCTCGTCCATCCAGGTGACGGCGTCCATCTCTGCCGGGTGCAGCGCCTCAGCGTAGAGGTGACCGTTCAGCGTCGGTCGGTCGTCGTCGACATCGACGTTCGATCGGCCGTCGAGCGTCTCGAGATGGTGGACGGTCACCGAATTAAGTCGCAGTGTGGCGTTCTCGTCGTCGAGGTACCCGTCGAAGACGACGTTCTCCTGCGTGCGATCGATCCGGACGGTGAACGAAACAGTTTCGTAACCATCTGTTTCGTTGATGGGAACAGTCCCAAACCGCTCAAATTCGTGTTCATGTCTGTTCTGCCCTTCGATATTGATCGCGCCGAGTTGACCGTTCCCGCCGGTCGCATTCACGACTGCGCTTACTTTGTAGACGCCCGGATAGAGCCACGTGTACGGGCCGGACCACACCTTTCCCTCACTGCCAGCAGCGGTGATCTCGCTGTCGATAACAGTTCCCCTGGCCGTGGTATCGAAGTCTGTACCACTGTAGGTTCTACTGTCGTGGACACCGCTTACCCCCAGTCCGGGTGGCTCGTGCGTGTAGTAGCCGGTATCGTCGGGAGGGGACGTCGCCCCCTGGGCGAACTGCCCGACTGCGATTACGCCGTAGAGCGACGTCGTGACGACCAGTACCGCGACGAAGGCGACGCCCGCGTTTCGCCACGATTCCCGCGCCAGAAGTCGATCGCGAGGGAGTAGCCGAAGTGATAGAACACCCGCGACAACGCCCCAGAGAACCCACGTCTGGAAGTATGTCCTGAAAACGGTGTTCGTTCGCCCGAATACGAGGGGGTCCGTGTCGTCCAGATAGACGAACTCTATCAGCATCAAGATTCCACAGATGCCGACGAGAAGTACCATCCCGAAGTCGGTACTCGATCGGGCCCGCCACCAGGCGAGATAGAGGAGCGGTCCGAACAGAACTGCAGCTACGAGATCGATCGTTATCCACAGGAGTACGGCGAGTACGAAAACCGTCACCAGTCCGATCCACAGCGGACTCGTCTCCCGTTCGAAAACCGGAATCGTGACGTTCCCTTCGTCGATCCGAATAGGTTCCGTTCCACCATCCGTCGGTAGAGTCCCGTCGAGAGCGGGAAGTACCCGGGTTGACGCAAGAAAGTAGCCGATTGTCACAGCTGCGAACGCACCGTAGAGAAGAACCAGTTGTGGACTGGAGGTGCGCTGGTCGGCGCTGGCTACTGACACCGTTCCCGTCCCGCCGACAATGGTGGCGAAAAACGGGGCCACGCTGAGCACAGTCAGGGTAGAGACGGCGACCACGACGACGGCTCCGTGGAAGACCGACGACAGTTCGGCCACCAGTTGATCTTCCGTCCGCGAACGACCTGCGCGGCGGATTCGGGCGGCGATATCAACATCGGTTGTGGAGGGCGCGAACGTAACGGTAAGCCAGCACAATCCGATCGCCATCGGGAGCGTCCACGCGTCGACGAGGGACATCGTTCCGATGGTGATCGGGATCGCGATGAGGAGCAGCCATCGGCGTCGTCGATCCTCAAGGGGCGTCGTGTAATAGGCGTACAAGAGACCGACCGTAAATACGAAAAACGGAGCACCCATCATGTGGGCGTGGAGTTCGCTGTGTAGCGCCTCAAGTAGCGGGAAAGGGGTCAGACCCTCTTCGATCAGAAACTTCGGATCGTCGTACCGAAACTGCGAAAAGCCGTCCCGGAGCAGTTGGGTTCTGACCCACGTCAGATGAGGACCGAACGTGACGATCAGCGGTTCTGCGATCCAGTCCGGGAAACGAGTCGTCACCAGGACGAGCGGAACGTAGAGGTTGCTCGCGAACCCGACGAAGAACGCTCCGAGGAGTCCCCCCAGCCGACGCGATCGACCTCTGGCAGTCGCGATCGACCCCGCGAGTTCGTACGTCCCGGTGACAAGCAGCGCGAAGAACGTGGTGACGGCGAGGTTATGCCCGTAGCGTGGAGCGACGCCGGACAGTTTGACTACGATCGCAGTGAGGAGCTGTCCACCGTAGTGGTACCGGAGCGTTTCACCGGCGAACCACGGGTCTTTCGGCGGGAGCGATCCCCCTCTGAGGATCGACTGCAGTATCGAGTGATTCAGAAAGTGTTCGTGCTGGGGCGCGATGCTCGGGTTCAACGAAAGGAGACTGACGACGAAGACGAACGCCACCGTGAACACGACCAGCGCCTCCGATGTTGCGCGACGGTCGATCGGAATGTCTTTATATCCGAGAGAAACCGATGCGATCGCGAGTATCGCGACGGCGATCAGCAGGGTCACGTAGCCGAACCGCACCTGGCCGATCCAGAAGACGACGAAACCAACGACGGTCAGCGACGCCGGCAGCGCGAACCCGGCACCGCGCCCGGGAAGCGAGGCGAACAGCACGCTCGCGATCGGCAACCCGAGCCCGAAAAGAACGAGCAGGACGACGAACCACCGGGCGACAATCCAGAGTTCGCCGATCACCGCGGACCAACTCTGCTAGGTACCGGCGTCGTTTCCTTCGTCCGTTGGGTCGCCACTTCGGGATCGCGGACTCGAGTCGACTCGTTTTCCGTCTGGGACGTCGAGTTCGACGGCGGTCCGGTGCGCTCGACGGCGACCGACTCGAGCGCGATCGTTCCCTCTTCAGGGCCGACGTACCCCTTGAACTCGACGTCCTTCGTCGTTTCGTCCAACTCGAATTCGACGGTGACGTTCTGGGCACCGTCCTCCGATTCGACCTCGGCTGTCTCGAGCCTCTCGAAGTCCGACGTCGGCGTCTTCCACCCTGCAGCGACTTCGACCTGGCCGAGCGGCCTGACGCCGTCAGCGTCTGTTTCGATTTCGAACGTCGCCTCGTACGTCCCTGGTCCAAACGCCTCGTACGGGCCGGACCAGGCGAGTTCCGGTTCATGACTCGACTCGTTGCCCTCGGCGACGATTTCGTCGCCAGTGTTCTCTGCAACCTCGCCGTTGTGGATGAACGAATCGTGACCGTACTGCCACGGTCCGTCCTCTTCGAGGCGGTTCTGACGAACGACGTCGATGCCCGCCAGTTCGACGGTGGCGTTCGGATCGAGCAGGTGGCCACGGAACTCGACGTCGCCGCGGGTCTGCTCGAGTTCGAACTCCTGGGTCACGGCCACCGTTCCGTTGGTTTCCGCGACCGTTTCGTTTGCGAGAATCTGCTGTTCGGTCTGTGTCTCGCGCATTCCGACGACCGTATCGACCGCAACCGCCGGACCCTCGTCACCCTCCTCTCCGGTAACGTTGAGGTAGTACGTCACCTCGTAGGTGCCCGGATGGAAGCGCTCTTCCGGCCCATACCACCCGAAGTCGCGCTCGCCAGTCGCGACCAGACTATCATTCTCGACTTCGGCGGTCGATTCGTGTAACCACACGTCTTCTGGATGGTAGTGGCGGGCCGTTTCGACGTCGTAGGTGCCGGTGTATTCGAGTTCGTCGTGATCCACCTCGTAGATCGCAACGGCGTCGTTTTCGTAGACGGAAGAGACTCCATCGAGTTCTTCCATCGAGCGGATCACTCCGTATCGATCCCGCTCAAGCGGACCTGTATATATGTACTTGATATCATATTTTTGGATGATATCGAGACGTTCGGCGGGAGTACCTTGATAGAGTGCGTCGACATCGTGAACGCGTTGGTGGTATTTGTCCGAGTCACGATACAGTTCTTGGTGTTCCCAGCCGACGACGGTGGGAATTCCTGTAAAAGTCGAGGCGGCGCTATCCCACCGCCATCGACCGCCTGGGGCAGAGACCATCGTCGGTCGACCGTCGACGTGTTCGTCCATCCAAGAGATCGCGTCGCTCTCGCTCGGATGTATCGCATCCGCGTAGAGGTGGCCATCGAGCGTCGGATGCTCGTCGTCGACGTCAACGTTCGAACGGCCGTCGAGCGTTTCGAGGTGCGTGACCGTCACCGACTCGAGACGCATCGTCGCGTCCCCTTCCTCGAGATAGCCGCGGAATACGACGTTATCTTTAGTTCGCTCGATTCGCACGGTCATCGTCACTGTCTCGTAGCCGTCTGTCTCACCGATCGCTGAGCTATTTATCATCTCGTATTCGTGTTCCTGCTGGTCCTGCCCCTCGATCGTGATCGTTCCGACTTGATCGTCGTCTCCAGTTGCGTTCACGACGGCTTGCACTTCGTAAACGCCCGGATACAGCCAGGAGTACGGTCCAGTCCAGACCAATCCTTCCTCGCCGGAAGCGATCACTTCTCCGTCATCGACGACGGTATCGTTCAGAGCGTTAAAATCGGTACTGACGTACGTTTTTGGCTCTTGGCCGTCGCTAACCGCCAAGCCCGGGTGGTCAGTGTGATAATATCCTGTCGTATCTGGTGGACCTCTCGCTCCATCAATAAACTGACCGATGACGATTACGCCGTAGAGCGACGTCGTAACGATCAGTATTCCGATGAGTACGGTGCCTACGTACTGTCGAGCATCGCGTGAGAAGAGATTTCCCCGAGGGAGTAGGCGCAGTGACAGCACCCCCCCGACGACGCCCCAGATCGCCCACGTCTGGAAATACGTCCGAAACACCGTGTTTGTCCGTCCGACGAGAACCGTCTCCATATCATCTAGATGAACTAACTCGATAATTAATAGGAGGCCCAGAACACCAACGAGGAGTACGAACGAAAACTCACCGGTCACTCTGGCCCGCTTCCAGGCGACGTACAGTAACGGTCCGAATAGAATCGCTGCTGTAAGATCGGCGGCAACCCAGAGCACAATGGCAAACGCGATCGTTCCGACGAGCCCGAGGTGCCATCGACCTACGCGTCTATGCAAAGTCGAACGAACGCCCCCTCGTTCAGTAACCTGTCTCTTCCCACCGGTATTTCCTGGCGGCGTCTCCTCAATCGAGAGGCGATCCGAAACCGTGCTCAGGAGGAAATAACCGATCGTGAGCGATGCGAACGTGCCGTAGAGGATCACGAGTTGTGGCCCGGTAGTCCGTTGCTCGGCACTGACCAGTGAAACGGCTTCGTTTCCGCCCCCTATCGAAGTGAAAAACGGCGTAACGGCGACCACAGACAGGAGACCGACGATGCCTGCGAGAACCGTCCCGCGCAGAATCGTGGAAAACTCGGTCGCCACCCAATCCGTCGTGACGAGTTCCGTCCTGCGATGAACGGGACTCGCGAACGTATCTGCAGCGGGAGTGAAGGTGACAGTGAGCCAGACGAATCCGATCAAGGTCGGGAGCGTCCAGATGTCGATAAACGCAGTTGTTCCAACGACGAGCGGAGTAGCGACGAAGAGCAGCAGAATGCGCCGATATCGATCGGTCGCAGGTGTCGCGTGGTAGGCGTACAATAGGCCGATCGCGAATACGAGAAACGGAGCGCTCACTAGGTGGGCGTGGAGTTCGCTATGAACCGCTGCGAGAAACGGAAAGGACGTCAACCCCTCCTTTAAGATGAAGACCGGATCGTCGTACCGGAATTGTGAGAAACCGTCAATCAGGATTTTGGCTCGTTCGTCCGTCATTTCCGGAGCGAACACGTCGATGAGAGGCGACGCAATGCGGTCCGGAAGACGGGTCGTGGCCAGGGCGATCGGTAAAAAAAGGTTACTCGCGAATCCGACAAAGAACGCCCCGAGGAGGCCGCCGTATCGGCGCGATCGTCCGAGCGTGGCTGCCAGCGAGCCAGCGAGCTCGTACGAGCAAACCACGAGGAGTGCGTAGAACGTGGCGACGGCGAGATTATAGCCGTAATTCGGGGGAGTTCTGGTTAGTTCTATCAGTGACGTCGCCAAGAGTTGGCCGCCGTAGTGGTAGCGAACCGACTCGCCGGCGAACCACGGATCTTCCGGTGGCAGTGTCCCCCCTTCGAGAAGGGACTGGAGGATCGCGTAGTCGAGAAAGTGCTCGTGGATCGGCATAATATGTGGATTCAGCGAAAGCAGTCCGGTTAAAAAGGTGAACGCAGCGGTAAACACGAGTAGCGTCTCCAAAGCCGCTCCGAAATCGATCCGGACACCACGATATGAAACGACCGTCGTCACCGAGGCAAGAAGCACAACGGCGAGTAGAATCATCCAGATGTCGAACCGAAGATGGCCGAGCCAAAACGACAGAAACCCGATGACGGTCAGGGACACCGAGAGCGCGAAGCCGGCACCGCGGCCGGGAACCGACGCGAACAGCGCGCTCGCGATCGGCAACCCGAGTCCAAAGAGGACGAGCAGGACAGCGAACCACCGGACGACGATCCAGAGTTCGACGATCATCAATTAGTTGCCCCGGCGAAGTCAACTACGCGATCAGAACGGCCTAGAACGTTCCTGTGACTGCACAACGGGCTCCGGTCGTCTGCGCTGGCAGCGTTACAATCGTCTATGAACACAGAATCGGTCGCGTACCGGATCCGGCGTCCTCGCGAATCGGACGGTATGATGCCGGATTTCGATACAGATGCGACTCCACTGGAGCAAAGCGAGACGCGGCTGGGGCGTCGGATCGGTACCATCGTCGGAAAACAATACCTACCGAAGCGGGTAGAAAACGGAGCGGTGGTTTCGCGAGGAAATTCGAGATGGAAATCCCGATAGGTCTGGAAATGAACCGATATAATGACTTTGAGAAGAGGGATACTGATCTGGTTTTTAAGAAAGACGGGTGGGCGGTGCTGCTCGGTCGAGCACGCCTTTCGGAAATGAACGGTGATCGGGACCATACGATCTCCTGCTTACTCCACCACCGAAGTGGCTATCCCTAACTCCCCGGCGATCTCGCGAGTCGCGGTTCGGACCGCGGCGTCGCTCTCGTACTCCGGTTCCCAGCCCAGCGCGTCGAGTTTTTCGATCGATAATCGCATCTTGGGGACGTTGCCGACCCACCCTCGGTCGTTGCCGGTGTACTCGTAGTCGGGGTTTAAGCCGAGTTCCGCCGAGACGATATCGGCGATTCGGGTCACCGACGTCGTCGTTCGCGTCCCGAGGTTGTACGTGTTCATCGGTCGATCCGTCCGATTCGTCACGGTCAGCATCGCGTCGATACAGTCGGAGATATGCATGAACGATTTCTCCTGTCGCCCGTTTCCGAGGATCGTCAGCGATTCTGGCCCCGCTCGTAACTTCTCGACGAAATCGGGGATGACGGCGTCGCGCAACCGTGGTCCGGCGATGTTTGCGAACCGGAAATTCCACACGGTCAACCCGTTCGAGTGGGCGTACGTGGACAGCAACCCTTCGTCGGCCAGTTTGCTGGTCCCGTAGACGCTGATCGGTTCGAGCGGCGCGTAATCCTCGGGCGTCGGTCGTGGCGCCTCTCCAAAGACGGTCGACGAAGACGTATACGCCAACTCGGTCACGTCACTAGCTCGCATGGCATCCAACACATTGAGCGTCATCTGGGTGTTCTCTCGGAACTGTCTGTGCGGATTCTCGACGTCGACCGCCTTCGACGCTGCGAGATGGAACACACGGTCGACGTTCGCGGTGAGTACGCCCTCGAGCGCGTCGCTGTTCGTGAGGTCGGCCTCGACGAACGTCGCACCATCCGGAATCCACTCCTCGTGCCCGTTCGTGCAGTCGTCGACGACCACGACGTCGTTCTCCCGGTCGAGTAGCCGCTCGGCGAGGTGCGAGCCAATAAAGCCCGCGCCTCCTGTAACGAGGATCCTGTTTCGGGTCACAGAAATCGGACTGCCGTATCGATCATAGCTTTGTCGCGTGATATCGCTGGGTCAAGTCGAATCGCGGCCCCTTATCAAATGGCGTTAAATACAGCCGGTCACCTACGGTTCCGCCCGAGAGAGTGAGTGATACGTGAGTGCCGTGACTTCCGAACGAAACTATCAGACGGACAGCGGTTCGACGGATCGATCGTCCGAACCGAAGACGACGGACGAAGATGGACACCTCAGTCGTCGGTCGATGATCGGATTGTTCGGCGCGGCTAGTTTCCCGCTGGCCGCCCGCGAAGTGCGGGCCTCGAGTTCGAATGGCTACGGCGAAGCCGGATACGGCGCTACCGGCTACGGTGGAAGCCAATAATCGGGCCTGCGGCAGGCGAACTCCTGGTGAACGAGGCCCGTACTCGCGAGCGCAGAGAGGTGAAGGATGCTATCGGCGGAGCGCTGGCTGAACGTCGGATTGGTGACGCGAATCGAGGCCGCACTGGCAAACTCGCCGTTTACGTCGTTCATCGGCATTCCAGCCGAGGTATGAGAAAGGGCACGTCGACGAGAAGACGCACGAAAAGAACGAACGTACGAGAGCGAAAAGCGCGAGTACAAACGGAACAAATGGCGGTCTGGGTAGCCGCCGATTCCAGGGCGCCACGTCTAGATCCACCGCTACTCGTCGGTGTACGCGGCCTCAGTCCGCCGAAGTACCTCTCTGACGGGAACACCTGTTTCGGCCGCGATCGCCGCCGCGTCGTCGTATTCTGCGCTCACGTCGTAGACGTTTCCCCCTGCATCGCTGGCGATCTTCACCGTCACCTCGTACGTTTCGCCGTCGATCGCGATCTCGGCCGTTTCGAACTCCCGATTTGCGATCCACCGATGCGTAACGCCCGCATCACGAACACCCAGCGTCCCGGTCTCCTCGGCCAGCCGCCGGGCCACCCGCTCCCGATCTTCGGGTTTGCAGACGACCTTCACGAGGTGACCTGGGCGTGACTTCTTCATCGTCACGGGCACGATCGAGACGTCCCTCGCACCGACGTCTGACAGCGTCTCTTGCAGTCCACCGAGCACCTCCGGGGTCGCGTCGTCGAGGTTGGTCTCGAGCACGGCGATGTCGTCTTTGACGAGTTCACTGCCGCCATCGCCTACCAGTACCCGCAGCACGTTCGGGTGAGGATCGAGATCGTACCCGCCGGCGCCGTACCCGGACGACTCGAGATCGATCGCGGGCAACGAATCGACCTCGTCGGCGTAGTGGCCTAGAATCGCGGCCCCCGTCGGTGTAAGTAACTCCGCGTCGACGGGGCCGCCGCGGAGCGACCAGTCCGATCGGGTCGCGATCTCGACCACCGCGGGCGAGGGAACGGGGTACTCGCCGTGGCTCATCGAGACCGTCCCGCCGCCGGTCGCGATCGGCGTCGTGACGATCCGATCGGGGTCGAGATCGTCGATCAGCAGGGCGGCCCCGACGACGTCGGCGATCGCGTCGTCGGCACCCACCTCGTGGAAGTGAATCTCTTCGAGGGACTCGCCGTGGACGCCCGCTTCGGCCTCGCCGAGCAGTTCGAAGATCGCGAGCGCGTCCCGTTCCACCGCCGTGGAGAGGCCCATGTCCTCGACGATCCCGCAGACCTCGAGGTAGCTCCGGTGGGGGCCGTGGCCCTCGGCGTGGACGTGGGCTTCGTCGTGGCCTTTGGAGTGATCGTGACCGTCAGCGTGTTCGTGATCATCAGCGTGTTCGTGACCGTCAGCGTGTTCGTGATCGTGTTCCGCGTGCGAATGTCCGTGGTCGTGCGTGTGGTCGTGGCCGCCGTGGTCGTGCGCGTGACCGTGGTCGCCGTGATGATGGTCGCTCTCGTGGCCGTGATCGTCGTGCTGGTGACCGTGATCGGAGCCGTCACCGTCGTGATCGTGGCCTGCCCGATCGACGTCCGTCAGGACGACGTCGACTGCGGTCGCGGCGATCCCGCTCTTTTCCGTCTCGCTGGTTCGGTACTCGAGGTCGAGCACGTTGGTCACGGACTCCAGCACGTCCGGATCCGCGCCGGCGTCCACCAGCGCCGCGAGGATCATATCGCCGCTCGCCCCCATCCGCCCGTCGAACGCGATCGTTCTCATAAATAGCAGGCGGACGGGTGAAGTGAAAAACCCATCCCCTCGTAACGTAGAGAATCATCAAAACCAACCGAGGCCGGTACATCTATGTATCCTCCTCTCGGAGTTTGACGTGGTAGCAAGTAACACGGGAATATCCTGTGGTAGCAAAAAACCTATCCGCCACCGAATCGGAGTCATTGACATCGCCGTCCATCCCGAATCATGAACGAAGTCCAACTGGAGGTAGCGAAGGCATACCCGAACGACTCGGGTCGTGGTATCGCCCGACTCGACCCGGACACGCTGTTGCATCTGAAGCTGAGTCCGGGCGACATCATCGAGATCGAAGGTGCAGACACCACCGCCGCCAAAGTGTGGCGCGCGGATCGGCAAGACTGGAACACCGACACCGTTCGCATCGACGGCTTCACCCGGCAGAACGCCGACGTCGGCATCGGTGAGCGGGTGACGATCCGCAAGGCGGAGGCGACGAAAGCCAACAAGCTGACCCTCGCACCGCCGGAGGAGGCGTCGGTCCAGTTCGGCTCCGACGCCGCCGGCATGGTCAAACGACAGATCCTCAAACGACCGGTCGTGGGGCGAGACATCGTCCCCGTCATGAGTTCGACGAACCACCCGTTCATGCGATCGCCGGGGCAGGCCATCCCGCTGATCGCCGTCGAGACGGAACCGGAGGGCGTCGTCCTCATCACCGAGGATACAGACGTCGAACTCCGCGAGGAGCCGATCTCCGGCTTCGAGAAGACCGGCGGCGGGATCACCTACGAGGACATCGGCGGCCTCCAGGGCGAGATCCAACGGGTCCGGGAGATGGTCGAGCTCCCGATGAAACACCCGCAGATCTTCAAGAAACTGGGGATCGAGCCGCCACAGGGCGTCCTGCTCCACGGCCCGCCGGGGACCGGGAAGACCCTGCTCGCGAAGGCGGTCGCCAACGAGACCTCCGCGAGTTTCTTCTCCATCGCGGGCCCGGAGATCATCTCGAAGTACTACGGCGAGTCCGAACAGCAACTCAGGGAGATCTTCGAGGACGCGAGCGAGGAGTCGCCGTCGATCATCTTCATCGACGAACTCGACTCGATCGCCCCCAAACGGGAGGACGTCACCGGGGAGGTCGAGCGCCGCGTCGTCGCCCAGTTGCTCACCATGATGGACGGCCTCGAGGCCCGCGGCCAGGTGATCGTCATCGCGGCGACGAACCGCGTCGACAGCGTCGACCCCGCACTGCGTCGCCCGGGCCGGTTCGATCGCGAGATCGAGATCGGCGTCCCGGACGAGGTCGGTCGCGAGGAGATCCTCCAGATCCACACCCGCGGCATGCCCCTCTCGGACGACGTCGACCTCGGCCACCTCGCCGACGAGACCCACGGCTTCGTCGGGGCTGACATCGAGAGCCTGACCAAGGAAGCGGCGATGAAGGCCCTCCGGCGCTACCTGCCGGAGATCGACCTGGACGAGGAGGACATCCCGCCGAGCCTGATCGATCGGATGATCGTCAAGCGGGAGGACTTCCGCGGCGCGCTGAACGAGGTCGAACCCTCCGCGATGCGGGAGGTCCTGGTCGAGTTGCCCAAGATCTCCTGGGACGACGTCGGCGGCCTCCACACGGCCAAGGACAAGGTCAAGGAGTCGGTCGAGTGGCCGCTGAACAACCCCGAGCGGTTCGATCGGCTCGGGATCGATCCGCCGGCGGGCGTCCTGCTGTACGGGCCGCCGGGGACCGGGAAGACCCTGATGGCCAAGGCGGTCGCCAACGAGACCAACGCCAACTTCATCTCGGTCCGCGGCCCGCAACTGCTCTCGAAGTGGGTCGGCGAGTCGGAGAAAGCGATCCGTCAGACCTTCCGCAAGGCGCGGCAGGTCTCCCCGACGGTGATCTTCTTCGACGAACTCGACGCGCTCGCGCCCGGCCGCGGCGGTGACACCGGATCGAACGTCTCCGAGCGGGTCGTCAACCAGTTGCTGACGGAACTCGACGGCTTAGAGGAGATGGAGAACGTGATGGTCATCGGCGCGACGAACCGCCCGGACATGATCGACCCAGCGCTCCTGCGCTCGGGCCGGTTCGATCGCCTCGTCATGATCGGGGAACCGGACATGGACGGTCGGGAACGCATCCTCGACATCCACACCGAGGAGACGCCGCTGGCGGCCGACGTCAACCTGACCGAGATCGCCGAGATCACCGACGGCTACGTCGGCAGCGACCTCGAGTCGATCGCCCGCGAGGCGGCCATCGAGGCCCTGCGCGAGGACCACGACGCCGACGTCGTCGAGATGCGCCACTTCCGCAAGGCCATGGAGAACGTCCGGCCGACGATCACCGACGACATCCTCGACTACTACGAACGGATCGAAGAGGAGTTCCAGGGCGGGACGAGCGGCCCGGACCCGACGGGTCGTCGCGGCAGCCGGATCGGCTTCCAGTAGGGAGTCGCTTCGAACGATATCGTTCTTTTCGTCCGGATCGTACCGTCGACGAGCGCCCGGGAGGCCGATCGTGATGCGTGTGAGACATCTCCGCCTCGGTCCAATACGTCTCCGTCCGTCCGTTCCTGCCGGTATGGCCACGACGCCACGGCGCCGACCGAAGGGGACCCATACCTGCCAGTAATCGGCGATTGGCTGACGAAGCGGTCGGCTTGAGCGGGAATCGAGGTCCCGTGACCGGGTCACGGGCCGAACGCGTCGAATCGTCCCCGCGTCGACCGCCGATCGGTTCAGTTACCCCATTATCCTTGTGAACTGGTACCAAACATCTGAAACGGTCGCGCCGATATATGTGGCCGGGGACGGAACTGGCCCCGTGCCAGTCGTTCCATGACGAACTCCCCCACTGCTCACGACCAGCGTTCGGCTGGGTCAGACGAATCGACCGACGACACCGGCGAGACGGGCGCACTGGAGCGGATCGCGCCGTCGATGGCGTCCCCGATCCGCAAGACAGGGTTCTGGGCGGCGATCGTCTTGCCGTTTCTCTACGTCCCGCTTCTCGCGACTGGACTGTCTACCTCGCGAGAGACCGTGATGTTTCTCGTCCTGCTCGGCGTGAACCTCGTCGCGCTCTACGTCGGCCACGCACACCGACGCTAGTATCGCTCGCTACCTCTGGAGTGGACGCGGGCCGCTGTGGAATTCTTCGGTCGGACCGACCTCACTCGCTCGAGTGTTGACGCCGGACGTGCCCGACCTCGTCGCGGAGCGCCTGGCGTTTCACGAGCACGAATCCGATCGCGATAAGGCCGAAGCCGGCGAGGGTCGTCGCGTCGACGACCTCGCCGAGAAAGAGCCAGCCGGCGATCGCCGCGAAAACCGGTGCGACGTACGACACCATGTTGATCTCGACGGCACCGAGCCGTTCGAGCAGGTCGAAGTACAGCAGGAAGCCGAGCGCACTCGCCACGAGTGCGAGGTAGCCGAGCGCGCCGACCGCGGCCGGTTGCATCCACGTTTCCGGCTCGATCGGTTCACCGAGGCCGAGACTGACGACGTGCATCACCGCGGCTCCGCCGAGCATGGACCACGCCTCCATCGTCTCGATCGGGAGCGAGGCGTCGATCCGCCGGGTAAGGACGCTCCCGAGCGCGAACGAGGCCGCAGCACAGAAGACCAGGAGCTTCGCCACGACGTCCGTCGCCAGGAGGTTCGACGGGTCCGGCTGGGCGATGACCGCGACGCCGGCCAGACCGAGGACGACCCCGACGACGCCGACGACCGAGAGCGCGTCGCTCGGAACCAGCACGCGGGCGAAGCCCGTCGTCAGCACGGGCGAGAGGCTCACGAGGATCGCCGCGGCGGCCGCGGTCGTGTGTTGCTGTCCGACGAACAGGAAGGCGTGATAGGCTGCGATCAAGAGCACGGCACCGACGCCGACGACGGCCCACTCGGCGGAGCCGTGCGGACGCCAGTTCTCGACGGCGTACGCGGCGTAGCCGAGCATGAGCACGCCCGCGACGTCGTAGCGCAGTGCCGCGAACAGCACCGGCGGGAAGTACTCCAGGCCGGCGCTGATCGCGACGAACGCCGTCCCCCAGACTGCGGCGAGGGCCAGGAAGAGTCCGAAATTACGATACCGAGTCACACCGGTGGTCGTCGGTGAGCCGTCCTATGTATTTCGATTCGAAATCCGTCGGGGTCCCCGATCGAGTCTGTCCGTCGGTTCGGTTCCGTCGATCCAGCCGATCCAGTGTTCGATCACGGCGATCGGGTCGGGACCCGGTTAGAGAGGCGGCAGCTGGCGAATCTCGACCTCGTCTTCCGTCTGCCGGAACTGGTCGAGCAGGGGTCTGATGTCCTCAAACCCCTCCGCGAGGACGATGTCACCGCTTCGCAGGTCGTAGTCGATGATGTCGTAGTCCGCGAGCCGCGGCAGGTGGTTGTGGACCATCGAGACGTAGATCCGCTGTCTGAGATCCTCGTCGACCTGCGAGGACGGAATGTCCAGTTTCCAGGCGGCGATCTGGTCCATGAGTGCGTCCAGGTTCGCCCGCTCGGTTTCGGCCAGTTGATACAGGAGATAGCGGCGCTCGGACTCCGCGAGCAACGAACACGCGGCCTCCATTCGCGAGGCCTTTTTCTGGCTCATACGGCTTCCACGAACCCATTGCTAATACACCCGTCGCCTAAAGAGATAGGCCACCTGTCGAAGATGCCGTGCTCGATCGGGTGAACGGCCGTTATCGCGTCGGATCCTGACTGGCCAGTCACTCGTCGGGTCACGGCCCGTACGCGATCACTTCGACGAGCGTGGCCCCGATCATCAATCCGCCGCCGAATCCGGTGACTCTCGCCATCGCACGTCGGGATTTCGCCTTCGTCCAGTCAGTGCCCGTCTCGAGGTGTTCCTGCATGGTTTCGATTCCTCGACCCGCCATCACCGACCCGGACCAGCCGAGTAGGCCGACGCCGAGCACGAGCGCCCCGATCGCGAAGGCGAGTTCCGTCGCACGGGCAGCCGTCTCCCCGGTCACGATTAGCGTGGCAACGAGGAGGATGCCGGCGACGACACCCGCCGCCAGCGCATCGACGACGAGTCGCAGTCGGCGCATCGGTCCCGTCAATCGACCGTGTCTCGCATCCGTGGGTCGAGCGCGTCGCGCATCCCGTCACCGAGCAGATTAAATCCGAGGACGGTGACAGCGAGGAACAGACCCGGGAAGAAGGACATCCACCACTTGCCGGTGAGCAGTCCGTTCTTGACGCCGTTCGACAGCATCAGCCCCCACGACGGCGTGCCAGCCTGGGCTCCGAAGCCGAGAAACGACAGCGCGGCGAGGTCGATGATGGCGAGTCCGAAGTTCAGCGTCGACTGGACGGTGATGGGGGCGAGCGTGTTCGGCAGGATGTGTCTGAAGAGCACCCGCGGGTCCTGCGCTCCGAGTGCGACGGTCGCGTCGATGTACTCGTCCTCGAGTACCTTCAGGGAAGCCCCGCGGACGACGCGTGCGAACCGCGGCGTGTACACCAGTATCAGCGCGATAACTGCCTTCCAGAGACCGGCCCCGAAGATGGCTACCAGCGCCAGTGCCAGCAGCAGCGACGGGAACGCCAACAGGACGTCCATCGTCCGCATGATGATATTGTCGACCCAGCCGCCGTAGTAGGCGGCGATAATTCCCAATGCAACACCGGCAGCGGTCGAAATCCCGACCGTGATCGTTCCGAACTTCAGCGCGATCCACGCCCCGTACAGCGTGCGCGTGTAGATGTCTCGGGCTGAGGCGTCGGTCCCGAATAACCCGGCCGAACTGGCTTCGCCCGTCCAGTACGGCGGGGCACGGCTGGGAATCGTGCCGCCGAGTCGGGAACTCGCGAGGGCGTCGACGTCGTAGAAAAACCGGGCGTAGATGGCGACGGCGAGCATTCCGAAGATGATCGCGAGCCCGACGAGGGCGAGCCGGTTCGACAGCAGTTGGGAGAGAAACGGCGAGTTCCGCAACCGCTCGAGCGTGCTTCGGGTGTCGGTCCTGGTGGTCGCTGTGTCAGTACTCATGTTATTGCTGGATACGTGGATCGAGGTGGCTGTACGTGAGGTCGACGGCGAGGTTCACGAGAGTGAAAAGCAGCGCGAACGTCAGCACGATACCCTGGACGACCGGGTAGTCGCTGTCGCTTATGGCTTCGACGAGAGTCGTCCCGACACCGCCGATTCCGAACACCGTCTCGGTCAGCACCGCACCGCCGAGCAGGGTGCCGAACTGGATCCCGATGACGGTAATGACCGGAATGAAGGCGTTCCTGAACCCGTGTTTCAGAACGGTTATCCTCGCGCCCTGTCCCTTCGCGCGGGCCGTCCGAATGTAGTCCTGCCTGACGACCTCGAGCATCGACGAGCGCATCATCCGTGAGATGAGCGCCATCGAATAGACGCCGATCGTTACGGACGGCAGGAACATGTGGTGTACGGCGGACAGCCACGCGTCCAGTCGACCGAGCAACAGCGTGTCGAGAAGGATTATTCCGGTCAACGGGAGTTCCTTCCCGAACAGCGTCCACGTGTCCGGGAGGAAGATCGTCGATCCGATTCGGCTCCCGGCCGGGAAGAGTCCGAGGTACGCGGAGAAAAACAGGATGAGCAGCGGCCCCGACCAGTAGATCGGAACCGAAATCCCGGTGAGTGCACCGATTCGGGTGAGGTGATCCGTGAGCGAGTCCTGCTTTACGGCCGAGAGCACGCCCAGCGGGATACCGAGCATGATCCCGATCGCCTGGCCGTATAGCGCTAGTTCGATGGTGACCGGAAAGCGTGTCGCGATGACCTGTCGTACCGGGTTCCCCTGGGAGACTTGGTACGATTCGCCGAACTGGAATTGTGCGGCGTCGAGCAAGAATCGCACGTACTGAACGTATAGCGGATCGTTCAGCCCGAGGCTCTCGCGCACCGCTTCGACCTGTGACGCCGGTGCCCGTTGCCCGACGATGAGGCGGGCCGGATCGCCCGGTGAGAGATGGAGGATGGCAAACACTAACGACGCCACCCCGAACAGCACCGGGACGAGCAACAACAACCGCTTCAAGACATACCGCTTCGAGACCATGTTGTGAGACGAAGTAAACGTATTCCGGATCGGATAAAATGCTTGTTATCCGTTCCCGGCCTCACCGAATCAGTTCAGTGAGACCCGGTTGAGGAAGGGGCCGCCGACCGACGTAATCGTGTACGAGTCTTCTGCGACCGCCTCGTTCGCGGCGCGCAGGGTCTGTGCGTAGTCGATGAACACCCACGGCGCCTCCTCGTTGGCAAGTGCGCTCGCCTCCTCGTAGAGTTCCTGGCGAGTGGCCTCGTCGTAGGTGGACTGTGCCTCGCGGACTATTTCCATGTACTCGGTGTTCGCCCACGCGGACACGTTGAGCGTACTGTATCCTTCGGTGTCGAAGCTAACCCAGTCTTGGTCCTCGGGGACCGCCTCCAGGTCAACCTTCGGGTCGAGGAGGACGTACATGAAGTTGTCCGGATCGGCGTTGTCGGTGTACCAGCCGAGGAAACACGCGTCGTGGCGGCCCTGATCGGTGTAGTCGAGGTACGAACCGAACTCCGAGAACTGGTTGATCTCGACGGTCATCCCGATGTCCTCGAGATCGGACTTGACCTGGTTGGCCGTATCGATGGGGCTGGGATTGTACCCGCGAGGGTTCGAGAACGTGGCCAGTTCGAACTCGAGGCCGGTCGCGCCGGCCTCTTCCAGCAGCGACTCCGCCTCGTCCTTGTCTTGCGGGTACGGGTCGAGGTCGTCGTTGTGCCCCATCACGTCCGGCGGAAGCGGCTGGCTGGACTGGGCGGCGAACCCTTGGTAGATGTCGTTGACGATCGCTTCGGTGTTGATCGCAAGGCTGACGGCCTTGCGCACGTTTTTGTCGCGGAACTCCTCGACGCGCTCCATGTTGAACGCCATATAGCCGGTGTTGATGCCGTTCTTCGAGAGCAAGGTCGCCGTGTCCGCGTCGTCGGCCTGCTGGGAGGTCTGGGAGTCCAGGTTGTCGGTGATGTGCGAGTCACCGTTGATCACGTCTTGGACGCGCGTGGAGTTCTGTCCGATGGTCTTGAACACGACTCCGTCGACGTTCGGTCCCTCGCCCCAGAAGTCGCCGTTGGCGGAGAGTTGGACGCGCTCGTTGTCGTTGTCGAGTTCTTCGAACTCGAACGCGCCGGTACCCTTCGGATCCAGGCCGAGTTCCGTCTGATCGTCCAGCGACTCGATCTGGGCCTTCGAGAGGATGGCCGCCGCGAACATCGCCAGGTTACGCAGGAACGGCGCGTACTGCTGGGTCAGTTCGATCGAGAGTTCGTAATCGGAGTCGACCTCGACGCTTTCGACCCAGTTGCCGAACGTGAACGGACCGTATCCGGACCGGTCATCACCGAGGTAGTACTCGTAGTCTTCGTCGATGAACCGGCGGACCGTCGCGCGGACGTCCTCCGCGGTGAAATCTTCGCCGTTGTGGAAGGTGACGTCCTCGCGGAGCGTGAGCGTCGCCGTCGACCCGTCGAGGCCATACTCCGTCGCCAGTCCGTCGATGAGTTGGCCGCCGCTGCCCGGCTCGAACTTGATGAGCTGGTCGAAAACCTGATTCGTGACCTTCGCGACTTCGCCGCTGGTCGTCTGTTGCGGATCGTAGTTCTCCGGGTGGTCACCCCGAGCGTAAATCAGCGTTTCGCCACCATTGCCGCCACTTAGCGAGTCGATACACCCTGCAGTCATCGTGGTCGCTACGGAGGCTCCCCCCGCTGCTTTCAAGAAGCTTCGCCGATCGATATCGCGTGGCATGCCCCGTCGTTTGCTGTAGATAACTTATAAATATATCGGAAAGTAGACTCAGTTTATAAAACCAGTACGGTACTAGTCATCGACGAGGTGGCATGCCGCCCGATGGTGTCCCTCGCCTCGATCGGGCTCCTCGCGCTCGCACGGGCTCTCGAACCGCTCTTGCAGTAGTTTCGTCGCACCGTCCCAGTCGCCGTCGACGATGTGCTCGCAGGCCCGCCTGACGACGTCACCGACCTCGCCCGCCGGCCGCTCCTCGAACTCTCGGTCGAGCAGGCGCTCCACGATGGCGTCCGACGATCCGCCGTCGGTAGCCGCGACAGTCACCCGTTCGCCCTCGTCGGGAGCGGTCTCGCGAGCCACGTCGACCTGTATATCGCGGTTCTCGACGCGCTCGCGGAAGTCCATTGCCGCCCGGTAGCTCTCCTGATCGGTCTGGAGGTCGTCCGGTGGGATGATCTTCGGACAGCGGGTCCGGAAACTGCACCCCGAGGGAGGGTCGATCGGGCTTGGGACGTCCCCTTTGAGGATGATCCGCCCTTCGGTCTCCGCCAGCGGATCCGGTCGGGGTATCGACGACAGCAGTGCCTGTGTGTAGGGATGTTGCGGATCCTCGAAGAGTTCGGTCGTCCTCGCAGCCTCGACGATTTTCCCCAGATACATGACCGCGACGCGATCGCAGATGTGTCGAACGACACTCAGATCGTGTGCGATGAACAGGTACGTCAGGCCGAACTCCTCCTGGAGGTCCTCCAGGAGGTTCAGGATCTGTGCCTGGACGGATACGTCGAGCGCCGACACCGGTTCGTCAGCGACGATGAAGTCGGGATCCACCGCGAGCGCCCGTGCGATGCCGACACGCTGGCGCTGCCCCCCGGAAAGTTCGTGGGGGTAGCGATCGATCTGGTCCCGCGAGAGTCCGACGGCGTCGACGAGTTCGAAGACGCGTTCCCGTCGGAGACGGTTCTGCGACCAGGCGACCGACACGGACACTTCGAGTTCCGCACTCCGCTCCGTCACGGACGCCTCAAGTCCGGCCGGGAGGTCGACCTCAACCGTCCGGTCGTCGTCGTCCGGTCGACGCACCGTCAACGGAACGCGGGCAGTACCCGCCTCTGCGTCGACGATCACGTCCACGTCGTCGTCCAGGTCCACGGTTACGTTATGGCCGGTTTCGTTCGTCACGTCGGCGACGGGTCGGACGTCCGGGTCGGACTCGGGGAGGCCGTGTATCTTCAGCGGTTCGGTTATCGTCTGCCCGACGGTCATCCGCGGGTCCAGCGACGACAGCGGGTCCTGGAAGATCATCTGGAGGTCGCGCCGCTTCGCGCGGAGATCGTCGCCGTCGAGCCCGGTCAGGTCGTCGCCCGAGAAGACGACAGTACCGTCAGTCGGTTCGAGCAGTCGGAGGATCGTCTGCCCCGTCGTCGACTTCCCGCACCCGGACTCGCCGACGAGTCCCAGGGTCTCCCCCTCGTAGATGTCGAACGAAACGCCGTCGACGGCTTTGACCGTCTGTGGCTCCGTCGCGAGCCACTCGTCGAGCACGTCGTCCGCCCGCGAAAAGTGCTTGCGGAGTCCGTCGACGTGCATCAGCGGCTCCCCGTCGAACGTCTTCGACTCGGCTGACACCTCCGGTGCGTCGGCCCCGTACTCGCTCTCGTCGAACGATTCGAGGATACACTTGGCGGCGTGATCGACGTCGTCCGGCCCGTGCTGGAGGTTCGGTATCTCTCCGGCGGTGCACTCCTGGGTCGCCCACGGACAGCGCGGCGCAAAGTGGCACCCCTCGGGCATGTCGATGAGATCCGGGACGTTCCCCTCGATGGGGTAGAGGCGATCCGCGTCGTCCTTGGGAATCGACTCCAGTAGCGCGTACGTGTACGGGTGCGAGGGGTTGTGGAAGATTTCCTCGACCGGCCCCTCCTCGACGATTTCTCCGGCGTACATGACGGCGACTCGATCGCAGGTCTCTGCGACGACGCCGAGGTCGTGTGTGATGAACAGGACGGACATGCCAAGGTCCTCCTGTAGTTCGTTGATGAGGTCGAGGATCTGGGCCTGGATAGTGACGTCGAGTGCGGTCGTCGGCTCGTCCGCGACGAGCAACTGGGGCCGGCACGCGAGCGCGATGGCGATGAGCACGCGCTGGCGCATTCCGCCGGAGAATTCGTGGGGGTACTCTTCCAGTCGTGCCTCGGGTTCGGGGATACCGACCGCGTCGAGTATTTCGACGACATCGTCGATCACCTCGTCCGAAATATCGGTGCCCGGGAACGCCTCGCGGACCGCGTTCAGCCACGAATCCTTCCGCTTGCCACCGTATCGGTGCAACTGCAGGCTCTCGGCGACCTGCTCGCCGACCGTCATCGAGGGGTTGAGCGACGTCATCGGGTCCTGGAAGATCATGCTCATCTCCCCGCCCCGAATGTCGCGCATCACGGTCTCGGGCGCGTTCGAAAGATCGACGGCGCCGTCGGTAACGAACTGGTTCGCGTAGCCGGGGTACTTCTCGCCGAGACGATCGGCGAGGTCGGGATCCCGGAGCAACACCTCGCCGTCGACGACCTCACCCGGATCGTCGATGAGTTGCATCGCCGAGAGAGCGGTTACGCTCTTGCCCGATCCGCTCTCGCCGACCAGTCCGACGGTCTCGCCCCGTTCGATGGTGAGGTCGATCCCATCGACCGCTTTTACCACGCCGCGTTCCGTGCGAAACTGCGTCCGAAGGTCGGAAATCGATAGGAGATCAGTCACTATGTGGTGAGGTGTACTGACGGATAATAACTTTTCGTATGTCACAAATCGGTATCCGACCAGCGATCGGCCGCCTCGCAGGGTACCCGAGCAGAAGACTTTTTATCGGTGGCTTCCCGGGCCGAGTGTATGGACGAGTTCGAGGACGCCGAAACGGTCGAGACCGTCGCGAACCGGGTTACGCCGGCGTGGGATCGGGTCGTCGAGGACATGGCGGCGACAGCCGACGCGTACCGGGAGGACGGCTGGAACGCGATCGAGTGCCACCCCGGCGACGTCACCGCCGTCGGCGACCAGGACGTCCAGCGCGACGACGCTCGTACGGGCATCGACGTCCTCGTTCCCGACGACGAGTTCGAGCGCGCCGCCGCGGCCGTCGACGGATCCGGCGAGTTCGACGAGGTCGACGTGTTCCGGGCCGAGGAAAACGGCGTCGTCTTCTTCGTCGCCGCGCTCGAGAACGACGTCGCCGAAACCGTCATTCTCGTTCCGGGGTACTACGACGTCCGGAGTTCCCGAGCGTTTCTGGAAACGATCGAGCGCGAGGGGGAACTCCACCTCCACGTGCGACCACTCGACCGGCACCGGGTGCTCACGTTCGCACAGGACCCTGCTCCGTTCGTTCCGACCGAGCGCTGAGCGTCCGCCACGAACGATCGGCAGACGCCACGGCCGGCAGGTGCGCGGAGACAACTTCGCGGGAAAATCAGTTTCGCTCGGACGCCGCCGTGGACTTCTCAACCCCTCGTCCGCCCACGCTGTGGCAGCGGCGACCGACAGTGGCCCGTCGGCGAGTGTACGAGGTCGCGGATCCCCTCGGAGTGCTCCCGGCAGCGACCGCCACCTCCAACTCTTCCCGACGCGCGTTCATGCGGAGCACACGAAGTAGGTCGTGAGCTGACACGACGGAAATCGGCCGCTGAATCCGCTATACGGCCCGGTAGCCGGACGAATCGATTCTCACCCGCGTAATTCTGCCGAAGGTTTAAATCATCTTCACGACGTAATTGGACCATGGCCGCTCACGGCCGGCCCGCCCTGCGGGATCTGTTCGACGAGTCGCCCACGCCGCACATCGCCCACCCCCCTCGCACCCATCACCGTGACTTCTACGTCGCTACCGACGGGTCGTTCCGGGACGCGGGCGGTGGACTGGGCGCAGTCATTGAAACGCGCGACGGCACCCGCGTCGCACGCGTCGCGACTACGGACACGCCGCCGGACAACAACGTTGCCGAGTACCGGGCGCTTCACCTGGGACTCGACGTCCTCGCCGCTCGCGCACCGCGAGACGCGAGTATCGGCGTGCTCGTCGACCACGACGCGCTGGCCAGCAACGTCAACAACGTCGTCCTCGCGGCGAGCCACCCGGACCGGTCCCCGCCACAGCGTGTCTCGGTCCCCGCCGCGACGCGGAACCACTGGCGAGGCATCCAGGCGCGACTCAGTACCTTCGAGGAGGTCCGTGCCGCCCGGATCGCCAGCGACCAGAATCCCGCACACCCCCTGGCGAACGCGCCGACCCGGTACGAGCACGTCAACCGCGAACCCGACCGCTGTGTCCTCCCCGAACCGCCGGCGTCGACCGGTGCGACGGAGTTCCCGCCGCCATCGCGCGCCGATCGGAACGGGAGCGGCGGCGGCCGGGCGTCCGACTAGTCCCGCCTGTCACCGCCGGCCGGTCGCGCTCGACCGGAACCGCTATCGTTATTTCGTCGCTCCAGAGAGTCGTCTCCGATGAGTCTTCGCGTCGCCGTCGCCGCGCCGTTCGTCCAGAACGGCACCCGACGCCTCCGGGAGAACGAGTTCGTCGTCGCGCTCTCGCTCGATCGAGACTGGTTCTCGCCCGACCAGGCCCAGCGTCTGATCGACATCGCGACGCGGGAGTCCCTGCTCGAACCCGACGGCGACGAACTCGAACTCGCGTTCGATCCGACGGCCGTGACCGTCCCCGACGACTTCGTCCCGGACGAGGACCTCCTGCAGGAGCGATCGGCCTTCGAACGGGTCCTCGACGCGCTCGTCGCCGAGGGACTCGAGAAACAGGAGGCGGTCGGCGCGATCAACGCGCTCCAGGGCGAACTCGGACTGACGATCGAGGCCGCCGCCGTCGTCTACGCCCGCCGCGAGGGCGTCGACGTGGACGACCTCGCCCCGGTCGCCCGGTCGGCGCTGACCGAAGACGGTTAACCGCTCCCGCACCGATCGATCGCTATGGTCGAGGAACGGATTACCGACGGCCGGCGAATCGCCGAACTCCTCGCGTCGGAACTCGACGGGCGCGACGACGGCGTGCTCGATCGGATCGCGGTCACGAACGCCGATCGAGACGTCGAACCGACGGCCGACGGGGCGCGGGCGTACGACGTCGTGGTGCGGACGGCCGCGGACGAATCGGAAGCCGAGACCGACGAGCGCCTCGCGCGTGCGTTCGTTCACGACGACCGCGCCCACCTGGAGTTCGAGGCGGGACAGGACGCGGCGGTCGAGGCCGCCGAGGCGGCCGACCTGCGCGTCAGGCCGAAGGCGACCGACCCGCCGAAGACGCTGGTGTTCGTCGAAAGTGGCGCGGCCGTCAAACGAGCGAGCGACGTCGTCCAGGCGGTGACGCGATCGCTCACCGACGGCGACTAGTGCGGTATTACCGGTGTCCGTCGGCGTTGCTATGGATCCGAGAGAAAGACAGCAAAACCGGTCGTCGTTCGCGGGATCGATCGTCCGGATCGGTCAGTCGGCGCTGTGAAGCGGCATGAACGCGCAGTTCGGACAGCCGTTGTGTTTCGTCGTTCGGTAGTGTAGTGCTGTTCCACATTCACTACAATTGTAGTGATCCTCTGTCATCACCTGACCGAAGATCGGGGACGCTCATATGCGTTTCGTGGGTGGTGGTCACGAATGTGCTGGCGACCGCGCGGCACCGCTACGTCGAGTCCTCGAACGAGTCGAGAATTCGCGGCACGGCCGTCGCCACCTCGGACTGTTCGACGTGTGCGATCGCCCGCGGGTCGGGGGTGGGCCCGTCGGGGCGGAGCACCTGGATGGCCGCCATGTCTGCGTTGGTCGCCCCGTAGACGTCCGCCTCGACCTCGTCACCGACGTAGACCGCGTCCGCAGGATCGATCCCGAGTTCCGCCGCGATCGCCTCGAACGCGCGGGGGTCCGGTTTGCCGGCCTCGAGTTCGCCGGTGACGAGCGCGGCGTCGAAGGCGTCCTCCCAGCCCAGCGTCTCGAGTTTGTCCCGCTGGGCGAGGACCGGGCCGTTGGTCAGGAGTCCGACCCGATACGTCTCGCGGAGCCGATCGAGCATGTCCTCGACGCCGGGAAGGGATTCGAGTGCCGACGCGATCGTCTCGCGGTACTCGCGCGCGAGATCCTCCGGATCGGCGTCGCTGTCCCGATCGGCGAGCAAGTCCTGGAAAATGGGCGCTCTGGTCTCCCGGGTCAGGTTCCGGCGGTGGGCCGCGAGGTAGTCGTCCCGGGTGAGGTCGGGCGCGTCGGCGGCCTCGGTCGCCTCCGAGAGGATCGTGGCCCGATCGCGGCGCGGAACGGCGAGGGTGTAGTCGAGGTCGAAGACGACCGCCCGTGGCATAGACGTGAGAGGGGTCTCGACGCGTTTGAAGGTATCCCTTCGGTCCGGCCCGCCGGATCCCTCGGAATCCGGTTCACTCCTCGGCCGGCCGGGCGGAGCCGACGCGCCTGCGCTCGAGCCACGACACGGCGACGGGTTCGAGCCGATCGGAGTACTGCATGAGCGACGTGCCGAGGACGCTCATCACGAGGACGTAGCCGACGGTGAACGCGTAGATCGTCTCCGCCGTCTCGGCCGGGATCCCGCTCCCGGCCCCGGAGAGCGCGAGGCTCGCGATGATCAGGGAGAACTCGCCCCGGGTAGCCATCCCGAGGCCGACCCGGAGCGATCGGCGGTCGTCGAGGTCGTAGATCTTGCCGCCGAGGAATCCGCTGACGAGTTTCGTCGGCGTCGTGAGAACCACCGCGGCGACGATCATTCCGAGAATCGAGAGCGTGAACAGCCCCGGATCGGTGACGAGTCCGATCCAGAAGAAGAAAACTGCCGCGAAGGCGTCCCGGAGCGGCGAGAGCAGCCGCTCGAGGTCGTGGACGTGATCGGTCGCCGAAAAGGCCATCCCGACGAAGAACGCGGCGACGGCCTCGCTGACACCGAGTGCGAGCGCAGCGCCAGCGACGAGCACCGTCACGCCGAGCGCCCGCACGACGACGAACTCGTTGGAGTCGACCTCGAGAACGCGCTGGAAGAAGCCGGTCCCGAACGCGACGAGCGCGAGCAACGCGACGATGAACCCGATCGCGACCGCGATCTGGCCCGCGGCCTCCCCGAGGTCCCCGCCGCCGAGAACGAGCACCGACGCGATCGCCAGGTAGACCGCGATGAACAGGTCCTCGTAGACGAGCGTGCCGAGCATCGGCTCGGACTCGGCGTTGGCGATCCAGCCGAGGTCGATCAGCGACTTGGTGATGATCGCGCTCGAGGAGATGTAGACGATGCCTGCCACCAGGAAGGCCGCGAGCAGCCCGCCGAAGAGGAGATAGCCGACGACCAGTCCGATCCCGAAGTTGAGCGCGAGGTCGACGGTGCCGGCCTTGCCGATCCGGTCCCTGCTCTCGAGAAGCCGTTCCAGATTGAACTCGAGGCCGAGAAAGAACAGCAGGAGGACGATCCCGATCTCGGCCCCGACGACGACGAAGTCGGTCTCGCCCAGTGCGAGTCCGCCGATCGTCGCCAGAAGGTCGACCCCGCCGATCGTCGCCTCGGGAACGGTGACGGCGAAACCCCCGATCCCGACCTCGCTGCCGGCGAGTGCGGGGAGTTCGCCGAGCACGTTCGACCCCAGCAGGATTCCGACGACGATGTAAAACGGGATCACCGACTGGTCGACCCGATTCGCGAGAAGTCCGGCGACTGCGACCGCGGTAAAGAGGACCCCGACGTCGACGAGCGCCGTTTCAGTAGCCACTAGTACTCACCTCCGACAGGCACGATCGTCTCGATCACTCTTCGACGTCCTCACCGAGCAGCCGCTCGAACTTGGTGCAGTCCTCCCGATCCCCGATCACGACGACGGTATCGCCACTCTCGAGGATCGTCTCCGGCGGCGGTGCCGACACCAGTTCGTCGTCGCGCTGGATCGCGACGATCGAGACGCCGGTCCGCTCGCGAACCCGCGCGTCGGCGATGCTCTGGCCGGCGATCTCCGCGTCCTCGGTCACGCTGTACCACTCGATGAACGTGTCCTCGGCCAGCAGGGTCTCGACCTCCTCGGTCTGGACCGGCTGGAAGTACGCCCCCTCGAGAATGGTGCCGATCTTGCGGGCGAGCCGATCGGACGCCTCGAACAGTTTGTCGCCGTCGGCGTCCGCGTTCGCCTTCATGTAGATCTCCCGCTTCCCCGTATTGTGGGTCACGATGACGAGTCGTCTGCCGTCGTCGAGTTCGACCTCGAACTTCTTCCCGACGCCGGGGAGGTCGCTCTCGTAGATGGTCATACACGAGAGAGCGGACTGTGCGATATTAAAGGACGTGACACCGGTGTGTATTCCGACAGGTCCGGTGGCCGTCGATGCCCGTCCCGGATTCGGTTCGAGCCGATCGGAGACGACCCGGCCGCGCCGTCGAGCGACTACTCGGCCAGCCCCTCGATCAGGAACTCCGCGGACGCGAGGTTCGTCGCCAGCGCGGTGTCGTGGACGTCACAGATCCGCAACAGGGCCGAGATGTCCGGTTCGTGAGGCTGGGCCCGCAACGGATCGCGCAGGAAGACGATCCCGTCGAGCAGGTCGGCCGCGACCTCGGCCCCGATCTGGAGGTCCCCGCCGAGCGGCCCCGACTCCTTGCGTTCGATCTCGAGATCCGTCTCGTCTACCAGGCGCTGGCCCGTCGTCCCGGTCGCGAGCAGGTCGTACTCCCGCAGCTGTGCTTCGTGATTCTGCGCGAACTCGATGAGGTCCGGCTTCTTCTCGTCGTGGGCGATCAACGCGACGCGCGTCATACCCCTGCATTCTCGTCCGGGGAGAAAACAGTAGGCCTCGATCGACACGAACTGCCGCAGTCGAACGCTTTTCCCGTCTCCCGGTGCGAGTGCGCCCGTGACAGACTGCAGTGCACACCACGTCGGCGTCACCGTGAGCGACCTGGAGGAATCAGTCGCGTTCTACCGCGACGCCCTCGGACTCGACGTCCGCGATCGGTTCGAGGTGTCCGGCGAGGCGTTCGCCGACGCCGTCGGCGTCGACGGCGCGAGCGCCCGGTTCGTACACCTCGACGCCGACGGGATTCGACTGGAACTCGTCGCGTACGACCCCGAGGCGCGCGAGTCGCCGGCCGCGGGGCTCAACCAGCCCGGCGCGACGCACGTCGCATTCGCGGTCGACGACCTCGACGCGTTCTCCGACGGGCTCCCGGACGACGTCCCGACGATCAGCGAGCCACGAACCACCGAGACCGGCACCTCGATCGTGTTTCTCCGCGATCCCGAGGACAACCTGATCGAAGTGCTCGAGCGCTGAGGGGCGTCACACGGATTGCTGTGCTGTCCGTCCGCTCCGGCACACCCGCGGCCCGTCTGCGAGCCCGCCGGAACAATGGTACCGCAATCCGTCTCAGTTGAGGATACTCACCCGCGTGCCCGCGGCTCACTGGCACGCGAGCGTCGATCGAACCTGCTCGACCTCTCCCTCACAGTTCGAGCAGACGTGTTTCTCGGCGGCGATGTAGACGACGGCGCAGGTCTGGCAGTGAAAGAGATTGCCGACGGAGGGTGCGGACGAATTCGCCCGTTCGGAGCCGTCTCCGCGATCGGTCGCGTCGGCCGTACCCTCGGCCCCGTCGGGGCCCGGCCCGAGCGTCGATCGAACGCGGTCCCGGAGTCGATCGAGTCGGGGAAACGACGACAGCCGCTGGTCGAGTTGCATACCGTGAGCGTCGTCGATGAGCAGGAAGTAGGTACTGTCTAAAGAATTTGGAGGGAGACTGTGATTCACACCCAGGAACCGGTCGGGCGGAGTGACGATCGGACCGGCTGACGGCCGGCCGCCGGCGGGCAGTACTCGATCCGGAGCAGCGCGGATAGCAACCTTTTCGACCGTCGGCCCGCCACTCGGGGCATGAACTTCTTCGATCGCCTGCACGATCGGATCCGCACGGTCGACAGCGTCCTGAGCGTCGGACTCGATCCCGATCCGTCGCGCATTCCGGACCACCTCCGGGAGCACGACCTCCCGCGGTGGGCGTTCAACCGCCGGATCATCGACGCGACCCACGAACACGCCGCCGTGTTCAAACCCAACGCGGCCTTCTACGAGGATCCCGACGGGTGGGCCGCCCTGGAGGAGACGATCGCGTACGCCCACGGGAAGGGCGTCCCCGTCCTGCTGGACGCCAAGCGGGCGGACATCGGGAACACGACCCGCCAGTACGCGTCGATCCTCGAGACGGTCGACGCGATCACGGTCAATCCCTACATGGGTCGGGACTCGCTCCAGCCGTTCCTGGCGAACGAGGAGGCCGGCGTCTTCATCCTCTGTCGTACCTCCAACCCCGGCGGCGAAGATCTGCAGGACCTCGAACTCGCGAGCGGCGAGGCCGTCTACGAGCGGGTGGCGGCGCTCGCGGACCTGTGGAACGAGAACGACAACGTGGGACTCGTCGTCGGCGCGACGACCCCCGACGAACTCGAGGAGATTCGCGAGCAGGTTCCCGACCTTCCCTTCCTCGTCCCCGGCGTCGGGGCCCAGGGCGGTGACGCCGAGGCCGCGATCGAGTACGGCCTCGCAAACGGCGTCGGCCTCGTCAACTCCTCGCGCGGGATCATCTTTGCGGGTGAAGACGCGGGCGAGGAGTTCGCGGGGGCGAGCGAGCAGGCGGCGAAGCGGCTGAAACGACGGCTGAACCAGTACCGCGAGTAACCGACGCGAACACGGACGGCGAGGCGATCACCCCTGATTTTCGGGAGCCGAACAGTCGACAGCGACGACTCGGCCCGCGAGCCGATCGTCGACGATCCGGTCGAGGATCTCGACCTCGATCGGATCCGCCGGGGGATGCTCGTCGAGGCGGTCGAGTCCCTCGACCACGGCGATATCCAGCGGACTGGCGCCGTGTGGATGCGTGGCGACGAGGCGGCCGTCTCGCTCCTCGACGTCGAGACAGAACGTCTCGCCGACGGCCAGCGACTCGCCGAGCAGGTCGCGGATCGACGTCACGGGCGACGCCCTCGTGGACGGTCACTCGTCAACACGGTTCAGAACCGGTGAACGTCGACGTCGTCGTCCTGGTCGGGGTCGGGCCGGGCCTGTGCGGCACAGTCGGTACACAGCCCGTCCCCGGCCTCGTAGTGGACCTCACAGACGAGGTTCCCGCAGTTGGCACACTGATGTTCGGCGGGGCGGGATTCGCAGATCTGGCAGAGCCCGCTGATACTCATGCTGCCGGCTACGGTCTCGAGGGGCTTGAAAGCGGGCCCGGCACGCCACTCTCGGCTCGGTGGTGACCGCGATCGTAGTCGGCAATGGCCGATTACGCGGCGGGTTCGAAACCCCGCTCCCGGGCACTACTGTGTCATTCGTTGACAACGGACGGGAAGGCTTTTGCCATGTGAGGCGCTACCGGGCGATATGAGCCGTGACCGGGCTCTCCTCGAGCGAGCCCTGGACCGTGGCGAACAGGACGGTGGCAACGTCGAGTTCAAGGAACGCCTGCTACGTGACGTCCACCTCGAGGGTGGGCGACGGGAGAGTCTGGCTGCCCAGCTCCGACACCGGCTCCTGTCCGGAGACGGCGAGGCGACGTACGTCGTCGGTGTGACGGACGACGGCGGACTCGCCGGCATCGATCCCGACGAGTTCTCCGAGTCGATGGACGTGCTCTCCTTGCTCGCGGAGGAGGCCGACGCGCACATCGAGGACGTACAGACGTGGGGGGTCAAGGACGGACTGGTCGGCGTCGCGACCATCCACGACGGGGCCGTCCTCGAAACCGACGACGAACACGTCGTCGTCGGCACGGCCGGCCACGTCGACCACGGGAAGAGCACGCTCGTGGGCTCGCTCGTCACCGGGAAGGCGGACGACGGCGACGGCGCGACCCGCGCGTTCCTCGACGTTCAGCCCCACGAGGTCGAGCGCGGCCTCTCGGCCGACCTCTCCTACGCCGTCTACGGTTTCGACGACGACGGTCCCGTTCGCGTGCGGAACCCGAACCGCAAGGCCGATCGGGCCGAAGTCGTCGAGGAGGCCGATCGACTCGTCTCGTTCGTCGACACCGTCGGCCACGAACCGTGGCTCCGGACGACGATCCGCGGGCTCGTCGGCCAGAAACTCGACTACGGGCTGCTGGTCGTCGCCGCGGACGACGGTCCCACGCGCACGACGCGGGAACACCTCGGCGTCCTGCTGGCGACCGACCTGCCGACGATCGTCGCGATCACGAAGACCGACGCCGTGAGCGACGAGCGCGTCGAGGAGGTCGAGCGCGAGGTCGAGCGCCTCCTCCGGGAAGTCGACAAGTCGCCGCTGCGGGTCGCCCGCCACGGCGTCGACGCCGCCGTCGAGGAGATCAACGAACGGGTCGTCCCGATCGTCGCGACCAGCGCCATCACGATGGACGGTCTCGACACCCTGGACGAACTGTTCGATCGGCTTCCCAAGACGTCACAGGACACCGGCGAGTTCCGGATGTACGTCGACCGGAGCTACTCCGTGACCGGCGTCGGCGCCGTCGCCTCGGGGACGGTCATGTCGGGCGAGGTCGAGACCGGCGACGAACTCCTCATCGGCCCGATGCCGGACGGGCGCTTCCAGAACGTCGAGGTCCGATCGATCGAGATGCACTACCACCAGGTCGACCGGGCCCAGGCGGGCCGAATCGTCGGCATCGCCCTCAAGGGGATCAAGGAGAGCGCGATCGAGCGCGGCATGGTCCTCCTCCCGGCCGACGCGGATCCCGACCCGGTCCGGGAGTTCGAGGCCGAGGTCATGGTCCTGAACCACCCCACCCGGATCGGCGACGGCTACGAACCCGTCGTCCACCTCGAGACGATCGGCGAGGCGGCGGCGTTCTACCCCGAGGGTGGACGCCTGCTGCCGGGCGATACGGGCAACGCCACCGTCCGGTTCAAGTTCCGCCCGTATCTCGTCGAGGAGGGTCAGAAGTTCGTCTTCCGCGAGGGCCGTAGCAAGGGCGTCGGAACCGTCACCGACGTCTCTCCCGTCGACTGATCCGCGCGGCCCAGCCTCGCTTCCGTCGACTGCTCGTTCAGCGTCGCTTCCGTCGATCGATCCACCCGGCCCGACGGGACGGGCCACCGTTCTCCCCGTTCGCGTTCAGATTTGTAGCCGATCGCCGTTCGGCATCGAGAGCGTCCCGATCCCGACGGGGCGGATCCCGGTGACCGTCCCGCCGAGCGTGACGGCGTCGGGGTGCATGAACAGCACCGTGTCGTCCGGCATCGAGACGTCCGTCCGGATCTGGCGATCGAGGAACGGCGGGGACTCGACGGCGACCCCGTCGCCGAGCAGTCGGCGCTCCAGTTCCCGGCGGACGTTCGGACTCATGTAGAACTCGCACGAGGACGGGTCGGTTCGCTCCTCCAATCCTTCGAACAGTCGCCTGCAGACGGTGATCGGCCCGTCGCCGTCGACGGTCACGATCGCGGTCCCGACCTCGGGGGCCGATCGGACGCCCTCGACGACCGCCTGGAAGTTGATCGCGCGGTCGGTCATCGACTCGCACCTCGCAGCGGGCGGCCAAAAGTCGGCCGATCGGCACTCACCACGAAAGCGTCTCGAGGCCGGCGAGCGTCTCGACCGTGTGGTCCGGCGCCGGATCGGGCGCCTCGGGAATCCGGTCTTCGTGGGGAACCCACACCGATCGGAGCCCGGCGGCCCGCGCACCGGCGACGTCCGACGACAGGGAGTTTCCGACGTGGACCGCCCGCTCCGGCGGCGTGTCGAGCGCGTCCAGCGCGACCGTGAACGGTTCGGCGGCCGGCTTCGGCGCCGTGTCGTACCCGCCGTAGACGATCGTCTCGAACGCGTCCGCGAGGCCGATCGCCTCGAGTTTGGTCCGTTGCATCCCGGGTGCGCCGTTGGTGACGAGACCCAGTCGGTAGCGATCGGTCAGGGCCTCGACGGCCTCACGCGCATCGGGGAGGAGGTCGACGGCTTCCTGATCGCGCACGGCGGCGAACTCGTCGGCGACCGCGCGGCCGGTCTCGCGGTCGTGGCCGGCCTCGACGGCGAGGTCCGCGAAGCACCGTCGTCGGAGATCCTCGACGTCCGTACTCTCCGCGAGGTAGTCGCCGTACAGGTCGTGGTAGTCCTCGAGCGCCCACAGCGGGGCGACGCCGGCGCGGTCGAACGCCCGATCGAGCACGTCCGCGCTCGGCTGGCTGTAGGTACAGAGCGTCTCGTCGAGATCGAAGCAGATCGCGTCGACGTCACCGGTCACGGTCGACTCTTCGTGTAGAAGCGACAAAAATCCCGACGCGCGAAGACGAGCGCGGACACTCGGCGATCCGGGGTGGCGCGAGAGACGCGCCGCTACAGGTCGAACGAGTCGGCCAGCAATTCCTCGTCGGTCTCGCCGTGGACGTACGTCGGGCCGCCGAGGACGTCGATCGTCACCATCCCGGGCGCGAACAGGTCCGCCGGGACCTCGCCGAACTCCCAGTCGAGATCGTCGAAGATCTCGCCGAACGGTCGGCCGTGGTCGTCGGCGACCGTCGACGGGACGTCGGCGAAGACGTCCGAATCCTCGCGAACCGTCAGGTGGGCCCGCCCGCCGTAGGCGATCGCGTCGTTCGTCCGGGCGATCGCCGTCTGCTCGTCTTCCGCGACCGGTGCGACCGGCGCGCGTCCCGTCGCGGAGACGATGTCGATCGGATCGTAGCCCAGTTCCGAGAGCCGGAAGGTGGCGAGTTCGGCCGCCCGTGCGGCGTTCGTGATCGACCCGACGAGGCTCGCGCTCCGGTAGGCCAGTAAGAAGACGCTACTGGGCTCGACCTCCGCGAGGTCGGCGACCTGTTCGGCGGCGGATTCGGGGGGCAACTCGTCCGTTTCGACGGCGAGTGCGGTCAGGTCGAACGCGTCCGTGTAGCCGACCCGCCGGAACTCCTCCTCCTCGGCGACCAGCGCGCGGGCCGGTCCGCTCCCCAGCCCCTCGAAATCGTCCGTCGTCAGCTCCCAGCCAGCCTTCTGGGAGCACAGCAGCGACAGCGCCGGCTGGTCGGTCGTCAGTTCGACGAACGGGATCGGGGTCCCGTCGATTTCGCCGAGATCGTGGCTCGGCGTCGCCATCCCCGCCGTCTGGATCTCGGTCAGCAGGAGTCCCGCCTCGACGCCGCCGTCGAACTCCACCCCGAAGTCCAGCACCGTCGCCTCGTTCTCGAGATCGTACCCCCCGACGTTCAACTCCTCGGCGTACTCGAGGGCTTCGTCGACCAACTCGATCGCCATCCGGTTGAGACTCTCCATGTCCCAGCCTTCAGCGGCCGCCCTAAAACAGTTTGTCAGTTCGTCGCGGTTCCACGATCGGCCGATCGGCCTCGACGCCGCCGTCCGTCCGACCCGCCGGGCTTGCCTCGCCGTCGATCGCTACGCGGAGACCTCGTACCCCGCGTCCTCGATCGTCGTGGCGATCGTCTCCTCGTCGACGGCGGTCTCGTCGTGTTCGACGCGCACCTGGTCGGCTTCGTGGTTCGCCGTGACCGACGAAATCCCCTCGAGTGCCTCGAGCGCGTCGGTGACGTTCTGTTCGCAACCGTCACAGGCCATGCCGGTAACATCGAGTGTGGTCTGTTCCATGGGCGCGGCTACTCACTGGTCCGGATTGAGCGTTTTGTTCTCGGAAAACGGCCCCGTCGGGCGGAACCAGGGGCGTCGTCCACCCGCCGATCGCCGACGGTCGTTACTCGTTGCTGGTCGGCTGGCGGCCGAGTTTCTCGGCGACCGCGTCGACCTTCGCCTGGGCGGACGTCTCGCGCGATCGCTTGTCGTCGATCTTGAGCACGGTGCTCACCCGATCGCCGTCGACGGCGTCGTGGGCGGCCTGTGCGGCCGCGAACAGTTCGTCCGTACTGTCGGCCTCGATCACGGTCCCCATGGGATTCGTCTCGTACTCGACGTCGTACTCGTCGAGTGCCGCGACGGCTTTCGCGACCTCGCCCGCCATACTGTCTTCGATCACCGGTGCGACGCTCAGCAGTGCAACGACGGTCATAGCAGATTGTGAGGGCTCCGAGCCCCTAAATCCGCCCCTTGCCAGCGAATTCGCATCCGTCACTACGCGTCGATCGACTCGCGAAAACAGAACCAGACGGGCCGTTAGGGCCGCGACCCGGACGGCGGGTAGATGATGACGTCGCCGTTCGCGTAGACGAACACCTCGTGTTCGAGGGCCGTGAACGCGACGTGACCGCCCGATCGGTCGGTCCCGTCGGCTTTCTTGCCGAAGATCCGGTCCAGGGCGTCCGGATCGACGCTGTCGTAAAGCGAGAACTCACCCTGCGAGACGTCGGTCTCCGCGATCGACGCGAGCGCGTGGACGATCGTCGCGGTGATCGTCGCCGTACCGTCGCTGTCGTGGTGGAAGACGTAGCGGTCGTTCGTCTGGTCGTACTGGTAGTCGCCCGTGTCGTCGTCTGTCAGTTCTGTATGCATAGGAGGAAATGCGGTTCAATCGTCGATTATATCGTAGCCTCTCGGAGTATAAAAGTCGATCGCAGGCGGATATTGGTAAACAAATGTAAGTGAATGCCTCGTCGAATGGTTCGAACGTACAAACTGTTTCGTCCCGTTCGACGCTGTGCGACCGCCGCCGGCTCTACCCACTGGTTGTCGTAAGCGCACGTTATCCCCGTGAACGATGCCGACCGACGCGACCCACCGATCGGTCGACTGGGGTTGAACCACGCCCAGACGTGCTCGCTTCGCTGCGCGTCTGGTCTGATTCAAATCCAGAACGATTTCCGTCACTCACGGACTTGTTCGGGACAGAAGTGCGCTGGCTGGGATTTGAACCACGCCGAGACGGTCCGGGTCGCTCACTCCGTTCGCTTCCCGGGCTGCGACTCGTCTACTTCAAATCCGAGAACGATCTTCACCGAACAGACGACTCGCTCCGCTCGTCGTTGTTGTTCAGTGAAAATGCGCTGGCTGGGATTTGAACCCAGGTTGTGACCATGGCAAGGTCACGTGATACCACTACACTACCAGCGCCCTGTTGCACTTACACCTAATTCGGGATGGATGTATAAGGGTTGCGAATCGTATCAGGCGTGGGGGTGCAGGGCGTACCACACGATCGATTCAGACGATACTTCCTCTCCTGCGTTTCTAGGCCCCAAGAACGTTCGAAATGTGGTCACAACGCCGATCGAATCCCGATCTTTCGAATCGATCGCCCCTCGTTCGTTCCACGTGGTAGATGAGTGCGGTCAGGTTGACGCCGGGATCACGTCGATCGCGCCCGGGTCACTCTCGACCGATCGGGAAACGAAACGTCTGGACGATCTGTCGTGATCGTCCTCTCGCTGTCTTTCCCCGGTGTTAGGTGTATCGGAAATTCCGATCGAACACACGTCTTAATCACGTGTGCTCGGGCGAGACAACCGACGGTCTCTCGAACGTTGAGCTACTGTTAGATCTTCGGCTTGGATGACACACCTCTCAGAAACAATCATGAAATCTACAGTATATGGCGGGCGCTAAACGAAAGCGAGAGGACGCGTATCCCAGTTAGCGACGATTTAGAACGAGTACACGCTGTCTACGATCTGGTTAGTGTAATTCTTACTATAATTCTTCTCGATTAGATTCGGGTACAGTCTGGCAACTAGTATGATGAAAAAATGGATACCTGGCAGGAAGCGAGCGGCGGTACTGGTTGCGGTTCTCCTCATTGTAGTAGCGGGGATAGGCATGATTACGCTCGCGGGCGTTACGGCCGACAATCCGTTCATAGAGAACGTATCTGACAGTAACACGGACACCTCCAAAGCCTCCGGAAGCGAAGATACCACGGACGAGGAGGCTCCCTCGGCGGACGAAGAGAACTCGACGACGTCACCACCCACGCCAACCGAGTCCGACTCTGAGGCGCCGGAGTCCGACCCTGAAACCTCGGAGTCCGACCCTGAAACCTCGGAGTCCGACCCTGAAGCCTCGGACGATCAACTCGAGGATCGGCCAGAGGTCAACTTCGTTCCGGATGTTAGAGAGCTCAATATTTCAACAGAAGTGTTTGATGAGTCTAGCCCTGACGTCGAAGACGGTTACGTAACCCCGGGCGAACATAGACTTCTGCGATTTGATATACTCACTTACAATGTGGGAGACGCGGATGCCGAACTGGGCAGTCCGGAGGACCACCCTGATCAGTTCGTACACTCGGACTCTCACGATCACGCGCATCTAGATGGGTTCAATAAATATACTCTATTTGACGAATCGGGCGACGAGATGGGCGTGGGAAAGAAACAGCCATTTTGTCTTATGGATGTCGAGCGAATGCCGTCTCGCCCAAACGCCAGTAGTAGTCCCCAGTTCGATTGCGATAATCAAGGGATTAGTGCCGGGTGGGCTGACGTGTACGACTCGTCTCTCCCCGGTCAGTATCTCGTTATTGACTCACTCCCCGACGGGGAGTACACGCTTCAAGCCAGGACGAACGCCGACCGCACGATTGTCGAGAATTGTTACGATGATAACACCGTTCGGGTTGGCATTCGTATCAACAACGATACCGTCACGGTGACCGATCCCCCGGAAGACCACTTATTTAGAGCGTCTGATTGCTGAAGACGTCACTTCCCTTGTCGCTCTTCTGTAGCGTAGCGGAACCATCCGAGTGTCGGATACGCCTCCGATGACGGCGTCCACACAAACCACGTAGAACGTCTCCGGTTGCTGTTATAGCCGAGGTCGGGGAAAATTTCGCGGCCTCTTCAATCCGCCTTGGTGTAGAGTACTATATCCGACGCACTCATTTGCTACCATTCAAACCATTTCGATATCAGATCCAGACGGACGATACCCTGGACTGCTCGGTTTCGATCGGATGAGCAACGATCCGTTTCCCAGCCATTCGTAAATGCGACCTGTGCGTGCACGTTCGACGACTTGCGTTACCGACTCCCTATGTTCCGTATTACCACGATTTCTGACGCGAGAGGCGATCACGTACTCGATCTAATTCGCTACCCTTTTACGACCCTGTAAGCAACACATCGCTACAGTCTAGTGACGCGGCGCCGAAGCGTCACGGCATGACCGTCAGCGTACTCGTGCCGTCGTCGCTCACCCGGGAGGCCGAGGACAAACGCGAGGCAACTCGCAAACTCGGATACGTCGCCCGCGCGGCGACGATCTACCGGGCCGATCGCCTGGTCGTCTTCCCCGATCGGGAGGGCGAAACCGGGCGGTTCGACGGCGGGTTCGTAAGCACAGTGTTGCGGTACGCCGCAACGCCCCCGTACCTCCGCAACGAGGTCTGGGGGATGCGGGACGAACTGGAGTACGCGGGCGTACTGCCGCCGCTCCGCGCGGTGTCACAGACCGGCTCCGAATCGAACGGTTCGGGGTCGTCAAGACAAGGGATCGTGACCGAGGTCGGACCTGAAGGGCGCGTCCGGGTCAATTGCGGCTTGCAACACCCGATCTCCCTCAACACGCCTCCGAAAATGGAGGTCGAAGAGGGGGAGCGCGTGACCGTCAGGATCTCTTCGCGACGACCGGTCCGGGCGAAACTCGTCGACGAGCCCCTCCCGGGGCTGTCGGTCGAGCGGACGGACCTTTCGACAGCTCTCGGCCGTGAGGACGCCGGCGTTCGCATCGCGTCGTCCCGGTACGGTGAGGAACTCACCGTGGGACGGCTCGCGACGCTGGCCGGACGGGTCGAACGGGACGGGATGACCGTCGCGTTCGGCGCGCCCGAGAGGGGGCTGCCGGACATCCTCGGAATCGAGGCATCCGCGATCGAATCGTCGTCTCGCGACGACGGCGCGGATGACGGAGTCGAACCCACAGCCGATCCGGGGTTCGACCTCTGGCTGAACACGGTTCCGAACCAGGGGAGCGAGGTCGTGCGAACGGAGGAGGCTCTGTTCGCCACCCTCGCGCCCCTCTCACTCAGAGAGTGATAGAATGCCACAATCAAACGCACCACGCAAAGGCTCACTCGGGTTCGGCCCACGAAAGCGTGCGACCAGCGAGGTCCCGCGCTTTAACTCGTGGCCGGACGACGACGGACAGCCGACGCTCCAGGGCTTCGCGGGCTACAAGGCCGGCATGACCCACGTCGTCATGGTCGACGATAAAGCGAACTCGCCGACCGAGGGGATGGAACAGACCGTCCCCGTGACGATCGTGGAGACGCCGCCGATGCGCGCCGTCGCGCTGCGAGCGTACGAAGACACGCCGTACGGCAAGAAGCCGGTCACCGAGGTCTGGACCGACGAGTTCGTTCCCGAACTCGATCGCGTCCTCGATCTCCCCGGTGACGACTACGACACCGACGCAACCGCGGACGAACTCCGCGACCTCCTCGCGGAGGGACGCGTCGACGACGTGCGCGTCATCACGCACACGGTTCCCGGGGACGTTCCCTCGGTACCCAAGAAGAAGCCGGACGTGATGGAGACGCGCGTCGGCGGCGGCTCCGTCGAGGAGCGCGTCGACTACGCCCTCGAACTGCTCGAGGACGGCGGCGGTGAACACGTCATGAACGACGTGTTCCGCGCCGGCGAGTACGTCGACGCCAGCGGCGTCACGAAAGGGAAAGGAACCCAGGGTCCCGTCAAGCGGTGGGGCGTCCAGAAACGCAAGGGCAAGCACGCCCGGCAGGGCTGGCGCCGCCGCATCGGGAACCTCGGTCCCTGGAATCCGTCCCGCGTCCGGTCGACGGTCCCACAGCAGGGGCAGACCGGCTACCACCAGCGGACGGAACTGAACAAGCGCCTCGTCGACATCGGCGACGGGGCCGACGCGACGGTCGACGGCGGCTTCGTCAACTACGGCGAAGTCGACGGCCCGCACGCGTTGATCAAGGGCTCGCTCCCCGGGCCGGAACAGCGTCTCGTGCGCTTCCGCCCGGCGATCCGACCCGGAGACCAGCCGCGCCTCGACCCCGAGGTGCGCTACGTCTCCACCGCATCCAATCAGGGGTAGATAGCACATGGACGCAACAGTACGAGACCTGGACGGCTCGGACGCGGGTGAGGTCGAACTCCCGGCGGTCTTCGAGACCCAGTACCGCCCGGACCTGATCGCTCGCGCGGTCCGCGTCGCCCAGGCAAACCGGAAACAGGACTACGGCGCCGACGAGTTCGCCGGCCTTCGAACGCCGGCCGAGTCGTTCGGTAGCGGCCGAGGGATGGCCCACGTCCCCCGACAGGACGGACGCGGTCGCCGCGTTCCCCAGACGGTCAAGGGGCGCAAGGCCCACCCGCCGAAAGCCGAGAAGGACTGGTCCGAATCGATCAACACGAAAGAGAAGAAACTGGCCGTCCGCAGCGCGATCGCTGCGACGACCGACGCCGACCTCGTCGCCGAGCGCGGCCACGAGTTCGACGACGACGCCGAGATTCCGGTCGTCGTCTCCGACGAGTTCGAGGACCTCCAGAAGACGAAGGAGGTCGTCGAGTTCCTCGAGGCCGCCGGCCTCGCGGACGACATCGAACGCGCCGACGACGGTCGGGGCGTCCGATCGGGTCGCGGGAAGACCCGCGGCCGCAAGTACAAGGAGCCGTCGTCGATCCTGTTCGTGACCTCGAGCGAGTCCGGCCCGTCCCGTGCGGCCCGGAACCTCGCCGGCGCGGACGTCGCGACGGCCGCGGAGGTCAACGCGGAGGACCTGGCGCCGGGCGCACAGCCCGGTCGCCTGACCGTCTGGACCGAGAGCGCGCTCGAGGAGGTGGCGGACCGATGAGTTCGATCATCGAGCACCCGCTGGTCACGGAGAAGGCGATGAACGACATGGACTTCGAGAACAAGCTCCAGTTCGTCGTCAACCCGGACGCGACCAAGCCGGAAATCCGTGACGAGGTCGAAGACCGCTTCGACATCACGGTCGACAACGTCAACACGCAAGTGACGATGAAAGGCAAGAAGAAAGCAACCGTCAAACTCTCCGAGGACGACGACGCGCAGGAAGTCGCCTCGCGAATCGGGGTGTTCTGAGGATGGGACGACGCATTCTCGGACAACGGCGCGGACGCGGGACGCCGACGTTCCGTGCCCCGTCGCACCGATACAAGGCGAAACTCGACCACAAGAAAGAAGAAGACGACGACGTGGTCCGCGGGACGGTCGTGGACATCGAACACGACCCGGCCCGATCGGCGCCCGTCGCGGCCGTCGAGTTCGAGGACGGCGATCAGCGCCTCGTCCTCGCGCCCGAAGGCGTGGCCGTCGGCGAAGAGATCCAGGTCGGCGTCTCGGCGGAGATCAAGCCCGGCAACACGCTTCCGCTCGCGGAGATTCCGGAAGGCGTGCCGGTCTGTAACGTCGAGGCGAACCCGGGCGACGGCGGCAAGTTCGCCCGCTCCTCGGGTGTCAACGCGGACCTGATCACGCACGACCGCAACGCGGCGGTCGTCCAGCTGCCAAGCGGCGAGGTCAAGCGCCTCGATCCGCAGTGTCGAGCCACCATCGGCGTCGTCGCCGGCGGCGGTCGCACGGAGAAGCCGATGGTCAAGGCAGGGAACAAGTACCACAAGATGAGAGCCCGGGGCACGAAGTGGCCCCGCGTCCGCGGTGTCGCGATGAACGCCGTCGACCACCCGTTCGGTGGCGGCGGCCGACAGCACCCCGGCAAACCCAAGTCCATCTCGCGGGACGCCCCGCCGGGACGGAAGGTGGGTGACATCTCCTCGCGCCGTACCGGTCGAGGTGGAGACAAATGAGTCAGGAGTACAGAACCGGCCGCGAAGGTGAGTTCACCTACCGTGGCCACACGCTCGAGGAGCTGCAGGACATGGAGCTCGACGAGGTCGCGGAACTGCTACCCGCTCGCAAGCGGCGAAGTATCGAACGCGGACTCTCCGTCGAGAAGGAGAAGCTTCTCGAGGAGTCCCGCGGGAAAGACGAGGAAGAGACTGCGAACGCGCCGATCCGGACGCACCTGCGCGACATGCCGGTGCTGCCGGAGTTCGTCGGACTGACCTTCGAGGTCTACAACGGCCAGTCCTTCGAGCGCGTCCGCATCGAACCCGAGATGATCGGACACTATCTCGGCGAGTTCCAGCTGACCCGCACGTCCGTCGAACACGGACAGGCAGGGATCGGCGCGACTCGGTCCTCGAAGTTCGTCCCACTGAAGTGATCATCGTATGGGAATCAACTACTCAGTCGACGCGGACCCGGACGCGACCGCGAAAGCGATGCTCCGGGAGCGTCACATGAGCCACAAGCACAGCAAGGAGGTCGCCCGCGAGATCAAGGGCCGAACCGTCGAAGACGCCCAGGCGTACCTGCAGGACGTGATCGACGAAGTGCAGTCGGTGCCGTTCCGCTCGCACAACAGCGGCGTCGGCCACCGATCGGATATCGAAGGCTGGGACGCCGGTCGCTACCCCGAGAAGGTCTCGGAGGCGTTCCTCGACCTCCTCGAGAACGTCGAGGCCAACGCGGACCACCAGGGCTTCGACGGCGCGTCGATGGAGATCGTCCACGTCGCCGCCCACAAGGTCGGCGAGTCGGTCGGCCGCAAGCCCCGCGCGATGGGGCGGGCGAGTTCCTGGAACACGCCGGAAGTGGACGTCGAGATCGTCGTGAGCGAGGAAGACGCCGAGGACGAAGAAGGTGATAGCTAATGGCTGACGAACACCAGTTCATCGAAAACGGCCTGCAGCGGTCCCAGATCGACGAGTTCTTCGCGGAAGAACTCGGCCGCGCGGGCTACGGTGGCATGGACGTCGCCAAGACGCCGATGGGAACCCAGATCGTCCTCAAGGCCGAGAAGCCGGGGATGGTCATCGGCAAAGGCGGCGAGAACATCCGGAAGGTCACGACGGCTCTCGAGGAGAAGTTCAACCTCGAGGACCCGCAGATCGACGTGCAGGAGGTCGAAGAACCCGACCTCAACGCGCGGATCGTCGCGGACCGACTGGCCAACGCCCTCGAGCGTGGCTGGTACTTCCGGAAGGCCGGTCACACGACGATCGACCGGATCATGGAAGCCGGCGCGCTCGGCGCCGAGATCGTCCTCTCCGGGAAGGTCACGGGCGCACGATCGCGCGTCGAGAAGTTCAACCGCGGCTACATCAAGCACAACGGCGAACCCGCCGAAGAGGTCGTCGACCACGGCCAGGGCGTCGCGGTCATGAAACTCGGCACGATCGGCGTCGACGTCAAGATCATCCCGCCGGGTGCCGAACTGCCCGACGACTTCCAGATCCACGAGGATCTCGACCCCGAGGAAGTCGTTCCGGACGCCGTCGAGGCCAACGAGGCCGAGGGCGTCGAGGAACTGCTCGAGGGCGAACCCGAGGCAGCCGACGAAGCCGAGGCCGATGTCGAGGAACCGGCCGACGAGGCCGAACCCGAACTCGAGGAAGACGTCGAAGAAGTCATCGAGGAAGAAGTCGAGGCCGACGAAGACGAGGAGGTCGAGGTTCCCGACGAGTCGCCGGTCGAGGAGGAACTCGACGAACTCGAGGAAGACGTCGAAGCGGAAGCCGAGGAACTCGTCGCCGAGATGGAAGGCGACGAATCCGACGACGAGGGAGGTGACGCCTGATGGCGATCCTCCACGTCGACGAGATCCGCGACATGACGGCCGCGGAGCGCGAGGAAGAACTCGAAGAGCTCGAGACGGAACTGCTGAACCAGAAGTCCGTCCTCGCGGCCGGTGGGGCCCCGGAGAACCCGGGCCGGATCGGCGAACTGCGTCGCACGATCGCTCGGATCAAGACGATCCAGAGCGAGGAGGGGGATCTCGAATGAGATCCGAAATCCGAACGGGTCCAGTCCGTGAGGAAGGCGACTTCGAGGACGAAGCGTAACACAACAATGCCACTGACACCCGAGACACTGCCGCGACACGAACTCAACGGCCTCCCCGTGCGGATCGTCGAGAGCGACGATCCCTCGCGGGTCGGCATAGCGGGGCGTGTCGTCATCGAGACGACGAACACCCTGTCGATCGAAGTTCGCGACGACGGAGAGTCTCGGGTCGTCATGGTCCCGAAATCGGGCTCGACGTTCGAGTTCGCGATCACAGATGACGCCGCCGACCTCCAGAAGGGGTCGGGGACCGCGTCCAAACTGGCCGACACTCAACCTGCGGAGACCGAGCAATCGGATACCGCAGACCGAGCTGGCGAGGACGTGGCCTACGTTACGGTCGATGGATCGCGACTGCTCTCACGACCCGCCCGACGCACGGAAACGAATGGTGATTCACCATGGCAATAGGATTAGACGTTGAAACCCCTCCGGAACCGGAAAACCCGGAGGAATACGACTACGAGAAGTGTCCGTTCTACGGCGAGCTTCCCGTTCGAGGGCAGATCCTCGAGGGACAGGTCGTCTCGACGGACATGGAGAAGACCGTAGTCGTCGAACGAGAGTACGACGTGGCGGTCCCGAAGTACGACCGCTACATGAAGCGACGCTCGCGCATCCCGGCCCACGTACCGGGCGTGCTCGAGCCGCTCTCGGTCGGTGACACGGTCAAGATCGCAGAGACCCGACCACTGTCGAAGACCAAATCGCACGTGGTCGTCGAAGTAACCCAGGAAGCGACCGCCGAGGACATCGCCGAGCTCACGAGCCAGGCCGAGCCTGAGCCGGAGCTCTCGGACGAGGACCTCGCCGCGGGCGAAGACGAGGGTGATCAGTGATGGAGGCGATGAAAGCCGACGTCACCCAGGGCCTGAAGAAGGGGTCGCTGGTCACGTGTGCCGACAACACCGGCGCGCGCGAACTGAAGGTCATCAGCGTCTCGGGCTACCACGGCACCAAGAACCGCCAGCCGAAGGCGGGACTCGGTGACAAGGTGACCGTCTCGGTCACGAAGGGGACCCCCGAGATGCGCCGGCAGGTTCTCGAGGCCGTCATCGTCCGTCAGCGGAAAGCGATCCGCCGGCCCGACGGCACCCGCCTCAAGTTCGAGGACAACGCGGCGGTCATCATCGACGAGAACGAGGAGCCCCGCGGCACGGAGATCAAGGGGCCGATCGCCCGCGAAGTCGCAGAACGCTTCGGAGCAATCGCGTCCACCGCGACGATGATCGTATAATGACCAAACAACCACACAAACAGCGAACCCAGACGGAGCGTGCACCGCTGCACAAGCGGCAGAAGCAGCTCCACGCGACGCTGTCCGACGAACTCCGCGAGGAGTACGACACCCGACGCACCCGCGTCAACGCGGGCGACACCGTCGAGGTCATGCGCGGCGACCACGCCGGCGAGACCGGCGAGGTCCTTCGTGCGATCCTCGAAGACGGCACGATCCACGTCGAGGACGTCACCGTCGAGACGGCCGACGGCGAGGAAGTCCCGCGGCCGCTCGACCCCTCGAACGTCCGCATCACGGACCTCGACCTCGAGGACGAGCGTCGCGAAGCACGGCTCGAAGGTGATACCGAATGACGAACCACCAGAAACGACTGTCAGTACCGAAATCCTGGCCGGTCGAGCGAAAGACCGACGTCTTCACGGTCAAGGCCGGTGCCGGCCCGCACGGAGAGGACGGCGTCCCGCTCGTCGTCCTGCTGCGGGACGTGCTCGGCTACGTCGACTCGAAGAAGGAAGCACGATACGCCCTGAGCGAGGACGCGATCCTCGTCAACGGGGACCCGATCAACGACGAACAGCGCCCGATCGGCATGTTCGACATCGTTGCGTTCCCCGGACGCGAGGAGTACTACCGCGTCTTCCCCGACGAGGGCGGTCGGCTCGCGCTGACCGAGATCGACGCCGAGGCCGCCGGAAGCCGCCTCGGCAAGATCGAGGGCAAACAGCAGGTCCCGGGTGGCGACACCCAGCTGACCCTGCACGACGGGACGAACGTCATCGTCGACGATGACGAGTACTCCCCGAACGACTCGATCGTCGTCGACAACGAGGACAAGTCGATCGTCGCCCACTTCCCCTATGAGGAGGGCGCCTTGGTGACGGCCGTCCGTGGCAACCACGGCGGCAAGATCGGCGAGATCGACGCGATCGACGTCACGCCGGGCAGCGGCCCGAACACCGTCGGCGTCTCCACCGAGGATGGTGGCTTCGAGACCATCGAGGAGTACGTCGTCGTGATCGACGAGAACTTCACTGGTGGTGAGGACGATGAGTGAAGCCGAAGCCGACTTCCACGAGATGCGCGAACCGCGCGTCGAGAAGGTCGTCGTCCACATGGGCGTCGGTCGCGGTGGCCGCGAACTCGGGAAGGCCGAGGACATCATCGAGGAGATCACGGGCCAGGAGAGCGTCCGCACCCAGGCGAAAAAGACCGAACCCGACTTCGGCATTCGCCAGGGAGACCCGATCGGCACGAAGGTCACGCTTCGTGACGAGGACGCCACGGACTTCCTCGAGAAGTCGCTGCCGCTCGCGGAACTGTCCGCGACGCAGTTCGACGATACCGGCAACTTCAGCTTCGGTGTCGAGGAGCACACCGAGTTCCCGAGCCAGGAGTACGACCCGAACGTCGGGATCTACGGGCTGGACGTCACCGTCAACCTGGTGCGTCCGGGCTACCGCGTGGCCAAGCGCGACAAGGCCACGCGACCGATCCCGTCGAGTCACCGCCTGACGCCCGAGGACGCGATCGCGTTCGTCGAGGCGACTTTCGACGTCACCGTGGAGGAGTCCGCAGATGAGTGAAAGCGAAACCGAGAACGATCGCACGGGCGAGCACGCCGCAAAGCGCACCGGCCAGATCGAAGAGTGCCAGCGCTGTGGCCGCAAACAGGGACTCGTCGGCAAGTACGACATCAACCTGTGCCGGCAGTGCTTCCGCGAGATCGCCCGCGACATGGGATTCAAGAAGTACCGATAACATGACCGGAAACGATCCACTCAGCAACGCGCTCTCCGGACTCGACAACGCGGAGAGCGTCGGTCATCTGACCCACGAGGTAACGCCCGCCTCGAACGAGATCGGCAGCGTGCTCGAGGTCTTCTACGACCGCGGGTACATCGACGGCTTCGAGTACGTCGACGACGGCAAAGCCGGTCAGTTCGAGGTCGAACTGAAAGGAGCGATCAACGAGTGTGGCCCCGTCAAGCCCCGCTACGCCGCAGGCGCCGACGACTTCGAGAAGTGGGAGAAGCGCTATCTCCCCGCTCGAGACTTCGGTGCGCTCGTCGTGACGACGAGCAGCGGCATCATGAGCCACTACGAGGCTCGTGAGCAGGGGATCGGCGGCCAGGTGATCGCATACGTCTACTAACCATGCGAGTCGAACTGGAAATCCCCGAAAACGTATCCGTCGAGGTCGACCATCTCGACGTGACCGTCGATGGACCGGAAGGCACCGTGTCGCGGCGTCTCTGGTACCCCGACGTGACCGTCGAGCTCGAGGACGACACCGTGGTGATCGAAAGCGAGGCCGAGGACGCAAAGACCAACGCGACCGTCGGCACCTTCGAGAGTCACATTACCAACGCCTTCCACGGCGTGACCGAGGGCTGGGAGTACAAGATGGAAGTCTTCTACTCTCACTTCCCGATGCAGGTCCGCTCGGAGGGCGACGAGGTCGTCATCGAGAACTTCCTCGGCGAGAAGGCAGCGCGACGAACGACTATCCACGGTGAGACCGAGGTCTCCGTCGACGACGAGCGACTCGTCCTGTCCGGCCCCGACAAGGAGGACGTCGGACAGACGGCGGCGGACATCGAGCAGCTGACCCGCGTCAGCGGCAAGGACACCCGCGTCTTCCAGGACGGGGTCTACATCACCGAGAAACCCGCCAAAGGAGGTGCCTGATAGATGGCTGACGACGAACAGGAATCGGTTGCAGACGAACCGCAGGAACTCGAAGACATCAGCGGCGTCGGCGCGAGCAAAGCGGACGCGCTTCGCGACGCCGGCTTCGAGTCCATCGAGGACGTCAAGGAAGCCGACCAGGACGACCTGGCGGAGGCCGACGGCATCGGGAACGCACTCGCGGCCCGTATCAAGGCCGACGTCGGCGACCTCGAGGTCTCGGAGGAGACCGAAGCCGAGATCGAGGACGAGGCCGCCGAAGAGGAGGAACCCGAGGAAGACGTCGAGACCGAACTGCAGCCGCGCGGCCTGACCGAGAAGACGCCCGACCTCTCCGAGGACGAACAGCGTCTGCTCGATCGACGTCGCGACGTGAGCAAGCCGCAGTTCAACCGGCAGGACTACCACAAGAAAAAGCGGACGCCCGAATCCTGGCGTCGCCCGCGCGGACAGCTGTCCAAGCAGCGCCGCGGCGTCAAGGGCAAGGGTCCGAAAGTCCAGGCTGGCTTCCGCACGCCCACCGAAGTCCGTGGGAAACACCCCAGCGGCTTCGAGGAGGTCTACGTCGAGAACACGGACGACCTCGAAGGCGTCGACGGCGATCGCGAGGCGGTGCGAATCGCCTCTGCCGTCGGTGCGCGCAAGCGCGAACGGATCGAAGAGGAAGCCGAGGCCCAGGGCGTCCGCGTCCTGAACCCGACGTACGAAGAAGTCGAGGTGGAATCCAATGACTGATCTCTCCGCACAGAAACGACTGGCAGCCGACGTTCTCGACGTCGGCGAGAACCGGGTCTGGCTCGATCCCGACGCCCAGGCGGACATCGCCGAGGCGATCACCCGGGACGAGATCCGCGAACTCGTCGACGAGGGCCGTATCCAGGCCGAAGCGGCCGGCGGCAACTCCCGCGGCCGCGCCCGCGAGCGCAACGCGAAACGCGCCTACGGCCACCAGAAGGGGCCGGGCAAGCGCCGCGGCAAGAAGGGCGCGCGCCAGAACGAGAAAGAGGAGTGGGAGAGCAAGATTCGTGCACAGCGACGGAAACTCCGCGAACTCCGCGACAAGGGCGAGATCACGCCCACGCAGTACCGCCAGCTCTACAAGAAGGCCGGCGGTGGCGAGTTCCGGAGCGTCCGGTACCTGTTGAACTACATCGACGACAACTACGGTGACCAGTAATGGCGACAGGACCACGATACAACGTTCCGATGCGACGTCGCCGTGAGGTCCGGACGGACTACCACCAGAGGTTGCGCCTGCTGAAATCGGGCAAACCACGCCTCGTCGCTCGCAAGAGCAACAAGCACACTACGGCGCAGCTGATCACTCCCGGACCTCAGGGAGACGAGACACTTGCAAGCGCACACTCCGGCGATCTCGAAGAGTACGGCTGGGAGGCCCCGACGAGTAACATCTCGGCGGCCTACCTGACCGGCCTGCTGGCCGGCAAACGAGCCGTCGACGCCGGCCTCGAGGAAGCGGTCCTCGATATCGGCCTCAACACGGCGACGCCCGGCAACAAGGTGTTCGCCGTCCAGGAAGGGGCGATCGACGCCGGACTCGAGATCCCGCACAACGACAGCGTGCTCGCGGACTGGTCGCGTACCCGCGGCGAGCACATCGCCGAGTACGCCGAGCAGCTCGACGAACCGCTGTACAGCGGCGAGTTCGACGCGACCGAACTCCCAGAACACTTCGACGACGTACGAGAGGCGATTCTCGAATGAGTGGAAACAACTACAACGACGACGGATGGGAGCCCGTCACCCGCCTCGGCCGGAAGGTCCAGGAGGGTGACATCGACACGATGGAGGCCGCTCTCAACTCGGGACTCCCGCTGAAGGAGCCCGAAATCGTCGACCAGCTCCTCCCCGGACTGGACGACGAAGTGCTGGACATCAACATGGTCCAGCGAATGACCGACTCCGGACGCCGCGTGAAGTTCCGCTGCGTCGTCGCCGTCGGCAACCGCGACGGCTTCGTCGGCTACGCGGAAGGCCGGGACGACCAGGTCGGCTCCGCCATCCAGAAGGCGATCGGCATCGCGAAACTGAACATCATCCAGGTCCCGCGTGGCTCGGGTTCGTGGGAGGACCGATCCGATCGGCCCCACTCGCTGACCCGACGCACGACCGGGAAGGCCGGCTCCGTCGAGGTCGAACTCATCCCCGCCCCCGAAGGGCTGGGACTGGCCGCGAGCGACACCGTTCGCGCGGTCATCGAACTCGCGGGCATCGAGAACGCCTGGACCAAGAGTCACGGCAACACCCGGACGACGGTCAACCTCGCGAAGGCGACGTTCAACGCGCTCGAGAACGCCTCGCAGTCGCGCCACCCGCAGCGGCGACCGAACCGGGAGGAACCGGAGGTGGCTGAGTGATGAAGGCGATCGTGCAGGTTCGCGGCGAAGTGAACCGCCAGCAGGACGTCCAGGACACGCTCGAGATGCTCAACATCCACAGCGTGAACCACTGCGCGCTGGTCCCCGAGACGGACGCTTACGAGGGGATGATCGCGAAGGTCAACGACTACGTCGCCGTCGGCGAACCCGACGAGGACGTCCTCGAGACGGTGCTCGAAAAGCGCGCCGAACCCCTCGAGGGCGACCAGTCCGACGTCGACGAGGAGTGGCTCGCCGAACACACCGAGTACGACGACTTCGGTGCGCTCGCCGAGGCGCTGCTCGACGAGGAGACCACGCTCCGCGACGAGGGACTGTCGCCGACGCTGCGTCTCCACCCGCCGCGTGGCGGCCACGACGGCATCAAGAAGCCGACCGTCGAGGGCGGCCAACTCGGAAAACATACAACGGAGCAGATTAACGACCTGCTAGAATCGATGCGATAACCATGACGAGCAAAAAACGACGCCAGCGTGGATCGCGCACGCACAGCGGTGGCTCCCACAAGAACCGACGGGGTGCAGGCCACCGCGGTGGCCGCGGTCGCGCCGGGCGGAGCAAACACGAGTTCCACAACTACGAACCGAAAGGCAAGCACGGGTTCAAGCGACCACACGACATCCGGGACGAGGTCAAAGAGATCGACGTCCAGAAGCTAGACGAGGACGCGATCCTCTACGTCGCCGACGACCTCGCCGAGGAGACCGACGACGGCTACAGCCTCGACGCCCGCGACATCGTCGAGGACGGCCACGAGGCCGACGTCGTCAAGGTGCTCGGCTCCGGTCAGGTCCGCAACTCCCTCGAGGTAACGGCGGATGCGTTCTCCGACGCGGCTCGCGAGAAACTCGAAGAGGCCGGCGGTGAGGCCGTGGTCTCGGAGCGAGCCCAGGAAGACGAGGACGCCGAGGACGACGACGCCGAATCCGAACAGGACGAGGACTAACATATGGGATGGAAGGAAGCCGCTGAACCGGTCCTGACACGGATGCCCGCAGTCCGCCGGCCGGAGGGGCACGTCCCCTTCAAGCGCAAGCTGGCGTGGACGGCCGGCATCCTGATGTTGTACTTTTTCCTGACCAACATCACCCTGCTCGGTCTGTCCGGGCAGGGGACCGACCTCTTCGGCGAGTTCCGAGCGATCCTCGCCGGTTCGTTCGGGTCGGTGCTGCAGGTCGGTATCGGACCGATCGTCACCGCCAGCATCGTCTTGCAGCTGCTGGGTGGGGCGAACCTGCTCGGGCTCGACACGGACGACCCGCGCGATCAGGTCCTCTATCAGGGCCTCCAGAAGCTGCTCGTCATCATCATGACCGCATTGACCGCGCTCCCGATGGTGTTCGCCGGCGGCTTCCTGCCTGCCCAGACGTCGCTGTCCCTCGGCGGGTTTACCCTCGACCAGACGCAGGTCCAGATCCTGATGTTCGCCCAGATCTTCGTGGGCGGGATCCTCATCCTCTACATGGACGAGGTCGTCAGCAAGTGGGGCGTCGGCAGCGGGATCGGCCTGTTCATCATCGCCGGCGTCAGCCAGCGACTCGTCACCGGGTTGATCCAGCCGGCAGAAGGCGGGTTCTTCTACGACTGGTACCGGATCCTGACCGGCCAGGTCGAGGTCGGCTCGATCGTTGCCGGTGACGGACTGTACACGATCCTGCTCCAGGACGGGCACATCATCGCGTTACTGACGACGCTGCTGATCTTCGGGATCGTCGTCTACGCGGAGTCCGTCCGCGTCGAGATCCCGCTCAGTCACGCCCGCGTCAAGGGGGCCCGCGGACGCTTCCCCGTGAAGCTCATCTACGCGAGCGTCCTGCCGATGATCCTCGTCCGGGCGCTGCAGGCCAACATCCAGTTCCTGGGCCAGATCATCAACAGCCAGTGGGGCATGCCCGCGTGGCTGGGGACGTACAACAACCAGGGTCAACCCGTCGACGGGTTCTTCTACTACTTCGCGCCCATCTACTCGCCGAGCGACTGGATGTGGTTTACCGGCGAACTCAGTCAGGAAGCGTGGCAGGTCATGATCCGCGTCGGCATCGACGTGACGTTCATGGTCGTCGGCGGCGCGATCTTCGCCATCTTCTGGGTCGAAACCACGGACATGGGCCCGGAGGCGACGGCCAAGCAGATCCAGAACTCCGGGATGCAGATCCCCGGTTTCCGACAGAACGTCGGCGTCATCGAGAAGGTCATGGAGCGGTACATCCCGCAAGTGACCGTCATCGGCGGCGCGCTCGTCGGCCTACTCGCCGTCTGGGCCAACATGCTCGGCACGATCGGTGCCGTCTCCGGGACCGGGCTGCTCCTCGCCGTCTCCATCACGTACAAGCTGTACGAGGAGATCGCCGAGGAACAGCTCATGGAGATGCACCCGATGATGCGCCAGATGTTCGGCAAGGAGTAACGACTCCCTCTTTTCCGTCGTCGACTCGTTCTGGATGGCGTCGGTGGATCGTTGCGTAGGGGCCGGCCGATCGAGGCCGCGATTGGCTCACTGCGAGAAAGGCGCTAGACGCGAACGCGCACCTCGTAGTGACGGCCGTGACTTCTGATACGGAGCGTTCGTCGTTCGGTCAGTGCCGTCCAAATCGTCACCGGCGACGATAGCTTCCCGATCGCCGAGGAGAATATCAAGTAACAACACCTGTTGTAAACCGGAACCATTTTTCTCCGATCGACCGAGTGTCGACGTATGACACACCGGATGGAACGCGACGGACGAACGCGGTCTCCGCCGCGGTGGAGGCGATCGCAGGCCGCGGGGATCGAACGGACCGACGAGACCGTGGCGCCGATCGTCTATCCCCCCGAGGAAGACATCGCTCCCGATCTGCACTGCTGGGACACGTGGTTGCTCCGGACCCGCGACGGTTCGATCGCCGAAATCGACGGCTATCGCGTCATCTTCTCGCTGACGGCACCCGCGGACCTGTTGCCGGGGACGCGTCACGACGTGGCGGCGATCCGGTACTTCTACTCGGCGGACGGGCGCGACTGGACCTGCGGCGGACGGGTCTTCCCGGAGGGGACCGCCTTCGGCTCCCGCCAGTGGGCCGGTTCGGCGCTCTACGACGACGATCGGCTCTATCTGTTCTACACGGCCGCCGGGTCGCGTGACGAGACCGAACTGAGTTACACGCAGCGCATCGCGGTCGGTGCCGGCGGCACGATCACTGCCGACGAGGACGGCGTCTCGATCGTGGGCCCGTTCGAGCACGAGATCCTGCTCGAACCGGACGGCGAGTACTACGAGCGCGAGGATCAGTCCCGGGGAATGATCTACACCTTCCGGGATCCGTGGTTCTTCGAGGACCCGGCGAGCGGCGAGACGTGCCTGCTGTTCGAGGCCAACACGCCGATTCCGGACCCCGAGCGCGAGGACCGCTTCGACGCCGATCCGGCGGCACTTGAGTACAACGGCAGCGTCGGACTCGCCGTCTCGCGGTCCGGCGATCCGACCGAGTGGACGCTGGAGCCGCCGATACTCGAGGGCGTGGGAACGAACCAGGAACTCGAACGGCCCCACGTGGTCGTCCGGGACGACGGCTACTACCTGTTCGTCTCGAGCCACGAACACACGTTCGCACCCGATCTCGCGGGATACGACGCGCTGTACGGATTCGTCGCCGACTCGCTTCGCGGGGAGTACGCGCCCCTGAACGAGTCGGGACTCGTCGTCACCAATCCGGCGAGTGCCCCGTTCCAGACCTACTCGTGGCTCGCGTATCCACACCGCGAGGAGATCCTCGTCAGCAGCTTCTTCAACTACTACGACCTGCAGGGGCTCTCCCTGGACGACGTGGCTCACCTCCCGCCGGCGGAACAGCAGCGACGCTTCGGCGGGACGCTGGCACCGACCCTTCGACTGACGGCCGAGAACGCGGCGACGCGGATCCTCGGGACGCTCGAGCACGGCCACCTGCCGATCGTGAGCGAGGAATTACCGCCGCTGCTCTCGGCGTTCGCGGACGGCGGCTCCGGGACCGAATCGGGAGCCCGCTACGGCGACGGGCCGGTGAGCCGTTGATTCGACGCCGGGACGATCCCCACGTCACTCCTGTTCTGCCCAGGCGCTCCCGAGTTCCCAGACGCCCAGTTCCTCGACGGTGGCCGCTCCGCCCGCCGCGTACATCGACACGCCGTCGCTGTCCTCGCGGGTCGGATAGATCCGGGTCGTCAGGCAGTGGCGATCGTTCGCGAACAGTTCGAGGACCGACCCGTCGACGAACAGGCGGAGCGAGAGCGCGTCGTCGATCGGCGTGACGGGCATCGACACCGGGTCGGTCGAGGCGCGCGGGTCCAGGCTCGACCCCGCTCGATCGACCACGACGGTACTGTCCCGCGTGTACCTGATCAGGGTCTCCTCCTCGTTGTCTGGTGACTCGCGAACGACGAACCCGAACTCGTCGGCGTCGTCGAGTCGGATCTCCGCGCGGAGTTCGAGTGCGTACCCCGAAACGGGGAGCGATCGGTGGTCGTCGACGAGCCTCGTCGTTTCACCGTGGACGTGTGCCTCGCGAAGGGCCGTCAGTTCGGGGGCAGGTCGCTGGCGGAGGCGTCCGTCGGCGTCGAGGTCGACGTGACGCGGGAGCGACAGCGTGCCCGACCAGCCGGCGTCCCACTGGGCGCTCGCGTTCCGCGCTTCTTTCACCCAGCCCCACGTCAGCCATCGCCCCTCGTCGTCGCGCAGGGACTGTGGCGCGTAGAACGCCCCGTGATCGAGCAGGCCGGTTCGATCGATCTCGAACCGTCCCTCGTCGGCGTCGTACGTGCCGAGGTAGTACCTGACCTCCTCGTAGTTCGAGATGTGAAGCAGCTGCCGATCGCCGAAGTCGAGGAGTTCGGGACACTCCCACATCGCGCCGTCGCGTTCGGGGTCGCCGACGAGGATCGGGCCCCGGTACTCCCAGTCAGTCAGGTCGTCGTCCGTGCTCGTATAGAGGAGCGCCGTCCCGCCACCGTCCTCGATCCCGGAGCCGATCAGGTGGTGCCAGGTGCCGTCCTCGGCCCGCCAGACGCTGTGGTCGCGAAATTCCGCGCGCCAGTGTGCGGTCGATCGTAACGGTGGCTCGTCCGGAAGGTCGATGATGGGGTTCTCGACCGACTTCGTCCACGCCGAGAGGTCGTCGTCGACGGCCGTCCCGAGACACGGGAGTTGCAGGTCGTCGCGGCCGCCCGTGTAGAGGATCGTCGGCGTCCCGTCGACGTCGACCGCACAGCCGGACCAGCAGCCGTGCCGATCGGGGCCGTCGGGCGACGGGGTGAGAGCCACGGGCCGATCCTCCCATGTGACGAGGTCGTCGCTGACGGCGTGGCCCCAGTGGATCGTCTCGTGGTACGGTCCGCCTGGGTTGTACTGGTAGAACGCGTGATACTCGCCGTTCCACTGAATCATCCCGTTGGGATCGTTGAGCCAGTTCGCGGGCGGCGAGAGGTGATACTGCGGGCGGTGGTGATCGTCGGCCAGCGCGGCCCGACGACGGGAGAGGCCATCCGCGTCTTTCGGCCGTCCGTCGACCAGCCGTTCGTCAGCGGTGCCGAGCACGCCGAGGAGGTTGTCGACGAGTCGCGACCGGTTCTGTGCCGCCTCTCCAGCCGTCTCCCCGTCGAACCGCAGTGCCGTCCCGAGGCCGGCGACGTCGCCGTCGCCGACCTGCCAGCCCACGAGTGCGACCTCGCTGGGGGCGTCGTGGTCCGCTCGCAGGGTACTCGCGAGGACCTCACCGCGCTCGGGCAGAACTGAGTCGTACCGTGCGGACGGCTGTGAGCCGTCGACCGATCGCGTCGGGACCCGCAGCCCGTCCAGTCCGTCGAACGCCGGATGGTCGTCGTACAGCGCCTTCGCGAGCAACCCGGTGGTCGACGAGGGGTCCTCGACGATCGAGACGTCCGGCGAAACGGGATCGATCCCGAGGGCTGTCACCGCTTCGAGCGCACGCAGGGTGAGCAACAGGCCGCCGCCGGCGCGCAGGTGGGCCTTGATCGGCTCCCGACAGTCCGACAGTTCGGCGATCGGTTCGATCGACTCCGTCCGGTGCCACCAGAGGGCGTCGGCGGCCTCGAGCGACTCGGTTCCGGCGGCGACGTCGGCGAGCGAAATCGGCCGGGCGTCGAGGCCGGCGTCCGCACACCAGTCGAGTGCTGCTCGCTGTTCGGCCGACAACTCCCCATCGACCAGGAATCCGACGGGGGCAACGGATGTACTCATCTATACGCAGTCCAACGCCGGATCGTAATAGAACTGCCGCAGTGGCTCGCCGGCGGGTTCCGATCGCCCGACGACTGCGGACGCCGTCGGAGCCCTCAGTTCGGACTCGATCGAGGATTCTCGTCGTCGGGAAGCGCCGATCGGCTGCAGAAGACGAAAACCGCGTGGGGAATCGCCGCGAGTGCGTCGAAAACAGTTACTGGATGGAGTAGCCCGCCGCGAGCGTCAGCAGGAAGACCATGAACAGGGCCGTCGCCATCAGGTAGGTGATCGATCGGGGCTCCTCGATCAGGTGCTGGTAGTAGCCCGCGATCAGGCTCGACTTGATGATGGCGAGGACGACCGTTCCGGCGATCGCCATCTGATACGAGAAGATCTGGTCGAGTTCGAAGAAGACGAACTTCCCCGTAGCCAACACCACCAGTGCGACGTAGATGAGTGCGTACGTGCGAAGGCCAGCCATTGGTACGCTATCAGACTGACGGCCACTTATAGCTTCCTCATGCGATCGCGACCGGCCGACGAAAACGACACGTAGATGGGGCCACGGACGAACCATCGCACAATGAGTGGACGATCGGCTCTCGGTCGTCGGGCCGCGATCGCGCTCCTGATCGGTCTCGCACTGCTCACGGTGTCCGTCGGCGTCGTCGCCGCGAGTAACGTCGCCGCCGGACTCTCCCAGGAGAGCGGTGACGTCACCGTTCCGACGTGGCTCTACCTCGCGACCGGCGGCGGCGTCATCGGCGCGTCAGCCCTCATGACGATGCTCGTCACCGATCGGACGGTCATCGACGACTACCACGACCGATCGGTCGGGGTCGGAACCGAGCAGGTCGTCGCCGCTGGCTCGCTCCTGCTCGGCACGCTCGGCCTGTTCGGACTGGCGCTTGTGATCGTCGTCGCGGGGCTCGGCCCCGACGTCGCCGGCTTCGCCAGTGCGGCGGTGCTCCTGACGTTCGTCGGGGGTCGCGCACTGCTGACGACGATCGCCTACGTCGTCGGCGACCCCTGGCCCGCCCTGAACCCGTGGCGTCGGATCGCCGGGGTGCTCCCGCACGGGTTCGTCGCCGAGGAATACCCCCGGCGACTGGGTTCGTGGCCCGCGGTGGCCGCGCTCCTCGCGCTCCTCTGGCTCGAGATCGTCGCCCCGCTGAGTTCCTCGCCGGGGGCGTTGCTCCTCGCAGTGCTCGGCTACTCCGCGTTCACGATCGGCGGTGCCGTCGCGTTTTCGCCGGCGACGTGGTTCGACCGCGGCGGCGATCCCGTCTCGACGTGGTTCCGCATGTACGGGGCCGTCGCCCCGGTCCAGCGAACCGACGACGGCCTCGCGGTGCGGTTCCCCGGGGCGCGTCTCGGGGACGACGACCTGATCACCGACGTCTCGGCGATCGCGTTCGTCCTCGTCCTCGTCTGGGAACTGACCTATAGCGGCTTCATCGTCACCGCACCCGGCGTCGCGACGATCGAGTACCTCGTCGGTCTCGGCTTCCCGCCGGAACTCGTCTACCTCGTCCTCCTGCTCGCCGGGTTCTGGCTGTTCTGGAAGGTCTACTGGTTCGCGGCCGAGCGGACCCGAGAACGCGCCGAGACGTACATCTCGACGCGCTATCTCGCGCTCCGATTCGCGCCGGCGTTGCTGGCGATCGCGGCCGGCTACCACTTCGCCCACTACGCCGGGTTCGCGATCACCCTGTGGCCGTCGCTACTGGAGACGCTCGCGACACCGCTTTCCCCGCCCGCGAACCCGACCCAGTACCGACTCGCGTCGTGGTTCGGATACGTCGAGATCGCCGGCATCCTGCTCGGGCACATCCTCGCGGTCTGGGTCTCGCACACAATCGCGTTCGAACTCTTCCCGGGCAAGCTGCAGGCGATCCGCAGCCAGTACCCCTTCGTCGTCGTGATGATCTTCTTCACGATGGTCAGTCTCTACCTCGTCTCCATGCCGACGATGAGCCCACCGTTCGTGGCCGCGTGAGCGGTCGACGACTCGGACTGGTCTCCTGGTAGTCGGGATCCCATCCGACTCGACGCCGGGACCCCGTTCGACTCGATGGGTGAGACCGTATCCGATCCGACACCGGTACACACTTGACCGGAAGGCGACAAGGAACTGCTACTGGCAATGAACGCGACACGGGTCACTGACGTCGAACCGGTGGCCGCGGTCGATCGGGTGACCGATATCGAGTACGACGTCCCGACGGACGAGACGCCCGAACACACCTGTCCCTACTGCGATCGCCCCTTCCGATCGGAACGGTACCTGACCTTCCACGTCGGGAGCGCCCACGCCGAGGAGTGCTCAGACTCCGAACGGGAGACGTTCGACGAGATCCGCGACGACGAGCAGCACGACCTGTTCACCTTCCACGTCAAGGCGGCCGTGAGCGTCTTCCTGCTGTACTTCATGTTCACGTTCATCTACGCGCTGGTCTGGGTCGGCTGACGGAACGGGTCACGACGTCGACGAACCGGCCCGATCGATCGGGTGTGTTCGGTCCGATATCAGACGACTGCCGAGTCCCGTCCCGACAGAGAGTCCGTTCGACCGTGTAGCCCCGCCGGACCGTGGCTGCCGTGACCCGGCCGGTCAGCCGATTGCCGCAACTGGTTTCCCGTAGGGAATCTCTTAACTTCGTGACTCACCAGTGTACGTACCATGACCGCGCGTGCCCCGGTATCGGGCCCTCTCCCCAGTTCTCGAAACCGGGGTCGTCTCGTCCTCGTGGTTTCACTCCTGCTGGGAACGGCGCTCGCCGGACTCCCGATCGCTGGCGGCGTTGGGATCGGTGACGCTGCCGATCCCGGTTCCGACGCGTCGATCCGGTCCGGCGATGGGACGGGCGGCATCGTCGACGAGGGACTGCCGGACGACGGATCGATCGAGGTAATCGTTCGGCTCGAGGACCCCGACATTCCGGCGACGATGTCCGGATCAGAGGTCGAATCGAAACTCGAGAGTTACGCGAACGAGACCCAGGACCCGGTGCTGGCACACGCAGAAACGACCGCCGGCGTCACCGTCGAGGAGGAACTCTGGCTCACCAACGCGGTCGTGCTCACGGTCGATACCGATCGTGCCGATCTCGAACCGATCGCGGCTCTCGACGTCGTCGAGCGCGTCCACGAGAACTTCGCGGTGTCGACCCCGGAACGGCAGTCGGCGACGACCGCGAGTCTCGCCGGTGCAACCGGGTCCGAGACGACGACCACCGGGCGAACGTGGGGGATCGACTATCTGAACGTCCCTGCCGTCTGGGAGACGTACGGGACCCGAGGCGAGGGCGTTCGCGTCGCAGTCCTCGATACGGGCGTCGACGCCACCCACCCCGACATCGACCTCTACACGGAAGACCCGTCGGACCCGACCTACCCGGGCGGGTGGGCCGAGTTCAACGAAACGGGCGCCCGTGTTCCGGGTTCGACGCCGTACGATTCCGATTTCCACGGGACCCACGTGAGCGGCACCGTCGCCGGTGGGAACGCGAGCGGAACCCGGATCGGCGTCGCGCCCGGGGTCGAACTGCTCCACGGACTCGTCCTGACCGATACCGGCGGCTCGTTCGCCCAGGTCGTCGCCGGCATGGAGTGGGCGGTGGCGAACGACGCCGACGTCGCCAGCATGAGTCTGGGGACGGCGGGGAAACACCCCGCGTTCATCGAACCGGTGCAGAACGCCCGCGACAGCGGGACAATCGTCGTGGGTGCGATCGGCAACGACGGCCACGGCACGTCCAGTTCGCCGGGTAACGTCGACGACGCGCTCGCCGTCGGCGCGGTCGCGCCGGACGGGACGGTCCCCGCGTTCTCCGGTGGCGAACGGATCGATCGGTCCGACTGGACGGTCACGCCGGCCGCGTGGCCGGCTACCTACGTCGCCCCCGACGTCGTCGCCCCCGGTGTGGCGGTCACGAGCGCCGTTCCCGGTGGCGAGTACGCGCGTCTGCCGGGCACGTCGATGGCGACGCCACACGTCGCCGGCACGATCGCCCTGCTCGTGTCGGTCGAACCCGAGGCGACCCTCGCCGAGATCGAGTCGGCACTGACCGACTCCGCTTCGATCCCCGCTGCGGCGACCGACCTCGACGCCACCGTCGATCCGGAGACGCGGTACGGGCTCGGCGTCGTCGACGCCAGGGCTGCGACGGACGCGCTGGTCGAAGCCCGGGCCGAAACCGACCCGGTATCCCTCGACGAGGAAAGCGACGCGAACGACTCGAGGGAGCCGAACAGCACTGGTCCGACCATCATCGGGCCGATCGTCCTCGTCGCAACGATCGGTTTCGTCGCGCTCCTCGTCACACTCAGCCTCGCACGGATCCGAGGCCGGTAACGACGCTCGAGGTCGTTCGATCGATCGCCGACTCGCTTCTGTTGGCGTCGTCGACCGCGAGATCAGCGAGTGAGTCAGCGGTCCGATCCTCGGCACGACGAGCGCCTCGGTCGGCGCTGTAGATCCGGGCCGACCGGATCGCGACCCTGGTCGATCGGCTCACAGTGAAAACGCGCGCTCGCGTCGAGAACGGCGGTGCAGTCGAAATCCCGGTCAGTGACGAAGACAGAAGGGCGGGGTGGCCGCTACATCAGGTAGAACAGCGGGAACAGGAACACCCACACGATGTCGACGAAGTGCCAGTAGAGCCCGAAGTACTCGACTGGCCGGTGATCCTCGAGGTAGGCGTCGATGGACACGATCCGGTAGATCATGAAGCCGGCGACCAGCAGTCCGAGGATCACGTGTAGTGCGTGCATCCCGGTGGTCACGAAGTACAGCGAGTACTGGAGCTCCGTGAACCAGTAGATGCCGTGGGCGAATTCCTGTGTCCACTCCCAGGCCTTCACACCGAGGAACGTCAGGCCGAGCAGGAGCGTCGCGACCATCGTCCCGAGCAGCCCCTTCCGATTCTCGCGTTCGGCCATCACCAGCGCGAGGATGACCGTGAAGCTGGAAGTCAACAGGATGTACGTGTTGATCAGCCCGGCCTCCGTCGACGGCGGCACGGGCCCCCAGGTGCCCCAACCCGCGTGGAGGCGCGCGAAGATGTACGCGCCGATCGCGGCACCGAAGACGACGACGTCCGACGCCAGGAAGACCCAGATGCCGAACTTGGTGTTGCCGACGCCGCCGAACGGCCAGCGTTCGGCAACGGCCATCTCGGGGGCGTTGAACTCCTCTTTGCCGAAGTTAAAGAGCGTGACCGCCAGGATGGCGAGTCCCGCGACCAGAATGGCCGGATAGATCACGTTGGGCTCGCCCATGTCCGTGATCCCCTCTGCACCGCGCTCGGCGGCGAACTGGGCCGCGTACGGGGTCATCCCGCTCAGGCCGAGGAAGAACACGCCCATTCCGAGCCCGATTCCGAGGGGCCAGATGCTGGCGTGGTCTGCGTGTTCCTCCTCGTGGAGTTCCGTCTCGGCCGTCGCGACGCCACCGTCCGTGGCGGCCTGCGAGTCGTCGACGAACTCGAGTCGGCCGCTCGCGTAGCTTGGCCGATCGTGCCAGTTTTCGAGCGGCGGCGGCGAGGGGATCGCCCATTCGGCGGTTCGCGAGAACTCCCACGGGTTGTCGGGCGCTTTCGGCCCGCGGAGCCAGCTGTGGGCGAACGTCGCGAACATGATCAGGAACGACGCGCCGAAGACGAACGCCCCGACCGTCGAAAGCTGGTGGTAAATCTGCACTCCCTCACCGTAGTGGAAGACGCGGCGGGGCGTCTCCCACGCGAGGAACTGCGGGAAGTACAGCAGGTTGAACCCGATGAAGTAGACCGCGAAGTTGAGTTTCCCCAGCGCCTCGGAGTACATTTTCCCGGAAATCTTCGGCCACCAGTAGTAGAGGCCACCGACGAGCGCGGTGACGCCCGAGACCATCACGTAGTGGAAGTGAGCCACGACCCAGTAGGTGCCACGGAACTCGTAGTCGAGCACGACGGCACCCAGGAAGACCCCGGTGATCCCGCCCAGAATGAACAGGACGAGCGCGCCGAGGCTAAAGAGGAACGGGGTCGTAAACCGAACCCGGCCCTTGACCATCGTGTAGATCAGCGCGAAGACCATCAGGTCGAACGGGAGCGAGATCCCGATCGTCGTCGCCATGAACAGGGTCTTGATCTCGAGGTTGATCGTCGTCAGGAACATGTGGTGCATCCAGACGAGGAACGACTGGACGGCCACGAGGACCATCGCGATGATGACCCACTTCCGACCAACGAGACGTCGACCACAGAAGGTCTGGAACGTCTCGAACATGATCCCCAGTGCGGGGAAGAAGACGATGTACACCTCGGGGTGACCGAAGAACCAGAACAGGTGAGCCCACAGCAGGCTCGACCCCTGGTCGGTCGCGAAGTACTGCGTGAGGAAGACGCGGTCGATCGAGAGCAACAGCAGCGCGGCGAGCAGTGCCGCGAACGCGAACAGCATCATCCAGACGGTCAGCAGCCACGACCAGGTGAACATCGGGAGGTTCCACAGGCCGAGGCCCTCCGCGCGCGAGCGGTGGATCGTCACGAGGAAGTTGACTGTCCCGACCGTGATCGACATGACGAACAGCGTCAGCGCGAGGACCGCCGCGGTGCCGCCGGTCATTGCCTCCATCGCCGGCGTGTACGTCGGCACGTTCAGCGGCGCGTACATCGTCCAGCCGCCGGCCCAGGTCCCGCCCTGGAAGAACGAGACCCCGAACAGCAGGCCCGAGAAGAGGTAGAACCAGTAACTCAGGGCGTTCAGTCGGGGGAACGCGAGGTCTTTCGCCCCGATCTGGAGGGGGACGAAGTAGTTCGCGAACCCGGTCGCGATCGGCGAGAGGAACCAGAAGACCATCAGGAGGCCGTGTGTCGAGACGGCCTGGTTGTACTCGCGGTTCGTCAGCAGGTCGATGCCGCCCGTCTCCCACAGATGTGCGCGGAACAAGAGCGCCATCACGCCGCCGAAGACGAGGAAGAACAGGGCCGTCGAGAGATAGAGCATACCGACGTCCTTGTGATTCGTCGTCACGAGCCACCGTTTGACGGACGTCATCGGTGGAAGATCACTCATCAGTTATCACCTCCACTCTCGTTGTCTGGATTGTCATTGGTGGTTTCATTTCCGGAGTCGGTCTCGTTGCCGTTCGTTTCGTCGCCGTTCTCGTCGCTCCCGTTCTCTTCGTCACCGTTCTCGTCGTCACTGGGGGCTTCCTCTTCGAGCCACTCGTTGAACTCCTCTTCTTCCATGACGTTGACCTGCCCGGTCATCTGAGTGTGGCCGTCACCACAGAGCTCGAAGCACTTGATCTCGTACGTTTCACCGGCCTCATCTGCCATGAACCAGTTTTGTTCCTCTTCGCCGGGGATGGCGTCGGATTTGACCTTTAGCTCGGGTATGCCGAACGTGTGCCACACGTCACCGCCGGTCGTCGTGATCCAGATCGGCGTGTTGGCCGGCACGTTCATCGTACTGACCGACTCCGCGCCGTTCTCGTACTCGAAGAACCACGCGAACCCTTCGCCGGTCACATCGATCTCGACCGCGTCCTCGCCGGGCCCTTCGCCCGGCCCATCTTCGACGTACAGTAGCATGCCGTACGTCCAGATAACCAGCGAAATGACGATGATGGCACTCAGGCCGAACGAGAGGAACAGTTTCTTGCCGCCCTTTCCACCAGTCGGTAACTCTCCGAGTGTCGGCACGTCTTCGTCGCTCGCCGAGCCTGTATCCCGGTACTTGTACGCGTTGTACAGGGTATACGCGACGACGATGACGCCGACGAGCGTCCCGAGTCCGAGGAAGACGAGGAAAATCTCCTCGAACACGTCGACACGCGTCTGTGCCTGCATCGGAGTCGTAACTGCGTTGAAGATCGTATTCACCTCTTTTGAAGACCTCTTATATGTCGGAGGATGATTTCCGAGAGCACTTATCTATTTGGAAAGCGGCCCGCCGGGGGCCGTCGTATGGCGGGTATCCGCGATCGAGTCCGGGGACGATCGATCGACGATCAGCGGTTCCGACTCGGTTCATCACGAACGCGTTGGACCGGCAGGTCTTTTATCTGTCGTTCGTCTCGTCGCCGAGTCGCGGGACAATCCTGGATTACCGCCGTCCACCGTTTCGCTTCCGAACACGTTCGCCGCTCAACCACCTGCTAGCATCGACGGTCACGACGACACTTTCGCGGGCGCCTCCCCGAACCACGACAATCCCTGACTACCGCTCGATCGGATCTTCAGTACCGGTCGATCGATGAGTGGCGCCTCCCCCTCAACAGTGTCCCTCGATTCGGCGGCAGATTCTATACTCAGGAGACCCTCTGTTCCGTTATGCCGGAAGAAGTGCTCTTCAAATTCGAACGGTCGATGGCAACGGCAGAGATCGCCGACTACCTGCGAACAGTCGCAGACAAACTCGACGAGGGGGGCGATCTGACCCTCGACGCGGGCGGGGAGTCGGTGACGATGTCTCCACCTGCTCGACCGACGTTCGAGATCAAGGCCGAACGCGAGACGCCGAGTGCCGGCGGTTCCGGCGAGTTGAGCGTCGAGTTCGAACTCGAGTGGGACGAGGACGGCGACGGCCAGGACGCTGGATCGGGTGAGTTGACGATCGAGTAGGCACCGTCTCAGAGTTCGACGACCCAGACCCGGAACTCGGGGGGCAGATCGTACACCCGCTGGAACGCGGCGTCGACGAACTGGGCGATCCGGTTCGGGTCGGCCTTGGCGCTGATCCGGGCGTTGACCCCCTCGGCCTCCTCGGGCCGGTGGAGGTCGTCGATCTTGAACGCCGGATACTCTCCGAGAAGCGACTTCAGTTCCTCGAGTTCGTCGTCCGTGCAGTCGAGGTTGATCGTGCCGTCGCCGAACTGGATCCAGGGGACGCCGAGGTCGGGATCGGGGCCAGCGACGGCCTCGTCCGTCTCCCCGACGAACAGGTCGTCGTCGACTTCCAGCGTGAGAAAGCCGCTCCCTCGATCGCGGTGGGCCGTGATCGCGTCGACGTACAGTTTCCGTCGCTCGGTCGGGTCGGCCGCGTCGAATCTGGTCATACCCGTACGGATGTGACCAATTCTTTAAGCCTTTATGCGGTGGCGCTGAACGATCGCATATGGCACAGCCACGAATCCTCATCCTGGGTGCACCCGGGGCGGGCAAAGGGACACAGAGCCAGAAGATCGCCGAGGCGTTCGACGTCGATCACGTCACCACCGGCGACGCGCTCCGCGCGAACAAGGACATGGACATCTCCGACATGGACACGGAGTACGACACCCCGCGCGAGTACATGGACCAGGGCGAGCTGGTCCCCGACGCGGTCGTCAACGCGATCGTGGACGAGGCGCTCTCGCAGGCGGACGGCTTCGTCCTCGACGGCTACCCGCGGAATCTCGAACAGGCCGAGGAACTCGACGAGATGACCGATCTGGACGTCGTCCTCTACCTCGACGTGGGTGAGGAGGAACTCGTCCACCGGCTCACGGGGCGCCGGATGGACCCCGAGACAGGCGATATCTACCACATCGAGTACAACCCGCCCGAAGATCCCGAGGTCGAAGCGCGACTGGAACAGCGGGACGACGACACCGAGGAGACCGTCAAAGAACGCCTGCGCGTGTACCGCGAGAACACCGAACCCGTCATCGAACACTACGAAGACCAGGGCGATCTGGAACGCGTGGACGGAGGGCAGGCGCCCGACGAGGTCTGGGAAGACGTGAAGGCGACGATCGAGGACGCGGCGTAATCCTCGCCGGTAGCTGTTTTCGACCTCAGTCTCGTGTTGTGATACGTTGAGAAACGTAGAGTGTGACAGGAATTCGTCTCCCGGTCGATTCGCTCAGAGAGTGTCGTGTGCGAAATTACAGCTGGGTTAGGTGGCCTCGAACTGGGCCACAGCGTGGACTCACTCGTTTTCGACGTCGAGTTCGTGGAGCGCAATATTCAGATACGTTATTTGCGGAGGAAGCTCGTAATCCTCGGGGAACATATCGATATCTTCACCATCAATATCAGCGTCGTGACCAAAGTCCGTGGAATTCGATTTCGCACAGACCGAGTACGCGACGATCGATCCATATAGCTCTCCATTTCCTTGAACGTGAACCTGGTAATTATCTCCGTCGTTACCACCACTACAAGAATTGGAGGGAGGATTACCACCCCACCAGTCTTTCTCCTGCTCCGAAGCGACGTAGAGCAGCCCCTCGAGTTCCCCCTTGTTACCCGGGCCGAAGTTTACGCCCTGATACGATGGGCCGTAGTACTGAATCGCCGATGCATCGCTCTCACAATCAGTGTAGCACACCTTCCCGTCGATTGTGGTTTCGTTACCGCCAGAGTAAATTCGCAAGACGTTCTCGTCACTGCTGTCTCGGTCCGTTACGTTCAGGTGCCCGCCCTCCTCGAGATTGAGCGTTCCTTCGACGATCAGGGTCACGTCGCCGTCTGTTAAATTGAAATCGTACTTCACATCGTCGTCAATCTCGTCGACGTAGTACATCCCGGCCCCTAACTCGTTGTCGTCATCTTCGAGGTAGTCACCTTGGTCAGTGAGGTCCCCGTCAATATCCTCACCGTCACCGCCGTCCGCATCTTCGATCAAATCGTCAATGACGTCATCAATCGGTGGCATTGGAGTGCCGTCATCGTAATCCTCGATAAGATCGTGCTGATCATCGAGTCCGCTTTCGCCTTCGCCACCGACCGTTGCCCCCTCATCGTACGCTCCCTCGAGGTCGTCGTATCCGAGCAACACTTCGATCGTCCGGTTGTTGTGATCGACCTCCTGGATCGATGTCCCACTGGCCTCATCGCGGAAGAACCGTTCCCAGCCACGGTAGTAGTCGCTCTGAATCGTAATCGTAGTCGTATTGTCTTCGACGTAGTGGACGTCCTCGAACGGGTCTGTACTCTTGTGTTCAACCGAGATCGTCTCGGAGTTCAGTGACTTCTCACCGGCGACGGTCGTCATCGGGAACCACAGCGTTTCGTCGTCGGGATCGTACTCGATATTCGGTGCCGAGAGCATCCGCGTCTGATTGCCCTGTTCGTTCCAGACACCACCCGACTGGTACGCGATAATCCTTCCATCGTCACCCTCGTACTCGACGGCACCGATCGATTCGTTTACCAGTACTTCGTCACCGCCTTCGATCCTGATCCAACCCGCATTTGATTTCGCGATCGCACCCGAATCACCGGTATCGAAATCAACGGATCGTGCCCCGTCACTGTCCGTAGTCGCAGTCGCCATCGTATGCCCCATCTCGATGAACGCTTGTTCGATCCGCTCGTCTTCGGTATGGTCTTCCGCACTGGTAATCGCATCCCCCGCGACGAGAAAAATTCCAACACTGACAGTGGCGACTATCCCGATAAGTAATACCATTCCGATCAGTGCCGTCTGTCCCCGATCGGCCGGTGCATCGTTCTCCTCCCGACACCGATTCATACCAGCGTGTATGACAGTATCGTTAATAAGACAGACCGATCGATCAATCGTCTCGAGACTGTTTATTTCTCCATTTCTAACCGTAGTAATTGTACGACGGAAACGGCTTGCTTCGATAAACGGTTGAGAATTCAACGAGAAGAATATTACTGGGAGTCTGCGTTCAATCGGTGGGGTCGATCGTTAGGTGCCGAGGTCGATCTCGTGTTGGACGATGTTAAGATAGACGATTTCGGGAATGCCACCGTCTGACTCGACCGTAGGGCCGCCTTCCAGGTCTTCGTCGTAGACCAGTTCTACAGCACCGCCACCACCTTTTTCGTTCCCCAAAGTGAGCGTCTCGACGATTATTGCCCCATACCAGGTTTGTCCTCCGTTTATTCCCGAAATTTCACTACCCGGTGCGTATATTATGCCTTCTCCGTGTGCACTCCCACGCATATCCATCTCAAACGTCGAGGTTCCATATATTTCTAAATGCTTAGAGTAAATCTCGTCTTCAGTGCTCCCTTCGTATTCTTCTTCCACGTACAAGTCATTATCATTCATGTCAAATTCTCCATCTATATAGAATCGAACAGTATGGTCGTTCTCTGTTCCTTCAACAGTGGCCGTCTCACCCACGTTGAGATCGCCATTGACGACCACAGTGATATTGCCATTGGATACGTTAAATACCGAGCCGCCGATATCCAAATTGTCGTCAGAACCGGCGAAGTAGTTGCCTTCACCGACAGACTCTCCGTCTGAAATGTTCTTCCAGCTGCCATTTACGTCATTATCAGCCGCTTCTATCTTATCACTGATCTCGTCATCAATAGGTTCAAGGTCGATATCTTCGGCGCTTTTTACCTCCCCATCAATGTTCTCCTCGTTGGACACCTCTCCCCCGTATAGCACCGGACCAGTTATTCCTGATGCAGCACTTCCGCCAGCATCAACATCACCACTAGTTACTACCCCGTTTTCATACAGGTTGCCCAAATTGGTCTGTGACAATAATACTGTCACGGAGTTATTCTCGTGATCGATCGATTCGATCGCACCCTCACCGGCCTGACGTTCGAAGTACGCTTCCCAACCACGGTAGTATGGCCCCTGTATTTCGAGCGTGACCTCGCTGCTTTCGACCGTCTCGGAGAATTTGATGTCGGTACCCGCTTTTGATGCTGAAATCCCGCCCGAACTAATACTGCCTTCCTCCGTCGGTTCGATGATCGGGAACGAAAGCGTCTCCGAATCGTGGTCGTTGACGTAGCTCACGGGCGGTGCAGACACGACTCGCGTTTCGTTCCCCGTTTCCCTGAAGACGCCACCGCCCTGGTAGGCGATTCTCGTTCCGTCGTCGCCCTCGTATTCGATAGTTCCGAAGTCGATTTCCTCGGTTTGGTTTCCGTATTCGATCGTCATCCTGCTCGTGTTTTTCATCACGACCGCGCCACGATCGTGTAGATCCATATCGACCGAATGGGTCGTAGCGTTCGACGACGAGGCGCCCGTCATCGTCTGACTCAACTCGACGAATGCCTGCTCGACACGTTCGTTTTCGGTTTGTTGCTCCGTACTGGTGACTACCTCACCCGCGACGAGAAAGATGCCCATGCTGACCGTCGCCACCATCCCGATCAGCAACACGATCCCGATCAGCGCCGTCTGACCCCGATTAGGGCGAACGCGGCTGTTGGTACCGCGGCTACTGCTCATATTTGTGCCGAAGACTATCAGACAGATAAGTAATTCGGCTGATCGGATGGTTGATACTGACGAACAGCAGTCGGTGAGAAGTCGGTCGTGAAGTCAGGCCGTCACCGGTGAAAACGGCCGAATTCGAACGACTGATCTCTAAACAGTTTTGAGTGACAGCGTCCAAAATCGACAGGAACGACTAGGAACCGCCTCGGCAGACACGTTTCCGACATCCTCGGCGTACGATTTGATGCCACAGTGGCCGTGTCCAGTCGGATGTTCAGGAACGGCAGCCCCGGGTTAGGCGTTGATCGCGTGCGCCCGCCGAAGAAAAACACTTGTATATCGGACGAGCCTAGCCATCGACTAGATGACGCGTACAGCCGAGAAGATCAACGCCCTCGTCAGCGAGGATTCCTCGATGGCAGCCGCCCTGGAGGCCATCCGTGATGAGGCCGACGAAAACGGCGGTGAGGTCGAGTGGGCCGACGTCCGCGACGACCTGACGAGCGGTCAGTGGGGCCGCCTGATCGAGAAGGGAGTACTGGTCGACGGGGACGAGGGATTCGAGATCGCCGATCGCGAGGCCTTCGACGAGGCGCTCGACGGCGACGGCGACGGCGGTGCCGGCGTTCCCGACGTCGACGAAGACACGAGCTGGTCGCAGTGGGACAAGACGGCCGCCGTAGGAGCGGTCCTGCTGATGGTCGGCTACTGGCTCGATCCCGTTCAGAACACGGTCGGGAGCACCATCGATCTCGTGCTCGGGCCGCTGGATTCGGCCCTGCCGTTTTACGCCGTGATCCTCTCCGTCGCGTTGCTGACGGGCCTGTACTCGACGCTGCTCCAGGCGAACCTGATGAACCCCGAAGTCATCGGCAAGTACCAGGAGCGGATGAAGGCGATGCAGGACAAGCAAAGTGACATCAAAGAACGCAAAGAGGAGGCCGAAGCGCGCGGCGCGAGCGAGGCCGAGATCGAGCGACTCGAAAACGAACTCGAGAAAGCACGCGAAGAGCAGATGGAGGCGATGGCGGAGAACCTCGGGATGTTCAAAGAGCAGTTCCGGCCGATGGTCTGGATCATGCTGCTTACCATCCCGCTGTTCCTCTGGATGTACTGGAAGATCCGTGCCGGCGACGTCGGTGACGCGACCGTCGTCATGCCGATCGTCGGCGAGACGACCTGGCAATCTGGGGTGTTCGGTCCGATGCAGGCGTGGATCGTCTGGTACTTCCTCTGTTCGATGGGCTTTACCCAGCTGTTGCGCAAGTCGCTGAACATCGACATGTCGCCGACCGGGGCGTAAGGCCTACGGACGCCGGCGACTCCGACTCCCGCGTCTCGATCGTCGCCGTTCGCTCGACTTGCCCTCGCCCGCGGCCGTGTCGCGGCGACTCGCCGCGGGAAACGCCACCCGATCAAAACCCATTTTACCCACCGCATCGGAGCAGGAATATGTTACTCACCGTCTCCGGCCCGCCGGGTAGCGGGAAGAGCACGACCGCGGAGTTGCTCGCTGAGGCCTTCGATCTCGACCACGTCAGCGGCGGCGACATCTTCCGCGAACTGGCCGACGAACGCGGCTACACGCCGCTCGAGTTCAACAAACTCGCCGAGGAGAACGACGAGATCGATCGGGACCTCGACCGCCGACTGCGCGAGGTCGCGATCGAGGAGGACGATTTGGTGCTCGAGTCGCGACTCGCCGGTTGGCTGGCAGGCGAGCACGCCGACTTCCGGTTCTGGCTCGACGCGCCGGCGACCGTCCGCGGCGAGCGGATCGCCGAACGCGAAGAGAAAGATCCCGCCCGCGCGACCGAGGAGACGAAAGCGCGGGAGGCGAGCGAGGCCCAGCGATACCAGGAGTACTACGGCATCGACATCAGGGACCTGACGATCTACGATCTCTCGATCAACACGGCTCGCTGGGAGCCGAACGCGGTGCTCGACATGCTCGTCACGGCCGTCGGAGAGTACGAGGCCGCCGGTGACGAGGGGAAAGCACCCGTGACCGGTGTCGACTACCAGTTCTGATGACGTTACGTGGCCCACCCGAGGAACGATCGCCCGCCGAACTGCTCACGTTCGGCGTCGTCAATCTCGACAAACCGCCCGGCCCCTCCTCTCACCAGGTGAGCGGCTGGCTCCGGGACGCCGTCGCCGACACCCTCGCCGAACGCGACGTCGACGCGACGATCGACCAGGCGGCCCACGCCGGGACGCTCGATCCGAAGGTTACCGGCTGTCTGCCGGTCATGTTCGGCGACGCGACGCGGCTCGCGCAGGTCTTCCTCGAGGGGGCGAAAGAGTACGTTGCAGTGCTCGAGTGTCACGGCCCCGTGCCGGCCGACACCGCGTCCGTCATCGCGGAGTTCGAGGGCCCGATCTACCAGAAGCCGCCTCGCAAGAGCGCGGTCGCGCGTCGCTTGCGCGTGCGCGAGATTTACGACATCGACGTGCTCGAGACCGGCGATCGTCGAGTTCTACTGCGGATCCGGTGTGAGAGCGGGACCTACGTCCGCAAACTCTGTCACGACCTCGGACTGGCGCTCGGGACCGGTGGCCACATGGGCCACCTGCGACGGACGATGACGGAACCGTTCGACGACACCGACCTCCACACGGCCGCCACGTTCCTCGACGCGCTCGCGTTCTGGGTCGAGGACGACGATCCCGAACCGCTTCGGGAGGTCGTCTCGCCCGCCGAACGCATCCTCGAACCGCTCCCATCGATCGTGATCGCCGAAAGCGCCGCTCGCGAGGTCGCCACGGGTGCGCCCGTCTACGCCCCCGGCGTGTTCGACGTCGACGACGAAGCGGATCGCGGCGACCTCGTGGCCTGTTACACGCCCGACGGCGCGGCGGTCTGTCTCGGCGTTCTGGTCGGCGATCCCGCCGACGAGAGCGGGACCGTGGTCGACCTCGAACGGGTGCTGGTCTGATCACGCACCATTCGTCTCTCGCCCCATCCGCCTTTCGGCCGCAAGCGTCGATTCTGTCAGCAGAATCCCACAGTATGTTTACCTGTTAACCTGCCACTCTTTGGAGAGATACTGTTATTTTATTATTCAGTATGGCACGTCACACGTCGAACGGTACTTGAGCGATCGAGCGCACTCGTCACGGTCGGAACGGCCGCACTCGCGGGTTGTGTCACGGAGGACAGTAGCGACGACGACGGCGACCCGGACGACGAAACGATCCGGATCGGCGCGTTCCAGCCGACTTCGGCCGACCTCCAGTATTACGGACAGACTGCTCTGCAGGGGTTTTACGGCGGGCTGGCGTACAAGTACGACGACGTCGATCCGATCGACGGCCTCGACGTCGGCGAGTACACCGTCGACCCCGAGGAGGGGCCGACGTACGAAATCATCGTCGAGGACACGGCGTTCGATCCGGACACCGCACAGAGCGTCGCGCAGGACCTGGTGGTCGACGACGAGGTCGACGTGCTGTTCGGCGGCACGTCCTCGGACAGCGCGCGCCGCGTGATCGACACCGTCGTCACGCAGTCGGACGTGCTGTACCTCTGTGGGCCGGCGGCGGACGGGGACATCACCACGTCCGACGAGTACTGTCACGAGCGGGTCTTCCGTGCGAGCGAGCACACCGCGATGGACGCCCGATCGCCCACGGATCTGCGCCGGACCCCGGCCGCTCGTCGCGATCGGGTCCGTCCGGTCGATCGTCCACCCCGAAGCCCGGTCTCGAAACGACACGCTTAAACGGAAGACGACCATCGGTTCACGTGCGGGACCGTGGGGTAGTGGTATCCTCTGCGGATGGGGTCCGTAGGACCCGAGTTCAATTCTCGGCGGTCCCATATTTTGTGGCGCGAAATCGGGAGCAAGCGGTATCGCTACGCGATACCTCGGGTGTTCAACTCGAGAGTTCTTGCAGAAGAGTCCGAACCGACTTTCGCGACCGATCGGGACGGGAGCGGGCCGTTACCGCTCCGTCGTCTCGGCGTCGGGGTCCGTCTGGGATCGGAGCCGTGGTTTGAGCAGGTACGCTCCGATCCCCGTCCCGAGAACGAAGGTAATTACGGCCGAGACGACGATCCAGAGCAAGTCGGGGTGTTCGGCACCGGTGTGCAGCAGTGTCTCCATACGATCGCGTTCTCGTGGAGTGCTTTTATATACCCCGATTCCGTTCGTCCGATCCTCCGCGATGGGGTCGGGGATCTCCGCGCCAAATTTGACCGCGAGGCGACGAGTCCTGACCGCACCGCGCCTCGTGGCCGTCCGGTCTCGATCGGGGCCTTTTTCGTCCCACCGATCGGACGGCCTGCCATGACGGTCGTCCTCGCGGGTGTCGGCGCGGACAGCACCAACCTCGGTGCGCTGGGGCCGCTGTACGACGATGGTCGCTTCGAGTACGTACCGATCCCGGAGAAGACCCGGCGGACGACCGAATCCGAGACCCTGGGGTCGTGGGAGTTACGGGGCCGCGACGGGACGGCCGCCGACCTGACGACCCGGATCGAGCCCCAGCCAGTCCGCGGCGAGGCCGCGGCCGTCAGCGGCGCGGCGCTGGCCGACTGGCCACTGCACCACGACCCCAATTTCGAGGCGCTGACCTACGGCGAACACCGGACGAGCGGCTACGTCTCGCGACTCTCGGCCCTCGAGCCCGGCGACGTCGTCGGCTTCTACGCCGGCCTGCGACGACCGGGCGGCGATCGGGCCCACCGGTACCTCGTCGGCTACATGACCGTCGCCGACGTGACGGTGATTCGACCGGACACCCCGGCCGCCGAGCGCCGCCGCCTCCTCGATGCCCATCCCGAGAACGCGCACGCGAAACGGGCCGACGAGGGCGACCTCTACCTCGACAAACCGATCGTCGTCGTCGACGGGCGCGAACCGGGCGGCCTGTTCGATCGGCACCCCATCAGGCTCAGCGACTACTACGTGAAAGCGGGCAACGAGCGCCCCCAGTACTACCTCCGGGACGAAATCGCGTCGGCGTTCGCGGTCGCGGCCGGCGGCCGGAACATGATGTACAAGCCCGCCTACCGGTGTGAACTGACCGGTGCGGCGTTCCGGGATCTGGTCGGTCTCCCCGGCGAACGGACGGGTCCCGAACTCGAGTCACCCTCGACCTCCGCGTAAGTCGGGGTGTCGCCCCGCCACCCGACCAGTCCGTCTTCTCGACGCGGGTCACGCCGCGATGCCGGATCGATTGAATTGATAAGGTGATGGTGCGAACCACCTGTCAGTGACGGACGAACGGACCCGCCGGCACGATCGCATCACGTCCCACCCGACGCCTGGTGCCGGAAACTCCCTCGCAGAGTGGACGCGTGCGCGACATCCGCTGCGGGTCGCGATCAACTACGTGGTCGTCTGGCTCGTCCGGATCTCCCCGAGTTTGCGGCTGAAACGCTGGCTCCTGCGCCGGATCGGCGTCACGGTCGGGCCGGGGGTCTCCTGGGGGCTCGAGGCGACGCCGGACGTCTTCTGGCCCGATCTGATCACCGTCGAGCGGGAGGCGATCGTCGGCTACGATGCGACGATCCTCTGCCACGAGTTCCTCCAGGACGAGTACCGGACCGGCGAGGTGGTCGTCGGCGAACGGGCCATGATCGGGGCCGGCGCGATCGTCCTCCCGGGCGTCGTGATCGGCGAGGGTGCAAGCGTCGCGGCGAACTCGCTGGTGACCCAGGACGTCGCCCCCGGGGAGACGGTCGGGGGGGTCCCGGCCCGTCCGATGAACAGCGACGCGATCGGCGACGGCGACCCCGAGTCCGACGCCGCGGCGTGACGCCGGTCGCGAACGCGGCCCAGATCGTCGATTCGATCGGCAGCCGTCGATTCAGAACAGTTATGATTTTCTGAAAGAATCACCGGCGCATGGCCTACTGCCGCGACTGTGAGGAGTCGTTCGAGCGGGAGGCGACGTACTGCCCGTGGTGTGGGTCACCGCTGGTCGAAACGAAATCGGCTCCCGACTCGATCGACGACGGGGCGGCGTCGTCGGAACGGTGGTTCGAGGACGACGGGGCGGCGTCGGCAGGTGGTTGGTTCGAGGACGATGCGACGGAGTCGGCGGGTGGCTGGGCGGAAGCCGACGGCGCGGCCGGGTGGGGCGGAGACGACGAGTCGTCCGCGTCGGGCGGCTGGACCGGCGAGAACGCGACGGAACGTCGGGGGGCCGAAGACGCTACAAGCGGCAGGGCCACGACCGCTGCCGCACACCACGAGACGCGCCAGTCTCGCGATCGGAATCGGGACCCGGCGAGTCCGGAACCAGCACCGTCGACGACGTCAGGGCCACGGTTTCACGAGTCGGGTCTGGTGTCGTTTGCCATCACGTTTCCACTCGGCAAGAGTGGTAAACCCCTCCTCGTCGATACCGTGCTGTCGCTAACCTACGTCCTGATCGTGCCCCTGCTGTTCTCCGCCGGGTACTCGTTCCGGATCGGCCGGGCTGCCGCACGCGGGGATACGGAACCGCCCTCGTTCGACGATCTGGGCGGACTGGCCAAAGACGGTGCCATCCTCCTGGGGATCGCCCTTGCCGTGGTCATCGCGTTCGTGCTCGCCTCCGTCGCCGCCGGTGCCGTCGGCGATGCCATCGCAGCCACACCGCTATCCGGAGCGTTCGATCTCGTCGTCGTTTTCGGCGCGTTCGCCGGACTGTATTTCCTGGGCGCGATCGTTCCGATTTTGATCGGCACGGGGAGCCTCTACGAGACGGTCTTCGAGTACCAGTTCGTCACGTTCGCCCTCACGCGACACTATCTGCTGGGGATCGTGGCGACGGTCCTGTTCGCGATCCTCGGTTACGTCGCGTTTTTCGTCGCCGCGTTCGTCCTCTTCCTTTCGATCTTCGGGATCGTGCTCCTGATTCCGCTGTTGCTAGTGTTCCCAGTCTACCTCGTGAACGCGACGTTCGTCGTCTGGGGGTACGTCTACAACCGGGCGGCGAAAGCGGGTGCCGTCGAGCCAGTTCGACCCGAGGAATCGCTGGGGATGACCTGACGCGAGCGGGAACGGCGTGGCTGGGGGACGAAACGAAGCGGAGAACGTCGACGCGTCCGATCGACGGCTCGGGGAACGGGAGCTACAGCGACGACCAGGACTTGCGGGCCGCGTTCAGGGACGTGATGTCGGCGATCCATCGCGCTGCGATCATCTTTTTCAGGTTCTGGGCCGCGAAGCCGCCGAAGGTGTCGACGGGCAGGGAGACGCCGAAGGCCGGTTTGATCTCGTGAGCGACGGCCTTGTCGCCGACGGAGACGACCGTCCCCTTGTTCTCGTACTCCCAGGTCTTCAGCGGCCGGCCCTCGATCGCGCGAGCGATGTTCTCGCCGACGAGTTCCGCGGCCTGCCAGGCGGCCTGTGCCGTCGGCGGTGCGGGCTGGTCTCCCTGGTCGATGATCGCGGAGTCGCCGATCGCGAACACGCGCTCGTCGGAGGTCTGGAACGTGGCGTCGGCGTGGACGCGGTTGTGCTCCTTCTCGACGTCCGCGTCGTCGAGCGCGTCGCGGCCCGTGATCCCGCCGGTCCAGACGAGGACGTCGTACTCGAGCGGTTCGCCCTTGTCGAACTCGATGACCTCGTCGTTCGCTTCGGTGATCGGGTCGTCCGTGTGGATCTGGACGCCGGCCTCCTCCAGGAGGTCGCGAAGGGCCTGCTGGATCTCCGGATCGTTACCCGGAAAGATCTCCTCGAGCGCCTCGACGAGGTGGATCTCGATCGGTGCGCGGTTGTTGTCGCGGAACTCCGCGATCTCGCCGGCGGTCTGGATGCCGGAGAGGCCGGCCCCGCCGATGACGACCTGGGCCGGGTCGCCGCGCGTGGCCTCCTTGCTCGCGCTCTTGACGGCCTCGTGGATCTCGAGGGCGTCGTCGAGGCTCTTCAGCGTCAGGGAGTGGTCCTCGAGTCCGGGAATGCCGTAGTAGGCGGTCTGCGTCCCGAGTCCGACCAGCACGTAGTCGTACTCGACGTCTTCCTCGTCGGCGAGTTCGACGACGCGCTCGTCGGTGTCGACGCCGGTGACCTCCGCCTGGATGAACTGGGTCGACGGGTCGGCGATGTCCTCGACGGGGAACGTGATGTCCGATCGGACGTCGGGGTCGCGGATCACGCGATGGGACTCGTGGAGAACGAGGTGATAGTCGACGTCGGCGATCCACGTTAGCCGCGCGTTGCCCCCGAGCTCCGACTGGAGCGTTTTGATCGCACCGGCACCGGCGTATCCGGCCCCGAGCACGACGACGTTTTCAGTCATACCCGACAGTCAGCAACACTCCGATACAAAGGTGTTGAAACAGGAACCAGCGTGTGTCGTGTTCTCACCTGTCGAATCGAGCAGCACTTGCCCGTTCTAGAGGATCCGCTTGCCGAACGCGCTCGCGGTGAGTTCCGCCGCGAGCGTCGCCGTCTCGTTCGCCTCGTCGAGGATGGGGTTCACCTCGACGACGTCCATCGATCGGAGCACGCCGTCGCGCTCGTGGCGCCTCGAGACGGTCTCGAGCGCGGAGTGTGCCTCCCGGTAGGTGACCCCGCCGCGGACGGGCGTCCCGACGCCGGGCGCCGCCTTCGGATCGAGCCAGTCGAGGTCGAGGCTGACGTGGATGCCGTCGGTTCCGTCGGTCGCGATCGCGAGGGCGTCCTCGACGACGGCCGTCATTCCCCGCTGGTCGATGTCGGCCATCGTGAACGCCGTCATCTCGCTCTCGCGAACCAGTTCGCGTTCGCGCTCGTCGATGCTCCGGAGGCCGACGTAGGCGATCGATTCCTCGCGGATGCCCGGGGCTCGCGCCCAGTCCATCTCGCCGAAGACGCCACGGCCCAGCGCCGCGGCGAGCGGCATCCCGTGGACGTTACCGCTGGGTGACGTGCCGGGCGTGTTGAGGTCCGCGTGGGCGTCGAACCAGATCGCGCCGAGATCGCCATTGCGCGAGGAGCCGTGCATCGATCCGATCGCGACGGAGTGGTCGCCGCCCAGCACCAGCGGGAACGCGCCGTCGGCGATCGTGTCCGCGACCTCGTCGCCCAGCCGCCGGCAGACCTCCTCGACTTCGCGGAGGAACTTCGCGTTGCCCTGGCTCGGCTGGTCGGCGTCGGGGTCGCGCTCCTCCGCCCGCGGCATCAGCAGGTCGCCGCCGTCGATCGGGTCGACGCCTGCCGCCTCGAGTTCGTCGGCCAGCCCGGCGTACCGGATCGCGGACGGTCCCATGTCGACGCCACGTCGATTCGCGCCGTAGTCCATCGGCGCACCGATAATCCGAACGGTCTCTCCCATAGCGGTCGTACGATGGAGGGGGGTTTGATCGTGGCGATTTCCGGTATCGACGGCGACAGATTTAGGGTTAGACCGTTCTAATTCCGGGTACGATGATGCTGAGCGACGTGATGGAGGACTACCTGAAAGCCATCTACCAGCTCCAGCGGTCCACCGACGACCGGATCAAGACCTCGGCGATCGCCGAGGAGCTGGACGTCACGTCGCCGACCGTCACCAGTATGGTCGACAAACTCGAGGATCGGGGACTCGTCGACCGCGAGAAGTACCGTGGGGTTACGCTCACGGAGGAGGGCGAGACGGTCGCCCTCGAGGTCGTTCGCCACCACCGCCTGCTCGAGGCCTACCTGACCGAACACCTGGACTACGACTGGTCGGAGGTCCACGAGGAGGCCGATCGGCTCGAACACCACATCAGCGAGGACTTCGAGGCCCGCGTCGCCGACGCCCTCGACGAACCGGAGGTCGATCCACACGGCTCGCCGATCCCGGGGGCCGACCTCAAACCGCCCGATCGTTCCGCAGGCGACTCGATTACGGCGTTCTCCGAGGGCGACACCGTGATCGTCGAGGAGGTCGCCGATCGAGATCCCGAGATGCTGTCGTATCTCGCCGAGCACGGCGTCGAACCCGGCGTCGAACTCGAGATCGTCGAAATCGCCCCGTTCGGGATGGTGACGGCGCGATCGGAGGGCCACGACGACGTCTCGCTCCCCGAAACTGTCGCCCACCAGGTTCGGGTCGTCGCACCCGCAGAGGCCGAACCGTAGAAACGCGATCGAGGGGGACCACGTCGCCGGCCCGCACAGTTACGTAGTACGTCCTGGCCTCCGTGAACGAGTGAGCGCCGGGCAATTCGTGGACAAGGTATTTATTTAGACATGTCTAAACCAGGGTTGATGAGGCGTCGACACCACCGACGTGGAGGTGTACGGCCGCGATGAGTCGCTCGTTCACGTCGGCGATCCCCCGACCGCTGCTCGCGATCGGGCCGCTGGTCGTCCTCCTGGCCGTGTTCGGCCTGATCGCCCTGACGATGTCGTTCGGGACGATCGATGCCCGAGGTGCGACGACCGGTGACGTCCTCCTGACCGTGACGATCATCGGCGCGATCGCGGGGATTGTCCCGGTCGCGATCGGAATGCTGTGGTTTCCGTTCCTGCGCGACCTCGATCCGCGCTACCTGCACGCGTTTCTCGCGCTCGCGGCCGGCGTGCTCGCGTTCATCGCCCTCGAGATGAGCCGTGACGTCGTCGCGTACACCGCGGCGGCCGATCGAACTGCCCTCGCCGCCGCGCTCGCCGTCGGTGGCGTCGGCGCGACCTTCGCCGTCATGTACGCCGCGAGCGCGTGGCGGCAGCGGACGATGGCTTCGACGGAGAAGAGCGGGCTTGCGATCGCGTACCTCGTCGCGCTCGCGCTCGGCCTCCACAGCGTCGGCGAAGGGCTCGGGATCGGCACCGCCTTCGTTAAGGGTGACTCGACGCTCGTCGCGGTTCTCGTCCTCGCGTTCGTGCTCCACAACGTGATGGAGGGGCCGACCGTCGTGGCGGCGGTCGCCCGCGACGTGGAGACGCCACCGGTCCGCCATTTCGCCGAGATGGGCGTCCTCGCGGGCGGACCCGTGATCGTCGGGGGCTGGCTCGGCAGTCTCGCACAGTCGACGTTGCTCGCAGTGCTGTCGTTTGCGATCGCGATCGGTGCGATCCTGCAGGTGCTCATCGAGGTCGGGGACCTCATCCGGTTCGACGCACAGGCCGTCCTCACCCGGGCCAACGCCACGACCTTCGTCGCGGGGTTCGTACTCATGTTCCTCCTCGAAGACGTCGTCGGGGCCCTCGTCGTCGAGGGCTGGCTCGCGCCGGTCTGAGACCGGCGTCGAGCGGACGGTCGCGATCGTAGCCACCGAAAGTCAGTACACGCCCGATCGCACGACGAGAGCGCGGTTCTGAGCGAGCGAAGCGAGCGAGAATCGCGGACAGTGTGATCGATGTGCAAACAGTTTCAGTGGCTCCGACAACCCGTCTCCCGAGAGAGAAGAGAAACTCCTTACTACTCCCGATATCAACGACAAATTCGTAGTGAAACGCCCGTCCTCACCCGTCGGGTTTAAGGAAATCAATTACGAACAATTCAGTATGTCATCCATCGAACTCACCCCGAGCCAGAAGAAAATCCTCCGCGCATTGACGAACCTCCACAAGGAGTCCGAAGACGCGATCAAGGGGGAAGACATCGCCGAGCAGGTCGATCGCAACCCCGGCACCATCCGGAACCAGATGCAGAGTCTCAAGGCCTTGCAACTGGTCGAAGGGGTACCCGGACCGAAAGGGGGGTACAAACCCACTGCCGCGGCCTACGAGGCCCTCGAGATCCAGCAGATGGACGACCCGGCCTCGGTCCCGCTCGAACACGAGGGTGAACCGGTCGAGGACGTCATCGTCGAGGAGATCGACCTCTCGAGCGTCCACCACCCGGAACTCTGTCGCGCCGAAGTCCACATCCAGGGCGCACTCGACGGGATCTCGGAGGGTGATTCGGTGACGGTCGGCCCGACGCCGCTGTCGAAACTCGTCATCGAAGGCTCGCTCGACGGGAAAGACGACACCAACAACATCCTCATCCTGCGCATCGACGACATGCTCGCGCCCGCCGAAGAACCCGAGCACTGAGTCGTCGTCTTCGCTCTCGATCGACACGCGCTCGATAGCGCGCCGAACCCGACGGTGTGGCCGGGTTTTACGTCTCGAAAAACCGATCGAACTGCCCGCTTCGCTCCTCAGGTCTCTTCGGACTCGTCGTCCGTCGCGTCCGCCGCAGCCGCCGGAATCTCGTCGACGCTCGCGACCGCGTCGCCCTCCTCGACGTCCATCACGATCACGCCCATGGTGTTGCGCCCGACCGTCGAAATTTCGTCGACCCGCGTGCGAACGATCTGCCCGCGTTCGCTCATCATCACGAGTTGGTCGTCGTCGGAGACGGCCTTGACGGCCGTGACCGGGCCGTTCCGATCGCCCGTCTTGATGTCGATCAGCCCCTTGCCGTAGCGTGACTGGGTGCGATACTCGGCGAGGCGGGTCCGCTTGCCGTACCCGTTCCGGGTCACGGTCAGCAGCGCCTGTTCGTCGCCTTCGTCGGTCGCAACTAGTCCCGCGACGGCGTCGCCATCCTGGAGTTTGATACCGTTGACGCCCCGCGCGTTCCGGCCCATTGCACGCACCTCGTCCTCGTCGAACCGGATCGTCATGCCGCCTTCCGTCGCGATCACGAGGTCCTGCGTGCCGTCCGTGACTTCGACGTCGACCAGTTCGTCGCCTTCCTCGAGATCGGCGGCGATGATCCCGGTCGATCGGATGTTGTCGAACTCGGCGCCGGCGGTCCGCTTGACGTAGCCGTTCCGGGTGACCATCGTCACGTACTCGCCGTCGCCGAAGGCGTCGGTGTCGACGATCGCCGTGATGTCCTCGCCGGGATCGAGATCGAGGATGTTGACTGCCGATTTGCCGCGGGCCGTACGGCCCATCTCGGGAATCTCGTAGGTCTTCAGCTGGTAGACCTTCCCCTGGTTGGTGAAACAGAGGAGGTAGTCGTGGGTGTTCGCCCGGAAGACCGTCGCGACGCGATCGTCCTCCTTGACGTCCGCGCCGATGATGCCTTTCCCGCCGCGACCCTGGGGGTCGAACTGCTCGATCGGCATCCGCTTGACGTAGTCGTCCTCGGTCATGACGACGAACACCTCCTCCTCGGGGATCAGGTCCTCGTGGGTGACCGTTCCCTGGTCCTCGACGATCGAGGTGCGCCGCTCGTCGGCGTACTCGTCTTTGATCTCCCGGAGTTCGTCCTTGATGACCTCGAGCAGTTCCGCTTCGCTCTCGAGGATCTCGGTCAGGCGTTCGATCTCGGCCTGGACCTCCTCGTACTCGTCCTCGATCTCGGCGGCCTCCATCGAGGTGAGGCTCCCGAGTTGCATCCGGACGATGTGGTCGGCCTGGTCCGCGGAGAAGTCGTAGGCCTCCTGTAAGGCCTCCTTCGCGTCCGATCGGGTCTCGCTGTTGCGGATCAGGTCGACGACGTCCTCGGCGTTCTCGACTGCCGTCAGCCGGCCCTCGAGGATGTGCGCGCGATCCTCGGCTTCCTCGAGGTCGTACTCGCTGCGCCGGCGGACGACGTCACGCCGGTGGGCGACGTACTCTTCGAGGGTCTCTTTTAGCGAGAGGACCCGCGGCTGGCCGTCGACCAGCGCGAGGTTGATGACGCCGAAGGTCCGCTCGAGGTGGTTCTCGAGCAGGCGGTTCTTGACGACCTCGGTGTTTGCTCCCCGCTTGAGTTCGACGACGATCCGGACGCCGTCGCGATCGGACTCGTCGCGGAGATCGGAGATGCCGTCGATCTCGCCCTCGTTGACGTCGTCGGCGATGCGCTCGACGAGTCGCGCCTTGTTCGCCTGGAAGGGGAGTTCGGTGATGACGATTCGTTCGCGCCCCTTCTTCCACTCCTCGACCTCGAACTCGGCGCGCACGCGAACCCGCCCGCGGCCGGTCTTGTACGCCGAATAGATGGCATCGCGGCCGACGATGTTGGCTCCGGTCGGGAAGTCCGGCCCCTTGACGTGCTCCATCAGGTCCTCGACCGTCGCGTCGGGATCGTCGATCAACTCGATCGTCGCGTCGATCACCTCGCCCAGGTTGTGCGGCGGGATGTTCGTCGACATCCCGACCGCGATGCCCGAGGAGCCGTTGACCAGCAGGTTCGGGAACGCCGCGGGGAGCACGTCGGGTTCCCGCAGGCGATCGTCGTAGTTCGCGGAGAAGTCGACGGTGTCCTTGTCGATGTCCTCGAGTAACTCCTCGGCGATCGAGTCCATGCGGGCCTCGGTGTATCGCTGGGCGGCCGGCGGATCGCCGTCCATCGAACCGAAGTTCCCCTGGCCGTCCACGAGGGGGTAACGCATCGAGAACGGCTGGGCCATCCGCACCAGCGCGTCGTAGATGGCGCTGTCCCCGTGGGGGTGGTAGTCACCCATCGTCTCCCCGACGATCGAGGAGGACTTCCGGTGCGACGAGCCCGAGGTGACGCCCATCTCGTGCATCGCGTACAGGATGCGCCGGTGGACCGGCTTCAGGCCGTCCTCGACTCGCGGGAGCGCACGACCCGCGATGACGCTCATCGCGTAGTCGATGTAGCTCTGCTCCATCTCGTCCTCGATGCGGACGTTCTCTACCGCTCGTGCCTCTACGTCGGTCGGATCGGGTACGTCTGAACTCATGTAGTCACCTCACCACGTCGCTTAGATGTCGATCCATTCGGCCTCGGGTGCGTTCTCTTTGATAAACTGTTTACGCGGTTCGACGGCGTCGCCCATCAGCACGGAGAACATCTTGTCCGCCGCGGCCGCGTCCTCGACCGTAATCTGCTTGAGGATGCGGTTCTCGGGGTTCATCGTCGTCTCCCAGAGCTGTTCGGGGTTCATCTCGCCGAGCCCCTTGAACCGCTGGACCTGCGAGGGGTTGCCGTTGCACTTCTCCTCGACGATTTCGTCGCGTTCGGCGTCGGTCATCGCGTCGTACGTGTTCCCACGATACCGGATGCGGTACAGCGGCGGCTGGGTGGCGTAGACGTAGCCGCCCTCCAGCAGCGGCCGCATGTGCCGGTAGAAGAACGTCAGCAGGAGCGTCCGGATGTGTGCCCCGTCGACGTCGGCGTCCGTCGCCATGATGATCTTCTTGTACCGGACGTCCTCGATGTCGAACTCGTCGCCGATCCCCGCGCCGATCGCGGTGATCATGTTCCGGATCTCGTCGTTCTCGAGGATGCGATCGAGCCGGTGTTTCTCGACGTTGAGGATCTTCCCTTTGATGGGAAGGACGGCCTGAAACTCCGGATTCCGGGCCTGCTTCGCGCTGCCACCCGCGGAGTCACCCTCCGCGATGAACAGTTCGGCCTCCTCGGGATCCTTGGTCTGGCAGTCGGCCAGTTTCCCGGGCAGGGAGGTCGACTCGAGCGCGGACTTGCGGCGTGTCAGTTCTTCTGCCTTCTGGGCCGCCTTGCGGGCCTTGGCCGCCTCTACGGCCTTGGCGACGATCGCCTCGGCGGTGTCTGGGTGTTCCTCGAAGTAGGTGCCCAGGCCCTCGTGCATGGCGCTCTCGACGATGCCTCGTACTTCCGAGTTGCCGAGTTTGGTCTTCGTCTGGCCCTCGAACTGCGGGTCGGGGTGCTTGATCGAGATGACCGCCGTCAGCCCCTCGCGGATGTCTTCGCCCTTGAGGTTCTCGTCGAGATCCGACAGCAGATCGTTCTCGTCGGCGTAGTCGTTGACGACGCGCGTGAGCGCGGTCTTGAACCCGGTCAGGTGCGTCCCGCCCTCGCGCGTGTTGATGTTGTTCGCGAAGGCGTGAATCGAGCCCTGGAGTTCCTCGGTGGCCTGCATCGCCACCTCGACCTCGATGTTCTGCTCGCTGTCCGCGAAGTAGATGACGTCCGCGTGCATCGCCGAGCGGGTCTCGTTCAGGTACTCGACGAACTCGCGGATCCCGCCCTCGTACTGGTAGGTCTCGGCGACGAACTCGCCCTCCTCGTCCGTCTCGCGCTCGTCGCGGAGGGTGATGCGGACCCCAGAGTTGAGGAAGGCCAGTTCCCGGAGCCGGTTCGACAGCGTCGAGAAGGCGAAGTCGTTCCCTTCGAAGATGCTCTCGTCGGCCCAGAACCGGATCTCCGTGCCGGTCTCCTCGTCGGGCTCCATGTCGCGGACCCGCTCCATGTCGCCGACGGGTTCGCCCGCCTCGAACGCGTGGCGAAAGACGCCGCCGTCGCGTTTGACCTCGGCCTCGAGCCGTTCGGAGAGGGCGTTGACGACGCTCACGCCGACCCCGTGGAGGCCGCCGGAGACCTGGTAGGACTTGTTGTCGAACTTCCCGCCGGCGTGGAGGACGGTCAGAATGACCTCGAGTGCGGGGCGATCGTACTCCTCGTGGGTGTCGACGGGGATCCCGCGTCCGTCGTCCGACACGCTCACAGACCCGTCGTCGTGGATCGTGACCTCGATTTCGTCACAGTATCCTGCCAGCGCTTCGTCGATCGAGTTGTCCACCACTTCGTAGACGAGATGGTGGAGTCCTCGAGAATCGGTAGAGCCGATGTACATCGCCGGCCGTTTTCGCACGGCCTCCAGGCCTTCGAGGACCTGGATCTGTCCGGCGCCGTACTCGCTTTCCTGGGACATGTAAAACCTGTGTGTGGGTAGCGCCCGGCCCCTTATAAAGCTTCACGTACGCGCGCGAGCGCGTGACCGACGGCGAGAATCAATGTAACGAGAGAGCACCGATGCGACGTGAGCAACGGGTGCGACCGAACGCTTCCGAGCACCGTCCGGGAGGTCCTGAACGACGGCGACGTCACCGAGAACCGTCTGCGAGCATCGCACCCGATCGGCGATCTACCAGTAGTCTGGGACTGGTGCGTACGCGACCGTTCCGTCCCGATACCCTTCGAGACTCGGTCTTCAGGGCGAAAAACGCAGGGAGAACGATTCTAGATTTGCTGCAACGGCTTGCACCTGCGGCGAATTGATAGGCTGCTTTCACACGACGGCTTTCAACTCACGGATCGGTGAGACCCAGAGACAGGCGAGACGAACCAGCCGACGTATCGCTGTCCCTCGATCGAACAGCGAGACGGGCGCCACTCAGTTTGGACCGGGGGCGACAGCGTTTGTCTCCGGAGCATATGACACATGTCAGGACAATTCGACCGAACCGACGAACCGGAATCGCAGACGACCACTCCGCGTCGTTCATCTGGGGCCGACACGCCAGTCGACCCGGGTACAGTCGAACCCGCGATCGACGCTCGCGGACGTCCCGACGAGCGGGGTCGCTGGCGTACCCGGAGCCGCTGGGTCACTCGTCGAGGTGAGCAGACATGAGTGAACGGTCCGCAACCTCTTCCGAGATCGTCCAGGCGGTTCCCGGGGGCGAGGCGATCCACGATGCACTCTACCGGTACGGGCTCGGCGTCCTGTTCGCCGCGAACGTTTTCGGTGCCGGTTCGGTGTACATCCTCGCCGATACGGGGGCCAACTTCGCGTTTTCCCTGCTGTGGGTGCTCCCGCTCGCCTTCCTGATCGACATCGCACTGCACGACATGAGCGCCCGCCTCGCCGTCGCCAACGAACCGCTCGCGGACTACATCGTCGATCGACTCCCGGTCGGCGGAACCGGGGTCGTCGTCTCGATGTCGCTGATGTCCGCGCTGTGGGCCGTGTCGAACTACGCCGTCGCGGGCGCGGCACTGGCCTGGCTCGTCCCGGTGTTCGACGACGTGATCGTCGGGATCGTCCTCGCCGCCGGCGCGGGCATCGCCATCGTCCAGCTCAAGGTCTACGATCGGGTCGAAGCCGCGATCGCGGCGGCCGTGTTCGCCGTCTTCGGCTCGTACGGCCTGCTCCTGGCCGGACTGGACGTGCCGTGGCAGTCGGTCGCCGCCGGCCTCCAGCCGATGCTCGAGAGCGAGATCGGCTACCTCACCGCGATCATCGCCCTGCTCGGGACGACCGTCTACTGGCCGAACTTCTTCATTCAGTCGAGCATCAGGCCGACCAAGGAGTGGTCCGACATCTGGCGGTATCGGCGGGACAACGCCGTCGGGATCGCGACGACGCTGCTCATCGGCAGCTTCGTGATGATCGTCTCCGCGGTCACGCTCTCGGAAGGGGAGATGACGCTGACCGGCCCGGGCGTCCCGCTCGCGGACATTCTCGGCCAGACCGCACTCGTCGTCTTCATGCTCGCCGTCTTCCTCGCGAGCATCACGTCGGCGACCGGGACGCTGTTCGGCGCCGGGTTCATGGTGCCCCAGTCGCTCGGCCGCCACACGGTCTTCGGCGACACCGCGTTCCGGCGGACCGTCGTCGGCCTGATCGTCCTCTCGGCGCTGACGGCCCTCCCGATGCTGGTCTACACCGGCTTCGGGCCCGTGCAGATGGCGATCATCATGCCCGCCGTCAACGGCGCGATCGGCCTTCCGATCACCGTCTTCGCGCTCATCGGGGCCGTCAACAGGCACGACGACGTCGAGTGGTACGAGAACCTCGGCTTCCTCGCCGCGGGGGTCGTCCTGCTGATCGGCAGCCTCCTGACGGTCCAGTCGCTTTACGAGACGATCGTGACCATCCTGTGACCACGACCAGCGACGATCCCGGAGCAGAAGTGCTAACGGGTCGCGGACGGACGAGTGGGTAACGCTCCCGTGATGTCATGCTCCCGGTTCCGTTCGACCTCTCCCTCGCGCTGTTGCTCGTCGCGATCGCGTTCTTCGCCGGCATCGGCATCACCACGATCGGTCCCGGCGGCATCTTCGTGACGATCGCGCTCTACTCGCTCACGTCGCTTCCCTCGAGCCAGGTCGCCGGAACCGCACACGCGACGTTCATCGTGACCGGCCTCGTCGGCAGCGCCGCCTACGTCCACTCCGGCGAGATGAACAGCGGCGAGAGCCGCGCGATCGCGATCGTGCTCAGCCTCTCGAGCGTCGTCGGCGCGCTGATGGGCGCACAGGCGAACACCTACGTTCCCCGATCGCTGTTCGGCGTCCTGCTCGGCGGCGTCTCGATGGCGGTGGGCGGAATCATCCTCTACCGGGAGCGCCGCGGGTTCAGCCCGCTGTTCGACGTCGACCCGCTGTCGCGGTCCGGCCGTCTCGAACTCGGCGGCCTCGGCCTGGGGCTCGGACTCTGTAGCGGCCTCCTCGGGATCGGCGGACCGGTGCTCGCCGTGCCGGCGCTGGTGCTCGTCGGCGTTCCCATGTTGCTCGCCGTCGCCGTCGCCCAGGTCCAGTCGATCTTCATCGCGACGTTCGCGGCCTCGGGCTACTACCTCCAGGGGAACGTCCTGCTCCCGCTCGCCGTCGTCATCGGGTCCCCGTTGCTCCTCGGCGTCGTCGTCGGGTGGCGGGTCGCTCACGCGATCGATCCCGATCGGCTGAAAGTCGCGCTGGGGGTCGTCCTCCTCGGCGTCGGCCCCTACCTGGCGCTCTGATGGAACCGGACGAGTCGACGACCGCGAAGCGATCGGCTCTGTCGAAACCCGCAGAAGTTGATAGGAATCTCGTGCGAGGGACGGACGATGAATGCAACAAGCCAATATCGTTTCTCCCACGCGTTTTGTGCTGAAGAAGCCGATCAGTAGACCTGCTTAGTTATCGTTCTGCGACTGCTGGCTCCAAAGTAACTCGTCCTCGGATGGAGCGGGTTCATCCGCCGTCGAATCAGTCGAACCGTCGTACTGGAGAATTGCATAGAAGAGCAGCCCGAGCCCAGCCGCGAACAAGAGGTCTTCACTGACCTGAAGGAGTAAGATTTCGGTGAACGACAAGCGATAGTCGATCGACATCCAGAGGAGGTAGACCGGGTCAACGAGCGTCCCCAGAACGATCAGGCCGAACCCCAGGGTGGCAAACCGATACGACGCCTGATCGCTGTTTCGTCGATACGCGAGGAAACTCAGCGTGGTCAAGAGGCTCCCGGCCGCGACTGCCCCGATGTTGCTCAAGACGTACGCCCACAATTCCAGCGTGCTATCCATAGTACGGATCGTTCCAGAAGTGCGGCCAGTCCGCGTTGGTGTTCATTCCCTGACTCGCCTCCTGGTAGGAGTCAGCAAGGCCGTCTAAGAATCCATCCAGTTTCTCAACAGCGGAGTCGTCACGTTCGAAGATGATCGTGAAGACTCGCTCGAGAACGGGATGGTCGACGTAGGTGACGTCACCAGTGGTGGGGTCAAAATCGATGACGTCGATCTCATCCAGGATCGGAAGATGCACGTGGCGAAGTAAGTGGCCAATCTCCTCAGGTGACGGTAATTCACGACGAACCGTTACCGGCAGACGGTGGCGAATCTCGTGTGCCAGTTCGGTTCGCGACTTCGTCCGTTCGGCTTCGAGAACGGTCAGCGTGATCCGACGATATTCGTGGGAGAGCGCCGAGAGTATCTCATCCACCTCGTCGGCGTTGATCTTGAGTAACCGTTCGAACCGTGGGTCGTCGAGCGCCGGGTGCGGCGCGATTTGGACGTTGCCATCACTTTCCTCCCACGAAATGAAGTCTGCAGCCTCCAGTGCTGGCAGATGAACGTGGGTGAGTTGCATCTGCATCGCCTCGATCTCCGTTGTACCGAGCGACGGCGTCCCCCGCTCCGCGGCAGCAAGGTAGGCGGCAAGTTGCTTCACGGGGAGCGTCGATCCCCACCTGTTGAGGGCGAGAAGGCACTCGCGTCGGTGACGGGAGGCGATACACTCGAGCGTCGGATTCCGCAAATAGGTGTCCCTCTCTGTCATCACTCCACCACTCAGTTCTGCCGGCTAAATAGCGTTGTCACAGGATACCTATACCTTCACGCTGAATCACGCGTCGTTTCTCCTCTATTGAGCGATTCATTACTTTCGCAGATCGGGTCAGATCTCGTACGACATTCGCGCTATCCATTCAGTAGCAGTCGAACGAACTACCGAGAACTTGGTTAAAAATACGTATTGACTGCAGAGAACGTTTCGTCATCTGCAACCGGACGGGAACAATCTTATTACCGTCAGTCAACTGAAAACGGATATGAATGGCCGGGAGCCAGAGGATCTTATTCCAGCGGCCGTGGACACACTCCCGATTAACTTTGCAATCCTCGATGACGACGGGAGGATCCTGTATACAAATCGTGCATGGCAGGAGTTCGGTGAGGCCAACGATATCGAGCTTCAGCCAGATACGATCGGTTCCAACTATCTCACAATAACCAGACAAGCGGAGACAGAGACAGCACAAACTGCTGCTGCCGGGTTATCCGAGATTCTAACGGGCGAACGAGAACTCTTCGAGTTCGAATACCCGTGCCACTCTCCCGACAAACACCGGTGGTTTCTCATGCGGGCAGCATCGTTCACCGACGGTGACCGGAGATACGTCGCCGTTGCCCATTTCGACATCACCGATCGGTACACGTATCGGCGGCAATTGGAGGCATCCAACGAGCGCCTCCAGCAGTTCGCCTACGTCGCCTCCCACGACCTCCAGGAGCCGTTGCGGATGGTCACGAGCTACTTGGACCTGCTCGAGAGTCGGTACAGCGACGACCTCGACGACGACGCCGAACAGTTCATTGAGTTCGCCGTTGACGGTGCAGAGCGGATGAAGGCAATGATCGAGGGGCTGCTTACGTACTCCAGAGTCGAAACACAGGGGACGTCCTTCGAACCGGTCGATCTCGACGCAGTGGTGGACGATGTGTTGACGGATCTCGGCATTCGGGTCGACGAAACCGGTGCTGAAATCACTGCTGAACCGCTGCCGGCCGTGAAGGGTGACGCCAGCCAACTCCGCCAACTCTTTCAGAATCTGTTGGACAACGCTCTCCAGTACAGCGGGGATCAGGAACCCCGAGTGTCGATCTCCGCAACGCGTGAGGGGGACGAGTGGATCGTTTCGGTCAGTGACGACGGGATCGGCATCGATCCCGATGAGGCTGACCGAGTTTTCGGGGTATTCCAGCGACTCCACAGCCACGAGGAGTACGACGGGACAGGGATCGGCCTCGCAGTCTGCGAGCGAATCGTCGAACGACACGGCGGCGAGATTTGGATTGACTCAAACCGAGATGACGGATCGACGTTTTCGTTTACGCTTCCGCCAACCGAACCGTGAACGCTTTTTTCGAGGATTCTCCGTACTCTATTCACGTCTTCTATTCAGCAGAAGCTTTGTGAACTACCGAAATGCTGTCAAGTAGTGCCTGCGAGATACAGAGGATGGATGCAGCAAACCGACATCGAATATTCCAAGCGGTTCGTGCTGAAGCTGCCGATCAGTAGACCTGCGAATATATCAGTGAGGGTTGGAGCAGTCTTCATGCAACGGTGAAGCCGGAGTAGGCGAAGATCTCGGTGAATGAGGCCTGAAAGCACGTCGTCGAGTTGATGGCTATCCTTCGATCTCGAACTGCGGATTCCAGACTACTTCCCACAGGTGGTCGTCTGGGTCAAGGAAGTGACCTGAATATCCGCCCCATTCACGATCACGTGGTGGGTCGGTGAGTTCTGCGCCTGCTTCGTCCGCTGTCTTCAGTACAGCATCGACCGCTTCTTTCGACGCAACGTTGTGGCCGAGGGTAAATTCTGTAGAACTGGGTGTTGCCTCCTCAACGTTCGCGTCTTCCGCGATTTGCTGTTTCGGGTAAAGTGCGAGCTGCAAGCCGTTATTCAACGGGAAGAAAGCAACAGCTCCACCTTCAAATTCAGTTCCGACTATACCCTCCGTCGGCCAACCCAAACCTTCGTGGTAAAAGTCGAATGACGTTTCGAGGTCGCTGACTCCCAACGTGATGACGGTGATTCGTGGTTCCATAAGTGGGCTCGCCTGTTCTGGACTGACGGTTTCCAGCACCGTAGAGAATGGACTGGTGGCGAGGTATACCTAACCCTGGCAACACGACGGCGAGCCACAGTATCAAGAGAGCTATCGATCGTGTCCGATGTAACAAATTATTTATAATTCACCCGATCACCGTTATTGATTGGCGCTGTCGGATGTGATTTCTTCGCGTCTCGAGGCGCCGAAAACGGCCGTAGTCCAGCCAGATTTCCGGCGTCTCGAAAGTGGCCGAACGACCACGACCCCGACGTCAGTCGTTCTCGTCGGGTCGGTCGCAAACGTCCTCGAGCGAGACCGCCTCACTCCGCTCGATCTGTTCACGGCTTACACTGGCACCAGTAAGCTCATTCCTGTCCTATTTACCTAACCTTAGTTCCGGGGGAAGAAGCTCCCTTCCTGATTATTTCACCGGCATCGGAATAACGCGAACCGCGTCGCCTCCAGAACACGGCCATCGCAACCGACACCGTGATCAGGGCCCGCCTGGTGACCGGCCTTGAGGTCGATGACGATCCCCCGGACGTCGACGGCGTCGGCGTCAGTGTCAGTACGTGATCGTCTCGAGTTCGTCGACGGCCTCGAAGTCACCGTCGCGAGTGACCAGGACCGCCCCGTGGTGGCGACAGACGCCGGCGATCATCACGTCAGCCGCGTTGATCGGCGTCCCGGCCGCGAGCAGTTCCGCGTGGATCTCGGCCGCCTCTCGAGTGGCGTCAACGTCGAACGGGAGCGGCTCGGCCCAGTCGAGCCCGGCCGCGACCTCCTCAACCGACTCGCTGTCAGACCACGCGGCGTCCCGGTACACCTCGAACAGAGAGATGGCCGGGACGTAGTACATCGGCTCCCCGCGCTGCTCGAGGAATGATCCGGCGGCGTCGACGCCGCGAAGGTAGTCGATCAGGAAGGAGGTGTCCAGCGCGATCATGCTCACGCCGACCCTCGGTCGTCCCTGAGGCGGTCGCGCTGCTCACGCCGCTCGGCGAACGCGTCCTCGAGGTCCTCTCGGGTGCGGCCGGCGGCCTCGGCGAACCCCTCGTCGTCAGCGAGCATCCCGAACCCGCGCATCACGTCCTGATCCGCCTCGGTCAGCCGAAGAACGGTGTCCGTGAAACTCTCATCCTCGCGTTTGTGAGCCTTCAGCCGCTCGTACGCCTCCTCCGTGATGGTCAGCGTTTTTGTCGCCATACGTGTACACGTAAACGTACACTCCGATACCTCATAAACCCGGCGTCGACGGCGGCCGCCCGATCAGGCCAGACCCGCGTCCTCGAACGCCTCGTTGACGACGTCCTCGGTCGGCGCATTGAGGTACAGTTCGATGGCCTTGAAGGAGTCCCACCCGCTCTTCCCACGATGTTGATTACACCCACTTCGATGGTGAATTGTCCGATCAGTAGGGATGCGAACTGAGCATTACTGGTAGAGCTTCTTGGGAGAAAACATATGATGATACAAATAGAATCTAAAACAAGATGACATCAAATAACACTTGCCGCCGCCGCTCGCTGGCAATGTCCACTGTGGTCTATTTCGGTTCTGCATTCATAATCGGTCTCCCCGTCATGTTTTTCGTTTACGAGGTTTTTGCAGGGATACTTATTCTCCTTCAACTCAACTGGTTTGTCACCTCTGCCACAGGAATCATCGTCGTTGCAGCAGCGTTTTTAGTCGGTATGTGGGTTGCTGGACAACTCGCCGAGCGAGTAGCCGATAGACTCTCCTAAACAGTCTCAATAGTATGTACTTCTCCTATACTGAGCGTCCGACCCTTTGCACAGATCACGCTCTACCGAGTGCCAAATTCGCGCTTTCTATCTTGCAGAGGCTCAGCGAACTACCGAGTCGCTGTCAAAAGCAGTGTGCGAAATACAGAGGACGAGTTCAGCACGACAGTCTCGTTGATTTCACGCCGAAACCGGGAAGTCACCTGTACACTACACGTGCGTATTGAATACTGCGTCGAGAATAGGAATTAACCAGTGCTACGAATCAGATGGTGAGCTGAGAACTGTTAGCCAAAAGAACTCGAACGAGCGAACAAGTGAGACGAATTCATCAGGAGCAATCGGCTTCGTGAGATAGGCGTCGGACTGGATCTCGGGCGAATCGAGGAAATCTTCTCCCATGTCGGATCCTGTTAATACTATCACGGGAACCTCCTCCAGTTCGTGATCATTCCTAATAACACGAAGGACATCCTCACCAGTCGCTTGCGGTAGATACCAATCGAGTAAAACGAGATCAGGTTGCGGGGCGTCCATGAACTCACCGCGCTGATTCAGGAAATCAAGCGCCTCTTGTTCAGTAGTGGCAACGTGAAGTGTATTTGTGATAGCAGCGTCTGTAAATAATTCCCTGACAAGTCGAACATCGCCGGGATTGTCTTCCACTAACAGAATCTCTGCCTCCCGACCAGAGACAGCGGACTTCCGATTCATTGACCTTACTATGTTGGTGGTGGCTTTAAGTGCCGCGGTCAGTCTCTCCTGTTCTGAGCGATCGCCATCTTCGCAAGTCGAGTCAGATCTCGTGCGACATTCGCGCTCTCTGTTCAGCACGACGGTCGAAACCGATCATCGGTTGTGGGTTTCGACGAGGCCTCGCGATCGGTTTCGCTCGATCGCCGGCGCAGGTGTCAGACTGAAGGCAGTAGGGGTGGACGAACCGGTATGAGCGCGCGGATTCTGGTTCCGTTCGACGACTCCGACCCCGCTCGCGAGGCGCTTTCGTACGCGTTCGAACTGTTCCCCGACAGCGAGTTCGTCGCGGTCTCCGTCGTCGACACTTCCGCACTGCCGTTCATCCCGAACGCGGCCGACGACGCGGAAACCAGCGACGAGTTCCAGGAACTGGTCGGCGAGGCCGCCGCGCAACTCGAGGCCGCGGAGCGACTCGCCGCCGACCACGGCGTCGACCTCGAGACCCGATCGCGCGTCGGATCGCCGGCCAAGGAAATCGTCGACTGTGCGGAGGAGGGCCCGTACGATCACGTCGTGATCGGGAGTCGCGGCCGATCGGGCGTCAGCCGGATCCTGCTGGGAAGCGTCGCGGAAGTCGTCGTCAGACACTCTCCCGTGCCGGTCACCGTGGTCCGGTGAGTCGCGGGCGGGCCTGCTTCCCCGACCGCGGGCACCGGACTCTTCGCGCCGAATACCCCAGGTTCGATCGGCCCGGACCATGCAGGACGACTCCAGCGACGCGACCGAGCACGATCCTGATGCGAAACACGCCAGGCACGACGAGGACGGACAGGCGGTGACCCACTGTGATCGGATCGAGTATGAACAGAATCCCGATCGGTGCGGTCAGTGACGACGCCCGCCGTCGTCGCCCCCACTGTTGGAGCCTCTGCCGCCGATCGCTCCCTGCCGGCGATCCCGTCCGTCGGATATTGCCGGCACAACGCACTTCTTTCGGGTTCCGATAGGAGGAGGCGAATGCTACCGTACGTAGCGCTCGCGCTCGGACTCGTCGTCACGGCGATCGCGCTGGAGCGGGTGTCCTACGCCGCGCTCGAGCGGATACCCGCGGTCGCGACCGAGGAGTTCCCCGAGATCGATCGGGACCTCCTCGAGAAGTTCAGCAGTTTCGACCCCGAACTGGGCTGGTGTCCGCAGCCGAACCGGGAGAAACAGAAAGACACGGGGGATCACCTCCCGGGCGAAGAGGTCCGGACCGTCGTCACCTACTCCACCGACGAGTACGCCAGTCGGGTCTGTCCCGCCAGGGATCGGGGGGAATCCGACGGTCCCAGCGTCTCGACCTACGGAGACTCCTACTGTTTCTGCCGGGAGGTCGACAACGACGAGACGTTCCAGAACTACATGGCCCGTGAACTCGACACGCACGTCGCCAACTACGGCGGCGGAAACTACGGCCTGGACCAGGCGCTGATGCGTCTCGAGCGCAAGTACCCCGAGGACCCGACCGACTACGTGTTCGTGGTCGTCACGGCCTCGTCGATCGCCCGGATACTCTCGGTCTGGAAACACTACCAGGAGTTCGGCAACATTCTCGCCGTCAAACCCCGGTACGTGATGGACGACGGCGACCTCCGGCGGATCGAGAGTCCGGTCGACGAGAAGGCGGACCTGCTCGACCTTGAGTCGAAGGCCGACTTCCTGCGGGAGAACGACTTCCACTACGACCACTGGTTCAGGCCCCACCACGCGTCGGCTCCGTACACGCTGGACTTCGTCGAGAAGCCGGAACACCTCCGATACGCGCTTTACACGGGCGGCAAAGAGGTCGAGCGTCGACTCGAAACCTCGATTCCCGGCATCGACTTCGACGAGGCCCAGACCCGGTCGGCCCTGCGGATGGAACGGCCCCGGGTCCGGTACCACGAGCGACTGTTCGACACCCACGAGTACCTCTTCGACGCGCTCGTCGAATCGTTCGTCGACTACGCGGACGAGCAGGACTTCACGCCCGTGTTCGTGATGGTCCAGCAACTCCGGTACGCGACCTACGAGGCCGAGTACGGCCCGATCTACGGCGACCTGCTCGACCGACTCGACGATCGGTACGACGCCCTCGAGACGATCGACATGGCCACGCACCTCTCGCCCCCGGACGGCGACGTCGAATCGCTGTACGTCCAGCGCGGCGAGGGCGGTCACTACAGCCCGGAGACGAACGAAGCGATCGCGAACGTGCTCGCGGACGTCGTCGAACAGCGGGTGGAGATCGTCGAGGAGACGTGAGCCAGTCGACACGGAAAAACCCGCGTCAGGCCCCGGGGAACGGTTGATGAACGTCCAGACTGTACGGAAACAAAATGCGCCCGCTGTATCTCGTCGTCGGGATCGCCCTGCTCGTCCTCGTCATCGTGGACATCCTCTGGACGACCCTCTGGGTCGACGGCGGTTCCGGTCCCGTCTCCGGTCGACTCACGACCGGTGTCTGGCAGGGAATCCGGGCCGTGAGCGGCGATCGCGATCGAACCCTCAGCCTCGCCGGGCCGCTCATCCTCACGCTCACGCTCGTGACGTGGGTCAGCCTCATCTGGGTGGGGTGGACGTTCGTCTTCGCCAGCCATCCCTACGCCCTCGTCAGCACCCGCACCGGGGCCGTCGCCGACTGGTCGGGCCGGTTCTACTACGTCGCGTACACGATGTTCACGGACGGCAACGGCGACTATACGCCGATCGGCGACGTCTGGGAGATCGCCAGCGCGTTCACGACGGCCACCGGCATGGCCTTCGTCACGCTCGGCGTCTCTTACGTCCTCACCGTCCTGGGTGCCGTCTCCGACAAGCGATCGTTCGCCAGTTCGGTCACGGGAGTGGGCGATCGGAGCGAAGCGTTCGTCCGAACGGCATGGGCGGGGGCGGACCATCGCGGAGCCGACGTCTCGCTCGAGTCGCTCGCGTCGGAACTGGGGACGCTCGCCGAGCAGCACAAATCCTATCCGATCTTGCACTACTACCACAGCGAGCAGAGCGATCGCGCCTCGGCCGTGGCCGTCCCGATCCTCGACGAGGCACTGACCCTCTACCGTCACGGCGTTCCGGACGGTCACGGGCCGGATCCGATGCTCGTCGAGGCCGCCCGTTCGAGCGCGCAGGCCTACCTCGAGACGCTCGACACCGCGTTCATCGACCCGGCCGAGGAGGTGCCGCCGCCGCCGGATCTCGATCGGCTCCGCGAGGCAGATATCCCGACCGTCGACGACGAGACGTTCGCCGACGCACTCGCGGATCTGACCGAGCGCCGTCGACGACTGCTCGGCGTGGTTCAGGGCGACGCCTGGGAGTGGCCGCCGGTCGAGGAGTGAGCCGATCGATCGAGCAACGGAAGTCCGCCGAATCGACAGTGTCCGTGTTCTTGAAAGCCTTCGACCACCAATACGGTTATTCTTCCCAGGCGCATCCACACGTGACGAGATCGAGCGGTTCTCGACTCTCTCTAGCCCAATGGACACCAATCACTCTCCAGAAACGCGTGCCGAGGCGACGGCGACCTTCGAGCGGGATCTCGAAGCGCTGGTCGTCGACGCGTTCGCACGCGGTGCCGACATCGAAAACACGTGGGACGTGACGGTTCCCGTCTCCGACGCCCCGGACTGGTCGGTGACGATCGAGAAACGCGGATCGGCCGACGAATCGTCGTTCGAACCGTCGCTCCTCGAGGAGTGAGCGCGGAAACTGGTCACCCGCCCGGACAGTTTGTTTTCTAGCCTATTGGCGCACAATAAAGGCTATATGCGTGGCGTCTGTACCTGCCCGGTGTACTCTGCTGAAGTCGGGACGCGAGACTCGTTGCACAGGGACCGCCGTGTAGGTGAAGTACGGAGACAGTATGCCATCCAGAACGCGACATCCAGACGGTACGGACTCGACGTCGACGACGATCACGCCGACTGCACTGTTTACCGCCTTCTCGAACGAGCGTCGACAGTACGCACTCTCCTATCTCGCCGAGAAACCGGCGTCGATCCCGATCGGTGATCTCGCCGAATACATCGTCCTCGGGGAGGGCGAACGGTCCTACGAGTGGTACGAACGGGTTCTCACCGATCTCGTCCACGCCCACCTGCCACACCTGACGGACGCCGGTCTCGTCACGTACGATCCCGACGACGAACTCGTCGGCCTCGCCGTCGACCGGAGCGTTGTCGCACCCTATCTCCGCCTCGCGGAGTCGATCGATCGGTAGCGCGCGCCGCGACCCGCAACCGTTCGCGAGCGTTTCACTTTCAGTCCGGTAGCACACACCTTTTAGCCCCGCCGTTAGTACAGGGAGAGTGATGACGTCGTTCCAGTCGACACTCGGTGACGAGCCGGGGATCGCCGAGGAGCTGGCAGAGAACCAGCAGGCGATCTCGATCGCCGAGTTCTTCGAGAAGAACAAGCACATGCTCGGCTTCGACAGCGGTGCGCGGGGCCTCGTCACGGCCGTCAAGGAGGCCGTCGACAACGCCCTAGACGCCGCCGAAGAAGCCGGCATCCTCCCGGACATCTACGTCGAGATTCAGGAAGCGGGCGACTACTACCGCCTGATCGTCGAGGACAACGGGCCGGGGATCACGAAAGAATCGCTCCCGAAAGTCTTCGGGAAACTGCTCTACGGATCGCGCTTTCACGCCCGCGAGCAATCGCGCGGGCAGCAGGGTATCGGAATCTCCGCTGCCGTTCTCTACGCTCAGCTGACCAGCGGGAAGCCGGCGAAGATCACCAGCCGAACCCAGGGTGCGAGCGAGGCGGAGTACTTCGAACTGATCGTCGATACGGACAACAACGAACCCGAAATCAGCGTCGAGGAGACCACCTCGTGGGACCGGCCCCACGGGACGCGCATCGAACTCGAGATGGAGGGGAACATGCGCGCTCGCCAGCAGCTCCACGACTACATCAAGCACACGGCGGTCGTCAACCCCCACGCGCGTCTCGAACTCCGCGAACCCAGCGCGCACTTCAAATTCGAACGGGCGACCGACCAGCTCCCCGAGGAAACCGAGGAGATCCGTCCCCATCCCCACGGGGTCGAACTCGGCACCGTGATGAAGATGCTGTCGGCGACGGACTCCCAGACCGTCTCCGGGTTCCTCCAGGGGGAGTTCACCCGCGTCGGCAAGAAGACTGCCGAGTCGATCATCGACGCGTTTCGCGATCGCCACTACGGGCGCGAGATGCGCTGGCGGCCGCCGGCGACCCACGAAGGGATCGACCTCCGGGAGGCGGTCACCGAGGCGACCGCGAACAAGGGCGCCGAGGCCACTGCCGCGTTCGCCGACGCGATCGCCGACGCCGTCGACGAGCACGATCGGATCGCCCACCACGAACTGCTCGACGTCGTCGACGCGGCAGCCGAGGCGGTCGAGGCCGAACACGGGACGACGTTCGGCGACACCGTCCGGGAAAACGCCGTCGACGTCGTTTGGCGCACGCTCGTCGAGGCACCCGACCCGGACGCCGACGACGCAAGCGACGACGCGCAGGACCCCGACGAGTCGCGACTCGTCACCGATTGCTACGACCTCGCCGACGAGGCGACGAGCACCCGCAAGGACGACGAGATCGTCCACGCCTTCGCCGAACGGCTCGCCGGCCGATTCGAGGACGAGACAGACGAGGACGTCCGTCACCGGCTCACGCACACGCGACTGCGCGAGTACGTCGATCGGGCCGCGGACCTCACCGAGGAGTACGACGACGTCGCCTTCGGTGAGACGGCCCGCGAGAACGTCACCGAGGCGATCTGGGACGTGATGGCGACCGTTCCGGACGACCCGCCGCTGGTCCGCGAACTCGACGGCGATCGCGACGCCACGAGCGACCTCGTCGACGGGATGCGCGCGACCGACATCATGGCCCCGCCGACGCGGTGTCTCGCGCCGATCACCGACGACCTGATCCAGGCGGGTCTCGAGAAGGAGTTCGACGCCGATTTCTACTCGGCCGCGACCCGCGACGCGGAGGTTCACGGCGGCGATCCGTTCATCGTCGAGGCCGGTATCGCCTACGGCGGCGAGATCGACGCGGAGGGGGGCGCGGAGGTGATGCGCTTTGCGAACCGCGTTCCGCTCGTCTACCAGCGCGGCGCGTGTGCGACTACCGACGTGGTCAAGTCGATCGGCTGGCGAAACTACGGACTCGACCAGCCCGGTGGCTCGGGGCTCCCGAACGGTCCCGCGGTGATCATGGTCCACGTCGCCTCGACGAACGTTCCCTTCACCAGCGAGTCCAAGGACGCCGTCGCGAACGTTCCCGAGATCGAAGACGAGATCGAACTCGCCATCCGCGAGGCGGCCCGCGACCTCAAGAGCTACCTGAACAAGCGCCGCTCGATGCAGAAACGCCGAAAGAAACAGAACGTCCTCGGGAAGATCCTGCCGGAGATGGCCGAGAAGGTCGCCGAGGTTACCGATCGGTCGGAACCCGACATCGACGACGCGATCGCCCGCATCATGAACAACGTGCTCGTCGAGCGCCACATCGAGGAGAACGGCGACGGACGGGCCGTCTCTGTTGTCGTCGAGAACCACTCGGGAACCACCGAATCGCTCGAGGTGACCGACATCGTCTCGGCGGAACCGCGGAACCTCTCCGACGGCGCGAGCGTCGTCGAGATGGACGGCGAGTGGTTCGTCAAGTGGGAGCCGGACGTCTCGAGCGACGACGAGGCCGCACTCGAGTACGAGGTCCCCGACGACGCATCGTTCGATCTCGACGTGAAAGGCGTCGAGAGCGAGAAACTCACCGTAACTGATTCCCAATGAGCGCAGACAACGAGGACGCACGAGAGCAGCTGATCGATCTCGCGGCACAGTTCTACGACCAGTTCGAACTGGGCGAGATCCCGCACATGTCCGTCCCGACGCGGACGAAGGCCAACATCGAGTACGACGAGGACAAGGAGGTCTGGGTGTACGGCGACCGCGAGTCGACCCGATCGGCCAACTCCGTTCGCGGCGCGCGAAAGCTCCTCAAGGCCGTCTACACGATCGAGTTCCTGGCGAACCAGCTCGAGGAGGATCGCTCGTCGACCCTGCGTGAGCTGTACTACCTCTCGGAGAGCTGGGACAACGACGAGGCCCAGTTCGGCGACCAGGACGAGTCCAACCAGCTGATCGAGGACCTGGAGATCGTCTCGGGGGTCACTCGGGAGGACTTCCACATGCGCCCCGAGGAGTCGGGCGCGACGATCATGGGTCCGCTCCACCTCCGCGAGCAGACCCGCCGCGGGGAACGTGAGATCCACTGCCAGGAGGACGTCGGCGAGGGCGGCTACCAGATCCCGAACAACCCCGATACGATCGAGTTCCTCGACTGCGACGCCGACTTCATCCTGGCCGTCGAGACGGGCGGGATGCGCGATCGGCTCGTCGAGAACGGGTTCGACGACGAGTACAACGCGCTGATCGTCCACCTCAAGGGCCAGCCCGCACGGGCGACACGGCGGATCACGAAGCGCCTGCACGACGAACTCGACCTCCCGGTCACGGTCTTTACCGACGGTGACCCGTGGTCGTACCGGATCTACGGCTCCGTCGCCTACGGCTCGATCAAGTCCGCGCACCTCTCGGAGTACCTCGCGACGCCGGACGCGCAGTTCATCGGCATCCAGCCGGCCGACATCGTCGAGTACGACCTCCCGACCGATCCGCTCTCGGACTCGGACGTCAACGCCCTCGAGAGCGAACTCGAGGACCCGCGCTTCCAGACCGACTACTGGGAGGAACAGATCGAACTCCAGCTCGACATCGAGAAGAAGTCCGAACAGCAGTCGCTCGCGGCTCGCGGGCTGGATTTCGTGACGGATACGTATCTCCCTGAACGACTCGGTGAGATGGGCGTCCTCTAGACGCCCGTCGAACCGTGGTTCAGGGAGATGGTTCCCCGAACGACTCGGTGAGATGGGCGTCCTCTAAGGCGGAGACGGTTCGGATCGCCGGCCAGGACGGATCGTCAGGTACGATCGCGATCGGGTTACGCTTCGAATTCGGATTCAGATTCGGGTTCGGGCTCTGACTCCGTCGATCCGTCCGGATCCCGATCGGGTGCCGATCGAGTCCGCGTTGCTCCCCTCCTGTCGGTGATCTCGTCCGTCGTTGCTGAACCCGCCACGTGCTCCGCGTTGGCACAGCGCCGGCAGTAGTAGTTGGTTCCGTCCGACATCGAGAGCGGGAGACCGAACAGGCAGACGTCCTCGCGGTAGGTTCGTTCGACGCCCCGATCGACTGGGTCGGCACACGCGGCGCACGGTCGGTCGGGTGCGGCGACGGCCCGTTCGTCGACCGATCGGATCCGGCCGGTCGCCGTCACCGGGTGGCGTCGTTCGAGTCGCCGCCGAGCGGACGGCAACGCGGCGAGCCCACCGATCGCGAAGAGCGCCGCGAAGGCAAAGAGCACGAGGCTCACCGCCGCCGCGGATACGAGCAGTCCAACGCCAGCGAGCACGGCGGTGACGAGCCAGCAGACGGCCGCCGTCAGGCGCATCAGCACTCGCCAGCGGGTGTCCTCCTCGGTGGCCGTGCTCGAGTCCGTAGTCGCGGCGCCGTCTGTCGCCATCTCGTCCGCACGGAGCACCAGCCGTTCGGGGGCACCGAAGTACCGGTACGCGCCGTATAGCGCGTTCCCGAATCCGCCCGTCCACCAGACGGTCAGGAGGGCGACGATCAGGTGGTCGGTCACGCTTCCGAACGATCGGCGGACCATGACGACGCGCTCGCCGAAATCGTGTTCGAGTTCCCAGCCCCGCCGGGTCGCGCGAGCGATTCGACGCTCGAGGACGGCTCGATCGGTCCCCGAGCGGCCCGACGAGGTCGTGGACGATTGCCGATCGGTCCCCGCCGACCCGGCCCTCGTCGGAGCCCCGCAACTGGTGCAGTAGTTCGCGGATGTCGCGAGGGAATCGCCGCAGTTCGAACAGTACGGCCCGCCGCGACCGGGATCCGGACTACGCGGACGATCGCCGCTCATACCCGTGCGCACGCCGACCGCGACACTAACTCTTTGGAGCGGTCGGAAATCGAATGAAACGGGAGTCGGTGGAAACGGTCGGGGGTACCGATACTCGGCGGCTCAGCCGATGAATCCGAGTCGGAGCGCCGCCCCCATCGCGCCGAACACCAGGACGAACACGAGACTGACGGCGTAGTACGCGTGCCAGGCGCGGGACGGCCGGAACGGTTCCGGCAGGTGCCGTTCGACGATGAACCAGTTCACCGGGTAGAAGAAGATCTCCGCCACGGCGAGGACCGCGGCGACGTACAGCAACAGCGTCACCGGAACGTTGCCGAGTGCGAGGACCATCGTGCTACTGACGGCGACGACGCCGACGACGACCAGTTTTCGCACGCGCTCGCTATCGATGCTGTCGTCCTCGAGCGCCATCGGCACGATGTCGCCGGTCGCGCGGGCGGCCCCGTCGAGCAACGTGATGACCGTCGAGTAGAGGGCCGCGAACGCACCGACCAGCATGGCGTAGTACGACCACGCGCCGAACGAATCGCTCAGGATGTTGCCGATCGCAAACGCGAGGTTGGCGTCTTCCGGCGGATTCGGATAGAGGACGTTCGTCGCGAGGATCACCATCGCGACGATCAGCACGAAACTGAAGGCGTAGCCGATGTTGAAGTCGCGCCGGCCGGTCCGGATCCACGCGCGGATGTAGTCGTGGTAGGCCGGATCGTTCGGATCCAGCCCCTTCTTCCGGAGTTCGCCCGCACCCTCGTCCTTGGCCATGCTCCAGCTGCCGATCAGGATGCTCGTACTGAAGCCGGTCGGCGCGAACCCGACCGCGGCCGCGAACAGCACGAGGAAGGCGGAATCGGTGAGGTCCGGAACCGCGAACGTCGTCTCCGCGATCCGGTCGGGCGACGGCGGGCCGACGAGGGCGCCGAGGAGGATCAGCACGTCGACGGCGATCGTGAACCCGATCAGCGCCTTCTCGAGCAGGCTGTACCTGGACACGACCACGAGCGCGCCGGCACCGCCGACGAAGACCACGTACGCCCACGGTGCGGTGAACCACGCCGGGGTGAGTGCGGCGACGAACGCGGCCGAACTCATGCCGACGCTGGCCGTGATGAACGTGTACATGACGGTGAACACGGCGATCGGCAGCCAGAGCGCCCAGTTCTTCGGCCCGGGCAGGTCGCGGTACCCCTCGATCGGGTTCGCGCCCATCCCGTAGTCTAGCGGACGCCGAGTTCCCAGGCGCCGTACTTCGCGACGTAGATGAGGCCGAACATCCAGATCGCGACCAGTCCGAAACTGGCACCCATCGACGGCGCGATCACGATGTGGCTCCCCCCGATACTGATCAGCGCTCAGAGCATCGACGGGCCGAAGTGGTTCTTGAAGAAGCCCGCCCACCCCGCTGACGGGTACGCGAGGTCGGCCTCGGCGGTTCCGGCCGCCGTGTCCGACTTACTGGCCACGTTCCTCACCCGGTTTACGATCCACCCACCAGCGGACACCGGTGACCGGTATCGTCCCGCCGTTCGAAAGTGTACGATCGTCAATATCAGACATGGATCTCATCGGAGAATTGGCGACTCGTGGCTTATACTCGCGGATCCGTTGTCAGATGTACAGCACTGGTCGTCAGTGCTCGTCCAGGACCACCGGGACGCCCCGGTTCGCGACGTCGACGACGAAGGCGTCCGCGTCCGTCTCGAGTGGGTCGAAGGTATCGTAGTGGATCGGGAGCACGAGTCCCGGATCCATTCGCTCGGCTAGCGCCGCGGCCTCGTGGCGGTCCATCGTGAACGACCCGCCGATCGGGGGCAGGAAGAGGTCGACGTCGAGGTCCTCGTGGAACGGGAGCGCGTCGGCGTCCCCGGGCCAGAACACGCGGACGCCGTCGACGGTGAGGGCGAACCCGCAACCCGTGCCCGCTGGATGGTACGGTTCGCCGCGATCGTCGGTGTGTGGTCCCGCAGGATCGTTGTACGCGGGCGTCGTGAACAGGTCCAGTGGCCCGAGGACGAACGACTCGTCCGCGCGAACGCGTTCGACCTCGTAGGGGAGATCCTCCGGTTGGTCGTCGACGCGATCGATCCCGCTCGCGTCGATCGACTCGTGGACGACGACGATCGCGTCCTCGTGGGCGACCCGGCGGATCCCCTCCGGGTCGTAGTGGTGATCGTGGGAGACGAGCACGAGATCGCCGTCGCGAGCGTCGTAGTCGTCGAGGACGCCGTAGCGTCCGGGATCGAGGTAGATGACGGCCCCGGTCTCGCTCTCGAGGCGGACGGTCGCGTACCCGAGCCAGTCGACGGTCACGGCACCGAAGCGAACGGTCATACCCCTCCTTCGATCGACGCGGGGGAAAATCGTTCGACTCGATTCGGGCCCGATGGCGGGGAACGTCCCGAACCGGAGTCGATCGGCGGGTCATCTCGCCCGATCGCGAACGAACGACTTGCCGGTCAGGGCCGGCGGATCGAGTGCGAGAGCGTTCCGACGCCCTCGACCTCGATCTCGACCTCGTCGCCGTCCTCGAGCGGACCGACGCCCTCCGGCGTTCCGGTCGCGATCACGTCGCCCGGTTCGAGGGTCATGTAGGTCGTGATCTCGGCGATCAACTCCGGAATGGGGAAGATGAGTTGCTCGCGCGAGCCGTCCTGTTTCAGTTCGCCGTTGACCCGCGACTGAACGGCTGCGTCGTCGGGGACCTCGTCGGGCGTCGCGAGCAGGGGCCCGATCGGTGCCGCGCCGTCGAAGGCCTTGCCCCGGATCCAGTTCTGCTCCTGGCGCTGGTCGTCGCGGTTCGAGACGTCGTTCACGCACGTAAAGCCCGCCACGACGTCCATCGCGTCGGACACGGGGACGTGGCGACACTGCTCGCCGATGACGACGCCGAGTTCCGCCTCGTAGTCGATCCGATCCTTTCCCGCGGGCGCGGTCACGGTGTCACCGTGGCTCGCGACCGCGTTCGGCGGTTTGAGGAACAGCAGGGGCCGATCGGGCACGTCCGAGTCCATCTCGTCGGCGTGGTCGGCGTAGTTGCGCCCGATGCAGACGATCTTCGACGGCTCACACGGCGGGAGGACGTCGATCGCGCCGTCCTCGAGCGCGTAGCTTTCGTTGCCGAAGTGGACGTGACCGCTGTCGTACTCGCCGCGGCGAACGGCACCAGCCGGGTCGCGAAATCGGACGTATTTCATGCGGGATCCGTTGCGTTCCGGGGTCAAAAGGATTGAGATGTCGGCGGCGTTCACCGATCGGCGGCAGTGGCCGACGGCACCGGTATGGTTCGAACCTGTCGACGATCGGAGTACGTGAGGACGTGCCACTCCGCGATCGGAACGGAACGCTTTTTACTAGTCCCCAGCAAGCAGTGAATGCGTTGGCTCCGTTGGTGTAGTCCGGCCAATCATTTCGGCCTTTCGAGCCGATGACCTGGGTTCAAATCCCAGACGGAGCACTACAGCGACCGAGTTTTGCGAGGGAGCGAAGCGCGCACGGATGGGATTTGAAGTAGAGAAACGCAAGCGATAGCGACCGTTTCCCAAGAGTTCAAACCCAGGACGGCGCGTTTTCCGACGGGTAAACTCGCGAGTCGCAACTGTGGGACAGGGTCCGATGCCGCAATACGCGATCGGGAACTCGTCTCACTCGAGTTTTCGGAAGCAGTTGTGACAGAACGACGCGACCGAATCGTTTTCCGTGGCGCATACACCACACTGGCCGTCACGAGTCGTCGATGACCGCGACTCGGACGGGGGCGTAAAGAGGGTTTTCCGTGGGTCGGTGTACGCGTCGACGACGTCGCTCCACGTGACCGCCGGATCAGCATCAGTGTACCCTGCGCGGGTTCTCGTGCGTGAAAGCAGCGAACTGCCTTGCATGCGGAGAAGCCCGTGCCAGAGTCCGAGGAAGAAGAGCGACGGGAGGAGGCAGAGCGAAAGCACTGCCCCAACGAGTACGAGACTCATACAGGTCGGTTCGTCACACTTCCCATAATCGCACTCGTGAAATCGTTCACGAGTAATATACGTTCCTCAGCGATCGCTGCTGGTCGGTCTCCAGTTCGGATCCGACACGACCGGCCTTTCGAGCCGATGATCTGGCATTTGAAGTAGAGAAGTCCAGCCCCTGGCGCGAGCGAATCGAACGACCGGGGACGCCTTTGCGTAGTTCAACTTCCGGACGGAGCGTGTTGCTCCGATCGACGCCGCGAAGCTGTCTTCAGGGGAGAACTTTTGGCGATCGAACACGTGCGGAACAGTGGCATAGACCAATGTCTGAGCACACGGGGGAGGTGACGCTCGTGCAGGCGGTGGCCATCGAGGTCGGCCTGATCGTCGGCGGGGCGCTGTTCAGTCTCACGGGCGTCGCGGTCGCCATTGCGGGCCCGGGCGTCGTGGTCGCCTTCGTGCTGGCGTTCTCGATCGCGATTCTCGGGCTGGTGCCGACGGCGATGCTGGGGGCGGCGTTCCCGACGACCGGCGGGAACTACCGCTACCCGGCGCGGTTCGTCTCGCGACCGATCGCGTTTCTCGCGGCCTGGGGCCTCGGCGTCAGCATGTTCGGCGGGGGCCTGCCGCTGTACGCCCTGACCGCGGGCCAGTACGTCGACGCGATCGTCCCGGTTGCCCCGACCCTCGTCGGCGTCCTCCTGCTGTCGGGCTTTTTGCTCGTGAATCTCTTCGGGATTCGACCGGCCGCGACGGCCCAGCTAGCTATGTTCGTCGGCCTGGTCGTCGCCCTGGGCTCGTTCGTCGTGCTGGGCGTCCCGGCGGTCGAGACCGCGAACCTGACGCCGGCCTTTCCCACCGGAGCGATCGGCGTCGCGACGGCCGCGGGGGTCCTCTACTTCGTCTGCCTGGGTGCGAACTTCGTCGTCGACATCGGCGGGTCGGTCCGCGACGCGACGGTGACCATCCCTCGATCGTTCGCGATCACCGTCCCGCTCGTGCTCGCCGTGTACGTCGGGATCGGCTTCGTCGCGGTCGGCGTCGCCGGAACGGACGCGCTCGCCGGTGAAACACTCGCGGTTCCCGCGGGGCTGTTCCTTCCCGGGCCGCTCCAGTCGGTGTTCGTCGTCGGGGGCGCGCTGTTCGCGATCGCGACGAGCATCAACGCCGTCTACATCATCACCCCGCGGTACCTCGCGGTGCTGGCCGAGGACGGCCTCGTGCCGTCGAGACTGGCCCGGACGAACGATCGGTTCGACACGCCACACTGGGGTCTGCTCGTCGTGTACGCGCTCTCCGTGGGGGCGTTGCTCTCGCCGCTCCCGATCGCCCAACTGGGCTCGTTGCTCGGCTTCGGCGGCGCGTTTCTCGTCGTGCCGGTGATGGCCGCGGCGATCGTGGTCGGCCGGACGCGGGCGGCGGCGGCCGAATCTGCGATCGGACTCCCGGCGCGGGCCGTCACGGCGATGGCCGCGCTGGCGATCCCCTGTAATCTCGCGTTGCTCGGACTACTCGCCGTCCAGTCGCCGTCGGTGTTCGCCCTCTGGGCGGGCCTGCTGGCGGCGGGCGGCCTCTACTACGTGTTCCGGACCCGAATCCGGACGCACGCAGCGGACAGCGTTCACGACACTCCGAACTCATGATTCCAGAGACGACTGCCGTCGTCGGTGCCGGACTGATGGGCCGCGACATCGCGGGCCTCCTGGCCAACGGTGGCTTTCCGGTCACGCTCGTCGACGTCGACGACACCGCGCTCGAATCGGCACGCGACTACCATCGAACCGAACTCCCGGAGGCGCTCGAATCGGCCGGGTTCGACCCCGACGACCCCGCGAGCAGCATCGAATACGAGACGGATCTCGCGGCACTGGCCGATCACGAGTTCGTCGTCGAGGCCGTCCCGGAACGCCTCGACCTCAAGCGCGACCTCGTCGCCGACCTGGAGTCGGTCCTCGAACCCGAGGCCGTCGTTGCGACGAACACGTCGTCGCTCACGCCGAGCGACATCGCGACCGGCCTCGAACACCCCGACCGGGTCGTGCTCTTTCACTTCGCCAACCCGGCCATCGATCGCGACATCGTGGAGATCTCGGGCAACGAAGCCAGCGAACACGCTCTCGAAACCGCGACGGCGGTCGCCGAGGCGATCGATCGCACGCCCGTCCGACTCGAGGCCGAGTTCCGGGCGAACTGCCTCTCGCGACTCTCGGCGAGCATCAAGTGCGCCGGGGGCTGGGAACTGCTCGCGGCCTCACCCGCGGAAGTCGATCGCGGCGCGCGAGCGATCGGGTTCGACCGGGGTCCGATCGAGTTCGTCGACCTCATCGGGATCGACGTCCACCTCGCGACGGTCGACAACCTCGCGGCGGTCTACGGCGATCGGTACGCGCCGCCGCCCGAAATCCGCGATCGGATGGAGGCCCTCGTCGACGCGGGCGACCTCGGGGCCAAGACCGGCACGGGGTTCTTCGAGTGGGACGGCGAGGACCCCCGGATACCCGAGGTCGAGGACCCCCACGACGTGACGCCCGTGGTCGGCGCGCTGGTCAACGAGGCCTACCGACTCGTCGGGGACGGGGTCGCCGGTCGGGAGACGGTAAACGACGTCCTCAAACGCGGTTCCGGCGGCGATATCGGCCCGTTCGACGTCGAGTCCATGCTCGGCGCTGAGTTCCTCCGGGAGGCGTTGCGAGAGCGGTGCGGGGAAACGGGAGCCGACGTCTACGATCCGGTCTTCTGAACCCCTCGCATCACGAGCGGATCATCCGGTCAAACCAGCACCGCGCCGATCGATCCGGGCAGACCAGCACCACGCCGATCGATCCGGGCAGACCGGCAACGATCGGGTCGGCCGGTCAGACGAGTAACGGCGGTGCGGCGTACGGATCGACGCGCACGTCCAGCAGGGTCGGCACGTCGCGCTCGAGGCTCTCCTCGATCGCCGGGCCGACCCGCTCGTGGTCGTCGATCGTCTCGCCCGCACAGCCGAAGCCGCGAGCGACCTGTGCGTAGTCGACGCCGTCGTGGAAGTCGGTGGACATGTCGAAGCTGTGGGTGCCGAGCTGGCTCATCTTGGAGGACCCGAGCGACGCGTTGTTGGTGACGACGACGGTGATCGGGAGGTCCTCGCGGACGGCTGTCTCGAGGTCCGAGATGTGGTAGCCGATCCCGCCGTCGCCGGAGAGCGCGACGACCGGCCGGTCGGGCAGCGCGGTCTTGACGCCGAGCGCCTGAGGGAGACAGACGTTGATCCCGTCGCTGCCCCTGGCCTGGAGGTAGGAGAGGCCGGCCCGCTCGGTTTCGTAGAACGCGCCCGAGAAGAACCCGGGAAAACTCGTCGCGCTCACGAGCACCGCCTCGGCGGGGAGTCGCGCGTTCAGTTCGTGAACCACGCGCTGTGGCTTCACCGGCGTCTCGTCGCTCGTCAGGTCCGCCTCGAACCCGGCGCGCCAGTCGGCCCGGTTCTCGGCGAGTCGCTCGATCCGTGCCGCCCGATCGTCGGCGCTCGACGCGGTCCCGGCGAGCGCGTCGAGGGTGGATTTGAGATCGGCCCGGACGGCGACCGTCGGTTCGTAGTTGCGGCCGAGCCAGGCCGGATCGAGGTCGACGTGGACCAGCGCCACGTCCTCGGGGACCAGCGACCAGCCGACGCTCGTGAGTTCGCCGAATCGGGTTCCGAAGCCGAGAACCAAGTCCGCGTCCGCGACGGCGTCGTTGGCCACCTGGCAGAATCCCCAGCGACCGACGACGCCCAGCGCGTGGGAGTCCGTCTCCGCGATCGCTCCTTTTCCGTTCATCGAGGTCACGACGGGGACGTCCGCCGCCGTCGCGAAGCGCGTCAGTTCGTCGGTCGCGTCCGCGCGGACGACGCCCTCACCGGCGACGATCACGGGGCTGTCGGACGCCGCCAGCAGATCGCCGATCGCGTCGAGGTCGTCCGGATCGGGTGCCGGTCGGGTCCGCGGATAGGTTCCGGAGACGTCGTCGCGGGGTTCCCGCTCGATCTCGCCCGTCATGACGTCCTCCGGGAGATTGACGTGTGCCGGACCGGGTACCCCGGTGGTGGCGATCCGGAGTGCATTCTCGACGGCCTCGACGGCGCGGCCGGGCGTTTCGGCGTCGAACGTCGCCTCGGCGAACGGGTCCAGGATCGCCTCGTTGTCCCCGTCCTGGATGACGCCGTTTCCGCGGGTCTCCCGATCGTTCCCGCCGGTGAGGGCGACGACCGGCGAGGACGCGCCGGCGGCCTCGCAGAGTCCGACGCCGATGTACGCGGCACCGGGGCCGCTGACCCCGTCGACGACGCCCGCGGTACGAGCGGCCCTCGCGTAGCCGTCCGCCATCAGGGCCGCGCTCGCCTCGCTCCGGGCGAGGACGTGCCTGACCGTCGACCCGTCGATGCTCGCATAGTAGGGATCCATCTGCTCGCAGGGAAACCCGAAGACCGTCTCGATCCCCGCTCGTTCGAAGAGTGCGGCGATCGCATCCGTCGATCGCGCCATCATCACCACCTCCTGTACAGTGCTTCCTGGTGACACATGCCACTCGATACTCAGGGGGAGAACAAAAAACACACCTCTGGACTGTCGCCCATCGTCGACGGTCCGCATCGGTGTCACCTGGGGTCGAAGTGTACTGTTCAGGGGCGGCGATCTCGGAGACGCGAGAGGGACGTCGTCGCCTGCAGTCATCCCGTGGGACGTCCCTACACCCGATCCAGAAACCGCGCCCGTTATTCGGCCTCGGCCCTGAATGCTGGTGTGACTTCAGCCGAATCGAACGGAACCGACGGCAGCGACCAGTTGCGGAGTCGTGGCTACCACATCACGGTCGACGACGGCAGGGACTCGTTTTTCGCACTCAGCATCGAACGGGCGGACAGCGATACGGCGTGGCTCATGTCGGACACCGTGCTGGCACTTGACGAAATGCGATAGCTCGAACCCCGATCGAAATCGTCGCGAGTTCCATTCGTCTCCCAGGGCATTCCACCCGACGTCCACCGCGAGTGGCGCGCGCGAGGACTGACGGCTTCGTTCATCGCCCCGGAGATTCCGATCTCCCTCCCATTCGGACCTTGCCAACTAGTCACAATAATATCGAAAGTGAACGGCGCTCCGACGCGCCGCTCGGCCGGGGCAAAATAGACAGTGACATTAAAATTTATATTAGTAGTAAATATTCGAGATTCCAGGAGCGAACGCCGTGCATTTCGGCCCGGTTCTCGCCCCGGGTCGATCGATCGCAGGCGATGATCTCCGTTCGCTGTCATGCCGACAGTAACTATCACGGAAGACGATTATCGACAATGTAACCGTGTGACACGGGGATTTTTAGCGTCGGACACGTACGGGGCGGATATGACACTGCATAACAGGGACGTTCGGCAGGACGTCCGCGAACTCGGGGCGTTGCTCGGGGAAGTCCTCGAGGACCAGACCTCGCGACGATCCTTCGAAACCGTCGAATCGTGCCGGCGTGCAGCGATCGACTACCGTGCCGACGAACTGGAGTCCCGTGACCCCCTCATCACGGAACTCGAGAGGCTGTCGCCCCACGAACAGCGAATCGTCGCGCGAGCGTTCACGACTTACTTCGAACTGATCAACCTCGCCGAGGAACGCGAGCGGGTCCGATCGCTCCGAACCGAATCCCACGAGGGGACCCTCGCGGACAGTCTCGAAACGGCGGCCGCGGAACTCGGAGAGACCGATACCGAGACGGTCACACAGGTGCTGGACGACGTCCTGATCGAGCCCACTTTCACGGCGCATCCGACGGAGGCCCGTCGCAAGACGGTCAAGTCGAAGCTCCGGACGGTCTCGACGTACCTCGAGACCCTCGACGAGCGGCTACTGACGAACAAAGAGTCGGAGCAAGTGTGGCGGGACATCGACGCCGAGGTGACGAGCCTCTGGCAGACCCCGCAGGTTCGGCGTCGCCAGCCCGAACCCGAGGACGAGGCCCGGAACGTCCAGTGGTACCTCGAGAACACGCTGTTCGACGTCGTCGGCGAGGTTTACGACGAACTCGCCGACGCGATCGACGAGGAGGTCGAGGGCGACCTCGAGATACCGAAACTGTTCGAATTCCGCTCCTGGGCGGGGAGCGATCGCGACGGGAACCCCTACGTGACGCCCGAGGTGACGGCGAACACGCTCGAACGCCAGCGCGAGGTCGTCCTCGACAAGTACCGGGAACAGCTCAAGCGCCTCTCGGGCGTGTTGAGCCAGGACGGGAGTCGCATCGACGCCGGTTCGGAGTTCCAGGCCTCGCTCGAGGAGGACCGCGAACGGCTGCCCGGCAGCGCCAGGACCGCCGAGGAGCGCTACCCCGGCGAACCCTACCGGCAGAAGCTCAAACTGATGCGCGAGCGCATAGAGCGCGTCGGCGACGTGCGTCCCGGCGGCTACGACGACGTCGACGAACTGCTCGAGGACCTCGAGTACATCGCCGATAGCCTCCGGACCAACGGGGCAGAGGTCGTCGTCGACGCCCACGTCGATCCGATCCGTCGACAGGTCGCCACCTTCGGCTTCTCGCTGGCCAGTCTCGACCTGCGCGAACACCAGCAGAAACACACCGACGCGATCGCGGAGGCCCTCGAGTCGGAGGGGATCGATTACCGCGCGCTCTCCGAGGACGAACGCGTCGAGTGGCTGACCGAGGCGGTTCTGCAGGACGAACCCGTCATCGACCTTTCCGACACCGAGGATCTCTCCGACGCGTCGACCCGCGTCCTGACGCTGTTCGACAGTCTCGCCGAGTGGCAAAGCGAGTACGGCGTTCACGCGATCGACACCTACTGTATCTCGATGAACGACGAACCGAGCCACGTTCTCGAGGTGCTGTTCCTCGCCGACCAGGCGGACGTCGTCTCCCTGCCGGAACACTGCGGGATCGACATCGTTCCCCTCCTCGAAACGGAGTACGCGCTCTCCGGGGCGCGGCGCATCATGGGCACCCTCTTCGAGAACGAAGCCTACAGTCAGGCCATCGAGGCCCGCGGTCGGACCCAGGAGATCATGCTGGGCTACTCCGACTCGAACAAGGAGAACGGCTTCCTCGCGGCCAACTGGTCGCTGTACAAGAACCAGCGCCGACTGGCCGAGATCTGCGACGACCACGACGTGACGATGCGGCTGTTCCACGGCCGCGGCGGCTCGATCTCCCGGGGTGGCGGCCCGATGAACGAGGCCCTGCTCGCGCTCCCCAACTCGACGGTCACCGGGCAGGTCAAGTTCACCGAACAGGGCGAGGCGATCGCAGAGAAGTACGCCAATCCCCGGATCGCCGAGCGAAACATCGAGCAGATGGTCAACGCGCAGCTCCGATCGCGGCTGTACGCGATGGACCAGCCCGAAGAGGAGATCCCCGAGGAGTGGATCGAGGCGATGGAGACGATGGCCGACGCCGCCCGGCAGGAGTACCGCGACCTCCTCGAGAGCGAGGGCTTCGTCCAGTACTTCGAGCAGGCGACCCCGATCACCGTCATCGAGGACCTCGATCTGGGGTCGCGACCGGCGTCGCGAAGCGGCGAGCGCACCGTCGAGGACCTGCGGGCGATCCCGTGGGTGTTCTCCTGGACCCAGTCGCGGTGCATCCTGCCCGGCTGGTACGCCATCGCGACGGGCGTCGACGCCTATCTCGACGACGGTGGGTCGATAGAGACACTCCAGGAGATGTACGACGAGTGGGCGTTCTTCCAGACCACGCTCGACAACGCCGCGCTCTCGCTGTCCCGGACGGAACTCGAGATCGCCGACCAGTACGCGGACCTGGCCGAGGACGACCTCCGCGATCGGTTCTTCCCGCGACTGACCGACGAGTACGAACGCGGTGCCGAGTTGATCAAGGAGATCGGCCAGCGCGAGGAACTCCACACGCGCGACTGGCTCGGCGAGAACCTCGAACGGCGTAACCCCTACGTCGATCCGCTGAACCTCCTCCAGACGTACCTCCTCGATCGGACTCACCGGACCGACATCGAGGAGCGGACGCTCCGGCTGACGGTGAAAGGGATCGCTGCCGGGATGAAGAACACCGGCTAGGGTCGTCACCGGAGCCCTCGATCGGGTACGGGCGGCGAACGTGACTCCCTGGCACCCCTGCCAAAAATCGAAACGGGTAAAAACACCACCCGGATAGATAGGAGTGAGCCGAGATAGCCTAGCCCGGCCAAGGCGGCAGATTCGAAATCTGCTGTCCTCACGGACTCGGGAGTTCAAATCTCCCTCTCGGCGCTTTTCCAGCAACAATTCGATGAGCGCCGCACAGCGGCGCGAATCATTTCGTTGCTGGAAAACGACGTCGGAGATGTGAATGAGACCGAGGTTCTGCGAACGCAGTGAGCAGGTTCTCGGGCGTGGTTCAAATCTCCCTCTCGGCGCTTCTACGGCGATCAACAACGGTGAGCGACGCGTAGCGGCACTTCGATCCCGACGAACTCTCGCTCGCGATCCGATCGAGGATCGCCGTCGATCGGGATTTTCGGGGCCCTGCGGGCAGAAATCGAACTACCGAATCCCCGTCGAATGCAAGGTGATTTTTTATTCGCCCGGGGCTGGTCATCTGTATTGTCAGTAGCTACCAATGGTCGCGTTTTATGACGGCACAACGGTCCGGAGAGAGGGGTATCGATGAGTTCGAACGAGGACGGTGACTCGGCGGACGAACCGTTCCATCCACTCGGAAAAGACTGGCAGGACGAACTCGAGGCGTCCCTCGAAGCGACCGAGTACGATACGGATCTCGGCCTCGAGATGGCCGAAGACGCGATGAAGGTGACGAAGGGGGAACTGTCGGAGGAAGCGTTTCACGACCGGTACCACGAGGACGTGCTGGCCGAGTTCGGCGAGGACGAGCGGCCGATCGAGTCCGGGGACGGCGGCCGGGTCGACGAGGCGCTGTCGCGGTTCGGGGTCGACGAGGCGTCGCGTCGCGACGTGATGAAGAAGGTGGGGGCCGGTGCCGGTGCGGTCGGACTGGGTGCCTGGGGAACGGCGGAATCGGACGGCGAACCGGCCCTCGCGGCCGCCCAGGAGGACGAGGAGGAAGGCGGCGAGTTCGGAGACGGCGAGGGCACCCAGTGGGGCATGACCCTCGACCTGGAGCGGTGTGACGGCTGTCTCGCCTGCGTCACCGCCTGCGCGGAGGAGCACAACTGGGACCAGGGTGCGAATTGGATGTACATCCTCGACTTCGAGGACAGCACGCCCGGGGGTCGAAATCGACTCATCCGGCCCTGCCAACACTGTACCGACGCACCGTGTGAGAAGGTCTGTCCGACGACGGCCCGCCATACCCGGGATTCGGACGGACTCGTGCTGACGGACTACAACGTCTGCATCGGCTGTCGGTACTGTCAGGTCGCCTGTCCGTACGGCGTCAACTACTTCCAGTGGGACGAACCGGACGTACCGGCGAGCGAAATCGACGAGGAACACATGATCGACGAGCGCGGCCGGTGGGTCAGCAGCCGCAGTCCGCGAGGCACCATGCAGAAGTGTACGTTCTGTGCCACCCGCCAGGACGGCACCAAGGGCGAGGAGATGATCGGAACGACGGCCTGTGAGGACGCCTGTCCGCCCCAGGCGATCAACTTCGGCGACATGAACGATCCCGAGAGCGTCCCCCGGCAGTACCTGGAGAACGTCGGTCGATCGCGGGCGGCGGAGATGGTCGACGGACAGAGCCCCAGCAGGGAGGAGATCGAAGAGGCCTACGCGTTCGTGGAGGGCGACGTCGACCTGCTCGAGATGTCGTTCGTCCCCGGGGAGTGGGACCAGGAGCAGATCGAGGCCGCGCTCTACGTCGACGATGAGGTCGAGGCGAGCGAGTTGCAGTACGTGATCGACGCCGAGGAGGAAGACGACCCCGAAGCCGCGGCGGACGAGGCCGCCAGAGAGATCGTTCGGGGCATCGTCGAGGACCCCGTCACGGAGGCCGTCGGCGAGGATGGGGCGGACGACGAGGTCGAGGCGGTACTCGACGCGCTGATCGGAGGTGGCAGCGAGGACGCCGCCGACCCGGACGCGCTCGCGGCCGCTGAAGACCAGTTGAACGCGGTGATCGAGGAGTCCGAGGCGGCGATCGAGGACGCCGTCGATCGGTACGAGAGCCGGGAGATCACGCCGGCAGAGGTCCAGGAGGCGCTCGCGATTCTCGAGGACGGCGAAGCGAATCCGGTATCGGACGCCGGGATCACCGACGAAGAACAGGCCCGGCAGGTCATCGACGCCTACACCGACGACAGGGATTCGACGTTCCGACTCCTCGAGGACATCGGTACGAACCCGAACGTCGTCTACGTCGGCAACGAACCGGGACCGGAGGCCGAGCAGGTCGAGGGGCCGGTCGCCTACGACGACGTCGGCCAGACCGACAACCGCAAGGAGGTCCTCGACGATGGGACGGTCGATTTCGGTTCGCTCACGTGACTCGTGTGGTCGAATCTGCATCGGTCCAGCATACCCCGGGGAGTAACGGGCCGACGCTCGTGGCAACTCGAGAGCTTCTTATCCCGCGACCCGAAGGGACACCCATGGACCGTCGCCAGCGAACGATCGTCGGCATCCTCTGGATCAGCGTCGCGGGAGTGATGGCACTCACGCTCGAACCGGGGATTCCGTCGACGGCGAGCGCGATCGCCCGACTGTTCGTCGTCCTCCTCGCGCTCTTTCTCGCCGTCGTCTACCTGTTCGATCCGTGGGGCGTCCTCAGTCGCCAGCCGTTCCACTGACGGGATCGCGCAGGGAGTCCGATCGGGCCCGAACCGTCGTGATTCTTTGCGGCTGGCGAGATTACGCCGTCGTCGGCGTCACCCCGTGTTCTGCCAGCAGTTTCGTCGCCATCGCGGTCTGCCAGGCCAGTCGATCGGAGAGCGTCGTCTCCTGCCGTGTGACTTCGACGAGGTAGCCCGGCACGTCGAGGTCGTGGCCGACCTTGTGCGTGAGCAGGGGGCGATCCGCTTTGCCCTGGACGGTGCCGATCGCGAACTCGTACTCCGGGCCGTAGGCCGACGGCGCGATGAATTCGTCGTTCACCCACTCGGTAGCGCTGACCGCGGTGTCGCGGCCGGCTGCGGTCGGGAAGACGACCTGTCCGACGCCGCTGTTCACCCCCGACGCGTAGATGCCGTGTGAGGTGTGGAGATCGAGTATCACGTCCGGTTCGTGACGCCGAATCTCGCGCCAGATCGCCGCTGCCGCGTCGAACGTCGGCGCTTCGCCGGGTGGAAACTGTCGGTTCATGTTGCCGTCGCTCGTCCGGTAGCGACCCTGGACGATCGCGGGCGGGTTCGCGAACGGGATCACCACCAGTCTGCCGGCCTCGATCGTGAGCCCGGTGAGTTGCATCGCGGTAAGCCAGCCTGCCGGTTCGATACCGTGTTGGCCCGCGACGACGACTGCCGTCGGGTCCGAGTCGGTCGACGATCGGCCCTCGACGACGTACACTCCGGTCTCGTAGCGGGTGTTCGCCATGAGGGCGCGACGCGGGCCGAGTTGTGAGAGGACGTCGCGAAGCGAGTCGTCGGACCGACTCGTCGAACTGGTCTCACGGGCCAACGGTGATTCGGACGGAGCGTCCGGGATTCCGGCCGTCGTGGCGCTGGCGAGCACTGACAGCGTGCCGGCCGACTTTACGAACGATCGTCTCGTTTTTCGTGACATTCGCTACGATGAGAACGTAATTGATACGAAAAGTATCCGGAGTGAAATCGACCGTTTCGGGCGATAGAACCGTCGTAGGCCGTCACTTACGCGATCGGTCGTTCGAATCCGATCTGGGCACGTCGGTACACGGATGGGGCCGCGTCGCCCGCGCCCAGACGGGTCAGAGGGTGAACCCGAAGTTGAAGTCGCCCTTCCAGTTCGATCGCTCACCGCGGAAGACGGTGTCTCCCTGGTGGCGGTTGCCGACCCAGAGTACGTCAGTGAGCGTCGTGCCGGGGTCGCTCATCACGAGGCCGTCGAAGACGGCGTTCTCGATGTTGTGTGCCCGCCCGCTCTCGCCGAACCTGAGGCTCGCACCGTCGGCGTCGATGTCGCTGTTGTGCATGACGAGTCGGTCGACGTCGGTGCCCCTGTTACTGACGAAGAATCCGTGGCGATCCTGGTCCGTCTGGGAGTCGAGGTCGTACTCGCAGTCCTTGAAGACGACGTTCGACGAGCGGACGTACACCGCGTAGTCGGAGACGCTCGGACTGGTTCGATCGGTGATCGTACACCCTTCGAACACCGTGCGCGCGTCGTCGTTGTCGGCGACGCGGATCGCACGTCCGTTGCCCCCCTCGTCGGTGATGTGGACGCCCGACAGCCTCGCCGGGCCGTCCTGGGTCAGCCGAACGATCTCGGTGTTCTTCTCGATCGTGTTCCGAATGGTGAGTCCGTCTACGATCTGGCCCCCGCCGTTCTCGAGCCAGAGTCCGGACCACGGGTACGCCGGCTGATCGGTCATCGTGATGCGACAGTCCCGAACGTAGTCGTTGGCCCCGATGCGGATCGCCGCGCCCGAGCAGTCGCGGACGTAACAGCCGGTGATGACGTTCCGTCCGGAGTTGTTCGAGACGTAGATTCCGTTGTCGATGTATCCCCTCACCTGGCACCCTTCCCAGATGTTCGTGCCGCGGTTGTAGATCTCCGAACTGAACGGGATCGCGTGGCCGACGTGGGTGTCCCGATCGTAGGGCGTGTCGCCGTTGGTCAGGTAACAGCTGCGGATGATGTTCGTCGTCGTGAACTGCCGCCCGTCGACCATGATCGTGTGCCGATCGCCGCCGTAGTCGGGGTTGCGCCTGTCGCGTCGCCCGCGCATCGAGACGTTCTCGATCAGACCGTACGAGTAGGTGTACCAGCGGCCGATCCCCGCGTCGTACTCGCCGCGAATGTCGACCTGGAGGTCTTTCATCACCGTCCGCTGGGCGTGCGGGAGCGAGTCGTCGATCTGTCCGACGGTCATCATCCGATCGACGTCCTGATCGGTGACCCTGAGGGTGGCGAACGGGTCTCCGACGATGCCGAGGAACTCGTGGGCGTCGAAGTGAACGTTGTCGGTCTCGACGTACCACTCTCCGGGTGGGATCACGTAGCGGTGGTTCCGCTCGGTCGGTCTGAACGATCGGTAGTGGTCGTCGATCGCACCCCAGACGTCGTCTTCCTCGGGTTCGACGTCGAGGTCGTCCCGCACGTCGACGATGTTCGGGGACGACGACTCGTCCCGGGGCTGAATTCGCACGCGCCGGGTCCCGTCCTCGCCGTCCGTGGTGCTGACCGGCGAGAGCGACCCGTCGAAGTCGAGGTGCGTGACGTCCTCGCTTACGGCCGCTCCGGAATCGGTGACGGTGAGTCCCTGTCGGCTGGCGCCCTCGCCGGAGGTCGCTCCAGCGACGTCGTTCCCGCCCGATCCCGTCGCCGGCGAGGCCGCGATGCCGCTGCCGACACCGAGTGCGCCTGCCAGTCGAACGTACGAGCGTCGCGTTATTCCCCGGTCCGCTGTCTCCGATCGATCGTGCTGTCGATCACCGTTCATTGCGAAAGTACTGTCATCACAAGTGATAATTTGTTATCGGACGACTACTCGGGATCAGTGGCCGGATACGACACCGTTGCAGCGTTGTAACTGCGAAGGGCACTGTTGCGAGTTCGCAAACGGCTGGAAAAGGGAGCGACAGCGATCGATTCGGCGGACAGCGATCGGGTGCGGCGACCCGCGGGCGAGCGGTCGGACTCGATTGCGGCGAGTGCTCGCTCTCAGTCGTCGGCCGGCGCGAGGGGCTGTGCGTCCGTCGCCAGCAATCGGTCGAGCGCGTCGACCATCGCCTCGACGCTCGCGCGCGTGATGTCGGCCTCGCTCCGGGCGACGGTGACCGAGCGATCGTTGCGCGCCATCGTTACTTCGACGGTGACGACCGCGTCGGTGCCACCGGTGACCGCGTCGACGTGATAGGACTCCAGTTCCGCGTCGGCCGCGGAGCCGAGCGCCTCGCGGACGGCGGAGACGGCGGCGTCGACGGGGCCGGAACCGGTGCCGCTGGCGACGCGCTCCTCGCCGTCGACGTCGAGGCGGATGCTCGCCGTGGGGACGGCACCGCCGCTCGTCGCCGTGAGGTCGAGCAGTTCGACGACGCGCTCGCGGTCGTCGCCGGTGACGTCCTCGGCGATGGCCAGCAGGTCGGCGTCGGTAACTCGCCGGCCCCGATCGCCGAGTTCGGTGACGCGATTCGCGATCGCGGCGACCTCGTCGCCGCTGGCGTCGACGCCGTGTTCCTCGAGCGTCGCCGCGACCCCGGCACGGCCCGTGTGTTTCCCGAGCGCGAGTCGGCGTTCGCGCCCGACGGTCTCGGGCGCGTAGGGCTCGTACATCTTGTCGTCCTTGAGCGTGCCGTCGGTGTGGATCCCGCTCTCGTGGGTGAAGGCGTTCTCGCCGATGACGGCCTTGTTCGGCGGGAGCTGGACGCCGGTCGCCCGCGAGACGATCTGTGCGAGGTCGTACAGTTCCTCGAGTTCGAGCGTCTCGACGTCGTAGACGTGGGCGAGCGCGATCGCGACCTCCTCCAGGGCGACGTTGCCGGCGCGTTCGCCGAGGCCATTGACGGTGCAGTGAACGAGGTCCGCACCGGCGGCGACGGCCGAGAGCGCGTTCGCGACGCCCAGTCCGAGGTCGTCGTGAGTGTGGGCGCTGACCGGCCCGAGGTCGGCGAGCCGCGAGACGGCTTCGGCGGTGCGCTCGGGGCCCGTGTGGCCGACGGTGTCGGCGAAACAGGTTCGATCGGCCCCGGCGTCGAGGGCGGTCCCCATGAGGTCCTCGAGGTAATCGAGGTCGGCCCGGGAGCCGTCCTCGCCGATGACCTCGACCCAGAGATCGTGGTCGCCCGCGTACTCCACGAGTTCGGCGGTTTTCGCGAGGTTGTCCTCGCGGGAGGTGCCGACCTTGTCCTCGACGTGGCGGTCGCTTGAGGGGACGACGAGGTGGATCCCGTCGACGTCACAGTCGAGCGCGAGGTCGATGTCGGGCCGCATCCCGCGGCAGAAACTGGTTACGCGCGCGTCGAGATCGAGATCGGTAACCCGGGAGATCGCCTGCCGTTCGCCCGCGCCGGTGCAGGCGCTTCCGGCCTCGATGACGGCCACGCCGGCGCGCTCTAGCGCGCGGGCGATTTCGACTTTCTCGTCGGGCGAAAGCGAGACGCCGGGGGCTTGTTCGCCGTCGCGAAGCGTCGTATCGAGAAGGCGGACGGTACGATCGGATGGAATCGTCTGCTCGGTGGAGTGATGTGCAGGCAAGAGTGATGAACTGCGACTACGTTCGTCGCGGAATTTCGCGCCCAGCCGGGTTGCCCCGACTTCCTCTATCCTCGTCCGGCGTTGAGAACGAATCTCGTGCCATTCTATCTCGTCCTATCGAAGGGGCCCGCCTTAAGTTCGCCGGTCACGGTACCATCTGCCCACCCGCCGTCGCGACCGGCGCGACCCGAACACCCTTTCCAGTGCCCGTGGTAGCGGGACTCGAGTATGGATTCCACGCTCGAGCCGCTGGCGCGATCGCTTCGCGACGCGCCGGTCGTCGATCGGGACGGCTATCACTACTTCGTCCACGGCGTCACCGACGGGATTCCGCCCGTCGAACCGGACGTCCTGCGAGCGATCGCGACCGGCATCCGCGACCGGGTCGATCTCTCCCGGGTCGACAAACTGGTCACCCCCGAAGCGATGGGGATCCACCACGCAACCGCGCTCTCGCTCGCGGCCGACGTCCCCTTCGTCGTCGTCCGCAAGCGGGCCTACGGCTTCCCCGACGAGGTCGCCGTCCGCGGGAAAACCGGCTACGGCGAGAGCGAGTTCTACCTGAACGGGATCGACGACGGCGACCGCGTGGTGCTCGTCGACGACGTCCTCTCCTCCGGCGGGACGATCGAGGCCGTCTGTGACGCGCTGGAGGAGTGCGGGGCGGACCTGCAGGACATCGTCGTCGTCCTCCGGCGGGTCGACGGCGATCACGACCTCGATCGGCCAGTGACGAGCCTGCTCGACGTTCGCGTCGACGACGGCGAACTGGTGATCGTCGACTGATACGGATTGCTGTAACGATGTACCGGCGCAACCGCGATCCGGGCGGCGGTTGCGCCGGAAATGACTTACAGTAAACCGTATGAGACGGCTCAGGAGTCCGGTCGTTCGAGAAGCAGTCGATCTCCGGGTTCGACGCTCGCAGCCGCGCCGGCGGGCAGTTCGACGATCCGATCGGCCGCCTCGCGGGCGAACCCCCGCCACGGTCGCAGCCGCTCGACGCGCCGGACCTCGTCGTCGACGATCCAGACCGCGTCGATCGGGAACGGGACGAACAGCATGTGGACGTCGCGAGTCCTGGCCGCGCCGAACTCGAAGACCAGCGCGTACTCGTCCGGGAGCGATCGGCGGAACATGAGGCCGCGGGTCTGGCTCCAGAGCGAGTCCGCGACGTCGATGGTCGTCGCGAGGACGGCCTCATCGCCGTCCCCGACCGGGTCGTGAACCAGGCGCACGCGCTCGAGTGGGGTCGGAGACGAGAAAAAGCTCCCGACCGGTCGCTGATCCCCGGACGGCGGTGGTACCGCCGGCGAGGTGGCTCACACTCCGGACGGCTCCGGGGTCACGCACCGGGCGATTCAATTGTCCGCGAGTCCTACGTGGCGGCGATGGAGAAAACGCCGCAGGGAACCTCCGTCGGCGTCGACGATCCCTACGCGTTCGCCGGCGTCTGTGATCACCTGACGGGCGAGGGTACGTGCAGGTACGCCTTCGACCACTACGAGCACGACCCCGAGTTCGCCCGGGAACGCGCACGGGCGGACTACGCCTGTCCCGTCGTCGACCCCGAAACGGACGAGACGTGGGCCGACTGCCCGCACTTTCGATCCCGGAACCGCGATCGCGAGTGCGTTCGCTGTGGTCTCGAGGCGAAGCGCATGGCGCACTCGGACGAACGGCCGCTCCTCGAGGAACACCACCTCTCCTACGCACGCGACGGCGACACGCTCTCCCACGAGATCACGGTCTACCTCTGTCGGTGGTGCCATTCGAAGGTCCACAACTCCTGGGCCCGCATCACCGACGACGCCGCACCGGACCCGGACGCGATCGCCGCGCTCGAACACCGTCGGAGTCGGGAACTCGACGAGGCGGGATTCGAGTCGGCCGCGCGGCGGTACGGCGACGCCGGGGGCCGCGAGACCGACGGCGAGTAACGCACTCGCGAACCGGATGACGCGAGCATCCCGGGGTACCGCGACGCCGAATCAGTCGAGAATGTCGCCGACTCGCCGCGGTTCGCCCTGCAGGTTCGGCTGTTCGGCGACGATCTTCAGCACTTCGTGGTCGGTCACGTCGTGGTACGGTTTCTCGATCGCCTCCTCGATCAGGTCTCGGTCGAGGCGAAATTCGGTTCCTTCGTAGACGACGTCGACGCCGTCGTCGTCGAACGCGAGCGTAGTCATGGCGTGTCGTAGGTGGTGGTGGGTGAAAAACGAGACGACTGCGATCGACTTCGAATCCACACGCCCGCCGAGCGATCGACTACAATCTGTCGATCAGGGCCGTCAGACGGACGGCAGACGACGCGAGAGGTTTAATAGTGGGTGTGTTCATTTGATGTGAGTGTGGCCATCAGCAGGGATCCGCTCGACGAACTCGTCGTTCCGGACGGGACCGAAGCCAAGGAAGTCGCCCTCGAGACCGACGGTGACGTCCTCGTCGGCGGCCGATCGACCGTCGAGTTCGGCGTGCGCGGCCGGAACGTCCTCGCCGGCGAGGGCGTCCAGTTCGGCGGCGACATCGAGGCCGAGGGCGACTGCCGCCTCGACATGTGGTGTGAGGTCGCCGACAACGTGCTGGTGGGCCAGGACGCGTACATCGGCGAACGCGTCCACGTCGGCGGCGAGATGAAAGTCGCCGGCGATCTGGACATCGGTGACGACGTCGAGATCGAGGAGGGGTTCGAGGCCAACGGCTGGATCGTCATCCGGAACCCCATGCCGACGATCGTCTTCCTGTTCATCTACCTCAAACACCTCCTGCTGATCGGCGAGGAGGACGCGGCCCAGCAACTCGTCTCCGAACTCACCGACGAGGACGACCCCGACGCCGAACCGCTCGTGATCCCGCGGAACGCGTCGGTCGGCGACGACGCCTGGCGCGTTTCGACGCCGGCGACGATCGGGGACGACTGCCGTCTCCACGGCAACGTCCGCGCGGAGACGATCGACGTGGGTGCCGACTGCAACGTCTTCGGCAGCCTCCGGGGCCGCGGCGACGTGACCGTCGGCGAGGAGACCCGCGTCCACGGCGACGTCACGACCCGCGACGGCGACGTCACGATCGCGGCCGACGCCCGCGTCCTCGGGGACGTCTCGTGTGCGGACCTCGAACTCGGCCCCGGCGCAGAGGTAGACGGTACGATCCGTGCCGACGGCGAGATCACGATGGGGACGACCGAACGGGACGTCGAGTAAGCTGCGCACTCCGTCTCTCCCGCCGGTCGAAGACAGTCAATTTAAACGCCGTTCGTTCCGCGCGATCGACTCGTTTTCGTCGCGAGTTCGTCGGTGCCGTCCGGCGAACTGTTCGATTCCGGTTTTCTGCGAGTGATTCCCACCCACATTCTTATTAGTATCAACTCCGATAGGACGGAACGGGCATGATACGCGAGACCATACCGAAGAGACGGAGGTATACATGCGATCGATCGTACTGACCAAGGGCGTCCCCGACTTCTCGGAGGGGGCCGTCTCGTTCGACGAGGACGGTCACCTGGAGCGGGGCAAGACGCCGACGGTAATGAACCCGAACGACGAGTTCGCCTACCAGGCCGCCCTGCAGACCAGGGTTCGCCACGGCGGCCACGTCAGCGGGATGAGCATGGGGCCGCCGGGCTACGCCGAGGTCCTCCAGGAGGGAATGGAGTCGGTCTACGCCGACGACAGTTACCTGCTCTCCGATCGGGAACTCGCCGCCTCGGACACCTGGGCGACGGCGATCACCCTGAGCGCCGGCCTCGAGAAGTACCAGGAGGAGGTCGGCGACGTCGACCTCGTCTTCGCCGGATTCAAGTCCGCGGACGGGGAGACCGGCCAGACCGGCCCGCAAACCGCGTGGGCGATGGACTGGCCGATCGTCACCCACGTCCTCGCGCTGGACGTCGACCCCGACGGGCGGACGGTCCGTGCGAAACGGCTCGTCGAGGGCGACGTCGACGAGATCGAGACGGTCGAGGCGCCGATGCCCTGCATGATCGTCACCGATCCCGAGTTCGAGCCGTCCTACCGCAAGGCGTCCCATCGGCTGACCCACAAGCAACTCCGGGCGGAGACGCAGGACCGCGCGGCCGACCACGACGAGCACCTGACGACGTGGAGCCAGGTGGACCTGAACCTCGATCCCGACTACATCGGGCTCGACGGGTCGCCGACGATCGTCTCGTCCGTCGATCCGATCCCGAAAGCGCCCTCGGAGCGCGAGGCCACGGTGATCGATCCCGACGACGAGCGCGGGATGGAACAGGTGCTCGAGGAGATGCAACCGTACGCCGCGGAGGCGGGTGACTGACCATGACGGCGATCGATCCCGACGACTACACGGTCGAGGAACTGACCGAGGAACTCGAGACGATCGACGACGAGGAAACGCTCCAGTCGGTGCTGGAGGCCGAGCAGGCCGGCCAGGACCGGACGACGGCTCGCGAGGCCGTCCGCGACCGACTCGACGCGATCGGCGGCGACGCCGACGGCGTCGAAGACGGGACGGAGACGGAAGGCGAGTACGAGGAGACGAAAGAGGACGTCGGCGAGGAGGCCGACGGCGAGGCGGTCGACGACGCTGACGCCGAGGAGGCAGAGGCAGACGAAACGGACGCGGAGGATGCGGACGAGGCCGACGAGGAGGGAGAGGAAGACGACGGACTCACCCATCCTACGCGGGACAAGAAACACGTCCGGGCGCTCGAGGACGGCCACTACGAGGACATGTGGGTATTCTGCGAGACCCAGGGCGGCGAGTTGCTCGACGTCTCGAAGGAGATGCTCGGCAAGGCCCGCGAACTGATGGACGGGTTCGCCGAGGAGTACGGCGACGAGGAACGCGTCGTCGCGTTCCTCATGGGCGAGGACTGCGAGGGACTGGCCGAGGAGTGTATCACCTACGGGTCCGACGTCGCCGTCTACCACGACGACGATCGGCTCGCACGGTTCCTGCACAAGCCCTACACCGAGATTTCGGCACACATGGCCCGCGGGGAGGGCACCGCCGAGAGCACCGACTGGCGCGACTACGACGAACCGCGCTACATCCTGTTCCCGGCGACGAACAACGGCCGGGACCTCTCGGCGAAGGTGCAGGCCGAACTCGACTCCGGGCTGGCGTCGGACTGTTCGGACCTCTTCATCGAGGAGAACGAGGTCTCGAACCCCGTGAAAACCGGCGAACCCGGCGTCAAGAAGACCTTCGAGAAGGTCCTGCACATGAAGCGGCCGGACTTCTCCGGCTTCGAGTACTCGACGATCCTCTGTCTGGACAACCCCGGACGGGACTTCCACCCGCAGGGGTGTTCGGTCATCCCCGGGAGCTTCGATCCGATCGAGCGCGACCCCGATCGCGAGGGGCTGGTGGTCGAACACGACATGGAACTCGAGGACGACTGGTTCCGCGTCGAGATCACGGAGTACGATCGACTCGAGGCGGGAATCGATCTCACGGGCCACGAGGTGATCGTCTGTCTCGGCCGCGGCATCGCCGACGATCCCACCCGAGGAATGGAACTCGGACTCGACCTCGTCGACGCTTTCGAGGACGCCGAACTCGGCATCACCCGCGGGATCGTGACCTCCTCGTACGAGTTCGAGGGCCACGTCGAGGAGTACTCGAAGGAGGAACGCCAGATCGGCGAGACCGGACAGGTCGTCGCGCCCGACCTCTACATCGCGGCCGGCGTCTCCGGCGCGGTCCAGCACAAGGTCGGCATGGACGAGTCCGACACGATCGTCGCGATCAACACCGATCCCGACGCGCGCATCAGGGACTTCAGCGACTACTTCGTCGAGGGCGACCTCTTCGAGGTGCTTCCCGACCTCACCGCGGCCGTCGAATCGGGCGCTATCGAACTCGAGGCAGTTGCGGACGGGGGCGGAGGTGACCACGATGACTGACGACCACGAACACTACGAAGCGATCGTCGTCGGCTGCGGACCCGGCGGGGCCGCGGCCGCAGCACGCCTGGCCGACCACGGGGTCGAGACGCTCGTCCTCGAACGCGGGACCGAAGCGGGATCGAAGAACGTCTCCGGCGGGTTGATCTACGCCGAGGGGTCGGCTCCCTACACGATCGACGACCTCTTCGACGGCTTTCGCGAGGCCGCCGCTGAACGACCCGTCACGGACTACCGGATCCACAACGTCGCCGGCAACAAGGTCAAGACGTTCGACCTGACGGATCTCCACGAGCACGACACCGACTGGTGCGACGCCGTCCTCCGCCGCAGGATGGATTCGTGGCTCGAGAAACGGGTCCACGAGAAGACCAGCGAGACGGGTGGCGGCGTGCTGACGAACGTTCGCGTGAACGGTCTCCTTAAAGAAGACGGCGAGATCGTCGGCGTCACCTGCGACGAACTCGACCCGATCGAGGCCGACCTGATCGTCGCGGCCGACGGGGTCAACTCCGAACTCGCCCGCGACGCCGGCCTGATGGACTGGGAGAAACCCGACGAGTGGTTCCAGGGCGTCAAGGCCGTCGTCGATATGGACCCGGACGTGGTCGACGATCGGTTTTCGATCGACGAGGACGAAGGGGTGGCCCACCTCTTCTCCGGCGACCTCTTCGAGGACGTCCGCGGCGGTGGCTTCCTGTATACGAACGAGGACTCGCTGTCGATCGGGACCGTCTTCCACCTCGACAGTCTCGTCGAACAGCAGGCCGAACCCCACCAGCTACTGGACGCTCTGCTGACGCATCCGGTGCTCGCCCAGTGGCTCGGCGACGAGTACCACGAGCGCGAGTACGCCGCCAAACTCGTGCCGGACTCGAAGAAGGTCGCACACCCCGAACCGTACCAGGATCGACTCGTCCTTGTTGGCGACGCCGCCGGGCAGATGCAGGCCCAGGGGCCGATCATCAAGGGGATGAACCACGCCGTCACCGCCGGCGCGCTGGCGGCCGACGCGTTCGCGACGACTCGCGGCAGCGCCGATCCGGCCGCGGCCGGCCGGCGCTACGCCCAGTTGCTCGAGGACTCGGGGACGATGGACAAGCTTCGACCCCGTCGGTACGACCTCGCCCGCACCGTCGGCGAGCGCGACGCCGTCACGAACGTCGTGGAGACGGTGCTCGACTCGCCGATCGGCTCCGTCGCGATCGGCAACCCGATCGCGAAGCGGGTCCTCGAGCGGGCCTACAACTCGCCGTTCATGGTGTCGATGCTGCCGGACACCCGGACTGGGTACGTCACCGTGCCGGCGATCATCGGCGAGGAACACGGGAAGACGATCCACTGGGACAGCGAGGTCGAACCACCGTCGCTCGAGGAACGCATCGGCGACCTCACCTACGACACGGACGTCGGAAATCCCCACATCGAACTCACCGACGAGTCGTTCGACGCCAGCGGCGCCGCGGTCTACGCCTGCCCGGTCAGCGCCGAAGACTACGGCGGGGGCTGCTACCGCTCGGAGGAGGTGAAACGGAACGGCACCGAAGAGACCGTCGTCAGCCTCGACACCCAGCCCTGCGTCGAGTGTGGCACGTGCGCGATCGTCGCCGACACCGAGTGGGAACACCCCCGCGGCGGCAAGGGCGTCGAGTATCGCGAGGGGTAGTCGTGAGTCGCTACGGACCGCGGATCGCCGCGCTCGCCCGCCAGGCCGAGCGCGACCGGGCGGCCGTCGATCCGTACACCACGACGGCCGACGACGCGATCGAGTACCTCCGGAACGGGGCGGGTCGAGCCATCTGGCTCTACGTCGAGGCCCGGACCGGCGGTCGGATGGTTCCGTTCTCCGAGGCGGAGTTCGCCGCGCTGGAGGCCGCGATGAACCGGTGGCTCGAGTGTTACACGCGGTGTCACGGCGTCGCCCTCGACGCGGAATTTACCGTGCGCGAGGCGGCCGAACTCCTGCTCGAGACGCGAAACGTCGTCGACACGGCCCAACTGTTAACCTGCGTCCCCGAACGCCCGCACGGTCACGGGAACGGATATCGTAGCCACTGAAACGATGTACACACCGATCGCAGGACAGCTTTGCGGTCGGGTGTGCATTGACTTTCAGTGGGTACTACAGAACGCGGGCAATTCTCACGGGGGCTGTACGTTCGGGTTCGACAGAATCGATCCTGCGAGCGTCGACACTCGCGGTCTTCGATCGGCCTTTCAGCGGTCCTGAGCATACGCCCTTTTGACTAACAAGCAAGTGACGGGTTATTGATTATCGGTATCGATCCCTCACAGGCGTGTATGGAACGTGACGACCAGTTTTCCCGACGACGGATGCTCCAGTTCACAGGCGCCGCGGCAGTAACGACGCTCGTTGCAGGCTGTGCGGACGGTGGCGGTGGCCCCGGTGACGAAGAAGACGGCGGTGCCGAAGAAGACGGCGGTGCCGGAGGAGATAACGAAACTGGGGACGGAAACGAAACCGAAGACGGTGAAGAAGGCGGCGAGGCGATCAGCCCCGACGACGAGATCGAACTCGGTGCCGAAGTTCAGGCCTGGATGGGCCAGGCGCCGGACCAGATCGCCGACCAGGAGAACCCGACGCTCGTCCTCCAGGAGGGCGAATCCTACAACATCACGTGGGAGAACCTCGACGGCCAGATGCACAACATCGAGATCGTCGACGAGAACGACGAGGTCGTCGACGACTATTCGACCGAAGAGGTGGGGGAAGAAGGCGAGACCCAGACCCTCGAGATCGACGAGATCACCAGCGAGATGGCCGAGTACGTCTGCCGGCCGCACGAAAGCACGATGCGCGGCACGATCGAGGTCGAAAGCGGTGACGGCGGCATGGGTGAAGACGGTAACGAGACCGACGGCAACGAAACCGACGGCAACGAAACCGACGGCAACGAAACCGACGGTAACGAATCCGAAGACAACGAATCCGAATAATTCCGAGCGCCGACGGATCGCTCGCGGCACGCAGTAGCGGAGACGGTCGCACTCGCGGCGTGCCGTCACGACGTCCTACTGCAGGTGCCGTTCGAGCGCCTCGCGTTGTACCGGGAGGTCTTCGGTAGCGTCGTGACGGCGTACCTCGAACTTCTCGTCGAGTCGTGCGTACACCTCCCGGGTTCGATCGAGGAGTCGTTCGAGGTCCCGACTATCGGGACTCACCGTTTTTTCGTCGTGGAGTTCTCGATCGGCCGCCAGCAGCAGGTCGGTACCGACCGTGAGCGCATCGATCTGGTCGTCGGCGAGTTCGTCGACGGCGTCGATACCGGCTTCGAGTTCCTGCTCCACGACGTCCAGTAGCTGCGCGTGAGCCGCGCACAGATCCGACACAGCGGATGCCAGGGACCCCGATCGCCCGCGCCCGTGAGCACCACTGGTTTCCCTCTGCGTCTCCGTCTGCTCCGCAACCGCGCGGCGTGATGCGCGGGTCCCCGCTCGTACGGCATCGAGTCCGAATCGCTGGAGCGCCACACTCCCTTCGAGTGCGCTCAGCGTTGCCTCGGAGAGCGCTCGCTGGATCGCGATCCCCTGTGCGAACATCGTCGTCGATCCCGCCATGGCCGTTCGCTGTGCGGCGAGCAGTGTCTCCGCCGGGAACGACCCGCTACGTCGGGCCCGTCGGCTACGATCGTCGGTATCGTCATCGGCGGGGTCGTCACCTTCGACTGCGGCGTCGGGAACCCGCGCTTTCGAGCCGACGGCGCCCGACGGCCAGTCCATCGCTTCCTCGCGGTCGAGCGCCGTGTGCCCCGCGATCCCGGTTTCCGGTCGCACACTGCCGACCCCCACACCCGGCGCGTCGGACTCCGATCCGCCCTCGGCGTCGACGTGGGGCTGTTCGGCCGTCTCGGATTCGACTCGTCCTTCGGCGTCGGTCGTCTCTCCGGCGAGCGTGTCGGGGCCGATCTCGGTCTCCCGTTCGCTGGTGGGCTCGACGGCCGCCTCGACGTCGACACCGGTCCCCATGGCGTCGGCCAGGTCCATCTCTTCCGTCGACGTTCCGTCGGTCGAGTTCCGTTCGTCGCTCGTCGCGGCGGCTTCGAGGTCGAGTCCGTCGTTCAGTTCGGCTGCCAGATCCCGCGGTGACTCCTCGTCCATCCCCCGTTCGTCCGTCGCGACCGATTCGAGATCGGTCCCCGTATCGAGGTCCTCGGCTGCGGCCGTCCCCCGGCACTCCTCATCGGGTCCCTCGTCGTCGACAGCCTCTTCCAGATCGGTTCCGCGATCCAGTCGATCGGCGAGCGCGGACGTGCCATCGGCAGTTCGATCCTCGCTGTCGTCTCCCTCGCCGCCCGGGCCCTCCGTGGCGCTCCACTCGCCGTCCGTGTTCGACGCGTCTCGATCGGCCGTCGGCGATCCGGGGTCCGGACGCGTCGGTTCGTCGATCGTTTCCACGTCGTCTGTATCATCTATTTCTGCGGGCTCGTCGATCGACGTGCCCGGTTCGCTCTCGTCGACTGCGACCCCCGACTCGAGTTCGTCGAGGTCCGCCGGCGGTTGAATTTTCGTCCCGCGATCGAGTTCGTCCTGAAGTTCCGCGTCGGTCTCCATCGCCGGTTCGACGCCTCCGTCGTCCGTCCCGTCTGGCTCACGTTCGGGGCCGCCTCCGTGGCGTTCGGAGTCGACGCTGGCCGTCGGATCGTCCCGATCGTCGGCGTCGGCGGTCTCCGGCGATACACCGTCGCCCGGATCGTCGATCGGCCGATCGACCCCCACGTCAGTTTCGCCGCCCCGATCGGGACCGGCGGCTGAGTCGCGTCGGTCGGCGTCGTCGACGGCCGCGTCGTCCCCGTCCAGCGACTCGATCTCGAGGCGGATCGTCTCGTCCGTTATTTCGTCGACGGCCTGGTCCCGGATCGGGACCGCGTCCTCGTGGCCCCGGCCCCAGCCGATCGTCGCCCTGATCGAATCCATCACGCCCGAGCGAGGCTCGACGTACGCGACGTCGTCCTCGATCGCCGTGACGGTCCCGATCGTCTCGCCGTTCGCGTTCTCGACCCGCTTCTCGACGTCGCCGTCGGTGAACGTTGCAGACATGGTCCCCCTAGCGCGACGTCTTCCCAAACCGCCACTGCCTGCACCCGCGGGGCCGGGGCGGCCACTCAGCGGCTGGTCAGTAGAATCCTACGCAACGAGGGGCGTCAGCGTGCCGGCGAGAACGGAGGTGTCTCGCGATCGGCCTCCGTCGGCGCTGGAGCGTCAACGAGACGTGAATCGTCGTCCTGTACTGTTCGATCTCGCCCCCTGGGTGAGAAGCAGGAACCGGCCGGTGAGCGGCCGGGACCGATTCGCAGAGGTCGTCGAACGGCGCGGCGGTCGTGACGAGTCAGTAGATGAGTTCGTCGTCGTTCTCGACCATGTAGAGCGTCCGTGCGGCGATGTTGACGGCGTGGTCGCCGACGCGTTCCAGGTCGCGGATCGTCAGCAAGAGCCGCGAGACGTCCTGCAGGAGGCGTTCGACCTCGTTCGGCGACTCGAGTTCCCGCTCGATGAGGTCCCGGACGACGATCTCGCTGGCGCGTTCGGCGAAGTGATCGAGGTCGTCGTCGCGTTCGGCGATCTCTCGACAGGCGTCGGTGTCTTCGGCGTCGTAAGCGTCCATCGCGTCTTCGATCATCTCGAGGGTCAGGTCTCCCATCTCCTGGACGTCGACGTCCGGGAAGAGGTTGCGCTGGGAGTCGAGCGTGTACTCGCCGAGATTGGTGGCGAGGTCGCCGATCCGCTCCAGGTCGGTGATGATCTTGAACGAGGCGGCGATGAACCGGAGGTCGCTCGCGACGGGCTGCTGGAGCGCCAGCAGGTCGATACAGTCCTGCTCGAGGTCGAGGTACATCTGGTTGACCTCGTTGTCGCCCGTGATCACCTCGCGTGCGAGGTCCTCGTCTTTCTGCTCCAGTGCGTCCAGTCCCATCCGAAGTCGTTCCATGACGACCTCGCTCATGTAGAGGACGTCCTCGCGCAGTTCCGCGAGTTTCTCCTGGTATGATTTTCTGGCCATACGTCTGCCCTATTGTTCAGCCTTGATGTAGTTTGCGCTCATCGTAGCGTTTCGCAACGAACGATCGTCGAACGTGCGGATCGATACCCGATCGATGGCAATCACGCGGCCGGAACTGGTCGATCGGCAGACAGTTCCCGCCCGTGCGGAATAGGCGACGAACGAACTGGGAACTGGAACGCGATCGCGTCGACGATCGGTTATCCGAACTTGCCGGTGATGTAGTCCTCGACCCGATCGCTCTCGGGGTTCTCGAAGATCTTGTTGGTGTCGTCGAACTCGACGAGTTCGCCGCCGGTGAGGAAGACGGCCGTCTTGTCGGAGATGCGTGCCGCCTGCTGCATGTTGTGGGTGACGATGACGACCGTGTACTCCTGGGCCAGGTCCTCGATGAGGTCCTCGATCTTCGAGGTCGCGACGGGGTCCAGGGCCGAGGCCGGTTCGTCCATCAGGATGACCTCCGGATCGGGCGCGATCGCGCGGGCGATACAGAGGCGCTGTTGCTGACCGCCGGAGAGGTCGAGCCCGCTCGAGTCCAGCTGGTCCTCGACCTCCTCGAGCAGCGCGGCCCGCTCGAGGGCGGTGTGGACCTTCTCGTCGACGTCGTCGTCTTTCCCCTGGACGCGCAGTCCGTAGGCGACGTTGTCGTAGATGCTCTTGGGGAAGGGGTTCGGCGACTGGAAGACCATCCCGATCTTGCGCCGGAGCGCGACGGGATCGACGTCGTCGTCGTAGACGTTCTTCCCGCGGAAGTAGAGGTCGCCGTCGACGCGAGCGATGTCGATGAGGTCGTTCATCCGGTTGATCGACCGCAGGAACGTCGACTTCCCACAGCCCGACGGCCCGATGAGCGCCGTCACCTGCTTTTCGGGAATCTCCATGTCGATTCCCTGCAGGGCCTGGTCGTCGCCGTAGTAGACGTCGAGGTCGCGGGCCTCGATGAGCGTCCGGTCGGCGACCGCCTCGGCGGCGTCGTCGCTCGCGCGATCGACGAGGCCGTCGGTCCCCGGCGTCGGTCCGCTTTGCTGGTCGTCGGTCTGTTCCGCCTCTGAGGAAGTCATTGCTTCTTGTGTCATTGTCAGGTCCTCCGCTGATATCTGTTCCGGATGAGGATCGCGATCGAGTTGATCGTCAGCAGTACGACGAGCAGTGTGACGACGCCGGCGGCGACGACGCCGTACTGGAACTCCGTTTCGGGGTAGGACGCCCAGTTGTAGATCTGCAGGGGCATGGCGCTAACCTTACTGAGGAGGCTGTTGGGGATGCCGAAGACGGTCGTCGGGGCAGCGATCATGATCAGCGGTGCCGTCTCACCGATCGCTCGCCCCAGCGCGAGGATCGTCCCCGTCATGATCCCGGGCATGGCTCGCGGCAGCACGACGTTCCGGATCGTTTGCCACTTCGTCGCGCCCATCCCGTAGGACGCCTGCCGCTGTGAATCGGGTACCGCCCGGATGGCCTCCTGGGCCGAAATTATCACGATCGGCAGGATGAGCAGGGCGACGGTAAACGCCGCCGCCAGCACCGATCCGTAGCCGATGTTGAAGAGGCCGATGAACAGGCCAAGCCCCAGCAGGCCGTACACGACCGAGGGGACGCCTGCGAGGTTGGCGATGTTGAGCTGGATGAACCGCGTGAGGTAGCCGTCGCTGGCGTACTCCTCGAGGTAGACCGCAGCGCCGACGCCGAGCGGGAACGTGATCAGCGCGATCAGCAGCATGATCGCGATGGAGCCGACCAGTGCCGGCAGGAATCCCGCCTCGTACGGGTTCGGATGGGGTGGGCTCGTGAGGAATCCCCAGTCGAGCCAGCCCACGGCGTCGACGGCGACGTTCGCCAGCAACATGGCGAGCGAGACGATTCCGACGAGCGTTGCCGCCAGCGCGAGCAGGCGGAACGCGACGTCTTTCCGTCGACTGATGTGGCCGAATCCGGAGTCGACAGGTGCGTCCCGAGTGTCGGCTGCCATTAGCGATACACCTCCCGATAGCGCGACGCGACGAATTCACTGATCAGGTTCATGACGAACGTGATGACGAACAGGGTCAGTCCGACCGCGAAGAGGCTCTTGTAGGCGACGCCCTGCCCGACGATGTCGCCCGTCCCGATCTGGACCATCGCGGCGGTCATCGTCTGGATCGAGTCCAGGAACAACCCCGCCGGATCGGTCACGTCGGCCATCCGGGGCGTCTGTCCCGCGGCGATCGCGACGATCATCGTCTCGCCGATCGCCCGCGAGAGCGCGAGGATGAACGACGAGAAGATTCCCGACAGCGCCGCCGGTACGACGACGGACGTCGAGACGGTGAACTTCGTCGCGCCGAGGCCGTAACTGGCCTGCCGAAGCGAATCCGGCACTGCGCTCATGGCGTCCTCGCTGATCGAGGAGACCATCGGGATGATCATGATGCCGACCATGATCGACGCCGACAGCGCGTTGAACGTCGACAACGGCAGGAACGCGTCCAGCGCCGGCGTGACGTAGACGAGCGCGAAGTAGCCGTAGACGACCGTCGGGACGCCCGCCAGCACCTCGAGTGCCGGCTTGAGGTAGGCCCGCCGACGCTCGGAGGCGTACTCGCTGAGATAGATCGCCGTCAACAGCCCGATCGGGAGCGCGACCAGCGCCGAGCCGATGGTGATGGTCAGCGTCCCCGAAATCAACGGCAGGACGCCGAACGCGATCGGCTCGTTCGTCGGGCTCCACCGCGTTCCCGTGAGGAACTCGACGGGCGAGACCTGTGCGAAGAAATCGACTGCGTCGACGAGCAACGTCAGGACGATCGCGACGGTCGTGAGAATCGACAGGAGCGCACAGAGCATGAAGAGGTACCGAAACGCGGTTCCTCGTACCGTGCGAATGTCGTCGTGGGAGAAGTCAGGAGCGCTCATTCGGTCACCTCCTCGATCGCGGTTTCGAGGTCGTCGAGGTTCTCGTCGCGCGTCTCCTCCGTGATCGGCACGTAGCCGACCTCGGAGACGAGATCCGTCGCGGCCTGTTCCATGTAGAAGCGGACGAAGTCCTGCACCGCGGGTTCAGTGAGCGATTCCTTGGCCACGTAAATGAATAACGGCCGTGAGAGGGGCGTGTACTCGCCGGATTTGGCCGTCTCGATCGAGGGCTCGACGCAGCCGCTCCCGTCGTCGATCTCGATCGCCTTGATCGAGTCCGGGTTCTCGCTGTAGTACGAGAAGCCGAAGTAGCCCATCGCGGCCTCCGAACCGCGGACCCCCTGAACGATCGTTCGATCGCGCTCGGTCGCGTAGTAGTCGCTCCGGTGGTTCAACTCCTCTCCGAGAACTGCCTCGTTGAAGTAGTCGAACGTGCCCGAGGTGGTCGCGGCGCCGTACAGTTCGAACTCCTCGTCGGGCCACTCCTCGTCAATGTCACTCCAGCGCTGGGCACCGTCGGCGCGCCAGATTTCCTGGAGCTGTTCGACGGTAAGACAGTCGAACCAGTCTGCATCGGGGTTGGCGACGACGGTCAGCGCGTCGGTCGCGACCTGAAATTCGATCGGCGTAATGCCGTTGTTTCCGCACTGTTCGACCTCCGCGTCGGCGATCCCCCGACTCGCGTTGTTTATGTCGGTCCGTCCCGCACAGAAGAAGTTCCCGAATCCACCGCCGGTCCCGGTTTTACTCATCGAGAGGTTGATGGTCGGGTGTTCTTCTGAGAACGCGGAGGCGATCGCCTCAGTCACGGGAAAGACAGTGCTGCTTCCCGCGATGTTTACCTGATTGCCCTCTTCGGCGAAGACTCCGGTACAGCCCGCTAGTCCCCCGGAGAGAGCAACGCTTGCCGCGGCGAGAAAATCACGCCGACCTGATCCGGTCGACAGTGACGCCGTGGAATCTCTCGACATCATCCGATCGAAGCCACACAGTAGATAAGTAGACTACTATGAGACCTATATAGAGATATGTAATTCCTGGCGAGGATGTCAGCCCGACGACCGATGGCAGCGCTGGCCCGCTTCGCCATACGTATGTCACTCTCTCGCACGTAGATCGATCGGAGCGATCCGAACTGCGTTCAGGGACGGAGTTTTCGACAGCGACGGGCCGAAGATATATAGATGCGGCCGACCCGAAGTCGAGTTCCTCCGACCTGCCGACGCCCCGGTGAGTGCGCTCGAGCTGTTTCGCCGCGTTCGATCGGCCGCGTCTCGACTCTCGCGACGCAGTGAACGGCCGAACTCGTCGACACTCGCGATCGCACCGCGACGAGATCTACATACCCGTCCGTTCGAACCCGTTATCGGCGACCGTACCCCGGAGCCGTTTCCGCCGAACTACCGGTACAGCGTCGGTATCGTATTCTTCCGTCCGGATGTCGGCGTCCATAGAGGTGGATGGATTTATTGATACACGGCCGAAACCGCGCGTATGGAGACGCGAAAGGTGCAGGTAACGGGCGGGTCTACGTTTACCGTCTCGCTGCCGAAATCCTGGGCGACCGACAACGACGTCGGCGCTGGGACGACGGTCGAGTTCTACCCGGAAGACGATACGCTGCTGTTGACGCCCAGAAGCGAGACCGATCGCCAGGAGGGGACCCTCGACGTCACCGACCTCCAGGGCGAGCGACTGACTCGCGCCGTGATGACGATGTACGTCAGCGGCTTCGACATCATCCGTCTCGAGGGGGCCCGCATCACGACTGATCAGCGAAGCGCCATTCGCAACGCCACGCACGGACTGGTCGGCGTCGAAGTACTCGAAGAGACCACCGACAGCGTCGTCATCCAGGATCTGCTCGATTCCTCGGAGCTGTCGATCGTCAACGCCGTCTCCCGCATGCGCCTGATCGCCCAGTCGATGCTCGAGGACGCGATCACGGCCCTCATCGAAAACGACGACGACATCGCCCACGACGTCACCGAGCGCGACGACGACGTCGATCGGCTCTGGCTGGTCGTCTCCCGGATCTTCCGGGCGACGCTTCGGTCCCCGCGTGCGGCCGAAGAACTCGGCGTCCCCCGCGAGGACTGCTTCGACTTCCACTCCAGCGCCCGCCAGCTCGAACGGGTCGCGGATCACGCCGCCAAGATCAGCAACCTCGCGCTCAAACTCGACGAGATTCCACCCGACGTGGCCGAGGCGCTCGTCGCCCTGCACGAGGACGCCTTCGACATCCTCGAGAAGTCGATGGATGCGCTGGTCGCCGACGAAACCGAGGAGGCGAACCGACTCGGACACGCCGCCCGCGAGGCGGTGATCGAGATCGACCAGCACACGCGACGGATCGACGACATGCTCCGGGACCTGGACCCCGTTCAGGCCCAGTCGCTCGGGCTGATCGTCGACTCGCTCTCCCGGAGCGCCGACTACGGCGGCAACATCGCGGAAACCGCGCTCCAGAAGGCAGCGCCACGTCCCTGAGGCTGGGCGCGTCCCTTCCGATCGGCTAACACGGACGGATCACCCTCGGCTCAGGTCCAGTTCTCGGAGAGGTGGTCGTACAGCGGGCCGTTTTCGAACTCCAATTGCTGATGGAGGCGGTGCTGGACGAGCGCGGGGAGTGCACCGATCACGGCCACGACGCCGAGGAGCGTGTCCTGAACGGGTACACCGACGACGGTGGCGGCCAGTCCGCCGAGTGCCAGCGAAAGGACGAGGCCGATCGATAGTAGTCCGACGAACGCCGACAACGTACGCAGGACTCGTTCGAAGAATAACAAAAAACTGTCGTCGCTACCGGCCCGAACGCGCCGACCGGGTCGCGAGGCTATGCGGGAGCCAGCACCTGATCGAGATCGAAACGGGTCAGCAGACTAGTCGAGCAGAACGGCGTTGACCTGACCGGTCTGGCCGGGACGGGACGTCACGCGGGCGGTGCCCTCCGAGGTTTCGATGACGGCACCCTTCGTGATGATGTTCCGGCGAACGTAGTTCGGGTTCGCCTCGTTCTCGACGACGTCCTCGATGTCGGCGCTGACGGTCTCGTCGCCCTTGTTGACGCTCGCGACGTTCGTCGCCAGCGCGCGGGTCTTGGTGTCGTTCCCGCGGACGTCGACGGTCCGGAAGCGGGGTTCGCCGACCTGCGTCTCGGTGGGCAGCCGTCCGAGTTCGTTCTTGCGGCGCTTGCGAACGTTCTTCAGTCGGCCGCCGGTGCGCTTGCGCGTAGATCGTCCCTGGTCTTGCATACCCGGTACCAGTCGCGGCGGCTATTTGAATGCAACGAGTCGATCCGCGAGAACGCACCGATCGGGCGCGATCGAACGGTCCGGCGCCGTTCGGAGCCGCGTTACTCGTCCTCTTCGACGACTTCGGGGTCGCTCATCGCGCTCTGGAGGCTGTCCAGTCCGTTGATCCACTCCGTAACGAGTCCGTACTCGAGGTCCTCCGCGACGCCCATATCGAGTTCCTCGCCGTCGATGATGAGGGTCCCCGCCTGTGCGGCGTAGCCGAGCGCGGCGTCGAGATCCTCCTCGGCCTCGGCGTCCGCCGCGGCCCCCAGGTAGTCGCCGACGCTTCCGTCGTCGGCCGGGCCGGTGGCGATGTATTCTTCGGCGGCAAAGAAGACGCAGACGAGGCTCGTCTGGACGCCGTCGACGAGGATCAACTTCTCCTCGTCCTCGATCTCGACCTCGCCGAGGACGATCTCGCGGACGTCGTTGATCTCTTCTAGGGCCTCCTCCTCACCGAGTTCGCCGTCGTCGTAGGCCGCGACGATCTTCGCGATCGCGATCGCCGTGTCGTCCTGCAGGTTGAGCAGGAGTCGGGCCGACGATTCGTCTTCCGGATCGATCTCTTCGTCTTTGATGCGATCGATCCAGTTCTGCCAGCGTTCCTCCGAGTAGAACTCGGTCGGCGGATTGCTCATACAGACACCTACACCGGCCGCTTGAAATGCCTTTCTCTACACCGTCCGGTGCGCGTGACGTTTCGGTTCGAAGACCTGTCGACGCCGGTAATCTCGAGTTATCGGTTCGCGTCCGCGAGCGTGGCCTCGGTATCGATCCCGTAGACCAGTTCGGGCGTTTCGACGTGTGCGTTCCGGACGGCCTCGTCGTGGCCGTTCTCGAGGAGCCACGAGACCCTTCGGGGGACGGTCTTGGGGCCCAGGACGGCCCCCGGTCGATCGGGATCGTCGATGTAGTCCGTCTCCATCAGGAACGGGTCGCCACGGTCGGCGGCGACCTCGAGACGGTCTTTCTCGCTCATGACGCTCGGGATCGGGCCCTCGAGTCGGCCGCCCGCGTAGTGCTTGACGACCCGGTGGGCCGGCAGTCCCGCCGCCTCGGCCCAGTCGGTCACCGCCGTCATGTCCTCGCTCGCCTCGGCGTGGAGCTGGACGGCACAGTCGAGGTCCGCGGCCAGGTCGAACGCGTGGCGCACGACGTCGTTCGAAGCGTCCCAGACCGCATCGGTGACGTCGTAGTGGGGACGGCCGGACTTCAGAGCCAGCGCGTCGCCGCGCTCGACGTACTCCGCGGCGACGTCGAGGCCGCCCTGCATGATCTTCCGGGCTTCGGCGGGCGCGTAGCCCCGATCGTCGACGAGCCGCGAGATCAGCCCGGGGTGGACTCCGAGCACCGGCCAGGCGCGCCCGTCGAGTTCGGCCGTGGCCTCGTCGACGATCTCGATCGTCCGCTCGAACACGGGACGGAAGTCCTCGCCCGCGTCGGCCTCGACCCCGAGGTGCCAGGAGGGTTTGTTCACCACGAGCAGGTGGGTGCCGCCGACCCGTGCGAAGTCCCGGACGGCGTCGATGCCGCGATTGTTGTCCGGATCCAGGTGGAGGTGGTTGTCCAGCACCGGTGTGTCGTCGATCATACGTCGGAGTCGGCGATCGAGGCGGGAAAATTCATCGACTTTTCGACCATCCATCGCGCACGCGAGTAACGGGAACGACGTGCGCTCGATTCGTTTAGATGACGCGCGCTCAATCCGTTCCGCCTCGCATCCGTGATAGGTCGCGGTGCCGATCGCGATCCCGAGACCGTCGTCCGGTTGTCAAACGCAGGTTCGGTTTCACCCCCTCTAGCGGGGCGTTTCAACGGTCGGATGCACCAGTTCACGCTTTAAGTCAACAAATCGTTTTCAGTTGACGGGTCGTTATTAAAAATAGTATTAATGAACGGATACTCTGTTCGACAAACGTTTACTAATTTCACGCCGTGGTGACCGTCACTCCATGCCACACGATGGCTCAAGCGATCGGGACACCACTCCGTCGGTCGATCGGCGAACGCTCCTGACGTCGCTTTCGATCGGCGGGTTGCTCGGCTCCACGGGGATCGCGAGCGCGACCTCGGGCCGCGATCCCGGTCCCCGGAACGACGAACTCGTGGTTGGCCTCTCCGAGTCGGTCTCGGACGTTCGACGTGCGGTCCGCTCTGCCGTCCCCGGCGACGTCGACGTCGTCCGGCGTAACGAGCGGATCCGCTACGCCGTCGTCTCGTTTCCCGCGGACGCGTCCGATCGGGCCCGCGAGCGGTTCGTCGAGGCGGTCGCCCGGGCCGACGAGGTCGAGTACGTCGAGGAGAACGCGACGATTGAGGCGATCGCCGAGCCGGACGACCCCCACTACGACATCCAGCACGCCCCCCAGCAGATCGACTGCGAGACCGCCTGGGAGACGACACTCGGCGACGAGGACGTCGTCATCGCCGTAGTCGACCAGGGTATCCAGTACGATCACCCGGCGGTCGCGGAGACGATCGACGATCGGCGCGGCGAGGACGTCGTCGGCGACGGGAGCGATCCCTATCCGGCGAGCGACGAGGAACGACACGGCACCCACGTCGGGGGGATCGCGGCGGGCGAAACCGACGACGCCACCGGCCACGCGGGCATCAGCAACTGCTCGTTGCTCTCCGTCCGCGCGCTCGACGAGTCCGGTCGCGGTTCGCTGTCCGACATCGCCGACGCGATCGCGTGGGCCGCCGACGCCGGCGCGGACGTCGTCAACCTCTCGCTCGGGACGGCCGGCGACTACGCGACCCTCGCGAACGCGTGCGAGTACGCGCGTGATCGGGGCTGTCTCCTCGTCGGGGCAGCCGGGAACGAGGGGACCGACAGCGTCGCGTATCCGGCGGCGTACGACAGCGTGATCGGCGTCTCGGCGGTCGACGCGGACGACGCGATCGCCTCCTTCTCGAACACGGGGCCGGGGATCGATCTCGCGGCACCGGGGACGATGCTCGTCTCGGCCGTCCCCTGGGACGGGTACGCACGGATGTCGGGCACCTCGATGGCCGCGCCGGTCGTCTCCGGCGTGGCGGGCCTGGTGCGATCGGCCCACCCCGACCTCTCGCGCGAAGCCCTCCGGGAACACCTCCAGGAGACCGCCGTCGACGTCGGCCTCGACGCCGACGCGCAGGGCCACGGCCGCGTCGACGCTGGTGCCGCGGTGACGACCGCCCCGTCTTCCGAGGGGGGAGACGAGAGCGACGACGAGGAGTCGGGCGGCGAGTGCGGCGACGAAACGGTCACCGCGAGCGCCGACGGCGAACTCAGCGGCGGCTGGTGGGGCGAAAGCGATCGCTACAGCTACTCCCCCAACACGACGGATCCGTGCTCCGTCACGCTCACGCTCGAGGGGCCGACGGACGCCGACTTCCACCTCTACGTGACCCTCGACGGGCGATCGCCGACCCGCTGGGACTACGACGACGGAAGCGCCGACGCCGGCGCCAGCGAGACCGTGACAGTCCCGCTCGAGGGTGAGGAGGAACTCGGCATTCAGGTCCACGCCGAGTCCGGAAGCGGTGCGTACACGCTGACGATCCGGGAAGCGGGCCGGTAGCGACGATCGATCAGGTCCCGAGGGTGATCGCGTCGTCGGCCGCGTTCCGGAGCGCGTCCGATCGACCGTACGACCCCGGGGCGATCGCGACGGTCTCGACCCCGACGGTTCCCGCGTACTCGAGGACGGGTTTGAAGTCGGTGTCGCGCGAGGCGATGGCGAGACGATCGAACGTGCCCTCGCTCGCCAGCGCGGTCGCGTCGACGGCGAGTTTGACGTCGACGTCGCCGCTGGTCACGACCACCTCGAAGCCGCGGGCCTCGGCCGCCTGGATGAGTCCGGGCGTGGCGTGTTCGTCGAGATAGAGGCGAATGACGCCGACACGGCCGAGTTCCCGCGCTGCCGTCCGAAGGTCGTCGAGGTCGACGTCGAACTCGTCGCGGAAGACGTTCGGCCCGTCGACGAACAGGCCGACGGTCGGTGATCCCTCGGCATCGGGCGCGAGACGGGCGCGAACGCGGTCTAACATGCACGCCCGTTTCCCCTCGCCGGAGATAGGTGTGACGGATCGCCGTCGTCGTTCGATGGACAGGGCGTATCGCCGCGTTTCCGATCGCCTGATTCCTCTCGCCGTCGCGCGACGATCGCCCTGTAGAACGATCGATCTGGCGTCCGAGAACGCGGCTGAAACACCGTTCCGGGCTCGTAGGCGGCAACCGATCATCGATGAAGCGAATGGCAATACTTGCAGGAAAAGAACTTGCATTATATTTATTCTATGCTAAAATTGTATGAACGTTATGAACTCTCAGTCAAAATGGAGGTGTCGAGAGGATTATCCGCGACTCCTTCTCGTCGTGTCGTCATAGTATTGATTATAACTGAGTTTAGTAAGAATTTAATACCAGTATAATTTCTATGATTGTGTATCATGACGGAAGGAAATAACGTCCACATCGATCGTCGATCCGTACTCAAAGCAGCAGGTACCCTCGCCGCCTTCTTCGGAATGGGTGGCGTCGCTTCCGCGACGCCCGGTCGAACGCCCGGTCCGAAAGAGGACGAAATCCTCGTCGGTACCGCCGACGGCGTCGGTATCGCCAGCGCCCAGGCGACCGTCGAACGGAACGTTCCCGACGAAGCCGCGGTCGTCCACGAGAACGACGAACTCGGGTACGTGGCCGTCGAGATGCCCGACGATCGGGCCGGAACGATGGACTCGACCATCGACCGACTCGAGCGCCAGCCCGGCATCGAGTACGCCGAGCGCAACGCCACGTACTACACCCAGCTAGAACCGAACGACCCGCAGTTCGGCGACCAGTACGCCCCTCAACAGGTTCGCGCCGACCAGGCGTGGGACACCACCCTGGGCTCGATGGACGTGACCGTCGCCGTCGTCGATCAGGGCGTCGACTACACCCATCCCGACCTCGCCGATCGGTTCGAGGGCGACGAGGGCTACGACTTCGTCGACGACGACGAGGATCCCGCTCCCGTCGTCGACAGCGAGAACCACGGCACCCACGTCGCCGGCTGTGCAGCAGCGACGACCGACAACGCCGAGGGCACTGCGGGCATCGCGAACTGTCGGCTCATCTCGGGGCGCGCTCTCGATTCGGACGGCGGCGGGTCCCTCTCGGACATCGCCGACGCGATCCAGTGGGCGGCCGACCAGGGTGCCGACATCGTCAACATGTCCCTGGGTGGCGGTGGCGCCAACGACACCATGCGCAACGCGATCGACTACGCCTACGAGAACGGCTCCCTGCCGATCGCCGCGGCGGGTAACGACGGCGGGGCCGTCTCGTACCCGGCCGCGTACGACAACTGTATGGCGGTCTCGGCGGTCGACCAGAACGAGAACCTCGCGGACTTCTCGAACCGGGGACCCGAGATCAACGTCGCCGCCCCGGGCGTCGACGTGCTCGCTCCAGTCCCGGGTGGCTCCTACGAGTCGCTCTCGGGGACGTCGATGGCGTGTCCCGTAGCCTCCGGCGTCGCCGCCCTCGGCAAGGGCATAAACCCCGACGACTCGCCCGCCGATCTCTGGCAACGGCTCGAAAACAGCGCCGTCGACATCGGGCTCTCGGGCGATCAACAGGGTGCCGGTCGGGTCGACGCGCTCAACATCGTCAACGGCGGCGATCCGGACGATCCTGACGACCCCGACGATCCGGACGACCCGGATGACGGGGAGTGCGGAGACGAGACCGCGACTGACTCCGTCGAGGGCTCCCTCAGCGGCGGTTATTGGGGTAGCGGCAGCGACGCCTACACATACACGCTCGACACGGCGAACCCCTGCTCCGCGACGGTCACGCTCGACGGCCCGTCCGGCGCGGACTTCGACCTCTACCTGACGCTCGACGGACGGACTCCCAGCACCTGGGACTACGACGAGGCCTCGACCTCGACGAACAGCCAGAAGGAGATCGAGGTGGACCTCTCGGGCGACGAAGAACTGGGAATCCTCGTCGACGCCTATAGCGGTAGCGGCTCCTACACGGTGACGATCGAGGAACTCGGAACGTAACACGTCGAGGGACGAACCGTAGCGACGACCCGCACGGGACCGTCTGACCACACGCTCGTCTTCTCTTTCGCGATCGACCGTAGACGTGTGAGTCGATCGTTCGGCCGCCGGACCGATCGTGCTCGAACCGATCCCCGATCGGCCGCGCTCGACCGACTGACGAAAAGACATTACTATCCCGAGAGTGTCCACCCGAATATGCCGCTTCAGACGCCGCCGTTGCGTGGGATTCACGACGACCTGGGGGCGAAGTTCACGGAGTTCGGCGGCTGGGACATGCCAGTCGAATTCGATTCGATTCGTACCGAACACGAGGCCGTTCGCACCGACGCGGGGAAGTTCGACGTCTCCCACATGGGCCAGATTCATGTCACCGGCCCCGACGCGACGACGCTGATGCAACGGCTCACGTCGAACGACGTCACGCGACTCGACGTCGGCGACTCGCAGTACGCGACCATCACGAACGAGGACGGCGTCATCATCGACGATACCGTGATCTACCGACTCCCGGACGGGGATGGCGATCGATCGACCGGAAGCGGCGACCCGACCTACCTCTTCGTCCCCAACGCGGGGACCGACGAGGCGACCCACGAACGCTGGATCTCCCACCGGAACGAGTGGGACCTCGACGCGACCGTCGACAACCGGACCGACGAGTACGCGATGTTCGCCGTCCAGGGCCCCGACGCACCCGACCTCGTCGATCGGGTCGTCGACGATCCGGTCACCGACCTGAATCGGTTCGAGGCACGGTACGTGACGATCGACGACGTCCGGTGCTGGGCCGCTCGTACCGGCTATACGGGCGAGGACGGGTTCGAACTGATCGTCCCCTGGTCCGAGGCCGAGACGATCTGGTCAGTGCTCGACTGTCAGCCCTGCGGCCTCGGGGCCCGCGACACCCTGCGGGTCGAAGCCGGCCTGTTGCTCTCGGGGCAGGACTTCGACGCCGAGTCGAACCCGCGGACGCCCTACGAGGCCGGGATCGGTTTCACCGTCGACCTCGAGACGGAGTTCGTCGGTCGGGACGCGCTCGCGCGGGTTCACGAGGAGGGCGTCGACGAGAAACTCGTCGGCTTCGCGCTGATCGATCGGGGCGTTCCCCGGCACGGCTACGACATCACCACCACCGAGAGCCGCGTCATCGGGACGGTCACCAGCGGCACGATGAGTCCGAGCCTCGAGAAACCGATCGGCCTCGGCTACGTCCCGGTCGAGTACGCCGATCCCGGAACGACGTTGCAGGTCGTCGTCCGCGGCCAGTCGAAAAAAGCAAGAGTTGAACCCCTTCCCTTCATCGATACGGTATAACGACCATGAGTTTCGAAATTCCCGAAGACCGGCAGTACCAGGAATCGCACGAGTGGGCAGAAGAAACCGACGGCGTCGTCCGCGTCGGCATCACCGACTTCGCACAGGACGAACTCGGCGACGTCGTCTTCGTCGAACTCCCCGACGAGGGTGACGCGGTCACCCAGGACGAGGAGTTCGGCGTCATCGAGTCGATCAAGGCGGTGTCCGATCTCTACGCCCCCGCCAGCGGCGAAGTCGTGGCGGTCAACGAGGCGCTGTTCGACGCGCCGGAACTCGTCAACGACGACCCGTTCGGCGAGGGCTGGATGCTCGAGATCGACGCCGACGACACGGGCGAACTCGACACCCTCCTGTCCGCCGACGAGTACGAGGACCAGATCGCCTGAATCGACCCTCCCGATTCGGAGTCACTCGTCGGGCGACGATCGTGTGACCAGCACCAGCACCGTCCCGACGAGAGAGACCATCGCGACGCTCCAGAGGAGCCAGCCGATCGCCGCGTCGACGATGGCGACGATCGCGAGCGTCGCGAGGAAGACGACGGTCACCGCAATCGTCAGGCGATCGGCCCGATCGAACGGTCGACGGCGGTCGGTCACGGTAACGCAGTCACTCGAGGGAAACGAGGTTGTCGAGCAACTCGTCTAACGGTTCGGTCGTCACGGCGAGCGAGTAGCCGTCGATCCGCGCCAGGTCGGCGGCGTGGTCCCACAGGTCGGGTTCGTCGATCCCGTGCAGGACGACGGCGTTCGGCGTCGGGTTGACCACGCGCAGGGCGACCAGCGGCGATTCGCCGCGCGTGACGCCCGTGAACACGAGGACGCGGTTCGTGCTCTGGCCGTAGAGCCGGAAGAACTCCTCGCTCGAGAGCCGGGTGATCGCCTGAATGCTGTCGATGACCGTATGGCCGCTGATCCGGTCGGTAGACCCGGACGCGACTTCGGTCGCGTCGATCGCGTCGTACAGCCGGGACAGCGGGATCGACGTCGCGTACTCCCGGAGGTCGTAGACGACGTCGCTCTCGAATCCGGCCGACAGCACGCGACCGTACTGGCGAATGCGATCCCCGCCGCGGCGCTCGTCGATCGCGAGCAGGCCGTAGACGAGGCGGCTCACGACACCGATCCCGGGACTCTCGCGGCGCCCGCTCTCGTAGTCGGAGATGACCGACGAGGAGACGTCGATCTCCGCAGCCAGGTCGGTCTGGGAGACGCCGAAATCGGTTCGCCACTTGCGTAACGTGGCACCGGGCTCGGTACTCAGCGTGATCTCCCCGGCAATCTTCTCTGCGAGTTCTCGTTTCGGTCCGCGTCCGCCCATGTGCGTCGGTTGCGTGGTCGCGCCAAGTAGCTTCTGAAGATCGACCGGGAGGGCGGCAAGCCACGGCCTCTCGCGTCGCCGTCGCGCGCACCGAGAGGCGCGCATATATTGAATACTGGTAGCATAACACAGACTGCATATGCCCTCGGTTCTCGTCCACGTCGCTCTCGCCGGTCTCCTCGGGACCGCGTTGCTCGGCGAGCGGTTCGATACGAAGGCGATCCTCGCCGTGATGGTCCTGACGGCGGCGATCGATCTCGACACCGTGATCGGCATCTACGTCCCCGGCGCACACCGGGCGCTCTTTCACAACGTCTGGCTCATTCTCGTTCCCGGCGCGGTGCTGTACTGGGACGGCCACCTCCGTTCGGCGTCGGCCGTCCGCGCGCGATGGGGTGCCTACGGAACCCGGGTCCTCTGGGTCACCATCGTCACGGTCCTGTTCGCACACGTCCTGCTGGACGCGTTCTACAACGGGGCGAACCTCCTCTGGCCGATCCACGATCGGTTCTACGATCTCTCGGGCGAGATTATTCTCTCCACCGAGCGCGGGATCGAACAGACGTTCGTCGAGTTCGACGACGGTGGCGGGCGGATCACCGAGTCGACGGCCCGCGGCACGACCCGAGATACGTACTACTCGACCGGGTTCAACCCGACACCCGGAGAGCCCGCCGCGGGTGCGGAACGGACGTTCCCGATCGCGGACACGGGAGAACTGTTCGTACTCACGGTCGCGGGACTCGGGACGGTACTCTTTCGAATCGTCGAGACGCGTCGCGCGGCCGAGAACGAATGACCGCTCTTGCCGTCAGGAGAACCGTCGTTCCAGGAACAAAAGCGGGTCCCTCAGGCGTTGTTCATCCGCTGACTCTCGCGGTTGCCACAGCGCTGGCACTCGCGGACGCGGTAGGGTTCGCGCGAATACTGGGCGTTCTCCCCGTCTCCTGCCTCGGTTACGAGCTGGACCGACACCTCGTGTAGCGTATCGGTGTCGCATACGGCACACGGTTCGGTCATCCCGTTTGACACACCATCTGTCGTTGCCATACCGGCCCATCACACCGATCGGTCATATAGCACCACCAGTGGCTTCGGACGAGGAGAAGGGGTATATATAGGTATTTTCGCAGCGTGAGAACACCCCGCCGGAACGGGACGCGATCGATCCCGTCGCTGGCCGTCCGCGTTCGATCGACCGGCGACCTATCAGGAGAGAACTACTCCGTGGCATAGTGACGGTTCGAAAACTGGGAAAGTCTTTTGCTCCATCTCTCTATAGGAACTGCACATGGATGACGAGTCCTCCATCGAAGACATTCTCGACATGATCGGGGACGAACACGCCAGGACCGTCCTCGCCTCGATCAGCCGCGAACCCTGTTCGGCGAAGGAACTGGCGGACCGACTCGACCTCTCACAGCCGACGATCTATCGACGCCTCGAACTCCTCGAAGACTACGACCTCATCAAGCATCGCACCCTCGTCGCGGACGACGGGAACCACTACAAGGAGTTTCAGTCCAATTTCAACAGCACGGTCATTTCACTGGAAGACGACGAGTACGACGTGCGGATCTTCCGCGAAGAAAACCTCCCGGACCGGTTTTCGCAGCTCTGGGACGAACTCGGTGCAACATAGGAGAGACGATGAGCCACAACGACAGCCGCGACCCACTGTATCCGGGAGGTGACGGGCGCCATGAATGAGATCGCGGAGGCCGTCCTGATGATGATGCAGATGATCGTCTTCGCGCTCGCGCTGGGACTGACCCTCATCAGCTTCCAGTCGTACCGGAGGAACCAGTCGAAGCGGCTGGAATCCGCGTTCATCGGCTTCGCGTTTCTCAGTATGGGCGTCGCACTCACCACGATCGTCTCGCAGGTCCCGACGCTGTCGACCTTGTTCCGGATCGTCGAGACCATCCCGTTTATTATCGGATTCGGGATGCTCTATCTGTCGCTGTACCGCTGATGTTCCCCCGGCGGGAGTGACCGTTCGAACGCCCGAACAGTGAAGCCCCCGCGGTTCGAGTCGATCCGATATGCCATCGACGGTCGTCCACGTCGCGTTCGCGGGGGTGCTCGGGATCGCGTTGCTCGGCGACGAGTTCGATACCCGGGCGATCCTGATCGTGATGGGGTGTACCGCGCTCCTCGATCTCGACACGCTGATCGGGATCGTCGTCCCCGGAACGCACCGCGCGGCGTTGCACAACGTCTGGATCGTGCTCGTCCCCGCCGCCGTCGTGCTGTGGGACGGCGCGATCCGCGAGGAATCGGCCCTCCGCGATCGGTGGGGCGACTACGGTCGTCGCGTCGCGTGGGCCACGCTCGCCGCGGTGCTGTTCGCACACGTCCTCTTCGACGCCTTCTTCAACGGGGTCAATCTCTTCTGGCCGCTTCACGATCGGTTCTACGATCTCTCCGGGGAACTGCTCGTGACGGATCAGCGCGGGATCGTCCAGACGTTCGTCGAACTCGAGACCGGGGAGGTCGCCGAGTCGACGGCCCGCGGAACGACCGAGGACACCCACTACCGGACGGGGGTCGATCCGACGCGGGACGAACCCGCCACGGGCGTCGAGCGGGTCTTCCCGATCGCCGCCAGCGGTGAGCGGTTCGTGCTCACCGTCGCCGGGTTGGTGACGGTGCTCGTGCGGATCGCCGAGGACCGGCGATCGGACTGAGCGGCCCCCACACCGGGAGCCGCGCGGCGGCTACTCCGTTTCTCCATCGCTCGCCGACGGCGAGTCGGTCGTCTCCACGCGCTCACGGAGCCACGCGATCGCGTCCGCGACCGTCTCCGGGTCGGTACTCGAGACGCGGATCCGGCCGGGTCGGTGCTCGCTCCGGGGATAGCTCCCCACCGCGACGTCGAACCGATCGGTGACCGCCTCGAGCGCGTCGTGAAGCGCTCCCTCGGGGGCCGGCGTGTACAGCGTTTCCGCGACCGACTCGCCACGGAATTCCGCGGCCACCTGCTCGAACATGGCCCGCATCTCGTCGGGGATCCCCGCGAACACGTAGACGTTCTCGACGACACAGCCCGGGGCCCAGCCATCGTCGATCACGATCGGCGTCGCGCCCGCGGGGATCGAGGCCGCGGCGTCGACGTCGAGTTGCAGGTCGTACTCCGCGACCAGATCCGGGTTCTCCTCGCGGAACGCGGCCGCTTTCTCGAGAAGGCGGTCGCGGATCCCCTCGCGGACCACGAGGTCGCGCCCGAGTCCTTCCGCGACGGCCTCGATCGTCACGTCGTCCGGGGTGCCGCCGATCCCGCCGGTGACGATCACGGCGTCGAACCGTTCGCCCCAGCGGGCGACGTAGTCGGCGATGAGGGCCCGATCGTCGGGAATCGTCAGGATCCGTTCGACCGAACTCCCACGATCGGTGATCCGCTCGGCCAGCCACGACGCGTTCGTATTCGTCGTCGTTCCGGCCAGTAACTCGTCACCGACGGTGACGATCGCGACGTTCATGGACGGCCTTCGGGCCATGGGCAGTTATCGTCTCCGGGATCACCTGGGATCGCTACCGAGAGACCGAGGTCACTCGCTACTGACGCGACTGGGGAGAGCGCTTGCGGCACGGTTTTGTAAGCCCTGTGCCAAGTGTCCGTATGATCGTGGCTCCCGGCGATTGGACTGCCGGCACATCTCGCCCACCGATCGGCGACCGCCGGTCGCCCGGATCGGACGGACGAATCAGCCGAATCGAGCGTCGAAGACGGAGTGCGCCCACCCCGGTACCGGCGCAGCCGGGTCGATCGACGTCGGCGAGGGGAGGCCGATGGTAGACCTCGCGTTCTCGCTGGGTCGCCTCGCGTTCGCGTTCTTCCTGGTCATCCTGAACGGCTTTTTCGTCGCGGCGGAGTTCGCGTACGTCAGGATCCGGCCGACCCAGATCGACGCGCTCGTCGAGGAGGGACGACGGTCGGCGAAACTCCTCCAGGAGGCCGAGGAGAACCTGGACGACTACCTCGCGACCACCCAACTGGGCATCACGATCGCGTCGCTGGGGCTCGGGTGGGCCGGCGAACCGGCGATCGCCTCGCTCATCGAACCCGTCCTGGGATCGGTGCTGCCGGCGGGGTCGATTCACCTGGTCGCGATCGCGATCGGGTTCAGCATCATCACGTTCCTGCACGTCGTCTTCGGGGAACTCGCGCCGAAGACCCTCGCCATCGCCGATGCCGAGCGGATCGCGCTGCTGGTCGCCGCGCCGATGAAGTTCTTCTACTACGTCTTCCTCCCCGGCATCGTCGTGTTCAACGGGACGGCGAACTTCTTTACGCGACTCATCGGCGTCGAGCCGGCGTCCGAGAGCGACGAGACCCACAGCGAGGAGGAGATCCTGCGCATCGTCTCCCAGTCCGGCCAGCAGGGAACCGTCGACATGGACGAGGTCGAGATGATCGAATCGATCTTCGACCTGGGCAAGACGATCGCCCGCGAGGTGATGGTCCCGCGGCCGGACGTCGTCACCGTTCGCGCGGGGATGCCTCTCTCGGAACTGCGACGCGTCGCCGCCAGCGGGACCTACACCCGGTTTCCAGTCGTCGACGACGACGCGGATCAGCCCGTCGTCGGGTTCGTGCATGCGAAGGACGTGCTTCAGGCTATCGAGGCCGCGGATCGGACGGCGGATCGGGGAGCCGACGAGCCGACTGCACGCGACCTCGCTCGAGAGGTGATCATCGTCCCCGAAACCCGCCGGATCGACGAGGTCCTCACCGAGTTCCGCATGCAGAACGTCCAGATGGCGGTCGTGATCGACGAGTGGGGTGCCTTCGAGGGAATCCTGACCATCGAGGACGTCATCGAGGAGGTCGTCGGCGAGATCCAGGACGAGTTCGACACTGCGACAATGGAACCCTCGATCGACGAACTTGCGGACGGACGCTACGCCATGGACGGCGGCGTCACGCTCGCGGCGGTGAACGACCTCCTCGAAACCGAGTTCGAGAGCGACGCGTTCGACACGATCGGCGGGCTGGTGTTGCACCGCCTCGGGCGCCCGCCCGAAGTCGGCGACGCGATCGAGGCCGACGGTTACGAGGTGACCGTCGAAGCGGTGGAAGGAACGCGCGTCTCGCGGGTAATCGTGGGCGAGGCCGTCACGGAACCTGAGGAACCGTCGGGTTGAGTTCGGTGTCGGGACCGGATCGGATCACTCGATCGGGTCGTGGATAGCGAGTCGAACCCCGTCCGAACGATCCCAGAGTGGGAATCTTGATCGATTCGGGGAATAGTTTTATCTCTACCCACCATACGCCGATACATGTCCGACGTAACCCTTGACGATCGCGGTCGTCTGACGCTTCCGAAAGACGTCAGAGAGCGGTACGGTGATCGGTATCACGTCGTTCAGCTTCACGATGGGATCAAGCTGATCCCGATCGCCGACGACCCGCTCGACGCACTCAGGGACGAGTTCTCGGATATCGACAAGTCGGCCGACGAACTCCGCGACGAAGCACGCGAAGCAGCCCTCGACGAGGCCGGACGCTAGATGTACGCCGAAACCGATTTTCTTCTCGCGCTCATCAAGGACGAAGATTGGCTGGGAGAGGCCGCTGAAACCGTATATCGGGACTCCCAGGACGAGTTGTGGACGTCGCAGTTCACGCTCGTCGAACTCCTTCTCGTTGCCTACCGTGAGGAGCGGAATACCGAACGCATCGTCACGAACGCCGCCGCCCTCGTCGAGGTGCGTGGCGACGTAGAAACGGTCGTCTCCGCGGCGACGTACGTCGAAGACCACGGGTTCACGCCGTTCGACGCGCTCCATCTCGTCGAATCCGACGGGGACCCCATCGTCTCGAGCGACGACACGTACGAAGACGTCACGTCCCGCATCGACCTGAAGACGGTCGCCGAAGAGTGAGGCTCCGCAACCACTAAACGCGACTCGCACCAACCTGTGTCCAATGAGTGACTGGACGGAGACGTACCGCCCGACGACCCTGTCGGAGGTACGCGGGAACAACAAGGCCCGCGACAAACTGAAGCAGTGGGCCGAGACCTGGGACGAGCACCGGGACGCGGTGATCGTCCACGGCAGTCCCGGCGTCGGGAAGACCTCGGCCGCCCACGCGCTGGCCAGCGACATGGGGTGGCCCGTGATGGAACTCAACGCCAGCGACAGCCGCGGGGCCGACGTGATCGAACGGATCGCCGGCGAAGCCGCCAAAACCGGGACCCTCACGGCAGGCGGCGCGGGCCGCCGACTCGTGGTCCTGGACGAGGCGGACAACTTCCACGGGAACGCGGACTACGGCGGTTCGAGGGAAGTCACGCGGGTCGTCAAGGACGCCAACCAGCCGATCGTTCTCGTGGCCAACGAGTTCTACGACATGAGCCAGTCGCTTCGCAGTGCCTGCGAGACGATCGAGTTCCGGGACGTCTCGAAGCGATCGATCGTGCCCGTCCTGCGAGACATCTGCCGACGGGAAGGAGTCGAGTACGAGGACGAGGCGCTCGAGGCGATCGCCGAGAACACGAGCGGCGACCTCCGATCGGCGGTCAACGACCTGCAGGCGGTCGCCGAGGAGGCCGACCGGCTGACCGTCGAGGACGTGGTCACGAGCGAGCGAGACACCACCGAGGGGATCTTCGACTACCTCGACGCGCTGATCAAGGAGGAGGACGCCGAGGGCGCGCTCCGGGCGTCCTACGACGTCGACGAGACGCCGGACGACCTGCTCAACTGGATCGAGGACAACGTGCCCAAAGACTACGAGGGCGCGGAACTGGCCGACGCCTACGAGTTCCTCTCGAACGCCGATCGCTGGCTCGGCCGCGTCCGGGCCACGCAGGACTACTCCTACTGGCGGTACGCGACGGACAACATGACCGCCGGCGTCGCCGCCTCCCGCCGCGAACCGAAAGGCGGCTGGACCCGGTACGGCCCGCCGAGCTACTGGTCGAAACTCGGACGGACCAAGGGGACCCGGAACACCCGGGACGCGATCGCCGAACGCATCGCCGAACGCGAGGGAACGAGCGTCGCGACGGCCCGCCGCGAGATTCTCCCCTTCCTCTCGGCGATAACCCACCACTGCAAGAACCGCGATCTCACCGTCCGGATGGCCGCGATCTACGACCTCGACGAAGGGGACGTCTCGTTCGTCACCGGCAGCGGGAAAGACACCAACAAGGTCGAGTCGATCGTCGAGGACGCCCGGGAACTGCGCGACGAAGAGACGGTCGCTCACTCGGGGAACGCGTTCTTCGAGGCCGAAGACGCGAGCGACGGGGTCGCGACCGAGTCGTCGGCGACGGCGGAAGAGGGCGCTACCGACACGGAGAACGGGAAGAGCCAGCAAACCCTCACCGCCACGACCGAGTCGGCTGACGACGCCGACGAGGGTGAGTCGGCGGAACCCGAGTCGGCCGACGACCCGGACGACGACCAGTCCGGACTGACGGACTTCATGTAGTCCGGGCTCGCAATCGGGTCATCGTCGCGCCGCCGGTCGGGAATTTGCGGGCCGTTCAACTCGGTTTTATTACCCCAGAATATGTCGAGATATAGAGTGATCGACACTATTACGTCGGTGACCGATGACAGTACTCGACGGTGAGCGGTTACCGATGAACGATTACAAATGCCCCCTCTGTACGGACACGTACGGCGAGCAGACGAATCTTCGGGTCCACCTGGAGGTGGAACACCGGAAATCGGAGATCGTCTCCTCTCTCATCGACGGCCTCGAGGAGGGGACCGGAACCGGCGTCGAGAACGAACGGCGGCCGACCCCGCCAGTCTAGAACTCGCCCGCCGAGAGCCGATCGCGAAACGCCGGCGAGAGCGCGTCGCGAACCCCCTCGGCCAGTCGCTGTGGATCGGATCCCGACAGCGGCGGCACCGTCTCGACTGGTACCCCCGTCAGCCGTTCGAGTTCGGCCGGATTCGTCCGCTCCGCGAGCGTCGCACCCTCGTACTCGTTGCAGACGATGCCGCGGACCGGGACGCCGCGGCGACGGAGTGCCTCGACGGACAGTGCCGTGTGATTCAGCGTCCCGAGTCCCGATCGCGTGACGACGATCGCCGCGGCCGAACAGTCCGCGACGAGGTCGATCACCTCGCTGTCGCCGGCCAGCGGTACGCGAAGGCCGCCGATTCCCTCGACGAGAGGGACCGGCGTCGCGTCGATCGCCTGCTGGCAGGCGGCGAGGATCGACCCGTAGGTGAGGGTCTCGCCGGTTTCCTCGGCGGCGACGCGCGGTGCGAGCGGCGGCTCGAGATACCGGGGACAGATCGCCGCGTCGTCGTCTTCGCAGGCCTCGGCGACGAAGCCCGCATCGTCGTCCGGCGGGTGGCCGGTCTGGGCGGGTTTGATCGCCCGGGCCTCGAGCCCCTCCTCGCGGAACCAGCGCGTGAGCCCCGCCGTGACCACGGTCTTGCCGACGCCGGTGTCGGTGCCGACGACCGCGATCGGCGCGTCGGCATCCGTCACAGCACCCCGACCTCCTGACCGGCGGCCTGGAACGCCTCGAGACAGGCCACGACGTCGTCGGTGTCGTGGGTCGCCATCGGCACGACGCGGATCCGGCTGGTCCCCTCGGGGACGGTCGGCGGCCGGATCGCCGGCGCGACGACGTTCCGATCTCGCACCGCGTCGGCCAGGGCGAGCGCGTCGCCTCGATCGCCGACCATGACGGGAAGGATCTGAGAGTCCCCGAGCACGCGAAATCCCATCGACTCCAGCCCGTCCCGGAGGTGGGAGACGTTCTCCCAGAGTCGTTCCCGGGCGCTCCCGTGACGCGCGACGTGCAACGCTTCGCTCGCGGCCGCGGCGGCTGGCGGATTCAGCCCCGTCGAGAAGACGAACGATCGGGCGTCGTTGATCAGGCACTCGATCAGGGCGTCGCGGCCGGCGACGTAGCCGCCCTGGCTGGCGAGCGCCTTCGACAGCGTCCCAAGCTGGATCTGGACCCGGTCGTCGAGCCCCTCCGCCTGTACGACGCCGCCCCCGTTGGCGTAGAGGCCGGTCGCGTGGGCCTCGTCGACCATGACCCACGCGCCGACCGCCTCGGCGGCGTCACAGATCGCCTCGAGCGGCGCGACGGTGCCGTCCATGCTGAACACCGAGTCGGTGACGATCAGCCACGACTCCGTCTCGGCCCCGGGGCGATCGGCACGCGCTTCGAGCTTCGACCGCAGGCTCGCGGCGTCGCAGTGGTCGTAGACGACTGTTTCGGCCCCCGAGAGCCGACAGCCGTCGATGATACTCGCGTGATTGTATTCGTCCGAGAAGATCACGTCGGGGGACAGTGCGGCGATCGTCCCGACGTTGGCGGCGTACCCCGAGGAGAACGCGAGCGCGCGATCGGTCCCCTTAGTCTCGGCGAGTTGCCGTTCGAGGTCGCGGTGGACCAGCGTATCGCCGGTTACCAGGCGGCTAGCCCCGGCCCCCGTGCCGACCGTCGCGGCGGCCTGTCGGGCCGCGTCCTGGACGCGCTGGTCGTCGGTCAACCCGAGGTAGTTGTTCGATGCGAAGACTAGTGCTTCGTCGGCCTCGAGCACCGGCAGGTCGCCGCCCGACGGCGCCGCGAAGTAGCCGCGCTCGGCGACCCGATCGGCGGGGGCCAGCGCTCGCTTCAGATCGTTCGCCTCGAGGGCGCGGAGTCGCCCCTCCAGGTCGAACCCGCGGTCGCGATCGTCCATTCGAGTGAATCGAGTCAACGACGTGATTTCACTTTCACGGTTCCGATCGACGCGACCGAATCCGACGCCAACCGTGTCGGCGAGTGCTGTCGCGGTCGATATCGGGGTCCGAACGTGTGATTCGACCGGAGGTGCGGTACCACCTGGGGGTCTCAGAACCCGGGCATCAGTTCGGCCGGCCCGAAGACGCCGTACTCGCCGGCACGATACCGCCGGACGCCGGCCTTCAGGTAGCCCAGCGCGGGGCCGTTGACGTTCGCCTCCATGCTGGTCTCGTCGCCGAGCTGGAAGGTGTTCGTCGCCGTCTCGCCGTCGAACGTCGTTCCCGTCACGGAGACAGTCGTCGTCGTCGGCTTCTCGTCGCTCTCGACGTCGAGCACCCCACCGACGCTGACGGCGTCGGCGTCACAGATCCCCGCGCGCTCCAAGAGCACGTCGTCGGCGTGTTCCATGTCCTCGAACTCGATGACGCCGTCGTGCTCGTCGATGATCGCCTCGATCTCGTCGTCGGAGAGGTCGCGGGCGGTCTCGATGTCGTAGTCGGGGAGGTGTGCGATGTCCTCGCGGACGGTGCCGCGATTGTCCTCGTACCCCGATTTGAGACCGACGCCCCAGTGGATGTCGACGTCCGTCACCTCGACGAACGACTGGGCCGCCAGTGCGGCCGCGCCGGTGAGGAAGCCGGGGGTCGCGCCCGCACCACAGATGAACGTGACTCCCTGTTCCTCGAACGCGTCGCTCCGATCGTCGAGCATGTCGATCACGCGCGATCGCTTGAGCACGTCGACTATGACGCCCGAGTAGCCGCCCTCGACGAACCGATCGGCCACGCGCGGGATGAAGTCGTGTTCGTAGTTCGGCAGTGCGAGCAGGACGGCGTCGATCCGATCGCCGTGGTCGATGATATCCTGGATCGGGTCCTCGCTGGGACGGGCCTGCGCGGAGGCGACGACCCCCCGGTCCTCGCCGTGCTGTTTGACGCCGCCCTCGCTGTCGGCGGCGGTCGCACCGATTCCGCCGTCCGTCGCAACTTCGTTGTCGATATTCCCCTCCGTCGCCGCCAGCAGTTCGTCGACGTCCAGTCCGTCGGCGTCGATCGCGGTGCCGTGGCGATCGCAGGCCGCGACGGGGGTGAGCGCGTCCTTGTGCTGGCTGACTTCGAGCGTTCGTCGTCCGATACCGCCGGTTCCGAGTACCGCAAACGTGATTTCGTCCATGGCTGTCGGTGTCGTGGTGAGCCGTTGATCCGCTAGTCGTCGGTTGCGCCGCTAGTCGTCTCCCGGTTCCGCGCCCGTACTCGCCGCCGTCTCGGTCGAAGACTCCGTCGACGCGCCGTGACGGTCCTTCACCGCCTCGGGATCGAAGTCGTTGACCTCCCGATTGGGTTCCAGCCCGGCCCGTTCGACGATCTCGATGTCCTCGCCGGGCGACTGCCCCTCCGTCGTGAGGTAGTCTCCCGTGAGCAGGCCGTCGGCGCCAGCCTCCAGCGGCAGGTGTTGCTCGGCGGGATCGAGATTTGCCTCGCGACCGCCCGTGAGTCGCACTCGCGACTCGGGGTGGAGCAGTTTGTACACCGCGACCGTCTTGACGATCTCCTCGGTCGTGATGTCGACGCCCTGTTCGTACAGCGGCGTGCCAGGGACCGGGTTCAGGACGTTCACCGGGAGCGAGGAGATGCCGATGTCCTGCAGGGCGATCGCGGCCTCGACCCGATCGGTGGGCGTCTCGCCCATGCCGAGGATGACGCCGGCACAGAGGTCCATGCCGGCCTCCTTGGCGATCTCGAGGGTCTCCACCCGATCCTCGAAGGAGTGGGAGTCCACGATCTCGGGGAAGTACCGCGGCGAGGTCTCGATGTTGTGATTGTAGTGGTTGATCCCCTCGTCGGCGAGTATCGCGGCCTCTTCCTCGGTCAGGATGCCAAGCGAGGCGTCGACCTCGAGGTCGCACTCGTCCCGGACGAGTCGGATCGACTCGAGAACCTCCGCCCACTCCTCGGGGCGATGGTCCTTCGAGACGCCCTTCTCGGCGACGACGATCCCGAACCGCTGTGCGCCGTCGCGTTCGGCACGTTTGGCCGCTTCGAGGATCTTCTCCGGGCCGAGAAAGCCGTAGGTGTCGATACCGGTGTCGAAGTGGACCGACTGCGCACAGAAGCCACAGTCCTCGGCGCAGTTGCCCGCCTTCGCGTTGACGATCGAGCAGGCGTCGACCGTGCCGTCACCGAAGTGATCGCGGACGGCCGCCCCGGCTTCCGCGAGCGGGTCGACCGGCTGGGCCATCAGCGCGAGTCCGTCGGTCCGATCGAGTCGCCCGCCGGCCAGGACCCGCTCGAGCGCGTCGTCGACCGTCTCGTTGTTCGTCTCGTAAACCACGATCCGAACCTCGGTTGACGAACCTATAACTGTTGGGGACCGTCACGGCATTTGCACGTTCGGGCCGTGACACGGTCGCTGTTACTCGTCTTCGAGTTCTCTCGTCGAAACCTCGTAGGTGTCGCCGTCGTACTCGTAGTGGCCGTCCTCGTCGTTGCCGAAAATCGGGGTGGTCCCGTTGTACTCCTCGAGTCGGACCCGATCGGCGTCGTGGTCGCGGGCGAGTGCGACGACGTCCCGCAACTGGTCGTTCCGGAGCAGGGTCTCGGTGATCAGCGGGGTGCCGGCGACGTCGTCGTCGGTCCGAACGAGTTCGTACGCGCCCCGTCGCGTGTATTCGCTCTCGGGATCGCCCCGGTCGGACGTGGCGACGAGCGTGTCGCCCTCCCACTCGGTGCTCGTAATCGCGTTCGTCGGCGTCAGCGCGAGGTCGTCCGCGTCGAGTTCGAACCGCGCACAGAACCCGATCGTCCCGTCGTACGGGCCGTCGTCGAACCGGCCTCGCGTTCCGAAGGCGTAGGTCCCGCCGCCGAGTCCGGCGATCGGATCGCGTCCACTGCTCGCATCGCGCACGGATGCCCCGTCTTCGACGGCCGCGTTGTCGACCCTCAGATCCCAGTCGTGCGTCCCGCCGGGTTCGAGGGTGGAAAGCGGCTGATTCCACCCCCTCGGTGCGACGTAGTGCCACCGATCGTCGACCCGCTTGTGGAGGTGCCAGCGGAACGGGTTGTGCATGAAGTCGCTGTCCGTCTCGTTGGCCAGCGTGAACGTGATCCGCTCGTTCCCGGCGATCGTCTCGGCCGACGGGACGAGGTAGATCGCGGTCTCGTCGGGATCGATCTCGTGGGCGGCGACGACCCGATCGACGTCGTACTCGGGACACCCGTCGAGGGACGTCCCGCCGGGCGGGAGCGACGAGTCGCCGTTCGATGTCTGTCCATCGTCGTCATCGAGATCGTCGGAGGTCGAATCGCTCGGGCCGTCGAGGCAGCCGGCGATCGCGACGGTTCCGGTCGCTGCGAGGAGGGCGCGGCGCGTCGGGCGGCGCATACCCGTTCCTGTTAGTGAGAGTAGTAAATACTTTGTCGCGTTGCGATTCGCGGTGTCGACCGTTTGTGCGGTCGTGGGATTCCCTGAAGGCAGGTTCGAGGACCATCGTTCGTTCGATTCCGATCCCCGGTGTGTCCTTCCGGTCCGACCGTCACGTGTCGACTGACCTACTGGTAGCGCGTAGCTTTCCTGCCGGTGACGTATCGTGCCACGAGAATCGATATATCGAGACACTTCTCCGAACGTTGGTAGACGTATGTCAAATTCGATGGGCGTTAGAACCGGGCAACGGCCACTACACTCATGTCTCAGTTGTATCACTCGTCCCAACTGACAAAAATTCCAAAAATTAAAGGGATGTGATAATCTATTGGTACTGAACGACTGTATGACCGACAGTACCGCAGATAAAACCGCGAGGGACGGGGCGTTCGAGGCGGGACCGAGTGCGGACGAACTGTTCGGCGAGATCGAGGAGTCGGTCGAGGGGGGAGCGGCCGATCGCGAGGCCGACGACGCGTCGCCGGACGACGATGCGATCGAGGACCAGACGGCCGCAGACGTCTTCGATCAGCTCCGGACGGACGTGGGGGACGACACCGACGACGTGCTCGCGGACGAGAGTCCCGAGGACATCATCGCGAGTGCGGACGATCCGGCGGCGGAAACGACCGTCGACGACGACCTGCTCATGGACGAGGACGCGCTCGAGGATCTCTTGCTCACCGGACGAACGAAGGAAAAGGAGTTCCTCTGGGTGGACTCGGGAGCCGAGGACGGCGGGTCCGATGACGGCGCGACCGCCGCGGCCGATGCGATAGACGCGAGCGAGACGGCCGACGCGGCTGATCAGCCCTCGGAGGGGACGGTCGAAGCCGCCAACGAACCGGGTGACGCCGAGGCGTCGTCCGCCACCGATCCGGACGGCGACTCCTCGGAGTCGTCGCCGTCCGGCGGCTCGATCCTGGTGTCGGACGAGGACCGGGCCGGACCGACCGACGAGTCCTCGTCCGAGACTCCCCCGTCGTCGAGCGATGACGGAGGATCGAAGACCGCCGTGGCAGCCGACGACGACGTCAAAGACGCACTCGGCGACGAGGACGAGGCCGAGGCCGGATCGACGGCCGACCCGGACGCCGAAACCGATCCGGACTCGCCGTCGGCGGACGATGCCGACGAAACCTCGCTGGTCGTCCAGGACGAAGAACAGAGCCTCGCGAAGCCGGAGGACGAGACCTCGTCGGGATTCTTCGGCTGGCTCCGATCGAAACTCGGCGGACTGTTCTAGCGCTCCCGACAACACGTTCTACGGCGGGCGCGGTCGATCGGTTCGCCCGTTCCCACTGTCGGTTCGGCACCGTTCGACGCGCCACCGCGTCCGGTTCCGTTTCGACATTCGCTCGCTGGCGCTCGATCGCAACCCGCTGGTGGAGAACGAATCAGAAAGAGAGAGAGAGCGGATATCGAGAACGGCGAGCGCAGCGTTAGTCCAGGAACTCCTCGATGTGGTCGGCGACTTCCTCGGGGGTGTCGCCGACGGGGACGCCCGCGTCGTTGAGCGCGTTGATCTTGCTCTCGGCGGTGCCGGTACCCGAACCGGAGACGATCGCGCCGGCGTGGCCCATGCGCTTGCCCGGCGGGGCGGTGCGACCCGCGATGAAGCCGGCGACGGGGGTGTCGACGTGCTCGTCGATGTAGGCGGCGGCCTCCTCCTCGTCTTCGCCGCCGATCTCGCCGCACATGACGATCGCGTCCGTCTCGTCGTCGTTCTCGAACAGTTCCAGGGCGTCGACGAAGTCGGTGCCGATGATCGGGTCGCCGCCGATGCCGATGGCGGTCGTCTGGCCGATCCCGCGCTGGGTCAGGCTGTCGACGACCTGGTAGGTGAGCGTGCCCGATCGGGAGACGAGGCCGACGTTCCCCTCGGCGAAGATGTTGCCGGGGAGGATGCCCAGTTTGGCCTCGCCGGGCGTGATGAGACCGGGACAGTTCGGCCCGATGAGTCGGGTGTCGGTCTCGGAGAGTCGCTTGTTGACCCGGGCCATGTCCTGGGTCGGGATGCCCTCCGTGATCGCGACCGCGAGGTCGAGTCCGGAGTCGAGCGACTCGAAAATGGCGTCGCCCGCGAACGCCGGCGGGACGAAGATGACCGAGGTGTCGGCGTTCTCTTCTTCCACGGCTTCGTGGACCGTGTCGTAGACGGGGACGCCGGCGGCTTCCTGGCCGCCCTTGCCGGGGACCGCACCGGCGACGACGTTGGTACCGTACTCCATCATCTGTTCGGCGTGGAACTTGCCTTCCCCGCCAGTGATGCCCTGTACCACGACGCGCGTGTCGTCGTCGACTAGTACACTCATGCTTCCACCTCCTCAGCGTACTCGACGGCACGCTGGACCGCGTCCTCCAGGGTCTGTTCGACCGTCACGAGGTCCTCGTTCAGGATCTCCATGCCTTCCTCCCAGTTCGTGCCGGCCAGTCGGACGACGACCGGCTTCGGGATTTCGTCGAACTGTTCGAGAGCCTCGTTGATCCCCTTGGCGACCTCGTCGCCGCGGGTGATCCCGCCGAAGATGTTGAAGACGACGCTCTCGACGTTGTCGTCAGAGAAGACCATGTCGAGGGCGTTCGCGATTCGGGCGGCCTTCGCGCCGCCACCGACGTCCAGGAAGTTGGCGGGTTCGCCGCCGTAGTGGTCGACGAGGTCGAGCGTCGTCATCACGAGTCCGGCGCCGTTGCCGATGATGCCGACGTTACCCTCGAGGCGGACGTAGTCGAAGTCGTACTCGTCTGCCTTCTGCTCGAGTTCGTCGCCGCCCGCGGCCTCCTCTTCCATCTCCGCGAGTTCGGGCTGGCGGAACAGCGCGTCCTCGTCGATGTTCATCACGGCGTCGGCCGCGATGACCTCGTCGTCGGCCGTGACCATCAGCGGGTTGATCTCGGCGTCGGAGCCGTCGCGGCTCTCCCAGAGATCATAGAGGGTCATGAGGACGTTCGAGACGTCCCGCGCGACGGACCGATCGACGCCCGCGTCGTAGACGGCCTTGCGGGCCTGGTAGGGGTGCATCCCGAACGAGGGGTCGATGTGCTCGCGCGCGATCGCGTCGGGGTCTTCCTCGGCGACTTCCTCGATGTTGACGCCGCCGCGGGTCGAGACCATCGCGACCGGCTTGCCCTCGCCGCGATCCATCGTGATCCCGACGTAGAGTTCGTTCGTGAAGTCGACCGCTTCCTCGACGAGGACGCGGTCCACGTGGTAGCCCTTGAGATCCATCCCGAGAATCGAGTCGGCCGCGTCGCGGGCCTCGTCCTCGTCCTCGACGAGTTTGATCCCGCCGGCTTTCCCCCGGCCGCCGACCTGGACCTGCGCTTTCACTGCTACTGGGTACCCGATCTCCTCGGCCGCGGCGACGACGCCGTCGACGTCGGAGGCGAGTTGAGACGCCGGCGTCGGAATCCCGGCGTCGGCGAAGACCTGCTTCGCCTGATACTCGTGTAATTTCATGGCCATTCGAACGGGTGTTCCGCCGTTGCTTAAATCCTGCCAGTTTCCACTCGGGGAGGGCGTTCGTCTGACAGGTAGCGGCGAGCGACGGCAGCCGACGAGGTGCCCGAGGACCGAGCGAGACCACCGGTGACACCGAAGCGCTTGACTCCGTACAGTTCCAAGCAGTGACAACCGGTGTCTCCTGGTAGCGCGTTTCCACCCGATCGCCGTTCCGGATCCACGAGGGACGGATCCCGCCCCCGATTCGGTCCCGCCGAGTACCGCGTGTTCGACGCGGGCCTCGATCGGGACGGGTGGCCGTCACCGGTCGTTCGACCGCACCCCGATCGAAAACGGATCACCCGGACGCACCCCGATCGTAGCGGTGATCGTCGATGACGAGGTCGATCGCTGCTCACCGCCGGCGCCAGTGGCTCTCGTCGGTGGCAGCAGTCCTGCGCGTACTCGTTCACAGCAACGTCTTCATCTCCATCTCGGCGGCGAGCGTCGTCGTCACGACGATCGGACTCGCGGACCTGCCCCCTGACCCGCGCCCGTTTTTCATCGTCGTCGCGGTCACGATGTTCGTCTACACGGTCAACCGGTTCACGGATCTCGAGGAAGACGAGGCGAACGTCCCCCAGCGCGCGGCGTTCATCAAGCAGTACGGCCGAATCTGGCTCGCCGTCGGAACGGTGCTCTATCTCGCGGCGATCGGTTTCGCGATCGTGCTCGACGTTCCGGGCGTCGGATTCATGATCGTGCCACTGCTCGCCGCGATCCTGTACTCGACGGGGGGTGTCAAGCGCCTGTTCCTCGTGAAGAACCTGTTCGTCGGCGCGGCGTGGGCTCTGATCCCGCTGGGGGTCGGCTACTACTTCGGCCGGCCGTGGCAGTTCGAGATCCTGTTTCTGACCGCCTACGTCGGCGCGATGATCACGATCGCCGCGGTGATCTTCGACGTCAAGGACATCGAGGGCGATCGCGCGGAAGGGATTCGCACCGTCCCGAATACGTTCGGGCCCGGCTGGACCCGGATCGTCTCGCAGGTGGCGAACGTCCTCGTCGCGACGGTCGTCCTCGTGACCGTCGCGGCCGGCGTGCTGTCGCCCGAGTTCCTCGTCCTCCTCGCGTTCAACGGGTACGTCGGCGCGTACATCCCGTTCGCGACGCCCGATCGGGGACCGCTGTTCTACGGGTTCGTCGTCGACGGCGAACACCTCTTCCTGGGCGCGCTCGTCCTCGTGCTCGAATGGACCGTCTGGTAGGCCCGACGGACTCGATCGTCCGGGCAGTCGACGCCGCGTAACGCCGACGCTGACGATCGACGGCGACCCGGGAGTCCGATGCCGACGCTCGAGACCGATCACGTGAGAGCGATCGACTCCGTGACCATCCCCGCGTTCGTCACGCGGCCGGGATCAGTCCCGATCGGTCTCGCTCCAGTCGCAGTCCTGGCACTTCCAGCCGGTGACGAACGCCGTCACGGACGGCATGTAACCGACCTGCAGGACGTTTCCGCCACAATCGGGACAGTCCCGCTCTGCCTCCTCGATCGAGTCGACTTCCATCACCGAGTCGTCCTCGATCAACTCCGCGAGTTTCGTTGCCGTGACCATGCGGCCCTGGACGACGCGATTTTCGCTCACGGTCGTCGTTCGGAGCGACCGCCCTAAGGGTTTCCGCTCGCCCCTTTCGCTCCCGACGACTCCGTGTCTCTCACGCGATCGAACTCTCCTCGTCCGCCGCAGCCACCAGGTGTTCGCGGCCCCACCTGGCCATTTCCTGAATGACTGGCTCGATCGATTCGCCGTGCTCGGTCAGCGAGTACTCGACGCGTACCGGTTTTTCGCTCACGATCTCCCTGTCGACCAGTTGTTTCTCCTCGAGATCGTCGAGGACGTCCGAGAGGACCTTGCTCGAGATCCCGCCGACCTCCGCTTTCAGCGCGTTGAACCCGAGCGGTCCGTTGTCGAGCAACCGGTGGAGGACCACCGTGTGCCACTTCTTGCCGATCAACGTCGCGGTAGACGTGACGGGACACCAGTCTTCGCCCGCACACCACACCTCCAGTCGGTCTGTCGATTCGTCCATATCCGACGGAACGGACCGAGCCATCATATAGTTACGTGTTGTTAGCTAGTTACCTGTAGTTACTTTCTCTTCGCAATCGGGAGGGTTCGTTCGCCGTCCGCTCCGCACCCGGTTACCGAGAGGTAACCCGGTGACGGAACGGTTGGCTCGCACTTATAGACAACCACGAGTAACGGGGTTACAGAAGGTAACCGAACGTGACGGAACCAACCGACTCCACAACATCGACCGAATCCGCATCGACGAACCGCTACGAGGTCGCCGTCGTCGGCGGCGGTCCGGCCGGCCTGACGACCGCCCTGTACGCGACGCGACTCGGACACGAAACCGCGGTCTTCGATCGCGGCGGCGGCCGCGCCGCGATGATGCAGGAGACCCACAACGTCATCGGCATCCCCGAGTCCGTCTCCGGGAACGAGTTCCTCGAGACGGCGATCGACCAGCTCCGATCGTACGGCGCGGACTACCGCCGGGAGTTCGTCACCGGGATCGATCTGCGCGAGGGATCGTTCCACCTGGAGACGTCCGACGGCTCGGCGGTCGCCGATCGGGTCGTCCTCGCGACCGGGTTCGCCGACGGTCGACCCGAGCCACCGCTGCCCCGAACCGGGCGTGGACTCCACTACTGTCTCCACTGCGACGCGTACATGTTCGTCGACGAACCGGTGTACGTGATGGGCAACGGCGATAGCGCCGCCACCGTCGCGATGCTTATGCTCAACTTCACCGACGACGTGGACCTCCTGTTGCGGGGCGACGACCCCGACTGGAGCGACGAGACGGAGGTGCTGCTCGAGCACCACCCCGTCGATGTCGTTCACGAAGCGGTCACCGGCGTCCGCAACGGCGAGGACGGCTGGCTCGAGGCACTCGAGTTCGCGGACGGCACCGTCCGCGACTATCGCGGCGGCTTCGCGATGTACGGGTCCGACTACAACAACGACCTGGCGGCATCTCTCGGCGCAGACCTCACCGAGGACGGCACGGTCGTCGTCGACGATCACGGCCGAACGAGCGTCGACGGCCTCTACGCCGTCGGCGACCTGACCCCCGGCCACAACCAGATTCCCGTCGCGATGGGGCAGGGCGCGAAAGCGGGCATCGCGATCCACAAGAGCCTCCGCGAGTTCCCGAAGTCGCTCGCCGAACTCGAAGCCGATGGGGCGGTCGATCCGCAGGACGTTCCCGCGATCGCCCCCTCGGTACGGCAGCAGGCGAACGCTCACTCGTCGGCAGAAGGTGACTGAAGGCGCGCTCGAGGCGCGGAGCTCGAATTTCTGAAGGGACGATCGATCGACGAATGCGGCCGTCGGTCTATGACGCCGTTCTGATCGCAGAGGGTGGCGTCTGCGGACGTGCGACCGTGTTCCACGGGCGGGACGAGAGACGTCGGAACCGGTGCCGTCTCGCGAATGCTTTCGGTACGGGCGTCCGACGAGGAAAGACGGTTTCGGCGGGACCTGCAGGGGTCGGTCAGTCGCTCGCCGCCGTCGACTCGTCGGTCGACATCGAGTCGGCGAGCGAGTAGAGCGATTTCCGTGCGTCGCGGAAGTAGACACCTTCCTGGACGACGTCGGCCTCGCGGAGGCTCTCGAGTGCGAACCGAACCGTTCGCTTGCTCAGACGGGATTCGGCTGCGATCTGTCCCTGCGTCATCGCGCCGTCGACCTCGAGGACCTTCAACACGAGTTTCGCGCTCGGCGGGAGGTCGTACAGTCGATCCGAAACGTCAGTCATACGCGTCATCTTGTCTGTACGGGAATATACCCGTTTACTGGTGGTGCACGAACCGTGCACGACCGCGGATTTCATCCCGATACAGCGCCGCTCAGCCCCCATCTACTCGACGGGCTTCGAGACGGGATCGAGGCGCCGTCACGCACAGGTGGACGCGAGTTCGTCGACTCGCTCGAGAAGGTCGTCGACGGAGGGGCGATCGGCCGAGTCGATCGATCCCGCCGATCTTCGGTTCCTCGCCCGACCGGTCGACGACGCTGGACGGTCGGGTACGCGCGATACACGTCCCCATCGACGTTACCCGTTTCAGTTTCGTCACTCTACCCGATGCTGTCGGGAGACCTCGACGTTCTCGCTGAACTCGTCGTGATAGTGCCCGAGCGGTTGCTCGCACCGGTCCCACCGATCGGTTCGTTTCCGATGGACGCGTTTCTCGCCCACTGGTGGATATTCCCCGCCTCGATCCTGTTTTCGACCGTCGCGCTCGCCTCGGGCGTCTCGGGGGCGCTCTTTTTTAATCCGTTCTTCCTGCTCGTCGTCGGGCTCCAGCCGGCCCAGGCGATCGGTGCCGGGCTCCTGACGGAGGTCTTCGGGATGGGGAACGGGCTTCGATCGTACGTCAAACAGGGGCTCGTCGACTACGGGACGGCGAAGTGGCTCCTGCTCGGTGCCGTCCCGTCGATCGTCGTCGGCGCGTGGACGATCCCGGGCGTCCTGATCGGCGGGACGATCGGGACGCACGTGGGCAAGCACGTCCCGAGCGACCTGATGGATGTCGGTCTCGGCGTCATTTTCGGCCTCGTCGGGACGACCGTGCTCGCGACGACGGTCCAGTTCTGAGCGCCCGTCGTCCACGGCGATCGGTACCCGCGATCGATCGGTGAACGACGTCCGCCGATACTCGGACCGGAGTCCGATCGACGCGGTCATCCCCCGACTCACGTCCCGGTACGTTCGGGCGAAATCTGCCGAGCGACCCGCCGGAACGTAAACGCTGGACTGGTTCAGGGCACCGACTATCCACGCTCGGTTGCGATCATCGATCGATACCGCCTTCCTCCGATGACAGCCGAGACCCTCTGGCAACCGCACTCGCCGATCGACACGAATAGCCGGCCCCCCGAACACCGATCGATCGCGCCGTCCCGGCGGCGATCCGTCGCCCAGTACGCATGAGCAGGACCAGGCGATCCCTTCTCGGGGCAGTCGGTTCGATAGGCGTGGGAGGATCGGTCGTGCTCGGGTCGGATACGAACCGGGCGTGGTCGAGTCGCGCCTCTGCGCCCCGGATCGAGCCCATTTTCAGTTACCCGTCGCCGCTGGGGAGGCCCGACGACGTCCACGAGCGAACGATACTGGAGCTGCTCAACCGGGCGGTGCCCGGGACGGCGGTACACCTCTCCCTGTACGCGTTCACGCGAACCAACGTGGCGAGAGCGTGTCTCGCGGCCGCCGACCGCGGCGTCGACGTCAACGTCCTGGTGGACGACCACCTCGCCGAGGCGGACGCGATCCAGCGACTCCGTGGACAGTCGAGCGATCGCATCTCGATCACCGCGGGCGGAGGGATCGGCGTCTCCAGGAACCACAATAAGTTCCTCCTCGTCGAAGAACTGAACAACGGCGAGTCGAACGTCGTGTGGCAGTCCTCGTCGAACCTCACGAACACCCAGCGCTTTCTCCACAACACGTCCGTCGTGTTCCGCGGCGACGACGACCTGTACGACGTTTACCGGGAGTACTGGAACGAACTGGCCGCCGGCGACACCGACCCCCACTACAATCGTACTGCGGAGACCGACTCGGCGACGGTGTACTTCTCCCCTCGATCCGACTTCGACACTCACCTCGCGGCCCTCGAGACCGTCGTTCCGTCCCGTGACGCGACGATCCGATTCATGTACTCGATCTGGAACGAGAAGCGTTCCGCGATCGTCGATCGCATCGCAGAACTCGTCGACGGGGGCTGTACGGTCGAGGTGATCCTCAACGGTGAGAAATCCGGCGTCGGCCAGCGCTTGCGACGGGCGGGCGCGGCCGTACTCGAGTATCCGACGACGGCGGTGGGCCGAGTGACGCCGTGGCGGTCGCCGAACGTCCACTCGAAGACCATGCTCGTCGACGCCGACGTCGACGTGGACGGCGAAACGAGACGCCGACGCCTCGTCTACACGGGGTCCCAGAACCTGAGCAGAAACGGGTTGGTCGCCAACGACGAGACGCTCCTCCGGATCGAAGACGACGACGTCTACGCCCAGTTCGACCGGGACTGGGAGCGCGTCCACGAACAGGGGCGTCGCCTGGCCAGGGACGGAACGATGGCGATCGTTCGCTCCCTCTGGTGACGCGTTCCGGACCGCTCCTATCGACGCCGTTTTTCGCTCCCGTGCACCGCGCTCGCGTGACCGGGTAGCTTATATGCCGATCGTCGGAGTACTGCCCCCATGCCGAACGACACTCCCGAACTGCACCCGCCGGAACTGTCCGCAAACGACTTCCTTCGCGTTCCTGACGACCGTTTCACGTCGGACACCGTCGCGATCGTCACCGGCGGCGGGTCGGGCATCGGCCAGGCGACGAGCGTCGCCCTCGCGACCAACGGGCTGTCCGTCGCCGCCGTCGACATCGACGAGGAGGGGCTCGAGGAAACCGTCGACGTCGCGACGTCTATCGACGCCGATGGACGCGTCGTCCCGATCGAGGGCGACCTCACCGACGACGACGCCGTCGAAGCGGCGGTCGAGGAAGCCGCCGACCTCGGGACGGTGCGCTACGCCGCGAACATCGCCGGGATGCAACACATCGCGTCGATCGCCGACTTCCCGATGGAAACTTACGATTTCATGCACGATCTCATGCTTCGATCGCCGTTCCTGCTCTCGAAGCACGTGATCCCGCACATCGAGGCGACCGACGACGGCGTCGGCGCGATCGGCAACATGTCGTCGGTGCACGGTCACTACGCGACGCAGGATAAACCGGCCTACATCACGCTGAAACACGGACTCATGGGATTGACGCGGGCGATCGCGGCCGAGGGCGGCGGAACCCTCCGCGGATTCTCGGTGAGCGTCGGCTACGTGCTGACGCCGCTGATGGTCGATCAGATCGAAGACACCGCAGAGGAGCGCGGGATCTCCGAACGGGAGGTGATCGAGGACGTGATGCTCGGCCAGGCCCGCACCAAGGAGATGATGACGCCCGCCGAGGTGGCGAACCTGTTCGTCTTCGGATTCTCGAGTCACGCGAGGCACCTCAACGGCGCCGACTTGCTCTGGGACGGCGGCTACACGACGACCTATGAGTGAACGCCACAGCGAAGGCGACACGCCGACGAACGTCGCGATCGCCTGCCAGGGCGGCGGCAGTCACACCGCGTTCACCGCTGGCGTCCTGAAGGGGCTGCTTCGCGAGTGGCCAGACGAATACGAACTGGTCGGGATCAGCGGAACCTCCGGCGGGGCTTTCAACGCGCTCGCGACCTGGTACGGCCTCGTCACGGCCGACGAGGAGCGCGCCATCGAACTCCTCGATGCGCTGTGGGAGGACCTGTCGGCGACCGGCGTCACCGATCGGTTCCTCAACGACTGGGTCACCGGCCTGTCGCGCCTCGAAAGCAGCGGGTTGCCGATTCCGCGGGTCAGCCCGTACCAGATGCCTGGGCCGGAACTGGGCAAAGAGGGGATCCGGAACACCCTCGAACAGCACATCGAGTTCGAGGAGATCCCCGACCTCTGCACGCGAGACGCGCCGGAACTCGTCGTCGGAACGGTCGACGTCAACGCGGGCATCTTCGAGACGTTCGTCGACGAACAGGTGACGCCGGAAGCGGTGCTCGCCTCGGCCGCCGTTCCGACGCTCTTCGAGGCCGTCGAGATCGACGGCCACCTCCACTGGGACGGCCTCTTCTCGCAGAACCCGCCGATCGACGACCTCATGACCGTCGATTCCGACCACAAGCCGGACGAACTCTGGGTCATCCAGATCAATTCCCAGGAGATCGACGGCGAACCCACGTCGTTCGAGGAGATCGCCGACAGGCGCAACGAACTCGCCGGCAACATCTCGCTGAACCAGGAGTTGCACGTCATCAAGCGCGTCAACGAGTGGATCGACGCGGGGCACCTCCCCGAGAGCGAGTTCTCGAAGACCGCCGTCCGACGGATTCCGATGGAAGAGAACTACCACTGCTCGACGAAGGTCGATCGCAGTCCGTCGTTCCTTGAGAAACTGATGCGCCTCGGCGAAGAGCGCGCGGCCGCGTTTCTCGAGGCCGGTCCGCCCGACGAGAGCGCCTACACCGTTTCGGAGCCGCGGCACAGTCCACCGACCCAGTAACCGACTCCCAACCAATCACACGTGACCCGACTTCCGCTACTCGAACTGGACGACATCCCGGAAGAGTATCACCACCTGTTCACCGACGAGTACCTCGGCGATCGCCACATCTTCCGCGCGTGGGCGCACAATCCCGAGGTGCTCGAGGCCACGCTGGAGTACCTGAACACGCTCTACGACGAGCTCGGCGACCGACGAAAGGAGCTGGTCATCCTCACCGTCGCCTGAGCGCGCCGGGCTCGCTACGAGTGGCACCAGCACGTCGACATCGCCCGCGAGAAGGGCGTCACGATCGACGAGATGCGCGCGATCGGCGGCGACGACTTCTCGTCGTTCGACAAGCGCGAGTTCGTTCTGCTCCAGTACGCTCGTACCGTCGAGTCCGGGGCGGTGACCGACCGGATCCACGACGCACTGGCTCGTAAGTATTCGCCGGCGGAGATCGTCGCGGCCGGCCTGCTCATCGACTTCTACGTCGGTCTCTGCAACTACATCGCCTCGGTCGACCTGCCGTTCGAGGGCGGCGAGTTCGTCGGGTGGATTCCGGACGACGAGACGGTTTCACGGCTCTTCGACGGAGACCCGTCGTAGACGGTCCCAGTCAGTCCGGCGGGTACCCGCCGGTGTTCACTTCGAACCGCGCGCCGCCGTCGACGCTTTCGGTCACGTCGACGGTCCAGCCGTGGGCGTCGGCGATCCCCCTGACGATCGCGAGGCCGAAGCCGGTCCCGTCACCCGTCGTCGAGAAGCCCTGGTCGAATACCGCGTCCCGTATCGCAGGCGGGACGCCCGGTCCGTCGTCCGCGACGTAGAATCCCGGACCATCCTCCAGCGGACCGACTCGGATCGTCACGTCGTCGCCGCCGTGGGTGAGCGCGTTCGAGAGGAGATTCTCGAGCAACTGACGCAATCGCGCCTCGTCCGCCTCGATCCGGTAGTCGTCGAGCGCGACGTCGATGGTGGCGTCGTCACCTGGAATCGTCTCACGGACCGACTCGATCAGGTCCGCGAGTGCGATAGACTGCGTTTCGTCGACCTGCTGGCCGTTGCGTGCCAGCGTCAACAGGTCGTCGATCAGCGCGTTCATCCGCCCGTGTGCCGCCTCGATGCGATCGAAATCTTCGGACGATCCGCTCTCCCGAGCGAGTTCGAGTGCGGCCTGCGCGACCGTCAATGGATTGCGAAGATCGTGGCTCACGACGGCGGTGAACTCCTCGAGACGGTCGTTGGTTCGCTGGAGCGTCCGTTCGCGTTCCTTGCGCTCGGTGACGTCCTGGAACGCGCCGCGGGCACCGATCAGTTCGCCATCGTCGTCGTACCACGGCGTTCCCAGCGTTCGAACCCAGCGTCGTTCGTCGCCGCTCGTGATGATCCGCAACTCCAGATCGTATCCGTCGCCCGTCGTCTGCAGCCGCTCGAACGCGTCCGTGATCGTCGCTTTGTCCCGAGGGTGATAGAAGTCGATGCCGTCTTCGACCGTCGGCTCGTACTCCAGGGGCAGATCGTGGATGCGATAGACCTCGTCCGTCCATCGCATCGTCTCCGTCCGGAAGTCGACCTCCCAGCCCCCGATCGCTGCGACCGACTGGATGTGCCCGAGAAACTCCCGTTTTTGCTCGAGTTCCCGGGCCCGTCGCTTGTGGTCCGTGATGTTTCGCCCCTCGGCCACGAGCAGGACGACGTCGCCCCGTTCGTCCGTGACCGGTCGAAGCGAAAAGTCGATGATCACGGTCCCGTCGGCGCCCTGGACCTCCTCGTCGTACCGGACGAACTCGCCGTCGGCTGCCGACTCGATCGCTTCTTTCAGTGCCTCCTGGGCGTCCGCGCCGATCTGCCACCACTCGGACTCCCAGAGTGGAGTGCCCACCACGTCCTCGCGGTCGAACCCGCCGAATTCCAGCGCGGAATCGTTCGCCTCCAGTAGCGTCCCCTCGGGATCGAGGAGCCCGGTAAACTGGTAGGTCTGATTGAAGATCGCGTCGTACCGGCGCTCGCGCTCCTTGCGCTCGGTGATATTGCGCGTCGCACCGACGATCCGTTCGATTTTGCCGTCGACGACGATCGGTGCGATTCGCGTCTCCCAGTAGGTCCGCTCGTCGGGGACCGAGAGGACCTCCTCGTAGTGGAGCGGCTCACCGCGGGCGACACACTCGCGGTAGTTTTCGAGGATGCTGCGCCCCTGCTCGTCGCCGAAGACGTCCCGTAGCCGCTGTCCGCTGAGTTCGTCGTTCGATAGTCCAGTGTGGGCTTCGTAGACGGGGTTCACTCGTTCGAGTCGGAACTCGTCGCTGTCCTCGTCGACGTCGATGAGAAACAGCGCGTCCTGCGTGTTCTCGAACACGGTTTCCGCGAGTTGGACGTCCGCTTCCCGACCCTTTCGGTCGGTGATCTCGCGGGCGACGATCGACAGGCCGTCCGCGTCGGCGTAGAGGGTCACCTCGAACCAGGTGTCAGACGACTCGCCGAACTGCGTTTCGATCGACCGTGATTCGTGCGTTTCCACGGCTACACGGCAGTGTGACTCGAGGGGCGATCCGCGAAACGCCGGCACGGCATCCCAGAGAACGTCACCGACGACGTCCGCTGCCCGACTGCCAGTCCACGCCGCCATCCGCTCGTTCCAGTACGTGATCCGCCATTCGGAATCGACCGCACAGTACGCGTCCGAGATGCGGTCGATCAATCGCTCGTACTCGGAGTTGGCGTCGGTCATCGATCGGGCGATTACGGGTGTGACACGATGCGGTTCGCGACGAGCGCGTGCTGCCGACGAGACGGCCATCCTCGAGAGAGGCCGGGCAACTCGCTCGAATCGGGCGGACGACGGGTTCAGTCCCGGATAGCGGCCTTGCGGATCCGTTCGACCAGGACGTCGAACTGTTCGGCGTCCGGCCCCTTCTGCACGTAGTCGGTGACGCCGGTTGCGATCGCTTCGCTCGCGACTCGCTCACTCCCTTTGGCGGTAAAGACGATGAACGGAAGCGTCGGATCCGCCTCGCGGACAGCCTTCAGAAAATCGAGCCCGTTGATCGCGGGCATATCGTAGTCACTGACGATACAGTCGAACGACTCGTCTTCGAGCGCCGACACCGCCTCGGGCGCACTCGCCGCGGTCGTGACCGCCACGTCGTCGTTCTCGCGTTCGATGTAGGCTCCGATGGTTTCGGGGAGACCGGGTTCGTCGTCGACGAGCAACACCCTGATCTCGTCGTCAGATCGATCGTCCGTTTCGCGCGTGTTTTCGATCCGGATCTGCTGGCGGACTGCAAGATCCAGCCACTCGCCGATTTCGCCGCGGAGGCCCGTCGACTCGGCAACGCGCTCGTCCGGATCGTACGCGAGGAGGCCGTGGTCTTCGAGTAATGGAAGATGACTGTGGAGCAACGACGTGTACAACTGCACCCGGTCGTCCTCTCCAGCGTCGTCCGTACCGGCCGCTACGAGCACGTCGACCAGTTCGTCGAGCGTCGCGGCCCTGTGCTGACGGAGGTGGAACAGTACTGTCCGTCGACTCGAGTCGGAGAGGACGCGGAACAGGTCGTCGCTCGGGAGCGTCGCGCGATCGTGACCGTCCGATGCGGTAACCTCGTCTTTCATACGTGGGAGAGAGGCCCACGCAAACATAAGCATTATTTACTAATCAACAATATTAGCATTCCGTCTGAGAGTCCGACTGTACGGACGCTCTCCGGAGCCCGCACTTCTTCACGAGCGCCACCCTCGAGAGCGAAGCGTCGCTTTCCCGGCGGTAGAAACGCATTGATCGACGGGAACGATCCGCAGGGGGAGTCCGCACAGCACTCATCTCCGGGATAGACGGCGCGAAGACGTCGTCACCGACGAGCGAAACGCTCACCTCGAGACGTCCCGGAACGCCGCCTCGACGACCTTCCCGAGCGTCGGGTGGGCGTGGATCGTGTCGGCCACCTCGTCGACGGTGGCGCCCGTCCGCATCGCGACGACGGCCTCGTGCACCAGCATCGACGCTTCGTACCCGATGACGTGACAGCCGCGGATCTCGCCGTCGGGTGCCGCGAGCACCTTCACGAAGCCGTCCTCGAGTTTCTTCGCTCGCCCCATCGCCGAGTCGGCGTACTCCGCGCGACCGACGACGTACTCGCGACCGTCGTCCTCGAGTTCGTCCTCGGTGGCACCGACGCCGGCGATCTGTGGCTCGGTGAAGATCGTGTGCGGCATCGCGGCGAGATCGATCGCCCGCCGCTCGTCGTGGACGACGTTGTCGATCACGTGGCGCGTCTCGTAGTCGCCGGAGTGTTTGAACAGGGCGTTCCCGGCGACGTCTCCCTGCGCCCAGACGTTCTCGGCGGACGTCTCCAGGTACTCGTTCGTCTCGACGAAGCCGCGATCGTCGACGTCGATACCGGCAGTATCGAGGTTGAGCGCGTCGGTGTTCGGCCGTCGACCCAGCGCGACGAGAACTTCCTCGCCCTCGACCGCGATCGTCTCGCCGTCCTCGGTTTCGGCGTGGACCCGGTGACCGTCACCGACCGCTTCGACGGCCGTCACTCGGTGCCCGGTGTAGACGTCGTGGCGATCGCTCGCGAGTTCGGTGAACGCTTCGGAGACGTCGCCGTCCTCGCGGGGAACGAGCGCGTCCATCATCTCGACGAGGGTGACGTCCGTCCCGATCGACTCGAAGACGTAGCCGAGTTCGACCGCGATGTACCCACCGCCGAGAACGACGAGACTCTCCGGCGGGTCGGTCAGGTACAGCGCCTCCTTGCTCGTCAGGTAGTCGATCTCGTCGAGTCCCTCGATCGGCGGCACGACCGGCTTGCTGCCGGTCGCGACGACGACCTTCTCACCAGTTACCTCCCGGCCGTCGAGTTCGACCGTCCGGTCGTCGACGAACGCTGTTCGTTCCTCGAAGAGCGTGAGATGGTCCTTCTCGCGGTATCGCTGGGCCATGTCGTCGGCGATTCCGCCGAGCAGGTCGTCCATCTCGGTGACGACGGATTCCCAGTCGATCCCGTCGAGGCCGGCGTCGACGTGGAACCGCTCGGCATCCCGAACGTGATTGACCGCGTTCGCCGCCTGGATGAGCATCTTGGAGGGGTTACAGCCCCGGTTGAGACACGTTCCGCCGAGCGGTCCCGGCTCGACGAGCGCCGTCTCGAGTCCGCGATCCGCCGCCGCCGCGGCGACGTTGTTGGCTGTGCCACCACCGATTACGAGGACGTCAAAATCGGCCATTCTGGCCGAATGGACTCCGGGGACGCGTAAATAGCGATCGGGGGTGTTCGCCCGCGAGACACGACCGAGAAAGCGTCGACCAGCGAGGTAAAAGGACGTCGGCGTCGCGTCCGAGTCGACGTCTCACGTCGGGCGATGGCCGTCGGCACCCTTCCCGGATCAGTGTTCGGAGTCTTCGATCTCCGCGTAGTACTCGTCCGCCGACCAGTCGCCGTCGAGGTACGCGGTGGCCCACTCCGTCTCGAGAAAGACCATGAAGTCCACGGTTCCGTCGTCCTCGAGTGCGGTCGGCATCGCCCGCCGATCGAACCCCTGGTCGACGATGTCTGCGTAGGCGTCTCCGAGGATCTGGGCGTCGGCCTCCAGACCGCCGCTGTCCGTGTACTCTGGGATGAACATGCCGTGTAACTCCCAGTCCGTCACCGAGAGGTCGTCGTCGATCGCCTCGACCATCTCCGCGGCGAACGCTCGCTCCTCCTCGCTGACGTCGGAGTCGTCGTCCCCGGAGCCGTCATCGGCACCCTGAGTGGCCTCCTGCTCGGACTCGTCCGTATCGTCCAGACAGCCCGCGATGGTTCCGGCGCCGGCGGCGGTCGCGGTCGTCAGGATGGTGCGTCTCGAGACGCCGTGTAATCGGTTGAATCGGTTGCGATCGGTCACGTATTCCCTCTTCGAGCGGGTTCGAACGGGTTCTGGTTCGAATCAGTCGGTCCGATCCTGGGATCCGCGGCGGACGGCCGCGGGAGCGAGACGAATACATCGTCGTCCGTTTCGGTACGCGCCGAAGCGTCGTGGGGCGTTCGTCCCGACAGCGCCCGAAATTCGAAGCGACGGCGACGAACTGGCCATACGCATTCACCGTTGTCGCGGTACAAAACCGTTGTGCGGACTGTACGCGACCCGCGAGACCGATCGGAGACGATGGGCGCTCCGATGAGCACTCCGCTGCCCCTGCACTGCCGAACGGTGACCCTGCCGATCGCCACCGACTCTCGCGAGCGCTCCGTCGCTCCACCGTGGTGCTCATGCAACATCGATCGTTCCGGCGACGTACACCAGACTCAGGAGTAACGTGGCGACGCCCAGGGGCAACAGCCACGCGAACGTGGTCAGCAGGAGGCCGCTCGCCTGTATCCCGAGGGCGATCAGGACGACGGGGCCACAGCAAACCGTCCCCGACAGCAGCGCGGGTACCGACGCGAGCAGGCCGGACCCCGCGCCGATCCCGCAGGCCGCCGGCTGCACGACCGCGAGGTAGGTCAGTCCGAGATTGATCCCGACGAGGCCGGCGATCAGGAGGCCGATCGCGAGGTTGAGCGGCGACACCAGGAGTCGAACGACACCGGTGTCGAGGAGCGCGACGGCCTCGAACGTCGCCGGGCCGGTTCGCTCGACCATCCGGCCCAGCGGGTCGTCGACCACGATCAGGGTCGCCGCCGCATCGGGTCGAAACGCGAGGTCGCCGACGGCCCAGAGGAAGGCCGCGAGGTACCCGATCGCGACGAGGGCCGCGATCGCCAGCGAATCGTACCGCCGGACGACGAGCGTCGTCGCAGCCACCGTCTCGTCGACGCGTTGCGTTAGATTCGGATCGAATCGGTGCTCGAAACTCATTCGTGGACCACCGTCGACGAGTAGTAGCCGTACCAGGTGAACCACATCGCGTCGAACGCGATTTCGCGCTCGAAGGGGAGTTCGTCGGCCTCGTATTCGTCACCGCCGACGGTGAATCTCCCCTCGTCGACCTCGATCGTCTCGTCGTCGGGGTTCCGGTACACGTGGCCCGTGTCGAGTCCCTCGTCGTAGACGGTTACGTACGGAACGTCGTTCACCGGCCCCTCGACGACCGTGCGCTCGCGGAGGGTCGCTTTGGGAACCGCGAGCGCGCCATCGGCGTTCCGGGCCCCGACGACGACCGCTTTCGCGGGGAACCGATCGTCGGTCGCCAGCGGACTGAACAGCGTATTCTCGTTGTCGTAGTAGCCGCTCGGCGGAGTGTATCTCCCGTAGGGATCGTCGCCGTAATTTCGAATGTGGCCGGTCTCCTCGGTGAGCACGACCGTCTCCGGATACGCCTCGCGCCACCGCTCCCACGTCGTCCAGGTCACCCGGAACTCGTCGAGGTACTCCCCCTCGTGCGGGCCGCGGATCCCCCAGGCGAGTAGCTGGGGCCACCACGTCTCCGTCCCGCGATCGTACATGACGAGGTTGCTGTTGATCAGCCGTCCGGAGACGCCGAACTCGACCTCGCCGCGGAAGAAACCCTGGGCGGTTCCGGTCAGCGGGCAGTACGTCACCGCGACCGGTTCGTCGCCGACGACGTCGTTCACGACCTCGTGCCAGACGAGGACGTACTGGGGGTAGGCCTTCGCCTCGCCGTTCAGTTCGACGCCGAAGACCGGATCGCCGTCCGCCAGGTTCGGCGGCGGATCGTCGGCCGAGGCGAACTGTGGATCGTCGATAGACGGGATGCCGTCCTGTCCCGGCCCGCCCGAGAGACTCGCGTCGTCGAGTTCTCGAGTCGTGTACTCCTCCGGGAGCGATCGGTCGGCAGTCGGCGGGCCGCCGGTCGACGCGTCCTCGTCGCCCGCTCCGCGATCGGGATCACCGGCGGTGTCCAGACAGCCTGCCAGGGTGGCGAGACCGACGCCCCCGATCGTGCCGATAACGGACCGCCTGGAGATGCCGCCGGGTTTTCGTCCGTCTCGCATAGGTGTCGGGAGGTGCGCGTCCCCAACAACCCGACGTTGGTCGTGTGCGATCGACGCACAGGCGCGTTTCAGTATTTATTACCGGCAGGTCGTAACCCACGTATGGGCGACGAGGGAGGGGACAGCGGGAGCAGACAGGATCGGTTTCGAACGAATCCGGCTGCGACGGACCCGTTCCGGAACGGGATCGATCGGCGCAGAATGCTGCAATCGTCGGCCGCCATCGGAACGACCGCGACGGCGACGCTGTCGGGCTGTCTGTCCGATTCGAACGGAGAGCGTGCGCCGACGGTGTACGTGTTCAACAACGGCGATCGAACGCTGAGCATCATCGACGCCGCCGCCGACGAACTGATCGAGACCGTCTTCATCGATACGACGGCGTCGTTTCCGGCCAACCAGTACGGCACCGACGTCGATTCGGCGTACGATACGCTCTGGCTCAACGTCTCCGGCGGCGTCAGGGCCCTCGACCAGCACGCGGTCGACGAGGTCGCGGCGATCGAGACTGGATTCGGGCCGAACTACCCGAACCTGACGCCGGACGGGAACCACCTGCTCGTCGCCGCGGGCGGATCGACGACCATCGATCCCGACCCGGACGATCCGCCGGACCACGTCCTCCTCCGAATCGACGCCGATCGGGAGAGCGACACGTTCGGCGAGGTCACGGGCGAAATCGAGGTCGGGTACACCGGCCCGTGCGATACGACGCTGACTCCGGACGGCGAGTACGGTTTCGTGGCGGACATCGCGAACGAGACGCTGACCGTGGTCCGCGTCGATCCGTTCGAAATCGTCACTCGCGTCGACGTCGGCGATCCCGTAAGGGAAGGGAACGTCCTGCCGTTCATGTGTACCGCGTCGTTCGACGGCGATCTGCTCCTGGTCGAGAACGGCGAAGGCGAACTCGGCCCCGACCCGGATATTCCGCGTCGTGGATCCGAGAGCGTCTGGGACATTTCCGACCCCGAGGACCCAGTCGAACTCGAGCGCGTCACTCGAGACGATGGGTTATCGGCGCCACCGATCACGAGCGAGGTCGCCCCCGACACCGACGCAGCCTACCTCTTCACTCCCGATATCGACGCCGTGACGGTGATCGACCTCGACGAGCGCGCCGTCGACCGCGAACTCGACGTCGGCGGGAGTGCGATATCCGGCGCGTGGGGTCCCCACCGAGAGAAACTGTACGTTCCCGTCCAGACCGCGAACCACATCGCAGTGATCGACCCCGAGCAGCGGGCCGTGCTCACGACGATCGATGCCGGGGAGTCGCCGACGGGTGCCGTCGGCGGGATGGTCCGGCCCGAGACGACCGCCGGCCAGCGACTGCGGAGTTCGCTGGCGACGCTCGGCGTCTCGTTCGGTGACCGGGAACCGACGTTCTGCCCCGACGACAACTGTTACTGTGGGTGACGGTACCGCCGTCATCCCCGTCGTTCGGTTCGATCGGCCGACCCGCGAGTGTCGCGTTCGCGTCCGACACCGGCGGCCCCACGATCGACCCCCCTGTTGCAGTACTCGCCGTCGCGACGACAGTGCTGTTTTCCCGATCCAACCCGTACCACGGGGTATGCCCGTCGAAACGGACGCCGAAGTGCGAGAGATACTCGGACGAGAAACCGTCGCCGTTGTCGGTTGTTCGTCGACGCCCGGCAAGGACGCCCACGAGATACCGGCGTATCTCCAGCGGCAGGGCTACGAGATCGTCCCGGTCAATCCGAACGCGGACGAGGTCCTCGGAAAGCCGGCCGCCGACTCGCTTTCCGACGTCGACGAAGACATCGATATCGTCGACGTATTCCGGCCGAGTGACGAGGTATCCGGCATCGTCGACGAGGTGCTCGACCGCGACGACGTCGACGTCGTCTGGCTCCAGCTCGGCATTCACGACGACGATGCGGTCGCCCGAGCAGAAGACGCTGGCGTGCGAGTCGTCCAGGACCGGTGTATGAAACCCGAGCACCAGCGCCTCGTCGCTTCTCGGTGAGCAGTGCCGAGACGATCTCCAACCCCGTCAGAAGGACGAACGAGTTCTCGTGATTCAGTGTCGACGACAATGACGCCATTATCGAAGTCAGCATGATGGTTAGGACAACAAACAAGTCGTCGTCGGCCGATTTCGTCGATCGTCGTTCGAGCGACCGAGAGCGCATGGAGCAGACTTCGCAGTTAGTAGCGAGAAATCCGACATCTTCGAGATACTCGATACGGCACGTGATCGAGTCCCGACTCGAGACGCGAGCAAAACTCCCGCGATGCCAGCCAACGAGTTCGTCGGTCGTACGGACGCCGCGTTCGTCGACGAACGCGGCGTCCGAGTCGGCGGCAGTCGATCGCGATTTCAGCAGGAATATCACCGACTCCGTCGATGGACGATCCATGACTCTATCGACGGGCTGCTATCGGTGCGATCGAATCTATCGGGACGCCGATCGGGTTCGGTGCGACTGCGGGGAACCGCTCTGGTTCGATATCGATGCGCACGAGTTCGATCTGGATAACTGCGGGGACGAACGCGGGCTGTCGCGCTACGCGGCGGTTCTCCCACTCTCCGAACTCGACGGGCTCGCCACCGCGGCCGGAGACACGCCGCTGATTCGAAGCCGAGGACTCGACGAGGTCGCCGGCTGTCGGGTGTTCGTCAAAGACGAGTGCGAGAACCCGACCGGTTCGTACAAGGATCGAGGGAGTGCCATCGCGGTCTCGCGGGCGCTCCAGCGGAGCGACGGCGCCGTCGGGACGGTCTCCTACGGGAACATGGCGATGAGCACCGCCGCCCACGCAGCTAGCCGCGGCCGCGAGTGCGTCGTCCTCGTCCCCGACGACATTCCGTCGGGCCGGCTGGAACTGATCGCCCAGTACGACCCGACGATCCTGCGGGTCGAGGGCGATTACGGGGGATTGTACGACGATGTGCTGGATCTGAACCGGGAACTGCCGGTATCGTTTCTGCTCAGCGACGACCCGGGACGGATCAGCGGCTACAAGACCGCGCTGTTCGAGATTTACGAGGCGATGGCCCCCGAGACGCCCGACGCGATCGCGCTCCCGACCAGTTCGGGCGGGTTCGCCAGCGGGATCTGGCGCGGACTCCTCGACCTCCAGCAAGCCGGGCTGATCGACGAACCGCCGCGACTGTATCTCGTCCAGACGGCCGCCTCGGATCCGATCACCCGCGCGTTCGAGGCGGATCGAGACGCTGTCTCGGCGTTGCCACCCGGTGAGGTCGGGGAGACGATCGCCCACTCGATCGGGAACCCGGACCCGCCCAGCGGCACCCGGGCGCTGACCGCAGTCAGGGAGACGGGCGGTGCAGTGTGTTCCGTTACCGACGACGAGATCCGGACGGCGAAGCGACAGTTCGCACGGCGGAGCGGCCTCTGCGTCGAACCGGCGTCGGCGGCACCGCTCGCGGGGGTCGTCCAACTGACCGAACGCGGCGCGATCGATCGGGACGAGTCGGTCGTACTCGTTCCGACGGGAACGGGATTCAAGGAGATGGGGACCGGGACCGGGTCAGGCCGGACGGAGACCGTGGCCCGGTCCGCGCTTTCGTCGCAACTCGAATCCCACCTCCCGACCTGACGGTGCCGCTACCAGTGTGAGCCCTCGGAAGGCGACGCTGTGGCCGTTCTTCCGCCGATCGCACGGCCGTCGTTCGATCGCGGATGCGTCAATACTCCCGTGTCTCGGTCGTTCAGCCCTCGTAGCCTGCGTACGCCATGAGATCCGAGAAGATATCGGTATCCATCGCGTCACGGTAGACGATGCCGTTGACCATCCCGCCGGGGTAGGAGTTCCCGTTCATGGCGTGATTGACTTTGTGACAGTGCATGAGGTAGATACCAGGGTCGGCGTTCGCCTCGAACTCGACGGTATGGCGTTCTGCGGGGGCGACGTTGGTCACGTCCTGTTCGTACTGGGCGGCCTCGGGGATCTGGCCGCCGTCTTTCTCGACGAGCCGGAACCGGTGGTTGTGCGTGTGCATCGGGTGGGACATGTAGCCCGCGTTGACCATGTGGAGGCGAACCGTGTCGCCGTGATCGACGATGATCGGCGACCCCTCCTCGGGGTGGAGCGTCCGCGGGAGGCTCTTGCCGTTGATCGTGAACACGTCGGGGTTGCGCTGGCGGGGACTGTAGTCGACGTCTTCGCCGGCCATCTGTCGGTTCACGCGCGAGTCCCAGTCCTTGAGGGTGAAGAAGTACTCCTTGTCCGCCGGGTCGTACCCCTCCGGATCGACGCGGAAGATGCCGTACATCCCCATGTCGATGTGGCGGTGGGTCTGGTAGTGACAGTGATAGAGGTGCGTCCCCGGGACGTTCGCGGGGATGGTGTAGGTGTGTTTCTCTCCGGGTTCGACCGTGATCCCGGTCGTCGTCGGCACGCCGTCGTTCTCCCAGGTCTTGTTCGCCCCGTGGAAGTGCAACGTGTGCGGCATGTCCGCGTCCGTGTTGTCCAGCGTGACCTCGATGTCGTTGCCCTCGGTCGTCCGGAGGATCGGCCCCGGAACGCTCGGGTCGCGGTCGTCGGCCTGGAACGCCCAGACCTGCGGGAGTTCCACCGGTCCACCCATCGAGTCCATCGGGTGGACGGCGTGCCGGGACGTCACCGATCGCAACGTCACGCTGCCGCCCTGTTCGTCGACCTGTACGACCTCGGGAGAACTCGTCCACGGGAGATCGGAGTCGTCCGAGTCGTCGGCGTCGTCCGAGGACGCCGCCCCCTCGGAGTCCTGCACGGCCCCCTGGCTCGTACAGCCGGCCAGGCCAGTTGCTGCCGCGATGCCGCCCGTGGCGGCGACGAATTCGCGTCGTGAGAGTCCGAGTCCAGGAGCGCCGATACGATCACTCATAACGATTCGACGTAAGAACAGCCGATGTATAACGGGTCGAGCCACTTCTTACGGATCGGGAAGGGACGAGAACATGTTCCCGGTGATGACTTAAAGGCCGCCGCGTGTCCCTCCCGCCAGCCACGCGTGACCGATACGTGTCTACCGTCGATCGTTTTCGACGGGACCGATGGTTCGCCGCTTTCTGTACCCTTTTTGTCCGGAACCCGCCAACGTTCACCGGATGGCACACTCACTCGCGGAGATCGATCTCGATTTCGTCCCGCTCGGGCGCACCGGGATCCAGACGAGCGAACTCCAGTTCGGGACGTGGCGCTTCGGCCGGACGACGGAGGACGGCACCCTCGAAATCTCCGAGGAGCGCGCACACGAACTGCTCGACGCCTACGCCGAGGCCGGCGGCCGGTACATCGACACCGCGGACGTCTACGGCGGCGGCGACAGCGAGCGGTGGATCGGCGACTGGCTCGCCGATCGCGAACGGGAGCGCTACACGATCGCCTCGAAAGTGTACTGGCAGATCCGCGACGGCGATCCGAACAGCAAGGGGACGAACCGGAAGAACGTCCGTCACCGCGTCGACGCCATTCTCGATCGACTCGACGTCGAGTACGTTGACGTCCTCTACATCCACCGCTGGGACGACGCGACGCCGACCCACGAACTGATGAAGACGCTGAACGGGCTCGTCGAATCCGGGAAGGTCCACTACCTCGGCGCGTCGACCATGCGGCCGAACGCGTGGAAGGTGGCGCGTGCGAACGCGATCGCGGACGCACACGGCTGGGAACCGTTTACCGTCCTCCAGCCCCGGTACAACCTCGTCGACCGCGAAATCGAGGGCGATTACCTCGAGTTCGCCCGCCAGCGCGACCTCGCGGTCTGTCCGTGGAGCCCGCTCGGCCAGGGATTCCTGACCGGGAAGTACTCCCGCGACGAGGACCTCCCGGAGGAGTCGAAGGTAGCCGAATCGAGTCGGTTCAGGGAGTCGTACCTCACCGAGGCGAACTTCGACCTGCACGACGAACTCGACGCGGTCGCCGCGGAGGTCGACGCGTCGCCGGCACAGGTCGCGCTCGCGTGGCTCATGCACCGCGACGGCGTCACCGCGCCGATCGTCGGCGCGCGCACGGTCGACCAACTCGAAGAGAACCTCGCCGCCGCTGAAATCGACCTCTCCGCGGACCAGGTCGATCGGCTGACGGCGGCGAAGGCGGGCCCCTATCAGGGGCTCTAACGCCACCAGCACCCGGGTCTCGCTCGCAGTCGAGTCCAGTCGGCCGGTGATCGGTCCTGCAGGAACCGCCCGTGACCCGTCGCCGTGTTCGGCGTCCCGGGCCGTCGGAATGTACACTTATATTCGCCGGATCCGACTATCGCGGTATGGAGACGCGCGCGCTGGGCGACACCGGCCACGATAGCACCGTACTGACTTTCGGCGCGATCGCACTCAACTGGCTCGAGCAGGAGGGTGCCGACCAGTTGGTCGAACTCGTGCTCGACCACGGCGTCAATCACTTCGACGTCGCCCCGACCTACGGGGACGCGGAACTCAAACTGGGCCCGAAGCTCCGCCAGCACCGCGAGGAGATCTTTCTCGGCTGCAAGACGCAGGAACGGGAGTACGAGGGCGCGAAGCGGAAACTCGAGCGATCGCTCGACCGTCTCGGCGTGGAGACGATCGATCTCTACCAGATCCACGGTCTCGAGTACGAACACGAACTCGAGACGATCACGGGCGAGGGCGGCGCACTCGAGGCCTTCCGCGAGGCTCGAGACGAGGGACTCGTCGATCACATCGGGCTGACCAGTCACGGCGATCCTGCCCTCATCCTGGACGCGCTCGATCGAATCGACGATCTGGCGACCGTGATGTTCCCGCTGAACCCGGTCGTCGTCGGCAAGGACGACGACGAGTACGACTACGAGGCAGTGCTCGAGCGGGCGACCGAACTGGACGTTGGGACGCTCGGCATCAAGGCCTTCACGAAAGGGCCGTGGCCTTCGACCGACGAACTGCCGGAGGCCGACCGTCCGTACGCCAACTGGTACGAGCCGGTCGATACGCCCGCCGAGATCGAGGAGCGATTCGACTTCGCGGCCTCGCAGGGTCTGACGAGCGTCGTCAGCCCGGGCGACCCGAAACTCGTCGCGATGGTCCTCGACGCCGCCGACCGCTACGACGGGATGGCCGAACCCGCACAGCGATCGCTCGTCGAGCGACTACGCCACGAGGAGAGTCCCGTTCCCGAGCAACTCCACCACTGAACCCGGCGAGTGGGTTCCAGCACCACGATCCCAGCGATGGACGTCCCCGAAACGGTCACGACCGCGCTCGCAGATCGCCCCGTCACGGGGCGGGTGTGCCTCGAAGCCGGCGCGGGCGTCGGCAACACGACCGCCGGCCTGCTCGCGGCCGGTGCGAGTCGCGTCTACGCCGTCACGAACGACCGCGACCACGCGACCATCGTTCGCGAGCGAGTCCAGGACGACGCTGAACGGGGGACCGGCGACGACACCGATCGAGTCGACGGCGACGCCGACCGGACCGCCGTGCTGGAGGCGGACGTGCGACGCCTCCCGCTGGCGACCGATTCGATCGAACTGATCACCGCTCACGGCCTGTTCAACGTGCTTCCGCCGGCGTCGCTCGAACCGGTCGCAGCGGAGGTGACTCGCGTCGCCGCCCCCGGCTGTCATCTCGTCGTCGACGACTACGAACCGCTCCCCGACGACGCCGCGGTGCGCGAACTCTTCGCGCTCGAGAACGCCGCGACGGAACTGGCCGCGGGCCGACCCGCGCTGACGTTCTATCCGGCGGCGGTGCTCCGGCGACTGTTCGTCGGCTACGGGTGGCAGTTCGATCGGAAGCGGACGTTGCTGGATCCGGTTCCGTGGACCGCGAGCCACCTCGAGGCCCACGCTGACGTGACGCGGACTGCGGCGTCGGAAGTATCGAGCGAACTGGGAGAACCCCTGTCAGCCGCGGCCGAGGACCTCGCGACGGCGATCGGCGAGGAAGCGGTCGGGGAGATGTACAGTCTCGCGTTGCAACTGCCCGTATAGCTGGATCGACCGCTGATTTCGGGCCGCCGGCGGCCCGTTCCACCGAAATCCAGCGGGAGGAACGGCGACCTCGCGTTTTTGTAGCTGGCTCACTTAAACCGGTACCGTGACCGTGCGAGACACCCGTGGGCCGACGAGCAGGGAGGGTGCCGGCACCCCGCTCGGCGAGGAGGTGGCTGCGGACGACTCCAGTCGGTCCCGGGTCGAGGAGATGGCCATCGGCGAGGGATCCGAACCGACCCGTAGCGTCCCCGGAAGTGGTGAGACGTCGACGATCGAGGGTCGCGACGTCGCCGTTTCCGTTACGGGGCTGTGCAAGCGGTTCGGCGACGGTCCGGACGCGATTACCGCCGTCGACGACGTCAGTTTCGACGTCGAAACCGGATCGATCGTCGGACTGCTGGGGCCCAACGGGGCCGGGAAGACGACGCTCATCAAGTCGATTCTCGGCATGGTCCTGCCGGACGCAGGCTCCGTTCGGATTCGAGGTGTCGACGTCTACGATCGGCCTCGCGACGCCTACGCGTCCGTCGACGCGATGCTCGAGGGTGCGCGCAACGATTACTGGCGCCTGACCGTCCGGGAGAATCTGCGGTACTTCGCCACGATCAGCGGCGTCGATCCGGATTCGGTGAGCGATCGCCACGAGCGGCTCCTCGCGCAGCTGGGGCTCGCCGAGAAGGCGGACGTCCCCGTCCGCGACCTCTCGCGCGGGATGAAACAGAAGGTGTCGCTGGCGAGCGTCCTCGCCGGTGGCGCGGACGTCGTTTTCCTCGACGAACCGACGCTGGGACTGGACGTCGAGAGTTCGCGAACGCTCCAGCGGGAGTTGCGACGACTCGTCGAGGAGGAGGCGCTCACCGTCGTCCTCAGTAGCCACGACATGGCCGTCGTCGAGACGGTGTGCGATCGCGTCCTCATCATGTCCGACGGGGAGATCGTGGCGGACGATACCGTCGCGGCTCTGCTCTCCGGGACCGACATGCACCGGGTGCAGATCACGAGTCGCGATCTCGACGCGGCGATCGTGTCGACCCTCCGGGAGCGGTTCGAGACGATCGGCGTCGACCCGCGCGACAGCGGTGCCCGGATCGACGTGACGACGGACAGCGACGGACTGTACGAGTTGCTGGGCCACCTCCGCGCCGAGAACGTCACGCTCGATCGCGTGCGGACGATCGAACCGGACCTCGAGGACGTGTTCGTCGACCTGACGGCGATCGACCGGGGGGATCGATGACCCCGCGTCGTCACGAGACCCGGGCGACGCGCCCCGGACGGCTGGCGGCGGTGAGACGCCCCGCCCCGCCGGCTACTCTCACCTCGCGCGGGCCGTCCTCTACCGCGAGTTGCTGATCTTCGTCCGGTATCCGGCGAACGCGATCGGCGGGATCGTCATCTCGCTGTTCTTCTTCGGCGTCCTCTTCTACGGCGGTCGAATGGTCGCCGGCCAGGCGCTCACCGACTCGCTCGAGGGGATCATCGTCGGCTACTTCCTCTGGACGCTCTCGGTGGGCGCGTACTCCTCGATCTCGAACGACATCGCGAGCGAGGTGCAGTGGGGGACCCTCGAACGCCACGTGATGACGCCGTTCGGGTTCGCGCCCGTCGCGCTGTTGAAAGGCGTCGCGAAGATCGTGCGGACGTTCGTCATCTCGACGATCATCCTGGCGGTGATGATCGCGATCAGCGGGACGGCCCTCCAACTGCCGCTCCTGACGATCGTCGTCGTCGCGACGCTCAGCATCGTCTCGGTGCTCGGCCTCGGCCTCGCGGCCGGCGGCGTCACCGTCCTCTACAAGCAGATCGGCAACTGGCTCAACCTGCTCCAGTTCGGGTTCGTCGTGCTCATCTCGGCCCCCGCGTTCGACCTCGGCTGGATGCGCTATCTCCCGCTCGCCCACGGGAGCGCCCTCCTCCAGCGCGCGATGCTCGACGGCACCCGCCTCTGGGAGTTCACGCCGATCGAAGTGGGGCTGCTGGTCGCGATCGCGGCCGGCTACGTGGCGCTTGGCTACGTCGTCTTCCAGTACGCGACGCGCCGGGCGCGACGGCTCGGCGTGCTCGGCGATTACTGACGGGTGTGTTCGGTTCCGCTTTCGATGGGGGTCGCCGATGGGTCACTTACGCGTGATCTGCTTGTGTCGATCGCTATTCGCTTCTCGGCGGGAGCACGAACGCGATCGGATATGAGTGCAGGCGGGACATACGCGCTACTCAGCCCCGCCACCGACCATACAGCCGGATCCCTCCCGACGCGAGTAGGGAGACGAGACCGACAGCAGATGCGACGATCCCGAGGAACAACCCGTCGGGAAAGTTGATGTCGTCCGTGTGGGACACCACCTCGACGGCGTAGTGGGTCCCATCGCGTTCGACGAGCGGCTTGTCGGGTACGGGTTCGTCCGACCACGGACGATAGTCGTGCTGGTCGGATGCTTCCGTAGCGTTCCGGATCTTGTCGAACGTCGCTTGCTGGGCAGTCGGAAGCTCTCCGTAGGTGACGACGAGTTCGTCGCGGACCGCACGTGCGATCGTGGAGTCGTTTGCGGCGGTCGTCCGGACCGTCGTGGTGTCTGCCGACGTCGAAATCGAGTAGCTGTAGTACGCGTCGTAAGAACTCGTGAGGAACGTATAGTTACCCGCGAGTTGCTGGAGATCGGCGCGAACAGCCTGACTACTGGTTGTCGCTGTGCCGTTCCGGATAGCACGCTCGAGTACGCGCTGGGTCTCGTTCGGGGCACGGTAGTTCCTCGCGATGTGCTGGTACGTGAGGTCCTCAGCCTGGAACGAAATTTGCCTGCTGTATTTCTGGGCCAAGAGCGAATCGTTCGACGCATTGATCGGCGTCGCCACGTAGCCCGCCGAAGACCGGTCCCTGTCCGGCCCGTCGAGCCGTTCAACGCCGATCGCGTAGGCTGGTCCGGGAAGCAAGATCAGCCCGATCAGGAGGAAAACAAGTGCCCAACGGTTTGGGGACATGGTCCTCGATCACTAGCAGATGGTAAATGTCTTGTGGAGTGACACGAACTCGAGGTCCAGTCCCGCACCGGTCTCGACGACCCGAAACTTCAGTCCGATCAGAAAACGATCTTCCGTTTCGTGTGCTTCAGCTGGAGATTTACGCGCGGAGGTAGGACGAGGCGGTGTAAGTTTTTGGCACTGTCGCCTTGGCGACAGTGCGGAGGCGGGGCGGTTGGTTTGGACCTCCGACCTTGGCGACAGTCACCCGTCCGCGATGATCAGATCGTCGGACTCCGCGTCCTCCTCCTCGATCTCTCGAATCGCTTCGGTGACCTCCTCCTGAGTCGCTTCGTCCATCCTCTGGCCTCGTTATCCGAGTATCGATACCCTGTCGCTTAAAAACCGTCCACGAACTTCTGATCGAGAAACCACCCTCCGTACGATCGCGACTCGCCCCCACGGTTCGGTCCCCGGCATGCGCATCGATGAGCCGGACCCGTAGCCGGTGCCACTCGATCGCACCACCATCCCCACGGATTCCGACCGTCACCGCTGTCGGGGTACCCACCTGGCTTTTCGGTCGCGTGCGTGAAAGCGGCCCCTGTGAACGTGACCCTTCTCAGCACCGGCGGGACGATCGCGAGTACAGAAGCGGAGACCGGCGCGAAGCCGACCAGAACGGGGGCGCAACTCCTCGAGTCGATCCCCGAACTCGAGTCGATCGCCGCGCTCTCGGTCGAGGACGTCGCGCGAGTCCCCAGTTACGAGATAGACGGCGAGACGCTTGAGTCGATCGGCGAACGGGTGGCCGAACTCGACGCAGATCCGTCGGTCGACGCCGTCGTCGTGACCCACGGGACGGACACGATGGAGGAGACGGCCTACTTCCTCGACGTCACCGTGCAACCGGAGACACCGGTGGTGCTGACGGGTGCCCAGCGCCGACCGGACGAGGTGAGCCCCGACGGGCCGGCCAATCTCCTGACGGCGGTTCGGGCCGGGCGAGCGTTCGCCGAGCGCGACGCCGGCGGGACGTTTGTCGCGTTCGACGGGACGATCCACGGCGCGCGGGCAGTGACGAAGACCCACACGTCCGCGCTCGACGCGTTCCGCTCGCGCAACGCGGGCCCGGTCGCGACCGTCGATCGGGCCGGCGTCGCGATTCACCGCCCGCCGCGGAGCGAGACGCGATCGATCGACGCGACGTCGCTCGACGCGGCCGTCTTTACGATCACGAGCGGGAGCGCCGTCACCGGCGACCTGGTCGGGGCCGCGCTCGATCGGGACGCGGACGGCCTCGTCCTCGAAGGCACGGGACTGGGCAACGCGACGGCGGGACTCGCCGACGCCGTTCGCGAGGCGATCGATGATGGCGTTCCCGTCGTCGTCACGTCCCGCTGTCTCGAGGGCCGCGTCACCCCGGTCTACGGCGGCGACGGGGGTGGCGAGCGCCTGCGCGAATACGGTGCGATCTTCGCCGGCGATCTGTCCGCCCAGCAGGCCAGGCTACGGCTGACACTCGCACTCGCGGCGTTCGACGACGCGGCGGCGATCCGGGAGTCGTTCGCCGGTCCCGACCGCGCATCGTCCCCCGACGATCACACGTAGTCGCTCTCGGTCTCGTACACCGACGGGTCATCGTTGAACTTCTCGGCGATCGTCTCGAGGGTGACGAACTGGGCGTTCTCGTGGCCCGTGACGTACTGGATGAACTCCTCGAACAGGGAGATCATGTGCGGCAGACCGTGGATGTCGGGGTGGATCGTGAAGGTGTAGACCCCCGCGCCGCGGCGGTTGTACAGGTAGTCGAACTGCCGTTTGTAGTACTGTTCGTACATCATCTCCGGGTCCTTGTACCCCGCGTGGTAGATCGGCTGCTTGATGAACAGCATCGGCGGGATGTCGTCCCGGTACCAGCTGATCGGAATCTCGACGACGTCGGTCTCCTCGCCGTACTGGTAGGGCTCCATCCACGTCTCGGGACTCTTGTCGTAGTCGATCTTCTCCCAGTGATCGCCCTTGCGCATCCAGCCCGGTTCGAACATCCGCTCCATGAGGCTACTGTCGTAGAGGAAGCCGTGCTTCTCGACCAGTTCCGGCGTGTTCTCGCTGAACTCCCACCAGCTCGCCCGGTGGCCGACGGGTTCCGACCCGGTGACGTCCTCGATGAGGTCGATCGACACCTCGAGGATCTCGTCTTCCTGCTCCCGCGAGAGGTCGGTCGGGTTCTCGTGGGAGTAGCCGTGGACCCCGAGTTCGTGGCCGGCGGCCGCGACCGCCTCGATCTCGTCGCGGAAGGTCTCGATCGTGTGACCGGGGACGTACCACGACGTCTCGACGTCCTGCTCGTCGAAGAGGGCGAGCATCCGCGGGATCCCCTCGTTCCCGGCGGCCAGTCCCCGGGAGAGGTCCGCGGGGGAGTCCGCCCCGCCGTAGGAGCCGAGCCAACCGGCGACACAGTCCGCGTCGACGCCGATCGCAACGTCTACTGTTCCCATGATACAGACGGGTCTCTCACGAACCAGCGGTAAAGAGGTGTATCACGGTCTCCCGTGACGGTGTCGAGATCCGAACGATTTCGCCGGGACAGACGAGCGGTCCCGTATCCGATCGGCGGAGCGCCGACGGCGGCTCACTCGGATTCGCGTGGCGGTTTCTGCAGGATCGTCACCCACTCGCACTCGATGACGCCACCCTCGTGTTTGCGGCCCTTGAACAGGTCGCGGTTCGTGATTTCGTCCCACGCGGACCCGACCAGTCGGAACCCGTCGTCCGCGTCGAAGTCCCCGCCGGTTCCCTCGAACGTTCCGAGGTGCTGTGCGATGTCGGCCACGTACTTGTGGGAGTGAATGAGGCGCTCCCCGATCGTATTCTCGCCGATGACGAAGAAGTAGTAGCCGCCCGGCTTCAGGTGCTCGTACACCCGCGCGAGGTTCTGGAGCATGTCGACCCCGAAGAACGACCACGTCACGTAGGCCTTCCGTTCGGCCTGGTTGTGGTCGAGTTCGTGAATCGCTTCGATGTCCTCGTCGAGGTGGGGCAGGCGGGTCGCCTCGAACTCCTCGTCGGTTCCCGTCCAGATACTCCGGAGCGTCGCGGGCAGGTCGCGGTCGACCGTGCTCATCGAGACGGCGTTCGTGCCGACGATCGATTTCCGGAGTTCGGTCGCGTTGAACTTCTCGTCCTCCTCGAGGAAGTCGTACAGCCAGAACAGGCGAAGCTTCGACCCGCGATAGTAGTTCATCGCGTTGATGTACGGCGGGGACGTGACGGCGAGGTCGACCTGTCCCTGGTACTCCTCGAAGCTGAACGTCCGGGCGTCGCCGAGTCGGATATCCACCTCGGCGGCGTGCGCGTCGTTGCCGTCGATCTGCTCCCCGCGAAAATCGCCGTCGTCGGTGAATCCGCCCGACGTGCGCTGTCCCGTCTCGCCGCTGTAGTTCGTCCCGTAGATGTCGTTCCAGAGTTCGACGAGCGTTCCTTTCGTCTCCGCGATCTGTTCCCGGTGGGTCTCCAGCACGTCCGGCGGGTGTTCGCCGGCCTCGATCTTCCGCCGCATCTTCTTCGACTTGTAGGCTTTCGAGACCCCGGGATCCGCGTTCGAGACCTCGAACACGGTGTTCGCGATGAGGAGCGTGAGCCAGCGAGTCACCCGCTCGTGGAGTTCGTCGCGATCGAGATCGCGGTCGTCTACCGCCGCCCGCTCGCCGTCGGAGAGGCCGTCGAACGGATCGAAGTCGCTTCGCTTGAACGCTGCGAGCGCCTTGCGGACCCGAGTGAGGCCGCGGATGGCGGCCGGTTCGAACCAGTGGTCCTTGCCCGTCCGATCGAGGAACTCCGCGTCGTACTCCTCGTAGCGCCTGTCGTCCGTCCCGTCGAGCAGGTCGAGGTACCGGTCTTCGGCACGGTCGAGCGTCGTCGGGGGGATGGGCGACGTCGAGACTTCGGACACGAGACGCGACAGCGGGTTGATCTCGACGCCGAGGTAGTCGCGCCCGTTGACCTTGGCCTCGAGGCCCGACGTACCGCTTCCGGAGAACGGGTCCAGTACGAGGGGCCGATCGCCGTCCGCGTTCTCCGGCGTCGTGAACTGGCGAATGATGTAACTCGGGATGTGCGGGATGAAGATCGCAGGGTGCTTGTGAATAGCGTGGGTCAGATAGGTCGTGTTCGGGATCGTGCGGCCGTCGGGGAGGTCGTTCGCGAGCCGTCGGAAATCCATCTCGGGATACTCCTCCGGTTCGCCGGGAAACGCGTACTCGACGCCCTCGCCCTTGGGGACGGGCCCGAGCGGGTACCCGATCTCCTCGTCGGGGACCGCGTCCATGCCGGGATTGTCCGGGAATCGAAAGTCGGGGAACACCGTGTCTCCTCGTCGCTCCATTTCGACGTCACCATGCTGGGTATACCGGGACCGCGCTACCCCAGATGGTTCCTCGTTACTCATCTACCGAGGATAGTGCCACTATCGCCATTTTAAACTACGGAATTGGATTACTGTCCCGCTCGGAAGTGGGGTAGACTCAGTTTAGCAGGGGAAGCCGGATGTTCCCGCTGGGGGATCGTCTCCACGAACTGATCCACTCGATGGCGTCGTCCTGGATACTGCATCCCGTCGGTTTTCTATTCGTTCGCATACGCTGTGACGTCCGCAGTCGGCCGATCCCGAGATTGCCCCTCTCCGATCGTGGGCCGCGCTCACATACCTTAATGAACATTTATTATGGTTTGGCGGAAAGGGGGAAGTAGCGCCCGATCCAGCAATGAGCATTCGACACACGAAGCCGCGATCCGCCGCGACTGCGCCCCCACGGCAGTCCGAGACGATCGGCGGGACGACGCGATCGATCACGGCCGATGCGCCCGCGACGTTCGCGGTCGAAAAGACGACTCGCCTCCAGAACCTCGTCGACGAGCACAACGCGGCGTTCGTATCGCGCTCGCTCGCTCACGACGACTGAATCCGGCAGTCGCGTTCGACGTTCTCACTGGTTTTCGCGCTGGCCGGTGACGCCCTCGCGTCCCACGATCGGTCGGACTACGACCGGAGCAACGGCCGCGACCCGTTCGCCGCGATCAACCCCGCACAGACGAGGAGTGCGCCGGTCGTGACCAGCGGGTTCAGAAAGCCCGCGAGCGCGATCGGGATCGCGATGGCGTTGTAGACGAGCGCCAGCCCGAGATTCTGCTTGAGACGCTTGCGCGCGGCCGTCGCCAGCCTGAACGCGCGATCGACGGCCGAGAGGTCGTCGTCGACGATCGCGACGTCGGCCGCGTCGGCGGCGAGCGCGGTGCCGCTGCCGAGGCTGAGTCCGAGGTCGGCCGCGGCGAGCGCGGGCGCGTCGTTCGTCCCGTCGCCGATCATCGCCACGCGGCCGTCGGCGCGCAGCCGGCGGATCGCGGCGGTCTTGCCGTCCGGCGGGACGCCCGCGAAGACCCGGTCGACGTGGGGATGATCCCGGAAGACGTCGGTGGCCGCCCGATCGTCGCCGGTGAGCACGACGATTTCGACGCCGCGGTCGTGGAGCGTCGTCACCGTCTCCGCCCAGTCGGCCCGTGGTTCGTCGCCGACGACGATCACGCCCTCGGCGGTCCCGTCGCGCCCCACGACGACGGGTATCTGCCCCGATTCGCGGGCGCTCTCGATCCGATCGGCGATCGACGGCTCGATCGTCCACCCCCGATCCGTCAGCAGGTTCGGGTGGCCGACGAGTACCCGATCGCCGTCGACGACGCCCTCCACGCCGGTCTCGTGGCTCCGGAACTCGTCGATCTCGTGGCCGCGTTCGCGATCGGCCTGCCCGCCGTCCGTCCGGCGGCGATCGGCCCGTCCGCCATCGGCCCGGTGGCGATCCGATCGACCGCTTCCCTCGCCGCCGCTCTCGCTCCCGTCACCCGCGTCGTCGAGGAACGCCGACTCGATCGCGGCGGCGATCGGGTGCGAACTCCGCCGTTCCAGGCGGCCGGCCGTGCGCAACAGGTCGGCCGGCCCGTGGCTCTCGAGTACCGTCATCTCGCCCGTCGTCAGGGTCCCGGTCTTGTCGAAGACGACCGTATCGACGCCCCGGATCCGCTCGAAGATGCTCTCGTCGAAGACGACGATGCCGTGATCGAGCGCGGCCTGGAGGTGCCGGCCGACGGAAATCCGCGTCGCGAGGTCGAGCGCCCACGGACTGACGACGATCACGGCGAGCAACGCGGGAAGCACCGTCGTCGTCGCGGTCGCGCCGCGCGTGAGGCCGTAGAGGCCGACGACCGCGGCAACGGCGAGCACGATCGGGAGCGCGACGATGGCGAGCCGATCGCCGACGCGTTGCCCGCCGTGATCCGCGCTCTGGACGTCCCAGACGGTCTCTGTGAGGCGATCGATGCTGCTCGTCGTTCGATCGCCGACGGCGACGACGGCGGCGTCTCCCCGAACGATCGATCCGCCGACGACGTCGTCGCCGGCCCGTTTGGTCACGGGCAGGGAATCGCCGGTGACGATCGCCTCGTCGACCGTACACGGCCCCTCGACGAGGACGCCGTCGACCGGGATGCGCTCGCCCTCGCGGACGAGCACGTGATCGCCCGATTCGAGGTCGCCGACGGGAACGGTCGTCGTGCCGTCGCCCTCGAGCCGTCGTGCGTCGTCGACCTGGGAGACCGTGAGGTCCGTGAGCCGGTTCATCGCGCGTCGCTTGACCATCGTCTCGTAGAACGTGGCCCCCATCACCAGCACGGCGACGAGGATGGTGAGGTCGAAGTAGACGTCGTTACGCCCGAGCAGTAACGCCGCCGTTCCGTACAGGAACGCGCTGACGATGGTGAGTGCGGCGAGCAATCGGGTGTCCGGCCGGCGGAGTTTCAGGCTCACGTACGCCCCGCGCAACAGCGGCCTCCCGGTCAGGTAGAGGATCGCGGCCGTCAGTCCGGCGAACAGCGGTAACAGGCGGGGACCCTCGAGACCCCCGAAGGCGCCCTCGTAGAGCTCGAGCATCCACCAGTCGGTGAACGCGGAGAGGTAGACGGGGTAGAAGATCGTGACGTACGGTACCAGCAGGAACGACCCGAAGACGATACCGACGACGTACCGGAGTTCGAACAGGTCTTCGCTGCGTCGTTTCCGCATCCCAGCCATCTCGCGATCGCGGCGGGTCGAACCGCCGTCGCCGTCGACTTCGCTCGTCGCCTCGTCCCGGGGGTAGGCGGTGTAACCGATCGTGCTCAGCGCGTCCCGGAGTGCCGTTTTCGAGACGCGATCGGGGTCGTGGTCGACCCGGATCGACTCCGTCACGTAACTCGCCGCGGCGCCGGTGACGCCGTCCTGGGCCTCGGCCACCGATTCCAGGAACGTCTCGCACGAGGCGGTGTACATCCCATCGATCCGGAAGTACGCCCGTTCGGTTCCCGCTTCGTCCTCCTCGCGGCCGTCGTCTCCGTCCTCGTCGGCCGCTGTCCCGGTCCGGTCCGTCGGCCCGGATCGATCGGCCCGTTCCCCCGTCCGATCGGTCGTCTCCGTCGGCCGAGCGCCCCCGTCACCACCCGGTTCGTCCGCCCCGAGCGCCCGGTGGACCTCCCGACAACCCGACGAACAGAACCCGGTCGGTCCGTCCCCGGTCGCCGGACCGACGGGTGTGCCACACAGCGTGCAGCGATCCGCGTCCCGGTGATCGGCGTTCACGCGCCGGGGGTTCGCCCCCCAGCGCAATAAGCGTGGATACCTGACTGCGGCGCTCGCGTCCCCGGTCCCGCTCGATTCGTTTTGCCGCAGGATACATTCGCTAATTACTAGTGATAATCAGAGGGTAAAGCTTATGCCCAACTGCCGAAGTTGCCCGGTATGGAAGGTCTCGATACGGACCAGCGCACAGACGAAACTGCCCTCCCGAACGTCATCACGGTCGACGGTCAGGGAACGCCAGCGAGCTTCGAAATCACCGTCGACGGCGAAATCGAGATGATGGACGCCGTCGCGTCCGAGGAAGCGACGATCGTCTCCGGCACGACCGCCGAAGGGGCCGTCGAAGCCGATACGCAGCGCTTCCGGTTCTCCGGCGAGGTGGCCGACGTGACGATCGTCAACCGCGGCGGACTCTCCACGGACGCCGTCGTCGACCCCGAAATCTACGTCGAAGACTGACGCGGACGAGCCGTTCGATCGTGGTTCGGCGTCAGGAACCCCCACGCCGGCATCGTCACCGGTGTCGGCGAGTTGCCGTCGAACGACGGTCTGCCCGGGCGCGATCGACGCGTCCGACAGGGTGCTCTCACCGCCCTCTTCTCACCCGCTTCGATCGCGATCGTGAGCCACCGCTTTCCGGTCCGTACGACTATACTGCTCCGCCGGGCTAGTCAGCGGTATGGCCGAGCGACACCGTATCGCGGTCACCGACGACGAATCGGTCGCTGCCGTCCACCACGCCGCCACCTCGAACCGCTGGGTCGTGTTCTGTCACGGCTTCCTGAGCGACAAGTCCGGGAGCTACGAACGACGCGCCCTGCGGGCGGTCGACCAGGGTTTCAACGCCGTCCGGTTCGACTTACGGGGCTGTGGCGAGTCCGACGGCGTCTTCGCCGACCAGCCGCTCGGGTCGAAACTCGACGATCTCGCGGCGGTCGTCGACCACTTCGACCCGGCCTCGCTCGTCCTCTTCGGATCGAGTTTCGGCGGCAAGGTCGCGTTCCACGCGACGGCCCGCGATCGGGTCGCCCCGGCGGCGATCGCGACCCGCGCGCCGGTTACGCGAAACGACGCGTTCGCCGAGTACGAGTCGGTGGTCCGTGAGGAGGGAGCCCGTCGGTTCGACGACGACAGGTGGATCGATCGACGGTTCTTCGACGACCTGGCGGACTATCCGTTCGACGAGGTCGTCGACGCGATCGAGGACGTCCCGGTCGCGATTTTCCACGGGCGCGCGGACGAGTCGGTGCCGATCGATCACAGTTTCGACGCCGCGAGCGCGCTCGAGACCGACGTGGTAGTGGAGGCGTTCGCGGGAGAGGGACACGTCTTCTCCGACGAGGCCGACGCGCGCGTCCTCGATCGGCTGTTCGAGTGGCTCGCGTCGCTCGACCGGGTCTGAGCGGCGACGATCGGGTCCCACAAATCGTCGCCCCGGGTGGCCCGATCCCGTACTTTGATATCGTGAGCCAGACCTCCTTCGGGTATGGATGACGCAGTGATCGTCGACGCAGTACGGACACCCTTTGGCGACCGCGGGGGCGCGTTCCGGGACACGCACCCGCAGGATCTGGCCGCCGAACCGCTCCGGGCGCTCGAGGAGCGCACCGAGTTCGATCCGGCGATCGTCGACGACGTCGTCTACGGCTGCGTGACGCCGGTCGGCGAGCAGGGGCTGAACATCGGACGGCTCGCGCCGCTCGTGGCCGGCTGGGGCGACGAGGTACCGGGGGTCCAGCTCAACCGGATGTGCGGCTCCGGCCAGCAGGCGGTCAACTGGGCGGCCAGCGAGATCCGGGCGGGCTTCCAGGACGTGATCGTCGCCGGCGGCGTCGAGCACATGACCCGCGTCCCGATGGGCTCGGACGGCGAGGCCGAGACCGGCGTGATCGATCGGGAGGCGCTCACCGACACCTACTTCGAGCACTACGACGAGGCGATCGGCCAGGGCGAGTCGGCCGAACGGATCGCCGAGGAGTGGGACCTGACGCGGGACGACGTCGACGGCGTCGCGGTCGACTCCCAGCAGCGCTGGGCCGAGGCCTGGGAGGCGGGTCGGTACGACTCTCAAATCGTCCCCGTCGAGACGACGCTCGACGGCGAGACGATCGCGGTCGAGCAGGACGGTCACCCGAAGCCGGACACGTCCGCGGAGACGCTCGCCGAGTTGCCGCTCGCGTTCCGGCCGGAGGGCGAGGGGGTCCACCACGCGGGCAACTCCTCGGGGATCGTCGACGGATCGAGCGCGGTGCTCGTCGCCAGCGCGGACGCCGCCGACGAACGCGGCTGGGAGCCGATGGCGCGCATCGTCCAGACCGAGGTCGTCGGCGTCGATCCGATCACGATGCTCACGGGTCCCATTCCGGCGACGGAGAACGTCCTCGAGAAGGCCGATATGACGATCGACGACGTCGACCTGTTCGAGATCAACGAGGCGTTCGCCTCGGTCGTGCTCGCGTGGCTCAACGAGACCGGTGCGCCCTGGGACCGGACGAACGTCAACGGCGGCGCGATCGCTCACGGGCATCCGCTGGGTGCGACCGGATCGGCGCTGCTGACGAAACTGGTCCACGAACTCGATCGCCGCGGCGATCGGTACGGGCTCTGTACGATGTGTATCGGGTTCGGGCAAGGGATCGCGACGATCGTCGAACGGCTGTAACCGGCGTCCGGTGGATTGGATCCCCGGGCGGATCGCGTCGGGAGGCGTCTCGCGCCCATCTCAGCACTTTTTACGCACGTGGTCGAACGGTTCCCCATGTACGACGATATTCTGATCCCGACCGACGGACGGGACAACACGAGGCGGGCGATCGACGAGGCGATCGAACTCGCGTCCGTCCACGGGGCGACGGTCCACGCCCTCTACGTCATCAACTCCGCCGAAATCGCGCCGGGGATCGACTTCGAGGATCTCGAACCGATCGGCGAGGAGGCAGTCGAGTACGTCGCCACACGCGCGAAAGACGCGGGCGTCGAGGACGTTCGAACGACCGTTACCCACGGGCTGCGACACAAGGCGATCCTCGACTACGCGGACGAGGCGGGAGCGGACCTGATCGTCATGGGCCGCAATCGGGGACTCGAACGATTCCTGCGAAAGAGCGTCTCGGAGCAGGTCGCGACCGAGTCGTCGATCCCGGTCCTCGTCGTCGAGTGACGAATCCGTTCTCCGACATGCTCGTTCCGCGGTCCCGGGATCGTACCAGTTGTTTCGTTTCGAAACCGGTGGCCTCTGCCGCGTCGGGAAGGTCTTTTTGTCGCAGTTGGATAGCTCAAGCCGATTCTCGTGGTCTCCCGTCCGCCGAACCCGATCCGGCTGTCCATCCTCTGGATCGGGCTCGCGCTCGCCAGCGTCGGCCTCATCGAGGCCGAGCGAGCGCGCCGCACCGCCGATCTCGCGTGGCCGCGCATCATCACCGGCCTCGCGCGGATGTCGAAGAACGCGGTCGACGTCGCGATGGTCGGGATCGCCGTCGGCCCGGCCGCGATCGCGGGCGTCGGCTTCGCCTCCCCGTTCTGGGGACTCGCGTTCACCGTCGGCGGCGGCGTCGCCGGCGGGACGATCGCGCTCGTCTCCCAGCGCTACGGCGCGGAGGCGTTCGACCAACTCGGCCAGGCGATTCGATCGAGCGCGTTGCTCGTCGTCCTCCTGTCGATGCCGATCACCGCGGTCTTCTGGTCGTACCCGACCGAACTGATCTCGCTTCTCAGTTCCGATCCCGAAGCGATCGACCTCGGCGCGACGTACCTGCGGATCGTCGGGTTCGGGATTCCCTTTGCGGGACTCAACCTGATCGGGAGCCGAACCTTCGTCGGGATGGACGACGCGTGGACGCCGATGGTCGTCCGCGCTGGCGGAGCCGTCGCCAATATCGTCCTCAACGCGGTGCTCATCTTCGGCTTCGACATGGGCGTCACCGGGGCGGCGATGGGCACGGTCCTCTCGAACGTCGTCGTTACCGTGACGTTCGCGACCGGACTCGTCGCGGGCCGGCTCCCGGGTGTGGGGACGTTCTCCGTCAGCGTCGATCCGCTGGGGAGCTACGTCCATGCCGGGACGGTTCGGGACCTGACAACGATCGGCCTCCCCGTCATGGGGACGAAACTGGTCTGGACCGTCGCGGAGTTCCCGATGCTGGCGATCGTCGACGTCTTCGGGTCGGACACCGTCGCGGCCTACGTCATCGCCCGGCGCGTCTGGGGGCTGATGAACACGCCCGGCTGGGGGTTCGGCCTCGCGGCCTCGAGCCTCGTCGGGCAAGAACTCGGGACCGGCGACGAGCGCAGGGCCGAGCAGTACGGGCGCGAAATCGTCCGGTTCTCGGTCGCCGTCTACCTCGTCTCGGCCGCGATCGTCGCCGTCTTCGCCGAACCGATCGTCCTCGCGTTCACGACCGATCCGGGCGAACTGTCGGTTCCGACCGCGGTCTCGCTCGTCCACGCGGCCTGCGTGGCGGTGGTCCTGCAGGGAGTCTACACCGGTGCAGCGGGTGCGCTCAAGGCCAGCGGCGATACGCGGTGGCCGTTCTACGGCCAGTTGCTCGGGATGTTCGGGCTCGCGATCCCGATCGCGTATCTCGGCGCCGTCGGCCTCTCGATCCCCTCGCCGGGGACGATCCCGCTGCTCGGCGTGGCGGTTCCCGGCGTATCGATCCCGGCGTTCGGGGTTGCGGGGCTCTACATCGCGTTCGTCGCGGAAACCGCGACGCCAGCGGCGATCAATTACTACCGTTTCGCGAGCGGGCGCTGGAAGGTTATCAGCCGCGGCTACCGGCCGGAGACGACGACGAGCGACGATTGACACGAGTCGCTGGCGGGAGTCGAACCGCACGTCGTTCGATCGCCCGCTCACTCCGCCAGCGCCGGCGTCCCGTTCACGAGGTGGTCGATCTTGTCCGCGTGGTGGCCGACCTGTTCGCGCAACACGGCAAGCGCGACGCGGTCGGAGACTGGCCCGTCCGGCTCCCACCGATCGGCCGGCGGTTCGACCCGGCCCCGGAGCTGTGACTCCGCGAAGTTCGCGTCGGCGGATTCGGCGACGAAGTGCGTGACCAGGTTCGCGTACTCCCAGGCCGTCCTGCCGTCGTCGAACGAGACCAGCGTGGCTTCTGTTTCGAGGGCGCTTCCAAGCGGCCGACGCATCGTCACGGCGTAGACGGTCGCGGCCGGTTCTCCGGTGTCCGGCTCCGATCGCGTCGGTCCGCCGTCGCCCCCGATCGATCTCGGCTCGACGAACACGCCGACGCGTTCCGTCCGATACCCCTTCTCGACGTCTTCCCAACTGTCGTGCGGCGAGACCATTTCCCACGGCTGTTCGCTCGGCGAGCATAAATCTACCCGCCGACCCTCGAGACCGACCCGTCGAACCCGGTGACTCACCCCCGATCCACCGCTACAGGTCGGGGATCGGGACGACCACGACGGGCCGTACCGCGTTCGCGAGGATCTCCTGGGCCGTCGATCCGACCGCCGCGGTCGCTTCTGGACTGCCGCCGCGAGCGCCGATTACGATCTCGTCCGCGCCGATTTCGTTGGCGGCCGCGAGCAGTTCCGCGGCCGGTTCGCCCTCGCGGAGTTCGGTCTCGACCGATCCGATCGCCGCCAGTCGGACGGGGGCGACGTTCAGGGCCTCCCGCCCGTCCCGTTGCGCGGCGGGCGACTCGGGCGGGGCCACGGAAATGACTGTGATTTCGTCGTCGCTCGTCGCCCGATCGTCGAGGTAGTCACAGATCGCTGCCGTCGTGTGGACCGACTCGGTGCCGACGAGATACTGCATACCGGCTGCAGGAGGAGTTTCCTGAAGAACCTGTGGGACGGTGACTGGCCACGGCGACGTCCCGTCCTGCGCCCTCACTCGAGACGCGAGAAGAGTTCGACCTCGTACCCGTCGGGATCCTCGACGAACGCCGCACGGGCGTTCGCCGCCTCGATCGTCGTCGGTTCGCGCACGACCGGACAGTCGGTTCGGCCGACCACCCGATCGAAGGTCTCGTCCGCGTCGTCGACGAGGATCGCGAGGTGGACGATTCCCGCGGCGTCGATCGGCGCGTCGTCGTCTGGGTCGTGGACGAACTGGATCTCGGTGTCTGCGGTCTCGCCGGTCACGTAGTAGTTGTGGGTCCCGTCGACGTGGAAGTCGTAGCTGTACTCGAGGCCGAGCCCGTCCTCGTAGAACGCCTTCGTCGCGTCGAGATCGGAGACCTCGATCGCGGTGTGATGAATATCCATAGCAGTGGGTCCAGCGCCGACCGGGTAAAACGTTCCGTCGCGGCAGTACAGTGCCGGGCGTTCCGATCGCGTCCCGCTGCGACCGTCCGCGGCCCATCCGTCGCCAGCGATCTGCATTCTTATGACGGTTCGGTGCGTGGGCCCAAACGACATGCAAGCCGTACGCCTTCACGAGCACGGCGGGCCGGACGTGTTGCAGGTAGACGACGTCGATCGACCCGACCCGGGTGCGGACGAACTCCTCGTCGAGGTCGGTGCCGCAGGAGTGAATCCCGTCGACACCTACTTCCGGGACGGATCGTACGAACCCGTCGCCGTTCCGTTCTCCCCCGGCGTCGACTTCGCGGGGACCGTCGCCGACGTCGGCGACGACGTCGAGGCGTTCGCTGCGGGCGATCGCGTCTTCGGGACCGGGATCGGCAACGGCTCATTCCAGGGAAGCTACGCCGAGTACGCGACCGTCCCGACCGATCGCGTCGTTCACCTCCCCGACGGCGTCGACGTGACGGAAGCGGGGGCGGCCGGCGTCGTCGCCGTCACCGCCTGGCGGGCGCTGATCGATCACGCGACGCTCGACCCGGCCGAGTACTGCCTGGTCCACGGCGGGTCCGGTGGCGTGGGCCACGCCGCCGTCCAGATCGGGGCCGCGGTGAGCGCGCGGGTCCTCACCACCGCCTCGCCCGACTACCACGACGCCCTCGAGGAGTACGGCGCGGCGACCGTGCTCGACTACGATCGGGACGACCTCGCGGAGGCCGTCCTCGAGGCGTCCGACGGCGGCGTCGACGTCGTACTCGACCACCGACTCGACGACTACCTCCAGTTCGACGCCGACGTGGCCGCGACCGGTGCCCGGGTCGTCGGTATCGGCGAGAACTCGCCGGATCCAGGGTTCACGAACGACGGCGCGGCCCGATCGAAGGACGTCTCCTACCAGTTCATGAGCATGTTCAACACGCCCGACCTCCGCGTGCCGCTGCGGGGCGTGGCCCACCTCATGGAGACCGGCGCGCTTTCGATCGAGGTCGCGGACACGTACGACCTCGCGGACGCGGGCGAGGCTCAGCGGGCCGTGATCGAGGACAGCGTGTTCGGGAAACTCGTCGTCGAACCGTAATCGACGCGACCGTACCGCGGTTTCGTTCTCCGCCGGCGGACTCGGTACCGGTCGACGTGACGAGAATCGATTTCGGCCGTTGCTATCGCGTTTGTCGTGTGCTAACTGCCACCAAGAACTTTGGGGGATCGCCACGTAGATTTCAGTGAAGAGCCATGACGGACAAACCCCACCAGAACCTGGCCATCATCGGTCACGTCGACCACGGAAAGAGCACGCTGGTGGGACGCCTCCTGTTCGAGACCGGGGGCGTCCCGGAGCACATCATCGAACAGCACCGCCAGGAAGCCGAGGAGAAGGGCAAGGGCGGCTTCGAGTTCGCCTACGTGATGGACAACCTCGCGGAGGAGCGCGAGCGCGGCCTGACGATCGACATCGCCCATCAGGAGTTCGAGACGGACACGTACTACTTCACGGTCGTCGACACGCCCGGTCACCGCGACTTCGTGAAGAACATGATCACGGGGGCGTCGCAGGCGGACAACGCCGTCCTCGTCGTCGCCGCGGACGACGGCGTCGCGCCCCAGACCCAGGAGCACGTCTTCCTGGCCCGCACCCTCGGCATCGACGAACTGATCGTCGGCGTCAACAAGATGGACCTCGTCGACTACGACGAGGACCGCTATCGCGAGGTCGTCGCGGAGGTCAAGGAACTCCTCGATCAGGTCCGCTTCGACACCGAAGACGCGAGTTTCATCCCAATTTCGGCGTTCGAGGGCGACAACGTCGCCGACTCCTCCGACAACACGCCGTGGTACGACGGCCTCACGATCCTCGAGGCCCTGAACGACCTGCCGGAGACGGAACCGCCGACCGACGCCCCGCTTCGCCTGCCGATTCAGGACGTCTACACGATCTCCGGGATCGGCACGGTACCGGTCGGACGGGTCGAGACCGGCCAGATGCGAACCGGCGATTCGGTTTCCTTCCAGCCAAGCGACGTGGGCGGCGAGGTGAAGACGATCGAGATGCACCACGAGGAAGTCCCCGAGGCCGAACCCGGTGACAACGTCGGGTTCAACGTCCGCGGCATCGGCAAGGACGACATCCGTCGCGGCGACGTCTGCGGCCCGGCCGACGACCCGCCGACGGTCGCCGAGACGTTCCAGGCCCAGATCGTCGTGATGCAACACCCGAGCGTGATCACGCCCGGCTACACCCCGGTCTTCCACGCCCACACGGCCCAGGTCGCCGGTACGATCGAGTCGCTCGATCGGAAGATGGACCCATCGAGCGGCGAGGTCGCGGAGCAGGACCCCGACTACATTCAGTCGGGGGACGCCGCCGTGGTCACGGTCCGGCCACAGAAACCGCTCAGCATCGAACCGTCGGACGAGATCCCAGAACTCGGAAGCTTCGCCATCCGCGACATGGGCCAGACCGTCGCCGCCGGCAAGGTCCTCTCGGTCACCGAAAAGTAGCGGCGGTGGTCGTCACCGCCGGTCGGCGGTCGCTTCCGGCCGATCGGCGGCGATCGGGCGGCCGACCGCTCGTTCGTAGACGTCGAGTACCCGATCGATCGTCACCGACTGGCTCACTTCCGCGACGGCGGCGCGGCCGTTCGATCGATCGCCCCGCTCGAGGACGTCGACCAGTCCGCGAACGAGTTCGGCGTCGGTCGTCCCCACGGTCGACGGGTCGACGCCCGCGAGTCGCCGTCGGACGTCGCCGACGTCGAACGAGACGACGGGGAGGTTACACGCCAGGGCTTCCTTGACGGCGGTCGGGGAGCCCTCGTTGTCCGACGTGAGCAACAGGGCGTCTGCGGCGTTCATGTACGTCGGAATCGTCCCGTGATCGACGCCGTGGACGACCTGCAGGTTGACGGGCTGATCGAGGCGTTCGTCGACGGCCGCCACGATCCGTTTCGCCCGCGGGTAGTTCTTGACGCCTCGATCCGGGGAGTAGGGAAACAGGACGTGGTATTCGTCGGCCGGCCAGCCCACGCTGGCCCGCGCTCGGTCCCGGTTTTCCGGCTCGAACTGATCGAGGTCGATCCCGAACGGGATCACCGTACAGTCCGAGCCGAGGGTTCGTTTCATCGATTGGTTCATGACGACGACCTCGTCACAGCGCGGCGCACACAGCCGCGTGAGGGGGCTCACGGGCCCGTTGAGGTCGGATCCCCACAGGGTGAGCACGACCGGGAGTCGACGCTGGGCGAGCGCCATCGGGGCCGTCAGTCCGTAGTGGGCGTGGACGAGGTCGTACTCGTTGCGGGCCTCCCGGATCACCTGGGGGAAGAATCGGAGGTAGTCGCTCGCGCTCCGGGATTCGCTCGCCGACACCTGCCCCGGAACGGTGAGACGCTCGAACGACACGCCGAGTCGCTCGAGTGCGGTGATCTGCTGATCCATAAACGGGGCATCGTCGTACGTCGTGAGGGCGAGCACATCCATCGATCGGCGTTGTCCACCCTCTAACGGGTACGCGCATTGTTAATGGTCTGCTTTCCCCTCGACCTCGATGACAGTCACGCGATCGAACCGACGGTAGGCTGACCGAACAGTCGTACCGCCGTGTCCCGTTCGCGGTACGAAACGCGTTTAGGTATCGGATTACCGTTCGGAACTGATATGATTGCGCGATCAGGACCGGACTGTCTCCCCGGAGTGGGCCGCCCCGACACGAGGGATCCGATCGCGTTTTCCGACCTAGAAAACACGCGGGCGGGTTGAAGGGGGAACCGCGAGACGATTGCTATGGGGAACGACGGAATCCGAATCCCACCAACCGGTTCCCACTCACGGACTACTGTACGTCGTTTCCGGTGCAGCCGCGGCCGCCTCGCGGTTCCTCCGGTAGATCGGTACAGCAGACCGTCTCGCTCGATACCGTCCGAGTGACCGACGACGCGTGTGTCACGGTCCTCCCGTGACGTCGTCCTCCCGTCGTCCGTTCCAGTTGCTTCGGCCCTCCGATCGGTACCCGTCGCCCCGATTTCGGTTCTCGCCAAACGCCGTGGCTCTTCGGTGGTCGGTACTGGTACTCCCGAACCGTAACCGGACTCGTCGATCGTCGCCGGTCGCCTCCCCACGCCCTGTTCGCTAGTGGCCGCCGTACAGCGAGTACATGATCGCGACCAGTCCGAACAGTCGACTCACGTTCTCGAAGAACACGGTGACGATCTGGTCGGGGCTGGCGATCGTGTTGATCGCGACGTTGATCAGGAACGGACACAGGGTGAGCAACAGGAGGCCGACGGCGAGATAGAGCATCGACCGGGCGTCGTTGCGCCGGTACCCCCGGTAGGCCTGGTAGGCGATGAGCGTCCCCATGATCGCGACGAGAAAGAGGGTCGCGATGGTCAGGAGTTCGAACACGGACGCCTCGCCGATCCGGACGACCTCGCGGCTCATCGCAACCCCTCCCACATTCGCGTGAACTTGTCGGCGACGTCTTCCTCCCGGTAGGTGAGTTCGAGTTCGAACGACCCGTCCTCGAGGGACAGTTCCAGTCGATCGAGGTTCGCACTGTAGATGCTGTAGTGGTTCCCGTCCGGGGCGAGTTCCGTCTCTTCGGTTACGAGTTGACACTCTTCGAGACGGTCGAGACGCCGATAAATCGTCGGCAGGGAGGCGTCACACCGTTCGCTCAATGTGCTAGCAGACATGGGTTCGACGCTCGTTTCGGTGAGGATTTGCCGCGCGTAATCGTCGTCGAGAACGGCGAGCACCGTCGACAGGTCGGTCTCCTCACTCACTGCTACCGGATGGTTTCGGGATACATATGAAAAGTATCCCGATTTTTCTGGTCGAGAGAATGTGGTACGGCACTGGATCGACGGCCACGAATCATGACTGGTAGGGTTATCCGCTTAGTCATCTGGTTACCCGCTTTCGGGGGCTACCTGCTGGCAGATTCTACCGATGGGACGGCCACGATTTCCAACTGGCGGACGTACGGGGACGCCGTTCTCTGTTGAAGCCATCGAGATACCGATCTGTCGAACGGACCGCTATACGTCTCGAAAGAACCGACCGTGGAACCCGAACGGCTCCGGATGGGGGAGGTACGCTCTCGCCTGCTCCGTGAGGGTTTCTGCGTCGAAGATCAAGACCATCGTCTGCTCGCGATCGACGTCGAGCGCTGTCGCCAACACGACGCCATCGTCCTCGCTCGTGGCGTCGGGGCGTCGAATCGGGATCGGTTCCTCGAGATAGACCGATCGTTCCCACCACTCGTGGGCGGTGCCTGCCTCGCAGTCGACTTTCACTAGTCCGTTTGCCCCCGCTCTGTCAGTTGCCTGGCCGTACACGTAGCGGTGTCGGCGACCGACGGTCTGGCGGGCGAGGCGCGGCAGTTCGATCCCTCCGTCGTACAGCCGTGACCGATCGACGGTATTCGTATCGCCGTCGATACGATACCGGACGAGTCGACCGTCCGGAACGGACTGGAATCCCTCGTCCTCGAGGGCGTCCAGATCCAACGCATCGACGATGTCGCTGTCCGGGAATTCTACGAGGTCCAGTACGATCGTCTCATCGTCTAGATAGGCGCCAGCGTGGTGGAACGTGAACACCGCCTCGAACAGCGGATCTGCGACGAGTTCGCCGGTGTCTCGATCCACGACGAGGACGCGGGTCGGGCGATCGGGCTGCCAGTCTAACAAGTCAAGTGCGCCCTGGGAGAACGGATTGAGCGCTCGGAGCACCGACAGGACGAGCGGTGATTCGACGAGGAGTACGTGCTCGGGGGTAACGCTGAGGTCGTGGATGTACGCCGGGCCGCGAGCGTCGATCGAGGCGATTTCCTCTCGCCGACGGCTCCCCTGTGGAACACGATACAGATGATACTGCGGCGTCCTGCCGAACTGGGTGGCAAAGCCGATCACTTCCTCGCGATGCGGATCATCGACGAGATGTGCAGCGGAGAGATGTTCGGGTAGGTCGTCGTCGAACGCGAACTCGCCGCGCGTCTCCAGCGTTTCAGGGTCGAACGCGACTCGGCGTGGAGCCTCGGTGAGCGCGACGTACTCGCCGTCGATCCGCGCGACGTGGACGTTCGTATTGTCGGTTGGCTTGGGAAGACCGAACGAGCGAAGCGCTTCGAAGACGCGCATCCAGCCGCGGGTATCGGTAGCGAACTGACCAGTGAGCCGGCCGGCCATCGCGTCGGCGTAGGTGTCCGTCCGAAGGAAGCGATTGGAGTATCGCAGTTCTCCGCGGTCGAAGGCGTACCGCCGGAGCATCGCTAGTCCGTCAAACCAGTGGTTGACTCGGTGGCCGCCTACCTCGAATCGTCCGGGGCCGTTGCGAACGAGCGTCCCCGAGAGCCAGTTCGGAATGGTGCCGTCGATCGGTGGCCGGTGATCGTGGACCTCCGAGGTGAGTGAGCGAAAGCCGGGCCCGTACGGTGCTGTCACGACTATGAATGCGCGCGGACAGTCCATCAAAGCAGCGCAGACCAATGCTGTTCGAGGCGAGCCAAGCCAATTCGATATCCGAGAAGCGTCAGCGGGCGAACGTTTGCCATGAGAGAGCGAGGCCGCGCCGGTCGAACAAGTCCCACACGAGCGGCGCGACGTGGTCGCTTCGCCACCCTCTCGGCAGACGAGAACCAGCAGTTCGCTTATTTCCGACGCGTGGGACGGAACGACCATGCCCGCTCACCCGGCCAAGACGGTCGTGGGCGACGCGACCGCAGAGCGCCGCGAGGTCGTGCTCTTTCTGCTGGTCACCTTCGCCGTCTCGTGGATCGTCTGGAGCCCGCTGCTCGTCCCCTCGTTCGTCGATGCAATGCCGCTGGGCGGCATCGAGTTGACGTCACTCGGCGCGTTCGGGCCAGCGATCGGAGCGCTGGCGGTCGTTCGGTCGCGCGGCGACAGCGTTCGAGGCTGGCTCGAGCGCCGTCTCAGCTGGCGGGTCGGGCTCCAGTGGTACCTCCTCGCGTTCGGGCTCCCTGTCGGCATCCTGCTGATCGCGGGGGTGATCTTCGTCGCGGCGGGCGGTGAGCCGACTGCTTCGTACAGGCCGCCGGTTTACGTTCTTCCCCTCGTCTTCGTGTACGCGACCGTGGTCGGCGGCGGTCAGGAGGAAATCGGCTGGCGAGGCGTCGCACAACCGCTGGTCGAGGGTCGATACGGCGTGTTCGGCGGTGGTGCTGTCGTCGGCGTCGTCTGGGTGCTCTGGCACCTCCCGCTGCTCGCGTCTTCGACCCTGCCGTTCGAGTCGACGAACCCGGTCGTGTTCGGCTTTCAGACAGTCGGCATTTCCGTGCTCCTCGCCTGGCTCTACGACGGGACCGGGCGGAGCGTCTTGCTGCCGATGTTGTTTCACGGCTGGCGGAACGCGACCGAAGCGTTCTATCCGCCCGATACGCTCGCCCGCAGTATCGCTGTCGTCGTGATCTGGACCGTCGTATTCGTCGTGGTGGCCGCCGATCGCAGACGCACAGGTCGCCCGTGACTCACTGTCGGTTGCCGCAGATCCGATACGCGACGTGCGTCGGGGGCATCGGTACGATAAAATCACCCCTCGGAACGAATAGAGAAATAGTGTTTGCAACAACTGCTGTAGTAACTATTGGAACCGATCGCTCAGCCGTCGCGCGATCGGATGTGCATCGCCCGGCAGTAGCGACTGTCGTTCCGAAGCCGGATCGTTCGCATCCGTGTCGTCCGGTCGCGTGTTCCGCCGGTGTGCAAAAACACAGCTTTAGGGTCGTGGAACGGTAGCGTCCACATAGATGATCCACGGCGTCGATTCCGCCAGCCCGACGTCTCGTCCGGAGCGTCGCGGGCACCTGCGTGCCGTCGATCGGTCCCCGTCGAACGGGGGTCGGTGGTCAGGGGCCATCGGGGTGGTCGGCCAGTGAACGCCGTCGCCGTCGTGGACGCGATCGACGCGTACCTCCAGCGGAAGGCCGTCGGCGATCCGGACGGGTCGGGAGCGGGAACGTACGCGACGAACGCAGAGTCGATCCTGCGCCGCTGGGCGGAGTGGCTCGCGGACGAGTACGGCGTCACGTCGCTGTTCGAACTCGAGTCGGCGCACATGCGCGCCTACGCGGCCGAACTGAACGATCGGACGGCACAGGGCCAGTACACGGCCTCAACTGCCGGGACGTACTACGCGGTCGTCCGGGCCTTCCTCTCGTGGTGTGTCCGCGGGGGCATCTTGGAGGAGAACCCGGCCGCGACGACCCACGCCGAATCGGCACTGCCGTCGGGAGACGATCGATCCGAGACGGAGTCCTGGACGGCCGAGCAACGTCGCTCACTGGAACGGTACGTCCGCGACCGGGCGCTCGAGTCCTCGGGTGAGGAGTCCACGGAGCGTCGCTCCCGCCTGCGCGAGTACGCGATGGTCGCGATGCTCGCCCACTCTGGTGTGCGGGGATCGGAACTGTTCCGAGTGCCGGAAGACGACCGCAGAATGGGCGCGACCTGGGACGACGTCGACTTCTACACCGGGACGATCAGGGTGCTGGGGAAATCCCAGCGACTCGAGGACGTGCCGCTCCCTGCCCCGGCCCGGACTCCGCTTCGCAAGTACCGGGTCGTCCTCGATCCGCCCGCGAACGACTGGCCGCTGTTCCCGACGCGCCACGCCCCGTCGATCGCGCGTCGGGTCCGCGAGGTCCTCGCCGAACGCGGCCACGACGAGGCGGAGATCGACGCCCTGCTCTCGTCGTCGACGGCACGGGAACTCGCCCGCGACCGATCGATCGCGCCACCGGCGATCACGACGGAAGGTGCGCGATCGGTCCTCAAACGACTCTGCCGGGAAGCGGACGTCGACGTCGACGGCGATTACCTGACGCCGAGCGGCGTCCGGGCCGATCCAGACGACGATCGATACCGTCGGGAGGCGACCTCCTCGAAACCGGCGCTTCGGGCATCCGTCGACGAGCAGTCGATCGCCGTCCCCGAAGATCAGCCGTCGTTACTCGATACCGATGACGAGACGAGTCGGAACGAGACGACCGACTGAGGGTAGCGGGACCGGCCCGATAGTGCAACGCCGGACAACCGGAGTGGGTTCGCGACGTTTCTGAGTCGCCCCCAGTGGTGTCGCCCCGAGTTGATCGGTCCGAATGCGATCGGCTCCGGAACCGTCCAGTGTCCCTGAAAAAAGGAGTATGACACCCCGTGACGTAGGGCAATCCATGGACGCAGACTGCGAACACTGCGGCTGGCACGGGTCCGCGAACGAACTCAACTGGCTGCTCGTCGACGACGACGTCGTGGGCGCGAAACGCGTCTGTCCGGCGTGTCGAGCCGACAGCATCGTCATCCTCGCGTGAGGCAGGAGGATCGGGACCTCAGACGAGCAGCCACAGGACGATCGTCAGGAGGAGCGTCAGCAGGAGCACTGTCGTCCCGATACCGGCCCGGAGGTGGATCGTCGACGGTCGGCCGCCGTCGGTCGGCCGGCGCTCGTCGACGTCGACCATCCAGTCGGGGAGTCGGCCCGCTGCCGCGTCGACGGCGAGGACCGGATTGTTCCCGACCCAGTAGCTCCGTTTGACCGCGCCGACGACGGCGGCGTCGACGGCGGCGTAGGTTTCCGTCACCGCGAGCATCGTCCACCGGCTGACGGCGTAGGTCGCGGGGTAGACGATCATCGCCGGGTCACCGAGGTCGAGTTTCGAGAGCGGCTTTCGCACGAGGACGAACGTGACGGCAGCGACCGCAGTCAGGACTCCGGCCGTCTCCAGGTGGCTGGGGCTGTAGGGGTGGATTTCGCTCTCGCCGCCCGGGTAGGCGAACGAGAAGTGGCCGGCGTGGCCGTGAAGCGTCGGCGCGAGGTCGGCCAGCCCCTGCCACCAGACCCCGAAGAGGAGGCAGGCAGCGCCGAGGCCGAGCATCGCCACAGTCTGGCCGGGTTTTGCGTCCGGGACCTCGAAGTCGCTCTCGCCGTGGAAGAAGACGTAGTAGCCGAGCTTGATGAACGAGAGGAGGGTGCCGATCGCGCCGAGCCAGAGCAGCCAGTACAGCGCCTGGTACTCGGGCTGGCCGTAGTAGCCCGGATCGGCCGCGTCGAAGATCATCCCCTTGCTGACGTAGCCGTTGAACCCTGGAATCGCGGTGATCGAGAGCGCGCCGAGGCCGAACCCGATCGCGGTCAGAGGCATCTCGCGCCAGAGGCCGCCGAGCTCGTAGAGGTCCTCTTCGCCGGTACGGAAGATGACGACGCCGACGGCCATGAACAGGAGGCTCTTGAAGAGGATGTTGTTGAACAGGTGCGACAGCGCGCCGGCGACGGCGAGTTCGGAGGTCATCGCCGCACCCATGCCGATCGCGGCGACGATGTAGCCCAGCTGGGCCTGGATGTGGTAGGACAGCAGCGCCCGCATGTCGTGCTGGAGCAGGGCGAACGTCGCGCCGTAGACGGACATCAGGCCGCCCATGTACGCGACGTAGATCGCGAGTTCGCTCTCGCTGCCGATCGGGAACGCCCGGTAGAGGACGAACGCGCTCGTCTTCGTCGTGTACACCGAGAGGAACACCGAGGCCGCGATGTGCGGTCGGGGGTAGGTGTCGGGCAGCCAGGTGTGAAAGCCGATGAACGCGACGTTGACGCCCATTCCGAGGACCGCGAGAACGGCCGGGATCCCGCCGGCGATCCCGTCGTGAGCCGCGTAGCTGAACGACCCGACCTGGACGTAGTGGACGGCGACCGCCATCATCACGAGCACCCCGCCGGTGCCGTGGAAGATGGCGTACCGGAAGCCGGCACGGACCGCCTCCCCGCCGTAGTGCCAGACTACCAGCGTGCTGGTAACGGCCATCAGCTCCCACATGAACAGGAGGACGAGCCAGTCGCCCGCGAAGGCCGCCCCGAGCGACGAGGCGACGTAAGCGAGCGCGAACGCGACGAGCGTCTCGCTGGCCTCGCTCGAGTAGGCATACACGACGCTACAGACGCCCAAAAAGCCCAGCCCGAGGCCGATCATCCGGGAGAAGTCGTCGACGTAGTACGGGACGACCTCGAACCCGAGGAAGGTGCCGGCAAGGTGCTGGCCCGACGGTGCGACGAGCGAGATGGCGAGTACGGCCGCGAGGCTGAGCGCCCCGACGGCGAACCCGGCGAGCCGCGGCAGTACGAGCACGAGCAAGGCCGCCGCGAAGACCACGAGCGGCGGGTACGCAAGCGACAGGAGTTCGAGTTCCATCAGTCGGTCACCTCCGTCATGAGGTCGTCGAACGGCACGTTACTCAGTTCCTCGAACGGCATCCCGAAGACGCCCTCGACGATCCGGACAGCCAGTTCGAGGAAGACCGCGTAGTCGGGGCCGACGCCGAGGACGATCGCTCCCGTGGCGATGACGGCGATCGGCGCGAGCATGAGCCACGTACTCTCGGCGAACGGCGAGCGGCGTTGCCAGCCCTCGGCGGGCGGGCCGCCGGTGAGGTGGTCGTCGTGGTCGCCGTGGTGGTCGACGCTGCTGACCTGCTCGCCCTCGGATCGGTCGGGTATCTCGGCATCGCTCGAGTACTCGTCGACCGCGTACTCGTACTCCTCGTCGTCCGCGTCGGTCTCGTCGGTCGACCCCGTCGTGTCCGGCGCTTCTGAGCGGTTCGTCTCGCCGCCGTCGGCGGCGATCTGCTCGGCGTCCTCACCGGCGTAGGACTGCAGCAGGCCACCCCGCGGGAACTCGAGCAGCGGTTTCGCGTCGTGGCGGTCCTCGCTCTCGAAGAACGCCGTGTAGACGACCGGCCAGAAGTAGCCGACGTTGAGCACGGCCGAGAGCAGGAGCGCTCCGGCGAACAGCCAGTAGCTCCCGCCGACGTCGCCGGCCCCGATCAGCATGTAGAACTTGCTGACGAAGCCGGCGATCGGCGGCAGGCCGGCCATGCCGGCCGCACCGACGGTGAACGCGGTCATCGTCAGCGGCATCCGCTTCCCGATGCCGGCCATCTCGCTGATGTAGTCGGTGTGGGTCTCGACGTGGATCGCCCCCGCACAGAAGAACAGGGTGAGTTTCGCGAACGCGTGGGCGGGGATGTGAAACAGCGCGCCGACGACCGCGTACGGGTGCAACAGCGAGAGGCCGAGCACGATGTATGAGAGCTGTGCCGTCGTCGAGTACGCGAGCCGGCGCTTGAGGTGGTCCTTGCGGAGCGCGATGATACTCGCCGCTGTCAGCGTGAACGCGGCAATGAGCGCGACCGGAATGTTCAGCCCGACCTCGCCGATACCGGGGACGGAAAGCGGCAGGTCGTGGATCAATCCCGGCCCGTAGACGTCGAGGATGACGCGCGCGATGCCGAACGCGCCGGACTTGACGACCGCCACCGCGTGGAGGAGGCCGGAGACGGGGGTCGGCGCGACCATCGCGTCGGCGAGCCAGGAGTGGATCGGCATCAGCGCCGCCTTGACGCCGAAGCCGGCGATCAGCAGGAAGAACGTGACCTGTGCGTACGCGGGTTCGGCGGCCGCCGCCTCCGCGAGCAGTTCGATGCCGCCGGCCTCGAACGCCGTCGTCGAGGTGCCGACGAGACCGGTGAGCCAGTAGACCATCACCGTCCCGGCGAGCAGGAAGACCCCGCCGCCGAAGAACGTGTAGGCGAGGTACTTCCGGCCGGCGATCCGGGCCTCGTCGTCCTCGTTGTGGGCGACGAGCGGGTACGTCACGAGCGACAGCAGTTCGTAGAAGACGAAGATCGTCACCAGGTTTCCGGCGAACGCGATCCCGACCGCGGTCGACAGACTCGCCGCGAAGGCGGCGAAAAACCGTGTCTGGGCGTGTTCGTCCAGGCCGCGCATGTAGCCGGCGGCGTAGAAGGACGTGAAGATCCAGAGGAAACTGGCGAGCAGGGCGAAGAACACCCCGAGGGGATCGGCGCGCAACACGAAGTCGACCCCGTCGAGGAACTGGACGCCGATCGCGTCGCTGAGCCGCCAGACGTAGACCTCGTCGGCCAGCACGCCGGGGAGCATGCTGGCGACGATGGCGAACTTCGCGAGCGCGGCCAGGACGGACCACCCCTCGCGGACGTTCGGTCGGCGGTGCGACGCGACGATCAGGACCACCGCGATCGCCGAGACGAGAACGGCGGCGAGCGGTCGGATCGATTCCACCATCAGTTGAACACCTCCGTCAGGAATGGGGCGAGCAGGTCGGCGATCGCGCCACCGGCGAAGCCGAGCGCGACGGCGGCGAGCGCGGCGGCGACGACGATCGCCACCATGCCGATCGAGACGGCGTCAGGAGACGCCCCGTCCGGAGCGGTGGCGTCGCCGCCGTCCGTCGCGACCGGTTCCGGCGACGGGATCGATTCGATCGAGGGCGGGTGCGTGAAGTACATCTTCTCGAGCAGGCGGGCAGCGTAGGCGAGGGTGAGCATCGTACTGAGAACGATCACGGCCGCGACGGGCCACAGTTGGGACTCGACGGCACCGAGGGCGATGTACCACTTGCCGACGAAGCCGACGCTCGGCGGGATCCCGACGAGCGCGAACAGCAGGACGGCCATCGACCCGGCGACGACGGGCCGTTCCTTCGCGAGACCGGCGTACTCGTCGACGGTGCGAGCGCCGTAGCTCGCCGCGACGAGGCCGACCGCCAGGAAGAGACCGGCTTTCAGCAGGCCGTGGCCGACGAGGTGGATCGCGGCGCCGACCAGGGCCGTCTCGGAACTGCCGGCGATGACGACGCCGTAGGCGGCCACGATCAGGCCGAACTGCGAGACCGACGAGTACGCGAGCATCCGCTTGACGTCGGTCTGGATCACGGCCAGCGTCGTCCCCGCGAGGACGCTCACGCAGCCGATCGCGAGGACGATCGGGGCCGCGTTCGCCGTCGCGGCGAGGTAGTCGACCTCGAAGACGGTGACGATCAGCCGCCCGAAGGCGTACGCGGAAGCCGACGAAACCAGCGCCGCGATCAGCGGCGTCGCACCGTCGGGGGCCCGCTGGTAGGCGTTCGGCTGCCAGGTGTGGACGGGCCACTGGGCGACCTTGGTGGCGAAGCCAACGATCATGAATCCGAGCCCGGCCCGAACCAGGAGCGGGCGTTCGGCGGCCGGAATCGCCGACGCGAGTTCGATCATGTTGAGCGTCCCCGTCGCCATGAACACGAAGGCGACGCCGATCAGGTACATCGAGGCGGCGACGGTCCCCAGGATCAGGTACTTGAGGGCGGCGACCGCCGACTCGGCGCCGTCGCCGCTGGCGACCAGCGCGTAGGTCGCGAGACTCGTGATCTCGAGGAAGACGAAGAGGTTGAACACGTCGCCGGTCAGCGAGATGCCGAGCAATCCGCCCACCAGCAGGAGGTACGCGCTGTAGAAGGTGTTCCCGCGCGGGCCGCCGCGGCGCGTGTACGCGAGGACGCCGGCGGCGACGCCGGTCACGAGCAGGACGATCAGCATCGAGAACTGGTCCGCGACCAGTTCGATCCCGTACGTCCGGGGATAGCCACCCAGCCTGTGGATCACCCGACCCGCCGTGTAGACCTCGCTGGCGAGGGCGACGGCGGCGGCGACCAGGCCGGTCGTCGTGACCGCCGCGACGGCCCATCCAGTTCGATCGTACCGCAGGCCGAGCGCGATCGGGAGCGTCGCCGCGACGATCGGCGCGACGATCAGCAGCGCCGGGAGCAGGTCGACGTTACTCATCGGAACGCACCTCCCTGAGGGTGTCCTCGCGGAGCGTCCCGTACTCCGAATAGATGCGAATGATCAGCGCCAGTCCGACCGCGGTCAGCGCGATACCGACGACGATGGCGGTCAGCACGATGACCTGCGGGAGCGGACTGGCGACCTCGCTCCCCTCGTTGGGGACGATCGGTGCGGCACCGCCCTCGACGTAGGCCATGGCGATGAAGAACAGGAAGATGGCCGTCTGGAAGAGGTTGACGCCGATCAGTTTCTTCACGAGGTTCTCGTTGGCGATGATCATGTACATCCCGATCCCGAGCAGGACGAACAGCAGGAGGTAGGCGTAGCGGCTGGCGAGCAGTTCAATCATCGTCGCTCACCTCCCGATCGGTCTCGTCGGCGGGTACCGTCGAGGTGGACGACTCGGTGGGTTCGCCACCGCGGCGCACGGGCGTAAACCCCGCGGCCATCGCGAAGAAGAGGGTGATGACGACCCCCGAGACGATCAGCGCGATGCCGCCGACCTCGATGGCCTCCATCCCCCACTTGCCCTTGATGCCGAGCGTCGGATAGATCCGATCGTACTCGAGGAAGTTCCCGCCGAGCAGGATCGTCCCCAGCCCGATCCCGGCGAAGATGGCGATGCCGCCGGTCACGAGCCCGACGAGGAAGGAGTTGCGGAGCCACCGTCGGGTCGGATCGATGCCGAAGGCGAACCCCAGCATGAGGACGGTGACGCCGACGATGGCGCCGCCCTGGAAGCTCCCGCCGGGCGTGTCGGCCCCGTGGAGGATCATGAACATCCCGTACGTGAGCGTAAACGGGGCGAGGATCTTCACGGCGGTCATGATGACCTGACTCTCGGTGTAGGTATCGTCGACGGATTCGGACATTCAGGCGAACACCTCGCGTTTCAGTACGAGCAGCGTCGAGATTCCCGCGGCGAAGACGACGACCGCCTCACCGAAGGTGTCGAACCCACGGTAGGCAGCGAGGACGGCGGTGACGGCGTTGTGGACCCCCGTCTCCTCGTACGCGTTCTCGATGTAGTGTTGCGTGACGTCCGGGTTCGACCAGACCGGGGCCGACGGGTCGCCGACCGGATACATCTCCGGCAGTACCGTCGCCGACAGGAGGACGACGAACGCCCCCACGACGACGACTGCCGGGACGTCGACCCGCTCGACGAGCCGATCGGTCGAGGGTCTCGTCGTCCGGACGATCGTCAGCAACAGCAGGATGGTCGTCACGCCGGCACCGATCGCGGCCTCGGTCATGGCCACGTCGGGCGCGAGCAGGAACGTGTAGAGGATCGCCATCCCCAGGCTGTAGGCTCCGAAGACGATGATCGCGGACAACACGTCCCGGAACAGCGCCGTGGCGACCGCCGTCGCGAGGAGGAAGACGGCGAGCGCGTACGCGAACGCGCTCATCGCGACTCACCCCCGGCGTCGACGGTCACGTCGGACTCGTCGTTCGGGTCGTCGGCGAGTAGGGGCTCGACGCCGGTCTCCGCCGCGGAGCGGGCGATCGCGTGTGCCGCCGTCGGGTTCGTGAGGAACACGAAGAACAGCAGGAGGACGGTGTAGACCGTCGCGTGCTGCCACCCGAACGCCAGCGCGACGCCGGCGAGCGCGAAGCCGGCCCCGAGCGTGTCCGTCTGGGACGCGGTGTGGGCTCGCGAGTAGATGTCCGGCAGTCGGAGCACCCCGACCGTCGAGACGAGCGTGAAGAGCACGCCGAGTCCGAGGAGGGCGACGATCAGCCAGAACCGGATCGTCTCGATCACAGCACACCACCCCGCTCGACGGTGAACTTCGAGATAGCGATCGACAGCAGGAAGTTCAGGAGGGCGTAGATCAGCGCGACGTCCAAGAACCACGGCTGGTCGAGCGCCGCGGCCAGCAGGGCGAGGATCACGACCGTGTTCGTCCCGAGCACGTTCACGGCGAGCAGTCGATCCTGCGTCGTCGGTCCCGCGACGGCGCGATAGAACATCGCGATCGCGAGCACGACGAACAGCGTCGCGGTCGCGAGAAAGACCTCGGAGAGCGGAATCGGCGTCACAGTTCGTCACCCCCGACGATCTCCGCGTCGTCTCGCTCGCGCGGCGTAGGGATTCGAGCCGCCTCGCGGCCGTAGAAGACGAACCGGATCGCCCGTTCCAGGCCGCCGTCGAAGAGGTCCTCTCGGGCCGACGGAATCAGGGTGTGCACGAGCAGCTGCTGGTCGTTGGCCCGGACCGTCAGCGTGCCCGGCGTGAGCGTGATGCTGTTCGCGAGCGCGAGAAGCGGCAGGCCGCCTCTCACGCGAGCGTTGACGCGCGTCAACGTCGGCTCGATCGGCATCGACGGCCGGAGGATCACGATCGAGACCGCGATGTTGGCCTTGACGATCTCCCAGAGCAGGTACGGGATGTAGGCGACGAACCGCACGGTCCGGATGGGGGACTGGACCCGATCGAGCGGCACCGAAAAGGTCACCTGTGCGAGCGAGACGGCGACGATGCCGGCGACCGCCGCGCCGGTGACGAGGTCGAACCAGTAGGTCGGATCCCCGAGGACGAGATAGAACCCGTAGGAGATCCAGAAGAGAGCGAACAGACGATCGAAGCTCTCGCCGGTCCCGACGAGTCGCCCGTGCCGGGCCGGCCGTTCGACCGGTGCCTCGTCGTACGGCAGACCGAGCCGATCGAGTTCGCGCTCGAGGGGCTGGAGCAGCTGTGCGGTGACGCCGGGCTGGTACTCCGGGTCGAGCACGATCCGATTGATCCCGTGTGCGTCGACGTAGTCGCCGAAGCTATCGGCGTAGTCGCGGGGACCGAAGAGGTACTCGTCGGCGCCGAGCGTCGCGGTTTCGATCGTCACGTCGGCGTCATCTGCGTCCTCCTCGACCCAGTTTCGGGCCCGCGAGAGCAACTGCTCCGCGTCCTCGCGTTGCCGGTCGCTCTCGGGCACGTCCGCGTCGTAGGGCAACGCGACGACGAGGTGACACTCGAGCGAGTCCGCCGACTCGAGGGCGTCCCGGACGGCGTAGCCGACCGTTTGCCGGACGGTCACCGTGTCCGACAGCGGGACGAGCAGGCGTTCAGCCGCCATTGGCGCTCCCTCGTGGAGACCGTCGTTGGATACTCATGACTCCAGTCGTTAATCGGACCAAGCGGTACCCGCAGGAAAACGATTTCGTTATCCGCCGGTCAGCGCCGGGATTTCGGCGACGACTTCCGGGTCGTCTCGGAGTCGTCGATCGGGACTGGATTCGACGGACGCCGTCCCCCTTCGCTCACCAGACGGAGTGACGACGCTCGCGGTTCCGATCGGGACCGGAAGTTTTACAAATTCAATTTCAGTATTGAAATCTGAGTTTATGGAAGCCACGACCGACACCGTTCACGACCGAATCGACACCGCACGCGCAGACCTCACGCCGCTCCAGCTGGCGGCGATCGTCCTCTTCGCGGCCGCGATCGGCTTTACGCTCCTGTTCCTGCAGGAACCGATCGCTCACGACGCGATGCACAACTTCCGGCACGGGGCCGGAATTACCTGCCACTGATGCTCGTCGATTACCTCCAGCGGGGCGTCCTCGCGGGAACGATCGGCGGCGTCTGCTACGGGGGCTACCTCGCCGCGGTGGCGAACCCGCTCGTCGAGTACATGGAAGAACTGGACCACGAGGCCGGTCACGGACACGACCACGCACACGGGGCGGCCGAGTCCGCACACGCGGTCAGCGAGGCGACGACGGCGGTGGTGAGCGTCGGGAGCGGCGTCCTCTGGGGGATCCTCCTCGGCGGCCTGTTCGCGCTCGCGTTCTACTTCCTCGAACCGGCACTGCCCGGACGCGGTCGCGTCAAGGCCGTCGTACTCGCCGGGGCCGGCTTCCTGACGGTCTCGGTCACTCCCTGGCTGGTGCTCCCGCCGGCGACGCCGGGTGCCGAACAGTCGCTCGGGCCGGACGCGCGCATCGCGATCTACGCCGGGCTGATGGCCCTCGGCGCGATCGTGGCGACGGCGTCGATCCTCGGCTATAGACTGACGTCGACGCGAATCGGGGACTGGCGACCCGCCGCCGTCGTCGGTGCGCTTCCGGTCGCCGTGACCGTCACCGTTCTGCCGCTCGTGACGCCGACGATCACCACGACACCGTTGCCGGCCGACCTGGTGACGGCGTTCCAGGCCCTGACCGTCTTCAGCCAGGCCGCGCTCTGGGCGATCGTGGCCGGCGGTTTCGCGTGGCTCCACGATCGCGCGGGGATGGTCGACGACGCTGCATCGACGCAGAACGAGCCGATCACCGCATGAACCGGCGCACTGCCCAGCAACGCGAGCGGATCGGCGCGCAGGTACTCGTCTGTACGAACGATCGCGACTCGGAGTACGCCTGCTGTGCCGACGCCGGCGCGGACGCGGTCGTGGCGGCCGTCAGGTCCTGGCTCCGCGAGCGGAACGCGTTCTGGTCGCCGATCGCGGTGACGGAAACGGCGTGTCTCGGTCTCTGTAGCGCGGACGGGACGGCGATCGCGATCCAGCCGCGCGACGAGTGGTACTCGGACGTGACCGCCGCGGACGTTCCCGACCTGCTCGAACGGGAGTTCGGCCCGGACGCTACGTCGATCGATCGACGGGCCGCGGACGCGTAAGTGACCGGACGATCGGCGACGGATTCGAGCGCCGCGGTCCGGGACAGTAACGTTCTTTCGTACCTGTCACGTCAGCTAACGGTATGCCGGACCACGAACCCGAGACGAACGTCGTGCTCGTCGACGGCGCACGAACGCCACACGGGACGCTCCTCGGCTCGCTCGCCGACGTCGAGGCCGTCGAACTGGGACGGATCGCGATCGACGGCCTGCTCGATCGCGTGTCCGTCGCGGACGAGGCCGTCGACTGGGTGGGCCTCGGGAACGCCATCCAGGCCGGGATCGGGCAGGTACCGGGTCGACAGGCCGTCGTCGAGTCGTCGCTTCCGAACGAGACCCAGGTCACGACGGTCAACGAGGCGTCGGGATCGGGACTGCGCGCAATCGCGCTCGCGGCCGATCGAATCGACGCCGGGCGGGCCGACTTCGCCATCGCGGGCGGCTTCGAATCGATGACGAACGCGCCGTGGATCCTGCCGGACTACCGGAAGGGACGTCGCCACGGCGACGTCGAGATCAAGGACTCGATGATCCTCGACTCGCTGTGGGACGTCAACCTCGACGTCCACATGGGCGAGATCACCGAGCGGCTGGTCGATCGGGAGGGAATTTCCCGCGAAGCCCAGGACGAGTACGCCCTCGAGAGCCACCGACTGGCGGCCGAGGCGATCGACGGCGGCGCGTTCGACGACGAGATCGTCCCGGTCGAGTCCGGCGGCGGGACGGTCACCGAGGACCAGGGCCCGCGGCCGGACTCGACGCTCGAGGACCTCGCGGAACTCCCGACGGCGTTCCGCCAGGACGGCACCATCACGCCCGGAAACGCCTCGAAACTCAGCGACGGCGCGGGGACCGTCTTGCTCGCCGACGCGGAGGCTGCGGCCGATCGGGGACTCGACCCGCTGGCGCGACTCGTCGATTACGATCTCGTCTACCGCGATCCCGACGAGTTCAACGAGGCCGTCGGCGACGTCGTCGCGGGACTGCTCGATCGAAACGGGCTGGAAGCCGGAGACGTCGACGCCTACTGGATCAACGAGGCCTTCGCGGCCCAGTCGGTGTACGTCATGGACCGACTCGGCATTCCCCGCGAGGCGATGAACCCCTGCGGCGGTGCAGTCGCGTTCGGCCACCCGATCGGTGCTTCGGGCGGGATGCTCGCGACCAGCCTGGCCTACCAGCTGCGGGACGACCCGGACGTCGATCGCGGCCTCGTTGGGATGAGCGTCGGCGGCGGCGGGGCGATCATGGCGCTGCTCGAGGCGGCCTGAGAGGACGGTTCGGACGCGCCTGACGCGTCGTTTCGAGGGGTTTACCTGACCGCCGTTCCGAAGTACGCCCGATGACGCTGTACTCGCGGGTGCGCCCCCTCGCGTTCACACTCCCCGCCGAGACCGCCCACGACCTCGGCAAGCGGACGCTCAGGGGCGTCCAGTCGACGTGGCCGACGCGGACCGCGCTGTCGTACGCCTACCGGTACGAGCACCCGGCACTCGAGGTCGACCTGTTCGACGCGACGTTCCCGAACCCCGTCGGCGTGGCGGCGGGCTTCGACAAGAACGCCGAGGTGACCCACGCCCTCGCGGCGCTCGGCTTCGGCTTCGTCGAGATCGGTACCGTCACGCCGTACCCGCAACCGGGGAACGACCGGCCCCGACTGTTCCGCCTCCGGGAGGACGAGGCGATGGTCAACCGGATGGGCTTCAACGGCCAGGGTATGGAGCGCGTGAAAGACCGCCTCGAACGCGACGGCACGCCCGACGTACCGATGGGCGTCAATATCGGCAAGATGAACTCGTCCTCCGAGTCCGAGGCGATCGAGGACTACCGCCGGGTCTTCGATCGACTCTCGCCGTTCGCCGACTACGTCGTGGTGAACGTCTCCTGTCCGAACACGCCCGAGGAGTTCGACGAGGGCTCTCCCGAGCACCTCCGATCGATCTTCGAGACGCTCGAAGCCGAGAACGACGCGGACGTGCCGATCCTCGTCAAGATCGGCCCCGACTCGCCCGAGGAGTCGATCTTCGACCTCGTCGACATCGTCCGGGAGTTCGACCTCGACGGCATCGTCGCGACCAACACGTCGACGAGCAGAGAGGGACTCGAGTCGCCGAACCGCGAGGAGTGGGGCGGACTCAGCGGGAAGCCGATCGAAGACCGCTCCACCGCCGTCGTCCGATCGATCGCCGAGTACACGGACGGCGACCTGCCGATAATCGGCGTCGGCGGCGTCGACTCGGCCGAGAGCGCCTACGCGAAGATCCGGGCCGGCGCCTCGCTCGTCCAGTTGTACACCGGGTTCGTCTACGGCGGTCCCTCGACCGCGAAGCGGATCAATCGCGGGCTGGTCGCGTTGCTCCAGCGGGACGGGTACGCCTCGATCGAGGACGCGATCGGCGCGGATCTGGAGTGAGCTAGCCGGGTTCGGGATCGTCGATCGCGTCGTCGAGGCCGTGGTGTTCGGCCGGCCCGACGGCCTCCGCGGGCCGATCGTCCGGGAGTTCGCGCGTGTTCGACTCCGTCGCCTGCGGTTCGACCACCGGCTCCGTATCGCCGCCGGTGACGGAGAGATACACCGATCTGAGGTGTTCGGTCTTGGTCGTCTCGGGTTCGGTCTCGGTCATCGTACCACGTTAGTCGGTGGCACGGCCAGCGAGAACATATAAAGTGAGCACTACTTTCAGGATCTGGGAACGGATACGAGTACCGGATCGGATGTCCACACCGTGGCAATACAGGCGGCGCTTCGAGCGAGGAGCGAGGATCCCCGTTCGAGCGGAGACTGTCCCCGAAACGCGTTACGCGCTGAATACTGCCGCGGATCGTTCCGGTTCCCGATACTTCACCGTGACGTATCTATTGTGAATGGTATCTCCGGCCTTCGGGACAGTAATCGGCTGCAGAAATCATATACTGTCGACCAAACCGATTCACGTGTCTTCCGACGACTGTCTATCTTGCTCATAACTAACCACACCTGACAGGAACGACGACGTGATGGGGGGACCGATGCGTACGATTGGGGGAATAGCGACTGAACTGTCCAATACCGGTTCGGGAGTGGCGACAGCCACGGAGACCCGAGCCGAAACAGATCGCCGGTCGGGGACATGAAGTCGGCGAGCGTTTCACACCTCGTCGGCGAGTCCCCGGACGACGCGTCCACGCTGTCACAGGACGTGGCGTTCAAGATGTTGAGCTGTCGCCGGCGGCGATACGTCATTCACTGTCTCAAACAACGAGGCGACGCGGTCGAACTCCGGGACCTCGTCACGCAGGTCGCCGCCTGGGAGAACGAGGTGTCGCCGGAGGAGGTGACCTACGAACAGCGGATGCGCGTGTACACCGCGCTTCGGCAGTCGCACCTGCCAAAACTGGACGACGGGGGGATCGTCTCCTTCGAGGAGGGCCGTGGAACGATCGCACTCACCGACGCGGCCGCCGAACTGGAGGTCTACCTCGACGTCGTCCCACACGAGGACATCCCGTGGAGCAAGTACTACGCCGGACTCGGAATCCTCAGCCTCGGATTCGTGGGGACGCTGTGGATGGGACTGCCGCCGTTTTCGTTCGTCGCTCCGCTCGGCGGGGCGTTGCTCGTCACGCTGCTCTTTACGATCTCCGCCGCGTTCCACGTCAGGTACGATCGGCGGATGCGACTCGGCGGCGACTCCGACCCGCCGGTCGCGGAGGTGGAGCCATGAACCGAACGACCGTCTGGTACGCCACCGTGGGGATCGTTCTCGCGGCCCTGCTCGTGTTCGTCGGTCTCGTTACGTTCCCGGGCCTCGTCGGCGGCGACGACGTTTACATCGTCACCTCCGACAGCATGCAGCCGACGATCGAATCGGGCGACGTCATCATTACGCAAGACGTCGACCCTGAAGCGATCGAGTCCGGCGACGTGGTCACGTTCCAGGACGGAAGCGGTGCCGACGCCGGGACCCTCACGCATCGCGTCGTCGAGGTCCGGGAGGAGAACGGTGAGCGATACGTCCGGACGAAAGGTGACGCGAACGAGGACCCTGACGAGGGCTACATCCCGGCCGAGTACGCCCAGGGGACGCTTCACGTCCACGTTCCGTACCTCGGTTACCTCCTGCTGTTCGCCCGATCGAGTCTCGGGCTCTTCGCGCTCGTGATCGCACCCGGACTGCTCCTCGTCGCGTCCGGGAGCTGGCAACTGCTCCGGGAGTTCGGCTATGCGCCGACCGTCGATCGCGTTCTGGAGGCGATCCTCGGTCCGGACGGCGACGGTGGCGAACCTCCGGCACTCGAGGGAGAGACGATCGAGGCGCCCGCGTTGGAGTCGGCCGACGACGCTCCTGAGCCCGGCGCACGGAACGATGCCGCGAGGACGGAGGGCGAGCGATGACTCGATCGCGCGTCGTGTGGCTCGTCGCGGCGATAGCGATCCTGGGTGCGACGGCCGCCGCCGTTCCGATCGCGCCGACGGCAGGGTTCTTCTCGGACGAGAGCACGTTCGAGGACAACAGCATCGGCGCCGCCGAGTGGGGCCCGACCGCCTTCGAGGTGGACGCGCCCGACCGGGTCAACGCGAGCGAGAACGCTACGCTCGAGGTCGCCCTCGCGAACGACGGCTCAAGACCGACGGTCACCGAGTACGAAATCGTCGTCCGCAACGAGACCATCGAAGCGGACAGCGTTACACTCGACGGGGGCCAGTCGTGGAACGCGAGCTACGGGTTCAACACGTCTGAAGCCGGTGAACTCAACTGGTCAGTCACCGTCGAAAACGAGACGGAGTCAGGTACCCTGACGATCGCAGAAACCGACACCGAGACTGAGGGGGCTCTGAACGCGTCCGAGACGGACAACGAGACTGAAACGGACAACGAAACGGTCGACAGCGAGAACGTCTCCGACGGAACTGACGAGGATGTCACGGACGACGAAAACGCGACCGACTCCGGGAACGAAACCGACGGAAACGAATCTCAATCCGAAATCGAGGCAGAGAGTGAAGACGGAGAGGAATCGGATACCGACCCCGAGGACGGAGACGCCGAGTCAGTCATTGCCGATCCCGAATACTGAGGCCCTCGCTTTTCGACGTCGGAGGGCTCTGCCCGCCCGTCGGTGTTCTGCGCCTGTGATCATGGGACGAATCGATCGCGTTCGACTACTCGTCCGAATCCGTATGTTCCGTGCCGGCAAGCAGGAGCAGGAACGCTCCGACGAACACGATGTTTTTCAGGACGAATGCGCCGAACGCGTCGTACGCGAACGGAATCGGCGGCGCGAACGCGATCGACGGGACGAGCGCGAGCGTGAGGAACGCGACGACCTGGTGCGGAACGAACAGCAGCGTCGCGATCCCGAGTCGGTTGCGGAGAAAGCACAGCCCGAGCAGCACCTCGTAGACACCCACGATCGCTGGCAGTACGGCGACGGGAACGATCGTCGTGACTCGGCTTGCGTCCGCAACTGCGATGATCGGTTCGTCGACCGGTGACGGTCCCGAGACGACGAACTTCTGAACCCCGAACGTAAGAAAGACGAACGCGAACGCTCACTGGGTGACAAGAGTGCCCCGATCGCGACCGAAAGCGACGGTTCGTCGCGTAAATCGGTCGGCGTACTCCAGGAGATGCGCCTGTATGGTGATCCCTCCTCTCATCGGCCGTCTACTGTGTGGTCGGTTTCATTTGTGTGGGTTCTTCGAAACGATCGGAAGTGATAGTTGACGTCGGCGTTGAGCAACTGCTTCGAGACGTCGACACCGGACGCGGATCGACGCTCGGGCTGACACGGGACATAACGAGTGACGCGAACGGCGACGACCGTAAAAATCGCCACCGCCGATTCACGACGTGACCGCGATAATCACTCCTCCTTCTTCTCGTCTTCGGGTTCCATGCCGGAGCCGTCGTTGTGGCGGCACTGTTCGGTGTAGAAGCCGAGGTCAAACGACACGGAGTCCGTCTGGATCTCGTTGGCGTGGTCGACCGGTAGCCACCACGAGAAGCCGACATAGTTAGTTGTCGAGTTCTCGAAGCATTCGCGGTCACCATCACCGTCAGGTTCGAGGGAGACGCAGAAACTCACGTGACTGATTCCTGCATTGTCAGGGGGGGTTAGCGATTGCTCATCGCCACTGCTACCGCCGTCGTAGTCATATACAGTCGCCCTTGGACCGCCTTTGATGATAACCTTGTCTACACAGAATCCATCAGAATCGCCAGGATCTGTTTCCCAACTGATCCCCCTCACCTCTGTATCATCATCTTCGTCCTTAACTTCCTCAACACATACTTTGATATCACCATAGGGTGTCGTGTATGTCTCGCACGCATTCTCTTCTGCTTCAGGAAGGAGGAGATCGTCATCTGACTCTGCTTCGATTTTGATCGCCTCAACCAACCCGTAATCCTCACAGGTCGGATTCCCTTCAACCTCTTCATCTCTGTCATACCCTTTTGGATCACAGGTACCGGGTGTAAGGTCGTTATTATCGGCTTCGGGTTGGAGTGGAATCCCGATACCCTCGTTTTCGGATTCCAGAAGCCTCAGGGCTTCCCGCAGCGAAAGCGGACTCTCGAAGAGCAGTCGTTCATCGTCTTGATAGATATTATCGCCGGGTTCAGCGTCGCCCTCGTCGGAGTCGTCTATCCAGAACTGCGTTTGGATTGCATCGAGTAGTTCGACATTGTTGTCTATCGAGGTTGAAACTTCATAGGGATCTCCCTCTTCATGCGGGTCTTTAGATTCTGGCTCAGTGGTCCCCTTCTCTCGCGCCTCAACCAGTGCACCTGTCAGCCAGACGTAACCAGGATTATCACACAGATGAAAGCTGAGTGTCAGTTCCCCAAAGTCACCCGGCTTGACGTCGCTTATGTTGATCAACGGATCCCCGGGTGCCGTCACTTGAGGGTTCGGTTCGCCACCGATTCCTCCTTCCCCACTGGAATCGGTCCGCCAGCCCGAGTTGAGCACGTATGGAGTATCGGCATCCACATTACAGAAGTAATTGGGTGACTTCGGTTTCGTCCATCCATCTGGCATATCCTGGTATCCGTCATTATCGGTATCCGGAAACGCCTCGATAGCCGTGTTCGTCATGAACTGACCGACGTCATCTTCGTGGACCCACAGGAGGTATTCCTCGGCCTGCGTGGGGAAACCGACGTAATCCTCTGAGTTTTCGGGTTTCTCCATCATCACGTTTTCTTCGTCTATCCCGTCAAGTTCGTCGTCACTCCAGTCGCTATAATGTTCCTGCCAGTCGACCTTGAGATCAAGCGCACCGGCAACGAGCTGGTTGCCGTCGAAAGTCTCCTTGTCGCTGAAAAACGCACTCGTCCCTGCACCTGCGAGAGCTCCACCGACGCCGATCGCGCCGAGTGCCCCCAGAACGTTTCGCCTCGAAACCGGATTCGAATTTGGTTGTTCCGTCATAGGTTTCCACCCCCTGATCAGGGGACAGTCACCGCGAGGTGATCCCCCACGACGCGGCCACACCGCGCCACGAGCCTTCGAGCCAGCCGAAGGCCGAGTCCCCTGAATTAGGGTACCAGAACGGGCGACACGGAGGGGCGTATATATACACAGGCAGGATACCGGCTAGAGAACCCCTCTATCTCGTCAGGGAACGGCTTCGCAGTCGAGGGGGATCGCAGGTCGTCACTGATCGATCGATTCTCGATCGAAACGTACCTGTAACTGTATTGACCCACTCTCTCGCGTCACGACCGTCGAAAACGGCTATTTCCGATAGCTATCCGGAAGGGACTGCGTTCCGCTCCCTACGCCTCGTCTACTGTGACTCGAGTCCCGTACCCCGACTCACCGACCACCTCGCCGTCCTCGAAGACGACCTCGCCGCGGACGACGGTCGCGATCGCCTTCCCGACGAACGACTCGCCCTCGAACGGCGTCACGCAGTTCTTCGAGTGCAGTTCCGACGCGTCCTCGAGCGTCCACTCCCGATCGGGGTCGACGATCGTGAAGTCGGCGTCGGTACCGATCTGGAGCGACCCCTTCTGCGGGTACATCCCCCAGACCTGCGCGGGGCGGGTCGAGTGACGGCGCACCCACTCCTCGAGCGTGAACCGGCCCTGGTCGACGAAGGTGAGCATCGCCGACACCTCGGTCTCGAGGCCGACGAAGCCCGAGATAGCGTCCCAGGTGTCGCCGAACGGATCGTCCACCATCTTCTCCTCGGGGGTGTGCGGCGCGTGGTCGGTCGCGAAACAGTCGATCGCGCCGTCGTCGATGCCGATACGCCACAGTTTCTCCCGCTCCGCGGCGTCGCGGATGGGGGGCTGGATGCGCGCCGGGTTCCCCTTTTCGCGCATCACGTCCTCGGTGAACCAGAGGTAGTGCGGCGTCGTCTCGGCGGTCACGTCCACGCCCCGGTCCTTTCCGCGGGCCACGGCCTCGGCGGCCGACCCCGACGAGACGTGGAACATGTGGACCTTCGCGTCCGTCTCCTCGGCGAAGGTGACCATCCGCTCGACGGCCTCCTGCTCCGCGATCACCGGCCGCGAGTGGGAGTGATCGATCGGTTCGTTCCGCCCCGCCGCTTTGAACCGTTCGGTGTAGTGGTCGATGATCTCCCCGTTCTCCTCGTGGAAGCCGAGTCGCTTGCCCGTCTCGCGGATCCGCTCCATCGCTTCGAGTATCTCGCCGTCGTTCGGCGGCGGGACGTCCCCCACCGTGGACCCCAGGAAGATCTTGTAGCCGAGGACGCCCGCTCGGTCGAGGTCCGGGATCAGGTCGAGGTTCTCCGAGGTGACGACCGCGTAGCTCTGGAAGTCGACGTGTGCCGACGCCTCGCCGCGCTCGTATTTCAACGCGAGGTGCTCGGGCCGATCGATGACCGGGTCGGTGTTGGGCATCCCGACGACGGTCGTCACGCCGCCCGCCGCTGCGGCGCGGGTCGCGGATTCCCAGTCTTCCTTGTACTCGAGGCCGGGTTCGCGGTTGTGGATGTGGCAGTCGACGATGCCGGGGACGAGGACGGCGCCGTCGGCGTCGAGGACCCGATCGGCCTCGGGAAGTCGACCGCTCCGGCCGACGGCCGCAATCTGGCCGTCCTCGACAGCGACGCCAGCCCCGGGGGTCCGCCCCGCGGGCGTCACGACGGTACAGTTTCGCACGACGAGGTCGACGGTCATTGCCGGGGGTTGTGGAGGGGCGCGCATATAGGTTCTGTTGCCCGCTCGCCGGTCGAGGCGGCCACGCGGTCGACGGACCTGTATCGACGGGGTACTCGATCGTAGGACGGGCGTAGCCGCTGGTACCGAAGCGATACTAAACACCGCAAAGCCCGTGGTCGAGGACGATGGGAACACACGCGCCCGAACGGCTCCGCGACAGGACGGTACTGGTGACCGGCGGTGCAGGGTTTGTCGGCAGCCACCTCGTCGAGACCCTGGTTCCGGACAACGAGGTTCGCGTTCTCGACGACTTCTCGACCGGATCTCGCGAGCACCTGTCCGACGACGTGACGGTGATCGAGGGCGACGTTCGCGACCCGATCGCGCTCCAGGAGGCCGCTCGCGGCGTCGACGTAATCTTCCACCAGGCTGCGGTCGTCAGCGTCTCACGGACCGTCGAGGAACCGCGCCGGTCGAACCGGACCAACCTCGACGCGGGCCTGCTGGTGCTAGAGCAGGCCAGACAGGAGGACGCCAGGGTCGTCTTCGCCTCGAGCGCGGCCGTGTACGGCCACCCGTCGGAGTTGCCGGTCCCGGAAACCGCCCCGGCCGAGCCGACCTCGCCCTACGGCGTCCAGAAGCTTGCGATCGACCAGTACGCCCGGCTCTACGAGGACCTGTACGATCTGCCCACCGTCGCGTTGCGGTACTTCAACGTCTACGGCCCCCGCCAGCGCGGCCCCTACAGCGGCGTGATCTCGACGTTCCTCGAGCAGGCGCGCGCGGACGAGCCGATCACGATCGAGGGCGACGGCGACCAGACGCGCGACTTCGTCCACGTCAGCGACGTCGTCCGGGCGAACCTGCGTGCGGCGACGACCGACGAGGTCGGAGCCGCGTACAACGTCGGCACCGGCGATCGGGTCTCGATCGAGGACCTGGCGAAGACGATCCGTGACGTGACCGACTCGTCGTCCCCGATCGTCCACCGGGAGCCACGGACCGGCGACATCAGGCACAGCGGTGCCGACCTCACCAGGGCGACGCGGGAACTGGGATTCGAACCCCGCGTGAGCCTCGAATCGGGGCTTCGATCGCTCGCCGACGGGACGTCCATCGCGCCGATCGTGGACGGGACGGCCGACCAGAACGCCGAACACACCAGTTACAGCTGACCACGCGCCCAGTTTTCGAGAATCGAGTTCGGATCGACGACGTTCGTCGATACCGGACCGTCTCGAACCACCTCGCTGAGGGGACAAAACGGTCGATAACCGTTACGAAATCACTGCTTGATTTCGTCCACGGGGCCGAGAGCCTGAAACCGCGTCATCGCCACCGCACGGGTCGGTAACCCCGCTTCTCATCGGCGTAGGTGAGAGATAACTATCGGTATCGACGGCCTCACTGATCCGTATGACGCTACTCGAAAGCGCGATCGTCTTCACCGTGAGCCTACTCATCGGTGCACTGGGAATCTACGTCGGTGCAAGCGTGGTCGTCGACGCGGCGGACTACACGTACGCCATCGTCACCGCACTCATCGGGGCGATCGTCTGGGGGCTCGTGGGATTCTTCTTCGGATGGATCCCGTTACTCGGCCCCTTGCTCGTCTTCATCGCGTACCTCGCGGTGATCAACGCGCGCTATCCCGGCGGGTGGGTCGACGCCGCCGCGATCACCATCGTCGCCTGGCTCTCGGTCCTGGTCGTCCTGTACGTCCTCGCGATCCTCGGCGTGATGGGGTTCGAGGCCGCCGGCGTGCCGGGAGTCTAGACGGCCGAGTCCGGAAGCGGGTCGACGAGGACCACTGCTTCACCGGTGACGACGGGTTCGGACGCGGTTTCGACGATCGTCTCCAGGCGGTACCGGTCGCCACCGAGGTCCTCGAGGACTTCCACGGTCGCCGTCAACTCGTCACCGACGGCGACCGGCCCGCGGAACTCGAGGTCCTGCGAGAGATAGACGGTGACGCCCGGAATCCGGGCGAGTGCGGCGCTGATCAGACCGGAAACGAGCGTGCCGTGTGCGATCCGGCCGCCGAACCGGGTCTGCCCGGCGAACGAATCGTCGAGGTGGAGCCGGTTCGTGTCGCCGCTGGCGAACGCGAAGTCCGCGACGTCCGATTCGTCGATCGTCTTGGCGAACGTCACGGTGTCGCCGACGGCGATCGCCGACGGGTCGTCGACCGTCCGACTGGTCGTCCACTCCTCGTGAGCGATCGTCGACGCTGACGACGCGTCGCCGATCGACTGCTCGTCACCGGTGTCGGCGATTGTCATTCCACCGGCCCCGTCGCGGTCGTCCGCCGTCGTGGGAACTCCCAGTGCGGCGAACGTCGCCCTGTTCGCTTCCCGCATACTCGCGACGACGTGGTCGGATGCGCGTGACCAGGCCCGGATCGTCTGTGTGAGCGAAGTCATCTGTGTAGCCCGTACCCGAACGTGGTTCGCGAGGATCGATGCCACAGTGACGGGTGCGTTAGTGTACTGGCAGGTCTCGAACCTAATAAGAGTACTGGAGAAAAACACGTCCGCGAGCATGTAGTGTGGACGTACAATCATCGAAACAATCACTTATTCCGCAAACTCGGATATAATTCGCGCTAATAGTTACGAACGTCCGTTCGTGTTTATTCGACCCCTCGAGCAACTGCGTATCAGCCTCACGAACGACGTCCGTACCGACCGGCGAGCCGACAGGAGGAACCGGTAGGCACCTACTGAATGCGGCCGACGCCGAACTCCCCTGCGGGCTGGTCGATCGAACGTTCCACACGGGATGAGATACAGACCGAATCGTAACACAACATGTCTTATAAGAAATACTTTGTAGACCGGTCACGACGGTACAGGACGGGAGAACCGTGAGCGAGGACTACCCATGCTAGCTGCCATGACCCTCCACACATCGATAACCGCCGTCGCGTTCGCATCATCGGCCGTTCTCACGGCGATTTCGGACGCCGTCCAGCCGGTGGTACCCGTACAACTCCAATGGGGGCCTCACCTGGCAGCGCTAGCGGGGATCGTTGCGCTGGCGGTTCTCGGCGGTGTTCTCGCGCTCCGGAACCGACTCGAGGCCGCGAACTCGATGACGTCGACGGCCGATTCCGAAACGGGGACCGACGAGTTCCTGACCGATCGAGAGAAAGTCCGTCAGTTAATCACCGAGAACGGGGGCCGAATGAAACAGTCGGAAATCGTCAACGCCGTCGACTGGTCGAAAGCGAAAGTGAGCCGACTCCTCGCGGATCTCGAGGAGGACGGGCAGGTGACGAAACTCCGTCTCGGGCGGGAAAACCTGGTGTGCCTGTCCGGCCACGAACCGACCGCTTCGAAATCGCCGGAACGTCCGCAGAACGACTAACGCTCTCGGTTGCACTGTCCGATCGGGCGATTCCGGAGCCGATCGTCTGTCGATGATGACAGAGTCGCGATCGAGGAGTATCAGCAATCGTGGTTTTCCAGCGTCGAACGTGTCACTGAAACCGCCGCTGCGCGCGTAGTATCCAGTTTCTCGCCGTAATGGTAGTGTCGGTTTATACGCTCCAGCCATCGATTCGGGAATGCCTTCACGGCACAAGACATGAACGCACGCAATCAAGTACTCGTAGTACTCACTGCGCTGATGCTGTTGTCCTCGAGCGGGGCGATGGTTGCAGGGGCTGCCCCTGCGGCATCCGTCCAGGAGGACGACAACGCCAGCGACGGTGATATCGAGACAGACAACGAGACGGTCTCGGACGACGATAACGAGACGGTCTCGGACGACGATAACGAGACGGCGGACAATGAGACACCCGATGACGGTCTCGAGGAAGATACCGAGAACGAAACCCAGTCGGCGATGGTGACGTTCGAGGACCAGACGACCGACGGTGAGACGGTCGTCGTCGACGAGGTCACGATGGCCAGCGGTGGCTTCGTCACGATCCACGACAGCAGCCTGCTCGTGGGTAACGTGATCGGGAGCGTCGTCGGCACCTCCGAGTATCTCGAGCCGGGAACGCACGAGAACGTCACGGTGACGCTCGACGAACCGCTCGAAGAGGACGAGACCCTCATCGCGATGCCCCACCGCGACACGAACAACAATGAGACGTACGACTTCGTCGAGACCGAGGGGCAACAGGACGGTCCGTACCTCACGCCTGACGGCGAACCCGTGACCGACGACGCCGTGGTTACCGTCGAGGACGGCGCCGTCGACGAGGAATCGGTCGACGAAGCACCTGACGACTCCGAAGAAACCGAAGAGCCCGAAGCCGGGGTCTTCGACGTCAGTGATCTCGAGCCGATGGACGTGACCGTCACCCAGGGTGACGTCATCGACGTCTCCGCGACGATCACGAACACCGGCGAAGCGGAGGCCACGCAGACGGTCGAGTTCCGCGTCGACGACGAGGCGCTCGCGAGCGAAGAAGTCACCCTGGCCGGTGACGAGAACGAGACCGTCACGTTCGAAGGGATCGATACGGCAGCGCTCGAACCCGGTGACTACACGCACGGCGTGTACACCGAAGACGCCAACCAGACCGCGACGCTGACGGTCGAAGCTGCCGAGGAAGAACCTGACGAAGAGGAACCGGTCGACGAAGAACCGGTTGAGGAAGAGCCGGTCGACGAAGAACCGGTTGAGGAAGAACCCGTCGAAGAGGAACCCGACGAGGCGGATCGCGCCATCGAGATTACCATCGAAGAGGCGACCGTCTACGTGTTCGTCATCGGTGACGTCACCGACGAAGACGAAGTAGAGGAGCCGATGGACGACGTCGAGGAGGAAGACGACCTCGACGATAACGTCACTGACGACAGTGACGGCCTCGAAGACAACGTCACCGACGACGATGACGACTTCGACGACAACGTCACTGATGACGATAATGTCACTGACGACGACAACGTCACTGACGACGGTGATGACTTCGATGACAACGTCACTGATGACGGCGACGATCTCGACGACAACGACACCGACGACAACGTCACCGACGACGGTGACGACCTCGACGAGGAGGAATCCGACTCCTTCACCGTCGCGAACCTCGACGCGCCGGAAAGCGCGACCGTCGGTGACCAGATCACCGTCTCCGCCGATGTCTCGAACCCCAACGACGAGGAGGACACCCAGGAGATCCAGTTCCGACTCGAGGGTGACCTCGTCGACTCACAGGACGTGACGCTGGACGCTGGGGAGAACGAAACCGTCGAGTTCGACGTCGACACGTCCGACATCGAACCCGGCGAGTACGTTCACATGGTCCTCAGCGACGAGTTCGGTGAGGTCGCCGATATCGAACTGACCGAAGCAGAGGAGGACGAACTCGATGACGACGACGGTCTCGACGACAACGAAACCGACGAAGACGACGGCCTCGACGACGAGGGTGACGACTTCGACGACAACGAGACCGACGACAACGAAACCGACGACAACGATACCGAGGCGGACGCAGCGGTAATCGGCTACGCGAACAGCTAACTGTCGTTACCACCCAACGGACAGGGCGTCTTTTTATCGAGGGGCGTACAGGGCCGATCGACTCGACACGCTAGAGAGCGTCGATCGCGCCCCGACGTTGTACCCACGCCCGGACGACACGCCGACGATCGGATCGAGGGAACCGATCGGGAAGGCGGCCGGGAGAACGAGCCGATCAGGAAAACAGACTGTAGAGGCTGCTTGCGGCGACAGCGAGCATCACGAGAACGCTCGACAGGACGGGATCGATCGCGACGAAGAGCGGCAGTTCGAGTCCCGCGAGTGCGATCACGACCAGTCCGAGGACGCAGAGCCCGAGATGCAACCTGAGCACCGACGATCGATCGGTGTCCTCGCCGTCGACGTACGTGAGGACGTCGTCGAAGTTCGGACCGGGCTGGATCGTCTTCGCATCGGAGTCGTACTCGATGACGGCGTCCTCCTGGAGCTGTGGCAGGTGCGTCTGCTGGAGCGAGACGTAGACGCTCTTGTAGAGGTTGTTCGGGACGGGCGAGGAGTCGGATTCGCTCGCGGCGATTTCGGTGGCGACGTCGGAGACGTCGACCGTCCCCGACTCGGCGGCGAGCAACTGGACGATAGCCCGCCGTCTATCGTTTCCGAGGATGTGGAAGACCTCGCTTTCCGCGAGCGACTCAGTTCGGTTCCTCTGAACGGACATTGATCGGGGAGAAAACGCGATCGACGGACAGTCCACCACCTCGTACCATGTACTACCCTGTTCGCTAACCACTAACTTTAACGTGCGGTATTCGTTGCGGAGTGTCTCGCGGGAGAATAAAACCGGCAGGATCGGCGAGTTCGGTACGTGGACGAACGATCAGGACCGCAACGCAGGCGATCAGTCGCCGGGGAGATGCCCGCCGGACTGCATCTCCCGATAGGTCGTGCAGGCGGGACAGCCGTGGACGACGTCCCCGTTGTCACCGAATACGCGCGCGAACTGCTGCGTGACGTGGGTTCCGCAGTTTCGACAGCGGGCACCTGCCGTCGACGATTCCATCGGCTTCCAGTTGTGCTGTGTGGGAGTCATGTTGGGGGGTTTGGACACGAACGAGTGGGGTTGCGGGTGTGCGGTCGTCGAGAGTCGGGCACGAACCGCAGTCGTCCCCGTGGCCGGAGTTCGGAACTCGGTGGCCGATGGCCTCGTGGGACGCACTCGTCCGGCATCACCCATCACAGGGAAGCAGACGTGAATAAAGGACGTAGACCGTTCACCTCCGATGCGGTTCGGCGGGGCGCGAAACACGCAGTTTCCGACCAGTATTCGGGGGTACAAGCCGTGGGGGAGCCACTTACCGGCCGTTCGGAGAACTGGATCTCAACGTGAATTCACTCGGGTTGGCCTGCATTCGACGGCAAAACAACCGATTGAATCTCGCGTCGATTCGCGGAAACCGATAATTTCTCGATCGTAACGTATTGTTTCGCGATCGAATGAGCGTCCTTCGGAAAATAAAGTACATCGTTATAAAATACCACTATCGCTTACCGATTGTATCGCTGGAAGAAATGGAGGACCTCGCGAGAGTGGTGGACTGCGAGCCCCAACAGCGAGCACTGACGCCTCTCGAGACCGAGAGCGAGCGAACCGACCCGGCGACTATGGGTGATCACGAGCATGTCAACGCAAGCGAGTAACACGCGATCGGAGCCCTCGGACGAACCGGCAGCCCAACTCGACGTCCTCGGGGACGAGTGTGCCCGGACGATTCTCGTCGCGACGAGCGACGGTCCGAAGACGGCGAAAGAACTGACCGAACGAACGGATAGCTCCTCGGCGACCGTGTATCGACGAATCAACAATCTCCTCGAAAGCGACCTGCTGGCCGAGTGCGTGCGGTTCGACGAGGACGGGTCACACACGACCGCCTACGAAGCGCGGGCCGAGACTCTCTCCGTCAGGATCGGGGCAGATGGAATCGAGGTGACGGTTGCACGCACCGAAAGCTAACCAGACCGACCAATCGCAGTGAACGTTCGAGACGGAGAACTGTCGCCGGAACGGACAGTTTCGTCCGGAGATCGAATTCTGAAAGAAGCACTAATACGGCTGTATGATACGGATAACAAATATCTACTCAGTGGAACGGTCAGTGTGATTGAGCAATGCACGATCTGACCGGCTTCCAGCGAGACCTCCTGTACGTGATCGCGGGTGCCGACCGACCGTCGGGCCAGACCGTCAAAGACGAAGTCGAGACCTACTACAGCTCCGAAATCAATCACGGCCGTCTGTATCCCAATCTCGACACCCTCGTCAACAAGGAACTGGTCGAGAAAGGACAACTGGATCGACGGACGAACTACTACGCGATCACCGACGCCGGTCGCCAGCAGATCGAGGAGCGACGGGAGTGGGAAGAACAGTACGTCGACTTCTAGTGATCAGGCCGTGTCGATCGACCCCAGTATCAGCGGTGCCGCTACCTTCTCGGGCCGCCGTCGCCCTGGCTCAGCCTGACTCGACCCGGTTTTCCCCGGCCGAATCGCGTCGGCGAACCGGTGTCGCCGTATCGGCATAGCTTTCTCGGAAACGAATCGTCGTCGGCACGTACGAGTGACATAACAAAGCGATCGGAAACGAACTACGAGTCGGATATGGACGACGTATCGTCTGCAGCCGACGACAACTGGGTGACGTGGTGACGCATCGATGAGTCATCGAACGAACACCTGGACGCGGTTCGAACGCGTCCGACAGTACCCGATCGATCTCGCGATCGTGTCCGCCGCGGCGCTCCTGGCCTTCGTCGTGATATCGAATCTCCCGGACGGGAGTACACTACGGCTGGCAGTGACGATCCCGCTCGTGCTGTTCCTTCCGGGATACGCCCTCGTCTCGCTGTTGTTCCCGGCCGCCGCACGTGACGGCCAGGCCGTGGCGACGGGACGACGCGAACAGCGACCCCGCGGTATCGACGCGATCGAACGGGTCGGACTGGCGATTCCGCTCTCGCTGGCCATCGTGGCGCTGCTGGCGTTCGCGCTCCCCCTGACCGACCGGGGATTCGATACGGCGTCGTCGACGGTCGGCCTCGTCGTCGTGACGGTTGGACTGGCACAACTGGGCGTCGTTCGCCGGCTTCGGACGCCACAGTCGAAGCGGTTCACCGTGTCGCCGCTGGCCGCACTCGGACGACTCCGGGGGACGGGGAGCGGTACGATCAGACTGTCTTCGGTGGTGCTGGTCGTTGCGATCGGCGTCGCCGGCGGGGCACTGGTGCTCGCTCTGCTCGCGCCAGCCTCGGCGGGCGGCTTTACCGAACTGGCACTGTACACGGAGAACGAGGAGGGTGACCTGGTCGCCGGCGAACTACCCGACGAGATCGCTCCCGGTGAGACGATCCCGGTCACGATCGCGATCGAGAACCAGGAGGGTGACCACGAGGACTACACGGTCGTCGTCCAGCAACAGACCGTCGAAGACGGCGAGGTCGTCGAGCGAGAACGGCTACGCGAGATCGACGCCACCGTGTCGGATGGGAACACCGGAACCGGCGAACAGGGGATTACGCCGACCGCAGCACCCGGCGAGACGGTTCGGATCAGCGTCCTCCTGTACGACGAGGAACCGCCGGCCGAGCCGACCAACGAGAACGCGCTGGAAGACACCTACTTCTGGGTGACGGTCACGACGGGGTAGGGCCGCCGATCGCACTCCCGGGCGAACGCAACTGACGGCAGGTCGTCGACGGGTTCGGCGACACGTGACGCAGTATCGACGCCGGACGCGGCGAGGACCGACGATCGACCGCGGACGGCAGAACAGCGAGTCGACGGCCGGTCGATCGAGCCGTCGACGGACCCGAACGGTGACTGAAAACGGGTTCGTTACCGGCCAGCGCTCCCGAGAGAGCGGCCGATATCGGGCCGGCGGGCGACGTGCTGTGCGAGCGCGATAAAGAGAACCATGACACATACTACCAGGGCGACGGCAGGCGCGATCGCGGTCGACAGCGGGCCGATCGAGAACCACGAAATCGCGAGTCCGACGACGCCGAGGGACGTCACCGACGCGTAGATCCGGTGCCACGATCGCTGGTCCTCGAGGCGTCGGTCGAGGTAGGGTTCGAACAGCTCCGCGCTGGGCAGGAGCTCGATGGTGTGATCGTCGGGGTTCCAGTCGACGATGCCGTGATCCTCGAGCATGGGCAGATGCGTCTGGTAGAGCGAGATGTAGACACGGCGACGTTGCGTCCGGGTTACGTCTTCGGTGGACGTCTCGTTCTCCCAGGCGGCGACCTGCTCGACGAGGGGCGCGAGGTCACACGTGCCACCGTTTCGTTTCAGGTACTGGACCGTCCGTCGTCTCCGGGCGTTGCTGAACACGTCGAACAGTTCAGCTTGGGTGAGTTCACTGTCAGTCATGGGATGCGCTCGCGGTCCCGGCCTCGGGTGTGTTCGGATACCGCACACGACAGTGTGACACACTGAGACCCTTTACTATCGCTCAGCTACCCTCGAGAAAGGGAATTGTACCAGTTGGGCCTCGTGACTGACGGCTAAGCCAACGTTTCCAGCATCGAGAACGACCTGAGACGCAGAATTCGTGTTCCATTGGTTCCAGGACGACGGTCTCCCGATCCCGGTTTCGTTCCCGCTGTAGTTCGTGACTACGAACCACTCAAGACGGGGATAACAAAGCCTCGTTACCGGCTGTGTCAGGACGATTGCCCACGCGGGTATCGATACTCCATGTACCATATCAACGGCACGGATCTCATCGACGAACGAACGACGAGCGGGTCGGTACGGCCGACCGTAACCGGGGTGTATCGCCGTGGCTGAGTTCGTCAGCGGAACGAACTGCACCGTCGACGACGGCGCCACCGTCGGCTACGGTGAGTTCGACGACCCGACGCGGGTCGGCGACGGGGCGACGATCAGGGCCGGATCGATCGTCTACGGCGACGTGACGATCGGCGACGACTTCAGGACCGGTCACGACGTGCTGATCCGCGAGGGGACGACCGCGGGCGACGACGTGCTCGTCGGGACCAAGACCGTCATCGACGGCCAGACGACGATCGGCTCCCACGTGAGCCTGCAGACGAACGTCTACGTCCCGACCCAGACATCGATCGCGGACAACGTCTTCGTCGGTCCGGGTGCGGTCATGACCAACGACGACTACCCGATCCGGACGGACGACGGTCTCGAGGGCCCGACGATCGAGGAGGGCGCGTCGATCGGTGCGAACGCGACGGTTCTCCCGGGCGTCACGGTCGGGGCGAACGCGTTCGTCGCTGCGGGAGCGGTGGTCACCGAAGACGTGCCGCCCGACACGCTCGCCGTCGGAGCGCCGGCCACCGAACGATCGCTTCCCGAGCCCCTGGAGGGACCGAACCAGCTCGCATGACGGACACAGACACCGATACCGACGTCGAGACGGGCATCGACGCCGGAACGGAACCCAGCGACGCCGGGAGTGGCGCTGACTCGCTCGGATCGGCCGACGGTGAGGGCAGGGTGTCGATCGCCGATCCCGCCCTCAGCAGGGACGCCGTCGATCGGGTCCAGTCGCTTCTCGAGGACGGCACGCTCGCCGACGGGCCGGAAGTGAGAGCCTTCGAGAAGGAATTCGCCGCCTTCTGTGGGGCCGACCGTGGCGTCGCGACCTCGAACGGGACGACGGCCCTGCACGCCGCGCTCGAGGCACTCGGCCTCGAGGAGGGCGACGCGGTCGTCACTTCTCCGTTCTCGTTCGTGGCGAGCGCCAACGCCATCAGGCTCGCGGGTGGGACGCCGGTCTTCGCCGACATCGACCCGGAGACCTACACGATCGATCCCGACGACGTCGAGCGGATCGTCGGGGAACGAGACGACGTCGTCGGCCTGTTGCCCGTCCACCTCTACGGGCTGGCCGCGGACATGGCGGCGCTGCTCGATATCGCCGACGGGCACGACCTGTTCGTCGTCGAAGACGCCTGCCAGGCCCACGGCGCGACGATCCGGGGCAAGCGAGTCGGCCAGTTCGGCGACGCCGCCTGCTTCTCGTTCTACCCGACGAAGAACATGACGACCGGAGAGGGCGGTATGGTCACAACGACCCGGGCGGACGTCGCCGACAGGGTCGCCCGCTACGTCAACCACGGTCGCGGCGAAACCGGGACCGGCGGCTACGACCACGTCGAACTCGGTCACAACCACCGCCTGACGAGCGTCGCGGCGGCCATCGGACGCGCCCAGCTCGAACGCCTGCCGTCGTTCAACGACGCCCGCAGGGAGAACGCGGCGGTCTACGACGAGGAACTAGCCGACCTGCCGATCGAGACGCCGACGGAGCCGCGGGGGCATCGCCACGTCTACCACCAGTACACGGTCCGGACGGACGATCGATCGGCGCTGGCGGCCACGCTCGACGCCCACGGCGTCGACAGCGCCGTCTACTACGAGACGCCGATCCACCGCCAGTCCGCCTACGAGTCGGTGAGCACGGCCGCGACGCGACTGCCGCGAGCGGAGCGGGCGGCCGACGCCGTGCTCTCCCTGCCCGTTCACCCCGGTCTCTCCGAGCGTGACCGCCGGACCGTGGTCGAAGCAGTGCGGGATCACTACACCAGTTCATGACCGACGACAATCGATTCCGGGCCGGCGTCATCGGCGTCGGCTCGATGGGCGAGAACCACGCACGCGTGTACAGCGAACTCCCGAACGTCGACCTCGTCGGTGTCTGCGATCGGGACCGAACCGTCGCCCGCCGAGTTGCGGGCGAGTTCGGAGCCACGGCCGTCACCACCGAGGCGCTGCTCGATCACTGTGACCTCGTGACCGTCGCCGTACCGACACACGTCCACGACGACGTCGTCTCGACCTGTCTCGAATCCGGGACCCACGTCCTCGTGGAGAAACCGATCGCCGAGACGGTCGCGGACGGGCGTGCGCTCGCGGCGCAGGCCCGCGAGGAGGGTCTGGTGCTGCAGGTGGGCCATATCGAGCGGTTCAACCCCGCCGTCCAGACGCTGACCGAGTTGATCGACGACCTCGACGTCATCGCCGTCGAAGCCGAGCGGCTCGGACCGCCGGTCGATCGGACGGCTCGCGGGAACGTCGTCTTCGACCTGATGGTCCACGACGTCGACGTCGTCGGGTCGATCCTCGACGAACAGCCGAACGCGATGACCGCGACGGGAACCGAGAACGGCCAGTACGCGACGGCAACCATGCAGTACGACGACGTGATCGCGTCGCTGACGGCGAGTCGCCTGACGCAGAAGAAGGTCCGGAAACTGACGGTGACCGCCCGCGAGTGCCTCGTAGAGGTCGACTACCTGGAACAGTCCGTCCTGATCCATCGGGACTCGTATCCCGAGTACCTCACGGACGACGGGCAGAATCGGTACCGACACGAGAGCGTCGTCGAACGGCCGCGAGTCTCGAACGGCGAACCGCTGCGTCACGAACTCGAGGCGTTCGTCGACGCCGTCCGGACCGGTTCGGCACCCGAAGTCACCCCCGAAGACGGCATCGCCGCGCTCGAGACGATCCAGCGGATCGACTCGCTCATCGCGGACGACGGCACCGCACGGGAACGAGAGGTGGAAGCGTGACGGACCGGGAGCGGACGACCGATCGCGACGCGATCGGACTCTACGACTCCGAACGGTCGGAAGACCGACTGCGGGCGGCCCTGACCGGGGGCGAGATCCCGGTTGCCGTCTACGGACTCGGCAAGATGGGGCTGCCGCTGGCCGCGGTCTACGCCGAAACGACGGGGAACGTGACCGGCGTCGACGTCGATCCGGACGTCGTCGAGACCGTCACTGCGGGCGAGAGTCACGTCGTCGGCGAACCCGGTCTCGACGACCTCGTCGCGGACCAGGTCAGTGCGGATCGACTCGACGCGACGACCGACGGGCCGGCGGCCGCCGCGAACGCGCGGATACACGTCGTCATCGTTCCGACGCTACTGGACGAAGACGATCGGCCGAACCTCACCACGGTCGAATCCGTCGCGGACGACATCGCGGGCGGCCTGGAACCCGGAGATCTGGTCGTCGCCGAATCGACCCTCCCGCCGGGGACCTGCCGGGACGTTCTCCTGCCGCATCTCGCGGCGGAAAGCGGACTCGAACCGGGCGAGTTCGGCCTCGCGTTCTGCCCGGAACGGACCTCCTCGGGAACCGCACTGCGGGACATCCGCGGCCAGTACCCCAAGGTGGTCGGCGGCGTCGACGACGCGAGCACTCGCGCGGCCGCGATCGTCTACGACGAACTCTCGAGCAACGTAATCCACCCGGTTTCGGACGCGACCACCGCGGAGGCTGTGAAGGTATTCGAGGGCGTCTACCGCGACGTCAACATCGCCCTCGCGAACGAACTGGGTCGGCTGGCCGACGAACTCGACGTCTCGGTCCGGGAGGCGATCGACACCGCGAACGACCTGCCGATGTGCCAGCTGCACGATCCCGGCCCCGGCGTCGGCGGCCACTGTATCCCCTACTACCCCCACTTCCTGCTTTCCGAACTGGACGAACCGATGGCGCTGACGCGAACCGCTCGCGACGTCAACGACGGCATGCCGTCCGTGGTGGTCGATCGCCTCGAGCGGGAACTCGCGGTCGTCGGGACCGACCTCGCGGACGCCTCTGTAGCCGTGCTCGGGCTGACCTACCGTCCCGGCGTCGAGGAGACTCGCGCCTCACCGGCGCTCGACGTCGTGGACGAACTGGACGAGCGCGGCGCGGCCGTCGCCGGCGTCGACCCGCTCGTCGATCCGGCGGCCTACGGCGCCCGCCCGCTCGCGATCGACGATCTCGCCGACGCAGACCTCGATGCCGCCGTCGTCGTGACCCCTCACGAGGCGTTCGATCGGATCCCGTGGGCCGACCTCGATCCGATGGTGGTCGTCGACGGCCGCGACGCGCTCGACCTTGCGGGCACCGGTCACCGGACGTACACGCTCGCCGGGTCTCGCGACGGCCGCCCGCCGCGCGAGTTCGGTCGGGAAGACCTCTCTACCGGCCCGACGTCGGATAACCTGTCCACCGAACCCGGTCGCACCGAGACCGACGGGGGCGAGGATGTATAAGGGCAACTCGATCGGCGTCGTCGTGACCGCCTACGAGGAGGAGGCGTTCGTCGGCCGGGTGATCGAGACCATCCCCGCGTTCGTCGATCGGATCTACGTAGTCGACGACGCGTCGCCGGACGACACCTGGAACGTGATTCAGCGGGTCGCCGCCCGGATCAACGAGCGGACCGAATCCGCGAAGACGATCGCCGACGGCGGCGAGAGCCGACGGGTCATCCCGATCCGCCACGAGGAGAACCGGGGGCCCGGCGGTGCCGTGAAGACGGGCTACGAACGCGCCGCTGGAGACGGGATCGACGTGGTCGCCGTGATGGACGGCGACGGCCAGATGGATCCCGAGATTTTAGACCTGATCGTCGATCCCGTCGCGACCGGCGACGCCGACTACGCGAAGGGGAACCGGCTGCGCTCCCCCGACGATCGGGAGGGGATGTCGACGTTCCGATTCGTCGGCAACGCCATGCTGACCGGCCTCTCGAAGTTCGCCTCGGGCTACTGGTCGATCGGCGATCCGCAGAACGGCTACACCGCCATCTCCCGGGAGACGATCGAGGAACTCGACCTCGACGCGATCACCGATCGGTACGGGTTCCTCAATCACCTGCTGACGCACCTCAACGTCCACGGCTGTCGCGTCGCGGACGTGCCGATGGCGGCCGTCTACGGCGACGAGGAGAGCAGTATCCGGTACCTGCCGTTCGTCAGGTTCGTCTCCCTGTTGTTGCTCCGCAGCTTTCTCTGGCGGCTGAAGACGCGGTACGTCGTTCAGGAGTTCCACCCCGCGGTCGTCTTCTACGGTGCCGGAACGACCGGTCTGGTCGGTGGCGGGGCTGGACTCGCCGCTTCGATCCGGCGAGCGGCCGGCGACGGCGACGGGTTCACCGCCGCCCTGGCGTCGTTCGTCGCCGTCTTGCTCGGCATCGTCTCGCTCGGGATCGCGATCTGGCTCGACGCCGAGGAGAACGAACCGCTCGAAGTACCGCCGGACGACCGGACCGACAGTCACGCCCGGCGAGCGACTCAGTCGATCGAGTAGGTCACGATGTCCTCGCCATCACAGGCCGGACAGCGAACCGTGTCGGCCGATACGTTGGTGCCGCAGGTTCGACACTCGTGGACGACGTCCGTGGAGGTCGCATCTTCGGCAGTGGCTGCCGACGCCGGCGTTTCCGGCTCCGGTTCGGAGTCCGACGCGGGGAGCAGCGTGGACAGCAAGTTAGAGAGGCCCATCAGACAGTGATACCGGACAGTATTCCAGAACTGAAAATAAGTCTTTCGTAACCGTGCATCCGGAACGCAGGGGGCGATCGAACGGTGCGAAACGCCGCCGATCGGCCCGGTGCGATCCCCGAGTATCAGGCGTAAGATCCTCGTAATGCGACTATTTACTAAGCTACTTCCAGTTCATCGAACTGACGAGTTCGACCGATCCATGGTTACCGCGCACTCGATCAGCAGACGGTTTACGCACCCATCGGACCGATCGGTGGAGAACGTCCCGACGGGGGCGGTGGTTCAATGAGCGACGAGACCCGTGGGACGGCGCACTCGGCGACGCCGGAGTGGGTCGCCGACGCATCACGGGACGACGATCCGGTCCCCGGCGACGCGTCCTTTGCCCTCTGTCTGACCCACGACGTCGACCGGCCGTACAAGGGGTTCCGATCGTTCTACCGGGCCGCCCAGGGTCGACCGGGCTATCACCTCCGAACGGCCCTCTCCTCGTCGAATCCCTACTGGCAGTTCGAGGAACTCATGGCGCTGGAGGAGGACCTCGGCGTCCGCTCTGCGTTCTACTTCCTGAACGAACAGCACCTGCTCGCCGATCGGCCGGCGCGCGACTGGTTCTCGGCGTCGAACTGGATCGAACACCTCGGTCGGTACGACGTGACCGCGCCCGAGATGGTCGACGTGATCCGGGATCTCGCGGACGGCGGCTGGGAAGTCGGCCTCCACGGGTCCTACCACACGGCGACCGATCCGGACCGGTTACGCGAGGAAAAGGCGGTCCTCGAGTCGGTGCTCGACGGACCGGTCGCGGGCGGGCGACAGCACCATCTCAGGCTGTCCGTCCCGGAGACGTGGCGGCACTATCGATCGATCGGCCTCCGCTACGACGCCAGCCTCGGATCGGGGACGACGTGCGGGTTCACTGCAGGCTACCGGCCGATCCGTCCGTTCGGCGACGAGTTCCGGGTGTTTCCGCTGACGATCATGGAACAGGCCCTCCCGGATCCCAGCACCAACTTCGACGCCGCCCGCGACAGGTGCGACGAGTTGCTCGCCGAAGCCGCGGCCAACGACGCCGTGATGACGGCGCTCTGGCACCCCCGGTATTTCAACGACCGGGAGTTCCCCGGCTACCGGACGCTCTACCGCTGGCTCGTCGAAACGGCGCTCGATCGCGGCGCGTGGGTCGGGACGCCGCGACGGCTCTGTACGATCCTCGATCATCGGTCGACCGACGACTCTCGGCCGTCGAACCCCGATCAGCCGGACGATTCTCTCGAGGCCACCGAGTCCTCACCCGACTGAACGACGGTCGTAGTGGCAGGGCTGAGTTACGAACCGATCGACCATCGGAATCCGATCGGTCGCTACGGGCAGCGCAGTCGGTATCGATCGGCTCTTGTCCCCGTCGTACGGAGACCGCGAGACGTCCGACCGGGTCAGTGATCAGTCCCCATTGACGCCAACGGTCGCTGTGGGCGTCCTGCCCGACGCGCGCTCGAACCGGGAGAGCGACTCGAGTTCGTCGACGTGGCCCCGAACGGACGCGACGTCGACGATCAGGTCCGTCAGGTTCGCTTTATCCGAGAGGTAATCGTTCCGCCGACGCTGCCACTCCGCGTCGGTCCGATCGTCCTGGAGCAGCGACACCGAGAGTTCTAACACGTCGTCGAAGGCGGCGACGTTGTGGATCAGGCCCTGCTCCTCGAGTTCGACGAAATTCCCCATGTCCGAATCGCCGACGAACGAGTTGGACCGGATCGCCGGCGTCCCGAGCAGCGCTGCCTCGGTCACCATCGTCTGCGTGTCGGCGACCAACAACTCCGCCTCGGCGAGCGCGTCGTGCATCAGGGCGGGGTGGAGGTCGAACGGGCGCGCAGGCAGCCCTTCGAGATCGGTCTCGGCACCCTCGTCGGAGACGAGAACCGTCGCCTCGTCGCTCAACCGTTCGATGAGGTGGTAGCGTTGCTCACCCGTTATCCCCCGCTTGCCGACGTCGTGTTGCGAACCGAACGCGTTGAGGCGGACGATCGCGTACGGTTCGTCGGACCCGAGGCCGAGCTGGTCCCGGATCGACGGATTGGGCGTGTAAATCTCCGGATGGAGGTACGCACACTCCTTGAACCCGGGGAACACGTAGTGGTCGTCCCCGAGTTCCTTCCTGAACGTGTTCGGCGTGAGGATCGCACGAGCGAACGGCGTCGAGACCGTGTGGTCCAGCGACGCTGGCTCGGAGTCGATCAGCAGGACCGTCGGCGCCCTGGCAACCGCACCGGTGTGGGCCGCGTAACTCCCCATCCCGAAGATCAGGTCCGGATCGAACCGTCGCGCCAACCGGAACGCCCGGACGTAGTGGGCCGGCAGGCGACTCAACAGCGACCCCTTCGAGGTATCGCAGTAGCCGTACACCTCGTACGGCAGATCGTACCACTCGAGGAGGTCGATCGTGCAGGTGTAGTCACGAGCGAGAATGAGGGTTTCGTGGCCCTCCTCGCGAAGCGCCCGGACGGCGTGTTTGTACAGGTGAACGTGTGCAGGCGTGTTCGTGAAAAACAAATATTTCATGCTGAAGGCCACCGTCTCCTGATCGGACGATGAGGCAATCGACGGGGTTTGTTATCTACTTCATACCTCCCGTATCCGACGGCACCGAAAATCCGGGCGACTCGTCCGGGACAGTAGCAGGGGGATACTCCCCGCCGACGGCTGGTCCCGATCGGATCAGTACCGATCGACGACCACCGATCATCGGAACGAACCGACGGGCCGCCGATCGTTCCCGTCGAACGGCCAAACCGAAGGAACTGGTCGATAATGCCGTTCGAACGGTGGCCGTGCATCGGCCGATACGGTCTGTTGTGATTCGTTACCGGTGATCGCCGCCCCGGCTGGGCGATCACCAGGAAAACGTTACAACGATCCGTATGAACCCTCGCAGGACGTGGACGAGATCGATCACGAACGGAAAGCTGGTATCGTCGTGAACGGGGACCAGGGCGAATCGATCGCTTCCGCTGCGGATCGAACCCGTCGCGAACCGAGCGGCCCGCCTACGGACCGTTAATCGTCGCCAATGAGTATCATCGAAACCGTACAGTGTGAATAACAAGACTCGTCGCTACCCCACCGGAGAGTAGTATGGACATCGAACGAATCGGTCTCGAGGAATGGAGTGATGCGCTTCCGGCGAACGGGTTCGAGATATTTCACGACCCGGACGCACTATCCGTCCTCGACGACTATTCTAACGCGGAACTGCACTGTTATGCGGCGTACAAAGGGGACCACATCGTCGGGATGGTTCCACTGTTCGTTGCCGATCGATCGATCGGCCGAGCGGTGTTCTCACCGCCCGTTTCCCAGGGGGTCCCCCGACTCGGTCCGATCATCGACCCCCACAGCCCGAAGCAACGCAAGTGGGAGCAAATCAACAGCGAACTGGCTAACGGGGTGATCGACGCACTCGGCCTCGACGATCGGACGACGCTCTTCCGGATGACCTGTCCGCTCGACTACGCCGATCCGCGGCCCTACGGCTGGAACGACCTCGCGATGGAACCCGAGTTCACGTACGTCGTCGACGTGGCCGACGCCACCGACATCGAGGAGGCCATGGCAGGGTTCAGCAAGAGTCTCCGGAACGAAATGCGTCGCCTGGACGACGTGGACCTCTCGATCGAAACCGAAGGGATCGACTCCGCTCTGCGAATCTACGACGACGTCGTGGACCAGTTCGAAAAGCACGGCGACATCGCACCGATGTCCCGCGCGTTCCTCCGTGATCTCCTGTCCTCGTTGGACGACGATCGTTGGCGCGTCTACGTCGCGCGGAACCTGGACGGGGAGTACCAGAGCGGTATCGTCACCCTGTTCTCGAACGATCTCGCCTACTACTGGCAGGGGGGCGTCGTCGCGTCCTACGAGAACGTGAGCGTGAACACCATGTTGCATCGGACGATCCTCGAGGATCTCGTGACCGATCCACAGTTCGACTCGATCGAAGGGTACGACCTCGTCGGCGCGAACACGGAACGGCTCTGTGAGTACAAGGGCAAGTTCAACGGCGAACTTCGCCCGTACTACGTGGTCGAATCGGCCGGGCTCGAGATGCAACTGGCGAAGTCGACCTACCAGAAGTTGTCAGGCTCGCTCACCAAAGGGTAGCGACAGCAGCCGTCCGGTCGGTATGTCGCGGCACGGCCGCGTATCGAGGGGCGAATGCGTACGCGTCCGTGGCTCGGTCCTGCGCCGGTTTCCGATGGCGATCTCGGACCGAAGAGTCGGTTTCACGTCCGTCGTTTCTCGTCCTCGATCGACTCTCCGCCCGAATTCTGCATCGAACGCGGTGATCTCCGACTCGCGTCTCGTCGAGCCATCCGGGCGTCGGCCGACGGACTCCAACTGGCGGCCCACAACGGGAGAACACACCGCTCTCGGCGACTCTCAACGAATGTTATCGACGTAGCCCAGTTGCTCGAGTTGGGCCACCGTTTCCTCGCTCAACATTTCGTCGAATCGCCTCGTCGCGATCTGGCCCCGGTGTTCGCGGAGTCGTCGCCGCAGGTCCCGCCACTGCTCCCGGGCACCCGTTTCGGACGGACGCGCGTTCGCATCGAGTCGGCATTCGAACTCGATCGACTCGGTGGCATCGTCCACCGAAGTGAGCACCACGCGTTCGTGATCCTGATCGCCGCGATCGTCGGAACCGGTCAGTTCGACGGACTCGGAATCACTGATTCGGTCGGAGAAGAGTTTCCGGCCGGAGTCGCTCCGAACGCCGTGATAGGTTCTGTACGGGCCGGTCGCCGTGAAAAAGACGTGCTCCCGACACAGCTCGGTCGGCTGGGCGGCAGCCGTTCCATCGACCGAAGGCGGAACTGGGACGTCCACGGCGTGGAGAATCGTCGGCATGAGATCGATCAGACTGACCTGACAATCGATCGTCCCCGGATCCCAGTCCGGATGGCTGACGACGAGCGGAACGTGGACGAGATCGTCCCAAAACGATGGTGTCGGCGTGTGACCGAGCATTCCGTGGCGTTCGCGGTCGAACCCTTCCCCGTGGTCCGCAGTGAGAACGATCACGTCGTGACCCGGAACGTAGTGATCGCGGTCGATGAGATTCTCGACGAAGTCGACGAGTCGGTCTCGCAAGTATTCGCAGGCGGCACGATAGGCCTGCACGATATCCTCGATGTCGTCGTCGGTCACTCCCTCGCCGCGATTCTGAATGATCGCCCGGGACGAGAGTTCGCCGAGTTCGGACGGACTGCGATCGGTGTTCAGCGATCGGGACGCGAGATAGTCGGCTGGCGGTTCGAACGGATGGTGGACGTCCATGTAGTGGATCCAGTGCATCTGCCCGCCGGACGTTCCCTCGAGGGAGTCGAGAACCGCCCGGTGGTGCGTGTCGGCGGAGACGTAATAATTGCTCTCAGCGGTGATCCGTTCCTCGAGACGACCGACGACGTTGAAGTACGCCCACCGGCACGCGTTGAAGAACCGATCGGAACCGGTCCGTTGAACGAGTTTCTGCGCGCGCTTTTTCCAGCTCGGGGTCCCGGTCCGACCGTCGGCGAACCCGCGGTCGTAATTCCGTTCCGATCCGAAGATGACGTTGTCACTCCAGAGCGAACAGTCGTATCCCGAATCGGCGAACGCCTCCGCCATCGTGACGACGTCGTCGTCGTCCCTCGATACGCCGAGTTTGAGATTGGGAGAGCCGTTCGCGACGCGGTCGCAGAACACCCCGGCAGCCAGCGCCGGCATCGAACTTCCGGTGTTGCTCGCGGACGCGAACGCGTTCGTGAATTCGACTCCCTGGATACTGGCGGTGACCTCCCGCATGAGCTCGTCGTATACATCCCCCCGGAGCGAATCGATCGTCAGGACGAATATGTTGGGTGAACGTTCGATCATTCTTCCGGATATGTCCGATTAGTCTGTGAAATGCAGCAATAGTAATTATCCGTCTACTACCAAACGCGACGAACGTGCAGTAACCCTACTGGACAGTAGGCGCACGCCGTTCTCGTCGGGTAGACGTGCCGAGTCGTTCATCGTCAGTTGCGTGATTCGGAAACGAACGAAACCAGGACCGAAGGACAGTACGGGAACGATAGCGACCGCGAGACGAACGGAAACGGAAGAGACCGACCGAAACGCTCGAGGGGTGGACAGCGATCGAGGTTCGAGAGCGACGTACGAGGGTATTACTGACGGACGTTGTACTCCACGTCGACGCTCGCGTCACCGGAGAGACTGAAGTCGACGATGTCGCCGTCGAACCAGTAGGCGTCGATCCAGTCGGCGACGGACCCGTCGACGGTTCGGTCGTCGATCACGTCGCCGGAATCGATCGAGGCATCACGATAACTCGAGGCGATGACCTCGCCGTCGACGGTAAACGAGTAGGACGTCGTCCCGTCGGTTTCGGTCCCGTCGATCACCAGCGCGTGCGGGGGCAGGTCCTGATCGTCCGATCCCTGAGCGTCGCCGTACTCCGCTGGATCGACCGGTTCGTCGTTGACGATGACTCGACCCGGTCCGTCGACGGTCAGTTCCTCGAGGTCACCGCTGAACCGGAACGCGTCCCGCCAGTCGGCGACGGCACCGGTAACCTGGCCACCGTCGATCGTGTCCTCGTCGTCGATCGAGGCGCCCTCGTACGTCGCTTGTTCGGTAGCCCCGGAGACGGTGAACTCGTACTGAGTGACGTCGCCGTTCGCGCTCCCGTCGACGAGTAGCGTATTTTCGAGTTCGTTATCCGTCTCCACCGACGTAGAATCCGTTTCCTCCGACGTGGATACGGATCCGCCTCCCGACGCCGCTTCCGCCGCCGACGTCGGGACGCCGTCGGGGATCCGGTGTTCGGGGGCGCCGCTGGACGAACCGATGATTTCGTTGGAACTCGTTGCCCTGTTCGTCGAACCGAAGCGAGAGTTCTCGACGGAGACGGTCGCCTTCTGTCCGGCGTTCCACGAACGGGATCCGGCGTGAAGATCCGTTCTGCATCCGCCGAAGTCGCAGTCGATGACCTCGGTGTTACCGTAGTACCCCCAGTAGCCGCGGTGCGCGTTGTTCCAGACGACGCAGTTCTCCGCGTAGGAGCCGTCCGTCCCGAGGCGGATGCCGGCCGTCTTCCCCGCGCGGACGTACGAGTTGGTCACGTGCAACTGACCGCCGCCACCCGGGTTAGGATGGTCGCTACTGTTGCCCGGCGCGGAGCCGTAGATCCCGTTGTCGGGGTGTTCCTGAATGTTCACGCGATCGATCTCGATCGTGCCCGCGTGGTCCCACCAGGCGTAGATGCCCGTCGGATTGGACGACGGCGGGAGATCCGGAATCACGCCGTCGCCGAGGTAGACGTTCTCGATCCGGCAGGTGGAGCCGGCGTCGGCGGCGACCCGGAGCGGCGACGTCGGATGCTCGTGGTCCCACGCTCCTTTGACGCCGACGTTCCTGATAGTCCAGTCACTCCCTTTCGCGTCGATGTCGTAACTCGCACCCTTCGCCGAGATGTCGATCAGGACGTTCTCGAGAACGTCGCCGTCCCGTAGTGTCCGCTGGAACGTTCCACCCGGTGGAACCTCGACGACGTCGTACTCCTCAGTTTCCGAAGCCATCCCGGTTCCGGCAGCGAAAAGAGCAGCAGAACTGGCGACTGCTGTCGTGAGATACGAACGGCGACTCAACCGTCGATCCGAATCGCGCTTGTCGGTCATGCAACTCAGCCGAGTCCCCCGATCCGGAATTAAAACACCGTTAACCGGTACAGTCTTTATGACCTCGTAGTCAGAGTCTCTGTGGGATCAGTTCGCACGATATGTCGTTCGATCCGATCGAAGACGTATCGGTCGATACGAAACACTACCGGGTGGAAATCCGCGATTACCGGCGGTCGATCGGCGATCGCGACCGAGTGCGGTACAGAAGGAGTTCAGTCGCCGCCGGACGCCGCCTCAGTCGCCGTCGTCGGGACGCCGTCGGGTTTCCGGTCTTCGGGTTCGCCGACGGACGAACCGACGATCTCGTTCGTGTTCTGGGCCGTTTCCGTCGCCTCGAAGCGGCAATCCTCGACGGAGACGGTCGCTTCGCGTCCGGCACTCCACGAACCGGATCCCACGTGAATGTCCGTCGGCGAACCGCCGAGGTCGCAGTCGATCAGTTCGGTTTCGTTGTAGTAGCCCCAGTACCCGCGGTGGGAGTTGCCCCACATGACGCAGTTCTCCGCGTAGGAGCCGTCCGTCCCGAGGCGGATGCTGGCCGTCTTCCCCGCGCGGACGTACGAGTTAGTCACGTGCAACTCGCCACCGCCGCCCGGATTGGGATGATCGCTACTGTTGCCCGGCGCGGAACCGTAGATCCCGTTGTCGGGGTGTTCCTGAATGTTCACGCGATCGATCTCGATCGTGCCCGCGTGGTCCCACCAGGCGTAGATGCCCGTCGGATTGGACGACGCCGGGAGATCCGGAATCACGCCGTCGCCGAGGTAGACGTTCTCGATTCGGCACGTGGAGTCGGCGGCGGCGGCGACTCGAAGCGGCGACGTCGGATGCTCGTGGTCCCACGCTCCCTTGACGCCGACGTTCCGGATAGTCCAGTCGCTGCCTTTCGCGTCGATGTCGTAACTCGCGCCCGTCGCCGAGATGTCGATCAGGACGTTCTCGAGGACGTCACCGTCACTGAGTTTTCGCTGGAAGGTCCCGTTCTCCGGGACTTCGACGGTTTCGTACTCGTCGTCGGCCGACGCGATTCCAGAGCCTGCGACGACCGTCGCCGCCGCTCCGGCTGCCGCTGTGAGATACGAGCGGCGACTCAGTCGTCGGGACGATTCGTGGTCGGCGTCTGGTTTGTCGAACATACGGGTCAGGAAAAACCCCCATAACGGAACTAAGACCTCATTAACGAGTGCGCCGATTATATGGTGGGGGAAATTTCATCAGTGAGATTCTCACCCGTGAGGCCGTGTGTCGTAGTCCTGCCCCTCCGAGAGGGCCGAAAGGGCTGGAAATCCGTCGATCAGTCGGGCCGCATAATTCCGGACGGCATCGAACGGGAACCGATCGGCGCCCGACAGCAAATATCGTCTACAGCGCTTCACCGATCCGGTCGCTCCACCGGTCCTGCGGTCACCATCTCCTGAACCGTCTGGTCGCGATCTCGGCCCCGCTCTCCGCGGAGTCGTCGAAGCAGGGTGAGAAACACGACTCGTGATTTCTAAGTTGAGTACCCCTTCCGAGGAAACACCGATGATCCGAGACCGAATATAGCAAAAATATTGTGTTATTCCCGGCAACCACAGACCCGATTTCGGTACATTCTGTATAACGAAATAGTCGGGTCGAGTGAAAAACCACTAATGCCCGGATTGAGCGTACTACACGGATCGTATGGAGACAACATAAACGACATGCGGGGTCTCTTCGATTCGATCCGTTTTCTCGACAACTATGAGATCGATCGGGAAATCGCCTCGTCCCGAACGATAATTACCAAGACCGGGTACAGGGAGTATCCAGTACATCGCTACGAGACCGACAGAGCCGTTCTTTTCGTCGAGGGACAGATGTACGAGTCACGGATTACGCCCGATGCTCTGATAACCCTCGTCTCTGAACGGCGCCACGACGATCTCAGGGACTGGCTTCTCGAGCAGGACGGTGATTTCCTCGTAACGATTTACTGGAAACACGATGAGACAGTTACACTGCTCACCGACGTGCTCGCCCGCCTCCCGACGTACTATACGACGATCGGAGAGACAACGATAATTTCGCGTGAGTTGAAGTTCGTCCGTGAATTCGCACGCCGGTGCGGGTCTCCCCTCGATATCGATCAACTGGCAGTCGCTCAGCAACTGCTTTTCAAACACACGCTCGGGACTCGAACACCGTTCGCCGATGTGAATTCGATCCCCCCGGGCTCCCTGCTTCATGTATCTGAATCCGACATTTCACTAACACGACTGCACCAGTTCGACTTCTCGACCGACGACTACGCCGATAGAAGCGTTGAAGAGAACGCAAAGAACCTGGCCGACCGGTTTGTATCCGCCTGTAAGAACAGACAGCGGGTTCGATCGACCTCCGTACTGTCTCTGAGTGGCGGACTCGACTCTCGAGCAGTCGCTGCAGGGTACCACGCTGCGGAAGTGCCATTTACGACAGCCACGTTCGATAATACGAAAGGGCTATACGAATCGGAGCTCGACGTCGCCGAATCTATTGCAGCTACGCTCGGGGTGGAGTGGAGCAAATATACCGCAGAAAAGTCCGAAACCAATCGCTCCGAATTGCTCGATATGAAACAGGGGATGAATGGGGTGGGAATGTCCTTCATCATCGACTTTTTCGAGCAGTTACGCGATGACCACGATCGCATCACGTACGTCACGGGCGATGGTGGGGATAAATTACTCGTCGATCTCACTCCCCCTCGCCACCCGGAGACCATGGAAAGTCTCATCGATCTGCTTATCGAGACCAACGGTCATATTCCACCAGCAGAAGCCGCCGACGTAGCAAATATAGACGAACGGCGTCTTCTAGAGTCGATCCACGAACAACTACTGTCGTATCCTGAATCGGATCTGGACCAACGATACGTTCACTTCCAGTTTCGAGAACGCGGGTTCAATCTGCTCCATCACGGCGAGGACCGCAACCGGTACTACGCGTGGAGCGTCACGCCGTTCTATTCACTCCCGTTTTTCGAGTACGCTATCAATTGCCCGGACAGCCAAAAGCGCGACCGCACTCTCTATTCGGCATTCCTTCGCGAGTTGGCCCCCGAACTCCTCGAGTTCGAGTATGCCGACTTCGGAGCACCTCTCACGTCCACCGAGTACAAAATAAAGAAACTCGTGTACGATTTCCTAACCCAACACCGACGATTGTACGACCTCACAGTCAGCGTTCTCAAGGATAAGCCCGGTACCACCACCGACATCTCGAATGAGATACGGTCAGTTCTCACGAGATCCTCCAGCATCGCACCGTTATCGGAAGAGCAAATCGATGCGATCGTCGATAACCACGAATCCTATCGACCGTACGGACTGAACGCTATTTACACAGCCGTTCTGGTAGCCGAGGGTCTCGCAGATCCCCCTGTTCAGGGCGCCGAGAGAGTTTCCCCACACACGAATTCGATGAGTTCGACAAACAGGGGATAGACCACAGTACAGCCGTCAATCGCTACACGTTTCCGGACTTGAAAATTGAATACCAAGACGGCGCTCTGGCCACTCCGTCAGAAATGTTCGGAGCTGATTCAGTGTGACGGATCAGCGGTCCCCGGACGAGACTGATACCGTTCGCTGACGGTAGAATGCCGAGACTGACGGTCAGAACGCGCTCTCGAGAACGTCGTCGAAGTCATCCGGATCGACCTCGACGCCGTTCACGCGAACGGTCGCGTCGCCGTCGACGCTGAGCTGTTCGATTTCGCTGCTGAACCGCCAGGCGTCGAGGTAGTTGGCCACCACGCCGCTCGCGTGCGTGCCATCGACTTCGGCTTCCGGATCGATCGTTGCGTCGTCGTCGAGGCTCGGTTCGACCGCCTCATTGACGACGAACTCGTAATCCGTCGTGTCGCTGGTTCCGGTGCCGTCGAAGACGACGACGTTCGGGAGTACGGTCCTGCCGTCGTCAACGTCGTCGAAGTCATCCGGATCGACTTCGACGCCGTTCACACGAACGGTCGCGTCGCCGTCGACGCTGAGCTGTTCGATTTCGCCGTTGAACCGCCAGGCGTCGAGATAGTTGGCCACCACGCCGCTCGCGTGCGTGCCATCGACTTCGGCTTCCGGGTCGATCGTTGCGTCGTCGTCGGTGCTCGGTTCGACCGCCTCGGTAACGACGAACTCGTAATCCGTCGTGTCGCTGGTTCCGGTGCCGTCGAAGACGACGACGTTCGAGAGTTCGTTCTCGTCGGTTTCTCCGGAGGACCCATCAACGTCGGACGAACTGTCACTCGAACTGAACCCGCTGCCCGACGCTGCTTCTTCCGGTGACGTCGGGACACCATCCGGGTACTGATCTCGCGGCCGACCAACCGAATCCCCGTGCAGTTGGTTCGTATCCGAGACCAGTTTGACGTCCGCTTCGGCAAAGCGAGTATCGGTCGCCGTGATCTCGGCTCGGCGTCCTTTGTCCCAGCTTCCGTTGCCGACGTTGATCGAGTTCGGGGCGCCGCCGACATCACAATCGATGAGTTCGGTGTGCTCGTAGTAGCCCCAGTAGTCCCGAACGACGTTATCAACCATTACGCAATTCTTGCAGTAACTCCCCTCCGATCCCAGGCTAAACCCGGTCGAGCGGTTATTACTGGCGTACGAATCCTCGATATGAACTTCTCCGCCGGCCCCGGGTGCGGGATGTTCGGCACCGTTACCCGGACCAGCCGCGTAGACACCTCGGCCCATATATCCCTGCACGTTTAGATTTCGAATTTTTAACGTCCCGGCGTGATTGGCGTGAACAAAGATGCCGGTCGGATTACGCCATTTGAGAGTCCCCGATGCTGTCGTCCCGTCGCCGAGATATACGTTTTCGATTACCGCAGTTGCGTTCTCACTCCGAACCTGACACGCGAACGGTGAACCGTTTGGCTCGTAATCCCACTTCCCCCTGACACCGAGATTTCTGATCGACCAGTCGTCGCCGTTCGCGATAATTCGGTAGCCCGCACCGGTAGCTGTAATATCGATGAGGACATTTTCTAGACTCTCTCCATTGCCAATTCTAACGTCGTAGGTCTCGCCCGCACCGACTTCGATCACCTCGAAGTCGTTCGACGCGCTCGCCGTTCCGACGCCTGTAGCGGCGATCGCTCCCGCAGTGGCCGTGAGATACGAGCGGCGACTGATCCTCCTATTTGAATCGAACTCGTCTCCGGTCTTATCGGTCATACAGCCCGTCGGAAAACCCCTATCCGGAATTAACCAGCTGTTAACAGGTACAGTCTTTAAAGGCAGAAGATCAGAAACAACTGAAAGTGGTCGAAAAGTACCACACAGAGCGGGGGTGAGGCGGGTTCACAAGTAGGTTGGCAACGAACGTGACTATGATGAAAGGCGAGGTTTGCCTGTTTGCTTATAAGAGGGGTTGCTATCAGTCGTTATCACAGAGGTCGGGAACGAAACGAAATACCGGAACCGCCTTGACTGATCGAGCAACGGCGAACCGTTTGCGAAATGCGGAACAAACGGGGGTCAACTGGTCGTGACCCGTCACTCGGGGTCCGGAATCAGTTCGCGGACGTACGGAATTTCGGTGCCGAGCGCGTCCTCGAGGAACTCGACGATGACGATGTCACCGTGTTCGAGAGCCCCGGACCCCGCCGCGACGAGGAGCGTGAGCAGGCTCGTACTCACGAGAAAGAGACCGACTCCGGTGAGCGTGGCCGGAAGGAGGCCGTCGAGCACGAAGCCCATCGGGAGGACGAGCACGGGGAGTAATCCGAGCAGTCGAAGCGAAGTTCGGTTGTACGGACGGATATCGAACTTCCGAGCCAGGAACAGGTACACGAAGAGATTCATCGCGACGAACGAACCTGCCGACGCGATCGCCGCTCCGACGAATCCGTAGCGAGGGATGAGCGCCACGTTGGCGACGACGTTGATCCCCAGTGCGGAAACGTTCGTGATGAGGATGAATTTCGTATACCCCAGCGCCGAGAGCGTCTCCCGGTTTCGGCCGACCGCGGCATTGGTGAAAAAGCCGATCGACAGTATCGCGAGGGCGATGCCGCCGCGTGCGTACTGCTGGCCGAAGACGAGTGCGATTACGTCGGACGGCATCACGACGAACGTCACGAACAGCGGAAACGTCAACACGCACACCCACTTGGTCGTCATCTGGTACACCCGGTTCATCGACTCCCGCTCGCCGTCGCCGTCGAGACGAGAGGCGACGGGGAGATACATGTATCCGAACGTGCCGAGGATCACGACGAGCGAGTTCGCCAGCGGAAACGCGGCGTTGTAGACTCCGACCTCGCTCGAGGCCCGGAAGTATCCCAGCATGAGCGTATCGGTCTTCGTCAGGAGCGTCGCGGCGACCGTCGAGACGATCAGCGGCACCGAAAAGGCCGTCATCTCCCGAACGTGAAACCGCGACGGACCCGTGAGAGAGACCAATCGTCGCAGGAGGGCGTAGGTGACGAGCGTCGTAACGACGGCGGCGATCAGGTAACTGTACCCGGTCGCGTGGACGCCGACGCCGAGAGAGAGGAAGATGCCGAGGAGCAGGAGACGGACGCCCGGATAGGTGACGTTCTGCGTCAGGATCTTGTACGAGGTGTTTTCGTACCCGCGAATCGCCGCGATTCCGAGTTGAAACGTAATGACGAGCGGAATCGTGACGACGAACAGCGTGAGCAACAACTGTGACTCGATGCTCTCGAACAGGGTCGCGACGATCACGTCTCCGGCGAGGACGAGGACGGCACAGAGCGTGAGCGCGATCGGCAGCGTCACGACGAGACCGGTGAGCAACGCGCCCCGTTCGTCGGCCCGGTCGTCGAAGCGGGCCATGTACCGCGGTATTCCCTGGCTGAATCCGGCCATCGCGAACGTCGACGAGAGGGTCAGAATCGCCAGGGCGATGCTGAACTCGCCGTACGCGTCGGCCGACAACGAGCGGCCGATGAGGACCCGCTCCGCCAGCCGTGCGAAGTTCTCCAGGAGGGCCCCGACGAACACGAGGCCCGCACTCAGGAGGACTTTCGCGAGGTCGTCCGTCTCGTCTGTCATCAGAGGTAGCCGAGGTCGCTCAGTCGCTCTCGTACGTCGTCCTGATCCTGTTCGTACACGCCACGGTCCCCGACGGCGGTGTCGTACGCGGCCCGCGAATACGAAGCGGTGACGAGCGACGACGGTACGTTCCCGGTCATCCGCTCGGGAACCGGTTGCTCGAGAAGCGCCATCGCAAGCGGTGCGACGTCGGTCAGCGAGAGGCGATCGACGTCAGCGGCCGCGTCGACGTCCGGTCCGGCGGCGACGAAGACGCCGGTTCGCTTGTGGTCGAAAGACGTAATCGGGTGGAACTGCACCCCGTGTAGTTTCGGCCAGATCACGTGATTCATCCCGGTCGTCCTGAAGAGGATGTCGCAGGCCCCGGTCGTCCGAGGGCCGTCGTAGACCTCCTCGCGCCGTTTGACGAGTTCGAACGCCGGTTTCCCGTCGGGCGTCCGCAGGTTCGAGAGCCGATCGACGAGGTCGGTCCGGACGGACTCGTACTCGCCCGGATCGACGACGCCGGACGGATCGCGGCCGCGGACGTTGAGGCGAATCCCCTGTTCGGACTGGCTCCGACAGTAGGCGGCCGACGTCTCCCAGTCGACGCCGCGTTCGACGCCGTGGGTGACCCAGTCCGGAGCGGCCCGGACGAGGGGTTCGGCGATACCGAGGCGATCGGCAACGCCGTGAACCCTCGACGGCGACAGTCCGACCTTCGAGGAGAACGCGAGCAGCTGGTCGAACATCTCGTCGGGGACCGAACCGTCCGTCGACTCGTCTTCAGCTACGGGTTTGAAGCCGCCGGTACCGGTAGGATTGCGACAGGACTCGAGATACCCCCAGTCCTCGAGGAGTTGGTTGACGTGGATCTGGTAGCCGTCGACCGGACCCATGCCGTGATCGGAACAGACGATAACGTTCGTATCGTCGTCGCACGCGTCCAGAACCCGTCCGAGCGCCCGATCGGCGGCCGCGTACACGCGCTCGAAGTCCGCCGTCCGGCTGGAATTGTGAAACACGGCGTCGGTCTTCTGGAACTGGACGATCGCCAGTTGCCAGTCCCTCGACGCGAGCAGGTGCTCTGCGGCCGCGCCGCGGTGGTCGACGAGATCGACGTAGCCGTCGATTTTCACGTCGGTATCGGCGGCCGTCTCGTACTCGGAGTAGATCCGGTACGGTTCACCGATCGCGTCGGCGATCTCGTCGCGGATTCCCTCGGGGTAGCCGGGTGCGTCCTCCGGCGCGAGATAGCCGGGGACGAGAGCGCCCTCGATCGGTTCGGCGGGATGGGTCACCGGGAGATTCATCACGACCGACGGGATCGAGCGATCGGTGAGATAGTCCCAGATCGCCGGCGCCTCGACGTCCGCTTTCGTGACCGCCGCGGCCGAATCCGGATAACAGCCCTCGTAGTCGAAGAAGTCGAACACGCCGTGGTGGTCCGGCGTGACCCCGGTGTACATCGACGGCCACGCGCTCCCGGTCCAGTGTGGAAACGTCGACGTCAGATCGGCCGAGACGCCGCGCTCCTGCAGTTCCGGGAGGACGTCCAGTCGGTCCGAAAAGCGGGACACGTAGCGCCAGTCCATCCCGTCGAAGCCGACGATAACCGTTTTGGCGTCCGAGCGGGCCGCCGAACTCATCGTACCACTCCGGGGACGTCACGGATCCCAGCGGGCCGGGCGAGACAATACCCCGGGCGACGATCGACATCCCGGACGGCGTCGACGGTCGTTTCACGTAGCCGATATCTCGGACCGTCACACCATCGGGCCGGCGACGACGCCGGGCGCGAAACAGAACTACGAGACGCGAGGGAGACGCCGCCGTCGTCAGTGGCCGTGACGGTCTCGGACTGGCCTTCACCGGTCGCTACCGTCGTGGTATCGTCGCCTGAATCGTACCGATTCATCTACTCATCACTCGCAGACGGAGCATCCATTGTTATAATCTATCTACCGACTGTTCGCCGCGAATACCGACGTGTACTCGAAAACTACCGCCCCGCACGGCCGGTGCGCAGCGAGCGTCGATGGGTCCTGCAATCGCCCGCGCGGAAATCGATCTGGAACCGTCGAGCGCCACGGCACCGGCCCAAACGGTCGCGACGACAGGGCAAGAGATCCGGGCCCGCCTCACGCTGATCGGAATCGCAGCCCGATCGCCCGGATTCCGTCGCACTCCGTCGGGTGCCCGAAAGCAACTTGCTCCGCGGCCTGCGGGCGGTTCCGTTCTCCGAAGCGGCCCGATCGCGCAAGCGACGAATAACAATGGCCGGATCGGCAGTACCACCGGACAGTCGAACGGAGAGATCGTTCTTATATCATGACCGAAGATACAGCAGAGAGAGCGTTCGTACTGGGAATCGACGGCGTTCCGTGGAATCTCCTTCGCAAGTGGGGAGAAACGGGGGAGTTGCCGAACGTCGGGAAACTGCTCGAGGAAGGGGCGTCGGGACCCCTCACGAGCACGAGCCCGCCGACCACACCGCTCGCCTGGCCGTCGATCGCGACCGGAACGTGGCCCGACAAACACGGCATCTACGGCTTCCACGCGCTAGAGGGAGATTACACCCATCGGTGGTACGACGGGACCGATCGCCGTCGGCCGGCACTCTGGGACATCGTATCGCCCGCCGTCGCCGGCAACGTCCCGATGACGTATCCGGCGGACGAGATCGACGGGGCGATGGTCTCCGGAATGTTCACGCCCGAGATCGGCGAGGGGTTCACCCATCCGCCGGAGCTGAGCGACGAGATCGAACGCGAGATTCCGGAGTACCGAATCGCCCTCGACTGGAGCGAGTACGCCGACGACGAGGATCGGTTCGTCGACGACCTGGAGAACCTCGTGTCGGCGCGGCGGGCGCTGATGAACAAACTCGCCGAAGAGCGCGACTGGGAACTGTTCTTCTTCGTCTACACCGCCCCCGATCGGCTCCAGCACCTCATCTGGGACGAAGACGTCATCCTCGAGCACTACCGACACTTGGACGAGATCATCGGGGAGGCGATGGCGTACGCGACCGAGGCGGACGCGACGCTGTACGTCGTCTCCGATCACGGGTTCGGTCCCATCTCGACGTTCGTCAACCTCAACTCGCTGCTCTCGGCGGAGGGATTCCTCACTCGCAAGGACAACGACGGCGCGCGCCGTTCCCTGAAGCGACTCGGCGTGACGAAAGCGACGGTCCTCGACTCGCTCGATCGCGTCGGGATCACGCCTACCGCGCTCGTCACCCACCTCCCGGACACGATCGTCGACAGAGTCGCCGAACAGATCCCGGGAGACCACTGGCTGTACGACGTCGACTTCGACGACACCGTCGCGTTCGCCCACGATCCGAGTCAGATCTACATCAACGACACTGAGCGATTCGAGCACGGGATCGTCCCACCGAGCGACGTCGAGACGGTCAAACACGAGGTCGCGACCGCGCTGTCCGAAGTGACCGATCCCGACACGGGCAACCGCGTGCTCGACGTTCGCGACGGGGACGACTTGTTCCAGACCGATCCCGACGCGCCCGACCTGATCGCGGTCGGACGCGGGGAGTACGAGGAGAAGACGAACGTGACTGACGACCCGTTCGAACCGGCCGGAAACAAAGCAGCGAGTCACCGTCCCGAGGGGGTTTTCCTCGCGTGGGGACCATCCGTCGACGCCGGCGTCAGGGTCGATGACGCGTCCGTCGTCGACGTCGCACCGACGGTCCTTCACGGGGCCGGACGACCGATTCCGGAAGCGGCCGACGGTCGAATCCTCGAGGAGATATTCGATCGGGATTCGATCGGCACCGTCAGAACCCGACGGTACGTCGAGCGGACGACGGACGAGGCGAACGATTCCGTCTCCGAGGAGAGAGACGACGTCGAGGATCGGCTTCGGGGGCTCGGATACCTGGAGTGAGGGACGGCTGTTCCGCGCACGGGCGATCTCGCGCAATCTTATTTTCTACGCGCATGAGTATCGGGCGTCCGACTGGGTTACCGGTTCGCGGTTCGAGTCCTGCGGTCCGGCCGGAAACGAGCGATCACTCGCCCTCTCCGCGAACGTGGTACAGCTCGAATTCGCCGTTCGTCTGCACGCGGTTAACGCCGGACTGGGACGGGATCGAATCGAGTTGTGCTTCCGTGTAGCGCAACTCCTGAAACGCGCGGATTTCCCGTTCGCGATCCGTCTGGGTTACCGTGAGATATCTGTCGTCGGCGGACTGTTCCGTCAGGCCCTCGTCGATCTCTTCGCCGGTAACCCCCTCGTAGTGTCTCGTCCGCTCCAGGTCGCCGTTCGAGGCGTCCGCGTAGCGGTTCGGCCCGGCCCGAATGCCGGCGAACGTAATCTCCGGATCCTGGTTCTCGAACGCCGTCTCGTGGCCTGACATCGACATTTCGGTGACGTGGGGCGACGCGCTGTAGATGTACGGTGAGGGGAACACGGCGATCAGCGAGAAAAGGATCAATAGCCCGAACGCGGCGACCGCGACCCCGTGGACGATTCCGGTGGGAAGTCGGCGCGAGAGTCCGGCAATGGCGGCTGAGGCGGCGACGGCGCCGACGATCGTGATGAGCAGCAACATCAGTCCGAGCACCCTGAAGTACATCGTCCCGTAGGAACCGAGATAGTACAGCGCGAAAATCACGCTCAGCCCGGACAGGCTGGCGATGAAGTAGGGAAGGAGTCCGTCGGTCCCGCGGGTCATCGTTCCGTCGCGCTCGAGGATCGTCCACAGCACCACGAGGCCGAGCAGCGCGATGAAAACCAGACTCGGGGCGAAGAGTTTCAGGAACAGTTCGGGGACGCTCGCGCCGAGTTCGCTGAGGGAGGCGCTCTGAGAGTCCACTGATTCGCCGGCCGACCCGTCGGCGAGGAAGTACGCGGCGGCGCTCGACGCGGCGTGCTCGATCACGCCCGTGAAGAACCCGTGGTTCGACGTCCAGACGAGAAACGCGGCGCTGAGGACGACCATTTGGCCGACGATCGAGCGGTGGTTCGCGATCGGATGGTTCGATCTGAACCGACGGTAGAGTCTTTGTAACGCGTACACGCTACACAGGGCGGCGAGCAGGTGCGCCGCGAGTTGCGGATGGTACACGACCAGAGCGATCAGCGCGATCGAAAGGCCGAGCCCCGTCGCGGATCGACGTCGAAGCGAGTCGGTGGGACTGACGTACCGCAGAAAGAGGTAGAAGACGACCGACGAGAAGAGGATCGCCTGCGACATCGCGTGTGGCACCATAAACGTGCTGAGCGTCGTGATCGGCAAGAACAGCAGCGCCGAGAACGTGCCGACGGCGGTGCTATAACGACCGTCGAACACGACATCAGTCGAAAGCGCCACGAAGAGCACGAACAGGCAGGCGAGAAGTACGATGACCAGCGTCGCTGCACGGGTGAGGGGGACGTCGAGGGTCGCGGAGAGAAAGACCGCGAGCGTGTGCAACGCCGGATATTCGAGCGCAAATGGGGGAAACGTTCCCGCCTCGATGCCACGCATCCAGCCGAGGTGCGTGAGCGCGTCGCCGGCACCGTAAAAGCGGTATCCGCGGAGCGACGGCAGCCCGACGAATACCGCCGCAGCCGCCCCGCCCAGGAGGAGTGCTGCACGGCGATTCCCGGGTGTCGTCGACCCGAGCGAGACGATCGCGGCGACGACGACTGTACACGCGAACAACGTCCAGAACACGATGGGCGTCTCCGTATACGGGGACAGTTCGTACCCGCTTGCCGGCGCCGTATGGGCCGCGAGCACGGCGGCGGAGAGCGCGAGAAACCCGACGACGAGAAGTGCACGCTTCCCTAGCGACGGACCAGATCCCGCATGTGACATTATCGGTCTATCCGTCGGGTTCGTCCTTGTTATGCAGGCTATGATAGGCTGTAGTAGCCATTTATACTCAGTAGAACGGTACACCGTGCTCGCCGGAGTCGCTTTGCCGTCGATCGCAGAGCGCGGAAGGACGGATGCAGCGGACTTCGAAGCGTCGATCGCGCCGGACGAACCGCGGCGAACCGGCGAGAACGGCGATCTGACACAACGTGATCGACCGAGTATATTTGATATATTCGGCACAGTATTGCAAAGCAAATTACAAAATGCGCCGATAGTAGCGCAAAGACACCCCCTACAGAGGGCGGTATCGACGTAGAACGGTAGTGAAAACGAACCGGTACACCGGACAGTCACACGCGTTGATCTTCGCTAATTCACACGTACAACTGACGATGAGGAGATAACAAAGACTGATAGTCGAAAACCGTCTCGTGAACCCCCTCTCAGCATGAATGTTCTCAATTTGACGTCCAAAGAGAGTTCACCACCGTTTGCACTCCAGGTGGAGGCTCTCGAGGACCGGGGTATCGAGTGTACGACCCTTTCCGTACCGGGAACGGTTACGGCGAACACGAGTCGCTCGATCCTCGACTACCTCCGATTTCACCCGACCGTGCTGAAAGAGTCGTTCGGATCATACGATCTCGTTCACGCGAACTACGGACTGACGGCGCCCTTTGCACTGGCGCAGCCGAACCTCCCGGTCGTCCTGTCGCTCTGGGGTACCGACCTGGACGGCGAACTCGGCTGGCTCAGCAGGCTGTGTTCGAACTACTGTGACGCCACGATCGTCATGTCCGAGGCGATGAAACGCGACCTGGAACAGGAGTGCTACGTCATTCCGCACGGGGTCGATTTCGAGCTGTTCGAACCCATGCCGCGGTCGACGGCGATCGATCGCCTCGGATGGGACCCGGACGCGAAACACGTACTCTTTCCATACAAACCCGAACGCGAGGTGAAGAACTATCCGCGAGCGGAACGGGTCGTGGACGCGGTTCGAACGGACGTTCCCGAACCGATACATCTCCAGACCGCCCGCGACGTACCACACTCGCGGATGCCCCTGTACATGAATGCCGCGGATTGTCTCCTGTTAACCTCGGACCGCGAAGGATCGCCGAACGTGGTCAAGGAGGCGATGGCGTGTAACCTCCCGATCGTGTCGCTCGACGTGGGCGACGTCCGCGAACGACTCGCGGGAGTGACGCCGTCGAAAGTGTGTCACACCGACGACGAACTCCGCCTCGCGCTCGCGTCCATTCTCGAACGAGGGGACCGATCGAACGGGCGGGAGCAGGCGAACGGAATCAGCAAGGAGCGGATGGCGGAACGGATCCACGGCGTCTACCGCGACGTCATCGAGGACCGCAGTCGGAACCGCGGCGGCCCGCCTGCGAAACCCCGACGAGAGCCCCACCCGGGGCAGTAGCCCGGATCGGGGAACGGGGGTCGGACGGCGATCGAACGAGGAAAAGAGCGACGCGTCCCCATCGAGGCGATATCGAACCCGATCGAACGACGAAACTCGGCACCGACACTCGAGACGGACCCTCGATCGGAGCGCGATCGACGCGTCCCGACGGTGATCGGTGCTCGGCGCGTGAAACCAGATACGACGATCGCAAACCGCGTGTTCGGGTCGATCGCAGACCGCGAGTGGAGCGGTGGAACGACCGCCCCTTCCACCGGCGGACGAGCGGAAAAGAGGGAAACGATTGTGGACGTCCGGGTAAGCGAGGGGCAGCGAATCTAACGGGAACGCGCTACAGCCGATAGCGAGCGACGAGTGCGGCCAGAAGCGCCGCTAGCGCCGCTGCGGTGACGCCGAAGCCGGGCAGTGATTCGCCCTCGTCGACGGTCACATCCTTCGATTGCTCGCCCGCCGCGACGGTGTAGGTTCCCGATTCGTTGAACTCGGTCGTCGACGTTACGGACGTCGACTCGCCGGGTTCGAGCGTCACGTCCTTCCTGTCAACAGTTTCGTCGTCGACCGTGAACTCGACGGTCGTGGTCACCGTCGACTCGCCGTCGTTCTCCGCGACCGCTTCGATGTCGACGGGCTCATCCGTCGACACCGAGTCGTCCACGTTGAGTTCGGTGACGCCGAACGAATCGCAACCGCCGGACTGAATCGTGATCGGCTCGTTCATATCCAGCGAGGTCCGCTCGCGATCGTTGGGTGGGCCGGAAATAACCTCCCAGTCCGTGATCTCGCCGTCGTAGATGTCGAGGTCGGCTTCGTCGTTAAACGCCGGGTAGAGTTCGATCGCGAAGTCGTCCTCGAGTCCCCCGTTGAAGACGGCGCCGTCGGATCGGCCTTCGGACCAGGCCCAGGAGATGCGACTCGAATCGTTGCGGTGGTCGAACTCGTCGTCGGCGCCGTCGTAACTGTCGTCTTCGACGACCCACTCGCCGTCTTCCGGCAGGTCACCGATCTGGAACGTCGCCGCACCGCCGGAGGTGTTGCCGTTGGTTCGATCGTGGACGAACGCGAGACTGAGGCCGTCGCTGCTCTCGTGGAGGAAGAGGATACTCGTATCGTCCTCCTGGAGATTCATCGTTCCGTGCGAACTATACGTTGACGAATTCGGTTCGGTATCCGGAGTCCGATAGTCGTAGAACTCTTCCGAGGACTGATGCCCGAATCCGAGCGGTTCGATGTTGATACACTTGTCCCCCTGAATCACCGAGTACTTGTCCGAGTCTTCCTGCGCCTGGGCCGTACCGACCATGGCGACGGCAACCGTCGAACCGATGACGACGGCCGTCACGATGGCGATCGTTGCGATCACCGAGCGCAGCCGATTGGGACTTCGATCTTTCTGAGACTGGTTCATCTCACCTCGGACGACACCGTTTCTTCCAATTGTTATGACATCGTTTGCTCCGCTGAACGTTCCGGTTTCGAAACGCGGAACGATACGGTGCCGAGAGCATCGGCGATCGATTCGCGAAACCCGCCGTTTCCCGCGGACGATCGGACTGAACGGGCGAAACACGACGCCGCTGTACCCCGTAGGACGCGCGTAGCGCATGCCGTAATGAGCGCCATCACCCGTCGAACAGCCGACGGCGCCCCGCGACGTCCGTGGTTCGAAGCGCGGCGGACACCGGCCACGAGTCGGCCGCTCGCGATGGGCAACGGAGTCGGAACGGAGTCAAACCACGCCGTCGAGTCCGGATCAGGTCCGTCGAGCACGCATGCCGATCGCGAGCAGCGATATCGCCGCCGACACGACGACCGCAGTTCCGCCGATCCCGCTCACGTCGCTTCCGTCTTCCTCCGTGACCGTCACGTCGGTCGTACCGTCCGATTCCGGCGGTGTCCGTTGTCGGGCCGTCGAGCGTGACGGTTGCCGACTCGATCGCCGCCCACCGCGACCGGGACTGCGAACGTCCCCACGCCGTACCCGTCACGAGGGGTTCGACGGGAGTGCAGTCGTCGCCCCGGACGAACGAGTAGGCGGCCGATTCGTCGGCGGCCTCCTGTGCGCTGGCGACAGTCGTGGCTCCACCTGGCTCGGCCAGTAGTCCGCCGATCGGTACAATGTCGTCATTCCTCACCGTCATCATCGTCCGCATCTCCGTCCTCGTCTTCGTCTCCGTCACCGTCGTCCTCGTCTTCGTCTCCGTCACCGTCGTCCTCGTCTTCGTCTCCGTCACCGTCGTCCTCGTCTTCGTCTCCGTCACCGTCGTCCTCGTCTTCGTCGTCGGTGTCCGCATCTTCGTCCTCGTCTTCGTCTCCGTCACCGTCGTCCGGTTCCGTCTCGTCTTCGTCGCCGCCATCGTCAGTTTCGTCGTCCGTCTCCCCTTCGTCACCACCGCCACCTTCGTCACCGCCCGTGCTCTCGTCCGCATCGACGCCGGCCGATTCGGTCACCTCGGTCCAGATGTGCGTGTATCGATAGGCGTTCTCCTGGGTCGGCGTATCGGGAACCTCGTCCTGGTAGAGGAGGACCGAAATCCGGACCGGTCCGTCCGCAGTGGTGGGCGTGATATCGCGCTCGCCGTACGCGGTGCTGCCGTCGTTGACTACGTAATCGATCCGGCGTAACTCCGTTCGCTCGACGACCTCTCCATCCTCGACGCGCTGTTCCTGAACGACGACCGTGTAATTCAGATCCCGCTGTTCCTGGTTCTCGACCCCGATGACGAGCGGGATCGAGTCTCCCGGCTGGATCTCCTCCGGGTACCCCGACGCGACGAGTTCACCCGACTCGTTCTCGGTGAGCAACTGCAGACTGGTGTACTGTTCACCCTGCTGTGGCGAGACGAGCGCGTATCCGACCGACGTGAGCGCAAGCAGCATACTGAGCGCGAGCGCGACGTTGACGGCCGTCTGGATCGTCGAATTCGTCCCGAAGATCGCCGTACGCAGGGCCTCGAGTCGACGACCGAATCGTACTTCGTATCGAGCGTCCCGGGGAACCAGGAGCCGCCGAGCGGTCGCGACTGCGATGCCGATCAGCGCGAAGCAGCTGACCGTTCCGACGACGACGGTTTGGGTAAATCCCCACGGCGTAGCCGCGATCACCAGTCCGAGCAGCGGTAACAGGGCAAAACTCAGGCCGAACGAGAGCGCTGCGCGCTCGACATCGCTGATCGATCGGGTTTGCGTGACGAGCAGCGACGTGTCGGTTACAGTTGCGCGCGCGGGCGACTCCCGCGGAAACAACGTCGAAACGGTGACGTACCCCGGGACGAGGAACAACAGCGGAAATCCGATCGCCGCGCGGACGAGCAGTGATGAGACGTCCACGACGGCCAGCAGGACGGTCGCGACGAGAACGAATGCACCCGTGAGAAACAGGTCGACCGGTGCGCCGGCGAGATACGATCTGCCTCGTCGTTGGAGCACCGCGAACGGTTTCGTCAGTACGTCTTTCATAGGCGGTATCAATTATCGACTGCTCAACAGTGGCGCCCATTGTTAGTTGTCGGATACTGCCGTTCGAAACGGGCGGACTCCGCCGTTGCAGGAGTAGAACGGCGGGAGAGAAACGGCAACCGACGCCGTTCGATCGCTTCGGCAGGGCGACGGCACAGACGCCACAGATCTCACGAAACTCTCGAGAACGGGCAATTTTCGGGACGTCCTCCATACCGGTTCGGGCTGTCGTAACGCGAGCCTAGACGTTTTCCTCGGCCGCGAGTCGGCCGGTGCCGATCGGAACCGATCATCGCGGATGACGGAAATAGATTACTTACAAAGTACGTGTGAAGCGATGGCCCGACCGTGACCCCACGAGCGAGACGATCGGACCGACCGGATCGCGAACGGCTGGTCGGTGTCGAGACGAGACGAACGGGAACAGGATTATGAACGGACGCACACTCCTCGCGGTGATCACCGCGATCGCACTGCTCGGTAGCGGCGCGGCCGCGCCGATACACCAGGCCGGGATCGAAACCGCCGCGGCGTCGGCGCCCTCCCCCGCCCAGCAGAGCGATTCGTACGTCGTCGAACAGGGCGGCGAGTGCCAGCGAATCGAACCGATACGATCGGGTGAATCAGTCGAAGAGTTCTACGATTACCGGAATCACGAGACGCATCCAGCGGACGTCGAACGACAGTATAGCTCGCACGGGACGACGCACCTCCAGGAGGACGATACGAGCATCCTCTTCCTCCACGAGGGCACGAACGGAACGAGCCTGGTGATGGTTCACGATCGGCTGGGCGGCGAGACGAGTGGCGGCGTTGCGACGTTCGACGTCGTCGGACTCCCGAGCGACGCCGAGTGGGTCGTCCAGGACGACCTCTACGACAGTGAAACGAACATGGCAGAGTGGTACCGCGGCGAACGGTACGCGGGCGCGTCCTGGATCTGGTCCGAGGCTCGCACCGACGGCGGGGCGATCCGGGGCGGCCTCGACGGCGAGTTCGCCGTGACGATCCACCCGGCGTTCAACGAGGAGGCGGAACACTACGACAACGAGGACCTGTACGATCCCGACTTCTTCGAGGACGGCGAACTCACGGACTGGGAGGTCCTCTCCGGGAGCGCCGAGGACCCCGATCGGGAATCCCTGTCGATGGACGAACCCGTTACGATCCGGTCCGGAACCTGTGACGACCCGTCCGTTACCTACGAACAGACTGACGACGGGATCTCGGCGACGATCACGGGCGCGGACCCGGACGATCGCGTGGCAGTGACGCCGACGACGGGATCGAACGACGCGATCGAATTCGAGGAGGTCGAGTTGAGTAACGTCGACTCCGACGGCTCGATTTCGTTCGCGAACGGTCGAACGGGCGCCCCGTCGACGTTGCCGGGCGGGAACGAGACGTTCACCGATCTGTCGATCACGACTGAGGCAGGTATCAGCGACGCCGAAGCAACCGTTTCGTTTACCGTCAATAAATCGTATCTGGAAGACCGGGAGCTAGCGCCGGAGGAAGTGGCGCTCTACGTCGAGGACGGAGAGGCGTGGACCGAATCGCCGACGACGCTTCATGATGAATCCGACGACGCGTATCGGTTCACCGCGAACGTCTCGTCGCTTTCGTCCGTAACCGTCGCACCGGCGCAGGAAGACGACGAGACGCCCTCGTCGCCGTCGTCCCTCTACGGGATCGGGATCGGCCTGACCGTTGGCACGCTTCTCTGTGCCGGATTGCTGATCACGGCGAAACGGCGGCGCGGCTGACGGCGTATCGACGGCGGTCGGGTTCGACCGGACTCTCCGGCGGCCCTGGACACCGCCCCGCTCCGATCGATCGGCTAGCAGGGTCGGCGTTCGGCGTCGACGAATCCGGAGCGTCTCTATCGATCCCACGTTCGAGAGGTCCTGTCGGATCGATCGAGGACCTCTTCGGAGTTGCCTCGAACCGGTTGCGAGGCGTTCAGCACCGACTAAGATCGACGTCCGTCTCGAACGGACGGTCACAGGCACGGTAACGAGCGTATAATAATATATACAATTTTCGAGATGGCAATAGATGCAGTCTCACAGTATTTCGGATCTGGTCGCGAATCAGGTGCTGAGTGCGGCCTCCTCACAGCGCCAGTTGGAGGGTGCGGACGTGAGACGGACCGGCGGCCCGGCCGACTCGGAGACGGAACCGCGCCCGCTGGATCGATACGGTTCCGTTCTCGACGCGACGCTCGAGTACGCCCGAGAGCGGGACTACGCCGGCCCGGATTACGGCGACGGGATGAGCAGCAAACTCCTCCGGGGAGTTCCGATCGAGAACCGGTGGCTCAACCTCGCGGTTCAGGAGGTCGTCAAACGGGCGCCGATAAACGTGCGGCCGCTCCTCCGCGTCGAACACCGCCGCAATTACAAGGGCGTCGCGCTGTTTTCGATGGCGAATCTGAACTACCACGTCCTCTCGACGTCGGGTCGGCTACCGACACCCGATTTCGATCCGTTCGCGGAGGCGGAACGGCTCGTCGGGTGGCTCCTGGACGAACGGTGCACCGGGTACAACGGGTTCTGCGGGGGTCACCGGCACGAGATCCAGCACATGCACTGCAAGGGCGTTCCGAACGACGCGGACATCGTCTCCACGACCTACGCGGTCAAGGCGCTGTTGCGCGCCGCGCGCGCCGACGGCGGCGACGATCGGTACGCCGCGGTCGCGCGATCGGCGACGGCGTTCCTGATCGAGGACCTGAACTACCGGGAGGTACCGGAGGGTGCGAAGATCGATTACCACATGAATCATCCCGAGGACTCCTACACGCTCAACGCGGCCGCTCTCGGCGCGCAGATGCTCGTCGATCTCTACGAGTACTTCGGAGACGATGGCCTCCGTGAGCACGCGACGAAGATACTGGACCACGTCGCCGCACAGCAGACCGACCTCGGCGGCTGGCCGTACCGGATCCCCGCGGACGCCTCGCACCTGTCGATGGACAACCATCACAACGGGTTCATCATCGAGTCGTTCCAGCGATACCGGGACGTCGTCGACGACCAGCGGTACGAGGAGACGCTCTCCACGGCCCTCGAGTTCTACCGTCAGGAACTGTTCGAATCGGACGGAGCGCCGAACTTCGACGAACGGAACGCCTATCCGCGAGACATCCACGCGAGCACGCAGGGACTGCTCGTGTTCACGCGAGAGGGCGATCTCGAGTTCGCAGAGCAGATCCTCCAGTGGGTCCTCGAGAACCTGCAGGTCCGCGAGGGACAGTTCTACTACCGCAAGTACCGCTATCACACCAAACGCGTGACGCTGATGCGGTGGTGTCAGGCGTGGATGTCGTACGCGCTGTCGGAGTACCTGCTTGCCTGCCGGGCCGACGAACGACTCCCCGTTCAGCGGTCGCGAACTGAAGCCACCGAGCGAGCGACGAAATAACCGCGCTCGTCGAACCGGGTGACCGAACGAAGTAGAGACGTATTCGATCGGATCGAAGACGGTCTGCCAACCGATATCGCGGGTAGAATGTGTCTAACAAAGGACTGTCTCGGGAACACACAGGTAGCTATGCCCGACCGACCGAACGTTCTGTTTCTCGTGCTCGATTCGATGCGCAAGGATCGCGTCTCGGCGTACGCCAACGATCGACCCACGACACCCGTACTGTCACGCTTCAGTGACCGCGCGACGACCTACGAGAACGCGATCACGTCGACGCCGTGGACGTTACCGTCACATACGTCGATGTTTACGGGACAGTTCCCGTCCGAACACCGCGTGACGAACGGCTTTTCCGATCGAATGAATCGTCTTCCCGACGAAACGACGACGCTCGCCGAACACCTGTCCGACGAGGGGTACCGAACCGGTGGGTTCTCGAACAATCCCTGGGTTGGATCCCTGTCGGGGTTGAATCGGGGTTTCGACGAGTACGTCGAGTGGGATCTCGAGATTTCCCGATCGAGGGAAGACTCGATGCACTCGGTGCGCGACCGGGCGCTCTCCGCCGGTCACACGGTACTCGGAAAAGCGGCGCGCCAACCCGCGTTCGTCCTAAAACGTCGATTCTTCACCGATAATCTCGTGACTCGAGCCAGGCGCTGGTTGAAGCGGACAGCCCGGTCGTCCGCCCCGACGTTCACCTTCATGAACCTCATGGAAGCACACAGTCCGTACTTCCCGCCGAAGCGCTCGTTCCGCCAGCTCGGACTGGAGCCCCCGAGTTCGATCGAACCGCGCATCCTCAATACGAAACTGCTCGCGTACGTCATGGGCAAACGGGATCTCGCTCCAGACGAACGGCGGCGGGTGATGGAATACTACGACGCGAGTTTGCGGTACCAGGACGAGAAAGTCGGCGAACTGTTCGCGATGCTCCGGGAGAACGGGACGTTCGACGACACGCTGGTGATCGTCTGTTCCGACCACGGGAAGACACTCGGCGACTACGATCGGAACGGAAACCCACCACACTACGTTCGTGACATCAATCTGAACGTCCCACTGTTCGTCAAGCGTCCGGGCCAGTCGGGCGGGGAATCCGTCGACGACATGTTCGAGTTGCCCAGCCTCTTCGATGTCGTCCGAGACGGCGGCTACGATCCAGGTCGGTACACCCGTGACGTTGCGATCGTCGAGGACTTCGTGCCACACGCCGGCCGCAATGCGCCGGCCGACATCACCCGGTGGCGGATCGCCGCCGACGCCGATTACAAGTACGTCCGAAACGACGCGAGCGAGGAGTTCCTGTTCGATCGCTCGACGGACGAAGTGCTCCCCGGTCCGGACGAGGCCATTCTGGACCAGTGTCGTGAGACGCTCTCCGAGCGAGTGCGAGCCTTCGGTGAGAGCGACCCCGTCGAGTCCAGGACTCGCGAGATCGATTCCGACGTTCAGGCACAGCTCAAAGATCTCGGTTACATGTAGCGTCACGGGACGGAGAGTCGAAACGGCAGTTTCGATCCGATCGGTGAGAGGAGAGCCCCCGCTATTGTCCAGGTGTCTGAAACGAGACGAGAATCGAGTCTATTACGCCAGCCGAGCACCCGTGACACGCGAACGCGACGATTCGAGGGTGTCGAAAAACGCCGGCGTGTACAGGACGAGCGCCCCGTCGTCCCGCGCGGTATTGTACGGGTTCGTGACGACACCACGGGTCGGATCGGCCGTGAGAAAGACGTACGCGTTCGCAATCGGCGCAACGTCACGCGGATTCCATCGATCCACGGGAACCGACCGCTTCCCGTAGGATGCGAGTTCGTGCCAGGTCGTAAAATCAGTCGCGGACGAGGCGGCGAGAACCCGCGCTCGGCCGGAACGAGCCCGCTGATCCGCCGGACCGGTACTGTCCGTTCCAGCCTCCCTCGCAGTCGTAACGACGATCCAGGTCCGCGAATCGATCGATACCGTCGTCGCGTAGTAGATCGAATTGTGCCCCTCGTAGAGAACCTCCGGTGACGGATCGTCGTCGAATTCATCTCGGTCGACCCTCACGATCGGATTCGTCTCCCGATAGACGCTGTCCACTCCCCAGACGATCGCATCGCGAGTAAACGCGAGTTCGACGGCCCGCCACAGCTGGCTCCCGCTCCCGACGGGTTCGAACTCGTCGTCTCGAAGCCGGCCGATCCGACACTCCGCACCGGAGTCCCCGGTCGTTATCCACAGGTCGCCGGTGTACGGATCCGTCTGAATCGAGTGTACGTGGCGGATCCCCTCGAGTTCGGCCACTGTCGACCACGTTTCGCCGCGATCGGTCGAACGGAGAATTCGCGGCGTGTCCGACGAAGCGAGCGGATACTCGCCGAGATAGATCACGTCGTCGTGAACGCAGAGCCCACTCGGGAGCACACCCATCGTGCTCGAAGAGTCGGGAAGCGTTCGACTGACGTCCCAGGTCGCGCCGCCGTCTCGCGAAACGAACACGTACCTGTCTGCAGTCGCGAGCAGGTCGGTTTCGGAAATCGGCCAGACGTTGACCGACGGAAACCGTCCGACGACCCGGCTGAGGGCGGACTTCAGTCCGCGGGTCGTTTTGACGTGGTAGGGGAGACTGTCCCGGCCCGTCGGAGGGACAGGTAGTTCTCCGATCGGTGTGAACGGCTCCGGTCCGGACGAAGATTCGCGAAGGACGGTTCGACAGCGCGATCCGTACAGGGTTCCGTCGTAAAAGCCGTGGAGGCGCATCCGATTCAGACACCCCAGGGGAACACGCGGCCGATCGACGCATCCGGGTGCGAGTCGGCCGATACTCTGAGCGATCGGTCCGTGTCGCGTACGCCCTCGGTCATGAGTATGTCGCGATTCGTGTATTTCGATATTGGTTATATGCCCGTTTCCGGCTAGGAGAGCGACGGAAGCGAACAGAGAGCGCGACGACGAGAGCCTCGCGTACTGCAACGAACGCCGGTCAGTAGTTATCAAATTCATAACTATACGTGATCGTCCGGTGACCCGATACGAGTTCATGAAGGCAATCGTCCTCGCCGGCGGCTACGCGACTCGGCTGTGGCCGATCACGAAGCAGCGGCCGAAGATGGTATTACCCATCGGCGATACGACCGTGATCGATCGCATTTTCTCCGAACTCGAGGCCGACGAGCGGATCTCCGACGTGTTCGTCAGTACGAACCGGCGTTTTGCCGGTCACTTCGACGAATACCTCTCCGAAAGCCGGTTCGAGAAGCCCACGCTGACGGTCGAAGCGACGGCCGCCGAGAGCCAGAAACTCGGCGTCATCGGTGCGCTGGCCCAACTCGTCGATCGAGAGGGGATCGACGAAGACACCGTGGTGATCGCAGGGGATAACCTGCTCAGTTTCGACGTCGGCGAGTTCGTCGATTTCTTTCAGCGAACCGACGCACCCTGCATCGCGGCCTACGACGTGGAAACCGCCGACCGGGCGACGTCCTACGGCGTCGTCGAACTCGAGGACGATCGCGTGACCAACTTCCAGGAGAAACCGCGAAATCCGAACAGCACCCTCGTCTCGATCGCCTGTTACGGCTTTCCGACAGCAACGCTCGATCGGTTGGAGACGTATCTCGAGGAGGGGAACAATCCAGACGAGCCCGGCTGGTTTGTCAAATGGCTTCAGGATCGAGCGGACGTTTTCGCGTTCACTTTCGACGAAGCCTGGTTCGACATCGGGACACCCGAGAGCTACCTGGACGCGCTCGCGTGGTATCTCGACGGTCGAACCCACGTTGCGGAAACCGCGACGGTGGATCGATCGTCGGTAGGTGAGAACGTCCAGATCATGGCCGACGCCGAAGTGATCGATACGCACCTCGAGCACTCGATCGTCTTCCCGAACGCGACGGTTCGCGACTGTGAGATCCGATCGTCGATCGTCGACCGGGAGACGACTCTTACCGAATTGAGCCTACAGGACGCACTCATCGGAGCCCATACCCGAATTATCAACGGCGAGTGACGAGCAATCACGGCTGCCTACCGGAGGGACGCGGGTCCGCCTCGTTCCCGAACCATGGACGATTCCTGATACGCGAGTCCGAAAGTCGATTTGCGAATCAGCTATCGAATGGAATGCATGCGGCTGTCGTCACCCGCCTCAGAAAATCGCCTCCGATGCGTTCGTCCCTTCAGTCGGGACATAACAAATTCCGCGTACGCTCGACGTCAACAGGATGGCGACAGATCAGACGCGCGTATTGATCGTTGGAACGTACGGCGGCGGGGGAATCCACCAGTACGTGGAGGAACAACACCGTCGCCTCCGTGATCGGCTCTCGGTCGAGAGCCACGACATGGCGATGCCGCCGGCGGGAAGCGGCGTTCTGTGGTTCCTGAACGCCGTCGTGATGGGGCTGTGGGCCGCACTCACGTTCCCATTTCGGTCTCGGCCGGATATCGTCCACGTTCACACGTCGTACCGGTACTCGTTCTACCGCTCCTCGGTGTACGTTCTCTTCACCAAGTTCGTCTGGCGACGCCCGGTCGTGTTACACGTCCACGGGTCTTCGTTCGACGAGTTCGTCGAGACCGACTCGCGACTCGTCGCCTGGTACCAGTCGTTCGTGCTCGATTCGAGCGATCGGATCGTCGTCCTCTCTGAGTACTGGAAAGACGTCGTCTCGGAACGGACCGACCGAAGTCGGATCGTCGTCCTCCCGAACGCCGTCGAACCGGGCCACTACGATCCGACGTTCGAACACGACATGCCGCACGTCGTCTTCGTCTCCAATATGATCGCTCGAAAAGGGGTCGAGGAACTCGTCGAAGCGGTCGACGAACTGCAGCGATCGAGCGACGTCGAGTTCCGGGCGAGTTTCGCCGGCAAGGGGCCGCTATCCGACACGGTCAGCGATCTCGCCGACAAACACGAGAACGTAACCTATCACGGCTACGTGTCGGAGGAGAAGAAACGATCGTTACTGAACGAGGGCTCGATATACGTTCTGCCGACCTACGCCGAAGGACTCCCGATCGCGATGCTCGAAGGGATGGCCGGGGGGAACGCGATCGTCTCGACGGCCGTCGGGAGCATTCCGGAAGTGATCGGGGACGAAAACGGCGTGCTCGTCGAGTCGGGGGACGTAGACGACCTGCACAGTGGACTTCGGTCCCTCCTCGAGTCACCAATACGAGTGCAACAGATGAGTCGCCAGAATCGCTCCGAGATCCTCGAACGGTACTCCTGGGAAGATATCACCACCCAATTGCTCGAACTGTACCGCGAGCAGGCCCCAGACGTAACCCACCGAGGCGGGATCGCCGCCACAGACGCGGGGTAATGATCGACGCAGGGAGCGATCGAACTCACCTTCTGTAACAGACGTGTAGGTGACAATCAGAAACGGGTCGGTCACGCGAGCGCCTGACCGACTCGAGTCCCGTTTCCGGCACTACCTGGAGACAGCGAATCGCCTCGGGGTCAGGCCACAGGACATTCTCATAGACCGCTTGTAAAGACCATGGTCGGACGATCGGTATCCGCCACCAGTCGTGTTAGTACGAACAGCGACGTTCCGGACCAGTCGGACAGCGGACGTGCGATCTGATCGTCCCGATTTGCTACGATATCGGTGCCGGACACGCGGCCGTACGTACCGCTACTCTGTTCCGGGACCCGAACCTCACCCGTCTCTCGGATCGACGTTCGTGGTTTCGCTCGTCGAACGGACGGAGTACGGTAGCTGGACAGTAGCACAATCCTGATTGACAGCTGATCCTGATAGTCACGATCATATAAAGAGTGGATTTGGACATACACAATCCCTTGAGAATCAGGTTCGCTTGATCGAATATGGTGGAACGACCCGCAGATGGCAGCGAGTACACACCGACTACGCCCGACGCGGAGGCGGATAGCGACTCCCTTCTGGGCCGACGATCGTATCTGAAATTGACAGGCGCTGCGACGGCGGCAATCGCGAGCACTGCAGCGATTGGATCAGCGAGCGCGAGCGAAGAGTACGACGTGATCGAACTCGACGCGAACGAAGCGGTAACCTACGATCTCGACGACGGCGAAACGTTCGAGAACAAACTCATCGATCAAACCGCGGCCGGCGCGACGTTCGCGATTCGCGCCCGGGACGTCGACGACTTCACCGTCCGTAATATCGGTTTCTACGGCATCGGCGATCGATCGAACGATTCGGCCGCCAACCAGCACATGCTGTTGAGTGGAAACGGAACGGTCGAAAACGTCTACATCAGTAACCTCCCCACGCCAGACGACGAACAGTCGTCCAACACGCCGATGGGTGGAATATACATTCGCCCGTCACACTCCGGGCATATCGATATTCGTCACACGTACATCGAAGGGATGGGCAACAACGCCTCGTACGCAGACCGTCCCGGTCGACAGGGTGGCGGTGGAACGGTCGCATACAAAAATTGTTATCACTGCAACAACACGGTGTCCCAGTTCCGCATCGGGACGTCGGGCTCGATCGTCCGAAATTCCGTGGGAATCGTCGACGACCCGGATCTCGAGCGCGGGAGTTACATCTCCGGGAGTTCGCGCACGGCACGCGGAGTCTGGGCGTGGCACAACAATAACCTTCGCGTTGAGAACTCCTGTTTCTACGTCTCCCCGTCCGATCCGGAAGGAGGTAACACGTTCCACGCGCGGATGCACGACGAATCGAGCGGGAGCCGCTGCGTCCTGAACGTCACTGACTGTTACGTCAATTCTGACGCACCCAACCTCGTCGCAGAAGGCCCGGGGAGCGCCGAAGTCAACATTACGAACCTGACCGAGTCACCCACTGCATCGGTTCTCTCGGAGGGCGGTGTACCGACATCGGCGGAGATGGCCGCGTCAGGCGGACGGGAGTACGTCGATCCGTTCGACGAGGACCTGAAGAACGCCACCTCTGACGAGACCGAAGACGACGGCGAGGATGGAGACGATTCAGAATCGGCATCGACGCTACGGATCGATGGCGAAGGGAGTTCGGAGCGGTCCGATTATCGACTCCTGTTCGACGGCGAGGTAGCAAAGCGGGACGACCTGAGCGAGTGGGGAAACAACGCGACCGTCGGTGAGCAGTCGATCGAAGGATTCGTCCGTGGTGGCATCGACGGATTCGAATTCACCGGCGAGTTACTCGATGTTGAAATCGAAGACGGACCGACCATCTACGTCGACGGCGAGGCGATCGACCCGGACGACTACAGCACGCAGGACGACCAGACAGACGGCGAACCGGTCTTCGACATCTCAATTGTGAAGACAAACGCCCCCCTCCCCGCAGGTGAGGACCTAAACGTGCGCGTAGAAGTCACAAACACTGGGAAAGGCGGTGGAACCGACGACGTCTCCCTGAAGGTGAGTGGGTACACGGTCGATAGCGATACGGTCTCTCTCGATCCGGGACAGTCGACGACGGTTACCCTCACTACCGAGACCCTCACGGTGTATCGAGACATCGAATTCCAAGTGTCCGCGGCGACCGACGACGACTCGGATCGAGAAACGATCACCTTACTTGGGGCCTAACGGCCGGGGTCCCGACCGGCCTACGGTAGCGCAGCGAACGGCCGGGTATTCGGCCGAGGGAACCTCCGTCACCGATCAGTACGGTTTACCGGTCATTTCTTCCAGCCGAACGGTACCTTCGAATCGGAACCGATCTACGGCCAGTGTTTCGACTGCTGATCCGAGAACGCGTAGACGAACGGCCCGGTAGGTCGTGCCCAATTCGCGTTCTTCGTTGGGCGAAATACGTGATTTGGTATAATTCATACCTAACAAAGGCTCATATTGGCCAATCTTTCTCTCGTTCAGAGACGAACGAATCACTCATGTCATCCCGCAAAACGATCATCCTCGGATTCGATGCACTGTCGTTCGATTATCTAGACCGGTTCGATCTTCCTCATTTCGACGCAATTCGGTCCGACGGTATCGAAACGACTCTCGAATCAACGTTCCCGCCGTGGACGGGAAGTGCGTGGCCCTCCCTGTGTACGGGTGTCGACCCCGATCATCACGGCGTTTACTCGTTTTTCGACTTCCAGGGGACGTATCCGGACGAGGCGTCCGTCGTCACGCGGAACCACGTCAGATCACCCGCAATCTGGAACTACCTTTCGGCTCGAGACGTTCCTAGCGTCGTATTCAACGTGCCGGTTACGCATCCCGCAGAACCGATCGACGGAACGATCGTGCCCGGATATCTCGCTCCGGAGGAGACGGACGGCTACCCTGAATTGATCCGCGAGGATATTTCGACGGCAATCGGGGAAAAGTACCGGATTTACGCGCCCAACGAAGGAGATTCGGAAATCGACGTTACCGTCGACGAGTTCGTCTCGTTGATCGATCACCGGCGGCGGGCAGCAGTAGAAGTACTCGAGCGATCGGACTGGGAACTCGCGATCGTTCAGATGCAAAAAACGGACACCGTCTTCCACAAATTCCAGGACGAATCGTCGTTCGAGCGAGTGTACCAGGCTGCGGATGCACTTCTGGGATCGATACTCGAGACCGTCGACGACGCGAACATACTCGTCTGTTCGGATCACGGCATCGGCCGCACTGACGGATACAACGTATACATCAACGAAATCCTTCGGCGACATGGGTTCGTAGAGGCGACGACGGACGGGAACACCCCGACGCTGGGAGAAACGAAGACCGAGTTAACGAACAACGAGCGAGCACCCGATTCGGGAGGAGCGAGAGCGCGATCGATAGCAGCGGTCGAAACACTGCTCTCGACGGTCAACGTAACGCCCGGCGACGTCTACTCCGTCGCACAACGACTGAATGTAGAGGACGCCGTTCAACGGATACTGCCCGACGGCGCTATTGCAGGGATCGGAGAGCACGTCGACTGGCGACGATCGATGGCGTACTGTCGAAGCGGTCCGGAACTCGGCGTCCGGATCAATCTGGACGGACGGGAACCGGCGGGCGTGGTGAGCGAATCAGCGTACGATCGCGTTCGCGACGAACTCATCGAGATCCTCTCCGAGTTACGCACACCCGACGGAGAACTCGCTTTCGAGTGGGTGAAACCACGCGAAGCCGTCTACGATGGACCGCACGCAGAGGCGGCGTGCGACGTGCTATTTATGCCGGCGAAGATGAACAATCTCGTCGCGACCAACCTGTTGGGCACCGAATTCGTCCCGATCGATAAATACAACCACAAATCAGAAGGGGTTTTCATTGGGGCCGGTCCCGGGTTTGCCGACGGCTCGCTGGCCGAATCCCTCTCGATAACCGACGTCGCACCGATCGCCATGGCGTTGCTTGGTCAACCGGTTCCAGAAGGGATGACTGGAACCGTTCCAGATGAACTCGTCCGTCGCTCGACAGAGAGGAGTCACTACATCGACGTTAAATACGGTACGGAAACCGATCCGGGTGCCGATGACGAGGTTGTCAATCGGCTAGAAAGTCTCGGATACGTAGAATGAAAGTCAAAAAATCGGACGTCGACAAACTCGTATCAAGCGCCGCATTGATCTTCATCGGACAGGTAATCTATTCGCTCACGGAACTGGGAGAGCGGGTGATCATCGCCAGACTGCTGACGCCGGACGCCTACGGGGAAGTGAGTATCGGCCTCGCGATACTGACGTTCGGGACGACTATCAGCATATTGGGCGTCAAAGAAGGCATTCCGCGTTTCATGTCGCGATACGACACGAAGCGTGATAAACGAGGAGCGTGGGTAACTGGGGTTTTAATCGCCAGTCTGAGCAGTCTCGTCCTCGTCGGAGTTCTGATGGCCAATATCGATTTGCTCTTCGGAACGTTTTTCGAGACGGACGGGTCGCGGACGTTACTCCTGTTCTTTCTCGTCTGCGTTCCGTTGGTCGTCGGCCTCCAGTTGGGAGTTGCGGGAATCCGCGGTCAGGAGAACACGATCTACAGGACGTACGCGAACGATCTCGTCTACCCGGTATCCCGGATCGTACTCCTCGTCACGTTCCTGTTCCTCGGGTTCGGCATTCAGGCCGCGGGGATGGCGTACGTCGGCGCTGCAGCGATCGCATCGGTCGTCGCGTACGGATTACTGAACCGCCTCGTTCCGCTAGTGGGAGACGTCACTCTCCGGATCCGTGAAATGATCGTCTTTTCGGTTCCGCTCGTGTTCGCGACAATTCTCTCCCGGCTGTTGACCCGGACCGATACGTTGATGCTCGGGTACTTTCGCCCGTCGTACGAAGTTGGACTCTACAGTTCGGCCTACCCGCTCGCGAGCGGATTATTGCTAATTCTCTCGTCGTTCGGATTCCTGTACCTTCCACTCGCTTCGCGACTCGACGCCAACGATCGGCAGACGGAGATCAATGCGATATACAAGTTGACGACTAAGTGGGTGTACGTCCTCACGTTCCCGTTGTTCCTCACCCTCGTGGTCTATCCGACGGACGTCCTGCGAATCGTTTTCGGCGAACCATACCACGAAGCGGGAACCGCGCTGGCGATACTCGCTCTCGGATTTTTCACGAGTGCTTCGTTCGGACGAAACAGGGAAACACTGTCCGCGCTGGGATTCACCGTCGCGATCATGATCTCGAACGGCATCGCCTTCCTTTGCAACGTGATCCTGAACCTGGTTCTCATCCCCCGGTACGGATATCTGGGCGCGGCCGTCGCCTCTGCGGCATCGTTCGTGACGCTAAACCTGATCGTGTATCTGATCTTGAACCTAAAATACGGCATCACACCGTTTTCGAAGTGGTCTACGAGGACGTTCGTCGTGCTGCCTGCGACCCTGTTTCCGGTAGCCCTGGTCATCGACAACTGGGTTTCGTTGACGCTCACTACGCTGCCGCTATTCCTGTGTGGCGTCGGACTGGCGAGCCTCGGCCTCGTCGCGACGACCGGCTGTCTCCAGCCGGAGGATAGACTCGCGGTGTCGGCCGTCGAACAGCGCTTGAACCTGAAGATCCCGTTTCTCCGTCGATACCTGCCTGACTCGAAATAGCTGAACGACTGATATCCTCCGGCGTTACTTTCAGCTCGCTACCACGATAAGCGGGCGGAACCGGGTAGTTCCCTCCTGGCCGAAATTCTAGAGCAGTTACGGAAACGACGTCGTGAGCGAGCAATGGTCATGGAACGGGCCAAATCGACGTTACTTGGATCGCCGAGCGATTCGATCGGACCGGTCAGGTATCGCCGAGCGTTCGCAAGTCGGGATGATCGATTCGATTCGGTTTCCGTTCATCACCGGGGGTGGTGACCGAAGCCTGTACCGAGTTTCGTACCGCTTGCCACTCGCTGTGGCGAACGACCAGCTCGATCGGGACGGTTTCGACGTCGAGAAGTTTCGCGATCGCGAGCCGGTGGTGGCCGTCGTAGAGGAGTAATTCCCCGTCTCTGCCGACGTTGGCGGTTATCTCTGTCGACTGATCGTGGCGCCGGTGACCGTACTGCACGTCCGTCCGATCCTGTGTTCGGTATCCGTTCTCCGCGATACTGGTGTACAGGTCGTCGACGAATTCGCAGCGTTCCGTGAGCAGTTGCGATTCCGTCGTACAGCCGAATGCCCGACCCCGCCCCTCGAGCCGGAGTTTGCACCAGCGAAAGTACGGAGTTTCGCGCCACGGCGCTCCGTTCGCGAATCGTTCTTCCAGCCCCCAGTAGATCGGATGATCGGCGAAGGAAGTGATCACACGGTCCCACTCCCCTGAGACTACCTTCCCCCGATCGTTTCTGTTACTGAACGCTCGAACGTCCATCCGCCGCGTAATTCGGTCGGGGTCGATCCATATCCGCTGCGTCGGATCGGGTGGCGCATCGTACCGAAGGGCGTTTGCCCAGCGCCGCGTTGCCACGACAACTCGTGGCGGGAGATTGTGGTAGACGACGTTCGACACCCTGACGAGTCCGTTCTTCGGCCCCTCTTCGACGACCTGCGTGAGGAGCCCGCCCGCAAGCTGTCGCTCACAGCGCTCCGTAATCGAGTACCGGGCCGAGGTCCCGTCCGACGTTTTCTCGGCGTATCCCGTTCGAAGCGCCGTAGAGAGCGCGCTTTCGACGCGTTCTTCGGATATCGATCGGTAACATCGATCGAGGGTTCGCCGTATCGACCCGATTCGACGTGGACCGTCGACTGCGATCGCGAAGAGACAGTCCTTTTGAAATCCGGTGAGATGGAACATCGTATACCCGATAACGATCCAGTGTTGCATTTAGTTCGTAGTCCAATACTCGAAAGAGATCCGTCGCAGGTGGTATTTCGTCGCCGTTAAGGCGTCGTTGTGAGTTCGTTCGGCGGAGACGATAGGGAAGAGGGCGTTTCGGACGACGACCGGACGTCCGACTGACCGCTATTCGGCACTCCCGGTGAGGTGATAGAGTTCGTACTCCCCGTTGGATTGGACCCTGTTGATTCCCGACTGCGCGGTGTCGACCGCGAAATCCTCTTCGGAGTATCGCAACCCTTCGTACGCACTCACTTCCCGCTCGTAATCGATCCTGGTGAGGACGAGATACGTTTCCTCCTCATAAGCAGATCTGAGTGGCTGTTCGAAGGTGGATTCCGAAACCGAATCGTGGCCCCGACTGCGATCGGCGTCGGCTCTGAGCGCGTCGTCGTATCGGTTCGGGGCGTTCCGAAATCCGACGAATTCGATCTCAGCATCCTGGTTCGAAAACGCCGTCTCGTATCCGGACATCTGCATCTCGGAAACGTGATGTGACTGATTGTACACGAAGGGGGACGGATACACCGAAAGGAGCGACAGCACGAGCAAAACTCCACAGCCGACGACGAAGACGCCGTTGACGATTCGCTGATCGACCATCTGACTCGCGACATTGACCGTCCGATTGATCGCTACGGCCCCAAATATCGTAACGAAAACCATCATGAGTCCGAAGACTCGGAAGTACATCTCGGACGTTTGGCTGACGAAATACAGGACGAACAGGAAGCCCAGGTTGAAGAGAACCACTGTGATGTACAGGCCGACAGCGGAAACGTGTGGAAATCGGATCGAGTAACCCCTGAACATCGATCGAAGGAGCAGTCCGCCCGCGAACAGTGAGACTACCAGGTGAGCGACGAACAGTTTCACGAATATTTCACCAAGCCCGCCGCCGATAGCTTGCAACGACGCGCCCTGGCTCGCAACGGAGTGGCCTGCTTGACCCGATCCAGTCAGCAGAAACGTAATAGCCGAACCGAGAGCACGACTTGCGAACCCAGCAAAGAACCCGTGCTTACCGGACCACAGTACGAACACCACGATCATCAGAAGAACCTGCCCGTATAGCGGACGATGCGCGTCGATGGCCCCTCCGTATCCAACCCGTTTCGCGAAATACTGCACTGAACAGATTCCGGCGGCGGCGATGATCATGTGGGCAAGGTACTGCGGATGATAGACGACGGTCGCAACGGTAAGAACGAAAAACAGGACGCCGATCGCCGATATCCGTGTGAGCGAATCTGTAGTGATGTACTTCAATAGGACGTAAATTGGGAGTGCAGAGAGCAGTATCGTCTGCGACATCGCATGCGGGTATAGATTCGTCGTGATCGTCGTGATCGGCAAGAGCAAAAATGCACAGAACGCCGAAACGACGACGGACGACGGGTCAGGATCGATTTCGCGAACGGCGAGCGGAACGAAGACGAAGAATACCAGAGTAGCTAGCAGTGACACGTAGAGGAGCGACCGGGTCAGCGGAACGTCCAGCGTCGAACTGATGACGACAGAGACAGTATGGATACCTGGATAAAATAGCTCGAACGGGGAGATAACGCCGTCACTGATGCCGGATGCCCAGCCGAGATGCGTCAGCGCGTCGTTGTGTCCGTTAAAGTGGTAGCCGCGGATGATAGGTATACCGACGAACACGGTCGTCACGGCGCCACCAAGGAGGAGCGCACCAGCACGGAGACTCCGAACGGCCCGCGCCCGAAACGCGACGGCGACGGAAAGCGAACTGAGGAGGGCGATGCCCAGACAGATCCAGACGATCGACGGCGTCATCGCGTACATCGAGAGTTCGTATCCCGATGCAGGCGTGCGGTGGGCGATTCCAACGCCGGCGATCACCGCGAGAAAACCGGCCGTGAGGACGAGCTTCTCGCAAAGGAAGCCGTCGTGCGAAGAGTGGTAGCTCATCTAGTGTCACGTGGGTACAGCTATTTCGATCCTTGTTATTCCCTATTTACTACGAGTTCAGGTCCGCACCTTCGCTTCGAACGGATGGACGCGCTGTCGAGAGTGGGCGAAGGCTGTCGACGCGTGGGCCTCAGGATCAGCCTGACCGTCGATAGGGTCTCGCTACCCGGACCGCGGGATTCCTCGCCAGGCCGACCGAATCGTCGACGGTGTCGGTCGCTAAACCGGACGCCGTCCGAGACTGATCGCGGGGTGAGTGGGGGACTTGACGACCCGTACGGCGAGCCTACACGGAAGTCGTTTAGCGAACGAAATCAGGGTGACAGTGGCTCCGTGCGATCGGGAACGTAAATAGATCGCTTACAAAGTACGTCAGACTCGATCGAATGCGTATGCAACACCGAGTACCGACCGATCTATCCGCCGTTGTGGAGGGATCGGCGACATGAGTATTGATGTCCGCCTCGCCACGATCGACGATCGCGATCGCTGGAACGGCTACGTCGAGCGATCGCCGCAGGGAACGCTCTGCCACGAACTCGAGGCGCTGGAGGTCCAGGCCGACCACGCGAACGCCACGCTCCACCCGCTGATCGGGTTCAAAGGGCAGGAACCGGTGGGCCTCTTCCCCGTGTTCAAAATCGAGAAGGGGTTCGTCACGACGGTGTTCTCGCCGCCGCCGCACCTCCGGGTGCCGTACCTCGGGCCCGCGTTCCTGAACATGGGGAAGCTGAAACGGCGCAAGCGGGACAAGCGCCAGGAACGGTTCGTCGAGGGCTGTTTCGACTGGATCGAGTCGGAACTCGCGCCGCGGTACGCGCACCTGCGGACCAGTACGGCGTTCGCTGATTCGCGCCCGTTCAAGTGGAACGGGTACGACGTCTCGCCGGAGTACACGTACGTCGTCGACCTCTCGCCGAGCGAGGACGACCTCCTCATGACGTTCAGCAGTGACGCCCGGAACAACGTGACGAACGCCGACGACGATGCCTACGAGATCGAGGTCGGCGGCGACGAGGAGATCCGGCTCATCGTCGACCAGGTCCGACGGCGGTACGAGTCCCAGGGGATCGACTTCGGCGTCACCGAATCGTTCGTCCTGGACCTCGCCGATCGAACCGCAAACGGCGCGGTCCGGCCGTACACGCTCCGGGTCGACGGCGAGTTCGTCGGCGGCATCCTGGCCCTGGAGTACGGCGACACGACCGGCCGGTGGCTCGGCGGCGTCCGAACCGACGCGGACGTCGACCTGCCGACCAACGACCTGCTCGACTGGGCGGTCATGCGCGACGGACTCGATCGCGGACTCGAGGGCTACGACCTGATCGGCGCGGACACCCCGCGGATCAACCGATACAAGGCGAAGTTTAACCCGGAACTCCGGACCTACTACAGCATCGAGTACGGCTCGTGGGGGATGCAGACGATCGCGTCGCTGTACAACTCCGTCAAGTGACGGTCCCGTGGCGTTCGCGCGGATGCGAGAGCCGACGGTCGGTCGCGGACGATCGACCGGCGCGTAATTTGCACCATAACGAAGGTCCGACATCGGGGAACCGTCAGCAATGAGTGATTCCTCCCTCCGGACGTTGCTGGTCGGGATCGACGCCGCCTGCGATCGAGTGCTCGCACCGCGCTTCGAGGCCGGCGACCTCCCGACGCTCGAAACGATCTACGAGGATGGGAGCACAGGCCCGCTCGAGTCCCAGATTCCCCCGTGGACGGCCTCGGCGTGGCCCTCGCTGTACACGGGGATGAATCCGGGGAAACACGGCGTCTTCAGCTTTCTCACGTTCGAGGGGTACGACTGGGACGTGGTCAACGCGACCGACGTGCGCGAGCGAACGCTGTGGGAACTGCTCGATCGCCACGGGCTCACGAGCGTCGTCGTCAACGTTCCGGTAACGCACCCGCCGCGATCGTTCGACGGCGCTCTGATTCCGGGATACACCGCCCCCGAGGATCCCGAGTGCCATCCCGCCGGCCTGCTCGAGGACGTCCGGGACGTGATCGGCGAGTATCGCGTCTACCCCGACGAGGACGAGGATCTCGGGACGGCGTACACCGATTGCGTGCGGATGCGCGGCGAGGCGTTTCGCTACCTCGCCGATCGGTTCGATCCCGAGTTCGGGTTCGTCGAGTTCCAGGCGACCGACTCGATCTTCCACGAGGACCCGGAGAACGACGCGACGATCGACTCGATCTATCGCGAGGTCGATCGCCAGCTCGCCGAGACGCTCGAGGCGTGCGATCCGGACACGGTGATCGTCGCCAGCGATCACGGGATGGGGCCCTACGACGGCTACGAGTTCCGCGCGAACCAGTTCCTCCGGGAACGGGGGGACGTCGAGACCGTCGACGGCGGCGAGGGAATGCCCACCTGGGCGACGATCCGCGACGGCAATCTCAAGCAGGGGCGAGACGCCACCGATCGCGATCCCGGACTCGCCGAACGCGCGATGGCGGCTGCCGCCCGCGTCGGGCTGACGAGCCAGCGGATCGGTGCCGTCCTCGAACGGCTCGGAATCGACGACGTCGTCGCGAGACACGTCCCGGCGGGGCTGGTCAACGCGGGCGCGACGCAGGTCGACTTCCCCGCCTCCCGGGCGTACGTGCGATCGCGGATCGAACTCGGCGTCCGCATCAACCTCGCGGGGCGCGACCCCGAAGGCGTCGTCCCGCCCGAGGAGTACGAGGCCGTCCGCGATCGGCTGATCGAGGACCTGCGCCGCGTCAGGACGCCCGACGGGGATCCCGTCTTCGAAACGGTCACCCGCCGCGAGGAGTTCTTCGACGGCCCGGAGAGCGATCGCGCCGTCGACGTCGTCACGGTGCCCGCCGGCTTCGATCACTTCCTCTCGGCGACCCTTCGCGACGAGCAGTTCGGGCCGCCGGCGGAGCCCTGGAACCACAAGCGCGACGGGACGATCGCGCTCCGGGGCGAGGCGATCGACGCCGACAGCGGCATCGGGAACGCTCACCTCTTCGACGTCGCACCGACCGTGCTGTCGACGCTCGAGGTCCCGGTCGACGAGCGGATGGACGGCACGCCGCTCCCCGCCGTCGACTCGCCCGGGACGAGAGCGTACCCGCGGTTCGACGGCCGCGAATCGATCGAGACGGCGGACGAAGACGTCGAGAAACGGCTCGCCGATCTCGGCTACCTCGAGTGAACGGGTGACGGACAGTACGTCGAGTGATCGGACAAGGACAGTTCGTCGAACGATCGATCGTCGTACCGGTCTCGGGCACTCAGTCCCCGATCGCGTTCGCCACTTTTCCTCGCACGTTCTCGAGTTCGATCCGGACGGTGTCGACCGCCCCGGGACAGGTGTACAGCGGCCCGAGGTCGTCGGGGGTCGTCGCCTCGAACGTCGGCTCCGTGAGCCGCGTACACGCGGTCGCCAGCATGTCGGTCGAGCGCTCGAACAGGGTTCGTTCGACCGCCTGCCACGTTCGACAGTCCGCCACGTCGATCGTCTTCTCGACGATGATCTCGCCGCCGTCGAGCGTCGGCGTCAGGCGCTGGAGCGTGATCCCGGCCGTGGATTCGCCGTTGGCGAATTCCCAGACGCCGGGCGGTCGACCCCGGTACTCCCGGACGTTCCCGTGGTGGTAACTGAGCACGCCGTGGGTCGGCGCGGTCAGGACGTCGCCCCGGAGGATGCCGAAGCCGCGACGGAACAGCAGGTCGATCCCCGCCGACTCGATCCGATCGATCGTCGAGGCGGGGAGTCGCTGGCCGATCCCGTCGGCAGGTTCGGGACTGGTCCGAATCCGCTCGGCGCCGTCGAGCCACGAGAGGTCGTCGATCGGGACCTTCTCGAGGTACGCCGGCGTGTTCACGAGTCGGTGCCAGGCGAGGACGGGGGTCCACGCGCCGTACTCCAGGACGGACGTCGCGTACCGCTCCCAGCGGTTCGACGAGGCCGACTCCGATTCGACGGGCAGAATCACCTGTTCGACGGAGACACCGGCGGTCCGGACCGCCTCTTTGACGGCCTCCGCAGCCCACCGTTCCATCGCGGGTTCCGCCAGAAGGATCCCGACGGCCAGTCGTTCGTCGCGCATCGATACTGGCTCTGGGGTACGGATCGCAGTAAGTATGAGCAGCGTGAGCGCAGTAGCCGGCGCCTGTCGAACGATGGTTCCCGTGATTGCCACGCTGGCGACCGCACGGTTCGACAGCCCCGCATTCGGGTTACGCGGACGCCGATCGCGCCCGCAACGATCGCCGCGTCGAGGATTCGAGTCGATCGATCGCGCCGCGGGATTCGGCGACGGCGACGAGCACGTCGGTCAGGTTCACGAGGTCGCCGACGTACGCCGCTCGGCGCTGTTGCCACCGTCGATCGGCGTCGTCGTCGGCGAGGATCGCGAGCGATCGATCGCGGATTCGGTCGTAGGAGTCGAACTGTTCGGCGAGACCGACCCGTTCGAGTTCCCGGAACTCGCCGTACTCGTGGTCGTCGGTGCCCCGGTAGCGAAACGCCGGCGTGCCGAGCAGGGCGGCCTCGGTGACCATCGTCCCGGTGTCGGAGACGACGAGGGCCGCCCCGGCCATCGCGTCGTGAATCTTCGCCGGGTGGAGGTCGTACGGCCGCGCCGGGAGGTCGTCGAACGCCATCTCGTCGCCCTCGTCGGAGACGACGACGGTCGCCCGACCGGCGAGTCCCTCGATCAGGTCCCGACGCTGGTCGCGGGTGAACCCCTCCAGATCGGTGTCGTGCAGGGCGTCGAGCGCGTTGAACCGGACGAGGACGTACTGCTCGTCAGGGCCGACGCCGAGCGCCTCGCGAACGGTGCCGTCCGGTTCAAAGACCTCGGGGTGGAGGTACGCACACTCCTTGAAGCCGTCGAACGTGTAGTGGGCGTCGCCGAGGTCCCGACGGGTGACCGCGGGCGAGAGGATACAGTCGGCGAAGGGACGGGAGACGGTGTGATTGAAATCGGCCGGTTCGTCGTCGAGGACGAGCACGATCGGGGTGCGTGAGAGTGTTCCGGCGGCCGCCGCGTACGGGCCGCGCCCGAAGACGACGTCGGGCCCGAACCGGAGCGTCTCGGTCGCGATCGATCGGAGTTGCCCCCCCAGTTCCCGCGCGAAGCCGAGCGCCGAGTAGCCGGCCGTCTCGTGGGTCCCGTACACCCGGTAGGGGAGCCCGAAGTACTCGAGTAAGTCCGTCGTACAGGCGTACTCCCGGGTCAGGACGAGTACGTCGTGGTCTGCGTCCCGGAGCCGATCGACAGCGTTGCGATACAGATGAACGTGGGCGGGCGTGTTGGCGAAAACGAGAATCCGCATTGGGTGGGGGTATCCGTCGTCGACCCATTGTAATAGTACACGTACAGCGAACCGATCGCGGGGTCCCGGGTCGGCGCCTGTTCGACCGGCGACCGCGCTACTGCGGTTCCGATCGGTACCACTCCATCGTCGCCGGCAGGTGCGCCTCGATCGGCCGGTAGGTGTAGCCCAGGTCCTCGTGGGCTTTCCGCGAGGAATAAAAGAGCCGTCGCGTTGCGAGTCGGGCCATCTCCCGGTCGAACGGGAACACGTGTCGATCGGCGACGGCCCGTGCGGCCTCGGCGACCGGCCCGGCGGCGTGGATCGCCGTCGCGGGAACCCGAACCCGGGCGGGGGATCCGCCGGTGTACGCGGCGATTCGCGAGACGGCCCGATCGTAGGAGAGGTTCTCGCCGCCGAGGAGGTAGTGCTCCCCGGACACGCCGTGCCCGGCGGCCGCGAGCAGGCCGTCGACGACGTCGTCGACCCCGACGATACTCAGGCCGCCCGGGAGGTACGCGGGCATCGTCGACTCGTACCCCATCGCGATCAACTGGGCCGTGAACGCGTCGTCGCCGGGCCCGAAGATCGACGTCGGATGGACGGTCACGGCGTCGCCGGTCGCGGCGTACTCGTCGACGATGTCCTCCGCCGCCGCCTTCGCGGACTGGTAGGCCCCGATCGGTTCGGCGACGTCGGTCTCGTCGGCGACCTCACCCTCGGTCTTCGGGCGGCGCGTCCCGGCCGTACTCGTGAAGACGAGTCGTCCGGTGTCACATGCCCCGCAGGCCTCGACGACGGCCCGGGTCCCGTCCCGGTTGACCCGTTCGACCGTCTCGGGATCGGCGCTCCAGAGCCCGACGCCGGCGAGGTGGAAGACGACGTCGGCCCCGTCGACGAGCGATCGAAGCGTCCCGCCGTCGAACAGGTCGCCGACGTACCACTCGACGCCCTCGCGTCGCTCCCGATCGGAGGTGGGCCGGCTGAGTCCCCGGACCGTCCAGCCGTCCGCGAGCAGTCGATCGCAGAGGTGGGTGCCGAGAAAGCCGGTCGCGCCGGTGACGGCCGCGGTCTTCGGTCCCATCGTTGTCACCGACCGTCGAGTTGAGGGGGCACGCCGTCGCCGCTGACGGCCGCGTAGGTCCGGTAGGCGATCGAGACGGCCGGATGCGGATCGGTGGGCGGCGGCAACTCGCCGGACGGGCACCGATCGCGGAGCGCCGCCACGTCGACGCCGTCGACGCGGATCCCGTCGGCGTCCCCGAGCGCGTACTCGAATGCCTCGTCGTCGGCGATCGATCTGTCGAGTAGCCTGGCTCCGACGGCGTCGACGGCGGCGACCGGCCCGGCGAACAGCGTCTCGGCCGCGTACGGCTCGCCCGCGTACGCGACCGTCGCGTCGAGCACGGCGAGTTCGGGGTCGACGACAGCCGCGACCGCGGCCGCGGCGACGCCCCCGTCGATCGAGCACTCGACGTGGCGGGCGAGCGTCCGCATCCCGCCGGCGAGCGGGCCGTCCCGGGTGGGTCGCAACGCCGGGACCGGAATCACGGTCCCCGACGCCAGCCGATCCGGGACCGCGAGCGCGACGGGCTGGTCGCCGAGCCGGACCGTTTCGTCGGTCCGGGGGGTGTCGGCGGGATCGAACAGCGACGCGTCGAACCGGTCGAGGACGTCGTCGTAGTTGAGGTACTCGCCCGTGCGATCGGCGGACAGGTACTCGCTCGATCCGGCGACGGCGACGGCGGCGTTCGTCTCGCGTTCGAGATAGGCTACGAGCGCCCCGATCACGGCCGGGTCGGTGATCACGCCGGAGGACGGGTGGAACGGGTAGTGTGCGTCGGGAACGAGCGTGATCCGGTCGGCGTCGGCAAGCGACGCGGCGCGCGGCTCGAGCAGTCGACGGACCGGCGTCTCGAGGGCCGCCATGCGCGCGTCGACGTCCGGCGTCCAGCCGCGGCCGCGTTCGTGTTCGTCGATCGTGACGCCGCGGACGGTGCTCACGGCATCACCTCCGACAGTTCCGTCTCCGTCTCGTCCGTCCCCACGCAGTCGTAGGCCGCCTCCGCCAGTTCGAGCGCCCGTCGTCCGTCCGCGCCGCCGATCGGCGGGCGTTCGTTCGCACGGATCGCGTCACAGAAGTCCGCCAGCGCGTCGTAGTGCGCCTCGAGGTAGAACGTCGGGGCGAAAACGTCCGGCCCCTCGCCGGTGAATCGCTTCGCGACGTTTTCGAGGGCGGCGCGAGCGGCACTCGCGTAGAAGTTCTCGGGGAGGAACTGGTCGTTGCTGATCGACCCCGTGATCCCCTCGAGGCGCAGGCGGGTGTTCACCTCGGGGAGCTCCTCCCACTGGTAGGAGCCACAGTGGAGGGTGATCGTGGTCTCCGTCTCCGGCGACCGCAGGAGGACGGTGGCCGCGTCCTCGACCGGCACGTCGAGCGAGTGGCCCGTCGCCGCGTCGCGGACCTCGAGGTCGCCGAAGATCCACTCGAGGAGATCGAGGCAGTGAATGCCGAGTTCGAACAGGGAACCGCCGCCCGCGGCGTCCGGGTCGTGCGGCCACGCGGGCGGTTCGTCCTCGGCGGGCGGCCGACCGAGCGGACTGTCGTTGAGCCGCGTCATCGAGGCGTAGGGAACGTGTCCGACCCGGCCCTCCTCGTAGGCCCGCCGGACGCCGCGCATGTCAGACTGGTAGCGGAGCGTGTGATCGACGCCGACCGCGATCCCGCCGCGATCGGCGGCCGCGAGCAACTCGTCCGCCTCCTCGGTCGAGCGAGCGAGCGGCTTCTCGACGAAGACGTCGACGCCGGCGTCGGCGGCGTGGCTGACGGCATCGGCGTGGAGGGAGGGCGGCAGCGCAACGATCGCCGCGTCGATCGTCTCGCGCTCGAGGAGGTCGACGTAGTCGTCGTACGTTCGCGGGACGCCGGCACCCTCCGCGCGTTCCCGGTTCTCCGGCAAGGCGTCGGCGACGGCGACGACCGAGACGTCCGGCATCGCAAGCGCCGATTGTAGATGGACCATGCCGATGTTCCCGACCCCCAGCACGCCGACGGTGAGCGCGCCGGAGTCGGAACGCCGGTCGAAAAGTCGTGCTCTCATCTGCCCGAGAACGGGGCGTCGGCGGGCTTTGTTATCGTCGTCGTACAGCAGACGGCGCCGCTGTAGCCCACAGTTCCGATCGCAGGCGCTCAATAGCCGCTCATCGGCTGGCTGTTGACCGGGCTTACGGTTCCATCGACCCCGCTGGGGACGTCGACGCGACGCGCGACGTCGCCGATCGTCTCGACCGCGAGATCCGTCTCGGCGCGCTTCCGGTCGAGATACGAGAGGATCGTCCGCATTCGGCGATCGTCGCGCTCGTGCGTGAGATTGTTCGGATGGAGCCACATGTGGAAGACGCCGTCCGATCGCGCCGCCTCGTCGATCCCCCGCCGCGCGACCATCACCATCGGATCCGTCCAGATCGACTCCGCGACGGTCCGTGCGGCCCCCTCGAACCCGAAGAGGAACAGCGAGGCCGGCACGTTCACCAGCCCGTACTCGTCGACGATCGGTTCGACGAGGAACGACCGGTCGCGGACCGTCGAGTCGAAGACGGCGCGGGCCCCGTGGCGGTTCGGCGTCCGGCCGCGGTAGGCGGTGAGCCCCTGTTCGGCCAGCACGTCGCGGTGGCCGACGTCGTTGCGTGGGTAGATGAACGAGTCGATCGTCAGGTCCCACTCGGCCGCGATCTCGCGGCTGCGCTCGAGTTCGGCGACCGCGAGTTCGCGGTCCGTCTTCGGGTGCCCGAACAGGACGTGGGAGAACGAGTGGCTGGCGAACTCGTGGTCGACGTCGGCCTCGAGCAGATCCGTCACGAGGTCGGGGCCGAACCGGAGGTCCGCCCGATCGCGCCAGTCGGTCCGTTCCCGCTCGAACCAGCCGTCGGGCGCGGGATGATCGGCGTGGCGACCGTCGCAGGACGAGAGCATCAGGTGGCCCACCACGCCCCAGGTCGCGGGAATATCGAACTCGTCCAGCAACGAAAGCATGGTCGCCCAGCCGCGACGGCCCGCCTCGATCCGTCGCGGCGGCGGCGACGTGAAGTCGTGAAACCCCCACCCGAGTTCGGCATCGAGCGAGAGCACGACGCTACCCACAGCACCCACCCTGGTTACGGTGTGACATACCCGTGTCGAATTCGGTTTGGTCGTTTTGTTATTGATCACTTTTCGATCCTGACGGTGACCGAGAGTATTCCAGTAAGGTGAATCAGAGCCCGAAACGTTCAAAAGACTAATACGCGTCGATCGGTAGGGGGAGCGAACACCCCTCGCCGGGCAACCGCAGGGGGCTGTTACGTCTCTATAACAAAGCGCTCGTCTCGCCACCTGCATTTCAGCGGGCAGTCTCCCGATTCGATACTCACTACTCAATCATGAGCGGATCCCCACAGACGGCCGAGCGAGCGTTCGTGCTCGGTCTCGACGGCGTGCCGTGGCGACTCATCGAACAGTGGAGCGAGGGCGGTGATCTTCCCAACTTCGCCCGACTGCGCGAGGAGGGAGCCTCCGGACCGCTAGAGAGCACCCGCCCGCCGACGACTCCGCTCGCGTGGCCGTCGATCGCCACGGGTGTATGGCCCGACAAACACGGCATCTACGGGTTCCAGAACCTCTCGGCGGAGTACTCCCACGAGATGTACACGGGCCACGACGTGCGGCAACCGACGCTCTGGGAGCAGGTCGGCCCGGCCCACGTCGGGAACGTCCCGATGACCTACCCAGCCCGCGGAATCGACGGCACCATGGTGACCGGGATGATGACGCCGTCGACGGATCGGGAGTTCACCCATCCCCCCGAACTCCGCGACGAGATCGACGATCGGATCCCCGGTTACGAGATCAGTCTTGACTACCCCGATTACGCCGGTCGCCTCGACGAGTTTCGGGACGCCGTCGCGGAGATGCTCGCGAAGCGCCGGGAACTCCTCCGGCTGCAGATGGAAGAGGCGGGCGACGACTGGCGACTCTTCTTCTTCGTCTTCACGGCTCCCGATCGCTTCCAGCACCTCGTCTGGGACGAGGACCTGTTGCTCGAGCATTACGAACTGCTCGACGACCTGCTGGGCGAAGTCATGGCCTACACCGACGACCACGACGCCGACCTCTACGTGGTCTCCGATCACGGGTTCGGGCCGATCCACGAACTGGTCTACGTCAATCACTTCCTCGAGCGGAACGGGTACCTGTTCCGGGAGGAAGACGACGGCACGCGGGGTGCGCTCGCGAGTCTCGGGATCTCCCGGGACCGGATCACGGACGCGCTCGATCGAGTGGGAATCTCCGAGGAGGTGATCGTCTCGACGCTCCCGCGACGACTGGTCGACTCGGTCGCCGAGCAGATCCCGGGCGATCACGCGCTCTACGACGTCGATTACGATCGAACCAGGGCGTTCGTCCACGACGCCGGCAACGTCTACGTCAACGACACCGACCGCTTCGAGGACGGCGTCGTCGATCCGAGCGAGGTCCCGACGCTCAAGGAAGAACTCACCGATCTCTTCGAGTCGGTCACTGACGAAGACGGCAAGTCCGTCCTCCAGGTCTTCGACGGCGACGAACTGTTCCCCACCGACGAGACTTCCCCCGATCTCATCGTCAACGGCGTCGACGGCTACGAGGCGCGCAACTCGATCACGGACGAACCGTTCGGCGACACCGGATCGACCGCAGCGAGCCACCGCACGGAAGGAATCGTCTGCTGCCGCGGCCCGTCGATCGACCCGGGGGCGACGTTGCGCGGCGCACGCGTCGTCGACGTCGCACCGACGCTCCTGCACGGGATCGGCGAACCGGTCCCGAGCAACGCCGACGGGCGGGTGCTGTTCGACGCGTTCGACCCGGGTGCGACGCCGTCGACGACGAAAGTCGAACGAATCGACGTAACGCGTCGCGAACAGGCCGGGTCGGTCGACGACGATTTCACCGACGTCGAGGACCGGCTGAAGGGACTCGGCTACATGGAGTGACGGCAGGACGTTCGGACGTGAGGGAGGCTTCGGTCGAACGCGATCGGTCCGTCGTTTGGATCATCTCCGAGACTCGAGCGCATCACCGAGCCGATCGCTCAGAGTAACCGAGTCGTGAGGCCGTCCCAGACGATCTAAACAGTCTACACGGCGTACACGTTCTACACGTGCTACGAGTATGGCGAACCGTCACGGCCGGCGTTAGTCGGGTATCGGAGACGAATTTGCAGACAGGGCGTCGCAGAACGGTTCCTGGTGGCTGTCCCAGAACCCGACGCCGGGAGGAAGAAACTACGATTGCAGAAATCGCGATTTCTGCAATCGTACCATCCATACCGAGTTCGTCGGCGACGAGGGACGCGGTCCCGCCTCAGAGCCGTCCGGCACGACTGGGGCCCCGCTCGGCGCGCCCGGCGATCACCGCGATCGGACCCGATCGATCCCGGACTTCGCCGTCGCGTAGGCGGGGTAGAGCGCGTTGTAGGCGCTACTGGGGGCGTTGCGCGCGCTCGCGCGGAGAAGTCGATCGAGAAGCGGCGGGGACGACTCCGCGACGAGGTCGTCGAGGTCGGCGTCGACGAGCCACTCGAAGAAGGCGCGCTCCGGCGGCGAGGTCGGCTCTGTCTCCCGAATCCGCTCGCGGATGTCCTCCCACATGTATCGCTCGTCTTGGCCGAGCACCCACTCGCCACGGTCGAGCGATCGGCGCAGGTCGCGGTAATCCGCGTCGTCGAAGGGGTAGCCGTGGTCGGTCGGGTCCAGTCCCGAAAGTCGAAGCCCGACGGCGGTCCGGTAGCACTTCTCGCAGTCGCCGCAGTTGCCGTCCATGCGATCGTTGCAGGTCTGCAACTGGAGGTCGGGGTCCGCGTCGCGAACGTAGTCCGCGATCACGTCCACCCGTTCCTGCCGAGTGAGTTCGTAGCCGTCGTGGTGACACTGCGTACCGGCCCACCTGACGTGGTCGTCGATGTCCGGCCGGGACCCCCATTCGAGATCGATGCCATCCCAGTGGGTCGCGGCGACGTAGATATCGCTCATCCCGCGGGCGTAGGCGAGCGGCGCACAGAGGCCGAGCAGTCCGAGGCCGTGGCCGACGGAACTGTACCACGCCCCGTCGACGAACCGCTTGTAGTGGGCCAGCAACATCGGGTGGTCGAGCGCGGCGAGCATGTTCGACTCGACGAACGCCGCGTCGAGGTCGTGGTCGTCGGCGAATCGAGTAACGCGCGTGCGCAACTGGTCCCACTTCTCGTCGTCGGCCCGATCGGGCGTGATCGTCCAGCCGCGAACGCTGATCAGGGTCGGGGAGTCCTCCCGGTGGCGGACGTACGAACACATCGAATCGACGCCACCGGTGAACAGCAGGCCGCTCCCGCCGTCCGCATCCCCGGCGCGATTCGAATCGGGTGCGCCGGACCCGTGAGCCGGGTCCGGATCGATCGTCCGGCGGGCGTAGAGCTGTCCGCCCTCCATGAAGTCGTACAGCGAGAGCAGCGTGGCCTTGACGTCCTCGAGCGCGCGGGCGAACGTCGCGTCCACCTCGTCGACGTAGACGTCGGCCCCGTTGGCCCACGCGACGGGACAGAGCTGTGCGAGCACGGGGACGGCGAGCACGCCCTCTGGAACGTCCTCGATCGGGACGTCGTAGCTGGTCCTGAACGGTTCGCCCGTGAGAAACCGCCGGAGATCGGGTGACGCCCGGACCGTACACTCGAGGAGCGTCCCGTCAGCCGTGAGATCGGTAATGGTAAAGGACATTGGGAGTCGCGTTCGCCCTGGACGAATCACGGACGCGTACAAAAATCGCGACCACCGTTGAATTCCCGGCGTCTCGGAAACCGACTCGTAGCGACACGCGCCGGACCGTCAGGGATTCCGTACAGTCGTCGCCCGATCGATCGGCGGAGCAGCGGAACGAGCGCCCAACGGCGGCGAATTCGGCTCGCGAGCGTAAGATCACTATAACAAACCGCACGATGAACGTGACTCTGCTCGACACATGCGTATCGAGACCCCATCGGAACGCGCCGGGAGGGAGGCGAGATGAGACGGTCGAGACTCGACGTCACCTTCGCCGCGGGGTTCGCCGCCGTCGCGATCGGGATCCTCGTCGCGCGGGCCAACCCGGCGACGGCGTACGAGGCGTCGCTGTACGCGGCGACGCCGACGGTGACGTGGGCCGCGTTCGCGATCGCGCTGGCGATCGCCGTCAGTACGGCCCTGGCCTGTCGCGGCCGCCCGCAGACGATCGGGATCGGACTGGGCGCGCTGACGACGACGGCGATCGTGAGCCTGCCGCTGATCAGGAACTACCGCTTTTCCGGCATGGGTGACGCGCTGACGCACCTGGGGTGGACGCGCGACATCGTCGAGGGACAGGTCGCCCCGCACGAACTGTTCTATCCGGGCGTTCACTCGCTGGCGTCGGTCTTTCACTTCGTCGGCGGCGTCCCGATCGAGCGCGGCCTGCTCCTGTCCGTGGTCGCGCTGTTCGTCCCGTTCCTGCTGTTCGTCCCCCTCGTCGTCCGGGACGTGACCGGCGACGAACTGGCGATCGGCGTCGCGGCGATCGTCTCCTGGATGATCCTGCCCATCAACAACATCGCGACGCACATGGGGGTGCACACGAACTCGAACGCGCTCTTCCTGGCACCGGTCGCCATCTTCGCGTTCGTCTCCTACCTCCGGCGACGGGCGACGATCGAACGGCTGCCGTTCGGCCTCTCGCCGTTCAGCGTCCTCATCTACCTGACCGGGATCACGCTGCTGCTCGTTCACCCCCAGCAGATGCTCAACGTTGTCGTCCTGCTCGGGGCGATCGCCGGCGTCCAGTTCCTCGCCCGCCGACGGTACGACGACCACCCGATCGTCGACCACTCGACGACCTACGCCCACACGGTCGTCCTGGGGGCGCTCTTTGGCCTCTGGGCGATGAGCAAAGAGACGTTCAGGCGCGCCGTCGGGGGCCTGGTCATCGGTCTGCTCTCGGAGGACGTCGGCGCCGGTGCCGAAGTCGACCAGACCGAGTCGTCGCTGACGGATATCGGCGGCAGTCTCGGCGAACTGTTCGTCAAACTGTTCTTCGAGATGGCGCTGATCGCCCTCGTCGTCGGCCTGTTCGTCCTCGCGACGTGGATCGGCCGGACGAAACTCGATCGGGAGACGAAGTCGTTCGTCACCTACTTCGGCCTCGCGCTGGTGCCGCTCGGCGGGATCTTCCTGGTCTACATGCTCGGCACGCCGACGATGGCGTTTCGCCAGGTCGGGTTCATCTTCGTCCTCGTGACGATCCTCGCCGGGATCGCCATCGCACAGGCGATCGGCGGCCTCTCCGGGATCGTCTCGCGTCCCGGCGCGAACGCGATCGCCGCGGTGGTACTCGGGGCCTGTCTCGTCCTCGGACTGATGACGGTCTTCTCGTCGCCGATCATCTACGATCCCGGCCAGCACGTGACCGACGAGCAGTTCAGCGGCTACGAATCGGCGTTCGAACACGGCGTCGAGGACCGTCCGCACGTCGGTCTCGGCTACGACCCCTACCGGTACGACCACGGGATCAACGGCGTCGAACGCGAGGGAGTGCTGAGCGGGGCGTCGGCCGCGAGCGGCGAGGTCAACGCCACCGAGTTCGAAGCCGGGAACTACAGCGGAGCCTACCACGGTTCCGACTACTACCTCTCGATCACCGAGTGGGACGAAACCCGCGAGATCGGCGTCTACAACGAACTCCACTACAGCGAGGACGGCATGGCCGGTCTCGAGACCGATCCGGGCGCGAACAAGGTGATCTCCAACGACGGGTACAGGCTGTACGCCGTCGACAGCGACTCGCCCGCCGCGTCGTAACCGATCCAAAGACGCTCCTAACAAAGCCCGCGCCGGTCCACGGTTCGGTTCACCGAGTCACGATGGCCAGGGACGAGTCAGTGAGCCGATCGACCAGCCCGGAACCGGAATCTACCCGCGGGCCGGCTACCGAGACCGATCGCGCCGCAAAGCGCGGTCGCGGGCCGGACCGATCGGCCGACCAGCCGACTGTAGCGGCGAGAGACGACGACCGCGACGTCAGACCCTACACGACTGCCGATCGGGACGCCGTCGTGGCGCTGTACGAATCGATCGGGCGACGGCAGGTCGAGTCGTGGTTCCGGTGGAAGTACGAGGAGAATCCGTACGCCGACGGCGTCCCGATGGTGGTCGCCGAGCGGGGCGGCGAGATCGTCGCCGCTGCACCGTGTTTTTCGCTCGCGTTTTCGGTCGGCGATCGACGTCTCCGCGTGGGCCAGCCCGCCGACCTCGAGAGCCGGCCCGACGAACGCGACCAGGGACTCGAGTCGGACCTTCTCGGACGGCTCGAAACGCACTGCCGGACCCGTGACCTCGCCCTCTGTACCACCTTCGCTAGCGGCAGGGACGTCGCGAGGCGACGAGAACTCGGTTGGGAGCCCGTCGGAACGGTCCCGACGTACTACCGGCTGCAGCGACCGACTGCGATACTCGGCGGCGGGGAGCGATCGACGCACCGCTCGCGCGTGGCACGTCCACTGGCTTTAGTGTATCACCGCGCACGTGAGCGGCTGGCCGAGCGGCCGTCGGACGTGATTGTCCACCGGTTCGCCGACGTTCCCGTTCGACAGTTCGTGACGCTCGCGGCCCAGGCGTCACCGGGGGCGCTACACGCGACCCGGGACGAGCGGTTCTACGAGTGGCGGTTCCGGAACCCGCTCTGGTCGATCGACGCGTACCTCGCGACCCGCCGGGGCGACCCGATCGCGGGCGTCATCACGGGAACGAAGACCGAACGCGACGGGACGGAGCTGACCTGCCTCTTCGAGGTCGCGCCCCTCGCACCGACGCGATGCCGGGACGACGGCCTTCGGGCGATCCTCGATCGCCTCGTCGCGGATCGCCGGGACGTCGATCTCCTCGCCGCGAGCGGCACCGCGATACCCGGCCCGGTGCTCGGCCAGTTCGGGTTCCTCGCCGACGACTCGGGCCCGCTCTCGCGGGTCACCTCGCCGACGACGCAGCTGGCCGTCCCGCTCGCCCCCGACAGCGGCGGTCACGAGTGGACCGTCGCCGGAAGAGCGATCGCCGACCCGTCGAACTGGGCGCTCACGTTCGCCGACCGGGCGTGGTAATGACCGCTTCTGCCGATCGTAATCCGCAACTGCCCGGTCCGGTCGACCGTTTCTCCGACAGACCCGACGCAACCGATCGGGCTCTACAACCGGTTATACGGCCGCAATAGGGCGCTAGTGAGCTATTTACTCGGGTAACATGGAGTTTGTCGCGGCGATCGATCGCTTCGATTCAGCGACCGTAGTCATAACTTTGGAACAGTTTCGTCGTACATTCTGATCGTTTCTGTAGCGCGAAGAATATATTCTGTAAATTTAATCCATATCGGCAAAGAAAAGTTTATGAGCGTAAGCCGAAGTTACGGAAGTGTATGGCGCAGAACCCCCGTACGTCCGAAGCGGACACCGCTCCGAACAACGGCAGTAACACGCGATTAAGCCGCCGTACCTACGTGCGAACGATCGCGACCGCCGCAGCCGCGACGGTTACCGCCGGCGCGGCCGGTTCCGCTTCGGCCGACGAGGAGTACGAGGAAATCCCTGCCGAGGGCCAGACCATCGACATCGGCGATGGAGAGACCTGGGAAAACAAGCTGATCGACCTCACCACCGGTGGGGACATCGTCATCACGGCCCAGGGAACCGACTGGACGATTCGCAACGTCGGGTTCAAGGGCAAGAACACCTCCGGGACCGGCTCCGCGACGTTCGGGGTCGCCGACACGGGTGGGAACACGAGTACCGTCGAGAACGTCTACCTCGGCGACGGCGCCGACGATCGCAACGCGAGTTCGAGCGGTCACGGCCAGACCGCGTTCTGGGTCCACCCCGACCACAGCGGCCACCTCGACATCCAGAACGTCAACGTCCAGGGCTACGCGGACAACGCGATCTACGCGTCCGCGCCCGGGACGGGCGGCGGCGGGACGGTCCACATCGACAGCAGTTTCGCCGCCAACTGTTACGTCTCGCACTTCCGACTCGCGACCGAGGGCAGCAAGGTCACCAACTCCAGCGTCTACGTCGACGAGGAGGGGTACGCCGGCCGTGGGGTCTGGGCGTGGGCACCCGGCACGATCGAGGTCGAGGGCTGCCAGATCGAGATGAACGGCCAGAACACGGCGATCGACGCCGGCGCGAACGGGAGCGCGACGACCGTCTCCGTCCGCGACACCGACTACGACGAGCAGGCCGGCATCGCCGAACACGCCGGCTCGAACGTCCAACTCGAGGACGACGTCGGCACCGATCCCGAGGCGTTCATCCCGGACGGCGTCCCGACCTCCCCCGAGGCGGCCGCCAGCGGCTCCGGTGAGTAACGACGAGCTCCCGCGACGGCAGTTCTTCGACCCGCTGACGCTCCCTCCGACGGTCCCCCGCTGACGCATCGGCCCATCGAGACTCCCCGCCGACGCCGTGCGGTCCTCCCCACAGTTCTGTTGCTCGCTGGATCGTTTCGCCGACGTCTCCCAGGTACCGCGGTCGCGTCTCACTCCAGCCGCGTTTCTCGTCACCATAGCTCCGCAACGCGACGACTGCTCCGATCGATTCCGGCCGGGAATCGACGTCCGGGTCGCAAGCGTACGGACGGTCCAGGCACCCTCGACGTTCGACTCGTTGCCGTCCGGTCGCAGGAGTAACACCGAATTACCGCCGATCGATCGACCGACCTCTCGGGACGTCGATCGGTTGTAGAGCGATCAGTGGCGCTTCCATACCGCGGATACAGCCGCGTATCGGGTTTTGTGGCCACTGTGACGTCGCGGCCGAGTAATATCGAGTTACTCGACTGGTGCCCTGAATTTTCGATCCCGATGTTTCCGTCGGAAAACACTCATGGAATACGTAACGAACACGACGATGTCTATTACAGTCTGTTAATTTTAGGGTTGTAGTAGCGGAAAGTTTATTCGGGTAGTCTCGAATTACCGTCTATATGGCACGCGAACCTTCGGTACTGGACGACGCGGACGCCGTCGACGCCGACGCCGAATCGGCCGACGAGCGCGATAACGACGGATTACTGCACCGGCGATCGTACATGAAACTCGCCGGGGCGACGACCGTGGCGGCAGCCGTCGCCGGCACCGCCGGCGCGGACGACGACTACGACGTCGTCGAGGCACGCGGCCAGGTCGTCCGGGTCGGTGCCGGCGAAACCTACGAGAACAAACTGATCGACCTCACGACCGGGAACGACTTCCTGATCCTCGTCGAAGGCGGGGACGCCACGATCCGGAACGTCGGGTTCGAGGGACTCTACCGCGGGAGCCAGTTCATCATCTCGATCACCGCCGGCAGCGGCGACGTCCTCGTCGAGAACGTCTACCTCGGCGACGGGGCGACGAAAGAGGGGGCGAGTTTCGTCCACGGCCCCGGTGCCGTCTTCATGCACAAGCGCAGTAACGCGGACGTGACGTTCCGCCGCTGTAACGTACAGGGCTACCCCAACAACGGCTTTTACTGCTCCAACACCGCAACCGGCGGCAGCGTCCGCTTCGAGAACTGTTTCGGCAAGAACAACGGCGTCTCGACGTTCCGGTGTGCCGGCGGTAACGACGAGATCGTCAACTGCGTCGCGTACAACGACACGACCGACTACGGTCCCGGCTACGGCGGGTTCTCGGAGACGAGCGGGCGACCGGTCTGGGTCTGGAACGGCGGAACCGTCACGATCCGCGACTCCCACTTCGCCGACGGACCGTACTCGTACTCGATGGTCGCCGGGGCCAACGGCTCGCCCGGTCGCGCGACCTTCGAGAGCGGCGGCTACCGCGGGACGATCCGGCGGGCGAGCGGTTCCACCGTGAACGTCGCCAGCAGCGTCTCGCGCGATCCGGATCTCTCGATCCCCGAGGGCGTCCCGACGTCCGCGGAAGCGGCCGCGTCTGGCGGGAGCGTCGGATCGAGTGCCAGCACCTCCGTCGGCGCGGACGGCGACGAGGACCTCTCGAACGTCGTCCTGATCGACGGCGACGCTGCGGACGTCACCCGCTACGAGTTCGAGGTCGATGGGGCGGTCGAGAAGTCGACCGCCGAGGGTGCCTCGGTCGACGGCGAAGACACGATCGAGGACGGCGTCGTCCAGGGCATCGTCGCCGACTGGAAGGACGCGTTCCGGTTCAGCGGCGACCTCGAAGGGCTGACCGTCGACGGGCCGGGGACGGTCCTGGTCAACGGCGACGAAGTCGATCCGGCCGAATTCGGGCCCGACCTGCCCCACGTCCTCGAAGTCAGGGGAGACGGGACGCCGGCGAGCTACGAGATTACCGTCGACGGGCGGATCGAACTCGACGGGAACGCGGACCCGGACGACGACGACGTCACCACGGTTTCCGGATCGACCGTCCAGAGTTCGATCGACGACGGGACACAGACGTTCCGGTTCGCCGGTGCGCTGACCGACGTGAGCTTCATCAACGGCGACGCCGACGTCGTCCTCGACGGCGAGGCGATCGACGTCGACGAGTACGGCGAGCACGAGTTCCTGCCGCACGCGCTGGTCATCGACGGCACCGACTCCGATGGCGCTTCGAGTTACGCCTTCGAAGCCAGCGGCTCGGTCGTCCGGTCCGACTATCGCGGCGCGTCGATCGACGACGAAGACGTCGTCGAGGGATCGGCCGTGCGCGGCGTCGTCGGAGACTGGCTCGACGCCTACTGGTTCGACGGGAACATCGAGGAGTTCACGCTCGTCGGGGACGCGACCGTCGACGTCCAGCACAACGCTCGCAACCGGTAGCCCGGCTCACGGGTTCTGCGCGTTTCTGCCGCGTACACGATCAGTACCGGAGACGATTTTTCCGTGGTGACCGGCGTCGGCACGTCGAAAGCAAGGGTGGCTCCCGCGCCCGGAGCGGCGAGCTGGCACGCGATCCGTTCCGGTACTGGCTGACGGTCACCGGGAGCCGATAGGCTGTAGGAGCGTTCACAGTAAAAGTCCTTCCCGGCAACGTGGTCGCCCTGGGACCGGTACCACGGAGAGACAGGCGAACGCGATCGGCGAAGCGAACTGGGTCGCGAATCCAACGTCCGCGGTCACTCGATCCGAGACAGTTTCCCGTCCACGGTCCGCTCTCGTTCCCGGTTCGTCACGACGTGGGCCACCGACAGCAGGAAAAACGCGGCGACGACGACGCCCGCGAGTGCGATCGTGGGTATCGCAGACAGTACCGGAACGCCGAGGAACGCGCCGCCGACGAGGGTCGCTCCGACCACGCTAAGCACGGCGTACCACCGATCCCAGCGGTCCTGGCGATGAGTGTCCGTATCAAGGTACATCATCAACAGATCGGCGTTGTCCGCAAGCGAGATCAGCCCCGGTCCTGATCGTATTCGACGATTCCGGCGTCGTCCATCTTCGGGAGGTGGGTCTGGTAGAGGGCGACGTACACCCGTTTACGCTGGTCCGAACTGAGCGCGTTGACATCCGTGTCGTTCTCCCAGGCGGCGATCTGTTCGGCGAGTTCGCCGAGGGTAACCGTCTCGTCGGCCTCGAGCAGGTACGTGAGGACTTCTCGGCGGCGGCGGTTCTTCAGGAGTTCGAAAATGACGTCCTTCGAGAGTCGCTCGTCTTCGTCGGAATCCGCGACCGAGGCGATTTCGTCAGGTAACGATGTATCGATCGAGGACATTATCGCTGACCTCCGGACGCGCGTCGTCCACGCCAGCGGTCCCAGAGTCGACGATCGAAAAGATCCCCGGACTGTCGGACCGACAGTGACCGTTGTACGTTCGTTGGGCTCGCAATCACGATTGACACACCAAGTGGTACACCAACAGAGACACTCTTAAGCACGGCCACGTTTTGCACCGGCTGCAAACACGGTACGGATCGTCTTCGGGGCTTATGACCGCTCGAAGCCCGCGAACGCGAGCGACGTTGCGGTCCGCCGAGCGAGACGACTGCCGGTATCGAACGATTGTGTGAACGTATCGTTCGCGTACGTCGCTGTCGGGATCGGTGATGCGAGCGTCGACCACGGTCCGGCGGGCAGGTCAGCAACACGGCAGTGGGAAAGAACATTCGACTGCAGCGACATAAAAGCAAACGTCGGTTCGTCCCGGAAACACCCATTTACGCGGTGAACACTCGATTTACTTTGCGACCTCGCTGGAACGATGGAAACGTTTCATGTGCCACGTTCACGTCGCTCACGCTGGGGCGACGGACCCTCGATCGGTCCGTCGCGCCCGGACGACCCGATGGGACACGATTTCGACACGATCGTCGACCGTCCGTTCGGGACGGCTCGAACGGGCGTGTCGGTCATCTTCCTCCTCTCTTTGGGGGTTCACAGTAAGTCGGGGTTTCCCGCGAAACCATGTGAACCCCTTACAGTGCCTGCACGGTTTTCACCCGGTACTGATGACGCGGTCTATCATCGACACCAGGACCGAATCCGAGGAGACGGAGCCCGGCCTGTGTCCCGACTGCGAAACCGACACGATCGTCCACGACCCGGACCGAAGCGAACGTGTCTGTGAAGAGTGTGGACTGGTCCTCACGGAGGATCCGATCGACTACGGTCCGGAGTGGCGGGCCTTCAACGCACAGGAGCACGACGAACTCTCCCGCGTCGGTGCACCGCTCACCCAGTCGATGCACGATCGGGGGCTGACGACGACGATCGACTGGCGCAACCGGGACGCGAACGGTCACTCGATGTCGGCCGACAAGCACGGCCAACTCCACCGGCTCCGTGTCTGGCAGGAACGAATCAGGACGAAAAACGCCGGCGAACGAAACCTCAAGTACGCCCTGTCCGAGATCGACCGGATGGTCAGTGCACTCGGCGTTCCGAAACCGGTCAAGGAGACGGCGAGCGTCATCTACCGGCAGGCGCTCGAACAGGACCTCATCCGCGGCCGATCGATCGAGGGGGTCGCGACCAGCGCGCTCTATACGGCCTGCAGGAAGGAGGGCATTCCGCGCAGTCTCGAGGAGGTTACCTCCGTCTCCAGGGTCGACCAGCGCGAGATCGGCCGCACCTACCGGTACATCGCCGACGAACTCGGCATCAACCTGGAGCCGACGAACCCTCGTCAGTTCGTGCCGCGGTTCTGCTCGGAACTCGACGTCGACAAGAACGTCGAGACCAAGGCGGTCGAGATCATCGACGAGACGACCGAACAGGGGCTCCACTCGGGCAAATCGCCGACCGGGTTCGCCGCCGCCGCGATCTACGCTGCCGGCCTGCTCTGTGACGAGACGATCCCGCAGCGTGCGGTCGCCGACACCGCCCAGACGACGGTCGTCACGGTCAGGAACCGGTATCGCGAACAGCTCGAGGCGATCGATCAATCGCCGGCTACATGATCGATCGATCGTCGCGCAGGTAGGTGTCCTCGTCGACCACCGCGTGGAGGTTGTCGTACGGGACGAAGGCGATAAACTGGTCGTTCTCGTCGTACAGTTCGACTCCCTCCGCCACCTGCTCGTACCGCTCACAGGTGATCTGTCCCTCCGGTAGAATCGCACGGAACATACGATCCGGTACACCGTCCACGAGAATATACTGTTGGGCGAGACGCCAGCGGCCGGGTGCCCCGCCGATTCCCTCGATCGCGACCAGACCGCACACGGGAGCAGGGGGACGGCCGATCGATCGGGACCGAACCGATCCGCTGTTCGACTCCCGTCCTCACCCCGGTGATCGAACTGGTCCGTGACAACTCGGCCGGCCCCGCAGGCTGCCGGTTTGCGATAGTATTACCATAATAGTTATTGATTTTGCATCGCAACGATCGGACGCGGTATCCGCTCACCACTACCGCACCCGTCCGGTCACCGACCGGGCGAGGATTCTCGCGTCGCCGGCCCATCGACGCAGCAGTCTCTCGGTCACCCCGAGCGCCCGCTCCCGCACCGCCGAGCGAAATCGGTTTACCCCCACCGCCGTTAGCCCCGGCAGTGACTGACGACCGGTCCTCGCCAGCCGATCCCGACGAATCGCCCGACAGCGAGCAGTCAGCGAGCAGGGACGCGTCATCCGAGGAGGCCGACGCCAGCGACGCGATCGATCGCCTCTCGCTCGCGGACTTTCACGACGCCTCCCAGGCGGTCGGCCGACCGGTACTGACCGCGGCTGCCGTCTCCCGCGCGCTCGATCTCACCCACGAGGCGGCCAGCGAGGCGCTCGAGGCGCTGGCCGACGGCGGCGACCTCCAGCGACTCTCGGTCGGGACCGATCCCGTCGTCTGGTACCCCAGCGAACTGGAGGACCTGACCGATCGGGAGCGCGTGATCGTGTTCCCGAAGCGCCGCGAGATCGTCGTCGATCGTCCCGCACAGTTCACGCGCGCACAACTCTCCCAGTTCGCCCACCTCGCGGACGCCAACGGCGACGACGGCTACCGCTACGTCGTCAGACCCGAGGACGTCTGGGGGACGCCCCACGACAGCTTCGAGGCCCTCCGCCGAACGATGCGACAGGCGATCGGCGGGCGATCGGACGCGTTAGAGGACTGGGTCGAGAGCCAGTGGGACCGGGCCCACCAGTTCCGACTGACGACCCACGAGGAGGGCTACACCGTCCTGGAGGCCAAGAGTGCCGAGATCATGGGGAACGTCGCTCGCCAGAAACTCGACGAGGAGCACGTCCACGCGCCGATCTCCGACACGGAGGACTGGGTTCGCGAGGGATCGGAAGCCGCGATCAAGCGGATCCTCTACGAGGCGGGCTACCCGGTCCAGGACCACCGGGACCTGGACTCCGGCGATGCCCTCCCGATCGACCTCGAGGTTCGGCTCCGGGACTACCAGCGGACGTGGGTCGATCGGTTCGCGGAGGCCGGCGAGGGCGTCTTCGTCGGCCCGCCGGGGAGCGGCAAGACCGTCGCGGCCGTGGGCGCGATGGCGCACGTCGAAGGCGAGACCCTGATTCTGGTGCCGAGCCGGGACCTCGCTCGCCAGTGGGCCGACGCCGTCCTCGAATACACCTCGCTCGAACCCCAGCAGGTCGGCCAGTACCACGGCGGTCGGAAGGAGGTCCGGCCGGTGACGATCGCGACGTACCAGATCGCGGGGATGGATCGACACCGATCGCTGTTCGACGACCGCGAGTGGGGTCTCGTGATCTTCGACGAGTGCCAGCACGTCCCCTCGGACGTCTATCGGCGGAGCACCCACCTGCAGTCGCGACACCGCCTCGGGCTCTCGGCGAGTCCGATCCGGGAGGACGATCGCCAGCAGGAGATCTTCACCCTCGTCGGCCCGCCGATTGGCACCGACTGGGAGGCGCTGTTCGAGGCCGGCTTCGTGGCCGAACCGGAACTCGAGATCCGGTACGTCCCGTGGGGCGACGAGGAACAGGGCAACGCCTACGCGTCCGCGGAGGGCCGCGAGAAGTACCGGATCGCCGCGCGGAACCGGGGCAAGGTCGACGAGGTCCGCTACCTGCTGTCGGCCCATCCCGACGCGAAGGCGCTCGTCTTCGTCGACTACCTCGAGCAGGGTCGGGACATCGCGGCCGCCCTCGACGTCCCCTTCCTCAGCGGGGACACCCCACACCACGAGCGGCGACGCTTGCTCGACGAGTTCCGCCAGGACGAACGCGACCTGCTCGTCGTCTCGCGGGTCGGCGACGAGGGGATCGACCTGCCGACCGCCGACCTGGCGATCGTCGCGTCCGGCCTCGGCGGGTCGCGCCGGCAGGGCACACAGCGCGCCGGTCGGACGATGCGTCCCGCCGGCGGCGCACTCGTGTACGTGCTCGCGACGCGCGGCACCCGCGAGGAGGACTTCGCCCGTCGCCAGCTCCAGCACCTCGGGCGCAAGGGGATCACGGTCCGCGAAGAGAACGTGGATCGCGACGGCGATCGCGACCGCTAGCCGACCTCCGTCTCGAGCGGCGGCGTGTCGGCGTCGGCCGACTCGACGGCGTCGACGCTGACGACGACGGCACCCCGCTCGAGTTCGCGTCGCAGGAGCGCCTCGTCGGCACCCCGATCGACGCCCTCGAGCGCGACCCGTGCATCCAGATCGACGGTCGTGTCGTTCAGGCCGGGCGAGACGCCCCGGACGGTCGCGCGTTCGAGGCATTCGACCGCGTCGGTTCGTTCGACGATACGTCGTGCGCCGTCCGCGAGGTCACCGGCCGCGCGCAACGGGACGCGAACGGTGAGCGTCGCGGTGACGACAGTACTGATGCTGTTCATACGCCCCCCGCCGAGAGTCGAACTCGGCGGCCGGACCCGCGAGTGGGTCCGGCCGCTTCCGCTCCGTCGGCTGGACCGGAGCGTGGGATTCGTCGGGATCGACCGACGAACCGACCACGCTTTCGGCGACCGACAGTAGGCATCGGGGGGACCCACGTCACGCGAGGCGCTCGAACCGGACTCGCAGCACACTCCTTGCACACGCGTCGAGACGTGTCCGAAAACAGTGTCGCCGTCCGGCCGGGCGCGGGATCACGCGGCGTGGACGGCGGCGAATCCGACCGGCCCCGTCGAACCGGAGCGGGCGAGATCCCGTCCACTGCCACCGATCGCGAGCCCAGCGCGATTCGGGCTAGACGCGAGGACGCGCTTCCCGGCATACGTGAGTGCCGGAACGCGAGTCGATGGAATGGTCGGGATCATCGGTCGGAACGTATCGTATACATCCGGCGACGATGACATAATTGTTACCGAGGTGTGTTCACGTTGGCCACACTGTCGGGGCGATCGAAGTGCGGGCCCGATCGCACGGTGACGACGCTCCAGGTCCCGGGACCCGATCGGAAGCCGACGACGATTCGTCCGACCCAGTCGTCTCGTCGGTGTCGTCGTCCACGCCCGTCTCGGTCTCGACCTCGTCCTCGGGATTCGTCTCGGCCTCCTCCTCGACCGCCTCGCTCAGGCCTGCAAACCGGTGGGCGAAGGGACGATCGGCGGACGCGAAGTCGGGACGATCGGTGCAAATCGGGGCCAATATTCAAGGTCACGTGACGGAACTGTATGGATAACATGAACGAGTCGTGCTCAATCGGGGTGGGTGATCGGTGAGCGAGCAGCGGGAGATACACGTCGGCGAGAGCGCCCACGGCACCGATCTGCACCTGCCCGTCGTCGAGATCCTGACCGGTCGCGGGTTCGTCACCGGGAAATCGGGGTCCGGGAAGTCGAACACGGCCTCCGTCCTGGCCGAGGAGTTGCTCGACGCGGGGTATCCCCTGCTGATCGTCGACACTGACGGCGAGTACTACGGGCTCAAAGAGGAGTACGAGATGCTCCACGCCGGGGCCGACGAGGAGTGTGACATCCAGATCGGGCCGGAACACGCCGAACAGATGGCCACCCTCGCGCTCGAGGAGAACGTCCCGGTCATCCTCGACGTCTCGGGCTACCTCGACGAGGAAGTGGCCGACGAACTCCTCCGGAAGATCGCCCGCCAGCTGTTCGTCAAGGAGAAGAAGCTGAAGAAACCGTTCCTGCTGATCGTCGAGGAGGTCCACGAGTACATCCCCGAAGGGGGCGGTGTCGGCGAAACCGGCAAGCTCCTGATCAAGATCAGCAAGCGCGGTCGGAAACACGGCCTCGGAATTCTGGGGATCAGTCAGCGGCCAGCAGACGTGAAGAAGGACTTCATTACGCAGGCGAACTGGCTCGTCTGGCACCGGCTGACCTGGGACAACGATACGAAAGTCGTCGGCCGGATCATCGACACCGAGTACTCGGAACTCGTCTCGGACCTGAACGACGGTCAGGCGTTCGTCCAGACCGACTGGACCGAGGTCGACGTCCGGAAGGTGCAGTTCCGTCGCAAGCGAACCTTCGACGCCGGGGCGACGCCGGGGCTCGACGACTTCGAACGGCCCGAACTGAAGTCAGTCTCCGACGCCCTCGTCGGCGACCTCCAGGACATCTCGGAGCGCAAGGAACGAGAAGAGAACCGGATCGTCGAACTGGAGAACGAACTCGAGAAGAAAGAAAAACGCATCGAGACGCTCGAAAACGAACTCGAGTCGGCACGGGACGTCTCGAGTGCGGCGAAGCAGATGGCCGACGCGCTGACGCGGCCCGAAACCGTCCAGACCCACCTCCCGAACACCGACGAGGATCGGCGGCGACTCCACGAGGAACTGGCCGAACTCGAGGCGGAGCGCGACGATCTGGCGGCCGAGCGGGACGCGCTCGAAGACGAACTCGCCGATCGGGCCGACCGGATCCACGACCTCGAGGCGGAAGTCGATCGACTGCGCACCGAGAACGAACGGCTCCGGGACCGACTCGAGGAAACGAGGAGTGACGCCGGCGGCGGCTCCGAGCGCGACGCGGCCGGGGACGGGATCGTCCAGGCTGCCGGGGACGATCACGAGTTCGGCTACACGAACGAAGCGGAACTGGGTTCGGATGGGGAGATCCTCGTCGCCGACGACGGGTCGGACGCTCTCGGCGAATTCGGGCTGACGTGGCTCGACGACAGGATCACCCGCGCGTGCGAGAATTCACAGTGTTCGGAGCCGACCGCGCGTGAGGTCGTGGTCGAACTCGCCCAATCGGACCCGCTCGAGTCGGAAGCGGTCGCACGGGCCGTCGGGCGGTCGCCGGTCGCCGTCCAGAGTCTCCTCTCGGAACTGCGTACCGAGTCCGTCCTCGACCGGCCCGCGGAACGAACGTACACGCTGAGCGAGACGACCCGATCGAAACTGCGGGCGGCGATCGCCGGGGACTGATACGGATTGCTGTAACTATTTCCCGGCGATCACCACGGGGTCGGCGATCGGCGGTAAGTGACTACAGCAGTCCGTATGATACCGCCGCTATCTGGGGAGACGCGTTCCGACCGCCTCGATCGACGCCGGATCGAGGCCCTGGTGAACGGGGAGAACGACGACCTGCCGCGAGAGCCGCGTCGCGGTCTCGTACCGGGAATCTCCGAGAACAGACGGCGAGAGACGGGGCCACGTCTTGGGGTTCGAGACGCCACAGCGATCGAGCGTCTCCCGAAATCGTCGGGGATCCGACGCCCGGACGGGAACCACCTGCGGACAGATTCCTGGCCGTAGCGACTCGTACAAGAGGTCGACGTCGTCGTACGAATCGAGGACCCGACGCCACGCGCGATAGTTCTCGCGGCGGGCGCGACGAATGGCCAACGGGTCCGCGTCGGCGAGTACGCACGCCGACAGCTTCGACATGGGGGCTTTGCCCGCCTCGTATCGCTCCCGCGGGCCGGGAACGGATGGGCGAACCCGGTCGGGGACGATCGCGTCGATCACCTCCCGAACTCGACCGTCGCGAACGAGTCCGTGCGAGACGAGCGACGTGAGGGCGTACCGGAGGTCGGCCGCGGTCAGCCGATCGCGAACGCCGGCACAGCGGGAGGGCGTGTAGGCCTCGGCGACGGCGTCGTCGTTGCAGTAGAGCACCGCGCCATCGGGGATCGGCAGGAGTTTCCACAGACTCGTGACGCCGAGGTGGCCCCGCGTCCCGAGGAGGGTTCCGTCGTCGACGCTTATCGGGCCGTGCGCGTTGTCGTCGACGTGGTAGCAGTCGTACTCCTCGACGAGCGCCGTGAACTCCCCGAGCCCTGGCATCGGAAATCCGAAGTAGTTGACCGACATCACCGCCGCCGTCCGGTGGTCGATCCTGGTCTCGAGATCCGAAAGGTCCGGTGCGAGGGCCTCCCCGACCGCGTAGTACCGCGACTCGAGACCGAGGTCGTGGAACGGTTCGACGACTGCGTCCGGAAGGTAGGCCGGAACGAGGACGGTATCCCCGGAATCGACGAGCGCGGCGAGACCGTCCCGGAGGGCGACCTTACCCGATCCGTAGAACGTAGTGTCGCCGGCGTGTCGATCGAGAACCCTCTCGATGCGGGGCGACGAGTGATCGATCGTGATCCCCTCGAACAGGGACGGCGAATCGCTGATCATCCTCTCGAACGGCAGCCCGATGAGTGCGCCAGTACCGTCACGACGTCGTCAGTCGTCAGCGGAGCGGTTAGTGATGCACAGGGTACACGACGACCGGTGGCGACAGGCGGAACTTAGCCGGTCTACGCCCGCGCTTCCCGTCGTCGACGGCGAGCGCGAAGCGGAGGCATACACCCGTTCAAAGCGGTTGCATAACAAAGCCCGAACGAACGCACCACCAGCCCATGGAACGTGCGACGGACGACGACGGCGTTCGGCTCCTCGTGATCGGGCTGGACGCCGGCTGTCGACCTGTCCTCGAGCCACTGTTCGAGTCGGGGGTGATGCCGACCGTCGGGCGGCTGTTCGACGGGGGGACGAGCGGTCCGCTGGAGTCACAGATTCCCCCGTGGTCGGCGAGTGCGTGGCCGTCGCTCTTCACAGGGAAGAACCCCGGCAAGCACGGCGTCTACGACTTCCTCTCGTTCGACGGCTACGACTGGGACGTCGTCAACGCGACCCACGTCAGAGCGCGCGCGATCTGGGAACTGCTGAGCGATCGCGGACGGACGAGCGTCGTCGTCAACCTCCCGGTCACCCATCCGGCGCGCGAGTTCGACGGCGCACTGATTCCCGGACTGACGGCACCCGAGGAGCCGGCCTGTCACCCCGAGGGCATCCTCGCGGACGTCGAACGGGCCTGCGGCGAGTACCGGATCTACCCCCGGAGCGGCCCCGAACCCGATCGATCGATCGAGGGATACGAGCGAACGCTCGCGAGTCGGGGGGCGGCGTTCAGGTACCTCTGCGACCGGTTCGATCCGGATTTCGGATTCCTCCAGTTCCAGCTTACGGATTCGGTCTTCCACGAACGGCCCGGCGACAGGCGGGCGATCGAAGCGGTCTACGGCGCGGTCGATCGACAGATCGCCGAGACGATGGCGGCGATCGATCCCGAAAACGTCCTCGTCGTCAGCGATCACGGTATGGGGAAAGTCGAGGGCCACGAGTTCCGGGTCAACGAGTTCCTGCGCGAGCGGGGCTACGTCAGCGCCCGGAGCGGGGGCAAGGGAATGCCCAACTGGACGACGGCCTGGGAGAACGACCTCCTCGAGGGCGAAAACGCGAGCGAACGCGATCCGGGGCCCCTCCAGCGAGCGATGAACGCCGCCGCGACGGTCGGACTCACGACCCAGCGGGTCGCCGCCGCGCTGGACCTGGTCGGCCTGAAGGAACCGATCGGCAGTCGCGTTCCCAACGACGCGATCAGGGCGGCGAGCGAACAGGTCGACTTCCGTCACTCGCGCGCGTACGTGCGGTCGAAAAGCGAACTCGGCGTTCGGATCAACCTCGAGGGCCGGGAACCGAACGGGCAGGTCCCCCGGGAAGAGTACGACCGGATCCGGGACGAACTCGTCGAGCAACTGTCGGTCGTCGAGACGCCCGACGGCGAGCCGATGTTCGAAACCGTCGCGCCGAGAGAGACCGTCTTCGAGGGACCTCACGTCGAGGCGGCCCCGGACATCGTAACGGTGCCGACGGCGTTCGACAACGCGATCGCCGCCGATCTCGGAATGGGGACCTTCGGCGACCCGATGGAGCCGTGGAACCACAAGCGAACCGGCGTGATCGCCGCCTCCGGACCGGCGTTCGACGAGTCGGTCCCGCTCACCGACGCGTCGATCTTCGACGTCGCGCCGACGATCTGTTCGGTCTTCGACGTGCCCGTCGACGCAGCGATGGACGGCCGTCCGTTACCGATCGTCGACGAGAGCGCGACCCGGGAGTACCCGGCCTACGACGGGGACGCGATAGCGGTCACCGACGACGAAACCGTCGAGGACCGGCTGTCGGATCTCGGGTACCTGTAACGATGAGCGTCGAGGTCACAGCGCTCGATCCGCGAGGCGACGCGGACACGTGGAACCGATACGTGGAGCGATCCGACGGGACGAACCCGTTCTGTCGGGCCGAGGCGCTCCGGCTGCAGGCCGAGGACACCGGGACGACGCCGCACCTCCTGGCTGGGATCAAGGGCCAGGAGCCAGTCGGCCTCTTTCCGGTCTTCGAGTACGCGAAGGGGCCGGTCACCGGCGCGTTCTCCCCCGCACCGCGGTCGTGGTCGTGTTATCTCGGTCCGTCGGTCCTCGACGTCGCCAACCTCAAACGGCGGACGGCCGATCGGCGGATCCGGGGGTTCGTCGACGGCTGTCTCGAGTGGATCGACGACGAGATCGCGCCGCTGTACACCCGGATCGTGGCCGCCGAGTTCGACGACGTGCGCCCGTTCGTCTGGAACGGGTACGACGTCGAACCGGAGTACACCTACGTCGTCGACCTCGAGGGCTCCGCGGACGGTCTGCTCGATCGGTTCAGCAGCGACGCCCGGAGTAACGTCCGCAACGCGGACGAAGACGCCTACACGATTCGGGAGGGCACCGCCGACGACGTCGAGCGGATCGTCGAACAGGTCCGGCGGCGCTACGAGAACCAGGGCCGAGCGTTCCACCTGGGCACCGGATTCGCCCGGTCGATGTACGAGACCCTTCCCGACGGATCGATTCGACCGTACGTCTGCCGCGTCGACGGCGATTTTCTGGGCGGCATCCTCGTCGTCGAATCCGATCGGACGCGCTACCGGTGGCAAGGCGGCGTCAAGCCGGACGCGGACGTCGACCTGGCCGTCAACGACCTGCTGGACTGGCACGTCATGCGGGATGGACTCCGATCGGGGACCGAGCGATACGACCTCGTCGGGGCCGGCGTCCCGAGCATCAACTGGTACAAGGCGAAATTCGATCCGCGACTCGAGACGAACTACACCATCACGGCCGGGTCGTTCGGGGTCGACCTCATGATCGATACGTATCGCAAGCGCCACTGGGCCTGAACACGGTTCGTTGCAGCCGAAAAATCCAACGTGGCAGGCCCGGTGTCGTCGACGGGACGGTTACTTCTCGATCCAGTACGTGGACTTCCGGGCGTCGTTCAGACAGACCCGACTGGCGACGAGGTCCGCCCCCTCGAGTTTTCCGAGCGCGTAGCGAACCGTTCGGGCGCACAGTCGTGACTCCCGTGCGATCTCGTCCTGTGTTAGCTGCCCCTCGTACTCGAGGACCTTGTAGACGAGTTTCGAACTGGGTGGAAGCTCACCGAGCGACGGGGTCGACGCCTCTCCCTCGATCTCGGACTCGTGTTCGGACGTGCTCATCGTTGCCCCGATCGGCCACGGTGATCGTCTCGCGTCGGGGTCGATCGTGACGCTTCGCGTCGTGCCTGCGGTCGTGCCCAACCCGTGGCAGGACCCGGGGTCGAGCGTGGGGGTACTGGTGAATCCATCTGTACGCAATCGTGGGTGAGTGGGACGGTTATACGATGACGAACGTTCAAAAATATAGGTCGTGACTAATCTCCACGTGAACGCTCACCACTGTTGCGTGCGATCGTCCCATCGGAATAACGAGGGCAAAACACCCTCCCGCACGGCGAAATCGTCCCGTACGCGCCATCGCTGGGCTCGTCCCGAGGTCCGGTAGGCACGCCGTAGAATTGCGAGTGAGTGCGAGAACGGGCGCGCCCGTCCGGCGGGCCGTGATCCGTGGAAAAGTCGGATCGGCCGACACCGCCGAACACGCGCTCGCGGAGGTCGGGTCACCTCCGATGGGGGCCGTGGTGGGACGAAACGCTCACGCCACCGGTCGACCGTTCACCGAGGCGCTCACAGCGAGCCGACGCCAGCGGGAGCCGTCGACGACGGCCGCTCTCGTGTCGATACGATGTCGGGGTATCGAACCGGATGTGGCCGACACCTGCTCCGTGCGGGGACACGCAATCGCACGCAGGGTGCCGGGACGAGAACGGTGGACGCCGCCGAGACGTCCTTCGACGGGCAACTGGTTCGTGTTTGGGTCGATGAGGTCGCGATGGGCGATGGAGACGAACACGCCGTCATTCTGATTCCCTGAAATCAGCCCCCCATCGCCACGCCGCCACCCAGTTCGACCCCGCCGTCAATCGATCCGGCCGAGCGCGCAGTCGGCCGGGCCACCGATCCGTGAGTCGCCGATCCGTGACTAGCGTCGTTCTTTCGGGATGAAGTCGGAGGTCTTCATTTCGCGGTAGGTCGCACACTCGGGACAGGCGTGGACCACGTCGCGGTTGTCTCCGAACACGCGGGCGAACTGGCGGGTGACCTGGTGACCACAGTTGACACAGCGGGGGGCACTCGTTTGCTGACCGGACGTCATCGGCGTCCACTTGGCGTCGGTTGGTTCAGTCGACATCACCAACGCGTTGCCACAGAACGGTATTTAATATAGACCGCATAACTCGCGACGAGCGACGTAGTGGGACATTTCAACCCGAATTAACTGCCAAACGACACAGTTCAGAGATCGGCAGTGTTACGGTTCATATCGCCAGAAACCCATCATTTATAGACAGTAACACGGAGTTTAATGTCCATTCGAGGGCGGATTCGAGCCACTCTCCCGACCGACCGAGACCCGGGCGGAACCGGTCCGGCCCGAACCGACCGAACGGTGGCGACCCGGGCCGATCGATCGGCCGATGATCGGTCGATTCAGTCGGAAATCGCCGGACCGGCCGCCCCGGATCCGGGCCGGAACCGACGGCGGGTGAGTAGTGGCTGTATAGTAATCCCCTCGATCACCGTCAGCCATCGCTATGCAAGCCGTCGTTCTCGCAGCCGGTCAGGGAACCCGGATTCGACCGCTCTCCGAATCGCTGCCGAAACCGATGTTGCCCGTCGCGGACAGGCCGCTCGTGGCCCACACGGTCGACGCAGCGATCGACGCTGGGGCGGACGAGATCGTACTGGTCGTCGGCTACGAGCAGGAGACGGTTCGAGACTACTTCGGGGCGGAGTATCGCGGCGTCCCGGTCACCTACGCCGAACAGCACGAGCAGGCCGGGACTGCCGACGCCGTCGAAACCGCGAGCGATCGCCTCGACGGCCCGTTCGCGGTCCTGAACGGTGACAACCTCTACGACCCGGCCGGGATCGAACGGCTGTTCGACGCCTGTCCGGCAGTCTGTGCCGTCGAAGTGGCGGACCCCAGCAACTACGGCGTCCTCAGCACTGCCGACGGCACCGTCACCGACATCGTCGAGAAACCGGCAGATCCCCCGACGAACCTCGCGAACGCCGGGGCATACGCGTTTCCGGAGCGGGCGACCGAGTGGCTCGACGTGCCCGCGAGCGAACGCGGCGAACACGAGATCACGGACGTCCTCGCGACCGTCGTCGACCGGTTCGCCGTCACGCCGATCACCCTCGATCGGTGGCTCGACGTCGGTCGACCGTGGGAACTGCTGGAGGCCAACGAGTGGAAACTCGCCGACCAGGACCGACGAATCGACGGCGAGGTGAGCGACGCGGCCCACCTGGAGGGAAACGTGGTGGTCGAGTTCGGAGCCACGATCGAACCGGGCGTTCTCGTCGAGGGCCCGGCCCTGATCCGATCGGGCGCGTCGGTCGGGCCGAACGCCTACGTTCGCGGCGCGACGCTGATCGGACGGAACGCGTCGGTCGGTAACGGCGTCGAAGTGAAAAACAGCGTACTCTCACAGGGTGCTGCGGTCAACCACCTCTCGTACGTGGGCGACAGCGTCCTCGGGCGGGACGTGAACTTCGGCGCGGGGACGACCGTCGCGAACCTGCGACACGACGACGGGGACGTCCGGTTCACCGTCAAAGGCGACCGCGTCTCGACCGGTCGACGGAAGTTCGGGATCGTCGCCGGTGACGGCGTCAAGACCGGGATCAACACCAGCCTCACGCCCGGTCTGAAACTCTCGACCGGCGCGACGACCCGCCCCGGCGAAGTCGTCGACCGCGATCTCTGACGAACGGCGGGCGTCGCTCCGTCGACGCCGAGACCGGGCGACCGATCGATCGGCTGAATCGTCTCGATCGGCGTCCGATCGCGTGACGCGGGTGGTCTCGCGGCTACTCCGAGAGACCTGTCGCTACGGCCGTAGTTATCAGGTGTGGGATTTATAAGACCTGGAATAGCTAGTCGAACTGGAGGGAATCGATCGGTACCACACGTTGTTCGATCGCCACTGCCCCTCCAGGTACGATTCCGACGTCGTTCGAGTTCGGGTCGTCACCGAGGTCGTGTGGACCCGGGACTATGGGGGTGGTCCCGGGTCCTTCGACCTCGATGATCCGTACTCGATCGAGGTTCCGGACCGCTATCGAATACCCGATAGCGGCCTCGCTACCCGACGACACGAAGGTGTTCTCCCGAAGCGAACCGTGTTTCGAGAGCGACCCGAATCGTCCCGCGACGGACCGGGCGCTACTCGACGGTAACGCTCTTCGCGAGGTTCCGCGGCTTGTCGATCGGCCGATCGAGGAGGTCCGCCGCGTGGTACGACAGGAGCTGGAGCTGGACGTTCGCGAGCAGTCCCGCGAGGTCCGCGTCCGTCTCGGGAATCCGGAGATGGTCGTCCGCGACCGCGACCGCCCGGTGGCCATCGGGACAGACCGCGACGACCGGCGCACCGCGAGTCTGGGCCTCCTCGGCGTTCTTCAGCGTCTTCTCGTCTTCCTCGCCGGTGAAGATCGCGAAGACCGGCGTCTCCGGGGTCACGAGCGCGAGCGGCCCGTGTTTGAGTTCGCCCGACGCGAACCCCTCGGCGTGCTCGTAGGTAATCTCCTTGAATTTCAGGGCCCCCTCGAGTGCGACCGGGAAGCCAAGCCCCCGGCCGATGAAGAAGTACGACTCGCTGTCCGCGTACCGCCGCGCGACCCGCTCGGCGGTCGAGGCCGCGAGTACCGCGTCGATTCGATCGGGCATGGCGGCGAGTTCCGGCAGGAGCGAGTCGAGATCGGCGTGTGGCTCACCGCGGACGTCCGCGGCCAGTCGCTGGGCGAGCAACAGCAACATGACCGCCTGGGACGAGAACGTCTTGGTCGCGGCGACGCCGATCTCCGGGCCCGCACGTATAAAGAGTGCGTCGTCGGCTTCGCGTGCGGCGGTCGATCCGACCACGTTGGTGAGCGTGAGCGTCCTGGCACCGTTGGCGCGAGCCTGCCGGAGGGCGTTCAGCGTGTCCGCCGTCTCGCCGCTCTGGGTGACCGCGATGACCAGCGTGTCGTCGTCGACCGGCGGTGCCGACACGCTGTACTCGTTCGCCAGCAGCGCCGTCGCACGAATGCCGGCCGCGTTCAGGGCGAGCGAGCCGTACAGCGCGGCGTGGTAGGACGTGCCACAAGCGACGAGCTGGACGCTCTCGATTCCCTCGAACGCCCCGGGTTCGAAGTCGTCGAGGGCGATCCGGCCGGATCCGGGTTCGATCCGGCCCTCGATCGCCTGGGCCAGCGCGGTCGGCTGCTCGTGGATCTCCTTGTGCATGAAGTGATCGTACTCGCCCTTGCCCGCCTGTTCCGGGTCCCACTCGACGGTCTCCGGTTCGCGGGAAACGGGGTTTCCTTCCAGGTCGGTGAACTCGACGCCGTCCTCGTCGACGACCACGACGTCGCCGTCCTCGAGGTAGACGACAGTCTCGGTGTACTCGAGGAATGCGGGGACGTCGCTCGCGAGGAAGTACTCGCCATCCTCCATGCCGACGACCAGCGGGGACCCCTGCCGCGCGGCGTAGAGGACGTGTTCGCCGGAGAGCATGGCGGTGACGGCGTAACTCCCCTCGAGATCGTCGATCGCCCGCCGGAAGGCAGCCTCGTTCGGGAGCCCCTCGTCGAGGTAGTACTGGACGAGGTGCGGAATGACCTCGGTGTCGGTGTCGCTGGTGAACTCGTGGCCCCGATCGCGGAGCCAGGACTTCAGTTCGGCGTAGTTCTCGATGATCCCGTTGTGGACGACCGCCACGTCCTCGGTCCCGTCGGTGTGAGGATGGGCGTTCTCGTCGGTCGGCGGCCCGTGCGTACTCCAGCGGGTGTGACCGATCCCGACCTCGCCCTCGATCGAGCGGTCGTCGATCGACGCCTTGAGTTCCGCTACCTTCCCGGAGCGTTTCTGGACGGCGATACCGGACCCGTTCTGGACGGCGACGCCGGCGGAGTCGTAGCCACGGTACTCGAGGTTCTCGAGTCCCGTCAGGAGCGTCTCGATTGCGTTGCCGGATCCCACCCGGCCGATGATTCCACACATCGAAACTACCTCCCGCCCGCCGTGGAGTCGGTCGGCCGCAGAGAGCGATCAGTCGTCGAATCGAGACCGGTGCGTGGAGAGACGTGGAACCGCCGACGTCGAACCGCCGCCCGTGACAATCGTTGGCGTTTCATGATCAGTTGATCGTCCGTGAAGACCCGTCGAGATGACGACCGGTGGACGGACATGCTACAGGGAAGCAGGCACGAATCCATTACTATAGACGGGCTACCAGAAGCCGTAGTTGCCGGGTAAAACGGGAGATCCGCCTTCGCACCGCGTCCATACCGGAGCGATGACTGTGGTCTGTTCCGGAGGGTTTTTCTACTGAATATTCAATTATTCTTCGTTTTGTGCGAATATCCTGCCCAGATAGGCCCACAACACGCAGTATGTTCTGCAATCGAGACAGCAACGTCCGGAACCTCAGCTGTAGCACCAGATGAATCGACAGTATGGGGCGACACACGGGGTGTCGAGCCCACTCCAGCAGCGATCCGGCGGTCGATCGAAAGGAAACGCTTTCACTCGATCGTCGGTCTATCGATGCACAGGCACTCACTTAGTTGTGGTTTCGTGCCAACATACACCATATACTTCGCCTGCAAGCGAAAATTGGTGAAAGATCATTCAATCTACCAGTCGATCGACTACTGGCTTCTACCGAGATCACCGATTCGACGCTCCGCGGACAGCCACTGCTTCGGACCCCGATCTTCGACGACCAGGCGCATCCGGCCGGACCGACACAGCGGTTCGAACATCGGTCTGTCTGGGTAGAACGACTGTTCGGCTCGCGAATAACGGTGGAACCGGCGACGCACGATATCCTCAGGTTCAGACGGCAACGTCCCAGAACCGTCGAAAGCATCGAGAACGGCTTCGGTGAGCCTCGCTATCGACGATCGAACGGGACGTGAACGAGTCGCGAAACGGTTCCGAACCGGCACGCCTTTGACCGGCGGGGTCACACGTACGTATATGGGTTTTGGTAGCTACGACGAATCCGAACAACAGCAACAGACGGCCGACGACGAGGACGACGTAGAGGCCGTCAACGTCCACGAGAACGATCACGACGGCCAGATGTCCTTCGAGTCCGACGTCTCGACGGACGAACTCGTCTCCCAGCTCGGCTCGATGAAAGACGACGAGTCGGACGACTAACTCGTCACGGTCGCGGTTCGGCGCCTGATTTCGGCCTTTTCGCGTTCGATACCGGTAGACAGACAGCGAACAGCGTCTCGTCAGCGTCGGGTCCGAGGCTGGATCGCGGAGACGAGGTTTCCGTCCCAGGCTGGATCGCTGAGACGAGTCGAGACGACCCAGTGCTGACTCGCACGGGATAACGCGTTTCGCCCGATTTGACCGTCTTCCCCGCTCCGATCGGCGTGACGGGTCCCGCTACCGGGCTGACAGCGACGACGTACAGAGCGCGCCGATCGCGCGCCGGAGGCGCTGAGAGATCGCCGACTTCGAGACGCCGAGGCGATCGGCCAGTTCGTCCTGAGAGATGCCCCGGGGAACGTCGAAGTAACCCTCCTCGTGGGCGACCGTGAGCAACTCCTGTTGTTTCTCCGTCAGGGCGACGACGCCGTCGTCCCCGTCGTCGGAGACGCGCAGGTGTTCGACCGCGACCGAGACGTCTTGGTCCCGGCAGAACTCGTTGAAGTCCACGAGCGCGTCCCGGTTCGGGAACCGGAGCTGGACCAGCCAGCCGTCGCGACTGCTACAGCAGTCGAGGAGTCGCCCGTCGAGTTCGGCCGTCTTGGACACGAAGCGGATCGTCTGGTCCGCGATCGCGATCCGGTAGACGCGTCGATCTGGATAGCGATCGACGCAGACCGGTTCGGAAACGGTCGGATCCATCTCCAGATTGCCCTCGAACCGATCGAAGTCGCCGTCGGAGCCGTACGCGGTGACGAAGACGAGCGTTCGGCCCCCCTCGGTAGTGGTCCAGTAGTCGGGTTCGACCGTCACGTCCCGTTCGCGCCGCAGGGTCGGCTGTAGAAACAGCGCCGAGTGATCGAGACGGAGTTGCGCGACGATCCCGCCGTCGGCCACCGAACGCACCCCGGTCCGCTCCGGCGTCGCGGTGCGTTCGGCGTCGGCGATCTCGATGCTCACAGCGACATCCGCCGTCCGGATGAACGGCCGGTGTAAGACTGGCTTACCACGAACTCACTCATTAACAGCCCATTTCGACGCCGAGCACATGATCGTAGACGCTAGATACGGAATCGATCAGTTAGCTGTCGTCAATACCTATTCATCGGTCGGGTATCCGACGCGTATCGACGCGGCGAGGGCGCGAACTTCGATACCGGGAAATCCCGTGTTACCCGAGGTGTTTCGTCCAGTAAGACGGCACTACCACCGTTGAACGGCGTACCAGACGATCGGTTCCGACGGCGATCGCACCGCTCACCCCTCATTGGCGAACGACCGATCGGTCTCCTCGAACAGGAGCGTGAACACCTTCTGCTGGGCCAGCCGGAAGTGTCGGCTGAACGTCGGCTGGGAGACTCCGAGCGACTCGGCGACTTCCTCGCCGGTACTCTCCCGGGGCCACTCGAAGAAGCCGCTGTAGTAGGCCGTCTCCAGCGTTCGTAGCTGCCGTTCGGAGAGTCGATCGCGGAGTTCCGCGTCGAACGAGCGATCGGGTCGTCCCGTCCGGTCGTGTTCGCGACGCGCAGTCAGTTCCGCACCGGTGTACTTCCGATCGAGCATGTCGACGAACGACCGCACGTCGACGGTACTCGAGAGGTCGATTACGAGGCGAGTCCGATCCTCGTCCGGCGAAATCGACCTGAGGACGGCCCCGTGCTCCGCGAGCGTCTCCGCGACGGTCTCGTCGGCGCAGCCGAGTTCCACGAGCGAATCGGCAGCTCCGTCGCCGACGAACCGGGATCGTTCGATCGCGTCGATCGCGGCCACGGCGTCGCGAATCGCCGTCTCGTCCGCGTCCGGAATCGTACAGAAGACGGTGGTCCCGCCGGAGGACCGCGGAACGACGGTTCGGACGTCGATCCGTCCGTCGAGGCGATCCGCGAGCGTCGTCAACGGATCCGATTCCGCGGGGACCGCGACCTCGAGTTCGGTGACGCTGTCGCTGACCAGCGCGCGTTTGCGTTCGATGGCCGTGATCACGTACCCGGCGACCGTCGCCAGATGCTCGCAGATCGCCCGCGTTCGCTCGTCGAACGCCCCCGGCCGATCGGCGTACACCGTCACCGTCCCGTACGAGAGGTCGTCGTAGCCGAGCGGGACGCTCAGTGCCGCGCGGAACTCGCGATCGAGCGCGAGCCGTTGCCATCGATCCGGGTCGCCCTCCGCGAGATCCTCGACGAGGGTCGGCTCGCGGCTCGCAGCCGTCCGGCCGGCCGGGTCTCCCGTCTCCGGATCGACCGTGAGGGGCAGCGATTCGAGGAACGATCCGTCACGACCGGCCCGCGTTCGCAGCGTCACCGCGTCGCTCCCGACGGCGGCCTCGCCGATCCAGGCGAGTTCGATGGACCCGGTTCCGCCGGCAGTATCGAGCGCGATGAGTCCCGACGCCAGTCGGTTCTCGACGGCCGGCCGGGTACTCGCCGCGAACAGGTCCCGTTCGAGGTCCAGGACCGCGTCCGCTCGCTCGAGGAGTCCCTCGAGATCCGTCCGATCGCGCTCGAGGGTCCGACGTCGGCTCTCGGCCGCGAGCCAGTCGAGCGCGGTGGCAGCCATCGTCGCCAGCGTCTCGATCGGCGCGAGATCGATCCCGTCGAACCCCATCGGATCCGAACTGGTCGCGAGCAGGATCCCGTCCTCGCCGATGGGAACGGTGAGCACTCGTTCCGCCCGGATACCCGATCGGGAGAGTACCGGTTCGATTTCGTCGGGATCGGCGACGCTGACACCCCCGTCGCCGAACACCCCCGCGAACGGGTCGTCACGGCGATCGATCGCCGGCAGATCCGCGTCGTCCGTGGTCGACGTGGCGACGGCCGCCGGCCGGATCATCGATTCGTCGACGTCGTACCAGACAGTCACGTCGGCGGCCGAATACGAACCCACTGCGTCGACGATCGCCTCGCGAACGTCGGATCGGGTCTCGGCTCGTCGGAGCGACGTGGCGGCCTTCGCGAGCGTCGAGACGGCCGCAGACGGCGACCCGCGTCGATCGCGGACGACACAGCACGTTCGATCGCCGTCGGCCGATCCGAGCGCTACGACGGAGACGTCGACCGGTCGCTGATCGCCGTTGATCTCGATCGTGCCGGTGAGCGGTTCCATCCACCGCACGAGCGGGGAGTCGGCTCGCTCCCGAATCTCGGCCGCGAGATCGTCGTCGACGAGCGTCTCGATATCGCGTCCGACGAGCGTCTCGGCGTCCGCGAGATCGAACAACGCGGGATTGGCGTAGGTGATGGTCGCCCCCTCCAGGACCGCGATCCCGTCCTCGAGGGCGTCGACGATCGCTTCGAACTGCTCGAGACGCTCCCGTTCGATTGCGGTCGTCGTCGCGTCGGCTCTCACCCGTGCGGTCACGGAGACGCCGCTCTCCGATGGGTGGGCCTCGATCACGAGCCGATCGTCGACGGCCGGATGCGTCGACTCGAACGCGACCACCGATCCCGTCGCCGACGCCTCCCGAAGCCGATCGGCGAACTCGCCGCGGACCGACTCGGGCAACGCGTCCCAGACGACGGTTCCCGGTTCCGGCGGCGCGTCGGTAAACAGCGTGCGCGCCCGCTCGTTGACGAACTGTAGCTCCCACCGGGTTCCGACCGTGAAGAACGCGGCGTCGAGTCGGTCGATCGCGTCCGCGAGCGCGTCGTCCGCCAGCCCGTCAGGCGTGGCGCTCGTGACGGTCACGACGAGCCCGTCGACGTTCGGGTCCGACTCGCGGTTGACGACGGCGAGATCCGAGACGTGCCACGTGCCGTCCGCGTGACCCAGCCGAATCGTCGTTCGTTCCGTCGCCCCCAGCGACCCGTCGGCCGCCGCCGAGAGCGTCTCACGGGCGATCGATCGATCGTCGGGATGGATCAGCCTGAAAAGCGTCGTTCGTTCGAGTTCCGCCGGCGTGTACCCCATCCTGTCGTCGACCGCCGGGTTCACGTAGTCGATCGCCCCCGACTCGTCGACGACGCAGACGAGTGCGGTCGATCCCTCGAGAATCGACCGATAGCGACGCTCCGTCGGTCCAGTCGCTTCCGTCTCGAGTCGATACCGCTCAGCGGCGTTCCTGACGCGCGCGGCGACGAGACGACCCGACGACGCCGGATCGATCACGTCGGTCGCACCCGCCTCGATCGCCGCTTCGGCGGAGGATTCGTCGGTGACCGCGACGATCGGCACGTCGCCGTCCGCCTCGAGCAACCGATCGAGGGGCGACTCCCCGTCCGCCCGATCGTACGCGCAGACGAGACAGTGAACGTCGGTCGCCGCGAGTCGCTGTCGGGCGTCCGCGACCGTCCGTTCGCGAAGCAGTGAGACGGGTTCGAACGCCGAGGACAGCGCGGTCGCCGTCGCGTCGATCCGGTCCGATTCCCCGACGACGAGCACGCGAACCACGTCGCCGACAACGGTTGCGCCACTGTCGCTCACGGAGCGATCACCTCCGGACGCCGATCGGACCGTGGGCCGGGGCCGAGAACGGTCGCGGTCGGGGTCTCCAGCCGGCACCCCCGGTCGAACGAACCGACGTCGATCGGCGTTCGGCGCGCGACGCCGGGACGGACAGCCACGATAGCCGTGCTTGGCGGCCCGTGCCGTTAATTATCGATTCCGTATTCGTGAGTAACACTGGCTTACCGAATTCGTGCGTACCGGCGCCGGACGACGGTCGGCTCCGATCGGGACCGAGGTCGGAGCCTGACGGAGCTGGCTTCCGAACGGCCGGAATCGAGCGGGACTCGCGTCCGACCTCCGAACGGTGGGCACCGGGCGGGACCGATCCGAACGGGGGCGCGTTCCGGCCCGTTACGCGGACGTCTCCCGGACCGTCACGACGGGCATCGTCGCCTCGCGAACGACCTCCTCGGCGACGCTGCCGACGACGAGTTGATCGAGGCCGCTCCGGCCGACCGTCCCGACGACGATCATGTCGATATCGTTCGTCTCGGCGAAGTCGACGATCTGCTCCTGTGGGACGCCCTGGCGGACGTCAGTCGTCACCTCGACGCCCCGTTCCGACGCCATCTCCGCGGCGTGCTCGACGGCCCGGTGTGCTTCGCTTTCGGGATCCGATCGCAGTTTGTCCTTCTTCTCCGTACTGTGGGGCCCCTCCTCGGAGACCGACAGAACGTGAAGCCTCGCGCCGAGCTGGTCGGCGAGGGCGATCGCGTGCTCGGTCGCCCGTCGAGACCCGTCACTGTCGTCGGTCGCGATCAACAGGTCCTGGTACATTTCTCGGCGACACTTCGTCGGGGATCCCAATACATCCCGGACCTGCCCCTGCCGGCCGAACCGGCCCTGCCCTGTCCCGAACGAACCGGTGCCGATCGCATCTCAGAAGACCACCGTCCAGGCGTTGCCGCAGTTCTCGCACTCGAACGCCCGCTCGAGTCCGGCATCGGTAACTGCTCGATCGACTTCCTGCCCGCACCGCTCCAGACAGTTCGGGCACCGTTCACGTCTCACGAATGCGCTAGTCCCGACGGCGGTCCGTAAACGATCCACCAACAGGCGTTGGGAGCACGGTGAACGACGTGAGCCGATGGGGCACGGCGCGTCGCGTATTCAGAGCACGTCGAGCACGAAGATAGCGAGGTACAACTGCCCCAGGCCGGCGACGATCATCACGGCGCCGGCGATCCGCTTGATCGTCTTGCTGTGGGCAACGAACCGGCCACCAGCGACCAGTCCCATGCCGGTCGCGACCGTCAGCGACGCCATGAGCAGGACGACGATCCCGACGTACGTGCCGACGACGAGCGCCGCTTCCGCCGGCGGATACGACAGCGCCCGCCCCACCACGCCGACGAAAAGCGGCGCGACACAGCCGGCCGCCGCGAGCGCGTAGCCAGCGCCGAAGATCCCGAACCCGAGGACGTTCGATCGCCGCTTCGGGAGGCGAACGGACAGCGTCGGCGCGCGATCGAGGACGACGACCACGCCGAGGACGACGAGCACGGCCCCGACGATCGGTTCGAACACGACCACGTTCGACAGCGTCGTGTGACCGACCCAGTAGGCCGCCCCGACCAGGGCGACGAACGTGGCGAGAACGCCCACGCCCGCGACGAGGCCGCGACTGACGGCGCCGCCGAGCGACGCGTCGTCGCCCTCCGTCTGGCTCACGTAGAAGCCGACGTACCCGGGTAACAGCGGGAACGCACAGGGAGAGAAGAAGGTCGCAACGCCCGCCGTGAGCGCGAATACGAGCGTCGTTAGCAGTGCCGCGTCCGAGGTCAACAACGCCGCGTCGGGGACCGATGCCAGACTCGCCAGGATCTGCGGTCCCGAAACCGCCGCGATCATGTTCCGTCCTCCCCGGCGGCGAGTGCCTGCTCGATTCCGGCGACGAGTTCGTCCGCCGACTTGACACCAGAATCTGCCCACTGGACCGTCCCCGTAGCGTCGATGGCCGCAGCCGTGGGGTAGCCACCTTCCAGGTACCGCTCCGTCAGTTCCGCCCGGGGATCGAGGCCGAGCGTCCAGTTCCCGCCGTGTTCGTCCCACCAGTCGACGAGTTCGGCCTCGGTGATCGCGCGATCTTCGCCGACCGATTCGTTCGTGACCGAGATGAACAGCACCTCGTCGCCGATCCGATCGTGTGCCTCGGCGAGTGCCGGCATTTGCTCGATACACGGCGGACACCAGGTGCCGAAGATGTCGACGAACGTGGCACGATCCGGCGACGGCACGACCACCTCCCCGGCCTCGCTTCCCGGCGCGTCGACGGTCTCGATCGCGAGCGGGTCGTCGGACACCTCGTACGATCCGTCTTCGGACGATCCGAACTCGCCGGGCAAGTCCTCGCCCGAGGGAAGTCCGAGAACGGCGATCGCACTCCCCGCGACGATAACACCCCCGCTGGCGATCCCCGCGAGGGCCTCTCGCCGTCGCATCTCAGTCGGTCACCACCGTTCGCGTGTCCTCGACGATCGTCTCGATACTGACGTCCTCGCGATCGCCGATCGCGTTCGGATAGGCGCGTTCGACGATCCCGTCCTCGTTGACGAGGGTGATCAGGTTGTAGTGGGTGAACATGTACTCGCCGTGATCGTGTTCCTCGTGGTCGCTTCCGGTCTCGTTTCCGTGGGATCCCTGCTCGCTTTCGTTCCCGTTCGCGTCTCCGCCGTTCTCGTCGTGGGTCCCGTCCTCGAGTTCGTCCATGTCGTCGACGCGTTCGTACCGCATTCCGAAATCCTCGTAGATGACCGCTCTGGCCTCGTCCTCGTCCTCGGGCCGAAGGAAGTGCCAGTTTCCAGCGTCGAGGTCGACGCCCTGTTCGACGGCGTACTGCTCTAAGGTCTCCCCCGTATCCCGTTCGGGATCGAACGTCACCGCGAGGAGACCGACGTCGTCCTCGTACCCCCGTTCCGCGGCGTCCTCCTGGATCCGCCGCAGCCGCAAGAGCAGGGCCGGACAGGCACCGTCCGGGCAGGACGAGTAGAAGTACGTCATCACGAACGACTTTTCGCCGACGAAATCGTCCCGCGACACCATCTCGCCGGTGATCGGATCGGGAAGCGAAAACGACGGGAACTCCTCGCCGTGGATCGGATGTGACGGATCGCCGCGGTTCATCTCGGGCGGATCGAGGACCGTCCCGTCGTTCGAACCGATTCCAGCGAGTCCATCGTCGAGACAGCCGGCGACGCCGGCGAGGCCTGCGACCCCGAGTGAGCGTAGATAGGTCCGCCGTTCCATAGTTCACCCCACGGATGGGAGCGCCAAATGGTCGTTGGTTCGATCGACGAACGCCCGTGTCTCACGTTCGACCATCGAACTGTCAGGCGATTTCGTATCGTTTTCGACGATCGAACCGACAGCGGTTTTTTCGGGCACTGCCAATCCATCGACAATGAATCGTCGGGGCTTTCTCCGTGGAACGGCCGTCGCTGGCGGTGTCGCAACCGCCGGCTGTCTCGAACGCCTCGGCTTCGAAGAACAGTCGGCCTGGGCGAACCCGCCGATCGTCGAGGATCGACCCGACGCCGTCTACCTCCCCGCTGGCAGGGAGATGATGGACACGTACGGACGGGCGGCCGACGGCGACGTCGCCATCGAGGTAACGTACACGATTCCACACCGATTCTGGATCCCGGGCGAAGGGGGCAGTCTCGTCGACGTCGACCCGGACGACAGCCTCCACCTGATGCTCACCGTCTGGGATCGCGAGACGGACACCGTCCTTCCGGTGAACGTCCAGTACGAGATCCTCCGGGACGGCGACCCGATCGACGGCGTCGGGAACTCGCCGTGGCCGATGCTCGCCCAGCGAATGGGGTTTCACTACGGGGACAACGTTCCGTTGCCGGGCGAGGGATCGTACACGGTTCGTGCCCGGGTCGGACCCGTCGACGCGGACCGGACCGGCGCGTTCGAGGGGCGTCTCGACACGACCGCGACGCTCGCGGTCGACTTCGAGTACGCGGAGTCGGACGTTCACGACATCGACGTCGAACTGATCGACGAAGAGCGACGGGGGACGCGAGATGCACTCCCCCTGATGGAGCACGACGACCACGAATCCGGGGCCCATACCGATCACGACGATACCGGATCGGGCACCGATCACGACGTCGGCCCCGCACCGACGTCGCGGGGACCGCCGATCGACGACCTTCCCGGCGACGTGCTCGGCACCGAGCGAAGCGGAGATGCGAAGATTTCCGCCGTCGTCGCCGACGACGATCGGTATTCCGACGGCTCGACGTCGCTGGCAGTCTGCCCCCGAACGCCGTACAACGACGTTATCCTGCCGTTCACCTCGCTGTCCGTCGCGATCGAACGCGAGGGGACAGTCGTCCACGAGGGACCGCTCAACGAGACGCTCGACGACGAGTTCGGACACCACTACGGGACGGGGCTCGATCGACTCGAGTCGGGCGACGAGATCACGATTTCGATCGACACCCCGCCGCAGGTGTCGCGCCACGACGGTTACGAAACGGCATTTTTCGACTTCGAAGACGTCACGTACCTGGTGTAATCGCGCGTAGTCGGTGTAGTCGCTCGGTTGAGTGGATCGCACGGATTCGGTGTAATCGTTCAGGTTCGGTGCTCCGGGGAACGGACGCCGACCGATCGACCAGTGCGCTCGGGGGTCGCTCTTCGACATTGGCCGACGATCGGTTGAAACAGCCGGCATCCAGTTATAGTAGCAACTGAAACGATTTACACACTGATCGCAAAGCCGTCCTGCGATCAGGTGCGCATTGACTTTCAGTTGCTACTATAGCCCCGAGCAGTTGAACTGACCCGCACCCAGTGGTGGCACTGTTCAGGCCGATCGGAGCGAATAAATCTTCTCATAGAACACGTGAACAGTGGAAACCGAACCCAAGTAACGTCGTACGATTAGTATAACTAATGGGTGACGTCGACAACGTGCGGGTCATGTCTCGTGCGAACCAATCAGGGATGACGATCGGATGCCCGGAGTGCGATACTGACGTTTCCACGACCGTCCCTCCCGGCCCCGGGATCGGGGGCGCAGACGATTCCAGCCGTTTACAGGGAAAGGAGGCTACCTGTGGAAACTGCGGCCACGAACTGGAACTCTACTACTATTGAGTCCTGCGCCAGGGAGTAGACAGTTAGAGCGGGATAATCTCGCATCCGATCCCCACTCTCAATCGCCTCGCATTCGATCCCCACTCTCCCACCCTCGTGGCGACTCGTTCAATCGCTCGACGCCCGCGTCGGTCACGACGACCAGGTCCTCGATCCTGACGCCGAACTCCTCTGGCAGGTAGATCCCGGGTTCGACGCTGAACACCATCCCGGGTTCGAGTTCCCGATCGCTGTCCGCCACGATGTACGGCGGTTCGTGGACCTCGAGGCCGACGCCGTGCCCGGTCCGGTGGACGAACGCCTCCCCGTAGCCGGCCGCCTCGATGACCGACCGGGCGGCCCGATCGACCGCCCCGGCCGTGACCCCCGGTTCGATGGTCTCGATCGCGGCCGACTGTGCTTCACGAACGACTTCGTGGACGCGCTCGTACTTCTGGGACGGATCGCCGACGACGAACGTCCTGGTCTGGTCGCTGGGATACCGTCCCAGTTCGTTGTCACCGTTCGCGTCCACGTACGTCCCGAAGTCGACGACGATCGGATCGCCGGCCTCGATTTCACGCGAACCGCTGTGGTGATGGGGCAGTGCGGCGTTCGGTCCCGACGCGACGATGGTGGCAAACGACGTCCCGTCGCCGCCGGCGGATTCGAGGAAGGACTCGATTTCGGTCGCCAACGCCGCCTCGGTCGTCCCGATCAGGTCGGTCCCGCGCGCGCGTATCTCGATGGACACCCGATCGGCGATCGACGCGGCGCGACGAAGTGCGTCGAGTTCGGTCTCGTCCTTTCGAATCCGTAGGTCCTCGATCGCGGTACTCACGAGGTCGAACGTCGCAGTCGGCAGTACGTCACGGAGGTCCTGGGTGAACGTCGCCCACATGCGATCGTCCACGAGGACCGTGGGACCCTCGTCCGGCGTCGATTCCGTCGAGTCAGCGGACGCGATGTCGTCGGCCACGGCGAGGTCCGAAACGACGGTCGCGAGGACTGCCAGCGGATCCTCCTCGTCGTCCCACAGTCGCAGGTCGTCGATCGGACACGCACGGAGCTGGTGCTCGTACATCGCCGGCGCGAGGAGTGTCGGCGCACCCGTTCTCGGGACGAACAGGAGAAGGTGTCGTTCCGACGGCGATTCGTCGAACCCGGTGAGGTAGGTCAAGTTCGGCCCGGGGACACAGACCGCGAGGTCGGCGTCCACCGCATCGAGTCGGTGCTGGAGGGCACTGACTCGCGTTTCGAGGACGGAACTCGGAGGGGAACTCATATGTCGCGTTCGACCGTTCGAGAAAAGAACGTTTCGCGATCGAGGGTCGTCCCTCGAAACACAGGGTTCCACTGCCGGTGTTCGTCTATCCACGGTCAGTATTCGGAAATTCCGGCCGGTAGTTGTAGCTCTCCAGTCGGTCCTCGGTACTCACCGACTCGATCGGCCGATCGGAATGGTCGCCGAATCCGAACGGTATCGTGCGGCTGACTACTAGAAGGGGGGTATTAAATCTCCATGCGGTTGCAGGCGACGAATCAACCGGTGACGAGGCTGTCTTGACGTAGCGAATGCGAGTTCCCGAGGAGTACGTGTCGTCGACGACTGTGTATAACCGACAATTGCGATCCGATGGAAACGGCCGAACGACGGAGACGGAGGCCGACGGATCGTCCTGTCCGGGAACGTTGATCGTCGTCTCGAACCGGCAGCCATACCGCCACTCGTACGATTCGGACGCTGAAATGGGTGATTCGAACGCCGAAACGGACGACACGGATGGCTCGAGCGCCGACTCACGATCGAGGGCCGCGGACTCACGATCGAATACCGGGGCCGTCCCGCGTCCCGAGGGGACCGTCGAACGGACACCCGGGGAGCGATCGATTTCGGTCGACGAACCGACCGGGGGACTTACCTCGGGCCTCGACCCGGTCGTCCAGCAGACTAACGGGACGTGGATCGCGTGGGGCGACGGCGACGCGGACTTCGCGGTGACCGACGAGCAACACTGCGTGGCCGTCCCGCCCGGCGAGGAGGCCTACACCCTTCGTCGAATCCAGCTTTCCGACGAAGCGGTCGACTCCTACTATCGCGGGTTCAGTAATCGCGTCCTCTGGCCGCTGTGTCACGAGTTCCTCGATCTGGTCGAGGATCGATCGAACGACTTCGAGTGGTACCGGACCGTCAACGAGCGGTTCGCGAACGCGACGATCGAGCACGCGACGGAAGACGCGGTGATCTGGATCCAGGACTATCACTTCGCGCTCGCGCCACGCACGATCCGGGCGGGCGTCCCGGCATCGGCGACCGTCGCCCAGTTCTGGCACGTCCCGTGGCCGTCAGCGGAAACGTTCCGGTACTGTCCGGCCGGGCGACGACTGCTCGAGGGGCTGCTCGGCAACGATCTGCTCGGGTTTCACGTCGATTGGTACGTCGATAACTTTCTCGAGAGCGTCGATCGATACCTCCCCGAGGCCACCGTCGACTGGGGGGCTCGATCCGTCCACCACGGCGGGAGGACGACGCAGGTCGTGGCGACGCCGATGGGCGTGGATGCCCAGTCCTATGCCGACGACGCCCTCGCAGCCGATCTCGATCGATCGGCCCTGCTCGAGTCGCTCGACATTCCCCGTGGCACCGCGCTCGGCCTCGGGGTCGATCGGCTCGATTACACGAAAGGGATCCCGGAACGGCTGGCGGCGATCGAGCGGTTCTTCGAACGCAATCCGTCCTGGCGGGGCGAATTCACGTTCGTCCAGAAGGCGACGCCGTCCCGGACGGAGATCGGGTCCTACGAACGCCACGGGGAACTGGTCAGAAGCGAGGTCGAACGGATCAATCGCCGCTTCGAACGGGACGGGTGGCAGCCGATCGTCTACACCGAGGAGTACCTGGACGCCGAGACGCTCGCGGCGTATTACCGGCACGCGGACGTGATGGTCGTGAGCCCTCTGCTCGACGGGATGAATCTGGTCTCACAGGAGTTCGTGGCGGCGAGCGTCGACGCCGACAGTTGCCTGGTGTTGAGCGATCGGACCGGGGCCCACGATCGCCTCGGGAGCCACGCGCTGTCGATCGACCCGACTGATACGGCCCAGTTCGCGGATCAGCTAGAACGCGCGCTCACGATGCCGTCGTACGAACGACAGCGACGAATGAACACTCTTCGCGCGCGGGTGTTCGACGCCGATATCGAGTCGTGGATGCGAACGCAGTTCGACTGGATCAGGCGCGTCCACGGCAGAACGGGCGGCAGTGGCCCCGGATCCGATCACGACCGCAATCCACGCGAGCGGACGCCCCCGGTCTGACGAATGGCGACCCAGACGCCACCGATCCCGTTCGATGAGGGTACCGAGCGAGTGCGCCGGGCCGTCCGGAACGCCTCGCGGCTGGTACTCTGTCTGGACTTCGACGGGACGCTCGCCCCCATCGTCGTGGAACCCGACGCCGCCAGCGCGACGCCGGCGAACGAGGCTGCGGTGGCGACGCTCGCGGCCGAGCCACGCGTCACGACGGCCGTCGTGAGCGGCCGCGCACTCCCGGACGTCCGGGAACGCGTCGACGGGCCGGACGTTTACGCGGGGAATCACGGCCTCGAACTCGAGCGCGACGGATCGATCGCCGTTCACCCGGTCGCCCGGAACCGGGCCACCAGAATCGCGCGGCTCTGTTCGCTCCTGGAGCGGACCGTCGGGACGATTCCGAACTGTCGCATCGAGAACAAGCGACTGACGGGCACGGTACACCTGCGATCGGTTCCGGAAGCCGTCCGACCCGTCGTTCGTCGATGGACGCGAGCGATCGTCGATCGGTTCGGCGGGGACGAAATCGCGCTCTCCCCCGGGAAGTGCATCCTCGAGATTGGACCGGCGATTCCGTGGGGGAAGGGGAACGCGGTGGAACTGATCGAGGCGGACGTCCCCGGCGAGACGGTGTCGGTCTACGTCGGCGACGACGTCACCGACGAATCGGCGTTTCGGGCCGTCGAATCGAGCGGATTCGGGATCCGCGTCGGCGGTGACGAGCCGTCGGCCGCGTCTCTGCGAGTCGGGTCTCCCGACGCTGTCGCGACGGTGCTCGAGTGGTTCGAGTCGACCGGCGTCGAACTGCTCGACCGGTAGTCGGATCGATCGGCGAGTTCGTCGATCCGTTCGTACCGATTACCGTGGTCGTCGCACCCTCGTCCCGGGTATCGTGCTCGTCGATCCGATCGTCCCGATCGTCGCGGTCGTCGATTCGGCGTACTTCTACGATGTGGATCCGCCGGACAAAATATAACAAATACAACTATTCTGGAACCGATCACCATTCCAAATCCAAGGAACTGATTCGAAAGAATTAGTCGCCGCTGGAAATATGGGGGAGTAGGGGCGTGACTGAACGTGAAATTACGTCAGCCGACTGACTTCTTGATCCTCGAGGAACTCGAGGACAAGGGGCGGAACGTGGCAACGAATCTGGCCGAGCATACGGGCAAGAGCCGAAAGAACATCAACACCAGACTGCCGGTCCTCGAGGACTACGGCCTGGTCACCAAGATCGGGCCTGCGGAGCGCTCCGGACTCTACGAGATCACGTCGATGGGGAAAGCGGCTCTCGTCTACCGCGATCAATACGACGACGCTGACGACTTCGAATCGCTTATCGAGGGTCCCGACGCCAGTGCGTCGGCGGAGGGCGACCAGCAAGTCAATTTTGCGCGCGGAGACAGCGACGGAAACGACGACGAATAACGGACTCGGCCCGATCGATGGGGCGGTCCCGTCGTACCGGACGACTTTCTCGAGGACAGGTCGAGGGTATCCGATAGCGTAACGGCTCCCGAAGCGAAGTAGCGACGTCACCAGCGGCGTGTACGCGTTCTCGGGACGATCGTAGCGGAGTACGCGTCGCCGGGACACAACCACGAGCCGCGTGGGAGTCGACACGCCCGTGGCTGTCGATCCCGATCGTCCCGCACGATTTGCCGAGGGGCCCGTACTCAGGCGGTGAGACTACCGTCGTACTCCGTCAGCGCCCGCTTCGTGCACGTCGAAAACACGAGGCTGAGCTTCCGGTCGAGTCCGTCCGGATCGGGATAGCTCGTGCCACACGCGGACTCGTCGCCGTCGTAGTCTGGAGACCACGCGTAACTGCTGAGCATCGGCGACGTCACGATCGAGTCGCCGTACCGGTAGGCGACGCCGTGCTCGTGCGTGAGTCCGAGCGCGTGACCGATCTCGTGGACGACTACCTGGATCGTCCGGGTCGACGTCGTGTTCGGGACGATCTTCCGGGAGCGTTCGCCCGCGGACATCGAGGCGAGCAACTCGTCGAACGGCGGAAGCGTGGCGATGTACCTGGCCCCACCGACCGACGCGACGTGGGGGACGCCGTACCCCGTCGGTGCGTCCTCCATCTGGCCGTCGGTGAGGAGCAGATTGACGTCGGCCGCTGGCTCGATGTCGCGCCGGCCGATCGCGCCGGCGGCGACGGCGCGGGGCCACTCGCCCCGGTTGGTGACGCGCGCGCCGTCCTCTGTCGAGACGGGGACGACACCCCCGAACGAGAGGTCGAGCGACCAGCGATCGAGGTCGAGAATCCGGCCGAGATAGTCTCGGATACGGGTCGTGACCGCGTCGTACTCCGCAGCGCGCTCCGTGAGCCACACGCGTACCTCGAGTCGATCGTCGGCGTCTCGGGTCGCGTACCCGATCGTCCCGAGCGACGCGACGGTACCGAGAGTCCCCAGGAAGGCCCGGCGGTTCACGATCGCGGGTTCCGAGCAGGGTGTGGTAACCGTGCTGGTTAATCTGTGTCGACTTTATATACCCTCGCGAACCCATCGTATCCGATCGGTTCCGGAACTGCCCGATACCGGACCGACGCCGTCGCGGCCGCGGATTCAGTCACCCTGGCCGGGCGTTCTGGACGAAAAATCGTGCTGGACAGGGTCTTTACGGGTCGCCACCGTAGCCCGGACGATGATTCGGCCCACGACACACGGTCGCGAAACGGGACCAGTTCGACGGAAGTCGACGCTGTACTGCCCGGAGTGTAACCACGCGAACGCGATCGACGGTGACTGGACTCGGCGCGTGCGGACGGGGAGCGTCGAGTACGCCTGTCCGGTGTGTGGGACGCCGATTACGCGGCGCCCGCGATCGGGCGAGGCCGACCACCACGCGGTGCCCGCGACGGTGTGGGGACGTGTCGCCTGGCGATCGATCGACGTCTGGCGAGCAAGCGTCGACGCGAGTCTGCACGGTGTGCGTGCGTTGACGCACCTGACCGGGCGGAATCGATAGGATGACTGAGCGGAATCGATAGGGTCGATCCAGCAGATCGACCCGAGTGATACATTTCCTCGATCGTTCGGATTCTCTGGGCGTCCTCGAGACAGTTCGCGGGCAGCCTTCGCTACGGACAGCGGATCATTGTCCAGTTTGAACCCGGATCGTCTCACGTCGTCAACCACAGGGCGTCTTAACCACCAAAATTATACCACGAATGTCCATCTCATTCGCCATATGGAGGATATTCGCCCACAACAGCAAAGCTTTAATAATGGACATCGTTGTTCGGGTCGAGTAGAAGATGACAGATGGGAACCTGACTTCGGTAGAAGAGGACGTGATCGAACGAATCGAAGACGAGGACGTCGACTTCCTCCGGCTCCAGTTCACCGACATCCTGGGGACGGTCAAGAACGTCTCGGTGCCGTCACGTCAGGCCGAGAAGGCCTTCACGGAGGGAATCTACTTCGACGGCTCCTCGATCGAGGGCTTCGTGCGCATCCAGGAATCGGACATGCGTCTCGTGCCCGACCCGGAGACGTTCGCGATCCTCCCGTGGAGACGCACCGAGGACAGCGCGGCGGCGCGGATGATCTGTGACGTCTACGACACCTCGACGGGCGAACCGTTCGAAGGCGATCCCCGCTACGTGCTCAAGCAGGCGCTCGAGCGCGCGGACGACCTCGGCTATACGGTCAGTGCGGCCCCAGAACCCGAGTTCTTCATGTTCGAGGAGGACGAGGAGGGCCGCGCGACGACGAAAACCGCGGACCACGGCGGCTACTTCGACCTCGCACCGAAAGACCTCGCGAGCGACGTCCGTCGGGACATGATCTACGGGCTGGAGGACATGGGCTTCGAGATCGAGGCCAGCCACCACGAGGTCGCTCGCGGTCAGTACGAGATCAACTTCGAGTACGACGACGCGCTCACGACGGCGGACAACGTCGGCACGTTCCGTACCGTCGTCCGCGCCATCGCGGCCGAACACGACCTCCACGCGACGTTCATGCCCAAGCCGATCCCGAAGATCAACGGCTCGGGGATGCACACCCACCTCTCGCTGCTGACCGAGGACGGCGAGAACGCCTTCCACGACGAGGACGACGAGTTCAACCTGAGCGAGACCGCCCACTCGTTCCTCGCGGGCATCCTCGAACACGCGCCCGCGATCACGGCCGTCGCGAACCCGACGGTCAACAGCTACAAACGACTCGTCCCGGGCTACGAGGCCCCCGTCTACGTGGCGTGGTCCGATCGCAACCGCTCGGCGCTGATCCGCAAGCCCGCGGCCCGCGTCCCCGCCGCATCGCGGATCGAACTTCGCTCACCCGACCCGTCCTGTAACCCGTACCTGGCGTTCGCGGCGATGATCCACGCCGGTCTGGACGGCATCGAGCGGGACCTCGAGGCTCCCGACCCGGTTCGCGAGAACATCTACGAGTTCGACGAGCAGAAACGCCAGGAGTACGGCATCGACACGCTCCCCTCGAACCTCGGCGCGGCCGTCGACGCGCTCGAGGAGGACGAGACCGTCTACGAGGCGCTCGGCGACCACGTCGCGCCCAAGTTCGTCGAGGCCAAGCGCCAGGAGTTCGAGGAGTACCTCGTCGACGTCTCCCAGTGGGAACTCGATCGGTACCTCGAGACGTTCTGATCGGTCGCGGTCTCCGCACTGGGTCGTCGCGGCCGTTCTCGCTGGCCGGTTGCCGATCGATCACTCGGTGACGACGTACGTCTCGTCGCGTTGTGTAACGTAGCCGCCGCTCGAGAGGGTGTTGAGTAGGCTCAGGACGGTGATTTTCTTCATCGCCAGCGTCCGACTCAGGTCTTCGACGGTCGTTCCACCCGTCGCCGCGAGATAGAGGTAGACGAGTTTCGCCTGTGCGGAGTCGAGGTCGTCCGGCACCGGTTCGACCCGTTCCGGAGCGAGTCGCTTGTGGTGTTGTTCAGTTATCATGAGTCGGTCTGTAGCACCACGTTCCGATATATAACTCTTCGACCCGGTTGGGTTTAAGACGCATACGGTGAATTAATATGAGCTGTGGTACCACTCAGCGATCGTCACGTGCTGTCAGTCGACCACATGTTGCGAACCGATGAGATCGATTCCACTCCACCGAAACCGGTTGCTCCGGTCGACGGGACGCAACGAACGGAGTTTTATCGTCGTCGTTCCAATCGTACCCAGTATGGACGCAGACGATCGACCGATTCCGCCGGACGACCTGGACGAGGATCTCCGCGCATTTCTCGCGGCGCTCGGGGACGAAGACGGCGAGACGATCCGGTCCGTCGCGGCGTACGTCGACGGCCTCGCCTCGTGGGCCGAGCGCAGGGACGAGCGCGAATCGGATGCAAGGCGACCGGCCGACGACGCTGGCAGCCCCGCTGACGTGCCCGTCCCCAGCGGCGTTCCCGACACGGCGACCGTCTCGGTGGAGGAAGTCGCCGGCACGACGTACTACTACTACCAGTGGCGCGAGGACGACGAAATCCGATCGAAGGCCGTCACGCGGTGACGTGCCCATCGGCTGTGAGACGACCGGAATGCGGTCGCTCACGTCGCAGGATCGGTCAATCGTTCGCGTCGAACCGTTCGTACGCGTCCGGATCCTCGCCGGGGGCGAGCGATCGGGGTTCGATCCGCCTGACGTCTTTCACCGTGCGCGGTCCCCGCGTCGCGTCCGAGACGAACCGTGATTCGTATTCCGAGGCGTCGGCAAGCGGGGTGCCGTTTCTGGCGACGGCGACGACCCCATCGAGCGCGGCCTCGATATCGACGCAGACGCGGTAGTCGTCAGCGGATTCGACGAGGAGGTGGGTCGTCTCCGCCGGAACCGAGACACGCTCGAGCAGGTCGAGGACCGGGACACCCTGCCAGCGGTCGGTGTGTCGATCGCCGGAGTCACAGACGATTTCGACCTCGCGACTGCGAATCGGGAGATCGACGAGTTCGTCGGGGGAGACGGTCACGCACCGCTCGCCGACGATTCGGATCGGCGAGGCGAGCGCCGCGACGAGTTGCTGGTGGTCGTTTTCGGTCATGGTCGTCGTTCGGCCGCCGGTGCGTCCCCGGCCAGAGCGTACTGGCCCGCGTGTAGTCAACGATCGAACGCGACGCTCCTAATGCCTACCCTCGATTCCCAGTGAGTGGGTTCGCGTCCGCGACCGGTCCAGTCGGGTCGGCCGTCAGACCGATCGGTACGGGCCGAGGCGCGTCCCGTCGAGCAGATAGGCCTCGCCGTCGGCCAGGCCGTCCGGGAGAAACGGCGCGAGAAAGGACTGCCCGGAGACGTTGATCCACGTGCCGCCGACGAGGTCGTTGAACGCGGGCACGACGACCAGTCGCGGCGGTTCCGGGCCGTCCTCCGCGAGCCACGACAGGCCGTCGTAGGCCGATCGATCCCTGAAGACGGACGGATCGAGTCGTCCGCGGAGCCACGCCCGCTCGACGCGGCTGCCGCCGATCTCGTCCTCGAGACGGACGCATGGATGTTCGTGGCCGATACAGACGACCTCGCACTCGAGGACCGCCGGGGCGGGCCAAGTGTGGCCGTGACAGATTCCGACGTCGCCCAGCGCGATTCCCTCGCCCGGGACGACGGTCGCGTCCCCGAGCCAGTCCTCGATCCCGCCGTCGTGGTTCCCCTTCACCACGGTGACGTCGATCGCGTCCGGGAGGCGTTCGAACAGGACCTCGAGTTCGCCGCGTTCGGCACCGCCCGGATCGCCGATCGAGTGCATGAGATCGCCGAGGACGACGAGGCGCGACGGGGCGAGTCGCTCGACGAGCCTCAGCAGCCGCTCGCGTCGGTCGGGGGCGTGGCTCGGTACGTCGACGCCGCGCTCGTAGCGGAGTCCGGCCTCGTAGCCGGCGTGGTAGTCGGCGACCAGCAGGGTTCGCTCCCCCGCGATCGTCGCGGTCGCGGCCGGTTCCCCGGGAACGGGCTCGACGTGGGCCGGCGTCGATCGACGCGAGTCGTCGGCCATCGCCGTCAGATCGGCTTCAGCGTCTCGTCGTCGGGTTCGTAACACTGGCCGCCCATCAGCGCGTCCTGGATGGCGTCTTCGACCTCGCTCTCGTCGGCGCCGGTCTCGTCGGCGACCGTCTCGACGAGGGTCGTCCGATCGGCACCGTCTCCGTCGTCCAGTTCCGTCATCGTGTCGACGACGTACGCCTCGAGGTCGACGTCTCCGGCGGGTTGGTCCGCGTCCTCGTCGGTGTCCGTATCCTCGTCCGCGCCGTCCGCGCGTTCGACCGCATCTTCGTCCGTCTCGTCGGCTGCGTCAGCAGTCTCGTCGGCCGAGTCCGCGGTGTCGTCGGAACCGTCGTCCATCGGCGCGGTGTCGGACGCCGCTTCACCGGCCTCGCGCTGGTCGGCGTCGTCTGCGACCTCGTCGGTCGCGGGGACGTCGATGTCCGACTCGCCGGGGTCCTCGACGTCCGCGCCCGTCGTGAACTCGGTACCGAACTCCTCCTCGATCTGCTCGCGCTCCTCCTGGTCCATCTCGTACATTTCGTCGCCGGCGTCGAAGTCCCCGAGGTCGTCGTCGTCGACGCCGATCGCCTCCTCGTCGCCGTCCGATTCGGCGTCGATTTCGCTCTCGCCCGCGGTCGAGCCGCCGGCGTCGAAGTCCCCGAGGTCGTCCGATTCAGCGTCCGAGCCCGTCTCCGCGGTCGCGTCCGTCTCCGTGGCTGTCTCCGGCTCCGTGGTCGTATCAACCTCCGACGTACCGCTTTCCGCCTCGACGGCTGTTCCCGACGTGCTCGCCGTCACCGTCGCCTCGTCGTCGGCGTCGGACTCGGACGTTGCGCTCGCGTCGGCGCTCCCGGTGCGCTCGTCCGACTCCACTCGCGCACTTGCCGTTCCGGCGGCGGAGCCGGTTCCGACGTCGTCCGTCCCGGTCGATTCTGGCTCGGTCCCCGTGTCGGCCCCGGCGGTCGACTCGGCTCCTGCGGCGCCGATCGCTACGTCTGCGTCGGCCGCGTCGGTCTCGATCGAGTCGATCGCAGAGAGGTCGACGTCGGCGAGGGACGCGAGGTCGGCGAACGAGGCCTCGCCGTCGGCGCTCGTTCCCTGGGGGGCGATGTCGAGTGGACTGACCTGCTCTCGCTCGTCAGCGACGACCTCGACGGCCTCGACTGCGCGGTCGCGCAGGGCCGCGAGGTAGTCGGCCGTGGTTCCGTAGTGATCCAGCGCGATCGGGAGGCCGGACACGAACCCGTTCTCCACGCCGGCCTGCTCGAGGGCGCGTTCGAGCGCCTCGCCGCTGGCGTCGCTCTGCGCCGCGGCGGCGAAGGTGCCGATGCGCTCGAGGGTCCGTTCGGCGGCGCTGACGACCCAGCGATCGCGGGTGTCCGCGTCGATCGTCGCGATGGTCTCTGGCCGGATCGAGGTGTACACCTGGTCCGAATCCTCCGGCTGGAAGGTCCGTGCCTTCCCCGTCACGGCGACGAACGCCGGCGGGTCGAGCCGTTCGAGGGTGGCCAGCGCGTCGGGCTGGTACTGCCCGGCGTAGACGACGAACGCGCCGGTCGGGTCGACGACCCGGGCCCGAACCATCTCGTCGTTGACCGACGTCACCTCGGTGAGCGTCCCGACCGCGAACAGGCGGTTGAGACGCGCCCCGGTCGGTGTGATCACGTAGTTCGGCGCGCGTTCCTCGTCGCTCTCCGCGTAGGACAGGTCTGCGTCGTCGTACTCCGCGGCGAAGACCCGGTAGGCGATCTCGCGGCCCGGAATCTCGTCGCCGTCGTCGCTCGCGCTCATGCGTCCACCTCCTCGAGGAAGGCCGTCGCACGGGCCGCCGGATCGTCGTCGCTCTCCGCGAAGGACTCGGCGTCGAGGTTCGCACCGTACTCGTCGACCGAGAGGTGGCCCCGGACGCGGTACTCGCGGCCGACGATGCGCTCGCGGATCGTGTCCGCGACGACCTCCTGATCCATCGCCTCGCGGGCCTGCTCGAGAGCGTCTTCCAGGGTGCCGTCGTAGACCTGCTCGGTCAACTCGTCGTCGAGGACGACGGTGACGGTGCCGGTGCCGTCGTCTAAGATCGCCTTCACGCGCAGGTCGTCGACGCCGTCGACGTCGCCGTGGGTGCGACACTGCCCCTTCTGGATGACGCGGTAACACTCCGGACAGCGCTGGATCAGCCCTGACCCGTCACGCACCGCGAGCACGTTCCCGACGAGTTCGACGTCGTAGATGCCGCCGGTTCGGACGGCTTCGCCGATCGCCATCGTCGTCGCGTCCGCGCCGACCTCGATCTCGCGATCGATCGGGGTGACGGTCGAGAACGCCGAGACGTTGACCTCGGGGACCCCGCGGAACTCCTGGACGTAGGCGTTCTCGATGCGGACGGAGCCGCCCTCCTCGATCGCCGGGGCCGGATCCCAGTTCGTGAACGGCAGGCGGCCGCTCTCGTCGCCGAAGACGCCGCTCAGGATCTCCGTCTCGCCGTCCCGGCCGTCGATCGTCCGGCGCTCGCACTCGACGACGTCGACCTCGACGGTCACGGCGCGATCGCCCGTCTGGAGGTCGGCCAGTTGCGCCTCACCGCCGATCTCGTAGGGGACGTCGATCGACTCCTCGACGAACGACAGCGACGTGCTCTCGCCGAGGTTGAGTTCCGGATCGCCGTCCCACTCGCGGACGCCAGCGTTACCCGCGGTGATCGTGTCGCCGGGCGAGAGGCCGAAGTCCTCCCACGCGGTGTAGTCGATGACGCCCGTCTCGTCGGCGAGTCGCCCCTCGACGATGACGTGATCGTCGCCCTGGTAGCGGATCGATCGCTCGCCCGCGGTGAGGACCACGCCGGTGACGGTCACGTTGCTGTCGTCGGGCGTGATCTCGCCGACGTCTTTCGCGGACGGCGTGGCGCTCCCGCCACCGTCCCCGTCGCCGTACTTCCGGCGCAGGCTTCCTTTGGCCTCGTCGATCGGGACGCTGTACTCCACCAGGTTCTGCAGGTCTGCTTTGACCTCCTCTTTGTCGACACCGAGGTCGGAGGCGAGATCCTCGGCATGATCATCGAGTTCCATCACCGGGGATTCGTCCGGGGGCTTAAAAAGCGTTCCCGCAGCGCGGCGGAAGTGAAGCGGAGATCCGTGGACGCGTCTGACGAGGACCTTTGTCCGGGTGGTGCGAACGCCCGACGATGAATCGCGATCGCCTCCGGAGCCAGGCCAAGCGACTGGTGGTCTGGCTCGTCGCTCTCGGGATCGTCGCCGTCGCGGGCGCGGTGGTCTACTTCGGAACGCCGTATCACGGGACGGACGCCAGTATCGCGAGCGTGCAGGAGAATCCGGACGTGACGGTCACGCAGCGGGGCGAAACCTACGTCCTCGAACCGTCGGGCGATGTGGCGACCGAAGACGGTTCGACGGCAGGGGGCGATTCGGCGGTCGGCCTCGTCTTCTACCCGGGCGGGCGCATCCACCCGGACGCCTACCTCGCCTCGCTCGCACCGCTCGCCAGCGAGGGCGACGCGACCGTCGTCGTTCCGAAGATGCCGCTGAACCTCGCCGTCCTCGACCAGGGTGCGGCCTCGAAATACGTCTCGGAATCGTCGATCGAGACCTGGTACGTCGGCGGCCACTCGCTGGGCGGCGCGATGGCCTGTCGGTACGCGGCGGCCAACCCGGAGCACGTCGACGGCGTCGTCCTCTTCGCGTCGTACTGCGACAGGGACGTCTCGGGGACCGACCTCGACGTCCTGAGCGTGACCGGGAGCGCGGATACGGTCCTCGATCGCGACGCGTACGATGCGAACCGCGGGAATCTCCCCGCGGACGCGACGGTCCGGGAACTCCCGCTGAATCACTCGCAGTTCGGGAGCTACCGGGGACAGTCCGGCGACGAATCGAGCGGCCTCGAGTACGACACGGCCCACGATCGACTGGCCGACGTGATCGTCCCGTGGTTCGTCGACGAGGCTGGATCGTCCTCCCGATCGAGCCACAATCGATCCGCGAGCGTCTCGTGTGCGGCGGCCTACTGCCGGATCGATGTCTGAGTTCGATCGCGACCCGAACCGCTATCGATCGCGGTCCCGGCCGCCCCGGCCTCGGTGTCTTCTTTAGGCCCACGCTCCCAGTGTGGGTATATGCACGTCGTCGTCAACGCCGCCACGAGCGCGGACGGCAAACTCTCCTCGCGTCGCCGCGAGCAGATCGCCATCAGCGGCGACGAGGACTTCGCCCGGGTCGATCGACTCCGGGCCGACAGCGACGCCGTCGTCGTCGGCGTCGGCACCGTCCTCGCCGACGATCCGCACCTGACAGTGAAAGACGACACCCTCCGGGCGAAGCGCCGCGAGGCGGGTCGATCGGCCAACCCGGCCCGCGTCGTCGTCGACTCGACCGCGCGAACGCCGCCCGACGCCGCGATTCTCGACGACGCGGCACCCACCTACGTCTGCGTGACCGAGGCCGCGCCGGTCGATCGGCGCGCGGCCCTCGCCGATCACGCGACGCTGGTCACTGCGGGGGACGATCGGGTCGACCTTCTGCGGGCGTTCGCCGCGCTGGAGGACCAGGGGCTCGATCGGGTCATGGTCGAGGGCGGCGGCGAAATCATCTTCTCGCTGTTCGCGGCGGGTCTGGTCGACGAACTCCGGGTGTTCGTCGGGCCGACGGTGATCGGCGGTCGCGACGCGCCCACGCTGGCCGACGGCGACGGCTTCGTCGAGGAGTTCCCCACGCTCGAACTCGAGTCGGTCGATCGACTCGACGACGGTGCGCTGTTGACGTGGCAGGTAGAGACTTAGAGCGACAGGACCTGACGGACAGCCGCCGTGTCAGGCCTGCTCGAGTTTCGCGTCGAACTTCTCGCGGACTTTCTCGACCTTCGGCGCGGCGTGCATCCGGCAGTAGGCGTCCTGGGGGTTCTTCTCGAAGTAGTCCTGGTGTTTCTCTTCGGCGCGGTAGAAGGTCTCCAGCGGTTCCAGTTCGGTGACGACGTCGTCGTCGTACTCCTCGTCGAGCGCCTCGACGTACGCCTCGGCCTGCTCGCGCTGGGTGTCCGACTCGTAGAGCACGATCGATCGGTACTGCGTGCCGACGTCGGGCCCCTGCCGGTTGAGCTGTGTCGGGTCGTGAACCGCGAAGAACACTTCCAGGAGGTCGTCGTACCCGATCGCTTCCGGATCGTAGGTTACGCGGACGACCTCGGCGTGGCCGGTCGTCCCGGAACAGACCTCCCGGTAGGATGGATCGTCGGTGTGGCCGCCGGCGTAGCCGGACGTGACGGACTCGACGCCGTCGAGTTCCTTGAACGCCGCCTCGATACACCAGAAGCACCCGCCGCCGAACGTCGCGCTCTCGCTCATACGATCCGATAGGGCACCGTGTCGTATGTATGTAACGTGAATCGGCCTTCGAACGGCCGGTGGTCCGGCGCGTCAGAACTCCTGCGTCACGTCGGACCAGAGGCCGAGAGCGGGATTCGAACGATCGATGTCGACGCGAAACTCCAGTTCGTCGTCGAGATCGACCGAGATGCGATCGAAGTCCACGATGTACCGTGACTTGTGATGGCGACCGTGTCGAACGCCGGTGGTCTCGCTCGCGAGTTGTGCTTCGGTCAGGAGATCGAGTTTGCGATAGGTCGACGAGAGGGGGAGATCCGCTGCCTCGGCAATCTCCGGCACCGTCATCGGTTCGTCGAGCACGGAGATGATCGTCCGACAGTCCTCGTCGTCCAGGACGGTGATGACGTCACGGAACGGAGGCGCTTCGTCGGACGCGGAGAACTCGAGTGGCATCGGACGCGACAACGTTAGGACCGGAGCCTAAAGACACGTTTGATTGTGGTATGGTAGCACGTGCAAACTCGAGCGGGCTGTCGTCGATGCCGTAGCTACAAATACGGCGGGTTCGACGACTCCCGTATGAGCGAGGACCAGTCACCGGAATCGGGGGTCGCCGACACGCCCGGCGAGGGTCGATCGCCCGAGGCGGAACCGATCGAACCGGCTGCCCCAGCGGAGTTCGGCCTCGTCCAGGTGTGGTGGGGCGACGGCAAGGGGAAGACGACGGCGACGCTGGGGCTGGGGATGCGGGCGGCCGGCCACGGCTACCGCGTGCACCTGCTCCAGTTCATGAAAGGCGGCGCGTCGAGCGTCGACGCCGTGCGCGGCGAGTACAACGCGATCGCGGCCCTGCCGGGGATCAGTTACGAGAACGTCGGCCACTACGGCTGGCACGGGATGGCCGACGGAACCGACGAGGCGGATCACGAGGCGGAGGCCCAGGCCGGCCTCGAGCGCGCCCAGGAATTGCTCGCGGCGGCCCGGACGGCCGACCTCGACGAACCGATCCCGCTCGACGCCGATCCGGAGGCCGGGATGCACATGCTCGTGCTCGACGAGATACTGTACGCCGCCGATCGGGGACTCGTCGGCGAGGCCGACGTGCTCGACCTGATCGACGCGAAACCCGACGGACTCGAACTCGTCCTCTCGGGGAGCCACGCCGAACCCGACTATCTCTCGGAAGCGGCCGACCTGATCACGAACGTCCGCAAGGTGAAACACCCGATCGACGAGGGGCAGCGGGCGCGACGGGGAACCGAATTCTGACGGGCCGTCGAGCGATCGGCGGGGGCGACGCTCGGATGCCGATCGAGGCGTGCGCCATCGACGTCGGCCGACGACTCTCCCGGACTCCCCGTACCGGAACCCGATCGACCGCCAGCACAGTTATTACAGATCGATCGAAAGTCGCGATCACTGATGGGTGTCGTCAACGCGACGGGGCTGCGGAAGTCCTACGGCTCCGTGGACGCGCTGAACGGACTGTCGTTCGCGATCGAGCGGGGCGAACTGTTCGGCTTTCTCGGTCCCAACGGGGCCGGAAAGACCTCGACGATCCGGATCCTGACCGGCCAGATCGAACCGGACGACGGGGCGGTCCGGGTGCTCGATACCGATCCGGCGGCCGAACCGATCGAAACGCGCCGTCGGGTGGGCATCCTTCCGGAACAGGGGTCGCCGCCGAGTTTCCTCACGCCGCGGGAGTACCTCGAGTTCGTCGGCGAGGTCCGCGACCTCGACCCGGACCGGGTGGCCGAACGGACCGACCTGTGGGCGGAACGACTCGGCTTCCGGAGCAAACTCGACACGCTCACCACCGACCTCTCGCGGGGCCAGCAACAGAAGGTGATGATCGCCCAGGCGTTCGTCCACGAACCCGACGTCGTCTTCATCGACGAACCGCTCGCGAACCTCGATCCGCTCGTCCAGGAGCAGGTCAAGGAGTTCCTCGTCGCCTACGCGGCCGAGGACAACGCGGTCTTCGTCTCGACCCACGACATCGACGTGGCCGAAGAGATCTGTACGCGGGTCGGAATCGTCGCCGACGGCCGGCTCGTCGCCGAGCGATCGCTCGACGGGGCCGGTGACCCGTCGCTCCTGGAACTGTTCCTCGATCGGGTCACCGACGAGGCGGCTCGAGACCTCCCCACGCGGAAACCAGTATGAGCCGATCGACAACCCCGTCGTGGCGGTTCAGCTGGACGCTGTTTCGCGTCCTCGCCCGCGAAGAGTGGCGACTCCACACTCGGCTGTTCGGCGGCTGGCGGTTCGTGCTCTTCCCAGTCGTGGTCGCCGTCCTGGCCGGACTCGGCGGGGTCGCGCTCCTCGCGAACGGGACGGCGAGATCGACGGTCGTGGCCGGCCTGCACGTCCTCGCGCTCGGGTTCGGACTCTACAGCGGGACGGCCGGCTTCGTCGGCTCCGACATGCTGGAGAACGTCTTCGGGGATCTCTCGCTCGTCCTCTCGTCGTCGACGACGCTCCCGATCGGCCGGCGGCACCTGCTCGCGCTCTTCCTGCTGAAAGACGCGCTCTTCTACGGCGTCGTGTTCGTTCTCCCGATGGCGATCGCGGCCGGGCCGCTGCTCGGGACGACAGCGGCGACGCCGCTCTCTGTCCTTGCGCTGTGGCTATCCCTCTCGATCGTCTTCGCCGCGGGGATGGCCGTCACCGTCGCGCTGATCGCCTGCCGGACGCGGGGCGTTCCGGCGTGGACGATCGTGGCCGCGATCGGCGGCGCGGTCGTCGCCGCGTGGCTTACGGTCCTGGCCCACGTGATCTCGGCCCTCCTCGTGCCGCTCGGCTCGCCGGCGATCGGCGGTGCGCTCGCGATCACGACGCTGGTCGTCGCGACTGCTGCACTCGCGGCCTACGATCCGACGTACGGCCGTCCCGCTCGCACTGCCAGCGATCGGTTCGCCCGGGCGGACGACCGGCGCGTCGCGGCCGATCCGCTGGTCAGGAAGACCCTGCTCGACCTGGCCCGATCGTCCGGCGGCGTCTGGAAGCCGGTCGTCTCGGCCGGAATTCTGCTCGCGCTCGTCGCCGCGCTGGTCGGCGTCGTCGACTCGATCACCGGCGTCGAACCCGCGTCCGGGATCTTCTTCGGGGGCGTGCTCGGCCTGTCGGCGTTCACGACGTACAACTGGCTGACCCAGTTCGACACCGTCGAATCGTACCTCGCCTATCCCGTCTCCGTCGCGGACGTGTTCCGGGCGAAACGCGTCGCGTTCGTCCTCGTCGGCGGCCCGGCCGTCGCCGGTCCCTACCTCGCGGCCGTCGTCTGGTTCGAGGCGACGATCGTCGACGCCGCCGTCGGCGCGATCCTGCTCGCGGGCTACGCGGTGTACTACTACGGTCTCACGGTCTTTCTCGCCGGCTTCGACCCGAACGAGTTCCTGTTCGACGCCGTCCGGTTCTCGCTGTTCACCGTCGGCGTGGCCGTCCCGCTCGTCCCGACGCTCGTGGTGGGGTTCGTGGTCGTTCCACCCACGCCTCCGATCGGGGCCGCGCTCGCGCTCTCGGGGGTCGGGGTCGGGACGATCGGATGGGTGCTGTCGAGTCGCGCGGGTCCGCGCTGGGAGCGGCGGTATCGGCAGGGGTGAGAATCGGCCGTCCGATCCGGCGTCACCGCGAGGCGTCTCACGGACGTCGAACCGATAGGACGATATCTCCGGACGTGCGAGTAGCGCGCACGCGGATGACACGGACCCTCCTCGTCGCCGGGACGGCGAGTCACGTCGGCAAGTCGACGGTCGCCGCCGGCCTCTGTCGTCTCCTGACCGATCGGGACGTCTCGGTCGCCCCGTTCAAAGCACAGAACATGAGTAACAACGCCCGGGTCGTCGTCCGCCCGGACGCGGTAGCGTCGGACGACGCCGGCGATCGGTGGGGCGAGATCGGGGTCTCCCAGTTCGTCCAGGCCCGCGCCGCGCGGCTGACGCCGACGACCGATTGCAACCCGGTCCTGCTCAAGCCCCGCGGCGAGGGAGAGAGTCAGCTCGTCGTCCAGGGACGGGCCCACGAGCACGTCCCGCCCGGCACCTACTACGAGGAGTACTGGACCGACGCGCGAGCGGCGGCCGAAGCGTCCTACCGGCGGCTGGCGGCCGATCACGACGTGATCGTCGCCGAGGGCGCGGGCAGCATCGCCGAGATCAACCTCCACGATCGGGACCTCGCGAACGTCGAACTGGCCCGGTTCGCGGACGCCGAGATCCTCCTGCTGGTCGACATCGAACGCGGCGGCGCGTTCGCCAGCCTCTACGGGACGATCGAACTGCTTCCCGACGACGTCCGGGAGCGGATCGTCGGCGCGGTCATCACCAAGTTCCGCGGCGACCCATCGCTTCTCGAGTCGGGGATCGCGGACATCGAATCCCGGACCGGCGTCCCGATCCTCGGCGTCCTCCCGTACGACGACCCCGGCCTGCCCGAAGAGGACAGCGTCGGACTCCCCGCGACAGATGAGCGAGCCGTGATCGGCGACGACGACGGCGTTCCAGCCGATCGCCGCGTGACGATCGCGGTCCCGCGACTGCCCCGCATCTCGAACGCGACGGACATCGAGGCCCTCGTGGCCGAACCCGGCGTTTCGGTGGCGTACGTGCCGGTCGGCCCCGACGGCGGTGATCCGGCCGATCGACTCGCGAACGCGGACGCGGTCGTCCTCCCGGGGACGAAAAACACCGTCGACGACCTGCTCGCGCTCCGGGCGGCCGGGTACGACGACGCGCTCGCGGCGTTCGACGGCCCGATCGTGGGCCTCTGTGGCGGCTACCAGATGCTGGGTAACCGGATCGCGAACGCGTCTCTCGAGGGCACCGGTGGCGACGTCGGAACCGAGACGGACGACGCCGTCGGAACGGGGCCTGACGACACGGTAGCGGGATTCGGCCTCCTGCCCGTCGAGACGCGCTTCCAGGGCGACAAACACCTCGAGCAGACGACGGTCCCCGTCGACGGATCGGCGTCCCCGCTCCTAGCCGGTGCCGACGGGACCGCCTCGGGGTACGAGATCCACGCGGGCCGGACGACGGCGATCGATCCCGTCGATCGGCCGCTCGGCGACTCCAGCGCCGCGGCGGAAACCGTCCTCGGTACCTATCTCCACGGCGTCTTCGACAACGCGAACGTCCGAACGGCCTTCCTCGACGCCGTCGCCGCGTCGGCGGGGATCGATCGGCCGACGGACGTGTCCGGCGACGGCGACGCGCGGGGCGCGGCCGAATCGCCGTTCGATCGGGCGGCGTCGCTCGTCGGTGAGAACGTCGATCTCGGTGCGCTTGGCCTCTCGAACCAGTAATACGTCGACTCGTCAGGTCGGGCCGTCCCGGTAGGTCCCGAGCAGTTCCTCGAGGATGATACACTCCTGGTCGGTCGCGTCGTAGTGAGTGTCGATGAACCGTTCTGCGGCCTCGTAGTTGCCCCGGAGCCCCTGTTTCCGGACCGTGATGACGGCGTCGAGGAAGAAGGTGCCACCGTCGGTACCCAGTGCTTTCGCGTGGTCCTCCTCGCTGATGTCGAGTTCGGCCTTAATCTCGTCGAAGTTGAAAGTCTTGACCTCGTGATCGGAGTTGATCAGCGTCAGTACGTACTCCGCGGAGAACCGATAGAACTCGGATTTGCTCTCGAACATACCGTCTTCGACGAGCGCGTCGATCTGCTCGACGACGTCGTCCGGGTACCGGACGGTATCCTTCGCCATGTCATCCAAATTGACGCTACTGGCACATTATTGTTTCGGCGACGTGTCATTCCTCGTCTCTTCCCGTCGCGAATCGACCGGCGAACTGGTCGCCGAGATGACGAATAACGGACTCGAAACCGGTTAGAGTCCCCATCCGGCTAACTGCGCACGGGACCGCAACTACCTGCAAATTTATTATTTATCGGGCACAACGGTGACACGCAATGCCAGACGAATCCGAACTCCGCGAGCAGATGATCGACGCGTTCGAAGGCGCAGACTACCCCATCTCGAGTCCGATGGACCTCGTTCCGGCACTGCCGAACGGGCCGGGAACGAAGTTCGAATCCGGTGATTACTCGATCACCGCGATGGAACTCAACACCAAGACGTCCGGTGGCGACTTCCCGTACGACGACCCCGAGACGTTCGTCGACGACATCATCGAGGACCTGAAAGAACAGGGCGAAATCTAGGCACCGCTTCTGCGGTCGTCGACCCGCGACCCGGGGCGCTCGACCACCGTCTACCGCCCGGATAGCGGCGCACTGGCATCGACGGGCGAACCGAGCGACAGACGTCGAGTCGTACCATCAGGTTTTTATTTTTTACTATAGATAATATAAAAGAGTGAGAGTCCGCTGGGATCGGTGGGCCAGCGGACCGTCGAATCACTGCATCGACCCCCCGATCGAGCGGACTCTATGGCAGGCACGAACCGGGACGACTGGATCGTCGTGATTACGGGATCGGACGAGCGGCGGCGACAACTCGCGTCGGCGCTTCGAGACGAGACATCGATGACCGTCACTGCACTGGCGCCCGACGCCGACTTCGAATCCTGTCTCGATCCGCCCCCGGACGATCCGGACGGCCCCGATCGGGATCGCACCGTCGGGTCGGCCTCTCGTGCGGGTGTGGCAACGACCGCCGCGGAACCGGCCGGCGTCGTCGTCTCGATCGATTCGCCGGCGTCGCTCCGGACCGCGCTCGAACGCGTCCACGAGGCGTCCCCGTCGGCCCCGACGATCGTCGCGCCACGAAACGGGTCCGAACGGGTCGCGGCCGCCGCACTTCGGGCCGGCGCAACCGAATACGTCCCCGCCGAGAGCGGCACGGAGACGCTCGATCGGATCGTCGAGACGATCCGGTCGGAGCGCGACGCCGACCGGGAGAACGACGCGGAACCGGAATCGACCGACGGGTGGCGGGTCCTTCGCAGTATCGCCGACGAACTTCCGGACGAGGCCTTCATCATCGCCGAGGACGGGACCTATCTCGACGTGAGCGTCCGTCGACAGGCCGCCAAGTTGTGTACGCTGTCTCACGACGAACTCGTCGGGAGCAACATCGACGAGGCGTTTTCCGGTCCCACCGCCGCACGACTTCAGTCGTGTATCGATCGGACGATTCGCTCCGGAGAAGCGCAATCGATCGAGTACGACGTCGATACGAGCGACGGGAGACGCCGCTACGAAGCGCAGGTCGTTCCGATCGGCGACGAGATTTCCGAATCCAGCGCGGTCCTCTGGTTGGCACAGGACGTTACCGAACGCGCCCGTCGCGTCCGCGAACTGCAGTCGCGGCGCGATCGGCTGGAGACGCTCAACCGAATCAACGCGGTGATCCGGGAGGTGATCGAGACGCTCGTCGAGGCTCCCTCGCGGGAGGCGATCGAACGCGAGGTCTGCGATCAACTCGTCGACTCGGAACTGTACTGTGGCTCGTGGATCGCCGAACGGACCGCCGATCGGCAACTCGCCTACCGGACCGGGTCGGGGAGTGCAGACGCGGTCCTCGAGACGGCCCGCGAACTCTCGGCCGATCGCCAGCCGCCGGTCCAGCGGGCGCTCGCGACCGGCGAGGTCCAGACGGCGAACGGGCTCTCGGAGGTCGACGAACTCGCCGACCCGCTCCGAGAGGCTGCAGCCGAGGACGACGTGGCGTCCCTGATCGCCGTCCCGATCAGTCACGAGGACGCGACCTACGGGGTCCTCACCGTCCTCGCGAGCAGGGACGACGCCTTCAGCGAGCGCGAACAGGCCGAGTTCCGCCTGCTCGGGGAGACGATCGGGTTCGCCATCCAGGCGGTCAAGAACCGCCAGCTGCTCTTCGCGGACACCGTCGTCGAACTCGAATTTCACATCCACGGCGGCGACACGCTCTCGTTCGATCTCTCCGAGTCGTACGACTGCACCTGTTCGCTCGAGTGGGCCGGGACGACGGCGGGGGGCCGCTCGTTCCAATTCGTGACGATCGAGGGACTCGACGGCGAGACGGTGCTCGAGGAGGCGACCGATCACGACTCGGTCGAGTCGTGTCGACTGATCCACGACGGGGCCCGTCGCTGTACGATCGAACTTCGACTGTCCCGCTCGGGCGTCCGAACCCTCGCGAATCACGGGGCGACGATCCGGGACGTGACGGTCGAGGACGGCGTCGGCTCCCTCCTGATCGAGGTCTCACAGGACGCCGACGTCCGGGAGATCGCCGAGGCGCTGACCGCCGTCTACGAGAACACCGATCTGGTCGCCAGACGGGAGGTCGATCGCCCGGTCCGGACCGCCGCCGAGCGCCGAACCCGGATCCTCGACGAGTTGACCGATCGCCAGTTGACCACGTTGCGGCTGGCGTACTACAGCGGCTTCTTCGACTGGCCGCGCGAGAGTACCGGCGAGGAGATCGCCGATGCGATGGACGTCTCGCCGCCGACGATGCACCAGCACCTCCGGAAGGGACTGAAGACGGTGCTCGGGGAGTTCTTCGAGACAGGCAGCGGGACCGAGTAGCGGCCGGTCGCACGACTCGGCGGCGTTGTAACACCAGAAATCGCAGGTCCGACGGGAGCGGGAACGGTAGGTGGTGTGTTCGAATGGCGTCCCTGCCGTCGGACAGCCTTCGTCCGGTCGAAGGCACAGCGGGCTACGAACTCGACACGGAAAACGTTACCTACTGATACGATCGGCGTACGTCGGTACTCGAGGAGTGGAGGACTGCTCGCGGTCGCACCGGACGCAGTTATCCCATACCTACCAGATTGGCGTCACGTAGCTTCGAATCCCGCGAGCGCCCGATCGAACGCATCGTCGAGACAGCCCGCATCGACCAGCGCCGCGACCGCCTCGAGGTCCGTGTGGATCGGCCGGTCCGTCGTCAGTGGGGGAACGACGTCCCGGACCAGGTCCCGGACCGCGCTCGTGCCGGCGCCGAGCGAGAGGTCGTCCGCCGCGAAGGCGTCGTCGACGTATTCGGTCGCCTCCGTCCCGCAGACGAGTTCGGCGGCGACGATCGTCCTGGCGTTCTCGACGGCGGTTCGGGCGTTGAGTGCCGCCTGTGCGCTCATGCTGACGTGGTCCTCCTGGTTTCCGCTGACGGGCGTGTTGTCCGTCGACGCGGCCCCGATCGATCGCATCTCGTTGAGCAACGCCGCGGCCGTGTACTGGGCGATCATGTACCCCGATTCGAGGCCGCTGTCCGCGGCGAGAAACGACGGGAGGTGGTCCTCCTGGAGATTCGGATTGAGGAGCCGATCGATCCGGCGCTCCGCGATCGCGGCGAGGTCGGTCAGCGCGAGGCGGGCGTACTCGAGTCGCAGGGCGAGCGGCGCGCCGTGGAAGTTGCCACCCGAGAGGATCGCGCCGCGATCGGTGCCGGAGGCGCGATCGTCGACCGCGTCCGCGGGAAAGACGAGCGGGTTGTCGGTCGCACTGTTCAGTTCGGTCTCGACGCCGGCGCGGAGGTGCGCCAGTGCGTCCCGGACCGCGCCGTGGACCTGCGGCAGACACCGGAGCGCGTAGGCGTCCTGGACCCGATCGCAGTTGCGGTGGGCCTCGACGACTTCGCTGCCCGCGGTGAGCCGTCGGATCAGTTCGGCGCTCTCGCGCTGGCCGGCGTGTGGGCGCACGTCCTGGATCGCCGCGGCCGACGTCGCCGTCGTCGCCAGCGTCGTCTCGGTCGTCAGCGCGCCGGCGGCGTCGGCGGCGCGGACGAGCCGTTCGCCGTCCACGACGACCATGGCGGCGAGGCCGGTCGTCAACTGGGTGCCGTTGATAAGCGCCAGTCCCTCCTTCGGCGCGAGTTCGAGCGGGTCCCGATCGATCGCCGCGAGCGCTTCGTCACCGGAAACCCGCTGTGTCGTCCCGTCGCCGTCCCCGGCGGTTTCGGCGTCGACGATCGCCTCGCCCTCGCCGATCAGCACCAGCGACATGTGCGCCAGCGGGGCGAGATCGCCGCTGGCGCCGAGGCTCCCGCGGGACTTGACGACGGGATGGACGCCTTCGTTGCACATCGCCACGAGCGAGTCGACGACCCGCTCGCGAACGCCAGAGTAGCCCTTGACGAGGGCGTTGATCCGGGCGACCATCATCGCGCGGACCTCCTCGCGCGTGAGTTCTCTCCCCGCGCCGGCGGCGTGGCTCCGGAGCAGGTTGACCTGCAGCCGCTCGAGGTCCGCCGGCGAGATTCGTTCGTCGACCAGTTCGCCGAACCCGGTGTTGAGACCGTAGACGGCGTCGCCGCTCTCGATCACCGATTCGACTCGCTCCCGAGATTCGCGCACCCGATCACGGGCCGACTCGGGGACGCTGACCGTCGCGTCTTCGCGAGCGACGGCGACGAGGGCGTCCGGCGTGAGGCTCTCGCCGTCGAGTTCGACGGTCGTCATCGATCGTCACCCCGCGACGATTCACGCGCGTCGTCCGTCCGAGGTGGCGTCGTGGTCGATCGTGGCTTCCACGCACACGACCGCAGAAGGGTCATACTCATCGTCTCGAAAGGGACGTCCACATGCCAGACGCAGCAATAGTCGTGCTCGCAGGTACCGAAGCGCCGTCCGACCTCGGACGCGTCGTCAACGCCCTCCAGGTCACGAAGGAGTTCGACGAGGCGGGCGACGACGTCCAATTGATTTTCGACGGCGCCGGGACCCAGTGGGTCGGCGAACTCGAGGACGAGGACCACGACTACCACGCGCTGTACGCGGCCGTCGCCGACCACGCGCAGGTCTGTGACTACTGTGCCGGCGCGTACGGGGTCGAGGACGAGGTCGACGCGAGCGAGGCCGCCCCGATCGACGAGTTCGAGGGCCATCCGAGCATCCGATCGCTCGTCGGCGACGGCTACGAGATCATCACGTTCTGACCGTCCCGAACCCGCTCCGCCTCGCCGTCCGATCGCTCCTGCTGGAATTCGGTTCGTCCGCTCGTTCTGCCGGCAGTCCGGTCGGACGGGTCCTGCCGATCGCGTGACGGTGGTCATGGGTCCACCTCCACGCCCGCTTTGATGACCGTGTCGACGGCGGAGGTATCGAACCGGTACGCGAGGTGTACGATCGACGGGGCCTCGAGCACCACGGCGTCCGCCGGCGCGCCCTCGCGGAGCGTCCCGGTCCCGTCCTCGCGATCGATCGCGAGCGCCGCGTCGTGAGTCGCCCCGCGGAGCGCCTCGGCCGGCGTGAGCCCCATCCCGACGGTGGCGAGCGTCTGGACGAATTCCATCGTACGGGCGTGACAGTTCGGGTTGAAGTCCGTCGCGAGCGCGACGGGTGCGCCCGCATCGAGGAAGGTCCGGGCGTCGGCGTACGCCTCGCCGAGGCCGAACGCCGTCGCGGGCAGGAGCACGGGAACGACGTCGGCCGCCGCGAGCGCCGCCGCGTCTTCCTCGGTCGCGTGAAGCAGGTGATCCGCGCTCGCGGCCCCGAGGTCGGCGGCCAGCTGCGACCCGCCGAGCCGGGTGAACTCCTCGGCGTGGATCTTGGGCGTGAGGCCAGCCGCTTCGCCCGCCTCCAGCACGCGCCGCGACTGGGCGACGTCGAAGACGTCCGCCTCGCAGAAGACGTCGCAGAACTCGGCGATCCCCTGCTCGGCGACGGCCGGGAGCTGTTCCTCGATCACCCGATCGACGTACGCGTCGGGCTCCCGATCCGCCGGCACCGCGTGGGCACCCATGAAGGTCGGGACGACGTCGATCGGGTGCGCGTCGGCGACGCGATCGATCGCCTCGAGCAGCCGCAGTTCGGTCTCGGTGTCGAGGCCGTACCCCGACTTGACCTCGACGGTGGTGGTCCCGTGGGCGAGCATGACCTCGAGGTGTTCGCGCAGGTTCTCGCGCAGAGTCGCGTCGCTGGCCGCCCGGGTCGCACGGACCGTCCGGAGGATGCCGCCGCCCTCCGCGAGGATCTCCTGGTAGCTCTTCCCCCGGAGTTTGGCCGCGAACTCGTCCGATCGATCGCCAGCGAAGACGGCGTGGGTGTGCGGGTCGACGAACCCCGGGACGACCGCGTTCCCGCCGGCGTCGATCGCCGTCGCGGCGCTCTCGGGCGGGTACTCGCGCGTGATCTCGTCGGTCGGGCCGACGGCGACGACCTCGCCGTCGATCGCGGCGAACGCGGCGTCCTCGCGGATCTCCAGCGGTCCGTCGGCTGACCGGTCGCCGATCGCTCGTGAACTGTCGCCCGTCCGCGATTCGTCGGTGCCCGCGGCGGGACCGACGACGAGTTCGCCGGCATCGTAGACGACGCAGGTCCCGTCGCCGGCCGAATCGTCACCCGACGGCGTGTCGGCCCCGCTCATCGTCGTCCCTCCACGTAGCCGGCCAGGGTGTGGGCCACTGCCCGCGCCGCGGCGTCGACGGTCAGTCCGTCCCGATCGAGCGCCGGGGCGCACTCGACGACCTCGATGCCGGCGAGCCGATCGTCCCCGGCGAGGACCCGGAGACAGCGGAACAGTTCTCGGGACGTGATCCCGCCCGGCGTCGGCGCGCTCACCCCTGGCGCGGCGCTCGCGTCGAGCACGTCGCAGTCGACGCTGACGTAGAGCCGATCGACGTCCGCCATCGCGTCGAGTGCCCGTATTGTGGCGGCTACGGGATCGTCTTCGACTTCCTCGGCGGTGACGATTTCGCCGCCGCGGTCGCGAACGAACTCGTGGTACGCCGTGGAATTCTCGAAGTGTCGCGCGCCGAGACAGGCGTAGCGATCGAGCCCCGCCTCGAACAGCTGGCGGTAGGGGGTGCCGCTCGTGGGGCCCGCGTCGTCCCTGACCTCGCGTACGTCGAAGTGGGCGTCGAGGCTGACCACGCCGACCGACCCTCGATCGAGCAGGGGCGCGACGTTGGGATACGTGAGCGAGTTGTCGCCGCCGAGGAAGACCGGGAGCGAGTCGGCGTCGTGGACGCGATCGGTCGCCTCTCGTACGTCGGTCTGGACCGCGTCGACGGGCCGGTCGTCGTCACCGCGTTCGTGATCGCCAGCCGCGATCAGCGAACGGAGGTCCCCGAGGTCGCCGATCGATCGGACCGGCCCGCCGTCGACGTGGTGGGTCTTCGTCCGCGCGAGCGAGCGACGGATCTCGACGGGGGCCTCGCGGGCCCCCCGGCGGCCGATGACGGCGCCGTCGTAGGGTTCGCCGACGAGCACCGCCGCGACGCCGGACCCCGAGAGTCGATCGAGCGTCACCTCCGCGACGACGTGGCCGAACAGTTCGTCGGTCGGATCGGCCGATCGCGCCGCGCCGTTCCACCCGCCGGCGTCGGCCCAGTCGGGATTGGTGGCGAACGTCGCCCCGTCCGCCGTCATTCGCGGTCCTCCATCGGGACGTGGACGACCGACTCGCGGGCCTCGTTGATCGCGTCCTCGTAGCCGGCGTCGGCGTGGCGGACGACGCCCATCCCCGGGTCCGTCGTGAACACGCGGCGGGCTTTCTCGGCGGCGAGGTCGCTCCCGTCGAGGACCACGTGGTTGTTCGCGTGGATCGCATTGCCGATCCCGACCCCACCGCCGTCGTGGACGCTCACGATGTCCGCCCCCGCCGCACAGTTGAGCAGGGCGTTCAGGATCGGCCAGTCGGCCACCGCGTCGGAACCGTCTTGCATGGCTTCCGTCTCCCGGTTCGGACTCGCGACCGACCCCGCGTCGAGGTGGTCCCGCGTGACGACGATCGGCGCGGAGATCTCCCCGTCGGCGACGAGGTCGTTGATCCGGAGCGCGAAGCGTGCGCGCTCGGTGAGGCCGTCTCGATCATCACCCGACTGGTATCCCAGCCAGCACACCCGCGCCGGCAGCCCCTGGAACGCGACGCGTTCCTGTGCGAGGTCGATCCAGCGGTGCAGGTGCTCTTTCTCCGGGAACAGCGCTTTGACCGCCTCGTCGGTCCGGTGGATGTCGACCGGATCGCCCGACAGTGCGACCCAGCGGAACGGCCCCTTCCCGCGGCAGAACAGCGGCCGGATGTACGCGGGGACGAACCCGGGATAGTCGAACGCCGCGTCGTGATCGCAATGGTCGGCGACCTGTCCCCGGATGTTGTTCCCGTACTCGAACGCGATCGCGCCCGCGTCCTGCATCTCGAGGATCGCGTCGACGTGCCGTTCCATCGTCGCGAGACTCTCCGCGACGTACTCGTCGGGATCGTCCTCTCGGAGCCGATCGGCTTCCGGGACGGTGTAGCCGGACGGGTAGTACCCTTCGAGTTCGTCGTGAGCGCTCGTCTGGTCGGTCACCACGTCCGGGACGAACCCCCGATCGAGCATGGCTTCGAGCATGTCCGCGGCGTTCGTGTGGACGCCGACGCTGTAGGGTTCCCCGGCCGCGGCCGCGGCTTCGGCGCGCTCGATCGCCGCGTCCAGGTCGTCGGTCTTCTCCTGGCAGTAGTCCGTCTCCAGGCGGCGATCGATCCGCGCTTCGTCGACCTCGGCGGCGATGCAGACGCCACCGTTCATCGTCACCGCGAGCGGTTGCGCGCCGCCCATGCCGCCGAGGCCACCGGTGACGACGATCTTGCCCTGCAACCCCTCCGTGTCGGGGTAGTGCTGGGTCGATAGCTCCGCGAGCGTCTCGTAGGTCCCCTGGATGATCCCTTGCGTACCGATGTAGGCCCACGAACCGGCGGTCATCTGGCCGTACATGATCAGCCCCTTCGATTCGAGTTCGTGGAAGTGCTCCCAGTCGTCCCACTTGCCCACGAGGTTGGAGTTGGCGATCAACACGCGCGGGGCGCGCTCGTGGGTTTCGAACCGGCCAACGGGCTTGCCGGACTGGACGAGCAGTGTCTCCTCGTCCTCTAGGTCGCGCAGTTCCGCACAAATCGCGTCGTAGGCGTCCCACGATCGGGCTGCCCGGCCGGTGCCGCCGTAGACGACCAGGTCCTCGGGCCGTTCGGCCACCTCGGGATCGAGGTTGTTGTTCAGTAGCCGGAATGCGGCCTCCTGTCGCCAATCGCGACACGTCAGGTCGGTTCCGGTCGGTGCTCCCCGGTGCTCGCGCCACCGGTCGCTCGGTTCACCGATCGCCGCGTCGCGGGAATCGGACTCCTGCATGCGTTCGTGTTCGTCACTCACTTCCAAGGCCGTGTGGTGGGCGCACGCCTGTGCTTTTATAACTGGACGACGATCTATGGCCGTGTACGAGGCCACGTTTCGCCTGTCCGGGACGGACGGCTACGCCGCGATAACCGATGGACTCGCCGTCGAGATCGCGCTCTGGTGTAACGATCACGCCGACCTGTTGCGCGTCCGCGGGTTGCCAGGCGACGTCGATCGGGTCTACGATCGGATCGACGGCATCGCCGGCGTCGACGAGGCACTGATCGACGGGGGACGCGCCGTCGTCGTCACGGACGACTGCGTTCGCGGGTCCGACGAACCGACGGTCGACGCCCACCTCGCCGCGAGCGGCTGCGTCCTCCTCCCGCCGTTGCGGTACGAGGACGGAACGCGGTGGTGTCGCGTCCTCGCGCTGTCGGCCGATCGACTCACGGCCCTCTACCGATCGCTCCAGGACGAGTTCGACGTGACCGTCGCCGAGAAGCGATCGCTCGAACCGGGCGTCGACGGGGCCGCGGCCGAGTCTCCCCTCGGCCTCGAACGGGTCCTGCCGTCGCTCACCCGCCGGCAACGGGAGGTGTTCACGCTGGCCGTCGAGCGCGGGTACTACCAGTCGCCACGGGAGACGTCGATGGTGGAACTGGCCGCCGCTGTCGGGATCGATCGGCGGACGGCGGAGGAGCACCGACGCCGCGCGGAGGCCAAACTGTTCGACGCCGTCGTCGCGTACTACCGGCGAGACTGAATATCCGGCCGGATTCCGTCAGTCCCCGGGCCTCCGTCGTCGGACGGGATATTCAGGTAGAACGCGACTGAGTACGTCGAGTACAACGCGCCGCCAATCGCGATCGCGACGAGATACGCGCCCCCGACGCCGACGCCGCCGAGGAGCGCACTGTCGAACGGGAGAACGGCCGTGTAGCCGACGACGCTTACGCCGCCGATCAGGATGCCGAAGAAGGGTGCCGTTCAGACACTCGTGATAGTCACGGAATCTTAAAAGTCACGTATGTGAACCCGAGCACCGATCCGATCGACCGCGCATCGTTCGACCGAGAATGGTGTTTCGACGCAGGCGACGGCCCACGGAACGGCTGGAGGTGTCCGGCGCGTGTCAGTGAACGTGCCGGTCGACGCGCTCTTCGCGGGGTCGAACGGCCGATACTATACCGAGTGGCAGGTTCGGAGACGACTCAGAACCGGGGACTGGACCGAGTGCATTCGACAGCGATCGCCGGAGCGACGGCTCGTCGGGACCGGCGACGGTGCCCTGCTCATGCTCGTCCCGATCGACCCGGACGAACTGCCGGGCTGGGCGGAGATTCGCGTCGCCGAACGGGGTGCGCGCGTGGTGGATACGCGGCGACCGATCCCGGAGTGACGACGACCGGGACCTGCGTCCCGTGTGACGATCGTCGGCCCCGGAGCGAGTTCGTCGGTCAGTCACGGTCGCCCGGTCCGCAAACGCTTTTCTGCGATCGCTCTCACCGTAGGAGTATGACCGTCGAACACGACGCGGGCGCGGCGGTGCTCGCGGTGCGCTGTGACGCGCTCGCCGGCCCGTCCGGCGACGCACCCACGGCGGAGCGACTGGCCGACGTCCTCGCCGTGTTCGACCCCGATATCGTCGCCGTCGTCCGCGAGGGGATGGACGTCCGGACGGTCAGCCGACTGCGCCGGGCGTTCGACGGCCCGGTGCTCGATCCCGGCGGCGCCGCGTCGGTTCGATCGGCGACCGTCGGCGGCGTCACGATCGGGTTCGCGTCGCGACTCGCCGCGCTCTCGGACGCCGATCCGGACGGGGCCACTGCGACGGAGTCCGAGGTCCCCGCGGACGCCGACTACGTCGTCTGTGACGACGTCGAGACGCGGGCCGACGAGGTCGCCATGGAAGCCACCCTCGAGGGTCGCGACGCGATCGCCCGCTACCAGGCCCGATCGGCGACCGAGACGACGTTCCTCACCGGTTCGCTCCCGGCGAATTACGCGCACGTGTGGACGGCGACCGCCGACGGCCGGGACGTTCGACTCCCCGTTCGGGGGCTCGGGCCGATTCGGCGATCGGGCGCGCCGGAACTGGCCTGTCTCAGATGCGCCACGGACGGTGCCGTCTCGGTCTCGTCCGTCCCGGCGGATCGGTTCGGTCTGCGGGCTCTCGACGGGGTCGGGCCGACGACGGCGCGCCGCCTCCGCGATGAGGGGTTCGACTCCCGGACGGCCGTGGCCGACGCGTCGCCAGTAGAGTTGCGATCGGTCCGGGGCGTCGGCGACGCGACGGCGCGAACGATGCGGGCCAGTGCCCGCGCGCTCGCCGACGGACGGGTCGTTCGCCGCTCGTCGGAGCCCGTTCCGCCGGCGGAGCGAGAGCCGCTGTTTGTCGACATCGAGACCGACGGCCTCTCGCCGACGGTGATCCCGCTGATCGGCGTCTACGACCCGGACCGCGACGCGTACGTTGACTTCGTCGATACGGAGCCGTCCCGCGAGTATCCCGGCGCGGCGACGCGGGCGTTCCTCGAGTGGCTGGCCGCCGAGTACGATCGACCCGCGATCGCCGCCTGGAACGGGTACAAGTTCGACTACAAACACCTCGATCGGTTCGTGAGCCGCTACGCGCCGGCGTTCGCCGAGTTCTGGCGCGAGGACGTGCGCAGGTACGATCCGTACGACTGGGCCGTCCGGCAGGACCACGCGCACCTGCCCGGTCGAACGAACCGGCTCGAGGACGTCGCGAGGGCGATCGGGTGTGACCGCGGGGCCGCCGCCGGCGCGATCGACGGGGCGACGTTCGCCCGGCGACTCCGCCGATCGATCGAGTCGCCGGACCCGATCGCGATCGACTGGGAGGCGGTTAGACGGTACTGCGAGGGCGACGTGCGCGAACTGGCGGCGGTCTACGACGCGATCGTGGCCGCCGAGCCGGCGGCCGACGAGTCGATCGACTCGCCAAACGGCGACGAGTCGACACAGACCGGACTGGGTGACTTCTGACGATGGGCAACGAGAACTGGACTCGCGGACGGAACGAATCGACCGCTGACGACGGACTCGCGCTGACCGCCGAGGAGTTGCGGGAGACGTACCCCTCGCGGCGGTATCGTGGCCAGGTCGAGGAGCGGATCACGATCCCGGCGCGAGCGGCCAGTCACGTCCCGGCCGCGGAGGTGCTACCCCCGGACCTCGCCTCGCGGTTCGGGGCCGACCTCTGGAGCCACCAGGCCGAGGCGCTGGACGCGCTTGGGGACGGCGAGAACGTCTGCGTGGCGACCTCGACTTCGTCCGGGAAGACGTACGTGTACGCTCTCCAGATCGCGCGGCGCTACCTCGAGGATCCCGAGACGCGGGCGCTGATCGTCTACCCCACGAAGGCGCTCAGCCGGGACCAGGAACGCGAACTGAACGACCTGCTCCGGGGGACGCTCGACCTGGACGTCACGGTCGGCGTCTACGACGGCGACACGAGAAGCGACGAGAAGCGCCGCATTCGCGAGGAGGCGAACGCGGTCATCACTAACTTCGCGGGGCTGAACCAGTACCTCGAGGGTCATCACCGCTGGGCGACGTTCCACGCCAACTGCGACCTGATCGTGGTCGACGAGGCCCACTCGTGGACGGGACTCGGCGGGATGCACGCCGCGTGGATCCTCCGGCGCACCCGGCGGATCGTCGACTGGTACGGCGGCGACCCCCAGTACGTCCTGACCTCGGCGACGATCGGCAACCCCGCCGACCACGTCCGGGCACTCACGGGTGAACCGGCGACGGTGGTCGACGAGGACGGATCGCCGCGGGGCGAACGCGACCTCGTCTTCTGGGATCCGCCCGCGAAGAACGGGGGCGGAAGCGGGGCCACCGGCGGGACGGGCGGCAGTGGCGCAGGCGGACCGGCCGAGGAACCCGGCGGCTGGGAACCGCTCTCGAAACGGCCCGCGACCGTCGAGGCGCCGGAGGTGTGGGCCCACCTCTGCTACCACGACGTGCCCTCGTTGCTGTTCTGTGGCTCCCGGAAGGGGACCGAACTGGCCGTCGATCGGGCCGAGTCGTTCCTCGGGGACGCCGGCTTGCCCTACCAGGGAACCGCCGCGCTCGCGCCGTACAACGCCGGCCACGGCAAGCAGTCGCGGCGGGCGACCGAGAACCGCCTGAAAGACGGTCGTCTCGACGGGGTGGCGACGACGAGCGCGCTCGAGGTCGGGATCAACGTCGGAGGCGTCGACGGCACCGTCCTGCAGGGGTATCCCGGCTCCCGGCAGTCGTTCTGGCAGCGGATCGGTCGCTCCGGGCGCGACGAGCGCGACGCCCTCTCCGTGTTCGTCCCGAGTCACGCGACGCTCGATCGGTACATTCTGGACCATCCCGAGTACGTCCTCGAGGCGGATCACGAGAACGCCGTGGTTGACCTCGAGAACAATCCCGTCTACCGGCGACACGTCAACTGCGCCGCCCAGGAACTCCCGCTCACGGCGGCCGACGCCGATCGGTTCGGCGGGCGCGAGCGACTCGAACGCGCGGTCGAGTTCGGTCGGCGGCTGGGCGATCTGGAGGGATCGCTCGACGGCGGCGTCACCTACGCGCACCGCGACCGGCCCCAGGACGAGGTGAGCCTCTACGCCTCGGGCGGAAACACGTTCGAGATCCGCCTCGTCGGCGAGGGATCGATCGATCACGAACCGATCGGGCGCGACCGCGCCTACCGGGACTATCACGAGGGCGCGATCGTCCGGTTCCGGGGCGACCAGTACGAGGTCGTCGCGCTCCGTGAAGATCGGCCACAGCCGGTCGTCGAACTCGAACGGGTGGACGTGGACTACTACACCCAGTCGCAGGGCCAGGTCCGGATCTACGACACCGAGGTCCGCGAGTCCCGCGCGGTCGGCCCGTTTCGGCTCAACTACGGCTACGGGACGGTGACGGTCCACTACAGCACGTTCATGCGCCGGGAGATCGACTCGGGTGATGTCCGCGCCGTCGGACTCGAGACCGGCGTCCCGCCGCTTGAGATGCGTACGCAACTGTGCTGGGCCGAAGTTCCCGACGACGTCGAACGCGCGGTCCGGACCGCCCACAGCGACTACCACAACGACGAGTGCGAGGAGATCCCGCCGCGACTGCACGGCTACCTCGGCGGGATCCACGCGATCGAGCACGCGATGATCGCCGTCGCGCCGCTCGAGTTGAACGTCGACGCGGCCGACCTGGGCGGTCTCGCGACCAACCGGCTCCCGGACGCGTCGGACACGAGCGGCTGGTTCATCTACGACGCGATCGAGGGCGGCGTCGGCTTCGCCCGGAGTATCTACGACGAGTACGAGGCCGTCGCCCGCCGCGCTCGCGAGTTGATAGTCGACTGCCCCTGCGGGCGCGACGAGGGCTGTCCGGCGTGCCTAATGAGCGATCGCTGTGGCAACGACAACCGGCCGCTGTACGCACCCGCCGCGACGGACGTGATCGACGCGCTGCTGGACGAACGCGACGCCGCAACGATCGGGTCGGGGTCGGCGTGGTCGGCGGTCTCCGGGTCGTCCGACCCGGACGTGGACGATTCCGGAGCCGACGACTCCGAAACGGAGCGGCGTCGACCGCCGGCTTCGATCTCCTAGTCCGCTGTTTCCGTGTCTTCGTCGTCTCTATCGGCGGCCAGTTCCTCCGGATCGACCTCGCCCGCGAGGAACCGATCGCCCAGGTCGGTGACCTCGTACATCCCGGCCATGCGTTTGGTCAACAGCCCGTGTTTGGCGAGTTCGCGACACCGGACGGCGACTTCCGGGCCCCGCAGGGGGACCTCTTCGGCGACGTGGTCGGGGGCGAAGACGTCCTCCGACTGTAGCAGTTCGAGTATCTGATCGTCCCCGTAGTTCATCCACTCGACTTCGTCCTCCATGTGGGTGCCATTCGTGCGTAGAACCGTGTGTGTATCGACTCGAGGCGGCTTCGACGAATCGAACGGGCTGGCCACGATCCCGTTCGGTGAGGAGGCGCCGTCGCCCGATCGGGTGCGATCGCGGGGGTAACGCTCGTTCCCCGACGTGCGGAAGACGGCGGGTATGGATCCGAAACGACCGGACGTGCGGATGGACGAGAAACCGGACGAGGAGGGTCGCATCACGCGCGTTTCCGCCGACGAGGCGGATCGATCGCTGGTCGGTCGGCTGATCGCGTTCCTGAAACGGTAACCCGGGGGTACCGTCAGCGACAGCGATCGCCCGGACTACGCCCCGTCGAGAAGGCCGAGATCCTCGGCGGCCAGATCGGCGATCCGATCCGCGACGTCGGGATCGACACGCGCGACCTCGTCCCCGTCGTGGAGCTGCTCGTTGTGGCGATCGACCGCGTCGGCGACCGTCGCGAGCGGGACGCGGGACGTCGTCTCACACTCGGGACAGTGGATGGGCACTGCTGGCTCGCTGTCGTCGGAGTCGGCTGGCGGGGTCATCGGTCGACCCTCTCGCGTCGATCCTCAAATTCTCACTGGTTCGGGCGATCGGTGCCGGTCGCCCGTGGAGGTCGAGCCGGCTTCAGCGATCGCACACCGGGACGAACGGCGGGTCTTCATCGACGCGTCGCGCCGTCACCGCCGCATCGCGAGGAGTCCCGCGACCGCCAGGGCGACGATCGCGACGACCGCGCCGAAGCCGGGGAGCCCGTCGCTACCGACGTCATCGGAGCCGTCGGTCTCGACGTCCGCGTCGTCGGTTCCGTTTTCATCGGCGTCGTCCGTCGACCCGTTCTCGTCGTTCTCGCCGTCCGAATCGTCACTGCCGTCGGCCGGATCGAACTCGGACGGATCGCGATCGAGCTGGAGGACGACCACGACCTGGCCGTGGGTGTCTTCGCTCTGGTAGGTCCACTCGCCGCCGACTTCCTCGTAGGGCTCGGCGGCCTCGATCGGATCGATGTCGCTGTCCCAGCCATCGCCGGCCGGTTGCTGCTGGATGTAGCCGACGACCTCGATGTCGTCGGCGTGGTCGCCCTCGATCTGGGCCTCGCCGTACTCGATCGTGGCGTTTTCGGGCTGGCCGTGCATCTCGATGCAGTGGGTGTCCATGTAGCCGTCGCCCTGCGGGAGGTCGCTGGTCCCGAACTGGTCGGCGTCGAGCGGCTGCTCGTAGCCGTCGGTCACCGGGTACTCGACGGTCATCGGATCGGCGTGGGGGTGCCACTCGAGTTCCTCGCCTGTCGGAATCGTCACGGTCGTGTTCGGGACGGTCTCGCCGGCGATCGGCTCGCCGGCCTCGTTGAGCAACGTCACGCAGATTTTCCCGGAGCCGTCTCCGAGGTAGGGGTCCCGGTACTCGTCGCGGGGGTTGACGTAGCTGATCCAGGTGTCGTCGTTCGCGACTGCCTCGAAGTATTCGTCACCCTCCTCGGGTGCGGGTTCGACGTACTCCTCCTCGGTGACGTTCTCCTGCATCGTCGCGGTCGTCTCGGCACCGACGATCGCGGTTCCCGAGACGACGCCCATGACGACGATCGCACCGAGCAGAACCGCGCCGAGAGCGGCGAGAGCGCGCCCGGCGGTCGGCCCGAAACGCGGCGAACACACCACGGTTACGCCTCCCCGCCCGTGGCATCACGGGGCGGCGCTCGCCGATCGTCGAGTCGGGTAGTCGATTCGGCCGAGATCGGGGGTAACCGTCTCGTGTCTGCGTCCGCGAGCGATTCGATTCGCGTCACCGCCGTCCGATCGTTCGGTGACGATGACTGTCGTGCGTGTGGACTGGTCATCTGGCCGAACGTCCGTGAGCACCGATATATACTATGAGCGGCGTACCGGACCGTAAAAACCATCTAACTGCCGAATACGGCACTTTAGTGGCACTCTATGTCTCGGTAGGGACCGCGGACTCGTGCGGCTTCGCCGTCGAACGCAAAACGGCGCCGAGACCGGTGTCCACCCGCTGACCACTCCGCGAAGATCGAGGTAGGGCTTGCTTTCACACGCCGAACCGACTTCCCCCGGCCGACCGTACCATCGGCAATGCCCCTTCTGACAGGTGGTGATGAGCGGCCGTCGTCGAACCGGGAGTCGACAGCACCCTCGATCCGGCGGCACCTTCGGGACGCCGCAGTGGTCGCCGGTCTCGCTGGCGTCGCGTACGTCGTGCTCCGGTACCTCGAATCCCGCGAAAACGGCCGCCCGCTCCCCGATGCGATCTCCGATCGCGTCGAGGAAACTGTTCCTGACGACGTCGAACTGGCGGACGGCGAACCGATCCAGATCGACGTTCCCGCCACCGGCGACGGCCCCGACGATGTGCCGTCGGAACCGGACGATTCGCAAGCGGACGAATCGGGTGCGGAATCGGACGACACACGGGCGGAGGATTCCGACGCGTCCGAAGACGCGGTCGTCGACGACGACGGGACGGCCGTCGACCTGACCGAGGACGAGCGATCGAGCGAGGAAATCGAGGGCCGATCCGCGTCCGACGTGGGGGAAGAGCCCGCGGAACCGGGGGAGATGACCGTCGACGAGGAGATTACCGACGAACTGGTCGACGGCCCCGAGGACGGGGAAACCGACGAATCGAACGACGCGTGATCGTAACAGCGAGCGAGAGCCCTCGACGATCCCGAGCGATCGTGCCGGGAACGTGGCCCTTATCCGCCGTTCGATCCTAGAGCCGTCGATGACCGACGGGGACGCCGCGGCCTTCACGCACCTCGGATCGACGGTTCGCGGGGCGCTCTCCGAACGCGGGTTTTCGACGCCGACCGCGCCACAGCGACTGGCGATTCCGCCGCTCGCCGCGGGCGAGAACACCCTCGTGATCGCGCCCACCGGGAGCGGCAAGACCGAGACGGCGATGCTGCCCGTCTTCGACCATCTCGTCGCAGGCGACGGCCCGCCCGAGGGGTTCGGCGCGCTTTACGTGACGCCGCTGCGGGCGCTCAACCGCGATATGCGGGAACGCCTCGAGTGGTGGGGCGAGTATCTCGACCTCGAGGTCGACGTCCGCCACGGCGACACGACCCAGTACCAGCGGGGCAAACAGGCCGAGGATCCGCCGGACGTCCTCGTGACGACGCCGGAGACCCTGCAGGCGATGCTCACCGGCGAGCGACTGCGCGAGGCCCTCCAGGACGTCTCCCACGTCGTGATCGACGAGGTCCACGAACTCGCGGCGTCGAAACGCGGGGCCCAGCTCTCGATCGGTCTCGAGCGCCTGCGCGACCTCGCCGGCGAGTTCCAGCGGATCGGCCTCTCGGCGACCGTCGGCGAGCCACGGGAGGTCGCGAACTTCCTCACCGGCGGGCGTGCGTGCGAGATTCGCGAGATCGACGTCGGGAGCAACGTCGACGTCACGGTTCGTCGGCCCGAGATCACCGAGGAGGACCAGACCCTGTCCGGGAAACTCGTGACGGACGCCTCGACGGCGAGCCACGTCCGCTTGATCCGGGACCTCGTGGCCGAGCACGAGTCGACCCTGATCTTCGTCAACACCCGCCAGACCGCCGAAGCGCTCGGGTCCCGGTTCACGGAACTCGACCTCCCGATCGGAGTCCACCACGGCTCGCTTTCCAAGGCGGCCCGGATCGACGTCGAGGACCGCTTCAAGGCGGGCGAACTCGACGGACTGCTCTGTACGTCCTCGATGGAACTGGGGATCGACGTCGGGCGCGTCGATCACGTGGTGCAGTACCAGAGTCCCCGACAGGTGACGCGCCTGCTCCAGCGGATCGGCCGTGCGGGCCACCGCCAGGACGCGGTCTCGAGCGGAACGATCGTCACCACCCGCCCCGACGATACGTTCGAGGCGGTCGCGATCGCCCGCCGCGCTCGCGCCGGCGAGGTCGAACCCGCGTCGATCCACGAGGGCAGCCTCGACGTCGTCGCGAACCAGTTGCCCGCGATCGTCCAGAGCCGCGGCGCGACGCACGTGCGCGAGGCCGTGGAGACGATCACCCGAGCGTATCCCTTCCGGGACGTTCCCGAGGAGACGATCCGCGAGATCTGCTCGGAACTGCACCGCAACCGGATCGTCTGGGTCGACGAGGACGCCGATCGGTTCGAGACCACCGGCGGGACCTGGCAGTACGTCTACGCGAACCTCTCGATGATCCCCGACGAGGAGACCTACGAGGTCCACGATATCGCCTCGAGCACCCAGATCGGGACCTTGGACGAGCGGTTCGTCGTCAACTTCGCCCAGCCTGGCGAGGTGTTCATCCAGCGCGGCGAGATGTGGCGGATCGCGGAGATCGACGACGACGAAGCCACGGTGAAGGTCAGCCCGATCGAGGATCCCGGCGGCGAGGTACCGTCCTGGATCGGTCAGGAGATCCCGGTCCCGGCCGCGGTCGCGGGTGAAGTCGGCGAGATCCGGGGTGTCGCGGAACCGCAGTTACGGGCCGGTGCCGACGCCGCGGCCGTCGGGCGTGAACTTTCGGGCCGGTACCCCGCCGACGAGTACACGATCACCGACGCCTGCGAGCAACTCGAGCGCCAGGTCGATGGCGACCTCGCGATGCCGACGGCGGATCGCCTCGTCCTCGAGCGACAGGGCCGATCGGTGGTCCTGAACGCCCCCTTCGGCCACAAGATCAACGAGACGCTCGGGCGGGTCCTCTCGGCGCTTCTCGGCCAGCGCGCCGGCAGTTCCGTCGGCCTCGAGATCGACCCCTACCGGATCGAACTCGAGGTGCCGACGTCGATCGCCACGAGCGACGTGCTCGAGGTGCTCGAGGACACCGACCCCGACCACGTCGAGACGATCGTCGAACTCGGGCTGAAGCGATCGGACGCGCTCGCCTTTCGCCTCGCCCAGGTCTCGGTGAAGTTCGGCGCGCTCAAACGCTGGCAGGGGTCGGGTCGCATGTCGAACGAGCGCCTGCTCGCGGCGCTGGAGGACACCCCGATGTACGCGGAGGCCGTCCGCGAGGTGTTCCACGAGGATCTGGACGTCGACGGCGCGCGGCGGGTGCTCCAGCGGCTCCAGTCCGGCGATCTGGAACTGGTCACCGAGCGCGGTCGAACCCCGATCGGCACGGGCGGCCGTTCCTCGGGCAAGGAACTGCTCGCGCCGGAGAACGCCGACGCGAGCGTCATCGAGACGGTCAAGGAGCGCCTGCAGAACGATCGGGTCATCCTGCTCTGTACGCACTGCACGGAGTGGAAGGCCCGGACGAAGGTCAAGCGCGTGGCCGACCAGCCGGAGTGTCCCGAGTGCGGTTCGACCCGGATCGCGTCGCTGAACCCGTGGGCAGACGAGGTGGTCCAGGCGGTTCGCGCCGAGGAGAAAGACGAGGAGCAAGAGCGGATGACCGAGCGCGCCTTCCGGGCCGCGAGCCTGGTCCAGAGCCACGGCAAGCAGGCGGTGATCGCGATGGCCGCCCGCGGCGTCGGCCCGCACAACGCCGCCCGGATCATCAGCAAACTCCGGGAGAACGAGGACGACTTCTACCGGGACATCCTCTCGCAGGAACGCGAGTACGCGCGGACCCAGTCGTTCTGGGACTGAACCGATCCCCTAATAAGCCTGTCTCGAATTCCCGCGTTCGAGCACTGTACCAGCACGCTTACGCGGACGGCGATCCGACGATCACGTGCGGTTCCACGTATTCACCTCTTCCGTACCGTTCACCCTCTTTCGGGCCACCGCGGCCCGTTTCGTCACGTCACTCCCCTTCGGCGCTGTCGCTATCGGTATCGATGCGTCGTGACGGATCGGTGATGGGGCGCCCGCTGGCCCGATCCGAGCACCGTAACGGCCATACGATTCCTCGTCGTCGTTTTGGACATGAACTTCGCGCCGGGGGCCTGGAAGTACGCCAGCGTCCCTCTGCTCGCCGCACCCTTCGCGCTGTTCATCAGCGCGACTGCCGGTCTCGTGACGGCCGCGATCGGTGCCGCCACGCTCGCGTTCTTCCGCGACCCCGATCGGACCCCGCCGCCGACGGGCGTCGTCGCACCCTGCGACGGGAACGTCTCGGTCCTCCGTGAGGAGGACGGCCGGGTTCGACTGGGCATCTTCATGAACGTCTGGCACGTCCACGTCGTCCGGGCGCCGTTCGACGGAACCGTGGCCGACGTCGAACACGTCTCGGGCGCGAACAAGCCGGCGTTCTCGAAGGAATCCGATCGGAACGAGCGGGTCCACGTTCGCGTGGCGACCGAGGCCGGCGCGCTCGACGACGGCGAACCTACAGCGGAGTCCGAGTCGCCGGCGGGGGCGATCCCGCCGCACGACGCAACGGTCACGCTCATCGCGGGCGCGTTCGCCCGGCGCATCCATCCCTACGTCGAGGCCGAGGAGCAACTCGATCGAGGGCAGCGAATCGGCCACATCGCGTTCGGCAGCCGCGTCGACGTGCTGTTCCCGCCGTCGGTGGAACTCGAGGACGTCGCGGTGGACGTCGGCGACTCGATGACTGCCGGCGAGTCGGTAATTCTCGAGTCGCCGACCGTTTCGGGCATCGAACTCGACCTCGACGCTGAAGACGATCGGGCGGACGACAGTTCCGAAGGGAGCGAAGCCGCGTAAAGTACCTCGGGGGCAGTCCCCGAGGCTTCACCGTTTTGTCCGTGTCGCCCAGAAACGGGCGGACGGCCGCAGGCGAATTTACTTCCCCTCGACCTTCTTCTGTCGGGGTCGGTTGGAATTAACGCCCGAACACCCGCGTTGTGTCCGTGAGGGTCGGTCGCTCCACCACGACCCGACGACTCCCGTCTTACCGCCAGTGGAAGGTTTTGAGAAGAACCGCACTTCCAAACCTCCGAACGACCGCTTCGTATTGAGGTCTTCAATATTCCTCGCGGTCGTTATATTTCGCTATGTCACGTAATTTGACGAATTCTTTGACGGATTTACCCCTGGGTCAAGTGGTTCGAGACGCCTTCGGCGTCTCGTCATCACGGAAGATCGAAGACCTTCCGAACGACCCCGAGGAACTCGCCCTGCTCAGCCTGTAGAAGTGCCGGTGACGGCGTTCTGTAGCGCCACAGCGATGCCGTTTCTGTGCAGATAGGACGCCGCTCTGGGCCCGCCGGTGAACGAACAACGCGAGCCCTTTTGCGCCACAGAACGTCTCGAGCGATCGGCCCGGCAGGAAGAGTAGCTCAGATTCCGTAGAACGCGGGACATGCGACTCTGTTGAAATCCTCGGAGAGTGATAAATTCGGACCACTGTGCTGAATAGAGAGGGTATTCAGCAAATGGACACAACCAGGCCAACCTTGTATCTCTGTGTCACGTTTTTTGACTTATCAATCACTGATAGCTGCTACTCTGCATAACTACCATCTCTCCGAGACGGAAGTATTATTGTGTTATTATTATCGATGATTTCGACGAAAATCGATTATTAGAGGTCTTCGGGACGGAATTCAGGCGTGATTATCAAATTTGTGTAACTGCAGGTCTCGTGTCGAACCGGCACGGCGTCTTGATAGCTGTCATCGTTATACCATCCGTTCGCAGCTTCGATCGACGGGAATTCCACGACGAATGTCCCGGTGGGGTCCCACTCACCTTCTATCACGTCCGGACGAAACGAACCCACGAGGACCTCGCCATTGTGTGCATCGATGGTCTCTGCGGCGATCGGAAGATATTCTTCCGTAAATCGGTCTAGGTTAGTTACTTTATCAACAGCGATTACGTATCCCTGTCTGTCTGAGCTGGTGGCCATTGATTTTCCCCGTTTACTCTGTGTGACGCAATCGCATAGAGTCATCTCATGAAAAATCTGCAACGGTTGAACAGAAGTGTGACGTGCCACGAGACGACCAGTCGATGAACGATTTGCGCTCTGTATTCAGCACCCTGTTCCTAGCAAGATTGAAGCATTTCAACAGAGCCGGATATGCGGGAGTACGTCGGCGGGAAAACGCCGTCTTCGCGCGAGACTACGCGCGTCCCGTCTCTTCTCGCGCGTCCTCGAGGTGACGGCGCTCGATCACCACCTCGTCGGCCTTCTCGTTGGCCGCTTCGGGGTCGTATGCGGTCGCGACCTCGCGGATCGCGTTCATCGAGGCGGTCCTGACGAGCGCCTCGAGGTCGGCCCCCGTGTAGCCCTCGAGTTCGGCGGCTAGCCAGTCGAGTTCGACGTCGTCGGCGAGGGGCTTCCCGCGGGTGTGGACCTCGAGGATCTTCTCGCGGGCCTCGCGATCGGGTTCGCCGACGAGCACGTGGGTGTCGAGGCGACCGGGCCGCAAGAGGGCGGGATCGATCTGGTCCTTGCGATTCGTCGCGGCCAGCACGACGAGGTTCGGGTTCTCCCGCATCCCGTCCAGTTCCGTCAGCAGCTGCGAGACGACGCGCTCGGTCACCTCGTGACCCTCGCCGCGGGCGGCCGTGATGGCGTCGATCTCGTCGAAGAAGACGATCGACGGCGCGGCCTGTCTGGCGCGTTCGAACACCTTCCGAATGGCCTTCTCGCTCTCGCCGACGTACCGATCGACGATCTCCGGGCCGTCGACGCGAACGAAGTTGACGTCCGTCTCGCCGGCGAGTGCGCGCGCGAGCAACGTCTTGCCGGTCCCGGGCGGGCCGTACAGGAGGACGCCAGAGGGCGGATCGGTGTTGGTCTCCTCGAAGAGTCGATCGTAGGTCAGCGGCCACTCGACCGACTCCTGGAGGGTCGCCTTGGCGTCCTCGAGTCCGCCGACGTCGGAGAAGTCGGTCGTCGGCGACTCCGCGACGTACTCGCGCATCGCGGAGGGTTCGACCGACGCGAGCGCGCTGTCGAAGTGCGCTTTCGTGACCGTCGGATCGCGGTCCCACGCCTCGCGTTCGTCCGCGTCGGTCGGCCGGGACCGGATCGCGGCCATCGCGGCCTCGCTGGCGACCGCGTCCAGGTCCGCACCGACGAATCCGTGGGTCCGCCTCGCGATCCCGTCGATGCTGACGTCCTCCGCCAGCGGCATCCCGCGGGTGTGGACCTCGAGGATCTCCTTCCGGCCGGCCTCGTCGGGGACGCCGATCTGGATCTCGCGATCGAACCGGCCGCCCCGGCGGAGCGCGGTATCGATCGCGTCGACGCGGTTCGTCGCGCCGATGACGATCACCTCGCCGCGGGGATCGAGCCCGTCCATCAGGGTCAGCAGTTGTCCGACGATCCGGTTCTCGGCGTCGCCGTCGTCGTCGCGGGTCCCCGCGATCGAATCGATTTCGTCGAAGAAGACGATCGACGGCGCGTTCTCGTGGGCCCGCTCGAACGTCTCCCGGAGCTGTTCTTCGGACTCGCCCTTGTACTTCGACATGATCTCCGGCCCCGAGATCGTCTCGAAGTAGGCGTCGACCTCGTTGGCGACGGCGCGCGCGATCAACGTCTTGCCGGTCCCGGGCGGGCCGTACAGCAGGACGCCCGAGGGTGGCTCGACGCCCAGCCGCTGGAATAGTTCCGGCTCCGACAGCGGGAGTTCGATCATCTCCCGGACGAGTTCCAGTTCCTCGTCCAGTCCGCCGATGTCCTCGTAAGTCGGTCCCGACGCAGGCGTTCGATCGGCGCTCGTCTCCGACGCCGTCCGCCCGCTCGACTGGTCGGCGGAGTCGCCGTCGCTCGAAGCTGAACCCGACGCCGAGTCCGTCGCCGAGTCGACGCCGACGACGCGCACCGTCGTCGCACTCGTGATCCGGACGTCGCCGGTGGGCGTCGTGTCGACGACTCTGAACGGCCCCTGTCCGACGCCGTCGACGCGGATCTGTTCGCCGGCTCGAACCGGGCGGTTCCGGAGGTGTTTCGACGCCTCGCGTTCCGCGACCTTCCGCTGGCCCTCGGGAAGCGATGGGGGTGGTGACAGCGTCACGCGATCGGCCTCGCGGATAGCCGACTGTTCTGCCGCGCGGACGGTGACGGTGTCTCCGACGTGAACGCCCGCGTTCGCGCGCGTATCGGCGTCGATCTGGACGACGTTCTCGGGCACGGACGAGTCCGCCGGCCACATCTTGGCGACCGTTCGTTGCTCCCCCTCGATGACGATCGTATCGCCGCTCAACACGCCCAGCTGCCGTCGCACGAGTTCCGGGATGCGGGCGACTCCACGGCCGGCGTCCCGTTTCTCGGCCGCACGGACCGAGAGCGTCACGCCGTCCGAGTCCGACTGACTCATATGGGCGTTATTGCCGCCCTGTCGCCTTGAGAATTGTCCTGCCCCGCCGGCTCGGAGCGTATGCTGCTCGCTCGAGAACTGAACGCGGAACGCGAAACGCGAAAGCGACGAGCAGTAGCTCGTCGCCTGTCAATCGGTGTGAGCCCTTTCCGCTGGACGATCCGGGTAGCGTGGTCACCGTTCGGTGGATGGGTCGGCGTAGAGGCGAAGGGCGGTGGTGGCGTGGCCCCTCGCGCAGTCACACTGCAGTGTGCGTTCTTCCTTTCTACGTCGCCGGCAATGAATGTTTGCGTGTTTTACAGTAGCTGTACGACCGTCGCAACCGTCGCGCCGGCCCGATCGTGCCACGTCCGGCCCGCACGGAGTTCCGGGCGGCCGGCGGCCGGTGCCGGAGAAACGCCTTTGGGTGTCCGTGTGGACGCGCCCGTATGGTGGTCCAGACCGAACGCGACGACGCCACCTGGTACGAGTGTGAAACCTGTGGCCTGCTGTTCGACGACCGGTCGGACGCGGCCGAACACGAGTCCCACTGCGACGGGTCCGATCCGTCGTACATCCAGTAAGTCAGTCGATTCGATCGCGGTGGTCGGCGGCGAGTTCCCGCGCCCGATCGAGGGTGTGCGTTTCGGTCCAACGGACCCGCTCGCCGTCGCCGTAGGCCAGCGCCGTCTTGAGTTCGTCGCGCAACACCCCGTGGCCGATCGACTGCACCGAGCCACTGCCGTCGCCGAGTTCGTAGACGCCGGGCCGATCGGGCGCGCTCGCGACGGTCTCCCGATCGAGGTCGCGCCACGGTTTCTGGAGCGGCATCGGTTCAGTTCGCGTCCCCGTCGGCCGTCAATGCGACGAGTTCGTACGCGTGCTCGCTCATCTCGTCCTCGGCGAAGACGAAGACTCGCCCGTCGACGGCCGACAGGTCCGCCTCGACGCGGATCGAATAGGCCTCGGTCGCGACCGTGACACCCGGGAACAGTTCCTCCTCGTCCTCGCGTTCGAGCATCACTCGGCCGACCCCCGTCGACTCGAGGATGTTGTCGTGGGTGTTCCGATCGTTCACGTAGGTCATGACGCCCTCAACGCCGTCGGGATCGGTGACGAGGACGTGGACCTCCTTGCCGGGTGGCGTCGTGATCGCCCCCTCGACGGGTTCGGGCGGCCCGTGGTAGAAGACCTCCCGTCCGTCGAGATACTGGACGACGACGCCGCCCTCGACGAGGTCGACGCCGATCGTACTGGGTGCGACGTTGTTGCGCGCGCTCATACGCCGTCGTTCGATCGGATCGGGGAAAAGGAACCCGTTTCGGCGCGTCCAACCGGACGCCACCGGCCAGATACGCGGCGACCGTCAGCCGTAAATACGCGCCCTGAGTCGTTCCGATATGGACGGCCGCGCCGTCGCCCCCGCAGCCGGAACGGTCCTCAACGCGCTCGCGACCGGCACCGGTTCTGCGTTCGCGATCGACCTCGAGACGACAGCCACGGTCGACCTCACCGACACCGGTGCGGTCGCCGGCGAAATCGCCGATCGGCCCGCGGCAGACGCGACGCTCATCGAGCGCTGTGCCGCGCTGACGATCGCCGAGTACGCCGACGCCGCAGGCGTCGACCCCGCCGTGACGGGCGCACGGGTTCGAACGGACAGCGAAGTGCCGATGGCGTCCGGCCTGAAGAGTTCCAGCGCCGCGGCCAACGCGACCGTGCTCGCGACGCTCGACGCGCTCGGCGTCGCCGACGACGTCGATCGCGTAGCGGCCTGCAAACTCGGCGTCCGGGCGGCCCGCGAGGCCGGCGTGACGGTGACCGGCGCGTTCGACGACGCCAGCGCGAGCATGCTCGGCGGCGTCACGGTCACCGACAACACGAGCGACGAACTGCTCGCTCGCGAGCCGATCGACTGGCACGCGCTCGTCTACACGCCCCCGGAGCAGTCGTTCAGCGCCGACGCCGACGTCGCCGCCTGCGAACGGATCGCCCCGATGGCCGACCTGGTCGCGGAACTCGCGCTCGACGGCCGGTTCGGCGAGGCGATGACCGTCAACGGCTTCGCCTTCTGTGGGGCGCTCGGGTTCTCGACGGGGCCGATGATCGACGCCCTCCCCGACGTCGCGGGCGTTTCGCTGTCGGGGACCGGTCCGAGTTACGTCGCAGTCGGCGATCGATCGACGCTCGAGACCGTCGCCGATCGCTGGGACGACCGGGACGGAACGACACGATTACTTCGCACTCGAACCGACGGAACGAGAACGACATGACTGACCCACAACCGAACGGAACCGGCGACTCGGATCGCACCCCTGAGGAAATGAGCCTCGACGAACTCCGCGAGGAGATCCAGACGATCGATCGCGAGATCGTCGAACTGATCGCCCAGCGCACCTACGTGGCGGATACGATCGCGCAGGTCAAAGACGAGCGCGATCTCCCGACGACGGACGAACAGCAGGAACAGCAGGTGATGGACCGTGCCGGACGGAACGCCGAACAGTTCGACGTCGACGCGAACCTCGTAAAAGCGATCTTCCGGCTGTTGATCGAACTGAACAAGGTAGAACAAAGACAAAACCGGTAAATCGCAAGACGGAGCGGTGATGGTGGTTCTTGCAGAAAGTCCTTTAAATAGGGTATAAGTCAGCGAAGCAGAACCCCAACAGAATCGCGCGTTCAAATACCGAGCTTGAACACGCCTTCTCGATACTCCGACTCGACGTCATCATAGTACATGTGCACATAGCGATGGAATGCCGACCGACTGTGATCAAGTTCCCCGCCCATGGTGTCACCACGAAGATACTGTACCTTCGGTTCCGCCATCCCAGCCTTTGCCCGAAACCAGGTAGACATCCAGTGGCGTGACCAGTGCGGTGTAATTGACCGGAACTCCTCTTCTGCATCGAACTCGTACTCGGGCCACCAGTGCTTCCGCCACACGTGACCAAGACTCGACTTCTTCATCTGCTTCCCCTTCTGCGTCAAAAACAGCCACGGAGTATCGTTGTCTGGCCGAATCAATAACCAGTCAATAAGCACGCGACGCGTCTCATCGTCCAAGGGAATGACCGTAGGGCGCTCACGCTTGTTCCCATCCCTAGAATCTTCAGGCGGAATGTACACCGCATTCGCGACATCATCCAACTGGTCGTGCGTTCCCATCGCCTCGTAGTGACTCAACACGTCAGGATTTGTAATGTGGATATCTTCCATCCGAATGTTCGCCAGCTCAGAGGAGCGAATCCCAGATTTTAGTTGGAAGACAGTAACTGCGCGCTCCCCGACGTGCTTGATGCTCTTCACCAATTCACTCAGCTCTTCAAGTTCAACTTTCGGATGATCGTTCGGGCTTTCGTTTTCCAGAGCATCCTCGCGCTTCGATTTGACACGGAGGAACGGATTGTAGCTCGTCGGATGTGGGAACCTCGGATTCTGCTGCATCCACTCATACACCTTCTTCACATGGTTGATCTTCTTCCGCACTTGCGTGCCCTTCATCCGGGGCAGACAGGCATCAACGAACGCTTCAATTTGACGCTCAGTCGGCAGTGTCGGGTGGCGATCGTACTGGCTCATATGCTGCGTCCAGTCCCGAAACGACACTTGGTAGTGACCTTTCGTTTTCTCCTTGATGCCCTGGTTGTCGATAAACTCGCTGTAGTAGTACTCAAACCAATCCACGTCAATAGCCTTCATCTGCGGATTGAGTTCCGCAAGCGGGTCGCCCTCGAGGCCAAACTCTTCAGCAACTGCGTCTTCTGGGTTTTGCATTAATTCTCCTCCTGTGTTTGTGGAACGTTCTTCCGGTCGAACAACCGCGTTTGCCAAATGTCGTGCACCGCACCACGCAGCAGCACAGCCATCACGACCGGATTGTACCGGTGTGGATAATCGGCGTGGAACTGCATCCACCGATACCAGCGGAAAAGCGGACGGAACCGGGCATCATGCACTGTCTTCAGTTTCTCCAGGTCGTCTCTCTGCTCCGCCAGGTGCTCTTCGATGTCCTGCGGGTCGGCGAGCGCCGGGTGCACGTCGTGTTCGTCGCAATAACTCTGCCATTCACGGTACGCTTTGCCGTACACGTACCGTCTCGTGTGCGCGCTCAAACCCGCCAATTCTTCTGCATCATACTCATTCCAGGCACCTTCAGAGGTCACTTCGGATGTGTGGTTTTCGAGGTAGTACCGTGCTGGCACGTCCTCAATCGTTTTGAAAACACCCAGAAACGCGAGTGCATCCTGTTCAACAATCGATCCATCGTGGTATCCGGAGTCGTAGTCGTAGTTCGTTTCAATCATCGTGTATACATTCTTCCTTGTTCATCAATCTCGATCTTGTCACCCTCCACGTCGTCCAAAATCCGCGTCACGCGGGAATTGGCGGTGTTAACAACGTGCTGTACGATGTCTTCGTATTCTGCACCGGGATTCTCGTCGATGTAATCAATAACTTCTTCTCGTTCGCTTCTGTGAACTTGCCCTTCTAATTCCTCGATGCGGTCGCGTGCGCGCTGAAGTTCTCTGCGGAGGTCGTTCCGTCGCCTCCGGAGGTCGTCGCGTGACTCGGTGGGCTCCACGTCTCGGTTGAACTTTTTCTGGCCAGCGCGCACCATGGATTTGATCCAGTCGCTTGTTGACATTCCCATCTCCTCGGCCTGTTCGACCCAGTCCTCGTATTCTTCGTCGGGAATGTACGTCGCGACTTGTTCACTCATCGATAGATTTTGAAGGTTACGTGGCGGGCTTGATCAGCACGGCACCGTTGAGAATAGACGGTACAACGGCATCGACATCGTGCGCGATGCCGAGCCGGCGAAGATCGTCAGCAGTCAAGTAGATAGCCACACCCCGCCGCTCGCCGTTCGGGTCGCTTGCAATGGTTGCAGGCTCTCTGTCAGACTCCCTGTGGACTTCGTCATCGTGACCGTTGGAGTCTTGTTCGGGTGCGTGCGTGGGCGTGGTCGGTGTGTCGGTACTCATTCGTAGTCGATACCTCCGTGGGCGCGGGGGCGGCGAGAGCGGTAGATAGTCATCTATGGTTGTTACTCGTTGTACTGCGTATTCGGAAACAACCGTCACAACGGACGTAACCGTCGCTTCCGAGCAGCCTCTGCAACCTCGTTGGTTGCTCCACTTCTCCAAAAACAACCAATTATATTAAAACTATGGACTAGGATTGTACAATCACAACTACTTCACAACTGATTCAGAGAGCTGGGCTACTCGGCTTGCTCAAGCAGGTCGTCCAGCCACTCGATAGTCTTCCTCGCTACGAATTCGGCATCTCCCTGCCCGGTGTACTCTGCTTGCTCTTCGAGTAGTTCGAGCTTCTCGAGGACGTTCTCGATCTCGGACGCGGGCACCGTCCCGCTAGTCGGCGAGTGCGATTCCGACACAGCCGCTTCCCGTAATTCGTCCATCCCACTGTCTGTTGTGGCTACACCGGCCTGACGAAGCCGCTCACGAACTGCGTTCTTCACACTCTCTGACGACTCTTCTTCAAGATCTCCCACACGAAGCTTCGCCCAGTTCTCAGGGTCTCGATCTTCAATATCGTTAAAAATTTGCCGGACATACTCGTAGCTTGCATCTAAGGCTTCAGCGATGTCCTTCTTTGCTGCACTATCGCTAACAACGTGGTGTGCAGCGATAATCAGCTCTTTTTTCGGCGTCTCTTCGATGATGTCTTTCGCAGTAAGTGGTTCTGTGCTCATGGTTTGGCCATCCTCGTCTTCTTGCTCTTCAAGTCGTTCCTCAAGCTCATCACGTAGGCCGTAATCAATTGCTTCTACCCATGTTTCTCGCGGGATTTCACCCGACTCCAGTTCGTCCAACAGTCTAGTGACGTACTGTTGGCTGGCACCGGAAATCGCTTCAATAACGTCTCGGTCTGGATCGCGGTCGGCAGCCAACCAACTGTTAATGATTAGTTCCTGTTTTGAGTAGGAACTGAGGGGGTCGGCAGGCTCAGTCGATACTCCCTCGACACGCTCGACTTCCTCACCATCAGTACCGTAGGCGATGATGTCACTCGTTGGTTTTAGCCCATCAATTCCACGGTGCTCCCCTTTAGTAGATTCAGTGATGTGCTCTCGAATATCTTGGAGGGACTGACGTGTCTGGTCACAGTACGGACATTGCCACTCCTGTATATCGCTGTTTTCTGACGCGGCAGTTAGAGGGTTGTTGCTCATGGTCTCTCCGGTGCAACACCCAGGGTGTGACGCCCGTCTTTGCTCCTCCAGGCGTTGCTTATGAACAACTTTAGTTGCAACACTTATAATAGTTGCCCTCAGTTGTCCCAACTCGAATCTCTTCATCTTCTCTCGACCGGCTGGATTCCTTGCTCACGCGACGGAAGAACTGTTTAGAATACGACGTTCACATCAGACTGTGTCCAGCTGTATACACTTCTATCGGTGCATTATCTAAGTTGCCCACAGTAAACGTACGGGTGTCTCACCGACTGGATGTTCTCGGTCTCGATCTCATGAAACGCTGGCGCGCACCTACAGTAACAGGAACAAGACCGCACCAACACAGCAGAAGACATCAGAAATGACTGCGACAGTACCGCTACCACCACCGCGGTAAGTGCGGTTGGTGCGGTATGTGCAGGCTGCTTTTCAGTATCTCATATATACCCCCGGCACACCGCACGGTGAGTGCGGAACCAGTAGAGGAGGGGTGGGGGTCGCGCGGGTCTATCTCGGAGTACACAGTACTCTCTCAATTTACCCTTGGGTCTACTACGGAGTTCTATGATGCATATACTAATAAATCTTTCTCAAATACAACCAACTAACAAAATTTCTCCAACTCCATCCCTCCCCCCGTTTTCTTACGATGCACTCACTGTACGGTGTCCCCGAGTATAAAAGCAAACAGGGGCACTCACCACACTACCCACATTCACCCAAACACTTATGCAACCAACCAACCAACTGGAATGCGCAGGCGCAAACAAAACACTTCCCGACCATGTCTATATTCGAATCAAACGGAATCTTCGACAATGACCAAGTACTCCGCCACGACTCATACACACCAGACGAATTCCTTGCACGTGAAACTCAAGAACAAGAACTCGTCAGTGCCCTCAAAAGCGTATACCGAGGCTCACCGCCCAAAAACATCGTTCTCCGCGGCAAGAACGGCACCGGCAAAACCTCGCTAACAAAATCCATCCTGGAGACCCTTACCGAGGATTGCGCCGAAAAGGGCATCAACGTCACTACTGTCTACGTCAACTGTTCTGACTCCCACAACGACAAAAGCAGCTACGATACCACCCGAGAAATCACGAACTCCCTCCGGAAAATACGAAATCCGTCCAGCTACGACAAAATCAGGGGCGGCTATAGTCAAGGCGAACTATACGAGGAAATGTTCGACGAACTCGAAAGCGCCGGGGATTCCACCATCATCGTTCTTGACGAACTCGATGGCCTCGGTGAAGACGAGATTCTCTATAAAATCTCGCGTGCAACCACGAATGGAGACCTCTCGATGGACACCGACGTCGGACTCATCGGGATCACTAACGACCCAAGCTGCATCAAAAATTTCTCCCCAACTGTCAAAGACAGTCTCTGCGAGGAATTCATCGAATTTAGCCCATACAAAGCTACTGAACTCGAAGCCATCCTGGGTGCCCGCAAAGACGAAGCATTCGTAGACGGTATCCTCAACGATGACGTTATTCCACTCTGCTCCGCCATCACCGCTCGAGACAGCGGCAGTGCACGGCAAGCCCTCAAACTCTTGGAGAAATCGGGTGAAATTGCGGATGATGAAAATGCCGACAACGTCTCAGTTGAGCATGTCCGTGAAGCCGACACCCAGATAGACAAAGATAACGTGAAAAATTCTCTGAAAGGCCTTACGACCCAAGAGCGACTGGCGTTACTCTCCGTTGCCATCAAAAGTATCGATCCGTCGAACTCGTCGAATAAAGTACCAACTTCCGACCTCTTTGAAGCATACGAAACCATCGCAACGAGACACGGTCATTCTGCACGGTCATATAACCGGTTCAGCGACCGGCTCAAAGGTCTTGAACAGCAAAACCTCATCAGTCTCACGCCTACCCAGAAGTCAGGCAATCAAAACACGTTCGACCTGGAGGTCAACGCCGCGCTCCTTATCGAAGCATTCGATGAAATCGTCTCTAACGGAATGGCTGGGGAATCAAGCGGTCTCCAAAGGACAGTGGAAGCAATCATGAAACGAGCTAATGATGCAGGCGAAGTCAGCCGAAGAGACCTCACCCTCGAGACGTGCAGTTTTTGAGCTGTTTCTCCACATTTGCGCAGCCGTGTTAAGGCGACCGCTGCCGACGAGACTGGCGAGTTGCACTTCGTGGTCTGGGAGTCGAGTGGCTGCGACGTTTCCCTCAAGGACGGAGACCACTATAGACTCACGAACGTCGACATCTCTGAGTTCGATGGCAGACTTGAACTCCCCGTCCAGGAGGACACCAAGTTCGAATCCATCGGACAGGACGTCAGTCACACAGAGCCCGCCGACGGCGGCGGCAACACTTCGCTGGACGGCAGCACACAGCTGACGAGGAGGCCACTACAGACGTCGGTGAGCCTCCGACTGGCGGTGGTAGTGTCCCGACGGACGCCGAAGGTATGCTCGCCTACGCTCGCCGCATGGTTGAGCTGCTCGAGCAGCGTGGCGTCGCGATGGACGAGAACGAGAACGCTCTCAAGCACGTTGTCAGCGATAAGGGGCGATTATGGAGGCCGAAGACGGCTGCAAACCGGTCTGAGAAGCATATAACTGGGGAGAACGGCGGCGTCTCAGCTCCGTTCGTGGCCCTCTGATGGGCCTACAACACCTTCTTCGAAGCAACAGCACCGTTCCCCACGCCCAGTCCCTCGCAGCAGAGAAAATCTATCGCATCCTCGCAGCGCGCCGGCGGCGGCAGCTGCTGGTCGTTCTAGACGAACACGAGGCCGACGAGGTTCACCGTAGCGAACTGGCCGACCGACTCGCCACCCAGGAGAACAGCACCGGGCCGGACGGCGAGTCCGCAGCCGGCTATAAACCAGTATTCGTTGAGGTCTACCAGTCGCACCTGCCGGCTCTGGAGAAGCACGGCGTTGGTTGAGTGGAACCCTGGCGACGGCCTCGTGCGCCCAACAGAAGCGGTGGTAGAGTTGATCGAGATCATCCGCCACGTCCAGCAGCAGTCAGAGGACACCGCCGACTGAGAGTGACCTCGGCGAACTGTGAGTCGGCGACTGTGCTTCGTCAATGGCAACTGAGAGTTGCCACCTTCTGTGGCGCATATGACAGCATAGTTTAGTATCAGTATCTTCTCGTCATTAGCCGATTCTCGCCACTACCAAAGTGAGGAGGTTTTCGAGGTGTTATCCTTCCAGATACGACTGTTTCAGGGTCTTTCTCGGGAGATCCGTCGCTACATTCGTAATCTCTGTTGTTCTGACGCTAGAGTAACACCCGAAACAAAACATATATTGGCTGCATTTTGTCTCTAACCCCCATTTGGTCGGAGACCCGGCCCGCTACATTTGTTTCCGATTTCCGTATAACGGTGTTCAAGCAACATATTCGCTGTAGACCATCGAGAGAGCGAATATATTCCTTCAACGGCGATGCATGATAGCCGAAATGGAACCAAGGTAATGGGTACTATACAGAAAAAACGGGGGCCGACTTTCATCGGGAGAATAATATATGAAATATGGTATGAAATCGAGGAGCCGGGCATCAAGTCCACCAGGTGAGCGACGGTGGTTTCGACGTTCTTTCGCGGTTCGAGCGGGAAAGATGGCCGTCACGTTACGAGCAGTTCAGTAGTTTTGAGAGTTAGTAGGTTTCGACGTCGACGCCGAGGCGGTCGAAGTCGTCGACGTTCCGAGTGAGCACGGGTTCATCGACGACATCGGCAGTCGCACCAATAATGACGTCACCATCGTCGACGGTGTTGCCCTCGTTCACGAGTTTCCCTGACAGTCGCCCGGCCTTCCGCATAACTGCTGTGTCGGCTGGATGGACTGGCTTCGAGGAGAGAACGTTCTCGACCTTCTCTCGCTCCGCTTTGGACTGATTCGACCGCTCTATGCCGTAGTAGAGCTCGAACAGCGTCATTGAGGACAGCCGCTGCTGGATGAGGTTTGCCTCCAGCTCACGAGCCTTCTCAATGGCGTCTTCGTCGCCGTTCATCAGGTCGATGAGAAAAGACGTGTCCAGCAACACTCTATGCACCCTGCATATCGTCGGCGACGTCTTCTAACTCGCCGCGGCGCCGTTCTCGTCGCTCCTCGATCGCCTCTTCTAGGGCCGCGGTCTCCTCGTCGGTGAAGATCCCGGCTAGTTCGAGGAGGGAGCGCTCGCCGGCGAGTCGGAGAACCACGTCAGTGAACGTCTCTTCCTCCTTCTTGTGGGCCTCCAACCGCTCGTAGGCCTCCTCGGAGAGCCTGATACTTTTAGACATCTGCATACAGGTGTATGCAGCCCACCGACTCAAATGTTGCCCCGCTACCGTCCGAGGAGGCAGGTTCGCCTCACTCACCCGGAATTCTTTGAGTAATTGAGACACAACGCTCAATGAAGCAGGAGATGCGATTTATGGAGGGCCTCGTACCGGGGATACCCGTTCAGTCTTGCCCTCTCGAATACTCTCTTGGAATTGTTCTTTTTTCCAGGGGGCAGATCCGGGAAGCGTCTGCTGACCGTTTTCAAGATACCGACTCATATACAGTTCTCCGCTGCCCGGCTGGCGAAAGACCGCCACACGGTCACCATCGACCGCGAAGTCGCCATGATCAAAGCAGTCGACCCATCGGTTGTAGGTCGGAATATACAATTCATGCTGCCCCAGCCAGGGGTCTGGAGGAGAGAATTCATCCCAGACAATTGGATTGCCTAAAGAAAGTTCGCCGTCGGTAAGGGAAGCAACTCCCAGTGATGGCGTCGAAGTCATAAATTCGTCCAACAGATTCTCTGTTTCCCGCCGTCCTCTGTGAGCATCCACAGTAAATATCCAGAAAACGGCGTAGCCAAATCGGAGATGGTCAATAGTAGCTCGCAGCCGATCCTTGTCCGACGCGGCAGTCTCGATCTCGATGACAAATTGCTGCGGCATTTCGGGAGGGGACTCCGAAAGTTGACAGCGAATATCTCCAATCAAATCGGATGTTTTCTTCTCGGTCTCGATAGCCCCCACGCAAGCAGGATCTGAATGAAGTTTGTCGCTGATTGCAGCTTTGATTGCCCAGTGCTGTTGTGATTCGTTTTTCCGTTCGACAGTATGATCCAACTGTAGTATTGGGTGGATATCGACTACGGAGGACATCCTATCGAGTATTGCTCTCCTCCCGTATAACTAGACTCGAACAAAACAATAGATCGCTATGTTTAGACCAACTCTATACATTGAAATCCATCTGTGTTTAACGCTTAGACCCATCGTATAGATGCGCTATCGATACAATCTGCGTTTATGCCTTCGACTCCTCAACCGGCAGAACTAGTGATGCTCAAGATCGTCGCCCACTACGATCCAGTCGACTATCATAAGCTCAAGCGTCTCGTCGACGAGCGTCTTGATGAAGAGTATGACACCGAGAGACATCGCACCGTGCTGAAAAACTTGAAAGAGCTGAGTATGGTCGTGCAGCCAGGTATGGCACACGAATTCATACATATAACCCAAGAAGGTTGGGCACATCTTGGCGGTCAAACTCCTCGGTATGATGGTGAAGTCGACACAGTCGATGCACCGGTGTGTTCGGTGTGCGCGACAGACTCGATGGTCGAGTCCGACTGGTAAGAGCGGGGCTGGTCTCAGCACTTATACTAGACGCATGAGCAGACGCGTATAGAAGCAATTGATGCGTCTGCTCAAAACGATTCGAGACACAGTATCGCCACCAGCGACCGACCGTTCGTCTAGCGTGACGATTGACCCTAACTATGCCTACGACATCCTCAAAAACACTCGTAGGCGACGCACCATCGAGTTTCTCTCTCAATACGATGTCGGGCAAGAAGTCGATGTTCGAGACATCGCAGATCACCTCTCAACCGGTGGAGGTGACCGTACAGCATGTTACGTAGCGCTAATTCAGAGCCACCTCATTCAGCTTGATGGTAAGGATTGTGAGGGGGTCATCGAGTACAACGAGAGAGCGAAAACAGCTATAGTGCGTCCCGAACTGCATCTGCTGTATCAGGCTCATACAACGTTTAAAAATGAAATTGACTAATCCTCGGCGGCAGTATAGTACGGCTTTTTCGCGTGCTGCTCCTCATCGACGTGTTTGAGGCTCTGTTTGTCGTTCCACCTCAGACTTTCTACGGCCACCTCAATTCCCCAATCCCATCCATATCAACTAAGTGGTGTGGATGGTTCGGGATTTAGTATGACTCTCCGCACTGACGGGAGGGGGATTTCTCTACCGTCGCTTGACTCGGCATTCTCTCGCGAAGAGGTGTCGATGGCGCTCACTAGATGCGGGCTTCTCGTGGAACGGGCAGAGACGCTCGCTCGGCTGTACGCCCGACATCGGGACTGGACAGTCGTCGAAGAGCAGTGGCTCGAAGAACGGTTTGACGAGCGTAGTACGCGCGGTAGTTCGAAGGGCATCTATCGCGCTCTCAGCTCGCGATTCAAGACTGCTGGAAGCGAACTCCCGTCGATCGTCCAACTTCCTACCGTATTCGATCGATGCGAGACGAAACGCGACAAGGCGCAGGTACTGTACTTCTACTTAGTGGAGGACGATGCTCTCGTGAAGTATACTGTCCACCGATACGTCAATCGGCTTCAGGAGTCCGGCGTCGACGGGCTGGACTTCGAGCAGGACACAGTTGAACGCCTTCTGGACGAATTCCATTACGACGATGGAAGCGAGTTTGACTACGCGGAATCGACGACGCGTCGGTGGGGAGAAGGACTCCGCTCCGTGATGCGAGAGATCGACGTTCTCGATACACAGCAGGCACTACAAGGACAGATACCCAATATCGGAACAACACCGCTGCTCGTTGCGTCAGGTTATTCGTGGGAGACCCACGGCGATGAATGGCACTCCCAGCCGACCGGCTGGCTCTACCTCTTCCAGCCGGAGCAGTACTGGGACTCCTTGGCCGAACGTTTAAGCGACCATCCGAATTGGGAAGCGAGCGGAATTCACGGTGAAGTGAGACTCCAACCGGTCGACGACACGTACGACTGGGCCGAACCGTGGGAGGGAGAGCTATGACTGACGAGAGCTGGTTCGCTGCCGACGTCGGGAGCGACTTCGAGGAGTCGGTGCGGATCGATCGAGAAGACGATGGGCGCGATCACCGGCTCGAATCGATCGACACCTACCACGTAACCGAGGAATCCGAGGACTTCATATCCGACTTCTTCTCGCGGCTACTGGGGCGCTCTGAGGATATGCGGTCGGGAGCGAACTACTGGCTATACGGCTACTACGGCAGCGGAAAGAGCCACCTCCTCAGCGTGCTTCGTGGCCTAATGGACAGCGAGTGGCTTCGACAGCGAGACGCTGTCTGGGAACAGCTTACTGATGGTCGTGAGCTCGAGGCGCTCGAATCGACGTGGTCGTCGATCCACGAGGAGTACGAGGTCATCCCGATCTCGGTGAATCTTCTGAAGCATCAGGGTCAAAAGGAACTGAGCTTCAGCGAGATCGTCCTACAGAGCGCTCATACGTCTGAACGGCTTACCGGCGTCGAAGGGGGGCTCTCATCGCAACTCAATGTCGCGTATTTCGAGGATTGGTACCGGACGACTGACGCGTGGAGCGACCGAACTACGAACATCCAATCAGCACTACAGAAGACGGTTGGCAATCCTGGAAAGTACGACTGGCAGGACGTTCAACAGTACAAGGCTCTCGCCGATGTCGTACTACCAGCACTCTTCGAACAGGAGACCGGCACAGCGGACGGACTCGACGACCTGACGCCATCCGACCTCGATCCCGAAGCGATGGTCAAGCGGCTCGAACAGATACGGAGCGACCGCGAAAAGGAACTCGGTCAGCCAGTCAAACTCGTGTTGTTGCTCGACGAGGTCAGCCTCTTCATCGGCACGGACTTCGACCGGCTCACCGAGCTACAGACGCTCGCCGAGAGCGTCGACGAGATCGGCGATGGCGACATCCAATTGGTGGCGACAGCACAGGCCAAGATCGAAGACGTCCAACCGCAGTTTGCAGCCCGCGGTGCCGACTTTAGCATCGTTAAGGATCGATTCCCGCATCGGTTTGGCCTCCCGAGCCGGCACGTCGGCGAAATATCCACACAGCGATTGCTCAAAAAGACGGACACCGGGCGGATAAATACGAAACGCGTCTTTGAGCGAACCAGCAACGAGCCCGAGACGCTCCTCGTCTATTCAAGCATCGAACAGAACACCGAGCCACCGCTCGACGACATCGATCGCGAACAGCTCATCGACTTCTACCCGTTCCTCCCGTATCAGCCGCCGCTGTTCCTCGAGATCCTCTCGAATCTCCGGCAAGAAGCTCACGACCCGGCTAAGTCGATCTTCTCGGGTACTGCACGAGCGATTCTGGCTCTCGTTCACGGACTCTTGGAGGAGTGGATGGCAGCCACCGACGAGGCCGACGTCATTTCGCTCGTCGACTTTTATGATCTCATTGAACCGGAACTCGACGACATCACCCCACAAGACGTAGGGGTTATCAACGAGATCGAGGAGCGGCACGAGGCTGGCGAACTGGAGGAAATCGACGTGGACGTCGCGAAGGCAGTACTGCTCCTTCAACACATCCCCGACACCATTCCGATGTCTGAGCGGAACCTCGCTGTCGCCGTCTTGAGCGATCTCGACGGCCCCACCCAGTTCCAAATGGAAAATCGCGTCGAGGACTCGCTCCAACGGCTACGGAAGTTTATCCGCCCGACGCACGACGAAACTGGCCCGAAGTACGCGTTCACCCATCCAGAGGAGCGCGAGATAATCGAAGCGTCCGAGCAGAACGTGAACGACCCGGACTGGAAAGGCGTCATCAAGGCTATTGACGGGTATCTGTGGGACGACATCCTTCGTGACCTCTCACTTCCGACGTCCGCGGAGTACGGCGATACCGACGAGCAATACCCAGTCCGTTACGAATTCAGCATCGACGGGATCAGCCTCGATACAACGGTCGATGCGGAGGATGCACTCGATGTCGAGGTCGCCGTCGAGGGGATTTCACCCGCAGCGACAGACGTTGACTATGATGGAGACCCGCTCGAATGGACGATCGGCCAGGACGGGCTCGACGACCTCCGCGACACCCTCATCGAATGGTGGTCGCTCAGAGCTGCCGTCGGAGACCATACACTCCCCCAGTCTGTAGAACGTGATCTTGCCGACCGAGCAGTTCGAGTCAGAAGTAAACTCGTCGAGGCCCTCAAGAGCGGAACATTCGATGTCAAGGATCGCGGCGATCAGATTGGCGGGTTAGTTTCAGCAGTCGAGGAGTATCTCGACGTCAACTACCCCGACGACTTCCATCCAGTAATGCTACAGGTAGGGGAAGACCACTTACAGGAACTCCGGGGACTCACCGCACAAGACCCACTACCTGCGTGGGCTCAGCAGATCGATGTCGCCACGGAAGATCCAGAGACGCACGGCGGCTCGATTCAAAACAACGTCCGTGCGTTCACCGGTCAGCAACTGAAGCATCGCGGCGGGAACCTCGCGATGGCCACTATCCTCGACGGAATTGTCGGAAAGAAGCCCATCTACGAGAATGCCCGCCCCGCACTGTGTGCGATCATCTGGGGTCTCTGCCGGAAGGGAGACTTCTTGCCCGTCGACGAAACTGGAGACTCTCTCGAACTCGACGCTGTCATCGACCTGAACAAACTAACGACAACGCGTCTCAAGATCGCAGGGAGCGGCGGTGTACGAGGGACTCTTCGGAAGGGTGGATTCATCGACTCGACGGAAACCATTCCTGACGGAATCGTCAGGCTTCAGTCTGCGAACGACACGCTCGCCGGTCGACTCGGTAGCCTCGTCGAAGACGTTAGACTGGTTTCGGAGAGTGACGTCCAAACGCAGGTCGTTCGTGATCTCCTTGAATCGTTCGTAGAGACTCTAGAAGCCGAACAGCAGAACGCTATTGATAGAAGAGAGGCAGTTAAATCTCGAGACACTGACTGGGAGAAAGTCGTCGAAAAGACCAACGACACCCAAGATTGGTTCGAAGACGCCAAAGAGGTGTGGAACCTTCGACTCCCCGCTCTCACGCAACTCGACGCCCAACAGACTCTCGTCCAGCAGTCATTCAACTGGCTGACAGACGAGTGCGAGACGGCAAGCAGGACACTCGGTGAAAGTATCGATGGGTACGACGACGAGTGGTGGACACATGACGGCTGGGACAGATTCAACGACGTCCGAAACACCTCACCGGCGCTCGACGACGCGATCGAGGACGCGTGGGACTCGTTCCAGGACTCGACCGAAGTGGGTGCGTTCGTCCACGAGTTACAGGAGCATCCGTGGATTCGGCCCGCGAGTGAGTTCGAATCGAATGTCAGACCGGCCTTCGAGAGCGAATACATTATGCCGCTCCGCCGAGCTGTGTCGTGGTACGATGATGTCTCAGGAGCGGTTTCCACGGTAACGGGTGGGACGACGAACGCCGACGCCGACGACTTCATCCGGGCCACGAACACGCTTCTCGACAGGGAGCAACTCTCTGTGGTTGCCGGCAGCGACGTCGGCGCATTACGCGAGACGTTCGAGGAGTTACAGGAGCTCGTCGGTGAACAGTCACCCACGGACGTCACGGCGATCGGGCTTCTCCCGGCAGATAGAGAATCGCTGGACGCAGAACTGGAGCGACTGGTCGAGCGATACGACCTCAGTATCGAGCAAACTGAGACGGGGGTGATCGTTCGATGACCAGCAAGCGTCCCTTCCACGATTTCACGGAGCGACTCGCACAGTTCGCTGACGGTCGACGCGGTATCCGAAACCCGTTCGTAATTGTTCCCGTACAGCCCAAGTACGAGCGACGTGTCGCCGATCGGCTCTCCGAGTGGGCGACAAATCCGAATCAAACAGAGGGGTTCCCGGAGGATGGAACCGTCCAAGTGCTTCGACTTGACGAACTGTTCGTCGAAACCGATGTCTTCGAGCTCGCAGTCGATCTCGGAAAGAACAGCGAACCAGGGACGATCACCGAAACCATGCAAGACCGATTAGCAGAGGAACTCGTTGCAGTGATGGTCGAAGAGATCGAGTCACCTGGTCAGCAGAGACACGTCGTCCTTCTCACGCATCTCGGGAGTCTCTATCCATTCACGCGTGCCTCAGAACTTCTCGATGAACTCGATCGCCGTAACGTACAGTCCACCATCGGCATCCCGTTCCCCGGAGACATCGTCGGTGGGAAATTGAGCTTCTTCGGTGAGGAATCGCGCAACTACTACCCTGCGCACCAAATCGAGGGACGGATTGAAGGGGTGCATCTCCAATGAGCGATACGTACATTCACGACATCTTCCAGCAGTCACCGACCCGCGAACTCGAGGAAGTCCAGAAGGTTAATTCCAGGGCGCAGGCGGAGAACGACGTCCGCGAGTTCTACGAAACAGATAGCGCTCGCGACGTGCTCACCACACTGGGGAGTCTCGTCGACAAGTACCCACACGAGGAACCGCGCTTCCTCTACATTTCCGCGACGTTCGGGTCAGGAAAGACGCACCTCCTGAAACTCATCGGGTTTGCCGCCGATACCGGGTCAGAGTTCGTCGACCTCGGCGAGGAACTGGCGAGTCGATGGCCGGGCTTCCAATCGTTCCGCCAGAGCGTCGCGAACTCACACGTCGACCGGTTGAAGCCCGTTTTCCTGAACCTCCTCAACCGTGACGCGTCGCAGGAGCCCCCGCTTCCGTACCTCATCTACGAGGCCATCGGTCGCGAGCTGGGCTATCCGACTGACCCGAACTGGCTGCTGGAGTGGGCGTGGCAGCTCGATATGAACCACGACGACTGTTGGGAGCAATTACAGGATGTCGAGCACGACGGACAGACGTTTCAGGAGGTGTATGACGAGCGGGCCTTGCTACGAAGTTGGCTCTACGATGTTGTTCCGACACTCGATAACTCCCCATTTGCATCCCGCGAGGAGGTCAAACAGTCGATCGACGACGCCATCGATGATGTCGAACCAGACGAGTTCAATCCCGACGAACTGGTCGATCGGATCGAGACGGCTCAAGAGGCATTGAGTTCCCCTGAGACTGAGACGGAATTGCTGATAGGGCTCGACGAGGTGGCGCTGTTCATCGGGGATGGGCGACATCGCTACAGAGAGTTCCAAGAGACGATGGAGGCGTTGACTGAGTTGGGAATTGGGCCAAATCCCCCCGTAATTGGCACTGGCCAGTACCCGATCGAACGTATTCACGGTGAGTTCGAAGATACGGAAGTAACAGAACAGCCATGGTACGGAGCACAAGAGCCGCTAGAGGGGGCGGACACCGAGATCATCGTCCGTAAACGGTGGCTGCAAAAGGACACCGATGGCGAACAGGATGTCGAGTCTGCTCTCCAGGTAATGCCCAACCTGACGCTCGACACATACTCCGACATTGCCGGTGACGATCCCGACGCAGTCGAGTCGTACCCCTTCCGCGAATACGATCTCGGGCTCTTACGAACGGTGATTCAGCAGTTAATGCCCCGAGGACGTGTGACTGAAGAGGAGTACGTACAGGGCCGGGCGTTGCTCATCCTCGTCCGGTCACTATTCACCCGATTCGGATGGGGAGAGAAGCCAGTCGGTGCTCTCGTCACGTGGGACGAGCTGTACGATCTGCTCGTTGAGGAGACGACCTATATCCCGCTGTGGGTGCAGGAAATGGTCGAGAACAAACTCATCCCCTCGGCTAGTGGCAACGAGGATGCGTTCTCTGTCCGCGTCGCGAAGGCGCTGTACCTCCTCAATCAGGTTCGTTCTGAAGTGCCGTCGACGCCAGCGAACCTCGCCCGGTTGATGGTCAAGTCGACTGACGAGTCGTTCGAGTCCGTTCGGGACGACGTGGAGTCGGCGCTGTTTGATCTCCTTGAGGATCGGAAGGTGCTGACAGAGACGAACGACCGTGGTGACGAGGAGTATCTGCTGGTCTCGGAAAAGCAGGAGGATATCCTGACCCGGGCAAAAACCCGCGCACAGCAGATCTCGTCGCATCGGCTCTCGGCCAAGTTGGAGAGTTCTCTTCAGGAGGGGAGTGGTCACCTGCTTTCGGAAGGGAGTCGACACGAGGTTGACCTCGAGGGAGAGCGCAGAGTGCCGCTCCGATTCGGCTACTCCGTCCTCGATCCCATCGAACGAGCCCCGACGCCCGAGTTCGACTCTATTCGTGTTCGGCTGGTCGCAGATCGACCAGACACAGTGAGCGATCAGGTAGAAGCGTGGCAGTCGACCAACAAGGAACGGGACGGTGGCGAACACGTTCTCATCGCCGTTGACGTTCCGGAATCGACGGTTGAACGCCTGCGTGGCGTGATGGGAATGCAGGAAGTCCTCTCAGAGGAAACGGAAACATATCCGGACTTAGAGTCCGACCATCGCGACGAACAGCGGGCGCTCGAGTCGACGGTTCGCGACCAGCTCGAAGAAGCCAATGTCTACGTCCGAACGGGCGGAACGAGAGGGCGGTACGATGATGTGTTTGAACGAGTGGTGGCTGAGCAGGTACAGTCCGTGTTCAGTGGAACGCGCTTTGTCCTGACCAACGGGATCACGGAAGTCAACGACGCCAAGCAGATGGCACGGTTCTTCCGGGGCGTCGACGACTGGCCGCTTTCGACTGAGGACGCCGTCACGCTCGGCGTGGACACCGATCGGGCAGAGCTCGCTGACGGCTGGTGTCAAAAGTTCCTCGATGAGTATGGGGCCAGCCAGTCGCTTCGTGCTGAGGATTTGCTCGCTCAGACAGTCCAGCGCGGAGGCACATATCGCGGGACGCCACAGGAATCGATTTCGGCACTACTGATCACGCTCGCAACAGCCAACGAAATCGCGCTGCGCCGGGACGACGAGTACATTACCGAACCAGACGAAATCGGGCGAGCAGTCAGGAACAAGACGAACCTGACCGACGTGCAGATTCGCTTCGAGTCGCTGGAGGGTATTGATCCCGACCAGATTCGTGAGACTGTCGAAACACTGATCGGCGAGGAGCCGGACGGAACCGATCCCGACGCATGGCTCTCGGAGTTGGCCGAGTGGGCGGACGAAAATAGCGTGCTAGTGAAACGTGTCCTGCGTGGAGTCAGCAGAGAGTTCGGCGAAGGCGCTTCGCTGGACGAACTCGAAGCAGCTCTCGAACCCGCACTCGGTGGCGAGTCGCTCGACACAGACGATTTCGCATCTGACGAGATCGAACAGCAATCCGAGCGCTTTGCTCGGGCAAGAAGGCTGTTCAGCCCGGGTGAAGACGGTGACGCCCTCTGGGAGCGGTTCAGCCAGCGGACGACTGAGATGCAGCGGCTGTACCCCGGTGCAGACATCACGGGCGAGATGCAGACGGTCATTGGCGGAGAGGAGGTACCTGATGCTGGCCGTCTCCGAGCAATGATCGACGACGCCGACGCTCACAGACGAAACATCGTTCGTGAGCAGTACGAACGCATAACGGGCGAGACACCGAGCGACCAGGAACCGGCGAATGTCGTCTCCAGTCTCGTGACGTGGCTATACGCGCACGACGGGAGTACTGAGGAGACGGCTGACCGGGTAGCGGTCGAATTCGAAGGAGTGACGATCGATGTGCTCTTCGGACTCTTCGAGACGGCGTGGGATGGCGGTTCGTTCTCGGAGGAAGACCTCGTCGATTCGACGGTCGTCCAGCAGGCCAAGCGATACGAGCGGGCACGGCGACTCCTCGAAGCATCCGGCGGTGAGGCATCGCTCTGGTCGCAACTTCGTGATGCGTCGAGACGACTCGAGGAGGAGCTTCCGAACCATCCGACTACAACTAAGGTGAACGAGATGCTCAGTCGGTCGCAGCCGCCGAACGTCAACGAGGCAGAGCATCTCCTTGATGAGGCGGAGAATCCCTTCGAGGTCGACGAGCGGCTTGAGGAGCTTGCCGGCGAACTACAATCCGAGTATCCCGGTCACGATCTCACCAAAGAGGTCGTCGATGCAGTAGAGGGAACCAGCCCGCCGAGTGAGGAACGCGTGGGTGAACTGATCGAAGAGGCCGAACAGTTACTTGGCGGTGTCGACGAGCAGTTGCAGCGGATTCGAGAAACTATGGACGAGCTACCCGATGGCTCTGTAATGATGATCGGGCCGCTCAACTGACATCCTGCCGTTACATAGCACGATGATATTTATGTACGTTCTATAACATCGTGTGGTATGTCCAATTCCGAGGGTGAAGAGTTTCGTAAAAAGATACGCGATGCGAGACACCATTCCGTAACCTCCGATCTTCTTGGGAAGGAGACGGGAGGAGTAATGGATGCACGGCTGAATGACGGTGCTCTTATTGTTCATCTTCGAAGCTACGAGCAGCCGCACTTCATCTTCCGTGGACGGAAGAAGATACCCGAAGTGTACGGGTCAATCTCCCCAAGTAATTTGTCCCGATCGCGACGCTACAAGGTGTTCCATGTCGTCACCGATGAGCGTTGGCTGTGCGTGGCCGGAAACCCGGATGGCGACCAGACGCTATCGATCCCGCTCGGCACAATCCAAGAAGCAAATTATAGGAAAGTCGACAGGATCAAACCCGATATTGCCTCCAGGTTTTCGAAGTGGGAGATTGCCCTCGAGACTGAACTCGGATTTGTGCAGATCCCTATTGTCGACAATCTCGAACAGGACGATTTCGACGAACTGGGTGAGTATCTTGCATCCGAAACAGGCGTCACCTTCGGCGAAATACCGGTGGATTCTGATGAGGCGGGATACACAATCGACGGGATCGAGACCTACGAACCGAGCGAAAAGACGATTGCGAACCTCCTCGATAAGGTTCCACCAGCAGCTCGTGACGAGGCGGATGAGATCGTCAGCGAAGCCGACGATGCTGCCGATCTGGTCAGAGATCTGAAATCGCTAATCGATGAGTACGAAGACGAGAGTCACTCGATTAATGACGTAGTCGCGAGCGCACAGAGTGCCGATGATCTCCGGACACAGGTTGCATCGAAGAGCGACAAAGTCCGAACACAGGCGGAGAGGGGACTCGAGGAGGTACAGACGACTATCAAAGAGTCAGACCCGGAGGAGGTAGGCGAGTTCGCCGTTCAGACAGCAGGTGCAGCAGCACCAGTCATCAGCTACGTCAGCCGAACGAATATCGCTCTGTTCGGGACGTTACTCGCTGCGAGCGCGATCGGCGCACGCAAGAGTAGTGATCAGCCATCCATATTCGACGAGATCGATCCCCAACAGCTTGCGGCAACCGCAAGCGCGATGGCGACGCGTGGTGGTGAGATTCATGAGGACGAGGGGAAAGGTAAAGCGGTCGGGGCGATTCTCGGAATGTCCAGCCAGATGGCAAAATCGATGGCTCCCGAAGAGTACGCCAAGTGGGTCACCCAAGCTGATCCGGAAGCAATCATGGAGGGTGCTGAAAAGGCGGCACAGTTGAACGTTCAGGGAGAAGGGATGGAAGCGGCGACAACACGCCTTGCAGGCGGGAGTTTGGGTCTTCTGTATGGGTACACCGATCAAGCAGAGATGGACGACATCGAGTTGCTGGAATCTACCGATCCGGAATAGCTAGCTCTTCTGAGATACAATTCTCTAGAACGACATAAACGGATACTCGATGAAGACTGCCACTTATCGATACGTCTTCAGTTCGACATAATGTAAAAGATTATCGTGCGTCTGTGATTCTATCTCGACACTATGCTCAGAGTCGGGGATAAGGAAGACGTTTCCACATTAGAAACAGTCTCCCTGAAAGATGAGGGATTTCGTGAGGACGATCTCCGAGAGTGGATCATAAATAGTCCAGAAAGTACCCTCGGGGAGGACTTTCGGCTCATCGGTCGGGAGGTCTCTGTGAAGCAGATCCGCGATGGGATCGATCTCCTCGCCATCGACCGAGATGCCAATGTGGTTGCTATCGAACTCAAACGAGGCGCGTTGAAACCGAAAGTCGATTTTCAGGGCCTCAAATATGCCGCGTACACCTCACACTGGGATTACTCCAAACTTCGCGACCAATTTAATAAGTTCAAATCCACGACGTGGGGACAGACGCTCTACGAGGAAGAAACTACGTTTACCGAGGTACTCGACGAGTTCTGCAACGAGGACTACACGCTCAATCAGGATCAGCGAATCGTCTTCGTCGGTGAGTCCGTCCGCGAGCGACTGGACATCGTGCTCCGGTGGCTCAGCGATAGGTCGATTGACATCTCCGTTATCGAGTTCCAACTCCTCAAGGACGACGACCGGTTGTATCTCGATGCAGAACAGACGATTCCGACACCAGAACACACCGTGACCGATGTGAGTCCCGACACCTCTGACGAGCCGTGGAAGGAGGACGGACAGAGTTGGCACCTCAACGAGCGTTCCAACGAGGAAACTGCTGACCTGTTGGAAGACGTCACGACTGCACTACAGGAACTCGAATTCCTGAACGGGCCAGAATGGGGTCAGAAACACTACGTCGCCTTCAATAAGGGCCGAAAGCGTCGTATCGCGATTCGAACAAAACGCACGTTGTTCCATATCGACCTGTACGATGTCGATACCGAGGCACTGAACGCTGGAGAGATCGCCGAAGCTCTCGGAATTTATGCCGATTCAGTCGCAGTTAAAGATGATATGCGGAGTAGTGGTCGAAGCGGCGTGCGAATTACCTGTCGATCAGATCAAGATCTGAATTTCGGTGCGCTGGAGTCAGAAGCCCGGAGAATACTTCAGAAGGAAACTGCGTAGAGTCTCGAACCGTTGGGGTTCACTAACGGTTCTGACAACGCGTTCTCACCCCACTCTGACTGAATCACCCGGCATCCTGCTTGGATAGCGAAATGTACTGTTCATCTGTGAGAGGCGAGTCGAGGTGGTCATCATTAAAGAATCGAAGAACTGCCCAGACGTCTCGTTTGTCGTCCATCTTGATGGCCATCTCTCCGTCCCCGTTCTCCTCGAACTTCACGTCGCTATCGAAGTTCTCACGAATATACGCCGCATCCGTCGAATCCATGTCCTCGTACAGTCCGCGTTCGTGGACTTTGTACATCAGCCGCAGGACTCGGTTGTTGCCGTAGACCGCCTCGCTAAACATCTCGAAGTCGTGGAACGGAATATCTGTCTCTTCGATGGTCTCGATAACGTTGTCAGCGCATCGCTCGTACTCGGCTAGATAGTCAAACACTTTCTCGAACCTCGATTGGTCGAAGATGTACATCATCTCGTCGTAATAGACGGCGTCGACGCGGTCGGGGATGGAGATCAGAGAATCATCCACCTTCCGATGTTTTTCACTCCCTACCTTCATCCGTGCCCACGACGTCCGCCCCATGATTTGACTTCGCGAATAATTCAAGAAGGCGATCGCCATCTCCCCCGTCTCGCCGTCTTGAATACGGATCGCTTGAAACTCCGGCTTCGGTGGCTCAGTATATGTGGTGTGGCTGAATCGTTGTCCTTCGAGGAGGCGCTCAAAATTATCGAACTGCGGGATGTTTTCGGCGGGTTCGTACTGGACGAACGTCTGATCGCGATCACGGTTTTCTATGCTGTAGTCGGAAAAGCGGATCTTGTCGTTTTCGAGGGCGGACTGCTTGTTCTCGACCTTCTCGCGTACCAGTCCTTCCAGTTCCTCGGGAATCTCTTGATCTAACGAGATGCGCTCGAAGTTGTAGGCGTACTCCTCGTCACTTCCTTTGTCAAGCCGAGCCAACAGCAGATCGATCCCGAGTTCACTTGTGTCGACCGCTTCGATCCGTTGGAGAAAATCGACCAGGTCGTCAAACTGATCTCGTGCGTCGTCTTCGCTCGCTGTACTCATTATCTTGTAGTGATATAGACATCGCTACTTATTCTTGCGGTGTTGATTGTTATCTCATTACCATCAAGCCGCTCTTTGGTGAGGAGAATTCGTCTGTCGTGCTCTGTTTCGACCTCGTAGACCCGATACCGGAAGGCGATCAGTACGGGGTTGACGAAGAGACGGTTGGATCGGATTACGATTGCTGCGACGGTTGTGAATAGGACTAGAAACGCCGCCACGTCGAACATATTCGAGAACTCGAACACGATGAAGGGAAAGATATAGACCAGCAGGTACTCCGTGAACATATCCGACCGGTTTCGATAGTGTTCGATCTCGCTCATCTGGCCCTGCCGTGTCCGGTTCATCCGGATCATTACGGCCAAGAACGCCACACTAACGACTGTGATGAGTAGCGAGCCAAGGGAGAGGTAGGACAATTCGACCGGCCCGAAACCAACTGGTTCCAATTGGAGTCCCAGAATAGAAAGCTCGGCGTTGTGGGCGCGAAGTGCGATGATGATGTAGAGCGGGCTATAGGAGCTCAAGAAGAGGACTACCTTGGCCCAACTCGGAATGCGCCCCATTAGGTTTGCAAGATTCTATCCCCTGCTCAAAATCACTTTTGTATCACTCTGTTAGACTATTTTCTCGCGATTGACCACGAGAATTCGAGTATCAGCAATGGCAACTGATGGACAATGTTCAAGACATCTCAATGGCTCTGCTTGAAACATCACTGAGTTTCGCATGGACGGACAATCTACCCAACCCCGCAAGGCCCAACTCGACAAGGAAGAGCGCGAGCATCTCGAGGACGTGGTCACCGAGATGCGCGACCGTGTCGAGGCGAACGTTCGCTACCAGCTCGAGGACGAGTACAATCTCGACGAGAGGCCGGACGACGACGCATCTCTGAGCGAGGATCAGGAAGACCTCATCGAGGCTATCGAACTCGAAGCCGTCGACGGCGACAACTGGAAGAGCAGCTACGAGGAGTACATCACTGGCGTCGGCTACACCATCGTCAACCGACTCGCCGCCCTCCGCTGTATGGAGGTTCGGGACTTCGTCGACAACGAAGTCACGGCCTTCCGTGAGGATGGACTCACGCCAGCGGCAGACCGGCTAGTCACCGAGGAGTTCATGCTCGAGGAGGAAGCTGTCCTCGAAGCCTACCGGAACGCGTGCGACGATCTGGCCGAGGAAATCGAGATTCTCTTCGACCGCTCAACTACCTACAGCCAGATCGACCCCGACGATGACACATTCGAAGACCTCTGTGGGATGCTCGACGAGGTTTCTGACGAGGTCTGGCGGGCCGACGACGTGCTGGGTTGGGTCTACGAGTACTACAATCAACCAGTCGTTGAGGCCCTGGACGCAAAGAACAAGCTCGAACCGGAGGACGTGGGCCCAGCGAACCAATTCTACACGCCACACTGGGTCGTCCGGATGCTTACGGACAACTCCCTCGGGAAGCTCTATCTCGAAGCCACTGGACAGGAGTCAGCGGTACCGGATTCGGCGGCAATCTCCCCAGAGGAGCGTAAGGAACGATTGGTTACACCTGAGGACAGTCCAACCGTTCCCGAACTCTGTACGTACCTCATTCCGGATGAGGAGGTTGGCGACGCGCCGGAGTTCGACCACCCCTCGGAACTGCGGGTTATCGACCCGGCCTGTGGGAGTGGGCACTTCCTGCTCTACGCGTTCGACGTGCTGGAGCGCATCTGGTGGGCCGAGACCGATCTCGACCGCGCCGAAATCCCGGCGAAGGTGCTGGAGCACAACCTCTACGGCGTCGACATCGACCTTCGCTCGTGTCAGCTCTCGGCGTTCAATTTGTATCTGAAAGCTCGGACGCGCGCCGAGGAGGAAGACGGCTACTTTGAGATGCCCAATGTCGACATCGTCTGCGCGGACGCCCGCGTGGCAGAGGTTGAAGAAGGCGCAGAAGTGCTGGATGATATCACAGGTGAAGGGACTGACCTGCGTGACGCGCTCGACGAGATAATCGACACATTTCAGCATACGGAGGCTCTCGGGAGCTTGCTAGACGTAAGTGGGACACTTGAGGACGTGTTCGAGAGCGGACAGTCCGGCCTCTCGGATTGGGGCGACGGGACGCACCAGTCGCTGAACTCATTCCTGAAGGCACTCCGGGAGGCAGTCGACGAGCGGACGAGTGATTCGTTCGGTGAACAGAACCTCAAGAGCTTCCTGAATCTACTGGTGGTATTGACACAGGAGTACGACGTTTCGCTGATGAACCCGCCGTATGGGGCAAGTGGAAGAATGCCGCCGGATGTGCGAGACTATGTACGAGACCACTATAAATACGCCGCAGAGTATTATATCAATTTCTTTGAAGCTTGCAATCGGGTTACTAAACAAAAAGGAAGGGTGAGTATGATTGTCCCACGGACATTTATGTTCAAAAGCTCCTTTGAAGAATTCAGGGAAGATTTCATTGGAGCGCAGGGTTCTTTTGATTTCTTGGCTGAATACGGCAACGACGTACTTGATAATGCAACCGTCCGAACCGCAGGCACAGTTGTCCGGGTAGGCAATTATGCCGCTCAGGAATCAACGGGTACGTTCTTCCGACTTCACGATGTGAGCTCTCACAGGAAGGAGGGAACATTCCTAAATACAGCGTTTGGGTCGGGTGATGACAATATAGAACGCCACTTTTCCCGTCCTTTGTCAGAGTTTGCCAAAATCCCCGGTAGTCCGATCTCATACTGGGCACCCCCACAAATTAGATCTCTATATGATTCAGAAACTGTTCTTGACGCAGATAATGGGAGGTTGGAGGGCAAGAAGAGCTTGGGTGACGCAAAGCAAGGCTTGATAACGGGTAATAACGACCGATTTGTAAGGAAATTTTGGGAGGTCGGCAGTTACACTCATTGGAAACCCTTTGCCAAAGGAGGCGAAGACGCTTGGATTCTCCCGCAAGTAAACCTCACAGTTGGATGGGGTGATAGTGGAGAAGAAATACGCAGGTATGAGGGTTCTAGACCGCAGAATACACAGTATTTCTTCAAAGAGGCACTCACATATACATATATGAAAGAAAGTGGCCGGAGATTCGGGTATTTGCATCCCGAATCAATATTTGGCCGTGCAGGTTGTGCATATATTCCTTCTCGTAACCCCTGGAATGTTCTCTCGTACACAAACAGCAATCTTGTGACTTACCTTATGGTTTGTCAAACTCCAGACCGTCAATGGGAGGTCGGGTATGTCTCGAAACTTCCATGGCGTGATGAACTAGGGAGCAACACCAAACTTGAGAGTCTATCGCGCGAGATTGTAGGCCATCTGATCTCTAAAAGACGGTATGATTTTGCATCACCCTACTACGAGTGTCCGGTCTTACTGGGCGTTCTTGGAAAAGAAACTCCGTCCAAGAAATTTGAACACCCCCACAAAGGACTTCGAGAGGAGTTGGAGCTTGATCAGGCTGAATTCTCCGCCAAAAATGGTAGCTCTCTGTCGAAATTGGGGACTATAGCTGCAAAACACCTCGAACAAGTTGAAGATAACCTCCAATCATGTGCTGACACTATTGATGAAGCCGTTTTTGACCAGTTCAACATCTCCGACCAGAATCGAGAGATCGTTCTTCAGGAAATCTCTCTACGTACAAACGAAGATCCACGTGAGCGCAAGGAGCACAATCCAGAATCGATCACAGAACCTTCCGACGACTTTCCTGAACAGGTCAAAGACCTCCTTCTCCACTTCACGCTCCGCGCTATCGACGACGCCGACGACGGCATCATCCCCCTCTCCGATGTCGACGGTAAAGACGGCCTCCTCACCAAGATCGAGGCGGAGTTCGAACGCGTCTGGGGCGACCACGCAACTGACCGCCTCGCGGAAGCCGACAAGGTACTCGGAAACCGGAGCGCAGGTGATGAAGCATACCCGAACCTTCGAGCGTGGCTCGAAGACGACCTGTTCGAGTACCATGTCTCGAAGTTCGACCGAACACCAATCCTCTGGCGGTTATCGACTGAATGGCTCGTATCTGACGCCAAGGGCGAGGGCTTCGGCTGCCTCGTCGACTACCATCAGTTAGACACAAGCATCTTCGACCGCCTACAGAACCAGTACCTCGAGCCACGACGGACGCACCTCCGCGAACGACAAGCGGCAGCAAACAGCCGTCGTAACGATGAATCGCTTTCTACCTCGGAGCGAGCCGACGCCGCCGAGGAGTACGAACGGTGCGAGAGCGGCCTCGAACAGCTCAGTGTGTTTGAAGAACAGCTGGGCGAACTTGCCGAGTCCAACCCTCGTGAGTGGCCCGACGAGAATCAGGAACGCGCCGCCAAGGCAGCCGAACGTGTGGCGGAGTTCCGAGAGCGGACAGCGTCACGGCTGGACACTCTCGAAACACTCGCCGATCTGGAGGACGTGGATATGGAAGACCTGTTCAGCCCCTCGTTCTACGAGACTGTTCAGAAGAACCAAAACGAGTGGATCGATGCACTCGACGATCTACAGGCTGGGTTCGAGGCCTATGCCGAGGACGGCACCGAGCCCGTCGAGGCTCATCTCTACGATCTCTTCGAGTACTACGACGACCTGACTGGTTCCTCTCACTACGCGAGCAACGGGATTCTGTTCATGACGTACTACTTCGAGCAGTTCGAAGACGTTGGCCAAGCCCAGATTGGGGATGCAGGAGTTTCTGAACGCCAACGGCTGCTCTCAGAACTCGCTTCCAACGTTGACGATTACAGGCAACTGGCCGCGGAGATTTCTGAAGACTGCGACGAGGTCGCCGCAGATATCCCTGCCGACTGGGAGGATCGGGCGCTCTCAGAGGTGACGACCGCAGGCTACCAGCCGAACCACAAGCACGGCGTCGCGATCAACATTACACCGCTCGCGGAGAAGAGCGTCGTTCCCGAGATCGTCGAGGACAGGGTGCTCTGAATCATGCAAGCGAGCAAATCACTTCCGGACGCCGCGAAAGACACTATCCGAACCAAGTTCGACCGCGCCGAGTCATCAGACCCGATCGTCCTCTGGTGGGATGACGGAAACTACCTCGAAGACATCATCGAACAGGCCTGCGCCGACCTCGGCGTCGAGCTGAAAGTCGCCGATGAGACCCCACTGGAACTCCGTGCCAATCCAGTCGACGGCGAACAGGTTTGGTACGTCCCACACGTCAAAGACCCCGAAGACGCCGAGGGAGAGTACGACTGGTTCCGCGATGTGGAGCACACGGGCGCCGAGGTCGAGATGAGCATCGAAGACCTCACCGTACACGCCTTCGAGCGCGGACAACTCGATGCGTGGGAACTGAAAACTACGACGCAGTCGGACGACCCCGCGAAGCGCCGCGAGATCGCACGGATACTCCACGACCAACTCACCGGCGGCCAACTGCCGACGCTCGAACAGCTCCGCACGCAGATCGTCACCGGCGGCTACACCGACCCGGTCGCATTCGTGCTGGAGAACGGCTGGGGAGACATCGACAACAGCTCCGACACTATCGAGCAGATGACGGACTTGCTCACCAGTGAGGGCGTCGACGCCGTCGCCAAGGAGGACGAACCAGTGGGCATCGTCGCGGCGACGCGGCGCTGGGCTGTCGCGGAGTGGCTGATTCACGCCGGAGCCGACGCCGAACGCTTCCCGAGCGAGTTCCGTGCCGAAACAGCCGGCGCTCACGGCCTTCCCGAACTCAAGTCGGTGCTGAACAACACCACATCGTCCGGCCTGATCGCCGATCGTTACCTCGGCGAGGCGATGTGGCCTGAGGTGATCGCGGACGTCAATGACCCGTGGGAACTCGCGGACTGTATCGTCGACGGCGCGCTCGAACGGCGCCTCTGGAAGGAGTGGCACGCATCCTTCGAAGCCGGCGACTACGAGGAGTGTCTTGAGCGAGCCGAGGAGCGGTACGACGCCCTCCTCGGGAGCGAGGACTTCCGCGGAAACTATCGAGGAGCCTTCGGCCTGGATAGCCCGTGGACACAGACGTGGGAGCAGGCCACAGAGATCGCCCGTCTTGCGCACCAGCTCGAGACGTGGGACGAGAGCGCGACCGACGACGTCGTCTCGCTGTACGCCGACGCGGACGACGGCACGTGGCAGATAGACAACGCGGTTCTCAACTTGGTCGTTTCCGGCGAGCCCGAGACCGACCTTCCCGACGACCACCCTGCGACAAGCACGCTTGACGAGCTCCGCACGCAGCTCCAATCGGAGTACGTCGAGTACCTGGAAGACCTCGGCGACCTCGTCACGGAGACTGTCGAGGCGGGCGCTCCCTTCGTCGACGAGGATCACGCCTACCAGTTCTTCACCAAGGAATCCGCTGGCCTCGAGAGCGGGCAGACAGTAGCACTGTTCGTCATTGACGCCCTTCGACTCGACCTCGCTCGCCGGCTCGCGGACGAGTTGCGCAACTATGTGGCCACACTTTCGTCCGATGCTCCCGAGTTCGCCATCGATGAAGACATCTGGCTCGGGACGCTTCCCTCGGAGACTGAGTTCGGGAAGGCCGCACTCACGCCAGGGGAGATCCAGATGTTCGACGTCTCGCTGGTTGACGGTGAGTTACAACCGCTGCGTAACAACCGCCGCGTGACGAACAACCGTCGCGAGTCACTACTGAACGGTGATGGCTGGACGGTCACTCGCGAGCAGGACGACGGCTGGCAGTCTACACGTGTCGCCTACTTTAAAAACGACCTCGACGACATGGGCGAGAAGGAACTCAGCGATCTTGAGGAACTGCTGGCCCAACGTGTCGACTCGCTCGCGGAGTTCATCGGCACGAAACTCGAACAGGGTGAGTGGGATCAGGCCTACGTGCTGACCGACCACGGCTTCGTCCTCCTCCCGGACGGCGCATCCCCAGAAAAGATCTCGCGCCCGGGCGAAGCGTCGGATTCCGGTCGACGGTGGATTGCCGGTGAGGACGTAGACGAAGACTCCCCCGGTGTACTGCTTGATGCTAGCACCCGACTAGGATATCTAGACGCCAACATCAGCGTCCTCGCGAGTCCACTCAAGCGGTTCAGGAAGCAAGGTCTTGGCGACGCGCGGTTCTATCACGGTGGGCTACTCCCGCAGGAGTTCGTGCTCGACTTCATCAGCATCACGCAGGGGTGAACACCACTAGCGTCGGTAACTAGACGCGCTCAGTCCCCGCGGACGTTCTCTGTGGCCTCGGCGACGATTTCGTCGACGATATCCGCGAGCGGTTGATGCTCCGCGAATGCTGTTGCGAGCGTCTCGAAGTAACTCTCCGGGAGATTTGACTGGTCGACATCGTACGTTTTCTGCGTATAGTCCTTCTTTTGACCCTTGTTCGTAATACCAGCATCATCGAGAATCGGATCGAGGCGATCCTGCCACCTATCGGTGTTGTAGAGGTGGTTGAACTCGTCCCGTAACTCCACTCTCGTCGGAGTACGGAGTATGAACGTGAGTTCCCCGTGGCTGAACGACTCCTTGTTCCGAATGAGATGAACAAAGTGTAACCGGAACCCAGTCTGGCCGTGAGTATCCGTGCGATCTATCGTGGGTTCGAGGTTATCATCGTCTAGGTACCAGCCGTCTTTGAACAGACAACCCCACTTTCCGTGATCGGGGCGAGTGTGCCACTCATCCGTCCATAGCTCCTCGTCCACATGACTTTTGAACAGTTCTGGCCAGTCTTCGATTGCTCTCTCTCGAAGAGATTCTGCGGCATCGAGAAGCGTATCGATGTCGTCTCGGTACTCCCCCAGCAACTGGATTTTCTCTTTCTGTATCTCGGTGAAATCGTCGTCTTCCATGTTGGTCACCTGAGTTATCGTCGATATGAACTCCCGTAGTTGGCTGACGCTCCGTTCTGGATAGCGTCCGTGTGAGCGTTCGATTACCGTCTCGAAACTCTCGACGACGTGCCGCCAATACAGGTCGCCGAACTCTCCCGCGTTGGAGTCTGGAGCGTATTTTTTTGAGAGGAACACGTAGTGGTGTCCGTCGTCGGAGTACGTCGCTTTTTCCTCGTTTCCGATATGAGTGTCTTCGACATATCGGGCCGTCTGTTGGTTGCCTTCTGTCGAGTCAACCTTTGATTCGATACACAGGAACCAGTCTCCTGGAACGCGGAGCACCACGTCGGGGCGATTAGTATCGGGTGACGTGACTTCGGTCTCCACCTCGATATTTTCGAGGTGACGGTGGTAGTACTCGAATGAGGGATCGGCCTCCTGTTGTACCCTGTCCAAAAAACTCGTTAGGAGATCGATCCCGAAGCCATGTGGCTGATCGGGATCGAGGAGATACGCCAAGAAAGTATTCCACGTCTGCTCCGATCTCGCAGATCCGAGAATCCGGAGCGTCGATTTTGGCGGCTCAGCCACGTCTGGCAGGGCGTCGAGCGAGGTTCGGAGCTCACGAAACCGCTCCTCTAGATCTCCGCTTGTCGCCATTGCTCTCCAATTGGAACGAACTGACATAAATCTACGACAGCTACCGGCCACCAGCTGAGAGCGGTGAGACGCTACAGATCGATATTGATCGAAGCTACTGATCAAGACTCACCAACATTCAAGACGGCGTCAGCCGTTGCAATCACTATCAGTTAATGACGGGCTCTACACAATTTTCTCCCGGACAGCGGGTGATTCTCAATGATACACCCGCAGAGGTCATTCGGACTCGGACTGTGGGAAATATCGAATACCTACGAGCCTATATCGAAGGGAAAGGCGTCAAAACAGTCTGTCTCGACGATGTCAAGATAGAACCCACTCAGGATGGGCTTGAAAGACTTCTTGACCACCAACTCGATAGTCTTCATCCTGACCATGATGCGGTCTCAGCGCAGTGGTTCGATCTGCACACACAGGCGACGAAACTCAAACTCGCTCACGAGCAGGGGCAACTCCTGAGCATCTCGAACTCGCTCGTCCGATTAGAGCCCTACCAGTTGTCGTGCGTGAATTGGGTAATGCAGAAGCTTCGACAACGAGCACTCATCGGTGACGACGTCGGGCTCGGGAAAACGATTGAGGCGGGACTCATCCTCAAGGAACTCTCCGCTCGCAATCGCGCAGACCGTGTCCTGTTCGTCGTCCCTGCTCACCTCCAAAAGAAGTGGATTCGGGATATGGATCGATTCTTCGACATCGATCTCACTGTCGCCGACCGAGCGTGGGTCGAAGGGGAACGACGAAGACTCGGTGAGGAGGCCAACATATGGAACCAAGACCAGCAACAGCTCGTCACCAGTATGGCCTTCCTGCGACAGGACGAGTTCCGTCCAGCCCTTCGCGACGCGTTCTGGGACGTTGTCGTGGTCGATGAGGCACACAAGGCCGCAAAACGAGGCGACTCGCCGAGCAAGACGGCAAAGATGATTGATACCGTCACAGGAAAGTCTGACTCGTTGCTGCTTCTCAGCGCGACACCGCATGACGGGAAGGGCGAGGCCTTCCGTTCGCTCGTCGAGTACATAGATCCTTTTCTCGTCGCCGAGAATCGCGAACTCTCTCAGGAAACGGTCGATCGTGTGATGATACGTCGCGGGAAGACCGACATCTACGACGAAGGAGGTGAACGTGTCTTTCCCGACCGGGAGGTCGACTCGGTCTCGGTGTCGATGACCCACGACGAGCGCCAATTCTACCGTGCAGTTACCGACTACGTCAAGAACGTGTACAACCGTTCGGAGAAGTTGAATGAACCCGCGGTCGGGTTCGCAATGGCCCTCATGCAGAAACGGCTAGTGAGCAGCGTCGGTGCGATTCACGCGACTCTTCGTCGACGACTGGATGATCTCCTGGACGAAGAGGCGGCGACAGATGGACTTTCAGAGGAGGCACGAGCCTACCTTGAGGGAGAGGATTTAGATGAGGATGACAAGCAACATGCGGAAGACGAAATCGCTGGTCTGACCGTCATCAGTAACGACGAACAACTCCAAGAGGAGATCAATACCCTTCGCGATCTTGTTTCGCTGGCGGAGGATTTACCGGTCGACTCCAAGGCGCAGAAGGTCAGAAGGTTCATCTCCCAGCTCCTCGAGGAACAGCCGGACGAGAAACTCCTGTTGTTCACGGAGTACCGAGATACGCTCGACTACCTCCTCGAGTTTGTACAAGATGAGCCGTGGGCCGACGAGATTCTTGTGATTCACGGTGATGTCGACAAGGAAGAGCGGGCCCGGATCGAGGACGAGTTCAATCACGGCCAGTCGCGACTCCTGTTCGCGACCGACGCAGCAAGTGAAGGGATTGACCTCCAGCACAGCTGCCACATTATGGCAAACTACGAGCTACCATGGAACCCAAACCGGCTCGAACAACGGATCGGGCGAATCCACCGCTACGGACAGGACAAGGAGGTCAAAGTCTGGAACTTCCTCTTCGACGACACTCGCGAAAGCGAGATCTTCGAGATGCTTCAAACCAAGGTCGAAGAGATTCGCTCCCAACTCGGAAACACGGCGGACGTGCTTGGCATACTCGACGACATCGACGTGGACTCAATTATTATGGAGTCCATCGAAAATGACGAACCACCGAGTGCCACCAAAGCGGAACTCGAAGAACTGATCGAGGAACGGCAGCGGACACTTGAGGAGTGGTACGAGCGCAGTCTTGTCGACACGAGCACGTTCGACGCGGAGAGTCGCCGACAGATTCAGGAGGTCGTTGATGAGTCGGAGGACGTCTACGGGAGTGAAGGTGATATCCGCGAATTCTTTGAACGAGCAGTTGGGGCATTCGGCGGCGAATTCGAGAAGCGTGGCACCAATCTCTATCAGGCTGAATTACCAGAGGGGATCAACTCGCCCGGCCAAGATGCGACGTTTGGGCCGTTTACCTTCGACCGAGACTTTGCAATGGAGCATGAGGACATCACCTACCTCGCTCCTGATAGTGACGTTCTTCAGCGACTCATGACACGCGTGTTGGAGGATGAGCGCGGTGAGGTCGGCCTCAAGCTGCTCCCGTTCGTCGACACACCGGGCATCACCTACAACTACCGGGTGGCATTTGAGGACGGCACCGGCGATGTGATTCGAGAGGGTACGATCCCAGTCTTCGTAGATGCCGAACAAAAGGACGCTCAACAGGCCCTCGGAGAGCGTATCGTCGAAGGCGACACTGTTACAGCAAAGCCCGATGTAGACGATCTTCGAACGATTCTCGACGCTCAAAACGAACTCCGAACTGCTGCTGACCGCTACGTGAGTGTGCGGGTCGACGAAATCAAGGATACTCTTCGGAACAAGCGGCACAAGGAAACCGCCCGCGAACTGGAGAACCTAGACGAATATGCACAAGCAGAGCGCGAGCGAATTGAGTCTTTCATTGAGGAATACGAACGAAAAGCCGATGCTGGCTCTGATATGGACATCGCGATCCGTGGCCAACAGGAGCGTCTCGAACAGCTCGAAGACCGAATAGAAACGCGGCGTAAAGAACTTCGACGTCGTGAGCAGGTCATCTCGATTGCCCCGGAAGTCGAGAATTACTGTCTCACATTACCTCTGTAAATCATCGGACGTTCGCTACCAGGGTAGGAGAAAGAGTTGATGTATAAAGCCCGTAACAGTACGTATTATGCACAGAGATTGTGTTTATGTTGTTGTACAGGAAGGCTTGGAGAACATTTTCCCAGTCCTAGGTGTCTATGAAGATCGATTGGACGCTCTGGAAATTTGCGCAGAGAATGCACACGCAGAGGAGTATTCAGTCGAAGAGGATGTCGATGTGGATTTTGACTTAGAATCAAATGAGGGTGCCGACGAAGTTATTGCTGGGGATTTGAGGTTTTTAGTAATTGAATTCGCAGTTCAGTAACTATTGGAGTCAGTACTGATAGAATCGTTACAGCGTGACGTTCGACATCGATTCGATGATGTTGTCCTCGGTAGGAGCAGTCAAGTAGGGTTCTATCGCATCGTAGCTGCTCCATCCGCCGAGAACCATTACAATACGTGGTGAGACGCCTTCTTCGACCAAAAGGTGTTGTGCCCAGCAGCGTCTGAGGTCATGGCTCGATGTACGTTCGTAGTCTGTGTCGCTGGTCTCTTCCGCTGCACGGCCAGCTGCATTTTTAACCCAGTTCTGGACAGTCTTCTTCGATCGCGGAATCAGGGGTTCGTTGTTTTCGATGCCTTCTTCTCGAACGTAGCGGTGGATTTGACGTTCAAGATCAACGGGCATCCAAGTCTCTCGTTGTTTGCCACCATCGTACTCGCCAGTCGTGTCTTTCCCCTTCGTCACCTCCAGTTCGTGGCTCCGGCCATCCTTCTTTCGACTGATATCTTCGGGAGAGACGTGGAGCGTTTCCTCGACCCGCAGTCCGCAATCTCCCATCAATCGCAATGCGATTTCTTGCATCCGGGTGTCGGCTTGCCGAGGGATCTCGTTGTATTCGGTACGACTCATCCAGACGTTGTAAGTGCCGTCTTTGTTACGTTCTGTTCTCATCTTTCGTGTTTGTCTAGACTTTCGTGCAATATAACACTTGTCACCAACTATACTATTCGACTCAAACATCCGAAAACGGCTGGTTCACTCTCATCCACCGCTACGGATTGCGCGTTTGTGTACAAACACGAAATTGGAGAACGCGTGGTTCATCGAATTCGGGCTTGCCTTGTGGCTCAATAGTCGACCTTGATTCAGAGTGGTGAATCATGGCCTTAGATCACGATCTGGATCAGAGATATTTCCGCTGAAACGTCGTTTGTTCCCCTTCTATGGAGACTAACTCGACGCTCGGTGGAAGCTGATCTTTGGTTTCACCAACTCGTGCCGTTGCTCCTCCAGACAGTCCTCGGCACTCGCCAAGCTGATGCTCTGAACGGGAGTGAGTATGCCCGACTAGTACCAGATCAAATGGGACATTCGAGTCTTCCTGAAGCCTACTGAGTGAATACTCGGGATTGTTACTAGCTGTAAATGGTGCTAAAGATTGGTGGATGCAGAGGATGGTTGGTAGACTCTTTGTCGTACCTTCAAGGTCAAGAACAAAATCATCCCAGTTTGATCGGTAGTCGATACCATAGAGGGCGATTGCGTCTCCGATTACTTCGTAACGGGGGCCCAGATGTACTGCCAGTCCATCATCGACAAATCTTTCCATGATCCGACGGCCAGCTTGACGTTCATGATTCCCGTAAATGAAATAGAGCGGAATACCATGTTCCGCTAACTTAGTCAAATTTTCACGACAAACGGCGATCTCTTTCTCATTAATCCCGCTCCCGGGGTTGTGAAACAGATCACCCCCATGAACAACTGCGCTTACGTTCTTCTGAATCGCGTATTCAATTGCAGCCTCGAATCCCTCGTCGGGTGATACTGACCAGGTTTGTCCGTTGTAGCTGTGAGTGGTCTTCCCGAGATGACTGTCGGTCATATAGAGAAGATCGATTCGATCTCTACCCTGTCGGGTTCCGAGATTTTTGATTCTGAGAGCGGAGGTTCCATGAATCACTTTCCCGGACGGCCACTCGTTCACCGAAACTCCACTGAGGCGATACCAGCATCCTTCCTGCCAGTTATAGTTCCTGCCCTCCTTTGATTTCTCCCAGACAATAAACGGGAACCGCGTCCCATTGGAATCTTCTACGCTCAACTCAAACGCACGGTTTTCTATTGTTGCCCGCGAGTAACCACGAACACGGACAATAATCTCATATCGACCATCTTCCCCAAGATCCTCGTATGTCGTTTCCACAGGAAAACTGAACAGTGTACACTGATAAGTTAGATTGATTACCCAGTCTAGTACTAGCTCGTCTCAACAGCGGTACCTGACCGTCTCTGAGTTGTCCACAATACCTTTTAGCGGTCGCTGACGGCTAAAGTCGCTACTTCGTGTGTTTGGAAAACTGGCGCGAAAGAGTGAAGACATGTTTCACGTGCACAGAGTCACCCCAGCTCAACAACCGCTAGTATCGTCTTCGACGAAGCCGGAGTCAGAACTGCATCCACAACCATCAGTAGATGGTGTATCTGAATACTTCTCTTTGAGCCGGAGCGTTTCCTCAAGACATTCCTCAGTTACCTCCTCACAACCGGCAAAGTGATCGAAGATAGTCTCCATTTCGGCTTCTCCGAGTTTCGCCTCACTGCGGGGGTTAACTCCGACCTCTTTCACCGGGATTGCATCTGCGAGGTCGTACAGCTTCACGGGGCCAGTCACCGCGTATCGGTCGCCCATATCCAGGTAGTCTCTCTTCTCAATGTACCCAACAATCTGCTTTCCGCCAGACAGCTGGTCGGGGTTCGTGATGAGTACAAGGAACTGCTCATTGGAGGTGAGGAATGATGCGATAGCTTGTGGCACGCAGCTGTGGTGATAGTTCTCTGCGGCGATGATCTCATCATCGGTGTTCAGGCCTCGCTCAGCGCCGTACTCGATGTTCGGTTCGGTCTTCCCACGACCGGGAATATCGCGTATGGGAAGCGCTGAGCCGGGGCAGTGGTGGAAGAACTGAGTCCGTGCGGTCAGGGCGGCGCTCTCAATTACGATTTGTTCTTCAGGCGGATAAGTTGGTCTGGATGACATATATTTAATCTGTTTGACAGTGTTCACTCGATTCGGAACAGGTCAGCAAGAATCGTCCGCCCGAGGATGACCTCCCCGAGCAGTTGCATTCCGTGCTGATACTCATCTCCGGGGGTCTCCAGCGTTCGCTGCGGTGTTTTTCGCCCCGTAATGGTGCGGATGTCTTCCGGACTGACCGTTGATTCCTCTCCGAGCACCCCAAGCCACTTCACCGGTACGTGGTACTCTCGAAACTCCTCCTCCCCAGGATTGTACAGGTTCTCCTCAGCAGGAACTCTTGAGCCGCTCCACGAAGCCTGCACGACGCCAAAGGCCCGTGCCCCACCGTCGTACTTGACTGAAGAGTCACTCACGTACGAGACGACACCATCACCTGGCTCTAGTTCGCGGAGAGATTCTCCAAACCGTTCGTCACCGTAAGTCGCGACGACTCCATTGGAGTAGATCTTCGTCCCATCTCCAGGCACGTACTGCGCGTTTGTATTCACATAGTGGATAGTCGACGTCTCAAAGTATCGTTCGAGCGCCTCCTCAATCGTCTCAGACATGTTTCCATCCTCCCTGAGCTTTTCTTTTAGCGACGTGGGCAGCGTAATGCTCGCCCGCTCTCGTTCTTCAGACATTGGCTTCGTTTCATACGCACTCAGACCCACCACTTAATGGTTGCCCTCTATGTACACAGATGGGTGTTCAGTGTTAATCAACCAGTTAGCCTCCATCGGTCGCATTACCCTGAATTAGACAGTACACCGTGGGTGATACTCATTCTGAAGCGCTACCGGGCGGACTCAACGACTGACCGTCAGGCCATCAAGTACGCCAGCTACTGCTCGACTATCAGCGCAGAGGCCCTCCAACAGGACTGCCGTGCCTTCTGAAACGAGCGGCGCGACGAAAGCCACCAACTCCCACCGGAGGAAGTCTGGAGAACCAGCCGACTAGCGCCGCCCGTCGCGCTTGTCGCGCACGTATTCCTCGAGGTCGTCGCTGTCGAGCGCACACTCTACCAAGCCTTCGTAGAAGTGTCGGTGCTTCTCGATAGCTCCGTCGCCGTCGAGCTTACTGCGCGCATCCAACTTCTCGTAGGTATCGAGCAGGCGCTCGCGTAACTCTTCTGGTAGGTACATCGCTGTCTGTGGCCGGTCACGTACCGACCCACTCGACCCACCCGCATTACCCGCCTCATCCGTGTCATCCGCGTCACTCGCATCAGATGTGTCAGTCGTGTCGGTGGGGTTGGGGTCGCGATGCTTCGCGAAGCGTTCGCTGAGCGCATTCTGCCGGTCTTTCAACTCGGCGTCCTCACCGTTGTCGGTGTCGTTAGACATCGACCGCCACCTCCACGTCTGCGGCCTGCTCAAGCCCCATTCTCGCGAGCTCGCGATAGGTGTCGCGCAGCTGCTCAACGGCGTCTTCCTCGTAGCGTTCCGGCTCGTAGCCGTAGATGGTCGTACCGTCTTCCCACGCATACCGCAAGGCGACACGGTCGGGCACCGTATAGATGTACTCGCCGAACTGCGACCGGTACCACTCAAGCATCTCTTCGGCCATGCCATCGCGACTGATTTGATTGACGACCGCGCCGAGCATCCGCACGTTAACGCCGAATTCTGCCTCCAGGGTCTCGACTTCGTCGAAGAGCATCTCCAAGGCGCTGCGACTGGACTGTTGGGCTTGCGCCGGAAACAGGACATTGCGCGCCGCGAGGATTGTGTTATCGGTGAGCGGGCCGAGATTCGGTGGTGAGTCCATCACGATCGCATCGTGCTCCGTATTCAGTTCGTCGAGCACCATGCCGAGGCGCTCCTCTGTCCTGCCTTGGAAGTACAGTTCGCGCTCGAGCTGGAACATGTCGATGTGCGCGGGCAGGATGTCGATGCCATCCTCATTGGTCGATTCGATGAACCCGTCGACTTGCGCGAATTTGTCGACGTCGAGCATCACGTCGTACATCGACGCACCATCGCGCAAGTACGCCGTCTCGTGTCCGAGTGCTTTGGTGGTGTGTCCTTGCGGATCAGCGTCAACGAGCAGTACCGAGTGGTCGAGGTCGGCGATCGCGCCGGCGAGGTTCATCGCCGTGGTCGACTTGCCGACACCTCCTTTCTGCATGTTTATCGATAATCGCTTTGTCATCGGGAGTCCTCCAGCACTCACGCGAACCAAAGTGTGAGGCGTATAATACGCATCACTCGTAGTGTATGCGTGGTGCATATACAACTGTACCTCGCGATTAGTTAAAAGTGTTGGTTGTTTATTGAAAACTGTTGCACAACCTATTTAAACCTGTGCAACATATAACGTTGATGTAGATGGTTGAATCAAGACAAATCGACGCACTATGCGATGCATGCGGTCTCGGCCCACACGATGTGGAATACATTCCAGTGTGCAAAACAAACACAACCTGGATCGCCGAAAACCGCTCCGACCACCTCTGCCTGGACTGCTTTCTCAGCTACGTGCACGAACACACCACACTCTCAGAACAAGAAGTCATGGTGTACGTGTACAAATATAGCGGTCACTCCCACAAAGCAATCGCCAGCCTCCTTGGGGTCAGCGAATCCCACGTCGGAACCGTGATCGGGCGCATCAAAGAAAAGTACCGCACAGCAGAACAAACCCAGACTCTCTCTCCAATCTGGAACAACAAAACAGAACCAACATAATAACTCAGCCACAGAAAAACATCCGAAGCACAGTACTCAGCGACAATTGAACACGTCGAAGCGCTAATCAAGAACAACGACGACCAGTGAAGTACGGCCCATAAATGTCGTCGGTGATGTTCCAAGTACTGACTTCTGTCCAATCGCTGCTTCCCGCTTCAACTGACCCCAAGGCCCCGCTGTTGCAGGTGTAGCTGCCATAGGGCGCTACGAGAGACAGCAGCATCAACAGTGCAAATATGACGGCCTTGTGGATGCCCAATCGACCGGCTGGCGCGACCTCTCGAGTTGCGCCAAAACAGAGGATGTCGGATGGTGTTTGTTGCACGACAGTCCCCCGGTTCTCAAGTAACAACTGCTCTCTTGAACCTGGTAACACAACCAACCAAGTGTCCCCTACCTCCGACCAGCATCAAAACGAGTGGACTCCCGATAGTCCTCAAGCTCATCCGCGTGAACCTCCTCCCCATATTCGGCAATCGCCCCCACCATCTCCTCGGCTGCTTCGTAGTGCAGATTAACTCGCCGCTCAACGTTGATGTACTCTCCCTCAACATCCCCATAGTGGTGATCCGCACCCTTTCGATACCCATCCGGCGGCGACCACTCCACATCAGACTCGATAACGTTCACCTCCTCTAACTGCACTCCGATAGTGGTCTCGTATTTATCAACACCCTCGCCCGCAAAAGTCGCGTAGGAGAATGGGATAGTGAACTGCTTCTGCGCATACACCCGCAGTCCCATAACGACCTTCTTCTCCTCCTCGTACAAACTGACAGCATCAACAACCGGGCCATCAGTAGGAAGATTTGACTCGACGTTCTTCCGGATTATCTCGAACGAGTACGCACTCGCCACGTAGTTGTGGATGTCAGCGTGAACACGTCGCTGGAACTCCTCATCCCGCATGTCTATCCCGTTCTCGCGGAGGGTATCGCACGCCTCGATGATTCGTTTCCTGTTCTGCCACAGCAGGGTGAGCGCGGCGTTCAGCTCTGTGTACCCCTCTACGAGATCTTTCACCGGGTGTGCCTGTCGTTGCAGGGCTTCCTTTCTGCGGCTTTGGAACGGAGTAATGGGCTCCTCCGGCGCATTATCGTCCGTTCTCGAGTATTCGAGTACGAGCAATGCCTTCTCGTCTTCGACGGTAATGGCGTACTCGGCCTCACATTCCGGACAGGGGTAGTCGGAGGTGTATATCCCGTCGCCTTCGGCGTCCAGTTCAGAGGCCTCGATCAAGAAGGGCGTTCCACATTGGTAGCAGTTGTTTTCTTCAATAAGGGCGTTAATCAGGCGTCCAAGCTCAGCGTTCATTTTGCTGAGTTTTGGGTTTGGTTAAGTTAATAATGTGTCTTGACCGATTCGACCATCACAATCTGCATCAAGGGTTCGAAGTCACAACTGTGTATCACAGCTCACAGTCACATTTCACAGTTATACCGAAACGTTACAGAGAGGGCTCGTAGGCGCTCTTGTCTCCATATTTATCTACCTCTCTCGAATCTAAAGAGTATACAGAAATGACTGACAACACCGACGAGAACGACGATGACGTCGAAGAAGTCGCTGCGAGGATTGCTGAAGAATCACTCGAGATGGGTGACCGAGGTACGGAGTCACCGCCAGAAGGACAGAAGTGCGCTCGTTGCGACCGAGACGCCGTCCCCGGGCCGGGCGACGAATGGCTCTGCGAAAAACACCAGAAGGAATACTTCCGCGAACGCCACGGCTAATCGCGTTCAAACAACGGGGGAGAAAGAATAGCAGCTACTCCTGACTCTCGTCCTCTTCGCTCTCCGCGTCTGCGCCTTCCGACTCTTCATCGTCATCGCCTTCCTCGCCTTCACCATCACCAACAACCTCCTCGTCTTCGTCACCGCCATTGGCCAATGCCTCATCCGACACCATATCGAGGGTCGCCTGCTGCTCATCCGGAATATGATCCTCGTCGACGTCATCTAGAACTTCCTCAACCCGCTGATCACGAACCGTCTGGATGATACTCAACACCTCTGAGATATGGTCTCGAGAGAACTCGTACGTTAAGTCCTCAACGTGGTCGCAAGCATCGATCTCTGTCAGATAGTACAGTACTCGGTTCACTCGCTGCGGGGGAACGTTGAACGTCGGCGCGAAGTGATCGCGAATCTGGTTCACGTTCACTTCTACCGCGTCGTCGTACCCAACGGCTTGTTCGCCCCAAATATCACAGATTGCGACGGCCAGAATCTCCTTCTCCATCTGCTCCGTCAACACAAACTCTTCCTTTGGATTCTCGGGGAGTTCGACGCCGTCGTCAAATCTGTGTTGAAGACGGCCAGACTCGAAGCTTCCAGCAACACAACGCAACGTCCCACCGAAGTCCTGTGTCAGAACCGCTGCGTGCTGCTCTAGCTGTTCGAGTTGCTCCTGGCAGTTGTCCCATTCGTCTCTGCACTGCTCAATCCACGTTTCATCGATATCGTGGTACACAATACAGCGGTCGATGGTCTGTACTTCACCATCGTACGGGGTTTTGTCTTGGACTTCTGCCGCTTCCAGCTCTTCCTCGACCCCGTCGATGGTGAGCTGGTTGCAGCGTTCCATCTGCGCGATATCTCTATCTCGGATATTGTTCCCCGATTTGACCTCTACGAGCAAGCACGTGTCCCCATCGTACAGCACAAAGTCGGGTCTGGCCACAACACCAGCGTACGGATCGTCTATCTCACCGAACTTGATCGGCACACGCCATCCATGATCAGCCAGACAGGGAGAAGCGCGAGCTGTAAGGGCACTGTAGAATAGATTGTAGGTTTGCTTCTCTCTCAATTGCCGATCCACTTCTGGCGCTCCCGACATCTATACTAGGGTGAGGCAACCGGATTCTCGACTTTCTCTTGCGAGTACGTCGAGTCGTACTCGAATATCTCCTGCACAATATCTCTCAGACTCATCGATGTCGCCGTCTCACGCGGATACAAGATGATGTCCGCGCCTTCGACAGCAAGATCGAATATCTCCTCGTGGTGCGTGTCGTACACCCGGAGCGTATCCCGCTCTCGTTCCCCGAATCGGTACTGGTTCCCGTTCAGAACGTTCTCTTTGAGTTCCTCAAGCAGGGACTCGTCGGACTCAGCATCGCGATCTGGGTCAGTCAACTCAATGGCGGTAAACCCATCTACGGAAAACCCGCTCTCCGTACTTCTGTGGGTTGGCGCGTGCTCAACCTCGAAGCTGGCCTTGTCCAGCTCTTGGTACTCCTCGGAAACACTCAGCAGAGTGTCCACAGCTTTGTCCTGCGACCCTCGAACCACGGACTGCAACGAGAGCCGGCCATCGTTGGTACTGGAGCCTTGGATAGCCGCTGTAGGACTGTTCGTTTGATCGAACTCTATCCGGGTCGGCTTCGCATCAAAGTATCTCTCCGCTTTCTCGAGGTCTTCCTCGCGCCCACCGTGGAAGCGAAGCGTTGCTTGCCGCTCCGCGTAAGGAGCATGGTATTTTGCCGTGAATCCAGAGACGTAGGAATCCTGAATGACATCCTCACCGGTAACGTCATCCAGGTAGTCCGAAGAGAGATACAGTCGTTCGACCTGTGGGAGGTACTTGATCAGGTTCTCTATTGTCTTCTTGCGCCACTTCTGCCGCACAGTCGTGAGCACCCAGATGTACTCACCATGAGCAATCCACACAGCCTCGTCCGTGCGTGACTTCTTCGGGACAGTGACGCTGACAATCGCTGTATCCTCACCCAACGTTTCTTCTGAGAAGGTGTACTTCTTGACAAAGTTCTTCGCGTGCCCGCGAACCCTTTCACTTTGCGTGATGTGGTTGATGTGGTCGTCGAGCGACCCTACCTCGAACCCCTGGTTGTCCAGCAGGTAGAGGTTGAGATCGGTAGAGCTCCCGCTCCGGTGTTCCTTGTCCTCTTGATCTTCTTCAGAGGTAGCAACATGTTCGATGAGCTCACGGAGGATCTCCCGTTTGCTCATGTCTCGGTACCGGTCGGGATCGAGATTCATAGTGCTGGGTTGTTATGGGGTGTTTCTGATTCCGCCTTTTTACATCCGGGGGTTTTCGTTCTCCTCATTTAGTTGTTTGTGTAACACGCACATAGTGGTCAGCCGCATACTGAAAGTAGAACCTGGGAGCCTTCACTCACTCCTCGTCGTCGTTGCATAGTTCCTTAGGGTACGGATCTTTCCCGGATTGGCCACCGATAACCACGTCGTCGTGGTCAGACCCATCTGGCCAGCCGAACGTAGTATCGTTGATCGCGGCAGGGTAGGGATCTTTGTCTTCGCCAGTCATTGACGACCCAATACAAGATGCCCTCCAATAGTTCTGGGGGGCACCCTACATACCCGTCTTACTCACGCCGAAAATCAAAATTCGTCGAGAGTTCGGTGTTCTGCGTCTTCGGGCCAGTCGTCAGGGATGGTCAGTCCGGGACTTGGCTCTTCTCGCTCGTCGACATCAAGGTCATCGGAGAAGTCGTTGTAGAACGTGTCCGCCAGATCACGCACGACGATGGCCATATCCTGTTGTGACTCGATCTCTCGCTGGTCGCGGAACTGCACGCCTTCCAAGGAGTCATGACTCGTGTACAGCTTCGCAACCGCATAGGCATCGCTGTCAACGTCGAACAGTCCCTCTGAGTTCTCCGGTGGGCAAACATCGATGAATGCCGTCATCGATTCGTGTTCGAAGCAGGCGTATCGAGCTGTTCGCTTGGCCATTCCCGGGTTCCTGTTCCAATCGTTCGGGAGCATTGCAGTGTTCTTCATCTCTTACCTAAACGTACGAGATATCCCCGTTTAAAGACTGAGAGCAGGTGAGCTGGTCTTTGCCTTTATCCCTAGACTCTGGGAAAGACTAGCCGAACGGGAGCGGTCGCCCCGACCATAGAGGGGTCGGATGCGTCGGGGCGACCGTCCCCGAGAAAAAAAAACCGATGAAAATGCAAATTTGCAATCCAGTCAGTCGCATCAAGTCCGCTATCACACGCGCACGTCAAAGTCACACGTCACAGTCACACGTCACACCCATCGATCACAGTGACGCTATCGAAATCCTGTCTTGTGCGCGTCGCAGGTGGGCAGTCGAATATCTGGCCGGCCAGCCACCAAACGAAGTAGTCACCATTTCAGACCTTTCCGAGCACGTCGCAGCAAGAGAGAACGACTGCACGGTGACGGAACTGTCCTCGAAACAGCGTGAGCGAGTGTACGTCGCGCTGTATCAAACTCACTTGGTGACCATGCGCCCGATCATCGATTACAACCGGGACAGGGGCACGATCACGCCGACCGAAGCACCCGAACGCCTATGGAATGCCTACCAAAACTTCTGCACCCGGCTGGACGGCTAGCGCGACGAGTGAAGCGCGCTGTGTTGGTCGTTATTAAAAGGTCTTGACGAACCCTTTTAAGCGAGGTATGTGCGAATAAAACCGGATGTCCTACCAACACGCAGACAGTGACGAAGCACAGCGCATCTGGACGAAACGCATCACAGGCAATATACTGATCGCAGAATACGACGATGGCGACTATCTCATCTACAATAACAACAAATCGAGGAGTCTCGGGGATGGACTGATCCTCGAACCACCGCAAATGCAGGCACTGCTCGACTTCGCCGATGCTGTCGAGACGTCGGACGAAGCCTTGCTCGGTGAAGACTTTTACAATGGGGAGCTGGTTGTGCGGTACCGAGAGGGGTCGTACACGCTCGATCCAGGCGATCTGGACACCAGCCTGTCTCTCTCGGAAAAGCAGATTGATGATCTTGACAGTTTGATGGAGAAGATGGAACTCATCATGGAAGATTATCATAAGTTGATCGAGATGCAAGAAAAGCAGCGCTCGCTGTAGTTTCTCAAAATTGTTCTTCCAATATTGGTTGAGACTCTGGACGGCTAGCGTCGCTACTCAACAGTGCAGAATGCTGACGGTGCCTGTCTATACTACTCGGTCACCTGACCGCGCATACACATGGCTAGACCGTCAGCACTCGAAACTCTCCTTGCTTTCGTAAATATCCGCGGAATTACGCCTGAGAGATGCGTCGGGATCGCCTCAGCTCACACACCTCCAGAGCTATTCCTGGGAACGATACACGGAACGGATTCACCGAAAGACACAGTATTCTGTGCACACATAGCTTCCTGTATGCCCACGATCACGGTTAACGTCGACGACGAACTCAAGAAGCGAATGGAGAAGCACCCAGAGATCAACTGGAGTGAGGTCACGCGACAGGCGATCCAGGAGAAGATCGAGTCGCTCGAAGTGATGGACGAGCTCACGTCCAGCAGCGAACTCACCAAGAGCGACGTTGCCGAGATTGCTGACAAAATCAACGCAAGCGCACGCAAACGCGTCGAAGAAGAGTCGGAGTAATCTCGACGGATGAAGCTGGTCGTCGATGCCAACGTCGTCATCTCCGCACTCATTGCAGACTCGAAAACCCGCGAACTCATCGTTACACTCGAACCCGATCTCTTCACACCCGAGTTCGTCCACGACGAAATCGAGAACTACGAGGAGCTGATCGTCGAGAAGTCAGGGATGACTCCAGAGCGAGTCGCACAGTTCATCGACCTCCTCTTCCAGTACATCGAAATCGTTCCCGCCAGTGAGTTCTATCCGTATATCGAGCGGGCCGAAGTGGCGCTTGGCGACATCGACCCGGATGATGTGTTATACCTCGCGTGTGCTCTTGCCACCGATGCCGATATCTGGAGCGACGACTCGGACTTCGAGGAACAGGATGTCGTTGAGGCCCACTCGACGAGCAACGTGATCGACTCGTTCGACACGCTCTAGCCGATCCAAACAGTGGCCTGTAGAATGAGGGGGTTCCTTCTTTTATATGTGGCAGCAATAGGAAGCCTGTTACGCCCGTATTCGATGTCCTGAGAGTGAATCGGAAGATAATTTTCACGAGATTCCATCGTGGATTTCAGCTACCTGAACAAGGTGGAACAAAGGAGTAACCGGTAGCAGAATTCGGGCGTTTCAGAGCTTCTATTGCCGTTGGGGTAGCTAGTTCTTCTTCCGGTAGTTACTCTTTCGGTTGTCGATCGGTGAACGAGACCACAGTGCCATGGACGCCTCGGGCACTGAATCGAAGAGAGACCTTGGAGCGACCGACAAACTATTTGAGGACGTCCGCTCACGAGTCTATCTATTGGCGGGATTCGCTGCCCGGTCGATGCGTCACGAGAATCACCGTCCATGAATCCTTCTGATGACCGTTCTTTTTTGGTTATTTTTTGATTGCAATGGTTTGGAGATACTGGTTCTCGACAATTGCGGTTCCGTCCGTCGCGCGATTGTATCGACTCATGACGGCCTTGAGATCGTTCAGGAGATCCTCTTGGCCGGCAGGATCGATCTCCTCGAGTGCCCGGATCGTCGGGCCGAAGTACCTGCTGAACACCTCCACAGCATGGTCGATCGACCGATAGTATTGGAGTGCTGTCCGTCGTTCATTCTCGATCGATCGAACGTCATTCCCGAGTAGCTCTTCAAGGCCCTCCCCTGTCCCCCAGCGAAGAGGTGACTGGACGCCAGGGGGTGGTGACGCGTACCGAGAATGAGCAGCAAACCAGTCGCCGCTCCACCCCTCGGAAATCGGCCCCGCGAGGCCAATTTTGCCTCCGGGTTTACACACACGAAGCAACTCGCGTGCCGCCCGCTCCTGGTCGGGTACGAACTGCACCCCGTAGACCGAGAGGACTACATCGAACTCATTGTCGGGAATCGGCATGTCCTGTGCATCACCGACACGAAAGTCGATCCGCTGCCCGTTGGCTTGTGCTCGAGCCTTCGCACGTTCGATCAGCCCGGACACATAGTCGATACCTGTGACCTCACAGTACCGGCGCTCTGCAACGAGGGCGGCGGTTCCGCTGCCACACGCGACGTCCAGCACGCGTTGGCCGGGGTGTGGATCGGCAGCTTCACAGAGCGCCTCGGCCATGACCACGTTTTGTCGAGCGATCTCGTTGAAATCGCCGGTCGCCCAGGTCTCCCGTTGGCGTTCGGTGACTTTGGCGTAGTCGGTGGATTGGGTCCCGTCGTTCATCGGTTGTACCTGTTTCTGTATATGGTGGTCCTTCCTCTCTCTGCCATGCCTCGATTCAATCGTGGGCTGTTATTCGGCTTCCAGCGTCTTCCCGTGGAGATCGATTTGGGTCACGGGAAGTCCAGCGCGGTCGGCGTGCTCGAGGAGCGCCTCTTCGCTCTCGGCCTGGTAGTGACAGAAGGTTCCAACGACTGTCCCGTCCGGTTTGGTCCGTACGTGCGATTTGACCCACCGGATGCCAACACCCTCGTCGGTGAGACCTTGCAGCACCTCGCCGGCTCCTTCCGCGACAGCGCGGAACGTTTCTTCGGGGAGTGGTTCATATAGGTTGCGGAGGATCAGAAAATCCTCCAGTTCGGGGTCACTCATATCTGTTCGCCTCCTCGATGAATTGCTACGAGTGCGACGATATTGTAAATACCTAGTGAAATATTTCACCGGGTGAAAGCAGCCAGTCAGCAGCACCAACACGAGACCGTCAGTTGCCAGTCAAAACAGTGCGCATACTAACGAGTGACTATCCTGCTGACTCCAACCGACACCGCCAGGTCGTTTCACGGGACTGTAATCCCCTCGGGAATTGGGACGTTCATATCCGTCTCGTCAGCTGGCCGCGCCTCGTCGCGATAGCGCTCGAAGACCGAGAGCGCCCACTCGCGGGCCTCGGGAGCATCCGTGTCGATCCACGCCCGGAGTGCTCTGGAATCCGCGTCGTGACAGCAGATGCCGACGCGATGCTCGAAGATACCGAATCCACACCGCTTCTTGTCGGGGAGATTATCGTGGACGAGGACGGTGCAATGTTCCATTGCGGCGGCCTTCTCAACCATTTCTGAATCCCAGGCGACGGTCGCTGCCAACACTTCGGGCGGATACACGTACTCGAATTCCATCCCGTCAAGGACTGCCAGGCAGATCGCTTCATTGGCGATCGATTTGAACACCGTTGCCCCAAAGCCACACATCCAATCACTTTCTTCGACCAGTTGTAGCACTCGTTCGACGGGTTCGTAGGGATAGCCAGGACTAGGGTAAGCAATGACGGCGTCAGCGAAGAGTTCCACGGAAAACCCCTCCATTTCGCGGGGGAGCCACCGCCAGACGTCCCGGAGCTTTCGTTCGGTTTGCATCGCCTCACGGAGCTCGGCGAACCGTTCGACGACGTATTCGCCGAGCGGCGTCAGTTCGTACGTCGGTCCAGTTCGTTCGATCCAGCGTCGCTCTTCGAACGCGTTCAAAACACGACCCATCGTTGGGGACGAGGCTCCAGTGGCTGCCCGTAGGTCATCCCGGTCGCAGCCTCCGCCAGCCAAGGCATCGAGTACCCCGACGCGGTGTTTGGAACTGGCAATGAATTCGATATCTTCGATCGAGGGGCCCATGTCAAGCATACGCATGGGCACATAATAGAGTTGCTGGCGTGTCCCCCGACCGTGTTGGACGACTGCATAGAAATCTTTCTCGTATACTGGAAGTGATGAATCCGAATCAAATCACTCTCTGCTGAGCGAAAACCGCTACGGTTCTCTCGCCGCCCCAAGATTAATGGCGGTCGTTTCAATTTCAAATGTTGAACCGAATTCAGTAGTTGAGTATGATGGATACACGCCCTGTGTTCAGCACTACCGCGACAATAGCTCACCCGCTAAGGGTTTCGACGAGGCTTCACCACCGGTGGCGCACGCTCATATCGGTGGGCTCGTGAGATCGTCTGTACCGCTTGTTTTCAATAGTTTAAACCCCAAAAAGAGATTTATTCCACCGGGTTGTGTTACGGATTTCAGCCACCTGAACAAAGTTGAGCAGCGAGAGAATCGGTAACACTTCTCTCAAGGCGTTAGTAAGACCGTATTTCGAGGCCGTCGATACGTCCGAAGTGCTTGGTGTTTCTCGTGATAATCGGTTCGTCGTTGAGAAGCGCAGTCGCAACGATAATACAGTCTTCTCGCTCAATCCGTTCACCGTCGTTAATTAGCTCACCGGAGAGTTTTCCGGCTTTCCGCATCACGGTCTGATCGGCACTCACGACGTGCTTCGTTCCCAGTATCTCGAGAATTCGCTCTCGCTTCGTCTCCGGCGTTTGAGACCGAGCAACGCCCTCGTAGAGTTCCAAAACCGTCACGGAGGACACTTTCTGTGGTCGCGCTTCTTTTTCGACGATATCGAGAAGTCGTTTTGCGTTTTCGTCGCCCCGAAGTAAGTCGATAATGAACGATGTGTCCTGAATCATTCCGACGTCTCGTCGCCTACGGCTTCGTCTAACGCTGCTGTGAGGCGGTCACTCCGTTCTCTGGACTTCGTTCGTCCCTCCTCGATAGCGGCCTCGAGGTCCACCGCTTCGTCCTCGGAAAGAATTCCCGTGACCTCGTTCCACGACCGTTCTCCCGCAAGGCGCTTGACGGTTTCACTGAAGCTTTCCCCCTCTTTTTTTCGGGCTTTCAGCCGCTCGTAGGCTTCCTCGTCGAGTGAAATCGTTTTCGTCGCCATTGTAGTACACAGTACTACATGCACGTTTAAAAAATACTTGTGCGAAGCCCGTTCGCTCGACGGAAAGATGTGCTAACGTAGCGAGAAACCGGCAAAGTACACGAAACAGTGTAACGTGAGTTATAGACCTGAGCAAGGTGGAACAGCGAGAAAGCAGGTAGCCGTAATCAGGCACTTCAGGCCGTATATCGGCGATAGAGGTATGGTGTCTTCTCTCGGTAGCTGTTCTATCTGTTGTCGGTGAATTGGTGACAGAGATGAGTCCGTCACAGTGCAGTAGGGGTGCGAAAGGCTATGAACCAACTTGGACAAGAAGCTTCAGCCTGCCGGCTCGATGTTCTGATTGAGGTGAAACACGTTGTCGGGGTCGTATTCGGCCTTGATCTCGGCGAGTCGTCGGTAGGTGTGCTCACCGTAGGCATCACGGACCCGTTGGGTGCCGTCATCGGCATCGAGGAAATTCACGTAGACGCCCTCTCGGTACGGTTCGAGTGCGTCCAAAAATCGACGGACCCACGCGGTCTCCGACTCGGCGAACTCGTCCGTCTCGTCGGGACGCCACACGCCGTTGATTTGATGTTGTGAGGCGCGTGCCGACCGGTGTAGGCGGTGGCGTCAGTATCGACCCAACTCACTGCTCCGCCGAGATGGAACAGCACCGAGTACGAACGGGGTGATTCCGCCGTGAAGGCGTGGTTGACGAACACGTCGATTAGGTCGTCGGACAGTTCGGGCAAGTCGGTCGACTTCCAGTAGTAGTGCCATCCATGGAAAACGGTGCTGTCGGTCCCGCTCTGATGCGCCACATACGGCTCGAGAGAGACCAGGTCGAGAAGCGGTGTGCTGTGTTCGCGCAGCGGTCGGAGCACGCTTTCACCCTCCTCAACTGGACCCGCGTAGCAGGTGTTGATGGCCACGGCGGGTCGCCAGTGAAGCTCCTCGGGGACAACCGGGAGTGGAGGGATGTTCCCGAACCTGACGACAGTGCCCAGCTCGTCGGGTGCATTCCGTACGAAGTCGCGGTAGAAGCGCAGTACGCCGGCGGTGTCGTCCGCTGGCCAGTACATGGGACCGGCGAGTACAGTTGGACCGACAGGGTGGAGAGCGAACTCGAAGGAGGTCACGATCCCGAAGTTTCCACCGCCTCCCCGCAACGCCCAAAACAGGTCCGAGTGGTCGTCTTCCGAGGCTCGGACGAACTCGCCATCGGCAGTCACCACATCGGCGGAGAGCAGGTTGTCGACGGTGAGGCCGTGCTTGCGCATCAGCCAGCCGATTCCGCCGCCGAGGGTGAGCCCGGCAACGCCGGTGTGGCTGACGATGCCGCCCGTGGTCGCAAGTCCGTGGGCCTGGGTCTCGTGGTCGACGTCACTCCACAGGGCACCGCCCTGTACCCGGGCGGTCCGCGCGCGCGGATCGACCCACACGGCCCGCATCGGTGAGAGGTCGATAACGATACCATCGTCGCAGACGGCGGTGCCGGCGACGTTGTGGCCGCCGCCGCGCACAGCGATTTCAAGGTTGTACTCTCGTGCGAAGTTCACTGCCGTGATCACGTCCGCGGCGCCCGCACACCGGGCAATGAGGGCTGGCCGTTTATCGATCATCCCGTTCCAAATTGTGCGCGCTTCGTCGTAGCCCGCGTCCTCCTGGCGAAGGACTTCGCCTCGTAGCTCTGCGCCGAACCCTTGGACAGTTTCTTCGTCTATTCCGGTTTGTGGTTCTGGCATGGTACTAACTACCTCTCGTCGAGGGGCGTGCCCGTACATGTGCTACGTGTTACCACATCATACCCTTATCGCGCGGTAACCCAGTCGTTTTGTTATATGTATGGCGTATTCAGGGCCTCTATCACCGTATTAGAAGGGGTTCAATTGGTCTGGTTCCCACGTTTCAGGACGATCCGTGCTGGACTTCAGCTACCTGAACAAGGTCGAACAAAGACGTACCGCAGAAACGGACGGACGGGGCAGGGATGACGACTTTGAGCAGTAGCTCTTTAAACAGAGTTTATTTCAACTAGCCACTACGACAACAGGACCGAGACGTTAGAGACCCAGTTTGAAGATCCCCGCACGGTACTCCTTCTCAACATCATCGTAGCACGTGTGAACGTACCGGTAAAACGCCGCCCGACTCGTATCAACGTCCGGCCCTATCTTGTTCCCACTCAAACACTGTATTCCTCTCGGCCATTCCCACGTGATTCTGCATCCACGTCGAAAACCAGTGTCGCGCAGAATGCGGCGTGGTCGACCGATACTCATCTTCCTCATCAGACTCGTACTCCGGCCACCAGTGTTTCCGCCACACGTGACCGAGGCTCGACTTTTTCATCTGCTTCCCCTTCTGTGTCAGGAACAACCACGGACTTCCATCGTCCGGACGAATCAACAACCAGTCGATCGACACTATCGTTCTATCGGCGTTTCGAGTGTGGGGTCGGCACCGAGGATCGTAGACAGGATTGGTTGTACCTGATCGAGTTGCTCGGTTGGTTCCACGTATCGTCGCTCTGGATCATAGTTTACGAGTCCCTCCGACGCTAACTTCGGGAGGTGGTCGTGATGTAGCGAGAGACGAACCTCTGTTATCACGTCCTCAGACGCCTCCGTAATGGTCGTCTGATGATTGTACTTGAGGATGGTCTTTGTGAGGTCATTCAGCGTCAACGACCGCTGTTCTTCTGTGAGCAACGCAAGCACGATTCGACGATGCTGGTTCTGACACAGGCCGAGCACCGAGCCGAAGGCAATCGAGCGCCCTTCCATTATACCTGGTGAAGGCCTCAGTCAGACTTCACAATCACTTTTTAGTATACAAACTGTTTTTAACCGACCGGTCAGGATTGAACTGTGATGGCGGAGAGCGTACTCTCGAGAACGTGCTTGATTCCGCGTCGGAGGCGGGAGGCGACAGCCTGCTGTGAGATACCGAGTTCCTCGCCGATCTCTGCCATCGTGACCTCCCGCGGAGACTCGAAGTAGCCACGCTCGTAGGGAGGATCAGTGCCTCTTGCTGGGCGTCAGTGAGGGCGGCTTCAGCCGACGTCTCAATTGGTGTGAGCGCGTGTAACTCCGTCAACGTGATCGTGACGTCCAGTTCTCGACAGCGTCGTTGAAAGTCTGCGATGTCGCTTCGATCCTCGCCGCGAATCTCGAACGTCCACTGCTGATTTGTGCCAACGGCGTTAATGAGCGGCACCTCTGTCTCCGTCAGTATGCTTAGCACGTCGTCGTAGTCCAACGCCCACTGGACGCGTAACAGGTGCTCGTCCTCAACGGAGTCAACGAGCCGAATCTCCTTCACGCCCGGGTGCTCGGTGAATGCGCTTTCGATGTCAGTGACCTCGGTTCCCCGTACCCAGAAGTAGGGGATTACCACGTCCCGCGCGGGGATAATTCGTTCCAGTTCGACCGTCACGTTCGGTAGTTGGTTGAACACTGTCCCCAAGGAGAATTGGTCTGACGGAACCGTGAACGTCGCCTCGGTAGCCATCGTCTGTACCGTTGGATTCCAGCTATAAGAGTTTGCCACCGATCAACTACCGTTGTCGTGGCGCCACTGTGCCCGGACGCATAATTTCTCGGCCCAAGTATCGGTACCAGGTGCGTCTTGCCCCGAACAGTGGGATCACTACTACGGTATCCGAGGGCGTTACCAGCTCCCTCTGGACGTAACACCGAAGGCCGAGAAGGTCGAGTGGCCGACACGCGCCCTCTCTATTCAGCACGACCGGGGCAATATCTCACCTATCGAGGGGGTCGAGCCTTCAGGTCCTTTACCGCGGTTCTAGCCCAAAATATTTTCCGGTAGTTGTTCGATCGGCCGTCTTGTACTGAGGACCGTCATTGCGGGTCACCGTCTCAGTCTCTCGCCTCAACGTACGTTACCGGTCGATTCTCCGCTACCGCTGCGGTGTATGTACAAAAGTCCGGATCTACGTTCGCATCTCGCGGATGAGTTGGGCACACTCCGCCGGTTGTCCTAACCAGGGGCCGTGTCCGGCGTCCATCGCCACGAGGCGAGCATCCGGAATCACCTCGACGCTCTCGCGAACGTCATCCGGACTTCCCAGGAAGTCTCGTTCGCCCCAAATGAACGTCGTGGGACGCTGGAGATCGCGCAACTCAGCCTCCCGGAGGCGCGTCGCAGCACGCCATCCTCGCACCGTCAGGAATGATTTGAACTCGCTGAACCGCTCGTCAACGGACCGCGGGATGCGGTCGTGGGCGACTTTCGCCCGTATCAGTGCGGGATAGCGCTGAATCGTCTCGCCCTCCCCGGCCATTTCCATAAATTTCACGACGTTTTCCTCGCTCGGTCTTTGGACTCGCGCGAGCAGTCGGTCGAGCACGGGCACGGTAAACAATCTGACCGGGACCGGTGGCCGAGTTCCCGGGAACGTCGGGACGCCACCGATCGGGATTACGCGCCGAACTCGCTTCGAGTGGGTGAGCGCGAACACGAGGCCCCAGTACCCGCCCGTCGAGTTGCCAACGATGTCAACACGGTCTACTCCCAAGTCGTCAAGAACATCCACGAGTACATCACCGACCGTTTGCCGGTGGTTTGCCGTGGTGTACACGAAGTTGTCGCTGAGACCACAGCCCGGTCGATCGATGGCGATCAGCCGCAAGTCGTCGAGGTGGACCATGAGCGGGGCGAAAAACGCCCCGAACCCGCCGGCGCCGTGGATGAATACTACGGGTGGCTCGTCGCTGTCGAGATCGCCCGCTTCGAGAACGTGCAGCCGCGACCGTGGTCTCTCACGGTTCACGTACCGTGACTGGACGCCGATCCCTGTCTCGTCGAATACGCGCCGCTGGGCCGCCTCGAACTCCGTCTCAGCGGTCGTCGTAGGCGGTGAATCTGGCGTCTCCTCGACCGATTCTGACTGATGTTCTGATTCAGTCATGGTATCCCCTGGAACCTACGACCCACTTTGTGATAAGATAGCAAGCACCAATCCTCGAACGACTAATTGCGTGCAGTGCGCGATTTGTACCTGGAAATCTTCCGGTTGCTGTTCGGTTAGTCCGCCGGTCACGGCTCACTATCACGGATGACCATCACCTTCACCCGGCGCACCCCGTCGAAGTCACGCAGTCGGTATGTGAGTTCGCGCACCCGCTCGGCAGACCCACGACAAAATAGCGATTCGAGACACCAGTCACCCTGATGCGTGTGGCTCGTATTGAGGATCACGTCCTGATACTCGTGTTGGACACCGTGGAGTTCCTGAATCACGTCGTGATGTCGGTAGTCAAATCCGACGAGAGCAACGATCTCGCCGGTAGTATCTTCGAGTCGAGAGTGCGCTTCGATGAACTCCAGCATCGCTTCTCTGACGGCTCGGGACCGATTCTCGATCCCCTCGTCCTGCCACACCCGATCGAACTCCTCGACTACCTCGTCGGGGATGTTGAAACTCGTTCGCATCGGTTTCAATTGGCTCGTGCAGGTACAAGAGGTTCGTTATGACGAATCCCCCGATTCGATATTAACAATCTCTAAAGTTGCCGTTTTCTGAGTGTTGAGTGTGGCGATGTTTCCAGACGATATACTCGGCCCGATCATCGGTGCCGTCGTACTCGGTGCGATCCACGGGATCGAACCGGGTCACGGCTGGCCGGTCGCCGCCTCGTATGCGCTCGATCAAACTAACAAATGGCTATACGGGTTCGCGGCGAGCCTGATCATCGGAATCGGCCACCTCATCAGCAGTCTCGCGATGGTGGCCGTCTTCTTCTACGCGAAGGACTACTTCAACCTTGCACGGGCCAATGAACCACTCACGATTCTCGGAGGAGTCCAGATCAGTGGACCCGTGAGTCTCTTCGCTGGGATACTGCTCATCGCACTCGGGATTCGTGAGTACACCCACGGGCACTCTCACGGAAACCGTAATCACGATCACTCACACACAGACCACGGTCACTCACACACAGATCACGATTACTCACACACAGATCACGACCACGAGCATGCCGACGATTCTCCGGATGGGGTACTGGCTGGTTTACAACGACGTCTCCCATTCGTGGGTGGTTTCTCACACACTCATTCGCACGAGGGACTCGACGATGCCGCTGATCGCGGCCTTCTCGGGATCGCATGGTTCGCGTTCGTCCTCGGGTTCGCCCACGAGGAGGAATTCGAGATCATCGCGCTGTGCGCCGGGTCGAATTACTGTCTCGGACTGATGAGCGCGTACGCCGTGACGGTTATCATCGGCATCGTCGGTCTGACGCTGCTACTGATCGCAGGGTATCAAAACTTCGAGGAAGAAGTCGAGAAGTACACTCCCTATCTCCCGGCATTTTCGGCGTCGGTTCTTATCCTCATGGGATTCGGCTTCATCATAGGGCTATTTTGAAATGTACTAGATACTGTTGCTATGTGATCTGGCTCCGGGTGACTGGACGTACCGCGTGAAGTAACTCTTCCATACATTTTTTCGAGACGGGTTCATTGGGGGACGCATGGATTCGGATCGTGCCCGCGGTGTTCTGCTGGGGCTTGCGTGTGGAGATGCGCTCGGGCGACCAGTCGAGTTCGCATCGGCGTCGGGAATCACCGGACAGTACGGGGAGCTCGACGAGATGGTCGGGCACGGGACGTGGAATCAACCGGCGGGAACGATTACTGATGATACCGAGCAAGCGCTATGTATCGCACGAAGCCTCGTCGAACAACAGGAGTTCGATCCGGCAGACATCGCGGATCGGTTCGTCGCGTGGTACGATAGTGGCCCGTTCGACATCGGTCGGATGACCGCACGATCGCTGCGTGAGTTCAAGCGCGGTTCGACGTGGGACGAGGCGGGCCAGCAGGTCTGGGAGGACAGTCAGGAAGGCCAGAATGCCGGGAATGGGAGTGTAATGCGGTGCCCGCCGCTCGCCATCCCGTACGCGACGGATTGGGATCGACTCGCCGAGGTGAGCCGGCAATCCTCGCAGATCACGCACGCTGATCCGCGGTGTACCTATGGTTGCGCGATTTTCAACCTCACAGTGGCTGGTCTCCTCGACGACACAGACACGCCATTACAGGACGCGCTCGACTACGTCGATGCGGGTGCACCAGAGGAACTTACGACCGCGCTCAGACCGATCACCCAAGGCAACTCGCCCGGCTCGCTCGAAACATCGGGGTACGTTGTTCACTCGCTTCAAACGGCACTCCATGATGGATTAGGCACCGAGAGTGCTGAAGAAGCGATCGTGACTGCTGTTAATCGAGGTGGTGACACCGATACGATCGGTGCGATTGCCGGAGCGGTTGCGGGTGCACGGTTCGGTGCGTCACAACTCCCTGACCGATGGCTCTCTGCGATCGACGAGACGGACGAACTCGAATCGCTGGCGGATGATCTCTTGGAGGGAGTGTGATGTACGTTCTCGCGTTCGATCGGGACTGGACGATCGATGTGAATCCGCATCCACGACGGGAAGCGGTGCCGCTCGAGTGGGTTCAGTCTTGGGCGCACGAAACCGAGCACGAGGTCATGGCAGATACACTCGAAATCGTGTCCAAAAGCTTGGGATAAGCAACTTCCAACCGGTGTCGGTACTGTGCGCTTTCCGCGTCAAAGCGAGGGGCCGCTGGACCACGATCGAAATTAAGCGGTCGAGAGGTCGTATCGATCGATGAGGCGTTGGCGGTCGATCTTCCCGAGTGGTGTCGTCGGGAGTTCGTCGCTGATCGTGTACTTTACGGGCCGCTTGTAGTCCGCGAGTTCCTCGCTGGCGTACTCCTCGAGGTCTGAAACGCTAAGGTCTGCATCAGGCTCTGGAACGACGAACGCGTGGCCGGCCTCGCCCCACTTCTCGTGTTCGACGCCGACCACTTGGGCCAGCTGGACGTCCGAATGCGACGTCAGAACGTCCTGGATTTCGTCGGGGTACACGTTGTAGCCGCCGGAGATGTACATGTTGTGGGCTCGACCGCGGAGACGGACGTACCCGTCTTCGTCGACGAAGCCCATGTCTCCGGTTCGGATCCACTCCTCGTCGATCGTCTCGGCCGCCGTCTGTTCGTCGTCGAGGTAGCCGACCATGACACCGTCGCCGCGGACCACGAGTTCTCCGGTTTCGCCGTCTGGGAGGGGAGCGCCACTCTCGTCGACCGAATTCACGTCGAATCCGGGATACGGTTTCCCGACGGTCTCCGTGAGCACGTCCCAGGTGGCCTCGAGTTCGGTCAGGGTGACGAAGCCACCAGTCTCCGTAAGCCCCCAGCCGGTTACGGGCGTCCCGATCGCGGCCATTCCGTTGAGGCAATTCTCCGACGGCGCCTGGCCGGCCACGACGGCCGTCTTCACGCTCTCCATCGCCTCCTCGTGGTCGGGCACCGCGAAGAGCATCTCCCACATCGCGGGGACGTTCCCGACGACGGTGATCGATTCCGTGCGAATTCTGTCCAGGGCCTCACCGGGGTCGAACGCGTCGAGCAGTACCGCCTCGCCTCCGGAGACGAATACCGTCCCGAGGAGTTCGGTTGATCCACCGACGTGGCTCGGCGGGAGATGGACGAGCGTGGTATCCGACTGATTGATGGCCCACGTATCGGACATCACCGTTCCCTGGAAGACCGCGTTTCGATGGCTCAGCAGCGCCCCTTTCGGACTGCCCGTCGTTCCGCTCGTGAATACGACGAGAAACGACGTATCAGGGTCGTGGTTCCCGACGGCATCGGCTGATTCTCGTGTCGATCCATCCGAACCGACGACGCTCCACTCGTACTCTCCCGGATCGCTACCCGGCACGAATCCCGTGTCGTCGAACCACTCCACTATCAAAACATCTTCGAGGAGATCGTGTCCCGTCAGTGCGTCTCGATACGATTCTCCGTGATACGCGTCGACACCGAGGAAGGCCGTCGGTTGCGTCTGCTCGAGAACGTACTCGATTTCGCGCGGTTCCGAACGCAGGTCGATCGGGACGAGCGTCGCGCCGAGTTTGGCGACGGCGGCGTACGTCCTGAGGTACTGCGGACACTGCGGGAACAGCGTAGCGACGTAGTCACCGGGTTCGACGCCCGCCTCCGAGAGACCGGCAGCGAGACGTGCCGCTTCCCGGTTTAATCCCTTCCACGTTCCTTCAGTAGCGTCCCCATGTGCCATCGCGACCGGTTCGTAACTGTACGCAGTCGCCGTCGGCTGTTCCGCGGCCCACCGTTCGAGGTACCAGTGAACGAGGCCGGTGTGCGGTACTTCTGGGTCATACGGTGTGTCAGTTGTGTTAGTCATGGGTTGGATCCTCCTGTTCTGCTCGTGCGACGAGGTACTGCATCTCGAACTCCGCTACCGTCTCTCCGCGTTGATTCTGACAGCGAATCGCCGCCGTCACGATACCGTGATCATCATCACGAGGTGTCTTCTCGACGATTTCGGCGGTATAGCGCACCGTATCATCAATGTAGATCGGCTGATGGAACGAAATCTCCCCGATGCCGGCGTTGGCCCGGATGCTCGTCTCCCGATTCTGAAAGAGCAACCCTTCGGCAAGCCCGACGAGGAACGTCCCCTGGACGATCCGCTCGCCGAACATCGTCGACGCGGCGAATTCCGTGTCCGTATGCAGAGGGAACCAACAGCCCGTCGCGTTCGCGTAATTCACCACGTCGGACTCGGTGATGGTTCGCCCGATCGTCTCCGTGGTATCGCCGACCGACACCTCCTCAAAACTGTCTCTGAAGAATCCCTCGCTCATTCGAAACACTCCCTTCCCCGATCCGATGCCTGATTGCGTGGCATGGTCTCACATTCTCGTTCATGTCGGGTAAGCGATTAGCCGCAAATATGCGGGAGATACACCCACCACACGTCACCCAACGGACCGATCAGGGGACAAGACGGGGCAACAATTTTGACTCGCACTTTCGCAGGTGTTCGCCGACCGTCCCGACCGCACAGTCGAGTTCGTCGGCGATGTCCTCGTACGTTGCCGCGCGCGGGTCGCGATAATATCCGCATTCAATGGCCGTTTTGAGCGTTTCCTGTTGCTTTGGTGTCAGAAGAGAGAATAGCGACCTGTGGTACGGTTCGTAGGTTCCCGTTCTGTGCAGAACGAACGAGACGTCGGCGTCAACCGCTTCGATCGCCTCGGCGATACTCTCCTTGTTCCCCACGATGGTCGCTTCCAGGGCTCCTTCGTCGGTGTAAATCATCGGTGGATCCATGACGATCTCGTGGCAGTCGAACATCCGCAAGAGCGCGTAAATCGTCTCGTTGGGCCGAAAGTGGGCGTAGACGAAGACGCTGTGATCCCTGACGATCAGTTGGTATTCGAGGGCCAGAAAGTGATTTTCGAGCAATGCTCCGATCCGATCGACGTCGCCGACGATTTCGAATAACACGACCGCAGTGCCATCGTCCAGGAGATTCGTCTGGTGGATGAGTTCGTGAGTCACCGCAGGTTTGGCAGCCACCTGCTCGTGAATCGGCTCGAACCACTGCTGATCGGGTTGAAACCGAAGATGGCAGTATTGGACGTCCGCCTCCATAGGGTGAGCCCACGAACGGAGCGGTGAAGTACATTCGGTGTAGTGATGGCGACGTCGGTATTCTCGAGCCGGATTTTGAGTGGTTTGTGGCAAGCTTGTTGGGTACTGACAGGCGGTACAGAGCGGGACGAAACTACTTTCGCGATCGGAACGGCCTTACGCGTCGCCAGGGGTGACGGTAACGTTACGGCTGAAAACGTTCTCGGAATCGTACTCGGCCTTCACTTCGGCGAGGCGATCGTAGCTGTCGCCGTAGACCTGTTTCGTCCAGTCCTCCCAGTTACGTTCCTCGACGCCCGTGAAGCCGGCGTACGCTCCTTCGGCGCCTTCGCAGCGGAGTTGGCGCTCGGTTTCGGCTGCCCAATCGAGGGTAGGCTGGTTCCGGAACGCCTCCCAGTTGCCCTCGATGGTGATCATGAACTGCTTGTCGTCCCACGCGTAGGCGGCATCGTCGCTGTGTCCGATGTTGCCGCCGAGCGGCCAGACGCCGATAGCCGACATCGGTGTCGGCGCTGCCTCCGTTCGCTCGATGACGAGGTCGTGAATGTCGTCGGTGAGTTCGTCGACGAAGACGGAGCGATGCGTGTACTTGCGGCCCCACGGATACATCTGCGTCCCGAGGTCGTGGAGCGCCTCGTAGGGCATCGCGTCGCTCACGTCGATGAGCGGCTCCGTCACGTCCCGCAGCGGTTCGATGATTTGCTCGCCTTCCTCGTGATCGCCCGCGTAACAGCCGAGGATGCCGACGGCGTCCGTGCCGGCGAGTTCGTCCGGCATCGGTGGGAGTCCGGGAATGTGCCCACAGAGGAGGATGGTGGTCAATTCCTCGGGCGCGTCGCTCATGACCTGTCGGTGGGTCTCCAGCACGTCCTCGGCGGCGTCGTACGGGTAGAAGATTCCGAGGGCCTGTACCATCGGGCCGACCTCGTACAATTCGAACTCGAAGTTGGTGACGACGCCGAAGTTACCGCCACCACCGCGGATGGCCCAGAACAGATCTTCGTTGTGGTCGGGACTCGCCTCTCGAAGTTCGCCGTCGGGCGTAACGATTTCGACGCTGCGGAGCGCGTCGATGCCGAGGCCGTGCTTCCGGCGGATCCAGCCGATACCGCCACCGAGCGTCGAGCCGGGGATGCCGACCTCGCCCGCGCTCCCGGTTGGCGTGGCGAGGCCGTACTGTTGGGTCTCGGCGAGGACGTCCTCTGCGCGGGTGCCGGGCTGGACGTGTGCGACCTGCTTTTCGGCGTCTACGCGTACGGTGTTCATCTCCTCGAGATCGATGACGAGTCCTCCCTCGACGATGGCGCTGCCCGCCTGGTGGTGGGCGCCGCCGCGAATAGCCAGTTCGAGGTCGTTGTCGCGGGCGAACGTGATTGCGCGGGCGACGTCGGATGCGCCGTTGACGCGGGCGATCACGGCGGGGTACTCGTTAATCAGGCCGTTCCACACGTTGCGTGCGTCCTCGTACTCCTCGCTGTCGGGGAAGATGAGGTCGCCGCGGAGGTCTTCATCGAACTCCTGAAGGTCGTTCTCGTCGAGTTGTGCGACCACACCCAGAGGGTGCGTGTGAGCAGTCATAGTCAGTCGAAACAACTAGTCATTTTGTATTTATATCCTGCGAATGGGTTAGATATCACGACTTCTTATCGACTTACAGCTATCCTGCCTGCGGATTTCTAGTTTTAGTCACACTCAGTTGAAACATACTTCTATGCATTCGGGAAATTACTAAGAGTTTACGTACACGCCGCAGTCCGACAACGAGAGACGAAGTCCTCTTCGAGGGCCCTGAACGTCTCGAGGTCGACGCCTCTCGCAAGCACTTCGATCGTCATCGGATAACAAGGTGAGGGTGTGTCGTTTTGAGAACGGAACTCGTGGTCGGAGTATGAGAGATCGTCCGGAAGAACTCGCAGCCGTGGGTCACGTGAATTGTAGCGGGCAAACCGCGCTGATTACGGGTTCGACGAGTGGAATCGGGCGCGCTACTGCACTCGCACTCGGCCGACTCGGCGCTGACGTGATCGTCCACGGGCGAGATGTAAGCGCCGGCCAGTCAGTCGTCGACGAACTGGAGACAATCGGTGTCGAGGCGACGTTCATCCCGGCTGATTTCACAGATCCCGATGCCGTTCGAGAACTCGCTACGACAGTTCGGGAGGAAACTGATAGCCTCGATTACCTGTTCAACAACGCTGGCGGGTATTTCCGTACGGGTCGACTCACGAACCAGGGTATCGAGTACACGTTTCACATCAATCATCTGGCGCCGTATCAGCTGACCACGGACCTGATCGACCACCTCACTGACGATGCCTGCATCGTAACGACATCGTCGGCAGCACACCGCGGCGTATCGCTCGACCTGGACCGTGTCGAAACCGTCGAGTCGTATTCGTCGATGTGGGCTTACGGCCACTCGAAACTCGCGAACATCCTCTTTTCGCGGGAACTCGCACGTCGGGTAGCTGCTGGAGACCGATCGATCAGCTCGAATAGCGTCCATCCAGGAGCGATACCGGGAAGCAACTTCAGCCGGTTCCTGCCAGGACCGCTTCCAGCGCTCACCTCTACGCTCGATGTGGTGCCCGGTATCACGTCGGTCGCCGACGGTGCCGCAGAACTGCTGTACGTCGCTCTCTCGCCCGAAACCTCTGACGTCACCGGCCAGTATTTTGCGAACCAGTCGACCAGAACACCTACGCGTCCGGCTATAAACGACGATGCTGCCCGCCGTCTCTGGGAACGAAGTGCGGCCCTCCTCGACATCGATGAACCGCTTGCGGAGTTCGGCGAGAGCATCGGCTCCGCACTAGAGTGACTGACTCGAGGTGGCGGGGACGAACCGGAAGCCAGGCCGACACCGGTCGTCGAGCGGTCCCGCCCCGATACGGGGACGCGCTACTTGTGGCGTTCGCCGAGTCCGTTCACGGTCACCAGCGCGTCCCGGACCATCGCGGGCTCGACCGGGAACGGCTCGTTGTGGATCGTCTCTTCCTCGACGCAGGTCGCCTCGGCGACCGTCTCGAGCTGATCTTCCGTCGGATCGTCGAGACCGATGTCCGCGAGCGTGACCGGAAGCCCGATGTCGAGCGAGAACTCGATGACGTCTTCGACGAACACGTCGTCCTTGCCCTCGAGAACGAGTTGGGAGAGGGTGCCGATGTTGACCTTCTCCCCGTGAGTCGCGTCGTGGGTCGCCTCGAGTTGCGTGAGTCCGTTGTGGATCGAGTGGGCCGCCGCGAGCCCGCCGCTCTCGAATCCGAGACCGCTCAGGAGCGTGTTCGCCTCGGTCACGGCTTCGACGCTTTCCGTCACGGCGTCGTTCTCGACGGCGCGGACGGCCGAGACCCCGTGTTGGCGGAGCGTCTCGTAACAGAGTTCGGCGAGCGCGTGACCAGCCCGAGTTGAGGCTCCACCGAAGATGTTCTCGCCGTGAGATCGGTAGGTCGCGTCGGCCTCGAACCACGTCGCGAGCGCGTCGGCGATGCCCGACTGGAACGTCCGGGTCGGTGCCTCCGCGATGATCGCCGTATCGACGAGGACGAGTTCCGGGTTCTTCGAGTGGAACCAGTACTCCTCGAACTCGCCGTGCTCGGTGTAGATCACCGAGAGCGAACTCGTGGGGGCGTCCGTCGACGCGATGGTGGGCATCGAAACCATGGCGATGTCGATCCGTTCCGCGACCGCCTTGGCCGCATCGAGCGCCTTGCCCCCGCCGGCGCCGACGATGACGTCGCTCCCGTACTCGCTCGCCTGGTCGGCGACACGTTCGATCTCCTGTTCCGAGCACTCGCCCCGGAACTCCACCGTCTCGGTGGCGAACTCGTGGTCTTCGAGACTCTCCGTGACGGTATCACCCACGATGTCCATCACAATTTCGTCAGCGAGGAGGACGGCGCTACTCCCGAGGTCCTCCGCGTGCATTCCGATCTCCGCGGCGACGCTACGGCCCTGTGTATAGTTCGCGGGGGACGCGAATATCTTTGCCATGTCTGAACGAACCACGGATCCGATAATGTAGTTTGGCCCCAGCTCTCGTGAGTATTGTTCAGATTAGCTGGTTCCAGCAGTATGCGTCGCTCTGGAGCCATGTTTCAGCGGTTGTCGGCTCGGCGTTTCGAAAGCAGTTTACAAATTGGCAGGGATGCCGTGTCGCTCCATCGTTAATTCTGCCGACGAGAGTTGCGTCGCCGAGCGTGGGCTGAATGCTCTGGCACCAGTTCGTGGTTCTCACGCCCCGAACAGAGTCACACCCCCTGAGGTCCTCATGATCGTGTTGAGACACAGCGTTCCAGCGGAACGACGAGCGTGTATTTCGATCCGTCGCGAACCTCCAAGAGGCGTCCGTCAGACCGGGGCCGGCTACATCGCGATCAGCGAGACTCCAGCCACCGCCAGTGCAGCGGCAACGAGCCGGATACGGAAGTACTGTTCGCCGAGGAGGACGCCGCCGAGAACGACGGCGACGATCGCCTGCGTATTGATGATCGGCGAGGCGATACTCGCCGGCAGCGCCGCGAACGCGAGCGTCGTCGCGTGTTCGCCGAGCGCGACCAGCGCCCCGCCAACCGCGAGTTTCGGAAGGTCGGCGCGAACCGACGCCGGCGGATTCCGGACGGCGCTCGGAAGAAGGACGATCCCGACGCCGATCAGCAGGATCGGGACCCAGAGCGTGCCCGGGATGGCGAGTTCTTGCAGTGAGACGCGCTTCCCGAGGTCGCTCACCGCGTAACACACCGCACTCAGCAACGCGAGTTGCGCGGGTCGCGACCGTGCGGCCTTGACGAACGGGCGGAACAATCCGCCGGGGTCGTAGTTCGCGACGTACACCGCGCCCGTCGCGACGGCGACCCCCAGAACCTGTACGGGGGTGAGAAACTGACCGAGAAACAGGATCTCGAGCGGCAGAACGAACAGCGGGACGAGTTTGTTGATCGGCGTCACGTAGGAGACGTCGCCCTCGGCGATCGCCCGGAGGAACAGCACGAACGCGAGGGCGGTCGTGAGTATCGTCACTGCGACGACGGCCAGGTCGGCGAGGCCGAAGCTCTCGAGCAGCACGTCCGAAAACTCCGTCCGCGTGACGACGATCGGCAGGTACCACGCGAGCGCGAACGCGTTGAGAAGGACCGTCAACGCCGCCGGCGGATACCCCGAAAACGATCGTTTCAAAACGTAAATGTAGAACCCCCAGACGAAGGCTGCAGTAATCGCAAATCCGATCCCGGAATCCATCACTTGGCTGGAGGGTGATGTCGGTTATCAGTCGTTCGATCGATTGCTCGCGGGTTCCCCCACTGAAACGCGATCGAACGTATCAGCCACTCGGCAATCCGATCCGGGATCCGCGATCTGTGCTGCCACTGAACCCGATCTGACACGCCACACAGCGGTCGTCCGTGTACCCTTCTGCTGTCTCGGGATTCTTCCCGAACGACAGGAGCCACCGGAGACAGTCCTCGCGTTCGCTGCGATAGTCAACCAACCGGCGCTGCCCGAGTCGCTGTTCGGTCGGTTCGGGGACGAGGACGAAGTCGCTCAGATCCTTCGCTAGGCCCCGTCCGAAGCAATGCTACTCGGATTGCCTGTCCAAATTCGGTAATCGCAAGACGGCGTCGGGATAGACCGGCTATGCGAATCGAATTGATTTCGAGTCCCATGGCTACCTGATGTTAGCACGAGCTCGAAATCACGGGACAGCGTCGGGAAGAAGTGCTCCGACGGGGATTTGAACCCCGGTCATTGCCTCGAGAGGGCAATATGATTGGCCGGACTACACTATCGGAGCGGCCTGCGTCTGCATTTCTTCGTAGCCCCGACCGATGTTTAAGCATTCCGTTTCATTTCGAGGGTGCCGGACGATGACACGCACGGCGATCGGGTCACTCCTCGAACGGGGACTTCGTCGCCTCGGGTTCGAACCCCTGGAGACTGATGATGTTCTCGCGGCCGACGCGGAGTTTACTGATGGTCCCCTCCTCTTCCATGTCCGACAGGAGCATGCTGACCTTGGACTTCGACCAGCCGGTCTCCTCGACGATGTTGACCTGTTTCATCCGCCCGCCGTTCTCGCGGATGAGTTTGACGACGCGATCCTCGTCGGTGAGCAGTTCCTCCTCGGGAAGCCCGGCGTCGTCCGCGTCGTCGGGGTCTCCGGCCTCCGCCATCGACCGATCCCCGCCGGCGGCCGGCGGTGGGTCCAAGTCGGGCGACTCGGTGGTTGCCGCGGTCGCCCCGTCGTCGGACCGATCGGACCGGCGATACCAGACGACGGCACCGCCGATCCCCGCCAGGATCGCGAGGACGACCAGTGGCCACAGGAGGTCACCGGCCGCGCCCGTCACCGTCGAGATAGGATCGCCCGAACTGGAACCGGAGAGGTCCGGATTGTCGTAGACTACTCGGGGGTGGCCGGCGAGGAACTCTCGTTCGCCCTCCCAGACCACTTTGTTGGCATCCCTGAGTTCGGGAGCGGTATACTGCGCGTCGTCCGGCGCGACGGACTCGAAGACGAGGTCGCCGCCCGGCCGGAACGCGATCGACTGGTCGGAGTCGATGATGAGCCCATCGAATACGTCACTGACGATCACCTTCCCGCCTTCGACGGCCGCGAAGCCTTCCCAGGTGAACGACTGTTCGACGACGCCGATCTCCGGCTCTTTACTCGGGTCCAGATTCGTTTCTTGATCGATGTACGCGGTCGCTGTAAAATCGCGGGCCGCCATCTCCCGACCCGTAGTATTGGAACCGGTCGCCGCCAGTGCGCGTGCCTGGCTCTCGAAGAGATCGGTGACGCCGGAGTCGTTCGATTCGAAATCCTCGACGATCGCCTCGAACGCCTCCCGATCGTCACTGGAGTCGTTGAGGTCCATCTCGTGACGGTGGGTCCACGTCGCGGAACCGTTCTCGTAGACGGTGACGACGAACCTGGTCCTGTCGAAGGTGGAACTGTTGATACCGTCAGACTGGAGCGCGGCCGAAGCAACGACGGTCGACGACGAGGCCTCGCTGGAGAGCGACGCCGTTGCGCTCGTCGGTTCCTGGGCCGACGCTGTTCCCCCGACCAGCGCGAGCGGACCACCGATGCCGGCGACAGCGACGACAACAGCGAGGACGACGAGTCCTACAGAGCCCGGCCGGTTCATTCGTCTACCACTACGTGCCGAAGCTAAAAATCCTTGTGAATAGGGAGTTCGAACCGCTATTCGGCGCGTAACGGCTCTTGCCCCGCCAGATGCGGAGGTTTGCAAACGCCACCGATCGTTCTGTCAGCCTCGAAAACTGTTCGCCAGCCCTGAACCGTGTCGATACGCACAAACGGGTCGATACCCTACCGGCGGCCATGATCGCCAATCTCGCACAGGGAGTGCAGGCCTTCACGAGCAACGCCTTTCTCGTTTCCGGCGACCGAACCGTCCTCGTCGATCCGGGTGCGAACTTCGACGTCGTCCCGGCGATCCGATCGCGCGTCGACGACCTCGACGCGGTCGTGCTCACGCACACCCACCCGGATCACGTCGGGAATCTCGGGGACGTGAAGGCGGCGTTCGACGTCGACGCGTGGGGGTACGATCCGGCGATCGAGGGCGTCGACCACGCCATCGCTGACGAGGAGCGGGTCCAGCTTGGCGATCACGAGTACGTCGCGTTGCACACGCCCGGCCACAAGGACGATCATCTCTGTTTCTACGCGGCCGACCCCGGCGTGCTCTTCGCCGGCGATCTGGTCTTCCAGAACGGGAGCTTCGGCCGGACGGATCTCGAGGAGGGCGATCGCGGGACGCTGATCGAGAGCATCGATCGGGTCCTTGAGTGGATCGACGAGGACCTCGCGGAGATGCACACCGGCCACGGGCCGAGCGTGACCAACCGGCCGTACGACCACGTCGAACTGTCGGCCCGGATGGCGCGCCAGGTGTAGGGTCCGGCGACCGAGGTCGTCGGTGATCGGGGACGTCCGTTCGCACTAGACCCGCTTCGCGGCGTCCAACAACGCGTCGTAGGCGGGCGCGTAGGCGTCCGCGATCCGCGCGGGATCCGATCGGGCGTCGCCGGGAAGAGGCGGTAACGTGACGCGCTCGATGGGGTCCAGGTAGTCGAGCACGGCCGGGACGCGCTTCTCGAGCGTCCCGTCTTTCGGGCTCGAACTGGTGATCTCGCAGGCGCGACAGTAGCGATCGCCGGGGTAGATTCGCGCGCGACCGGGCTCGACGGCCGCGACGGCGGCGATCGACGCGGGGTCGACCGACGAGAGCGGCTGGGCGATGTCGCTGTAGGACTCGACGACCGCGACGTCCGCCCCCTCGACGTCGGCGGCGAGGTTCTCGAACGCCGGCACGTACTCCCGTTCGACGATCGCGTTGAGTTCGTCGACCGTCTCGACGGGGATCGCGTCCGCGACCGGAAGCCCGTCGGCGACCGCGTCCGGCAGGTCGACGGTGGCGTTGCGGACGAACGTCGGGTCGTCGGCTGCGCGACCGATCCGATCGACGAGGAACTCGCGGTCGGATCGGCCGAGCAGACCGCTTCCACCGTTCGGCGAGGGTCGCCACAGCCGGTGGACCGGGTTGAGGCGTTCGGGATCTCGATCGCGCCCCTCCGCGCTCGCGAGGCGGGCCGCGTCCTTGCCGTAGAGGCCTCCGTTCGCGATCGCGGTCCGGCAGTCGTCGTGGTCGAACCAGTAGTCGTTGCCGGCGCGGGGCTTGTAGCCGACCGCTCCGGTTCGTTCGAGCAGGCCGACCGAAAACGTCGTCTTGCCGGCGTCGACGCGATCGGCACCGACGACGAGGAGGATCATTCTTTCAGGCCGTAGTAGCCGGGTTCGTCGTCGGATCGCGGCTCGGCGACCACGAGATCGTCCGCGTTGGTCATGATCCAGGGGATCGCCCAGTCGAGCAGGATGTCCTCGGTCCCTTCGTCGATCTCCGCGTCGGGATCGAGCCCCTGCAGGAGGCGGGCGATCTCGTAGACCGTGTACATCTGGTCGGACTCGAGCAACTCCGCGGGCGTGTAGAAGTCACACGGCGGCAACTGGTCGAACTCGGATTTCGGAACCGGCATGAGCGGTATTACTAGCGCCTGACTCAAGACCTCACCGATCCAGGTCCCTCGCGAGAACCTCGATCGGGTGGGGCGGCCGCTCGTACGCCTCGAAGTCGCCGATCTGTGTCCGACAGGAGGTTCCCGGTGCGACGACCGTCTCGCCGTCGCTGTCTGCGAGCTGGTCGGCGAGCAGGGAGCCGATCGCTCGCGAGAGGTCGTAGTGGTCGGCCTCGTAGCCGAAACTGCCGGCCATCCCGCAACAGCCCGAGTCGACCGGGTCGACCGCGTAGCCGGCGCGCCGGAGCACGCCGACCGCGTGGTGGTCGGTCCCGCGGGCCTTCTGGTGGCAGTGCCCGTGATAGGTGAGCCGGTCGGTCCGCGCGTCGACCGGGAGTTCCTCCTCAAGTCGATTCCGATCGAGGTACTCGAAGACGTCGTAGGCGCTCGCCGCGAGCGCCTCGACGCGATCGTCGTCGAGCAGGGAGCGGTACTCGTCGACGACCATCGAGGCGTCGGAGGGTTCGACGAAACAGACAGACCACCCGTCCTCGAGGTAGGGTTCGAGGTCGTCGAGCAACCCGCGAGCGTCCGCCGCCGCCCGATCGAGCAGGCCCTGGGAGTAGGTGGCCCGGCCCGTCGGGCCGAGGTCTGGAACCACGACGCGCACGTTCGCGGCCTCGAGGATCCTGACGGCCGCTTTCCCCACCTCGGGATGGGAGTAGTTCGTGTCCGTATCGGGAAAGAGCACGACCCGATCGGTTGCGGCGGCGGCACGCACCTGCGGCCCCCGGTCCCCGAACCAGTCCACCAGCGACTCCCGCCGGAAGGTCGGGAGCGATCGATCGGTAGCGATCCCCGCCGTCCGCTCGAGGATCGTCCGCGCGCCCGGCAGGTCGGGCAGCCGGTTCGCGATCGGGGCCATCGCGCTCCCCGCGGCGGCGAGGCGATCGACGTTCGCGAACAGCCGCTCCCGCGCGCTGACGCCCTCGCGGTCGTGGTACTGGTGTTTCACCTCGACTTTGAGTTTCGCGAGGTCGACGCCAGTCGGGCAGTCGCTCTGACAGCCCTTGCAGCCGATACAGAGGTCGAGCACCTCGGACTGGAACCGCTCGCTGAAGAGTTCGTCGGGATCGATTTCGCCGCTGATCGCCGCCCGGAGGAGGTTCGCCCGTCCGCGGGTCGTCGCGATCTCCTCCTCGGTGGCCCGGTAGGTCGGACACATCACGTCGCTTCCGGTCTGGCGACAGGTCCCACAGCCGTTACAGAGTTCCACGAGGTGGGAGAAGCCGCCCTCCGCGTCGAAATCGAGCGTCGTCCGCGGCTCGAGCGACGCGTAGTCGGCGCCGTACCGCAGGTGCTCGCGGATGTCGGTGGGGTCGTCCTCGCGATAGACGACCTTGCCGGGGTTCATCCGCCAGTCCGGATCGAACGCCGACTTGAGTTCCTTGAACGCCGCCCAGAGGTCCGGGCCGTACAGCTTCGGGTTGAACTCCGTCCGCGCCAGTCCGTCCCCGTGTTCCCCGGAGAACGCGCCGTTGTGCTCCACGACGAGATCCGTGACGTCGTCGGCGATCGATCGCATCTTCTCGACGTCGGCGTCGGTCTTCAGGTTCAGGATGGGCCGGATGTGGAGCGTTCCGACACCCGCGTGGGCGAAGTAGGCCGCCGTCGTGTCGTGATCCTCGAGAGTCTCCTGGAAGCCGGCGACGTACTCGGCCAGTTCCGCGGGCGGGACCGAGGCGTCCTCGACGAAGGGGTACGGTTTCGGATCGCCCTCCATGCTCATCAGCAGGGGGATGGCGGCCTTCCGGAGTTTCCAGAGTCGATCCTGTTTCTCCGAACTGAACGCCTCGATCGACCCGAACGCCGCCCCCGCGTCGACGAGTTCGGCCGTCGCCAGGTCGATCGCGTCGGGGAGGTCGTCGACGACTTCGTCGTCGTACTCGAGCATCAGCGCCGCGGCGGTGCCGTCGGGGATCGGGTCGGCGTACTCGGCGTACTCCTGCGAATCGGCCGCGAGACGGAACACCTCGCTGTCCATGAGTTCGACCGCGCTGGCGTCGAGCGCGAGCGCCTCGGGAACCGCCGCGAGGGCCTCGAGCAGGTCGTCGTAACAGCAGACGACTAGCGCGGTCTCCTCGGGTCGGGTCACGAGCGACAGCGTCGCCTCGACGACGACGCCGAGGGTGCCTTCGGCGCCGACGAGGAGTTTCGAGAGGTTGATGATCTTGTCCCCCTCCTCGTGGGCTTCGTCCGCTCGGTCTTCCGAGGCGGCTGGTGCCGCCTCGCCCTCCCCGTCGGCTCCCTCTCGAATCACCTTCTGCAGATTGTAGCCGCTCACGCACCGCTTGAGTTCCGGATAGCGCTCCTCGATCTCGTCGGCGTTGTCCTCGACGATCGCCCGGACCGTCCGGTAGATCGCCGCCTCGCGATCGTCTTTCGCGACGATCCGATCCCACTCCGGACTGTCGAGGACGACGTCCCGGGTCCGGATCAGCGAGCCGTCAGCGAGGACGACCTCGCACTCCTCGACGTAGGCGTCGGTGATCCCGTACCGGACCGAGTGGGCCCCCGTCGAGTTGTTCCCGATGCCGCCGCCGATCGTCGCCCGGTTCGAGGAGGCTGGGTCGGGAGCGAATCGCAGGCCGTGCGGTTCGAGCGCGTCGTCGAGGTCGTCCTGCACGACGCCCGGCTGGACGATCGCTCGCCGCCCGTCGGGGTCGATCTCACGGATTTCGTCCATGTGTCGCGAACAGTCGAGGACGACGCAGCCGGGTCCGACGGCCTGGCCGGCCAGCGAGGACCCCGCGCCGCGCGGCAGGACCGGGGCGCCGTGGTCGGCCGCGACCCGGACCGCGGCTCGCACGTCGTCCGTATCCCGCGGAAAGACGACGCCGGCAGGCTGTGCCCCGTAGATGCTTCCGTCGGTCGCGTAGAGGACCCGAGTGTACTCGTCGAACCGGACGTCGCCGCGACAGGCGTCGTCCAGCGCACGCGCCAGCGAGGCCGCCGCTTCGGGTCCGTCCCGATCGGTCTCTTCGCTCCGTGACCCGCCCGGATCGACCGTCACGTCGGGGTGTCCGATCTCACTATCTCCGACGCCCCGGGAGTCGACGCCACCGTCGCCGCTGTCGCTATCGTCGACCGCCATACACGGCCCAAATCGTCCCGTGTGTAGTTAAACTATGGTACCAGTTCACAGTGGTCGACGGCGATCGTGGCACCACCGAGACACTGAACGCTCTCCGTCCGAGACGGCCCGCTGGCTACCCGGCGATCGGTGTCAAAAAAGTCGGGATAGACTGGTTCGGCGCGTAGCGCAGCTTACTCGAAGTGGTCGAGGCACTTCTGGTACTCTTCTTCGGCCTTCTCCCAGTTGACGACGTCGAAGAAGGCGTCGATGAAGCTCCCGCGGTCCGGACCGTAGTCGTAGTAGTAGGAGTGCTCCCAGACGTCCAGCGCGAGCACCGGGTGCGAGCCCCAGAGCGCGCCCTGGTCGTGTTTGTCGACCGCAATATTGCGCAGTTGCTTTGCGACCGGGTCGTATACCAGCAGCGCCCAGCCACCGGCAGCCCCGGCAGCGGACTCGAACTCGCCCTTCCAGCCCTCGTAGGAGCCGAAGTCCTCCTCGATGCGGTCGGCGAGGTCGCCCTCGGGTTCGCCGCCGCCGTCGGGGGCCATGTTCTCCCAGAACAGCGTGTGGAGATAGTGGCCACAGCCGTTGTGGGTGACGTTCGAGAGCGCGCCGGGCGTCGAGCCGAAGTCGCCCGACTCGCGGTTCTCGGCGAGGGTCTCCTCGGCCGAATTGAGGCCGTTGACGTACCCCTGATGGTGCGTGTCGTGGTGCCAGGTCAGCACCTGCTCGGAAAGCGCCGGTTCCAGTGCGTCGTAGTCGTACGGTAGTGGTGGAAGTTCGTGGTCAGTCATGGGTCTCACCTGTAATCTGTATCGGTAGCTTCCCTGTTAAGTTTTGAGGAGTGAAACGATATCACACCTCACAAACCGTCGGCTACCGTGGTATTCGTCGTACCCTCCAATGATATCACCACGGACCACGTGTTAAACCTTTCAGCGGCGGCGACCGCGAACCTCGGTCCCGTCGATCGGTAGGTGAGTCTAGGATCGTTCCTTGTGCTGTGCGTGCTCGAGCCACTCCTCGAGCGACGGCTGGGTCCAGTACCGGACCGTCTCGCTGCGGCGATCGTGTTCGATGATCCCCGCGTCTTCCAGTTTCGGCAGGTGAACGTGTTGCAGTTCCGTCCGGATCCGGTTGCGCCTCTCGTCCGCGTCGCGGTCCATCCGCCCGGATTCGTGCTCGCGTGCGGCGACCGTGTCCGTCAGTTCGTCGAGCGACGCGACGCCGTCCGGCCGACCGTTGAGATGGTACAGCACCTCCCGCCGATGCCGGTTCGAGAGCATATCGAAGATCAGATCTAGCGACGGCGTCGCCTCGACCCCGAGTGACGCCGGCTCGCCCTCCGTTTCACGCATCCACGAACCACCTACCGTAAGTTACCATTCGAAACCACCAGCCAACCCTACTGCAGCCGACACATTAGATGTTACGTCTCTCTAGAACCAAACGTATAATAGTTATTATAATTTTAATTTAGTAAAAAATCCCCTCAGTAGCTATCGTTCCGGTTCGGCGGGCCCTCGATCGACTCGGTCGATGCCGAGTGGAGTGCGATTTCGACGGTCGTCCCCCGCGGTGATCGGTCGGCGATGTCGAGCGTTCCGCCCGACACCCGGACGAGCCACGTGACCAGCCACAGTCCGAGCCCACTGGTGTGTTCGAGCGCCGTCTCCCGCCCCGTCTCGAGTACCTCCCGCTCGTGGGCAGGGATCCCCGGCCCGTCGTCACTCACGCGAAGCACCGTTTCCGCCGGACCACGCTCGACGGCCACGGTGACGTCGGGTGCGGGCGGACCGGCGTGCTCGAACGCGTTGGTGAGTAGTTCCTCGAGGGCGAGTTCGAACGACTCGTGGGCGACGACCGGGGCCCGATCGGGGAGCGCCGTCGAGATCGGATCGCCGTCACGGCTCGCACGAACGTCCTCGACCATGTGCTCGACCACCGGCACGAGATCGATCGCCTGCCGGTTCGCGCTCGCCTCGCCCATCGTTCGTTCGGCGAGTCGCGATCGCTCGCTCAGGGACGCGAGGTTCTCGGCGGCGGCCTCGATCTGCTCGACGTGCTCGTGATGGGCCGGCGGGAGCGCCTCGCGCAAAATCGAACTGTGGCCGAGCATGAGATTCGCATCGTGACGGACGTTGTGTCGCAACACGCGGTTGAGGACGTCGAGTTGCTGTTCCCTGAGCGCCTGTTCGGTGACGTCGTGCAACAGCAGGAGTCGCCCGACGACGTGGGCCCCCCGTTCGATATCGCTGACCTCGACGTCGTAGTGGCGGGTTCCCGCCGCCGTCCCCATCACGACCGGACGATCGACGTCGTCGTCGGAATCCAGTCTCGCCGCGAGCGGTTCGGCGACCTCCTCGAGACGGGTGCCCCGGGAGAGTTCGCGATCGGTACACTCGTTCGCTCGTGCGTTGTACTCGACGATCCGCCGGCGCGTGTCGACGACGATCACGCCGCTTTCCATCTCCGCGAGGACGGTCCGACCGGCGACGAGCGGCGACACCGGAACGACCTCCAGGAGGTCCCGTTCGAACAGCGCCCAGCCGAAACAGACCATCGACACGGAAAACGCGACCGGCGTCGGATCGACGCCCGGAATCGGGCCGTCGGAGAACAGTTGCCAGCCCCCGGCGAGAGCGGGGACAAACACGCCGAGCAACAGCGCCGTCGTGCGACCGCGATAGAGCCCCTGGGAGGTTCCGAGCAACGCGAGCAAGACTGCCGCCCCGGCGAGCACGAGGAGAAAGCTGTAGCCGATCGCGAGGTAGTAGGGCAGTTCGAACGTGACCTCCCACGTCGGATAGCCGGTGCCGATCGCGAACGCCGACGGACCGCCATCCCGAACGAGTCCGTGGTACGGATTCGTCCAGACCAGAACCTGCACGAGCAGGGGAACGACACACAGTGCGGCGATCGATCGCCGCGTGACGTACCGCTGCTGACCGGCGTAACTGAGGGCGAACACGAGCCACACGACAGGCGCGAACATGATGCCGATCCACTCCACGTTGACCCAGATCCAGAACCCCTCGAACGTCGTACTCGCGAGCCGAAACGCGTGCGCCGCCGTCCAGACGCCCATCAGACCGGCGAGGGTGGCGAACGCACCGGCACCGGGCAGTTCCTGTCGCCGGTAGCCGTACCAGGCGATCGCCGTCGCACCGCCCGACAGCGCGACGAGCGCCAGCGGCAGGAACCGTATCTCGGTCATCGTTCGCCCCCCATCCGGGTCGGGATAGACAGGCATCCCACTTGAACTACTGGTTTGTTCGGCAACCAGTTCCCACGACGGCAGGAACTGCCACGGGGCGGCGCAGTGAGTCGGTACGCGATCGGCTACGCCGGTGGTAAAACTGCAGAACAAACGCGAGGGCCGAGTAGGTGACTACTCGTAGAGCCACTCGGCGTCGTGCTGATCGTAGTCGATCAGTTCGTCCTCGTCGAAGTGGATCGCGATTTCGCGTTCGTTCGCGCCCTCGTCCTCGTGGTCGGCGGCGTGGACGACGTTCCGGCCGAGATCGAGCGCGTAGTCGCCCCGAATCGTGCCGGGGGCGGCCTCGAGCGGATCGGTCTCGCCGATCATCTGGCGGACCTGTCGGGTCGCGTCCTGGCCCTCCCAGACCATCGGGACGACCGGTCCCGAGGTGATGAAGTCCACGAGGTCGTCGTAGAACGGCTTGTCCTCGTGTTCGCTGTAGTGTTCTTCGGCCCGTTCGCGGGGCATGGTCTCGACCTTGATGCCGACGAGTTTGAGCCCGCGGTCCTCGAGTCGGGAGACGACCTCGCCCACGAGGCCGCGCGCGAAGGCGTCGGGCTTGACCATCACGAAGGTCCGTTCGTGATCGCTCATTGTTCGGCTTCCTCGGCCTCTTCGGCCTCCTCAGCTTCTTCGGCCTCTTCAGTTTCGTCGACGGTTTCGTCCCCGGCGGGCACGTCGTCCTCGTCTTCCTCGTCCTCGGCCTCGGTTTCGAGGTCCTCGTCTTCCTCGTCCTCGGCCTCGGTTTCGAGGTCCTCGTCTTCGTCGGCCTCGACCTGCTCGGTCTGGTCGGCCTCCTCGTCTGCGGGGGTGTCGGCCTGGGCCGGACCCTTGCCGCGACGACCTTCCTCGGTCCACTCGAGGTCGCGCGGTTCGCGACCGAGCTTGTAGTTTTTCTCCGCCTTGGAGTCGACGAAGTGGAGCACGGAGCCGTCGTTCTTGACGTACATGATGCCCGTGCCTGGTTCGATCTCTTCGCCCGTGTAGTCACAGGTTCGTTTCTCGACCATTATTGCCCTCCGATCGAATCGGCCTCGCGGGCGGTCTCGCGAAGCTGGAGTACGTCCCCCTCGCGGACCGGCCCGAGGCAGTTTCGGGTGATGATGCGTCCCTGGTTCTCGCCCTCCTTGATTCGGCACTTGACCTGCATGGCCTCGCCGTGCATGCCGGTCTTGCCGACGATCTCGATGACCTCGGCGGGCGTGGAGCCGCTTTCTTCCTCTTCAGCACTCATCTCTAATCACCTCAGTCGAGGTCCTCGACCTTGTCGGCGATGTCCTCGACGTCGCCGTCGGCCTCGCCGGCGTCGACGATCGCCGCCGCGGCCGATCCGACCTCGAGGCCGGCGGCGTGGCCGACGTCGTCCTGCGTTTCGATGAAAACGACGGGGATGCCCTTCTCCTCCGCGAGGTCGGGAAGGTGCATGACGATCTCTTCGGGGGAGACGTCCTCGGCGACGTAGACGAGATCGGCGTTGCCGCGCTCGATTGCTTTCGTCGTTTCGTTGGTTCCTTTCTTTACGCGTCCGGTGTCTCGGGCGACCTCGAGCGCCTCGAGGGCGTCGTCTGCGAGGTCGGCTGGGATGTCGGTTGTGACGTAGACTGACATTGGTTGTTCACCTCTCCTACGCGTGGGCTCGCGCTCCCCTGCCGTCCGGGGGCTGGGCCCCGGGCCGAGTTCGACCCGGCGGAAGTCCTGTGAGGCTAGGAGCATCATCAACCCCGCGTAGGGTGTACTACGCAGTAGCGTTGCCCCCCTTAAAAGCGTGTTCAAACGGCCGAGGCAGTGAGACACCTCCGCACGGGCCGTAGTCGGGCCGACGACAGGTCGGCCGTCCGAACGGACGCTCCCTCGTGGCGTTCCGGTGCCTATTACTCTCGAGCCACCCGATCGGGTCACATGGACGCCGACGTCGTCGACCTCGCGCGCAGGCTCCGCGCGGAAGCGACGCGGACGGACGAGCGCCGCCTGCTGGTGCTCGCGGGCGATCGCGAGCGGGGCTACGACGCCCTCGAAACCGTCCTGGACGACCTCTCGATCCCGATCACGCGGACGACGCTCGTCGGCCCGGACGATCGACTTCGCTGCGAACAGGTCCCGCAGTCGAACGCCGGTGATCTCCTCGGGACGACGCGTGACGTCGTGGCGATCGACGCCCACACGGAACTCCGGCCCAACGCCGTCGGGAAACTCGTCGGCACCGTCGACGGCGGCGGCCTGCTCGTCCTCCTGACGCCGCCGCTCGACGCGTGGCCCGATCGACGCGACGGGTTCGACGAGTCGCTGGCCGTGCCCCCGTTTTCGCTGTCGGACGTGGCCGGACGGTTCCGACGACGATTCGTCGAGACCCTCCGCGCACACCGCGGGATCGCGATCGTCGACTGCGACGCCGGCACGATCGAAGACGACGGACTCACCCATCCGGCACCTCGCCTGACCGCCGAAACGGAGTCGCCGATCGCGTCCGACGACCGCCTCTTTCCGGCGGCAACCTACGAGGCCTGCCTCACGGCCGACCAGGCCGAGGCCGTCGCCGCATTCGAGTCCCTCACGAGCGCCGACGCCGCCGGTCCCGATCGCGGGGAACCGCGGGCCATCGTTCTCGAAGCCGATCGGGGGCGCGGCAAGTCGAGCGCTGCCGGACTCGCGGCGGGGGCGTTCGCCGCCGACGGCCAGGACGTGCTCGTCACCGCCCCGCAGTTCCGGAACGCACGGGAGGTGTTCGATCGCGCGGGGGAACTCGCCGAGACGCTCGACGTCGCGACCACCGTCCAATCGACGCAGGTAGAGACGGACGACGGGGGCCGCGTCCGGTTCCGCGATCCCGACGAGGCCGTCGATCGACTCTCGAGCGCCGACGTCGTGATCGTCGACGAGGCGGCCGCGCTCCCGGTCCCGACGCTCGAGTCGCTGCTCGCGGCCGATCGGGTCGCGTTCGCGACGACGATCCACGGCTACGAAGGGGCCGGTCGCGGCTTCTCCGTCCGGTTTCGCGATCGACTCGCCGAGAGCGACCACGCGGTCACCGACTGCACGATGTCGGCGCCGATCCGCTACGCCGCGGGGGACCCGATCGAGGTCTGGGCGTTTCGCGCCCTGCTCCTCGACGCCCGGCCGCCCGCAGCGCCGCTCGTCGCGGACGCGAAACCGGACTCGGACGTGATCGAGTACCGACGGCTCGACCCCGACGCGCTCCTCGCCGACGAGACCCTGCTGCGGGAGGCGTTCGGCCTGCTCGTGCTCGCCCACTACCGGACCGAGCCCAACGACCTCGCGCGACTGCTCGACGCCCCGAACCTCGAGGCGCGGGCGTTGATCCACGACGGGCACGTCGTCAGCGTCGCCCTGCTGGCCCGCGAGGGGAACCTCGCGAGCGAGACGCGATCGGCGATGTACGAGGGCGGGCGGGTCCGCGGGAACATGCTCCCGGACGTGCTCACGAGCCAGTTGCGCGACGAAGCGGCGGGCGACCCTGCCGGACTCAGGGTCGTCCGCATCGCGACCCACCACGCCGCCCGATCGCGGGGGCTGGGTTCGCGCCTGCTCGCGGAGATCCGGGCCGAGTACGGCGAGGACGTCGACTGGCTCGGGACCGGTTTCGGCGCGACGCCGGGGCTCCTGCGGTTCTGGCACGGGAACGACTACGGCACGATCCACCTCTCGACGACGCGCAACGACGCCAGCGGGGAGTACTCCGCGCTCATGCTCGCGCCAACGAGCGACGAGGGACGAGCGCTCCGCGATCGCCACGCCGACTGGTTCGCCCGGCGATTCGCCGCGGTCTGTTCCGATTCGCTCGACGACCTGGACCCGGACGTGGCCCGCGCGGCGTTGCGAAGCGTCGACCCCGACGCGGCCCCGCCCATCGACCTGACCGATCACGAGTGGCGCGTGGTCGCCGGCGCGGCCTACGGCCCCGGACTCTTCGACGTGGATCCCGGCCCGTTCCGATCGCTAGTCGTCAGGTACCTGGTCGAGGACCCGGCCGCGATCGACCTGACGGACCGCGAGGAGCGACTGCTCGTCCTCCGGGTGTTGCAGGCTCGCGAGTGGTCGACGGTAGCCGATCGCCTCGACTATCCCTCGTCCGGGCAGTGCATGCGCGCTCTCGGCGACGCGGTCTGTCCGCTGGTCGACCGCTACGGCGGCGACGCGGCGCTCGCGGTTCGCGATCGGTTTCTCGAGGAGTGAGTCGCCAGCCTAGGAAAACGCGCGCCGGATGACGAACTCGGGCAACAGGTCGAGGAGCCACGCGACCAGTCGCCAGCGGCGGGTGACGTACGCGTGCTTGCGCTCGTTCTCGATCGCACGGGCGATCTGGCGGGCGGCCGTCTCGGGCGAACACTCCCAGAACGTGCCCATCGAGAGGTCGGTGTCGACGAACCCCGGTTCGATGGTGGTGATCGCCACGTCCGACTCGGCACCGTGCTGGCGGGCCCGGAGCCCCTCGAGGTAGGTCGAGACGAACGCTTTCGAGGCGTTGTACGCCGGCGTCGCACCGTTTCCGAAGTGGGCGGCGACCGACGAAACGCCGACGAGGTGGCCGTCACGCTCGCGTGCGTGGTCCGGATTCGCCTCGAAGTACTCCATCGCGGCCGTCGCGATCGCGGTGAACCCGCGGACGTTGACGTCGATCGTCCGGCGTTCCCGCACCCAGCGCAACTGATAGTTCGCGTACCCGACCCCGGCACTGAGAACGACGACGTCGACCGACGGCATCGCTGCGGCGAGTTCGAAGAAGCCATCCCGGGCGTCCGGGGCGTCGGTCACGTCCATCGTCGCGACGTAGGCCTGCGTCGGTAACTCGGCACCGATCGCTTTCAGTCGCTCCGTTCGCCGCGCCGCCAGGCCGATCTCGTAGCCCCGATCGGCGAGTTCCCGGGCGAGCGCTTCGCCGATCCCCGAGGACGCACCGACGATGATGGCACCGTCCGTCATGGCCTACCAGTGCTACCGATGAAAGGTATGTGTACCGAATCGGCGGGAGCGCGGAACGGACGATCGACGCCAGCCGACCGGGTATCCGCCGATCGCGATCCGGCGGGACCCCGCTCGAGGAGAAGTAACGAGGGTTATTTGACAGTCGCGCTGGAAGTACGCGCAACCGGATGGCCGCGTTGACGACTGGTTCGGTACTCGTCTTCCTGATCATCTTCGTGGCGCTCGTGTTGTTCGTCACAGAGCCCGTCCCGATCGACGTCACGGCGATCGGGATCATGGTCACGCTGATGATCCTCGGCCCGTGGACGGGCGTCTCCCCGAGCGACGGCGTGGCCGGATTTTCGAACCCCGCGACGATCACGATCCTCGCGATGATGATCCTGAGCGAAGGGGTTCGCCGGACCGGCCTCATTCAGCGTCTCCAGCAGACCGTCGCCGCCTACACCGGGACGAGCGAATACAAGCAACTCGGCGCGACGATCGGCATCGTCGGGCCGCTGTCGGCGCTGATCAACAACACGGCGGCGGTCGCCGTGCTGGTGCCGATGGTCAACGACCTCGCCCACGAGAACGGGACCTCCCCGTCGAAACTCCTCTTGCCCCTGTCGTACGCGTCGATGTTCGGCGGCATGCTCACGCTCATCGGCACCTCGACCAACCTCGTCGCGAGCAGTCTCTCCGCGCAGTACGTCGATCGCCCGTTCTCGATGTTCGAGTTCACCCAGCTCGGCGTCGTCGTGTTCGTCGTCGGCTCGATGTACCTGCTCACGATCGGCTACTGGCTCACCCCAGCCCGCGTCACGCCCCGGAGCGAGCGAGCGACGACGGCGAAAGAGGAGTACCTCACGGAACTGGTCGTTCGCGAAGATTCGCCGGTGACCGGCACGACGCTCCGGGATGCCCTCGAGGAGGTCGATTTCGAGGCCGAGGTCACCCAGCTGATCCGGGACGATCGGTACACGTCCAACCCCTCGCTGTCGACGACCGTCCAGAGCGGTGACGTCTACACGGTCCGGCTCACCGACGACGCGCTCCAGACGTTGCTCGACGTCGACGGCGTCGACCTCGTTCCCGGCGTGACGAGCGAAGCCGACCTCGAGACGCTCGCGCCGGAACAGACGCTCGTCGAGATCGTCCTCACGGCGGGATCGGACCTGATCGGCGAGACGATCGACTCGGCTCGCCTTTCCGACACCTACTCGGCTCGCGTGCTCGCCGTTCGCCGCGGCGGCAGGATCACCCACGAACGGCTCTCCGAATTCCGGTTCCGTCCGGGAGACGCGCTCCTCATCGAGTCCGAGCCCGAGACGGTCGATCGTCTCGCGGACGACCCGAACGTCATCGTCGCCGGTGATCTCGCGCTCCAGCAGTTCCGACGCTCGAAACTGCCGATCGCGGTCGGCGTCGTTCTCGCGGTCGTCGGGCTGGCCGCGATCGGCCTGTTGCCGATCATGGTCTCCGCCCTGGCCGGCGTCGTCACGATGCTCGCGACCGGCGTCGTCAAACCGGCCGAGGCGTACGAGGCCGTCCAGTGGGACGTCATCTTCCTGCTGGCCGGCGTCATTCCCCTGGGGAACGCGATGGCCGAGACCGGCGGCGCGGACGTCCTCGGCGCGATCGTCGTCTCGAGCGCCGACGTGTTGCCGGCGATCGGCGTCCTCGGCTTGTTCTACCTGCTAGCCGCCGCGATGACCAACGTCGTCAGCAACCAGGCGAGCGTCGTGTTGCTCGTCCCGGTCGCCGTCGACGTCGCCGCGCGGCTGAACGCCAACGCCTTCGCGTTCGTCCTCGCGGTGACCTTCGCCGCCAGCACGGCGTTCATGACGCCCGTCGGCTACCAGACCAACCTCTTCGTCTACGGGCCGGGAAAGTACCAGTTCCAGGACTTCGTCCGCGTCGGCGGCCCGCTCCAGCTCCTGCTCGCGGTCGTGACGACCGTCGGCATCGCGTTCTTCTGGGGGGTGTGATCGCCACCGGGGCCGATTCCCACCTGCCGCAGCCAGCGGTACGACTTTGCCGCGCGCGCCCGTCGACGGACGTATGGTAGACGCGGTGACGCTCCTCGCGATCGCGTTGCTGGCTGGTGCAATCGTCGGGGCGGCCGTCCCGATGGTTCCGAGCGGCCTCCTCTCGCTGGCCGGCCTCGGCCTCTACTGGTGGGGCTCCGGATTCGCCGATCTCGGGGTTCTCGCCTTCGTCGTCCTCGTCTCCATCGCCGTCGTCACCGCGCTCGTCGAGTTCTTCGCCGGTTCGATCGCCGCGAAAGCCGGCGGCGCCTCGTGGGGAACGACCGCCGCCGCGGCAGTCGCCGGGCTCGTCCTCATGCTCGTTACGGGCCCGCTGGGGCTGGTCGTCGGTCTCTTCGGCACCGTCTTCGTCCTCGAATTCGTCCGAAACGGGGAACTCGAGGGGAGCACGCGATCGGCCGCCTACACGACCGTCGGCGTCTTCGCGTCGACGGCGGTGCAGGTCCTGCTGACGGCGTCGATCCTCCTGGGTTTCCTCGTGGCCGTCTTCCTGTTCTGATCGGCGCCGGGAAAACACTCAAGCCGTGGGCATCGTTCACACGAACGGATGGAGTGTTCCGAAGCGGACTGCGATCGACCCGCCGCCGTCGAGTTGCACATTCCGTGGGCCGCGAACCGGTACGTCTGTGCCGCCCACGCCCGCGTACTCGGCCGACAGGACGGCGTCGTCGCGGATCCGGTACCCGATCGGGCCGACGATCTGCTCGAGTGAACTCCCCGTAGCGGCTGTGATCGGCGAAACAGTCGATCGCGTCAGGGGTGCGTGTAGTAGACGACGGTCTCTCCGTCGTCGTGGTGATCGATCCTGGCAAATCCGACGCGTTCGAACTGGACGACTTCGTCGGGGTCGAGGTCGGCGACGCCGGGTTCCGCGCGGCCGGCGACGTCGCCGTCTGGCGTGCGCATCCGGACGGGGACGCTCTCGGTCGCCGGGACCCAGTGGACGACGTCGACGTCGCCCTCACGGACCACGTCGATGTCCTCGCCGGTGTACTGGAGGGCGTCTCGGGTGTACTGGAAGCAACCCAGCCCCTTGAGCCAGACGCGCTCCTCCCGCTGAGGGAGGTCCCCCGACTCGAGCGCGACGGCGTCGCCGACGGGAATCTCGCGGACGCCGCGGTCCTCGTGGTCGGGGTGAAGCGGCGGGTTCGCCTCCGCGGGGGGACTCCCGCCGAGCGGGAGTTCGGAGCCGTCGCGGACGAGGAACCGCCGATCGCTCTCGTCGTCGATCAGTTCGCGGTTGGTGGCGTAGATCGAACTCATCGCGAGGTCGACGTTCGACGTCGAGGTTCCCAGTTCGACCATCGCCTCCGTGATCGCCTCGCCACGGATGCCGCGGCGCTCGAGGCTCGCGAGCGTCGGCGCCCGCGGGTCGTCCCAGCCGTCGAGTTCGCCGTCGTCGATCAGTTCCTTGATCGACGAGGTGCTCATCGGGACGTCGTACGCGTCGACCTGCACGTGGCCCCAGTGGATCACCTCGGGGTACTCCCAGTCGAAGTAGTCGTAGACGAACCGCTGTTTCTTCGCGGAGTCCTGCAGGTCGATCCCGCGGATGATGTGGGTGATGCCGATCAGGTGGTCGTCGATCCCCGACTGGAAGTCGAGCATCGGCCAGCAGCGGTACTCGCTGGCCTCCTCACGCGGGTGGGGCGTGTCGATCATCCGGAACGCGACGAAGTCCCGGAGCGCGGGGTTCTTGTGCTCGATATCGGTCTTGACCCGCAACACCATCTCCCCGCTGTCGTACTCGCCCCGAACCATCCGCTCGAACTCCGCCAGGACGTCCTCTGGGTCGGCGTCGCGGTGTGGGCACGGTTCGCCGGCGTTTTTTAGTTCGCTGAACTCCTCGGCCGGGCACGAGCAGGTGTAGGCCCCGCCCAGTTCGATCAGTTCGCGGGCGTGGTCGTAGTAGGTCTCGACGCGATCGCTGGCCCGGTAGACCGCGTCGGGTTCGAACCCGAGGTAGTCGACGGCGTCGAGGATCTGGTCGTACGCGTCGAGATCCGGCCGCTTCGTCTCGGGATCGGTGTCGTCGAACCGGACGCAGAACCAGCCGTCGTAGCGCTCCTTGTAGGTGCCGATGACGGCGGGCATCCGGGCGTGGCCGACGTGCCAGGGGCCGTTCGGGTTCGGCGCACACCGCATCCGGATCTCGTCGAACTCCTCGGCGTTCGGGAGGTCCGGAAGCGCGTGTTCGTCTTCCTCGTCCTCGGCCTCGATCTCGGCCAGTTCCTCGGGGGCGAGTTCCTCGAGTCGATCGCGTTTGGCGTCGTAGTCGAGGTCGTTGACCCGACCCACGACGCCGCCGATGACGCCGGGAATCTCGTCGCCGTACTCGCGGAAGTCGGGATTGTCTCCCATCAACGGCCCCATGATGGCACCGACGTCGGCGTCGCTCTCGTGTTTGACCGCGTTCAACAGCGCGTGCTTCTCGGCCTCGCGTTCGACACGCTCGCGTAACTCGTCGTCCATTGGTGGGAGATTTACCGCGCCCGTTCAAAATCCCCGCGGTGTGGAGTCGGCCCGGGCGAGTGCGGTGCTCGCGCGCAGACCGCTGACGAAACTAGCTACAATGAAAATTATAGCTATCCAAACGTTATAGAGGTGTGACACTGTCGGGACGAACATGGTACAGCGAAGACGGGACCACGTGGTGACCACGCTCGCGGTCGTCGCGATGCTGGTGCTCGCGGGCTGTTCGTTTGGCGGGGGCGGTCTCGGGGCCTCCGACGATGGCAGCCTCGGCTACGCCGTCGGCGGCGCACAGGACGTCGACAACTTCAGGAACAACGTCGAGGCGGGCCACCTGCCGATCCGCTCCGACATCACTCACGAGGGACTCTTCTACGACTACTACTTCGAGACCGGCGATCGCGACTGCGACGACCTGTTCTGTCCGGCCTACAGTCGCGCCGTGACGACCGATCCGCTGTCGACCGAGACCGAGCAGTACCTCTCGGTCGGGCTGAACTCGAACCTCGAGTCGTCCGAGTTCGAGCGCGAGAACCTCAACCTCGTGGTCGTCCTCGACGTCTCCGGGTCGATGGGCTCCGGGATGGCCGAGTACCACTACGACCGCGAGGACCCCGAGGCCGAGCGGCCCGAGACGAAGCCGAAGATGCAGGCCGCAAACGAGGCGACAGTCGCGCTCCTCGATCAACTCGAGGACGACGACCGCTTCGGGCTGGTCACCTTCGAGGATCGTGCTACGACCGTCGCACCCCTCGAACGGATGGACGAGCGCGACCGCGAGGCCCTCGCGGACGACGTGCGCTCGATCGAGGCCGACGGCGGGACGAACCTCGAAGCCGGGATGGACGCGGCCCGCGAGATGGTCGAACCACACGCCGAAGAGGAGGGGTACGATACTCGGATCGTCTACCTCACCGACGCGATGCCGAACGTCGGCGATACGAGCGCGAACGGACTCGAGTCCGCCCTCGAAGCCAACGCCGAGCGCGGGATCCACTCCACGTTCGTCGGCGTCGGGATGGACTTCAACTCCGAACTCGTCGATCAGATCACGGCCGTCCGCGGCGCCAACTACTACGCCGTCCACTCCGCCGAGGACTTCGAGGAGCGGATGGGCGAGGAGTTCGAGTACATGGTCACGCCGATGGTCTACGACCTCGAACTCGCCGTCGAGTCGAAGGGCTACGAGATCGAGGCGGTGTACGGTTCGCCCGACGCCGACGGAGAGACCGGCGAACTGATGTCGGTCAACACGCTGTTCCCCTCGCCGACCGAGGACGGCGCCAGCAAGGGCGGGGTCGTCCTCCTCGAACTGAACCGGACGGCCGATGACCCCGACCTCGAACTGACCGCGAGCTACGAGGACCGCGACGGCGTGAGTCACGAGACGTCCGAGCGCGTGACGTTCGACGATCGCGAACCGGAGTACTTCGAGACGGACAGCGTCCGCAAGGCCGTCGTCCTGTCGCGCTACGCGACCCTGATGGCGAACTGGATCGACTACGAGCGCGCCTCGCTCGCCGGCGACGACCCGGACGCCCCCGACGGCGGTCTCGAGCGGACCGATGAACCCGACCTCGGGAAGTGGGAGCGACAGTCGGCGGACCTGCGGGTCGCACCGGAGTACGCGGAGCGCATCGTCGCCTTCCGGGAGCACTTCGCCGCCGAGGCCGACGCTATCGGCGACGACTCGCTGGAGCGGGAACTCGAGACGATGGCGGCGATCCTCGAGGCGGCCGAGGAGAAATCGGGTGACGAAGTGAGTGACACGGAGGGGGCCGGCGAAAACGAGCGCGACGCCGTCGCGCGGGCCGACTGACCGCGACGGTCAGTACCCGCGCTCGATCAGGTAGTCCGCGAGGTCGCACAACTGGGCGCGAGCCTCGTTGTCCGGCACCACCTCGAGACGATCTTTCCCCTGGCGAACCAGGTCGCGGGCCGTCTCGTTCGCGTACGAGATCGACCCGACGGTCTCGAGTTCGGCGACGGCGTCCTCGATCTCGGATTCGGTGACGGCGTCCACGTCGGTCGTGTCGACCAGGTCCTCCACGTCGAGACCGTGCTCGCGTGCGTGGACCGTGATCAGCGTCTGTTTGTTCTCGACGAGGTCGCTACCGCGCTGTTTTCCGAGTTTCTCGCTCGGAACCGTCAGGTCCAGGACGTCGTCCTGGATCTGGAACGCGCGGCCGATGTCCAGCCCGTAGCCGTAGAGGGCGTCGATCGTCTCGTCGTCGGCACCCAGCAGGACCGCGGGGAGACACGCGGAGGCGGCGTACAGTACCGCCGTCTTCTGTTCGACCATCTCGAGGTACTCCTCGGGCGAGACATTCTTGCGCTCCTCGAAGGTCACGTCGAGCGACTGGCCCTCGCAGATCTTCGTACAGGTCCGCGCGAGGATCCCGAACGCCTCGACGACTCGATCGGGCTCCGCGTCGGTCTCGAGCATGATCTCGAAGGCTTTCGAGTAGAGGGTGTCACCCGCGAGGATCGCGGTCTCCAGATCGTATTCCTTGTGGACCGCGGGAACGCCCCGACGAAGGTCGTCGTCGTCCATGATGTCGTCGTGGATCAGCGTGAACGACTGGATGACCTCGACGCTGACGGCCGCCGCCATGACGTCGATCGTCGACGCCGCGTCCCCGGCGACCGGCGGGAACGAACGGTAATCCCGGCTCATCGGCTCGACGTCGGCGAGCGCCTCGGCGGTCGTCAACAGGACCGCCGGCCGGAGTCGCTTGCCGCCGGCGTCGAGCAGGTAGCGCGACGCCTCGTAGAGCCGCTCCGGCCGCTGGATCGGGAGTGCGTCCGGAATCGCGTCGTTGACCTGCTCGCGGCGTTTCCGGACCGCCTCGAGTACCGCTTCTTCTCGTGCCTCGGGGCTCGTCATATCAGTCGACAAGCTGGATGAGGTTCCCGTTGCGCGTGACGTGGAGGTCCCGGCCGAGCTTGTACCCCTCGCTCTCGCAGAGGTTGACGTAGCTCGAGTAGCCGCTCATGTCCTGGTGGGCGGGGATGATGTTCTGGGGCTGGAGCGCGTCCAGCATCTCGTAGTGGCCCTCCTGGTTGAGGTGGCCCGAGACGTGGATGTCGTCGTAGACGCGAGCGCCCTGCATACCCAGCAGCTTCTCGGCCTGGTAGCGCTGGCCCTCGTTGGTCGGCTCCGGAATGACCCGCGCCGAGAAGACGACCTTGTCGCCGTCGTCCAGTTCGTAGGGGGTCTCGCCGCGAGCCATTCGCGTGAGCATCGCCCGGGGCTCGCCCTGGTGGCCGGTGACGACGGGCAGGAAGTTCTCCTTGCCCTCGTTCATGATCCGCTTGAACGTCCGGTCGACGGACTTGCGGTGGCCGAACATCCCGAGGTCCTCGGGGAAGTCGATGAAGTCGAGTCGCTCGGCAGTCCCGGAGTACTTCTCCATCGATCGGCCCAGCAGGACGGGCTGGCGGCCGATGTCCTTGGCGAACTCGACGAGGCTCGTCACGCGGGCGATGTGACTCGAGAACGTCGTCGCGACGATGCCGCCGTCGTAGTCCTCCATGCTGTAGAGGACGTCCCGGAGGTGTTCGCGGGCGACCTTCTCGCTCGGGGTGCGCCCCTTCTTGTTCGCGTTCGTGCAGTCCTCGATGTAACAGAGGACGCCGTTGCCCTCGCGACCGATCTCGCGGAACCGCTTCATGTCGATCGGGTCGCCGATGACGGGCGTGTGGTCCATGCGCTTGTCGAGGCCGTAGACGACTGCACCCTCCGGCGTGTGCAGGACCGGGTTGATCGCGTCGATGATCGAGTGAGTGACGTTGACGAACTCGAGTTCGACCTGGCCGGAGTCGCCGATCGACATCGTCTCGCCGGCGTCCATCTTGATCAGGTCGTTCTCGACGCCGAACTTCTGCTCGCCCTCGATCTGCTGCTTGACGAGTTCGATCGTGAAGGGCGTGGCGACGACCGGTGCGTTGTACCGGTGGGCCAGTTTGGAGATGGCACCGATGTGGTCCAGGTGGCCGTGAGTCGGCACGATAGCCTGAACGTCGCCCTCGAGATCGGACATGATCCGGTCGTCGGGGATCGCGCCCATATCGATCAGGTCGAGACTGTGCATCCGCTCGGTTTCGACGTTGTCGTGGATCAGAACCTGCGAGAGGTTCAATCCCATGTCGAAGATGACGACGTCGTCACCGGCGCGGACGGCAGTCATCTGCCGTCCGACTTCCTCGTAACCGCCAATCGTTGCAATTTCGATTTCCATGGTCGTTGTACTGAAAGCCGCGTATGGACTCTCATCGAAACGGTCCGCGGACTCCCGGTTGTGCGGCCCCGGCGTCTTTCAGCGCGTTGGCCATCCCGCTATGCGCTCGTGGCGACGATCGCCGCCGATCGGCCCACGGCACCGCCGTGAGCCGCGAACGCACTTGCCCGCGGGTTTCGCTAGTGGGCACTACACGCCCGGGTGTTAAAAACGCAGTGGGTTGGCCACGCCTCGACGCAGTGGGTTGACCATGCCTCGACGAATTCCGCCACGCCGTCGAACGGCGATCGTGGACGGCCCCTCGACCGACAGTTTCCTCCCCATATTCCATAAAGATTAATTATAGTAGGGAGATATTACATTGTCATGCCACGTCACACCACGGGATCCGAGCCGACATCGGCGACCCCCTCACGACGGACCGTCCTCCGGGGAACCGGCGCGCTGCTCGTCGGCACCGGTGCGATCGCGGCGGCGAGTGCGCCCGTTTCGGCGGGGAAGAAGGACAGCTGCGACGACCCGCCGCTGTCCTATCCGCGGGTGACGACCCGCGGTCACTTCGACACGACGTGGTACGGGAGCGTCGTCCTGACCGACGGCAACACGGCCACCAACTTCGAGTACGCCGGGGACGGGATTCCGGGCGTTCACACCGATCCAGAGGACGAACTCCTGATCCACGCCCACGGCTGGAACAACGATCTGGAAGGCGGCGTCTGCTCGGTCAGCGCGGCCGGCGAGACGTTCGCGGCCGAAGGGTACGACTCCCCCGTCGTCGGCTACACCTGGGACGCCGATTTCGGCTGGTACAACGCGACCGAAATCGCCGAACGAAACGGCGCGAAACTGGCAGCCTTCCTGAGCGGGTACGCGGACGCGAATCCCGACGTCACGCTCCGCGTATGCAGTCACTCGCTCGGCGCGCGGGTCGCTCTCAGCGCCCTCGAATCGCTGGACGCCTGGGGCCGGACCGACGTCGTCGAATCGACGGTTCTGCTCGGCGGGGCAGCCGACGACGACGCCGTCTCGATGGAAGGGCGGTACGGATCGAACATCGAAGCGGCGACCGCACGACTGGACAACTTCTGGATGGAAGACGACGACGTCCTCGACTGGGCGTACAGCACCGCCGAGTGGGGAACCGCCGTCGGGGCCGCCGGCGTCGATGGCACGCCGCCGGAGAACTACACCGACCACAACGTCGATTACGTTCCGGATCACTTCAGCCACTACAAAGAAGACGGCTGTCTCCACGAAGTCGTCGACACGTTCTGATCGGGGCGGAATTCGTGTACGAGAACTGGGAACCCCGATCGCTTGTGTCCCGGGCGTAGCCTACCCGATCGTCGTGCCCGGATCCGCGCCGGCGAAGAAACCGTCGAGATCCTCGAGTCCGAAGATCGAGGCCTCGGCCTCCAGATCGAGTAGCGCCTGCACCTTCGCGGCCATCCCGCCGGTGACGTCCGTCGAATCGCTCTCCCCGAGCACGTCCGCCACGTCGTCGTACGACCCGATCCGATCGATCACGGCGTCCCCGTCGTCGAGGACCCCCGGAACCGTCGAACAGAGGCCGATCCGATCGGCCCCGAGATCGCGTGCGAGCGCCGCGACGAGTTCGTCGCCGCTGACGATCGTCACCCCTTCGCCCGCGTGGGCGACCACGTCGCCGTGCAAGACGGGGACGAACCCCTCCGCGAGCAACGTCTCGACCTGCCCGGTCGGGAGCGTCAGTTCGCCCTCGCCGTCGCGGTGGGCCGCCGAGAACGGGTGGACGGGGACGGCCGCGACGTCGCGCTCGTGCAGTCGCGAGAGGACGAACCGGTTGAGCGTCGTCATCGCGCCGTGAACGTCGACGACGGCATCCACGTCGTGGGTCCCGGCGGACGTGCTGACGCCGTGGTCGCTCGCGTTGTGGTGACCGAAACTCCCGCCGCCGTGGACGATCACGAGTCCGTCCGCGAGCGCGTCGCCGCCCGCGTCGATCGCGGCCGCGATCGCGTCCGCCGCTCGATCGAGCGCCGCGCCGTCGAGGGTCTCCGGCCGATCCTTGTCCGTGACGACGCTTCCGCCGAGTTTCAGGACGATCATTCGAGTCGCCTCACCCCTTCCTCCGCGAGTTCGGCGCGGAACGCTTCCTCACACCCCGGCGTAAAGGAGAGCGCCGTCTCGGTCTCGTCGGTCGGGTCCAGGGCGACGATACAGCCCCCGCCGCCCGCACCGGTCAGTTTCGCCCCGTAGGCCTCGGCGTCGCGGGCCGCCCAGACCATCGCGTCGAGCGATCGCGAGGAGACGCCGAGCGCCGACAGGAGGCCGTGGTTGAAGTCCATCAGCCGTCCGAGTTCTTCGATGTCGCCGTCCGCGAGCGCATGTTCGCCGTTCCGGACGACGTCGCCGATCGCCTCGACCGTGTCCGCCGCGAACTCGTACTCCTCGCGCAGGCCGCGCACGCCCGCGACCAGTTCGCCGGTATCGCCCGCGCCGCCGTCGAACCCGATCACAATCGGCAGGTCGGGGGCCTCGATCGATCGGCAATCGTCGCCCTCGACCCTGACCGCGCCGCCGGTCGCCGAACAGAACGTGTCCGCTCGCGAGGCCTGGCCGTCCTGGACCGCATACTCCGTCTGGAATGCACGTTCGGCGAGTTCGTCGGTGTCGAGCGTGACGCCGAGTTCCCGCGTGGCCGCATCGATCGCAGCCACGACGACGGCCGCCGAGGAACCGAGTCCCGCACCCAGGGGAATGTCGCTCTCGATCGTCACGTCGAAGCCGACGTCCGCCTCGCCGGTGACCTCGCGCACCTGTTCGATCGCGCCGTCGACGTACCCCATGGCCGCGCTGACCAGCGACTGCGGGACGTCGACGTCCGGTTGGTCGTCCGGGTTCGCGCCGTACTCGACCGTGAACCCGTTCAGGCTGAGATCTTCCGAGTTGACGCGTAACTTCCCGTCGTCGCGTCGCGTAACGTCGACCCGGGCCCGCCGCTCGATCGCACACGGCACCGCGGGTTCGCCGTAGACGACTGCGTGCTCCCCGAAGAGGTATACTTTGCCGGGGGCGCTCGAACGTGTCATGCCCGGCCGTTCGCACGACGATGGTTAATAGCTGTCTGTCTCTCCGATCGACCGATCCCGGTCCGGGTCGTTCGTTTCTCCCGCGGTGACCGAACTTGTGTCCGCGTCGTCCGAATCCGGGGACGATGTCACTGGTCTTGCCGAGCGAACTCGTCGTCGAGCGGTTCCTGCCGGCGTCCGCTGGATGCTCGCCCGCCGACTCGTCGATCGCGGCCTCACCCAGCAGGAGATTGCGGCCCACCTCGGCGTCGCCCAGGCCGCCGTCAGCAAGTACGTCAGCGGCGATCCGGATGGTGACGATCGCTTTCTTGTGGATTCCGAGACGATCGCGAAACCCACCTCCGATCGCGGTTCGACGACCGGGGCGGCATCCCGCCCGTCGCCTATCATCGGAACTCGTTCGGCATAGAACCGACGACGTACGGTACGACGGCGATCGAGGCGGTAGAACTGGTCGCAGACCTGATCGAGACGGCCTCCTCGACGTGATATCGCGGACGCGCGACCGTCGAAACCCGTACGCGAACCGAAGACCGCCTTGCCGCGCTGATTGTGGCCCGACGCGGTGGATCGACGGTATCGAACGCGATCGATCGTCGTTTCCTCGGCCCCTCGATCGGTCGCTCCGGGAAGGGCATCGGCCATATACACGGCGTACGCTCCGACACCGACGACCGTCATCACGGCGATCAGGGCTGCGATCGGTTCGGTCCGCGCTCTAGACGGTAGCGATCGTGACATGGTACTTCCCGGTTGAATCCTTGTATTCGACGAACGGTGCGTCGTCGTCGAGGGTGGCGCTGCGCTCGATTTCGTTGTCCCACGTTAGCGTCGTCCCCACGTCCAGATCGGTTCCGGCCCACGTCCCGTCCTCGTAATCGACGGAGAATTCGAGCGGCGGGTTGCCTGCCCATCCCACGGTCGGCGAGGAGATGTCGGAGATTACGATCTCACCGGATCCGGTAGAGAACGCCCTGGATTCCTCGTAATGCAGGTCCGTACCTGTGGTGTAGGACCCCTCCAGGTCGAGTTCGATAGTTCTGCCAGGGATGCCGTCGTACGAGAGGGTCACTTCCCTGACGTTATCGTTTTTCGAGGTTTCCGTTACTTCGAGTTCCGCGGATTCGTGCAGGTTTTCGACCTCGTCTACGTCCGGATCGACAGTAACCTGACGAGCGACTAACTCGCCGCTCGCCACCATCGTCTCACCGGTGTTTTCCTCGTATTCGTTCTCGAGGTCCGATAGAAATGCTTCGACGGCGTGCGCGTCTTCGTCGTCCAACTCGTCTTCGTATTCGTCTTCGAACTCGGCCCCGTGAACGACGTTTTCCAACCGTTCCGACTCGTCGACTGGAACGACGACACCGTATGACATGCTGGTGTGGGCGGTCTTGTGATCGTTTTTCATCTCGATCGTCGGGCCGTCGATACGGATCGTATCGGCCTCGTACACCCAGGTAGCGCTGGCCTCGGTGGAACTTCCCGACACCCTCTCGATCGTATTCGCCGCCTGGTTCGCGTCCGGTGGCGGCCCCGCCGGTAGACTCAGTACGACGCCAGCCAGCGCGACGCTGACGATAGATACCGCCAGAAAGACGTACCACGCATCGACGGGGGCCTCCCAGTCCATGGCCCGATTGGCCGACCCCTCGTATTTAAACTCAGGTGTGGGCTGTCGGTGTATCGTCCTGCTCGCCCGGTACTCGAATCCCCTCGCACCGTCCTCGCCTGGCTGTCGCTCGGTGACGATTCGATCCCGCCTCGACGGCGCCCGTCAGAACGCGACGATCGTCACCACGCGGTAGACGATTCCGATCGCCAACAGCGCAATCAGTGCCAGTGTCGAGAGGACGACCGCCGGCGGCAGCGTCTCCTGCTCGAATTCGAAGAGCCGATGGATCATATCGGCACTTCCGGCGGTCGTCACCTAATTCTGTCGCTCCGCCGGTTCGGCTCGGGGGGAATTGAACGGACAGGTACAGCCAGTCGATCGGCTTCGGACGGCCGCGTGGCTCGGGGGCGAGCCGACGGAAAAAGCACGCTCCGAATTCGAATCCGCTCAGACCATGCTCTCGAAGTCCTCGAGCGAGTAGGACGGCTCCGCGCCGCGCCGATCGAGGACTTCGTTGGCGAGCAGCCAGTAGACGACCGAGAGGGCCTTGCGACCCTTGTTGTTCGTCGGGACGACGAGGTCGACGTTGCTGGTCTGGTTGTTCGAGTCACACATCGCGATGACCGGGATGCCGACCGTGATGGCCTCCTTGACGGCCTGGGCGTCGCCGATCGGGTCGGTGACGACGAGGACGTCGGGTTCGATGTAGCCGTCGTACTTCGGGTTCGTGAGCGTTCCGGGGATGAAGCGGCCGGTGCGGGCGCGAGCGCCCACGGCTTCGGCGAACTTCTCCGCCGGGAACCGTCCGTACTGGCGGCTCGAGGTGACGAGGATCTGTTCGGGGTCGTAGTTCGCGAGGAAGTCCGCGGCCGTGCGGATGCGGCCGTCGGTCTTCGAGACGTCGAGCACGTAGAGGCCGTCGGTCCGGACGCGGTGGATGAACCGCTCCATGTCCTCGGTCTTCTGCTGAGTGCCGATGTGGGCACCGGCGCCGAGGTAGTCCTCGACGGGGATCAGCAGGTCCGCTTCCTCGTCGCTCATCACGTCGTCGTCGAGTGCGGGGCCCTCGTCTTCCGGTTCAGCGTCGGCCTCGTCGGCCTCGGCTGGCTGTTCGTCTGCTGGCTCGACGTCCGCGTCGGCGGCGGGGCCAGCCCCTTCGGCTGGCTCCTCGTCGATCTCCTCCTCGGCGGCGTCGAGCCCTTCCTGGGATGCGTCGTTGTCTGTCATGTCGCGTCGTCTGCGATTCTTACGAGCTCGTTGAGCTTGGCGGTTCGCTCGCCACCGACCGCGCCCGTCTTGATGAACGGCGCGTCGGTCGCGACGGCGAGGTGTGCGATCGTCGTGTCTTCGGTCTCGCCCGAGCGGTGGGAGACGACGGAGTCGTAGCCGTTTTTCGTCGCGAGTTCGATCGCGTCGAAGGCGTCGGTCAGCGTCCCGATCTGGTTGGGCTTGATCAGGATGCTGTTGGCCGCGCCGCGATCGATCCCCTCGACGAGCCGATCGGTGTTGGTGACGAACAGGTCGTCACCGCAGATCAGCGTTCGATCGCCGACCCGATCCGTGAGATCGGCGAAGGCGTCGTAATCGTTCTCGTCGAGCGGGTCCTCGACGTAGACGAGGTCGTACTCGTCGACGAGGTCGGCGATGTACTCGATCTGTTCGTCGGTGTCGCGACTGATTCCGGCGGACTCGTACTCGTAGGTTTCCGAGTCGTCGTCGTACATCTCGGCGGCCGCGACGTCGAGTCCGAAGCCGATCTCGAAGCCAACCTCGTCGGCGACCATCGAGACCGCCTCGTCGACGATCTCGAACGCCTCGCCGTCGTCGATCGACGGTGCCCACGCGCCTTCGTCACCCTTGCCGGCGGGTTCGTCGCGTTCCTCGAGCAGGTCGGCGACCGCGGCGTGAACGGCGGCGTTGGCGAAGACGGCGTCCTCGACGCTCGGTGCGCCGACGGGCGCGGCGAGGAACTCCTGAATGTCGGTCGCGTCGGCGGCGTGTTCGCCGCCACCCACGACGTTCCCCAGCGGGATCGGGAAGTTCTCGCCCCGGAACGTCCCGCCGAGATGCTGGAACAGCGGCGCGCCGAGCACGTCGGCACCCGCTTTCGCGGCGGCCATCGAGATGGCGACCGCGCTGTTGGCACCGATCTCGGAGAAGTCGTCGGTGCCGTCCGCAGCGTGCAGGATGGCGTCGACTTCGCGCTGGTTCCCGGCGTAAGCCTCGCCGACGAGGCGGGGGACGGCATGCTCGCGGGCCGCGGCGATCGCCTCGGTCGGCGGCCGCTCGACGGCCTCGTACTCGCCCGTGCTGGCACCGCTTGGGGCTGCGGCACGGCCGAATCCGCCGCTTTCGGTCAGCACGTCGGCCTCGACGGTCGGGTTCCCCCGCGAGTCGAGGATGCGCCGGAGTCGGACGTCGGTAATGAGCGTCATTTTCGATCGTAGCCCCGCTTGACGGTGAACGGCAACACGCCGGCGTCGTACTCTTCTGCGGCAATCAGGATCGGCTCCGTCTGGTCCGTCTCGATCAAGACGGGTGCCCCGTAGGACACCTGCAGCGCTCGCGCGCCGAGGATGCGTGCTTTCTCGTATCGGTTGTGTCGTTCCTGTTGCATGGTTACTGGTACGGAGCGACGACGTCGACGAGGTCGGTGTGGGAGACGAGCATGCGCCGACAGCAGTAGCGATCGACGCCGAGTTCGTCGAGGACCTTCTCGGGGTCCTCGTCGCCCTCGTTCGCTCGCTCGTCGAACTCCTCCCAGTGTTCGCCGACGACAGTGCCACAGGTGAAACACCGGACCGGTACCATCATGATTGGATCACCTTAGCGGTAGGACTTCTGGTAGCGTGCCCGAGCGCCCGGGCCGCCCCACTTCTTCGGTTCGGACTGGCGGACGTCGTTGACCAGGAGCGATCGATCGAACTCCATGAACGCGTCGCGGAGTTCGGCGTCGTTCGTGTGCTGGACGATCCCGCGAGCGATGGCGGTGCGGACGGCGTCTGCCTGGCCGCTAATGCCGCCACCTTCGACGTGAACGTCGATGTCCATCTCGCTGCGCAGGTCCTCGCCGGCGATGCGGAACGGCTCGAGCATCTTGAGACGCGACATCTCGGGCTCGACCAGTTCGACCGGCTTGGAGTTGATTCGAACGCGACCCTCGCCCTCGTGGACGGTCGCGCGAGCGACGGCGGTCTTTTTCTTGCCACTCGTGTTGGTTACCATGTGACGTTAGCACCGAGTTGTTCGGAGACTTCGCCCAGGTGGACGAAGCGGATGTTCGACAGGCGATCCAGCGACGTATCGTCGAGGATCTCGGCCTCGTGCTCGTCGTCGTCTTCGTAGGGGTTGCCGACGTAGACGCGGACGTTGTCGAACGCCTCGCGGCCGCGCGGCTTCTTGTGGGGCAACATCCCGCGGACGGACCGCTTGAAGATGGTGTCCGGTCGGCGCGGATAGTTCGGCCCCCTGTCGGAGCCGAGCTGGAGCCGCGTCCGGTACGTCTCGAAGACGTCCTCCTTGTCGCCGGTGATGACGGCGTCTTCGGCGTTGACGATCGCGACCCGGTCACCGTCGAGGGCGCGCTGGGCGACCTCGCTGGCGACGCGGCCGAGGATACAGTCGCGGGCGTCGACGACGACGTCAGCGTCGAACTCTGCGATACTCATCGAATCACCCGTACGTCGGATCCGTCTGGGTTCTCTTCGAGCGCCTGCTCGAGCGGTACTGGGTCACCGACCTGGTCGATCTTCGTCTCGGCCGAGGACGAGAAGTCGACGGCCGCGACGGTGACGTTCTTCTGTAGTGCGCCGGAGCCCAGCACTTTGCCGGGGACGACGACAGTCTCTTCTTCGCGTGCGTACCGCTCGATGCGGCCCAGGTTCACCTCTGCGTGGGTGCGCCGGGGCTTCTCGAGTCGATCCGCGACGTCTCGCCAGACGTCGGCGTCCGTCTCGCGGGACGTCGACTTCAGCTCGGCGATAAGATCGGTGAGCCTCGGATTGGTCTTGCTACTCATTGGTTTCCTCCAAATACTGCGAAACTGCGATCGTTCGGCGACGCGACGTCGCGTCGCCGAGCGAACTGATCTGTTGCAAGAAGTGGATGCAGGGAGCAGGATTTGAACCTGCGGACTCCTACGAGACAGCGCCCTGAACGCTGCGCCGTTGGCCAGACTTGGCTATCCCTGCTCGCACTTCCGTCTACCCACTGCCCCTTCAAACCCCTTTCGATTCGGCGTGCCGACGCGTCGCCAGTCTCGTCGTTCGCGGCGCTGGCGAGTGGGGCGTCGGTCGCGTGGGATCGGGGGCGTGGACTCATCTATAGCTGTACTGCCTCTTCGAGATCGGTCGCGCGCGCCTCGATGGTGTCGGCGGCCCGCGTGACCAGTTCCTCGACGTCGAAGGAGCCGTCCGTCTCCACGTGGAAGACGAAGGCGTTCGGCACGTCTTCGACCCGGACCTCCTTGCCCGGATAGCGGTTCGAGAGGTCGTGATCGAACTCGCTGGTCGGCACGAGTTCGCCGCCGTCTTCGATCACGCCGCGGACGATCTGGCGCTCTTCCTCCTCGAACTCGGGCAGGTCGCCGACGACCTCCACGCGCTGGAGGTGCCGGTAGCCGACCGCGACGCCGCCCTGGTGTTTGGCGTGGTCCTTGCCACGATCGAGCACGGCGTCCGCTTCGGCCTCGAGCCGCTGGCCATCCTTGAGGTCGATGATCGGGATGTTCTCGTCAGCGGGCCGAACGAGGTCGTCGCTCGAGACGAGATCGCCCGAGTAGGCGGTGGCTGGCCCTTCGACGTCGATCGAGAGCGTGACGGTATCGTCCTCGCCGAACTCGCCGACCGGCGGGGTCGTCAGCGGGACGAGTCCCAGCCGCAGGGCGAGTTGCTCGTCGAACATGACCGACGAGTTCTCGACGAACCGAACGGTGTCGATCGCCATCGTCGGCACGTCGGCGACCATCGCGCGACGGATGCCGTTGGCGAACGCGGGCGTGACGCCCCGGACGAGGAATCGGGCTTCCCGATCCTCGCGTTCGACGAACTCGACGTCGTACTCTTCTGTCATGGTCTAGTAGCCGCCCTTGCCTTTCGGAGCGCGCGATCCGTCGTGCGGGATCGGCGTGACGTCTTCGATACGACCGATCTCGATGCCCGATCGGGCGAGTGCGCGGATCGTCGCCTGCGCACCCGGTCCGGGGGACTTCTGGAGGTTCCCACCGGGGCCGCGAACGCGGACGTGGAGGCCGGTGATCCCGGCCGCCTTGACTTCCTCGGCGACGGACTCGGCCATCTGCATGGCTGCGTACGGCGACGCCTCGTCGCGGTTCTGCTTGACCGCCGTCCCGCCGGAGGACTTGGCGATCGTTTCCGCGCCCGTGAGGTCGGTCACGGTCATGACGGTGTTGTTGAACGATGCGTGCACGTGGGCGATGCCCCACTTTTCGTCGTCCTGGCTCATGGTTTACTGACCCTCCGCGCGTTCGGGGTGAAGTTCGTCCGCGAGCGGACTGTTCTCGTCGAACGCCACGAGGTCCTCCTCGTCGACGTCGACGACGTACGACGGGATCCGGTGGCGCTGGTCACCGACCACGACGTGGCCGTGGGTGATGAACTGGCGTGCCTGCTGGGTGGTGTTGGCGAGCCCCTTGCGGTAGGCGACCGTCTGGAGCCGGCGCTCGAGGACGTCCTCGATTTCGAGCGAGAGGACGTCGCCGAGTTCGTCACCCTTGTCGAGGATGCCGACGCGCTTGAGCCGTCCGAGGAACTCCTCGGAGCGGCGGACGACGGTTTCGTCGCCCTGGGCCTGGCCGAGCAGGTCTCGGGCCTCGCGCCGGTAGGAGCGAAGTTCGGACTGTGCCCGCCAGAGTTCCTCCTTGTTCTTCAGGCCGTAGCGATCGAGCAGGGAGTGTTCGGTCGCGATGCGTTCGCCCTGGTAGGGGTGGTTCGGCGTCTCGTACTGCTTGGTGTCAGTGCCCAGTGGCATTATTCACCCTCACCCTCTTCGGCGGCTTCTTCGGCCTGTTCTTCGCGGATCTCTTCGACGTTGACCCCGATGGTGCCCTCCGTACGACCGGTGGACTTGGTTCGCTGGCCGCGGACCTTCTGGCCGCGCTTGTGGCGAACGCCCCGGTAGGAGTCGATCATCTTCATCCGGTTGATGTCGTGCTGTCGGGTCAACTGGAGGTCGTTACCGATCTCGTGGGTCGTCTCGCCGCTGTAGAAGTCGGACTGGCGGTTGTTGAGCCAGTCGGGGACTTCGTCGGCGTAGTTCTCTACGAGTTCGACGACCTCGTCGATGACGTCGTCGTCGAGTCGACCGAACGTCGCCGTCCGATCGACGCCCGCTTCTTCGGCGATGATCCGGGCGGTCCGACGACCGATTCCGTTCATCTCCGAGAGCGAGCGCTCGACGGATTTCGTCCCGTCGAGGTCGGTTTGACCGATGCGGACGAAGTACTGAAGGTCTTCGTCCTCTTGCTCTTGAGGTGCTTCCTCGCTCATGTGTGATGGATGTATGTCTGGTCTGCGCGCGTTGCAAGCGACTGGCGAAATCGCCAGCCTGGTGTATCCGACGTCGTGGCGGGGATTCGAACCCCGGAGGCTTGACGCCACATGGTTAGCAACCATGCGCCTTGGGCCGCTTGGCTACCACGACACCGTGGTGCTATCGTCGCCCTCCCGGACTCGGGGACTGCATCCCCTACACGTATCGCACCTGGACGTACCGCCGACGGGTACTTAAGCGCAACGAAAGGTGGCGACGACGGGGACTGATAGCAGTCCGTGATCGACGATTCAGTCCGCCAGCGTCTCGACCTCGAGGTACTTCTCGTTCAGTTCCCACTCGCCGTCGCCGTTCCGGACCATGTACTCGCCGTAGTAGGGGACCCGGTTCGCGACGACCTCGCGGAACGCCTCCCGGATCTCGGGTTTGGTCATCTCGCCCATCGGTCGGAGGTCGTCGTTGCGGTTGAGACAGCCCTTCAGGTATCCCTCGTGGGTGACCCGGACGCGGTGGCAGTTCGCGCAGAACGTGGGGTTCTCGACGGGGTCGACGATCTCGACCATCCCTCCCTCGTCGTTCGCGGTCCCGCCGACCCAGTAGCGCTTCCGATCGTGCATCTCGCGGTGTTCGATCTCGACGGCCTGCTCGGCCAGCCAGTCGTGGACCCGCTCGATGTCGATGTTCCACTCGGGCTTGCCCGTTAGCTCGGGCATGTACTCGATCAGCTGGAGCTGGAGGCCGTCGTTTTCGGCGACGTGGTCGACCATCTCCGGCACGTAGCCCGCGGTGTGCTCGAAGACGACCATGTTGAGTTTGACCGGATCGAGTCCGGCGTCGAGCGCCGCCTCGACCCCCTCGAGGACCTTCTCGTATGCGCCGCTTTTGGTGATCTCGGCGAAGTCCTGCGGGTCGAGCGCGTCCTGGGAGACGTTGACCCGCTCGAGACCGGCGTCGACCAGCGCCTCGGCGCGGCCGGGGAGAAAGGTACCGTTCGTCGTCAGCGAGACTTCCATCGAATCGGGCGTGCGCTCGATGATCTCCTCCAGGTCCTGGCGGAGCATCGGTTCGCCGCCGGTGAACTTCACTGCGTCGACGCCGAACTCGGCGGCGACTTCCAGAAAGCGAACGACGTCGTCGGTCGACATCTCGTCGTCCTGGGGATCCATCGGTCCCCGGGTGTCGCCGAGCCCCTCGTTGTGGCAGTAGACGCAGTCGAAATTACACCGATCGGTGAGCGAGACCCGGACCCCCGTAACCTCGCGCCCGAACTCGTCGGTGAGCATGTCACCCAGTTGCAGACGGAACTGCTTAAGTGCGCCGGGCATCCGGCCCCGATGTAACCGAATTCAGTTTCGCCCGGATCGGACCGCCGGTCGATCGGATGAATCACTCTTGACGCTGGCCGTCGTGGAGAGGTCCATGAGCACGATCGCCGAACTCGCGGTCCCCGCCGAAGAGTTCGCGCTACGGCGGACGCTCGAGGCGACGAACGCGCTCACCGTCGAGATCGAACGGGTCGTCGCGCACGATCCCGACTCCGTCATGCCGTACGTCTGGTTCGGTGGGGACGAGTCGACGCTCGCGACGGTCGACGACGCGCTCGCGGACGATCCGACGGTGAACGAGGCCGAACTGCTCACTGGGTCCGGCGTCGAACGCCTGTATCGGATGCACTGGGTCGACGACGTCACCGTCATGTTGCACATGTTGACCGAAGAACGGGCCACGATCCTCGACGCGGCCGTCGAAAACACGCAGTGGCGGTTTCGCGTCCTCTTCCCCGAACGCGACGCACTCTCCCGGACCTACGGGTTCGCGACCGACCGGGGGCTGACGATCGAGGTGCAGAAGATCCACCGACTCGAGGAGGCCCACGGGACCCGCCACGGGCTGACCGACGCCCAGTACGAGGCGCTGGCCGCGGCCTTCGATCGCGGGTACTACGAGATCCCGCGGGAGATGGACATGGAGACGCTCTCGGACGAACTCGGGGTGTCCCACCAGGCGCTCTCCGAACGGCTTCGGCGGGGCCACCGGACGCTCGTCGCGGAGGTAGTCGACAGTGCCGATCGCGACGGGAACGGTCTCCACTAGGCGGAACACCTACCCGGATCAGGCCCAAACCGGGCCGTATGGACGACGATATGCTCGCCGATCAGCGCCGACTCGTCGAACTCATCGAGGCGGAAGGCTGGGACGTGACGGACCTCGAACTCTCGGCGTACGACAGCCCCTGGGCCGACGAGGACGACCCGGAGGCGACCGTGACGATCACGGCACGGCGGCCCTACGAGTCCGATAGCGACGACGAGGACGACGAGGACAATCCGTTCCGATTGAAGTAAGATCGGCATCTCGCCGGGCCGATCGACGGGATCAGTCCGTGACGTTGCAGCGGATCAGCCCTTGATGTTACAGACGGGGAACGTCCGCGCGACCTTGTCGCCGATGCCGAGTTCGTCGGAGACCCGGACGACCTCGTCGACGTCCTTGTAGACGCCAGGGGCCTCTTCGGCGACGGTCGCGCCGGACTGGGCCTTCACGTAGATCTGATCCTGATCCCTGAGTTGCTGTTGCACGTCGCCGCCCCAGTACTCGTTTTTGGCCTGCGTGCGACTCATCAGCCGCCCCGCGCCGTGTGCGGTCGAGCCGAAGGTAAGGTCCATGGAGTTCTCGCCGCCCCGGAGGACGTAGCTTCCGGCCCCCATACTTCCGGGGATGATCACGGGTTGGCCGACGTCGCGGTACGCTTTCGGCACTTCGGGGTGGCCCGCGGGGAACGCCCGCGTGGCCCCCTTCCGGTGGACGTAGAGTTCGCGTTCCTCCCCGTCTACCGTATGCGTTTCTTTCTTCGCGATGTTGTGGGCCACGTCGTACAGCAGGTGCATGTCCATCGACTCCCAGGAGCGATCGAACACCCGTTCGAACACCTGCCGCGTCCGATGCATGATCAGCTGGCGGTTGACCCACGCGAAGTTGATCGCGGCGTTCATCGCGCCGTAGTAGTCCTCGGCGAGTTGGGATCCCGCGGGCGCGGCCGCGAGTTCCTTGTCCGGGAGCCGGTCCAGCAGCCCCTTGTGTTGCTGTTCGATCTTTCGCAGGTAGTCGTTGCAGGTCTGGTGACCCAGTCCGCGGGAGCCGCAGTGAATGAGGACGACGATCTGATCCGTTTCGAGACCGAAGGCCGCGCCAACCTCGTCGTCGAAGACGTCCGTGACGCGCTGGACCTCGAGGAAGTGGTTCCCCGAGCCGAGCGAACCGATCTGGTTCTTGCCCCGATCCTTGGCCTTCTGGCTCACCTTCGAGGGATCGGCACCCTCGCGCACCCCCTCGTCCTCGCAGTGGAGCAGGTCGTCCTTGACGGCGTGGCCGTTCTCGAGCGCCCAGTCGACTCCCCTGGCGAGGATTTCGTCGACGGTATCGACGCCGGATTCGACGACGCCGCCGCCACCGAGTCCCGACGGGATGTTGGCGAACAGCGAGTCGACGAGTTCCTTCTCCTGCCCCTTCAGGTCGTCGTACGTGAGGTTCGTCCGCATCATCCGGACGCCGCAATTGATGTCGTAGCCGACCGCTCCGGGTGAAATACAGCCGTTCTCGGCGTCTAGTGCACCCACTCCGCCGACCGGAAAGCCGTACCCCTGGTGGCCGTCGGGCATACAGATCGCGTGCTTCGTGATGCCGGGCAGGTGGGTCGTGTTTTTGATCTGCTCCAGCGTCTTGTCCTCCTTGATCTCCTTCAGAAGCGCCTCGCTCGCCAGGATCCGGGCCGGCGTTCGCATGCCCCCTTCTCGCGGGATCTCCCAGACGTACTCGCGTACCTGTTCGAGCGTGATGCCGTCCGCGTCGAACGTGGTCTCAGTCATACGTGGCCATCCGTCGCCGACGATGAAAGGTGTTCGTCTCTCCGATCGAACTCGATCGCACCGGTGACTGGCCCGAGTCACACCGGCGACCGGACCGGGGTACCGTTCCGGGGCCCGTCGATGGACTCAGACGTCGAAGACGACGTACGCCTCCCACCCGTCGTCGACCCGCTCGAGGCGCATCTCGGAGTAGGTCACCGCCTTCACCTCACGCGCGTCGACCGCGGACAGCGGGACGCCGCGGGCGCTGGCCTCGAGCGACCACGCCTCGGCGTCGACGTCGCCGGAACCCGATCGATCCGCTGATCCGGAACGGGTGCCAGCCTCCGATTCCGTCTCGTCTGCCGGGCCGTCGATCGATTCGACGCGGTTGTCGACCGGGAGTTCGCCCCGGACGTCCCGGAGGTAAACCAGTTCGTCGAGGTAGTCGAACAGCAGTGCCTCGCGGCTCTCGGCAGTAACCGACAGCGCGAATCGATCGCCGCTCTCGGCCGGTACGTCGTCAGACATCGCGGCCGCGAGTCCGTCCGCGACCGCCGCGAAGGCGGCCGCGAGCGTCTCTCCGGTCGCCGCGACCGCGACGTCGGCCGTGTGCTCGCGCAGTTCGAACCCCATCGTGAGGGTCTTTGCCGGCTAGCGTCGTATGCCCGTCGGTTCTCCGCGGTTCCGGGCGGTGATCGCTCGACTGTTCGGGGGAGAATCGACGGCCCCGAGAGCGGCCAAACCCGCGAGATCGTCTCCGTCTGACGTTCCCGAGCAGGTGCTGCCGGTGGAATTATATTGGCGACGCTGGTAGGGTGTGATAGTGAGCGTCAACATCGACAGCCGCGTCGTCACGCCGGGGAGTGACGACTTCGTCGACGAAGCCTGGAAACTAAAAGAGCGGATCAATCGGCGGGAGGGGGTGCTCAAGCAGCGATACGATTTCTTCACCGACGCGTATCGTCGATCGACGGTTCACTGTTTCGTCCAGGACGGCGACCTCGTCGGGTTCGCCGCCGTTCGACGCGACGGCTACATTCTGTTTCTGGCGGTTTCGCCCGACTGCCGCGGCGAGGGGATCGGGAAGCGACTCGTCGCCCGCGTCGCGGAGGACCACGATACGATCACGTGTCACGCCCGGACCAGCAACGAGAACGCCCTCCAGTTCTACGAACACCTCGGGTTCGAGATCAAACGCCGCATCGACAGCTACTACGAGGACGGCGGCGACGCCTACTACCTGAAACTCGGCTCCGACGTCGGCATCACCGATCGGATTTCGGACCTGATGCGGCGCTGAGGGCGATTCTACCGCGTGTCCCGAACCGCCAGCCCCGGCTATCCGCCGTCGCCGTTTTCGCTCCCCGCGTCCCGGTCCTCGTCACCACGCCGGACGACGCCTTTTACGAACGCCCGCCGAAGCACGGTCGACAGCAGGTAGGTCCGGTACTTCTGGTTGCGACAGTGTTCACACGGGGCCATCTCGCCGACGATCCGATCGATCGTCTCCCCGTACTCGGACTCGAGCGTCCCCACGAGGGCCGCGATCTCGGGCGCGATCTCTTCGGCCATCGCCGCGACGTCCGCCCGTGCGTCCTCCGGGAGCGCGTACGAGAGGACGATCGTATTCGCGCGGTAGTACTTCGTCGTGCCGCCGTTGCGTTCCTCGAGACGGGCGACCTCGACGAGGCCCGCGTCACGGAGTTCGTTGACGTGGTGGCGGACCGTGTTCCGCGTCCGATCGTATCCTCGCGCCGCGAGTTCCGCGTCGATGTCGGCCACGGAGTGTTCGGCCTCCGCGAGCATGTCGAGGATCATCGCCCGGACCGGTTCGTCGACGGCGCTCGAGACGTTGGTGTCCCTGACTGCGATGTCTTCGACCGTGACGTCCGACGTGAATTCGGCCATTGAATAGCGGGGGTAGGCGGCCGAATCGTAAAAGTCGTTCAGCCGAACGACGCTGGTCGGTCGAAGGATCGGTTCTTGCGTCACCAACCGATCGTAGTCCGTACCGATACACCCCCTAGACGAGTCGTTTCACCGGTGGAAGCGCCCGTGATGGTATTCAAACAAATCATATTAATTATATATTTACGCGGTGGTTCCGTAGGGGTACTCGAAGGACGATGACCCAGATCACCGAATACCGAGTGACCGACTTCGACTGCCCGACGTGTGCGAGCAACGTCGAACGATCGCTCTCGAAGACCGACGGCGTCGATCGCGTCGAGGTCCACTACACGACGGGCCGCGTCGAGATCGAGCACGACGAGGCCGCCGTCGACCCCGAGACGTTCGAACGAACGATCGCGAACCAGGGGTACACCCCACAGCCCAGGTGATCGGACGTGAACCTCGAGCGTTACGTCCGAAAACACCGGAAACCGATCGTCGTCGCCGCCAGCGGCCTGCTCTTCGCGAGCGGGTGGAGCCTCGGCTACGTCCACGGCCTCGATCGGGTTAGCGCGGTGCTCACGGTTCTCGCGGCGGTCGTCGGCGGCTACGACGTCGCGAAGAAGGCCTCCTACACGCTCCGGAGCGGCACCGTCGGCATCAACACCCTCGTCACGCTGGCCGCGATCGGCGCGATCGGCATCGGCGAGTACTGGGAGGCAGCGGCCGTCATCTTCCTGTTCTCGCTGGGCAACTACCTCGAGGCGCGGACGATGGGCAAGACCCGCTCGGCGCTCGAGGAGTTGCTCGAGATGACCCCGGATACGGCGATCGTCCGCCGTGATGGCCGGAACGTTGAAGTCCCTGCGCGCGAGGTCGAACCTGGCGAGACCGTCGTCGTCAAACCCGGTGCGAAGGTCCCCGTCGACGGCGAAGTCGCGGACGGAGAGAGCGCGATCGACCAGGCCCCCGTCACGGGCGAGAGCGCCCCCGTCCCCAAGGCGGCGGGCGACGAGGTCTACGCCGGGACGATCAACCAGGAGGGCGCACTCGAGGTCGTCGCGACTGGCACGGGCACCGATACGACCCTCGAACGGATCATCCGCCGGGTCGAGGAGGCCCAGGAGGCGAAAGCGCCGACGGAGACGATCATCGAGCGCTTCGCGAGGTACTACACGCCCGCGATCGTCGTGCTGGCGGTCGGGACGTACGCGGTGTCCGGGAACCCGATCGTCGCGCTGACCCTGCTGGTCATCGGCTGTCCCGGCGCGCTGGTCATCGGCCCGCCGGTCAGCATCGTGAGCGCGATCGGCAACGCGGCGCGATCGGGCGTCCTGATGAAAGGCGGCGAGCACCTCGAGACCGCGGGCAAGATCGACCTCGTCGCGTTCGACAAGACGGGGACCCTGACGAACGGCGAGACGTCCGTCGCCTCGGTCGAGGGGTTCGGCGTCGACGCCGACGCGGTGCTTCGCGACGCGGCGATCGCCGAGAAGAAGAGCGAACACCACCTCGCGGATGCGATCCTCGCGGCCGCCCGGAGTGACGACGCCGACCGTGCGACTGCGACTGACGGCGGCGTGATACTCGACCGTCCGTCGATCCCCGATCCCGACGCGTTCGAGGTCGTCCCCGGGAAAGGCGTCGTCGCGAGCCACGACGATCGCCGGATCGTCGTCGGCAACCGCGCGCTCCTCGCCGAACGCGGGGTCGAGGTCCCGGCCCCGATCGCGGCCCACGTTCGCGAGCGCGAGGCGGCCGGCGAGACGGCGGTCCATGTCGTCCGAGACGGCGAGGTCGTGGGCGTCGTCTCGCTCCGGGACGAACTCCGTCCCGCGGCGGCGGGCGTCGTCGCGGACCTGCAGGACGCCGGCGTCCGTACCGTGATGCTCACCGGTGACAACGAGCGTACCGCCCGCGCAGTGGCAGAGACGATCGGTATCGACGACTACCGCGCGGCACTGTTGCCCGAGGAGAAACAGGACGCCATCCGATCGTTCCAGGACGAGGGCCACGTCGTGGCGATGGTCGGCGACGGCATCAACGACGCGCCCTCGCTGGCCACCGCCGACGTCGGAATCGCGATGGGCGCGGCCGGAACCGATACGGCGATCGAGACGGCCGACATGGCCCTGATGGCCGACGACCTGGAGCGCATTCCGTACGCCGTCTCGCTCAGCAAGGCGACCCGCTGGAACGTCGCGGAGAACGTCGCGGTGGCCGTGGCGACGGTCTTCCTGCTGCTGGCCGGCGTCTTCGCCGGTTACGTCTACATGGCGAGCGGCATGCTCGTCCACATCGGGAGCGTACTGCTGGTCATCCTGAACGGCATGCGACTGCTGCGGTACTGATGACCGATCGATCCGACCCAGATCACACGACAATGACCGACACTACCACCGAAACCGACCGCACGAGCACGAACTGGAACGTCAACTACGAGGATGTCGAACCGATCCGACTGCGCGATCCCGCCGCCGAGGCGCTGGCCGTCGTCGATCCGGGTGACCCGATCGTCGTCACGTACGAAGACGTCGTGAAGGCGGCGGGCCACTCCTGTCCCACGGCGGCAGGGGCCTACCGCATCGCCCGGGCCGGCCTCGACGCGCTGTACCCCGGCACTGAACTTCCGGTCCGCGGTGACGTCGCGGTGCTCGCCGGCGGGCCGCGGGACGATCCGGCCTACGGCGTCACGTCGCGACTCGTCTCGTACGTCACGGGGGCCGCGGGCGAGGACGGCTTCGCCGGACTGGCCGGCGGCCACGGCGGCCGCAAGAACCTGCTCCGGTTCGGCGCGATCGGCGTCGACGGGATCGCCTTCGAGTTCACGCGCACCGACACCGACGAGACGGTCCGCGTCACGTACGACACGTCGAAGATCCCGGACGCGGGTCCCGCGACACAACACCTGCCGGCACTGATCGAGGGCGATGCGACCGACGCGGAACGCGAGGAATTCGCGGCGGCGTGGCACGATCGGGTCGACGCGATCCTGCGGGGCGATCGATACGTGACCGTCGATCGGAAGTAAGCCGACGCCGTCTCGGCGACAGTCGGCTACCGATTTCGACGTCGACGGCCGGTACCGTACCGTCCGGGACGAACAGTCCAATACAATTATACCGGACCCACCCCGAGTAGGCGAAGCGCATGGAGGAGCGAACGAGGGCCTATCTTCGGGGGCGATTTCGCGATCACTACCGGCGGACGGAGCTATCGCCACCGCCCGCGGCCAACGAACGCGAGTGGGGCTTCATCCCCTGGACCGACGGGCCGGGGACGACCATGGTTCGGCACCGATCGTTACTCGAACTGGGGGACCTCTCGGAGTTTCTCGTCCGCAAGCGCCCGCGTCACGTCTACTTCTCCGCGGGCCGCTTCCGCGATCCGGGGGCCGGTTCGATGAGCGAGAAAGACTGGCAGTCCGCGGACCTGGTCTTCGACCTGGACGCCGACCACCTCCCGAACGTGACCCTCGGCGAGGACTCCTACGCGGAGATGCTCGCGACGTGCAAGGACGCCCTCCTTCGATTGCTGGACTTCCTCGAGAACGACTTCGGCTTCGAAGATCTGGAAATCGTCTTTTCCGGCGGCCGGGGCTACCACGTCCACGTCCGCGACGAATCCGTCCTGCACCTGGAACGGGAACACCGCCGCGAGATCGTCGACTACGTCCGCGGCATCGGACTCGACTTCGAGGAACTGATCGAGACCGAGACCGTCGCGGGGCTGGGTCGCGAGACGCCGACGGAACGACGCACGCTGCGGATCGACGGCGGCTGGGGCAACCGGATCCACTCCCACTTCATGGCCTTCGTCGACGACCTCCTCGAGATGGACGAAGCGGACGCGCTCGATCGCCTCCAGCAGTTCGACGGCATCGGCGAGGGGAAAGCGCAGGCGACCCTGAACGCCGCCCGGAACAACCGCGAAGGGCTCGAGGCGGGCAACGTCACGGTCCACACCGCAGTCGCACAACTGGCCGAGCGGTTCGCGTCGACCGCCGTCGAACGGGACAACGCGCCGATCGACGAACCCGTCACCACCGACACGAACCGGCTCATCCGGCTTCCCGGGAGCCTCCACGGCGGCAGCGGCCTCGAGACGGTCCGGCTCGATCGGAACGAGGTCGCCGATTTCGAACCGCTGGTCGACGCCGTCCCCGAGACGTTCCGCGGCCACGAGATTACGGTCGACGTCACCGACGGCGGCGAGGTCGAACTCGGGGGGAATAGTTTTACAATCTCGGAGGGAGACCAGTCACTACCGGAGTACGTCGCCGTGTTTCTCATGGCGCGTGGCAGGGCTGAAAAGGAGAAAGAATGAATCTAGACGAGTTACGTTCGGTCCAGAGCAAGGAGCGCCAGAAGGACAGCCTCCAGAACTTGCGCCCCTCGTTCTACCAGGAGGTCGGCGACTACATCGCCGATCTCGAGGCCGAACGCGATCGCGTCGCCGAACAGGCGGACGATCCGTTCTCCTCCCCCGAGGTCGGTCGGCTTACCGACGAGATCGAAACCGCCCGCGACGTCGTCGAGGCCATCTACGAGCGCCGCATGGGCAAACTCGTCAAACAAGCCAGCCTCTCCGCGGCCGGCATGCCGGCCGACGACGAGGGCCTCACCGCCGAGGAAGCCGACCTCTTCGACGACCTCGTCGATCGGATCCAGTCGAACAAGGGTCGCGTCCTCGAGACGCTCGAGGGCGGACCCGACGACGCGGCGGCGAGCGATACCACACCGGCCACGGACGACGATCCTGTCGCATCCGATACAGCACCGACTCGGGACGATCCGGGCCAGGCCGATGCACCCCCGGCACCGCCCGAGGAACCCGTCCCCGAACAGGCCCCACCCGAAGACGGGCCCGCGACCGGGACCACGGCCGACGGTAGCGGCGTTACCCCCGCGGACGTGATGGGGGGCGGCCCCACGTCGACCGAACCGTCCGGCCGAGAAGGTGATGGAGACGACACGCCGTCACCGCCGGACAGCCCCGATCCCCATCCGCCCGAGCCGGATGCCCCCGCGGACCCCGCGACCGACGCCGATCCGTCTCGGCCACCGTCAACCACCGACGCGCCACCTGCCGGGGACGATCGGACCGCGGCAACCGGGACCGGCGGGGACGACCGACCGGACGTCGATCGGGTCACCGTGCGGATCACGCAGGACGTCGGTTCGATTCTCGGCGTCGACGACCGGGAGTACACCCTCTCGCGTGAGGACGTGGTCACCCTGCCGGAACAGAACGCGACGCCGCTCGTCGAACAGGAAGCGGCCGAACCGCTCGAGTAACCGGACCCGATCCGGCGCGTCGATCGATCGCGAACTATAGTCGCAACTGAACGTCAATGCACACCTGATCGCAGGACGGCTTCGCGATCAGTGTGTCATTGGTTCGGTTACTACGATAACGCGTGTAGGACCGGAGGACGTGTATTTTACAATCATAAAATATACAACCGCACTCGCTAACGTGTGGTTATGCTCGACGTAGGCGACGACGCGCCGGAGTTCGAACTGCCCAACCAGCACGGCGAGACCGTCCGCCGTTCCGACTTCGAAGGGCAGCACCTCGTCGTGTACTTCTACCCGCGCGCGAATACGGACGGCTGTACGACCGAAGCCCGTTCGTTCAACGACGCGAAACAGCAGTTCGACGATCGCAACGTCCACGTCGTCGGGATCAGCGACGATCCCGTCGACGATCTCGCCGACTTCGCGGGCGCGTACGACCTCGAGTTCGACCTCCTCTCGGACGAGTTCGGCGAGGTCGCCACGCTGTACGAGTCCTACGGCGAAAAACACATGTTCGGAAATACGTTCGACGGCGTCTTCCGGAACACCTACCTCGTCGGTCCCGACGGGACGATCGAGGCGGCCTACGAGGGTGTCACGCCCGAGGGACACGCAGAAGAGGTGCTCGCGGATCTCGACGGGGCCGAGGTCGCCGCCGACTGAGACGGGATCGAGTCCCCCGCAGTCGACCGGAATCCCGTTCCGCCGTCGTTCGTCCCGAACGCGCCGTTCAAAAATCGATCCGGGCCGCGATCGGCCTTACTGGAAGGTGCGGCCGAGCTGGTCTTCTTCCTGGGCCGGTTCGGCCTGCTGGAACTCCTCTTCGATCTCTTCGTAGCGCTCGCGGGTCTCGGGGGTCACGCTCGGGTTGACCTCCTCGAGGGCGTGCTCGAAGTGCTCCTTGCTGATGCGGACGTTCCCGATCGTGTCGTCCATCTCCTCGGGGTCGACCGAGTTGATGAACTCGCGGCTCGCGGCCATCGACGCCTCGCGAGTGACGGCCTCGATGTCCGCGCCGACGTAGCCCTCGGTTTCGCTCGCCAGCCAGTCGAGGTCGACCGCGTCGGCCAGCGGCTTGTCGCGGGTGTGGACCTCGAAGATCTTCTTGCGGCCGTCCTCGTCCGGCACGGGGACGTGGACGTGACGGTCCAGCCGACCGGGCCGGAGCAGTGCCGAGTCGATCAGGTCCGGCCGGTTGGTCGTCGCGATCACGACGACGTCCTCGAGTTCCTCGAGCCCGTCCAGTTCGGTCAGCAGCTGGGAGACGACGCGCTCGCCGACGCCGGAGTCACCCTGTCGCTGGCCGCGTTCGCCCGCGATCGAGTCGATCTCGTCGAAGAAGATCACGGTCGGGGCGTTCGATCGTGCCTTCTCGAAGACCTCGCGGACGCCCTTCTCGGACTCGCCGACGTACTTGTTCAGCAGTTCGGGGCCCTTGATCGAGATGAAGTTCGACTCCGCCTCGTTGGCGACGGCCTTGGCGAGCAGGGTCTTCCCGGTGCCGGGCGGCCCGTACATGAGGACGCCCTTGGCGGCCTCCATGTCCAGCGTCTCGAACACCTCGGGGTAGTCGAGCGGCCACTGGATTGTCTCGCGCAGGCGCTCTTTGGTATCTCCGAGGCCACCGACGTCGTTCCAGGTGACGTCGGGGACTTCGACGAAGACCTCGCGCATCGCGGAGGGCTGGATTCCCTTGAGCGCCTCCTTGAAGTCCCCTTCGGACACCTGCAGGGACTCGAGGACGTCCGCGTCGATCTCCTCGGACTCGAGGTCGAGTTCCGGCCGAATGCGCCGAAGCGCGTTCATCGCGCTCTCGCGGGCCAGCGACTCGAGGTCGGCCCCGACGAAGCCGTGCGTGTTGGCGGCGTAGTGATCGAGATCGATCGATTCGGTGAGGGGCATCCCGCGGGTGTGGACCTGCAGGATCTCCTTGCGGCCGTCCTTGTCTGGGACGCCGATCTCGATCTCGCGATCGAACCGGCCACCGCGGCGCAGTGCGGGGTCGATGTCGTCGATGCGGTTGGTCGCCGCGATAACGGTGACGCGACCGCGCTCCTCGAGGCCGTCCATCAGCGAGAGCAACTGGGCGACCACGCGCCGTTCGACGTCGCCGCCGGCCTCCTCACGCTTGGCGGCGATCGAGTCGAGTTCGTCGATGAAGATGATCGCGGGGGCGTTCTCCTCGGCCTCCTCGAAGACCTCGCGGAGTTGCTCCTCGCTCTCGCCGTAGTACTTCGACATGATCTCCGGGCCGGAGATCGTCTCGAAGTGAGCGTCGATCTCGTTGGCGACGGCTTTCGCCATCAGCGTCTTCCCGGTGCCCGGCGGGCCGTGAAGGAGGACGCCCTTCGGCGGCTCGATACCGAGCTGCTGGAACAGCTCGGGGTGGCGCATCGGCAGTTCGATCATCTCGCGGACCTGGTCGAGTTCGTCGTCCAGGCCGCCGATGTCCTCGTAGGTGACGTTCGGGACGCCCTCGGCGGCGGGTCCGCCGCCGGCGCTGACCTGCTCGGCTGGCGTCTCGGAGATCTCGATGTTCGTCGAGTCCGTGATAACGACCGTGCCCGAGGGCGAGGTGCTCGCGATCTTCAGCGGCACCGACTGTCCGGAACTCGCCATCGGACCGAACGAGAGCGAGAACGGAACCGTCTGCCCTTCGGTGACGGCCTGGCCCGAAAGCTTGTCGCGAACGAGCGGGCCGATGTCACCGCGGATGCGAAGGTTCTGCGGGAGCGCCACGGTGACCGACTTCGCGGGACTGACGTCTGCTGGCTCGATCGTCACGCGGTCGTCGATTCCCACGTCGGCCTCCTGCCGGAGGCGGCCGTCGATCCGGACGATCCCGCGACCCTCGTCTTCGGGGTAGCCCGGCCAGACGCGGGCGACGGCCTGGCCGTCACCGTTGCCCTCGAGGACGACGTAGTCCCCGTTCTCGAGATCGAGTTCGCGCATCGAGACCCGATCGATCGCGGCCAGTCCGCGGCCTGCGTCCTTCTGCTTCAGTGGTTTGACAGTAAGTTTCATCGGTGGCCCTCCATTTCAACAGTGAGGACGCCGTTTTGCATAAACGTGTGCGCGTCGTCTGCGTCGACCGGCAGTTCGAACTCGTACTGGTCGTCGTCGACCACGATGATAACGGTGTCGTCGACGAGGTCGACGGACGCGTCGGTCCGGGCCGCGCCGAAGTCGACGGCCACGACCGTTTCGTCGTCGTACTCGTACTGCCGGGCGACCTGCCCGTCTTCGCGAGTGAATTGTTCGAGTGTCATCTTCAACTAACCCCAGGTAAGCATTCCTAATATATAAATCTTTCTCAAGTTGACCCGACGAAGGCGGCCGAATCCGGGAAAGATCGCTGTTCGCAGTTCACAGTGGATCGGGTCGGTCGCGACGGGACAGCGGGCGACCTGTCCAGTCGCGCCGGGTCACACGGGCCCCCGAATCCGCGCCAGGGCCGTCGTCCGGTAGCGTCGATGCCGCCTCGCTCGCGGTCGGCGTCGGATCGAGTCTTTATACGGGCCCCTGTCGTTTCCACAGGTATGGCAACGGTTACTCATCACGGCCGAGAGACGGCCTACGACGTGACGGATCGGGGCGGCGGTGGGCCGCCGATATGCTTCGTCCACGGAAGCGGCGCGGCGCGCGACGCCTGGAGCCCGCAACGGCAACTGGCCGATCGCGCACCGATCGTACGCGTCGACCTGAGCGGGCACGGGGAGTCGACGGACATCGACGCCGAATCGGGGTACGTCACGCTCTCGGCGTACGCGGACGACGTCATCGCCGTCGCGGAGGCCACGGACGCGCGGGTACTCGTCGGGAACTCCCTCGGTGGGGCGATCGTCCAGCACGTGTTGCTCGAACGGGAGTTCGAGCCGGACGCGGCCGTCCTCACCGGAACCGGTGCGCGACTCGGCGTCCTCGAGGACCTCCTCGTCTGGCTCGAGGAGGACTTCGAACGGGCCGTCGACTTCCTCCACGGTCCCGATCGACTCTTCCACGACCCCGAACCGGAGATTACGGAGCGATCGAAAGAACGGATGTACGCGACCGGCCAGTCGGTGACTCGACGGGACTTCTTGACCTGCCACGAGTTCGACGTTCGCGATCGCGTCGCCGAGATCGACGTCCCCACGCTCGCGATCTACGGCGAGTACGACAAGTTGACGCCGCCGTGGTTCCACGAATATCTCGCGGACGAGATCGACCAGGGCACTCTCGTCGAAATCGACGACGCGGCCCACCTCGCGATGCTCGAACGTCCCGACGCGTTCAACGCGGCCGTCGCGGACTTTCTCGACTCGATCGACTGGTGACCGTTCCGGATCGACACCCCGTACTATGGCGGGCGCTACCGGCACTCGCGGAGCGAGACGAACGCGTCACCGCTGGCGGTGATCCACTGGGTCGCCATCGCGTTCTCGTCCATCTCGCGTGGGAAGAGCGTACACGCTTCGAGGTCGCCCTCGTCGACGGTCACGTGCTGGAGACGGGCCGTGTGATCGGACCCCGGACCGAGATCCCGGGGCGGTTGCGTCGTGGACATAGTGGTCGCGCTACGTATCCTGCAGTACGACGAGGATGGATATAAACATTGCCGATAAACATACTATACGCCTTTGTGGCCATAATATGTCCTTATTATTCGATCGGAAGACCGATCGAGTGTCGTGAACGTCGGCTGGGAGTGACTGAACCGATCGCGTCGTGGCGGCTGCGAGGGTCCGTCTCGGAATTGCGTCAGTAGAATTCGTCGAGATCGCTCTCTTCGTGGCTGTGTTCGTCGGCCGGGAACGATCCGGACTCGACGGCCGAGACGTAGTCGCCGACGGCGTCTTCCATCTCCTCGCGGACCGCGCCGAACTGCTTCGAGAACGAGGGCGACCACTCGCTCAGTCCGACGGCGTCGTTGAACACGAGCACCTGTCCGTCACAGTCCGGCCCGGCACCGATCCCGATCGTCGGGATGTCGATCGCGTCGGTGACCTCTGCCGCGAGGTTCGACGGGACGTGCTCCAGCACGAGCGAGAACGCGCCGGCCTCGGCGTGGGCCTGCGCGAGTTCGACGATCCGGTCTGCGGCCTCCCGATCGGTCCCCTGTCGCGGGTAGCCGCCGTACTGGTTGACGTGCTGTGGCGTCAGGCCGAGGTGGGCCATTACCGGGATGCCCAGCTGGACCATCTTCTCGGTCAGGTCGATCGTATGGGGCCCGCTCTCGAGTTTGACGGCCTCCGCGCCCTCCTCCTTGAGCATCCGGCCGGCGTTCTCCAGACTGTCTTTCTCGTCGACGCCGAACGAGAGGAAGGGCATGTCGGCCACGACCAGCGCGTCCTCGACGGCCCGAGAGACGGCCCCGACGTGGTGGGCGATGCCGTCGACCGACACCGGGAGCGTCGTCTCGTAGCCCAGCGACGCGTTCCCGACGCTGTCTCCGACGAGGATGACGTCGACTCCCGCATCGTCGACGATCGCGGCCGTCGGCGCGTCGTAGGCCGTCAGCATGGTGATCGGTTGCTCCCCCGCCTTTGCCCTGAGGTCCCGTACGGTAGGCATACGTACAGGTTCGTCCCCGGGAAGTAAACGTCACCGCTTGTGGTTCGGTGTCCGATCGCGGGCCCGGCCGAAGTAGTTGCGCGAACTCACGACCTCGATCGGAGTCTTCGATCGGGAGGGGTGATGGTGCGGGGTACGGCGTCGGTGAGTACTCTACTCAGTATCAGACCCCTCGTGGTGAATACAGCAGTGTGATCAGCACCCACCCTCACCGATCGTCGAGAGCGGAGAAGCGGACTCCGGAAGAGCGTCGTATCGGAGTGACAGGTGTACGTAGGCACTCCGCAAAGCGGAGAAACTTTCGTTGGCAGCAGGTGACCAGTTGGCAGCGTCTTCAGACGAGTCAATAGCTGCGAGACTGCCACCCGATAGCTAACTTACTCTCCGGGAAGTAGCCATCCTGTCCCTGGTAACGTAACACACGTTTCAGAGACGCTAACAGTTCTCCAAGCGGAGAACGAATGGAAGAAACCATGGCAACAAGACCAGCAGACGGAACGGAGATCGCACAATTAGCGGGAACGCTCCGAGACGATCCGGTCCACCCCGATGACCCGGAGTTCACCGAAACGCGCGTCAGCAAGAGGTAGCACGATGTCCATCAACGAAGACAGGCTCGAAGAACTGTTAGAAACTGCCACTATCGATATCGGTGCGATCGCGTACGCGCCGCTGGCCGTCATCGGCGATCGACTCGGACTCTACGATGCGCTTGCCGAACACGGACCGCTCACGGCGAGCGAACTCGCCGATCGAACCGACACCGCTGAGCGGTACGTGCGCGAGTGGCTCGCCGCCAGTGCAGCCAGCGATTACGTGAGCTACGACCCCGAGACGGATCGCTACAGCCTCTCTCCTGAACAGGCACTCCTGCTGGCCGATACGGAGGGGCCAGCATCCCCCCTTGCGGGCTTGTTCCAGATCGCCGCCGCCGCCGGCAAGGCTACGCCCGACATTGAGACGGCCTTCCGTACCGGTGACGGCGTTGGATGGCACGAACACGACGAAGAGCTCTTCCAGGGCATGATGCGCACCTCCGAATTTGACTTCAAAGAGCGTCTCGTCTCCGACTGGATCCCCGCCCTCGACGGGGTAGACGGGAACCTTCGGGAGGGCGCGCGGGTCGCTGACATCGGGTGTGGCCGTGGCGAGTCGACGATCACCATGGCTCGGGCCTATCCAAATTCGACGTTCGTCGGATACGATTATCACGAGGGGTCTATCGAAGCGGCACGCGAGCGCGCTGCAACCGCCGGCGTGGCCGACCGAGTCACCTTCGAGGTCGCGAGGGCCAAGGAGTACGACGGTGGCGAGTACGACTTCGTCACCTTCTTCGACTGCCTGCACGACATGGGCGATCCAGTCGGCGTTGCAAATCACGTCCGAGAGACGCTCGCTGACAACGGCACGTGGATGATCGTGGAACCGATCGGTGGTGATCGGATCGAGGAGAACCTGCATCCGCGTGGGCGGATGTATTATTCGGTTTCCACGATGGTGTGTACGCCAAACGCGCTCGATCAGGAAGGGTCCCACGCGTTGGGCGCACAGGCCGGAGAAGAACGGCTGCGTGAGGTGGTTACCAGGGGCGGCTTCTCGGAGTTCCGCCGCGCGACCGAGACGCCGCCGTTCAAAATGGTGCTCGAAGCAAAACCGTAGCGGGGGCGTGTCTCTTCATTTGCGACGAAGCCTGAGTTACGGCGATCTGGGGGACCGACGCCGTCTCGGAACCTGCGATTAACACGCGCCGTCTCCTATTCGGCACGATCGCTGGAATCTATCGCTGATCGAGTCGTTCAACAGCGACGACTGTACACTACCGATCGCGCACCCGCGATGCTTATTAGTTCCCGGTCGACACCTTCGAACGTGCCAGAACCCGTCGAAACCACGAATCCCGACGGCGTCGACTACGGGTGGGTGATGCAGGTTACCTTCGTCACGACCATCATCGTCGGCGCGCCGATCGTCGCGCTCCTCTCGACAACCGCCGACCTGCCGACGTGGGGCGCGCGGGCCGAGTTCGCCGTCCGCGTCGGGGCCGTCGTCTGGCTGATCGTCGCGCTCTCCGTGTTCGCGTACGCGAAGCGCCACCAGTCCGACTGACGTCCCGGGTGCCGATACTCGTTTCTTCGCGGCTGGCCCGCGTTATAGTAGCCACTGAAAGTCACTGGACACCTGATCGCAGGATAGCTTTGCGATCAGTGTGTGAATCGTTTCAGTTGTTACTCTAGACGCCCGAGGGTCCGTCCCCGACGTACTCGAACGCGACCCCGGCCCTGTCGGCCGTCCGCTCGTCGGTCGCCGAGTCGCCGACGAAGAGCGTCCGATCGGGGGTGACGTCGAGTTCGGCCACCGCCTCGAGCAGGGGTTCCGGATGGGGTTTCTGGTTCGAGACCGTGTCCCGGCCGACGACGACGTCGACGCCGTCCGTGAGGTCGTGTTCGTCGAGCGCGATCCGACAGGCCGCCTCGCAGTTGAGCGAGCAGACGCCGATTTGAGTCTCCCGATCGGGCAGTTCGTCCGCCCGGGGGAGCCGGTGTGAACGCCGGGCACCTGCTCGCTCGTACTCCGCGATCGCGGCCTCGACGTCGGCGGCGACGTTCAGTTCGCTGGCGGCCTCGAGCATGTCCCACAGGCCGTTCCCCGGCGGTTCGAGATCGGCAGCGTGGTAGACACCACGGACCTCGCGTTCGACGGCCTCCCAGTCGACGTCGAGGTGGACGAGCGTCCCATCGAGATCGTAGACGACGGCGTCGTAGTCGGTCACGGGGGCGGATAGGAGCGGCGAGCGAATAGTGACTTCGGTCCTCGGGGAGATGCCGGCGGGACGTGCGGGCTGGCGCGGCCGATCGTCGGCCGCCCCTTCCCACGGCGTCAGTCGAGCAACTCCCGCGCGATCACCTTCTTCTGGATCTCGGTGGTCCCCTCGTAGATCTCGGTGATCTTGGCGTCGCGGTAGAGCCGTTCGACGTCCGTTTCGGTGACGTAGCCGTAGCCGCCGTGGATCTGGACGGCCTCGTTCGTGACGAACATCGCCGTCTCGCTGGCGAAGTACTTCGCCATGCTGGCCTCGAGCGCGGCGTCGCCCTCGGCTCGCGTCTCGGCGGCGTCGCGAGTCAACAGGCGGGCCGCCTGCGTCCTGGTCTGCATCTCCGCGAGTTTGTGCCGGATCGACTGGATGTCCGCGATCGGCCCGTCGAACTGCTCGCGCTCCTGGCTGTACGCGAGCGCCTCGTCGAGGGCCGACTGGGCGAGGCCGACCGACTGGGCGGCGATCGCGATCCGGCCGCCCGTGAGAATGTGGAACGCGGCGGACAGCCCCTTGCCCTCCTCGGTCAGCCGGTTCGCGGCGGGAATGCGAACGTCGTCGAAGGTGAGGCTCGTGGTGTCGCTCGCACGGAGGCCGAGTTTGTCCTCTTTCTCGCCGACGGTCAGGCCGTCGACGTCGCCCGGGACGAGAAACTGCGTGACCGACGACGGGTCGTCCCGATCGGTTCTGGCGAAGAGCACGTAGACGCCGGCCCGCTGACCGTTCGTGATCCACTGTTTCTCGCCGTCGATGACGTACTCGTCGCCGTCCCGTCGCGCAACGGTGGACATCTCGGCCGGGTTCGATCCGGCGTGCGGTTCCGAGAGCGCGAACGCGCCGACGGGTCGTCCAGCGGCCATCTCGGGGAGCCACTGCTCTTTCTGCTCCTCGTCGCCGAACGCCGCGATACACGACGTCGCGAGCGAGTGGACCGACAGTGCGGTCGCGACCGCGAGCATTCCGTAGGCGACCTCCTCGTTGACGATCGCGGCGGTGACCGGATCGGCGTCGTAGCCGCCGTACTCCTCGGGCACCGTCAGCCCCGTCAGGTCCAGGTCGGCGAGGCCGTCCCAGATCTCCTCGGGAAACGCCTCGGTTCGATCGGCCTCGAGGGCGGTCGGCCGGATCTCCTCACGGGCGAACTCGCGAACCACGTCCCGTACTGCCGCTCGTTCCTGCGTGCGGTCCATGCCTCTCGGTACGAACCCATCACACAAATATTGCCAGCAAATCGATCGATCCGCGGCTCGTCCGCCGATAGTCGAGGCCCGCAGCGGTCGTCGTCTCGTCGCGGCCCGAACCGCCGTGCTGGGGACGCCCGGCGATCCGGAGCTGGGACGATCGCCCGTCAGTCGGACGCCATCTCGCCCGTCGGGTCTTCGATCTGCTCGCTCGCCAGGACGCGGTTCGCTCGCCGGAGCCGTTCGGACAGCGCCTGGTGGGAGATGTCGAGTTCGTTGGCCAGTTCTTCGAGGGAGATCTCCCGCGGGACGTCGTAGTAGCCCTGCCGGTACGCCTCGGCGATCGCCTCTCGCTGGGGATCGGTCAGGGCCGCCGTCGCCTCGAGGTCGTCGTTCTGGTCGGCTTCGACCATCCGGCGTACGTCGACGTGGACTCCCTCGGTCTCGATCTCCGAGACGGCACTGGACAGTTCGTCGCGGTGGGGAAACAGGAGGCGAAGCGTCCACTGGCCGTCGGCAAACTGGGCGTCGAGCACCGTCCCGCCGTGAGTGTAGAGCGCACAGCAGACCGACCCGACGCCGTCGGCGTACTGGAGGCGGTACAGCCACTTCCCGGCGTCGGTGTTTTCGAGCAACTGGATGGCTTCCGCGACGGTCGGATCGTCGTCGAGCGCGTTCTCGAGGCGGTCCCGATCGACGTTCGAGAACCAGACCAGCGGCATCGTCCGCGTCGGGCCTTCGGCGACGACGCTTTCGACGCGGAGTTCGAGGTCCGGGAGCGTCTGGAGCGTGTCTGCGAGTGCGAACTCCTCGGCCGAGAGCGTGAGTTCGGCGATCGTCGTCATCGTGTCACCTCCACGTGTGCGCTCGAGTCCGGTTGGCGACCAACGCCGCTGTCGTGTGGATACGTGGACTCGACGCGTCTCATAAGTGTGTCAGCCGATCCACTCGGACGGTGACGAGAGCGAGCATCGACGTCGGACGGCTGGCCGAATCGATCGGGAGTGCTCCGGATTCGGGCGACAGTTCGCCGGAAATTCGCCGCGTCAACGCCGCCTGACGCTCTCGCTCGGATCGTGCTGGTAGAACCAACAGCGCCGGTACCGATGACGAGCAGGCCTTTGTGTTCCGGCGTTTTAAGAACGGGCGACGAACTGGATCCGTGTCGGGCGGCAGTCGGTCGGGCGGACCGACCAGGAGCCGCGTCGAGCGGCCGGATCGAAGCCGGCTAGTTCAGCCGAGCGAGGCGATTGAGCGCGTAGATCGTCTGCAAGACGTCCACGCTCTTTCCCTGATCGAAGACGAGTTCGTCCGTCTCGAGGACGTGTTCGAGGGTGTCCCGGGAGGCGTGTTCCGGTGCGGCTGCGATCCCCGAGTCGGTCTCGTCGACCCACTGCATCACCCGGAGATCGCTCTTCGAGTCGCCCATCACCAGCGCGAACGGGTCGTCAACGCCGAGTACCTCGAGCGATCGTTCGACCCCGACGACCTTGTTGAGTTCCAGACTCCCGATCTCGGCCGCGTCGGCCTCGTAGTAGGCGACGTCGATCCGATCTAGAATCTCGGTCAGGGTCCCGGGCACCGCGTCGGAATCGAGATCCGGGTAGGCCGCCTCGCCTTCGAGGACGCCCCTGATCTCGGGATCCTGCGCGGCGTAGAAGGCGCGGGTCCAGTCGCGGACGGCTTCACCCTCGAGTACGACATCGCCGTTGTCGTCGCCGCCCTCACCGTCGTCACCGCCGGACTCGCGCTCGTCGTCGAGGCCGAGCGCCGTCCCCACCGCGTCTGCGAGCAGGTCGATCAGATACACCAGCGCTTCGTCGATGGTTTCGCGCGCCTTCGAGGACCCGGTCTCGTAGTTGGGCTTCATCGTGACGTTGAACTCGTTGCCCTGCAGGTGACAGCCCCGCCGCAGGCTCTCCGGGGCCTCGGGAAGCACGCGCGATCGCACGTCGTCGAAGACGTCGCGGATCTCCGCGTCCAGATCCTCGTAGAGGAGTTGCTTCGTCTCCGCGCCGTGACCCGGCGTGAACACGCCCGTTCCGGCCTCGTAGACGATCGAGAGATTCCCCGAGTGGACGATCTCGCTGCCGAGTCCCTGAATCGCGAATCCCTTGACGTTCTCTAAGGTCTGGCCCGTACAGATGACGATCGGAACCCCGGCCTCGTGGAACTCCGTCAGCACGTGGAGCGTGTCCCGCGGAATCTCGTTGTCGGTGCCGCCGGCCGAGCGGAGCGTCTCGTCGACGTCCAGGACGAGGACGTTCACCGCGCGGCCGTACTTGGCGTCGAGGTCGAGCGCGGTGAACGTCTGGTCGCGGGTCGCACGGGCCGCGATCTCCGCGAACGTCTCGCCGGCCGCGAAGTCCGATCGGATCTCGTCTTTCCGCTCCTCGAGTTCCTCCTGGACGCCCTGCCAGTGTTCGAGGGCGACCCGGGAGTCGACGGCCGGAAAGACGTCGACGAACTCCTGGTACTCCCGTAACGTCTTCGTGTCGTACTCGTCGTAGAGGCGGTAGACGAGGTCGTATCGTTCCATGTGCTCTACAGGTGTCGGCAGTGGGATAATCGTTTCCAGTCGGCATGCCCTGCCGTGACCACCGGCGACCGAGAGCACGGCCGTGGATCCGCCTCACAGCCTTTATAAAAGCCGCACGCGAATTCGAGGACATATGAAAAACGTGGACGACCTCATCGAGAGTGCAGCCGAACTCGCCTCTCGGGGGCTCTCGAAGGGCGAAATCGCTGACGAGTTGAACGTCTCCCGGGAAACCGCGAGCTGGCTCGTCGAGCGAAGCGGCGCGACGACGCAACCGACCGACCAGGCGGCATCCGAGTCCGCCCAGCCCCGTGCGAACGGCCCGCAGGACATCCACGTCGACTGGTCGGCGATCGGCCGCGACAGCAAGCGCATGGGTGCGATCGCGGAGGCGATGGCCGACATGCTCGCCAAACACGGCGAGGACGTCGACCTCACGATCGGGATCGAGAAGGCCGGGGGGCCGATCGCGACGCTCGTCGCACGCGAACTGGAGACCGACCTGGGCACCTACACCCCCGCGAAACACCAGTGGGAGGAAGGCGACATCGAGGAACTCGGCGGGACGTTCTCGCGGAACTTCGCCGGCATCCGCGACCGCGAGTGCTACGTCGTCGACGACACGATCACGAGCGGCACGACGATGCGCGAGACGATCGAGGCCATCCGTGCGGAGGGCGGCGAACCGCTGGCCTGCATCGTGCTGGCGGACAAACAGGGCGTCGAGGAACTCGACGGCGTGCCGGTCTACTCGCTCTTGCAGGTCATCAGCGTCGGAAAAGACGAGTGACGTGGGTAGGCCGGACGTCGTCGAACGACGGCGACTCGCGATCGGGCCGCCGCTGGTCGAACGCGGGACGCAAGAAAAACTGAGTTCGCGGAGACGGGACGGATCTAGCCGTGGATGCCCATCGCTTCGATCTGTTCCTGGTACCGGTTTCGGATCGTCACTTCGGTCACCTGGGCGACGTCTGCGACTTCCCGCTGGGTCTTCTTCTCGTTGCAGAGCAGTGACGCGGCGTAAATCGCGGCCGCGGCGTATCCGGTCGGAGACTTGCCAGAGAGGAGCCCTTCCTCGGCCGTCTTCTCGATGATCTCGTTGGCCTTGGTCTGAACCTCTTCGGAGAGTTCGAGTTCGGAGCAGAATCGCGGGACGTACTTCTTCGGGTCGACGGGGCGCATCTCGAGGCCGAGTTCCTGCGAGATGTACCGATACGTGCGACCGATCTCTTTGCGTTCGACCCGGGACACCTCCGAAATCTCCTCGAGACTGCGCGGAATCCCCTCCTTTCGACAGGCGGCGTACAGCGCCGACGTCGCGACGCCCTCGATCGATCGCCCACGAATGAGGTCTTCTTTGAGCGCGCGTCGGTAGATGACCGACGCCACCTCGCGGACCGAACGCGGGACCCCGAGCGCCGAGGCCATCCGATCGATTTCGCTGAGCGCGAACTGCAGGTTTCGTTCGCCGGCGTCTTTCGTTCGAATGCGCTCCTGCCACTTGCGCAGCCGGTGCATCTGGCTTCGCTTTTTCGAGGAAATGGACCGCCCGTACGCGTCCTTGTCCTTCCAGTCGATCGTCGTCGTCAGCCCCTTGTCGTGCATCGTCTGGGTCGTCGGCGCGCCGACGCGGGACTTCTCCTGTCGTTCCTGGTGGTTGAACGCCCGCCACTCAGGGCCGGGGTCGATCTTTTCTTCCTCCACGACGAGCCCACAGTCTTCACAGATGAGCTCACCCCGGTCGGAGTCCTTTACGAGATTGTCCGATTCACACTCGGGGCAGGCACGTACCCCCTCCTGATCCTCGGTCTCGTCCGTCTCACGCGTTCGCTCCCGCTGGCGGGTGGACCGTGTCATCGCACTTTTATAGTAGTATCACCAAAGTATATAAATCCTTGGGAAGCGATTTTCGGTAATGGTACGTATCTGCCGAAAACCGCATATTTGGGGCCTCAGGCGCATGGTTTACGATTTGGAACCGGAAAGCCTTTATCCCAATCCTACCGACCGCAGCCACGAATGCCGGTCATCGAGTGCGACGTCGACGCGGCCCGCGATCGTCTCGAGCAAGCAGGTGTCACTGTCGAACCCGGGAACACGGATCACGAGCGATGGCGTGCGAGCCGCGGCGACGCGACCGCAGTCGCGTACGACGACAAAGTGGTTATCCAGGGCGGGACGCCGCGGGATCTCGAGGCACTGCTCCGGGAGGGCGGCGGGCGCGCGCACGTCTACTTCGACGGCGCGGCCCGCGGCAATCCGGGGCCGGCGGCGATCGGCTGGGTGATCGTCACTGGCGACGGCATCGTCGCCGAGGGGAGCGAACGGATCGGACGCGCGACGAACAACCAGGCCGAGTACGAGGCGCTCGTCGCCGCCCTCGAGGCGGCCCGCGACTACGGCTACGACGAGGTCCACCTGCGCGGCGACTCCGAACTGATCGTCAAACAGGTCCGCGGCGAGTACGACACGAACAACCCCGAACTGCGCGAGAAGCGCGTAACCGTCCACGAACTCCTCGCCGCGTTCGACGAGTGGACCATAGAGCACGTCCCGCGCGAGGTCAACGATCGGGCGGACGGGCTGGCGAACGAGGCCCTCGATCAGGCCTAATCCGCCGGGCGGAACGGGCGCACGATCGCGGACCGGCAAGGAAAACATCCCCCGAGCACGAACGAGTCGACATGGACGATCGCAACGCGACCGACGGATCGACCGACGATTCGTCCGCCGGGAGTGACGACGACGCGAGCGAACTCCCGGCCGACGTCGTCGACGACGCCGAACGCCTCACCAGGCTCGAACGGGGGGCGATCGACGAGAACGAACGCGCGGCGTACGCCGACCGCCGCGAGGAACTGCTCGCCGACCACGGGTTCACGTCCCGCGTTCGCGACGATACCGGCGACGCCACGCTCGTGCTCCACCCCGCGGAGTGGCTCGAAGACGGCGTCATCAGGACCGATCGCATCGACGACACCTCGCGCGCGATCGAGATTCCGCTCGAGGGGGCCGGCGATCCGGACGACTGGGACGCGGTCGAGGAGCACAACCGCGCGCTCGCCCGCGAGGTCCGATCGGCCCACGGGACCGTCCACGGGGCCAACGCGGCCGCGCTCGCCGATTTCTTCGGCAACCACTACGCGAAGCCGATCGAGTCGGCGACGGCTGCGGAACTCGAGGAGTTCCGATCGGAGTACTTCGTACGGAACGCCTGGCCCACGGAAAAACAACGGGAAGTGATCGACGACTCGATCAGGCTCGTCTTCGAGACGGCCGGTGAACCGGTGCCCGGATTCCAGGTTCAGTCGTCGTCTGCGAACGACGGGACGTCACGCTCGTAACGTCTCGAGCGGTGGCCCCGGGTTACTGGGTACTGTAGCTCTCGTCGACGATGTCGCGGATCTCATCGGCGCGATCGTCGTCCGTGACGACCTTCGAGAGGGTCCACTGGATGCCGTCGAGGACCGCCTCGTAGCCGTCGTCGGTCAGCGAGTACTGGTTCGTTCGCTTGTCCAGTTCGCTCTTTTCTACCAGTCCGAGGTCGACGAGTTCGTCGAGGTTGGGGTAGAGTCGCCCGTGATTTACTTCGGTTCCGTAGTACTCCTCGAGTTCGCGCTTGATCGCCAGCCCGTACATGGGTTCTTTTGCGAGGATGACGAGGATGTTGTTCTGGAACGCGGTCAGGTCGCGTGCAATACTCTGTTCGCCGGTGATTGATTGTGCCTCTGACATACGTGTGCAAATGTCACCAGACTATTTAAGACTTGCCAACTATTTGCCCACTTAGGTCGATCAGACGGAGCTAATCGACATCCGCGGGCGCCGGTACGCTGGTGCGACCGGGTCACGTCCCTCGGCTGTCTGGAAGCCGTCAACTGAAAGATGAAACTCGATTACGAAAGTACTTTTTGATCCACCCGTGGAGTTTCCGGTACATGGTCAATCTCTGGGAAGACTTAGAGACCGGACCGAACCCGCCAGAAGAGATCTACGCCGTCGTGGAGTGTCTCAAAGGCGAGCGCAACAAGTACGAGTACGACAAGGACGTCCCCGGCGTCGTCCTCGACCGCGTGCTCCACAGCAACGTCCACTACCCCTCGGACTACGGCTTCATCCCGCAGTCGTACTACGACGACGAGGACCCCTTCGACGTGCTCGTGCTCGTCGAGGACCAGACCTTCCCGGGCTGCGTCATCGAGGCCCGTCCCGTCGCGCTCATGAAGATGGACGACGACGGCGAACAGGACGACAAGGTCATCGCCGTCCCGAGCGAGGACCCGCGCTACGATCACATCGAGGATCTGGAGGACATCCCGCAGCAACAGCGCGATGAGATCGACGAGTTCTTCGCGACCTACAAGAACTTAGAGGAGGGCAAGGAAGTCGAGACCCAGGGCTGGGAGGACCGGCAGGCCGCCTACGACGCGATCGAGCACGCCCAGGACCTCTACGAGGAACACTTCGAGTAGCCGCTCCGTCGGCAGTGACGGCCGCGGCGTCGCGTCGACTCCGTTTCCTGCCGTTCCGTTTCTCGGGCGTCGCCAACCCGGACCAGGGGAGCCGCTCGATTCACGGGAGTTATCCACCCGCCCGCGGCTCATGCATTATGAGCATGGGTAATTTTATTGGGTGCAGGGTCGTAGGTACTCCCGTCATGGCAGCCACCAACCCGTCCGCCCGCGACTCCTCGTCGGCCCACAGTTCCGACACCGGCGTCGGAATGAATCACCCGACGGTCGTCCCGACGAACTTCGATCCCGAAGCCGACGATCGTGAGTAGCCCGGCCACCACCGTCCCCGTTCTTCAGCCCCCGTTTCGTCGGTCCTGCGTCTCTCCTCGCTGACGTTCGATCGCGTCACGGTCCAGTCCGACTGTAGTAACAACTGAAACGATGTACACACTGATCGCAAGGCGGCTTCGCGATCAGGTGTGCAGTGACTTTCAGTGGCTACTAGAGATCCAGTCACGATTGCCGCGACCTGCGGCACGAGCCCTGTCGCTCCTTCTCGGAAATCGTGTCTCGAAACGAACCTTCTTGTATGCGGTCGAACTACCACCGCCCATGGGTCTGTTCGATCGATTGCGGGGCGACGGCGATCCCAGGGTCGCATTTATCGGGATCGACGGCGTACCGTATAGCCTCTTGTCGGAACACGAGGAACTGTTTCCCAACTTCGCCGCCCTCGCCGACGACGGGACGGCGAGCGAAATCTCCAGCATCGTTCCGCCCGAATCGAGCGCCTGCTGGCCGTCGCTCACGACGGGGATGAACCCCGGCGAAACCGGCGTCTACGGCTTCCAGGATCGCGAAGTCGGCACCTACGACACCTACGTTCCGATGGGTCGAGAGGTGCAGGCCGATCGGGTCTGGGACCGCGTCCAGGAGGCGGGTCGCCAGTCGACGGTGCTGAACGTCCCCGTCACCTTCCCGCCACAGCGGAACGTCCAGCGGATGGTCTCGGGCTTTCTCTCTCCCGGGCTCGACAAGGCCGCCTATCCGGACGACGTCCGGGACCACCTCGAGTCGATCGACTACCGGATCGACGTCGATCCGAAACTCGGTCACGAGGACGACAAGGCCGCGTTCATCGAGGACGCCCACGCCACGGTCGACGCCCGGTTCGAGGCGTTCAAACACTACATCGAGGAAGACGACTGGGACCTGTTCTTCGGCGTCTTCATGACGACCGATCGGGTCAACCACTTCCTGTTCAAAGACTACGAGCGCGACGGCGAGTACAGGGACGAGTTCCTGGACTTCTATCGGAAGATCGACGACTACATCGGCCGGCTGCGAGAGGCGATGCCGGAAGACGTCACGCTGATCGTCGCCTCCGACCACGGCTTTACGAGCCTCGACTACGAGGTCCACTTCAACGAGTGGCTCCGCGAACAGGGCTGGCTCTCCTTCGAGACCGAGGACCCCGAGGAACTCGGCGACATCGCCTCGGACACGAAAGCCTACTCGTTCATCCCCGGCCGATTCTACATCAACCTCGAGGGCCGCGAACCGCGCGGATCGGTCCCCGAAGACGAGTACGACGCCGTCCGGGACGAACTCAAGGCCGACCTCGAGGCCCTCGAAGGGCCGGACGGGCGACCGGTCGTCGAGCGCGTCGTCGAGAAAGAGGACGCGTTCCGGGGCGACCACGACGACATCGCGCCGGACCTCGTCGCCATCCCGAACAAGGGCTTCGACCTCAAGTCGGGGTTCAAGGCCGACTCCGAAATCTTCGACACCGGGCCACGCAACGGGATGCACAGCTTCGACGACACCGCCCTGTACATCGACCACCCCGAGGCGTCGATCGGCGACGCCGACCTCTTCGACATCACGCCGACGATCCTCGACCTGATGGAGGTCGAGTACAGTCGCGGTGACTTCGACGGCGCGAGTCTCGTCTAGGATCGCCGTCCACAGTTCGATTCCGTTTTCCGGCCGCGGGGACCGAACCTCGGGTATGGAAGAAGTGATCCACGCCCGCGGCCACGAGCACGTCACCGCCGAACACGCGAGCACGTTCGAAGTGACGACCGACGACTATCTCACTCCGGCCGGCGACTGCATTCTCGCGATCGAAGCCGATCGCGCGCCGGCGGACTTCGACCCCGACTTCGTCGCGGCCTGTCAGGACCGGGACGCGACGATCACGGTGACGATCGCGGCCGACGGCTACACCGAGACCGTCGAGGGACGAGGCCACGCCGATCTCGAGTTCACCAACGAGCGAAGCGCGGTCGGCCGGACCAGCGACTACGTGGACGACCGGACGATCGTGACCGGGGCCGAGTTCGCCGCCGAAGGGTTCGATCGGGACCTGGTCGACGCGCTGGCCGAGGGGTACGAGGCGACGGTCACGATCACCGTCGAGTGATGGCCTGAGGGCTCAGGAGACGCCACGGCGTGGCGAGCGATCGATTCCGGTTCCGTCGTCGTTTTGAGGGCTGCGCTCCAAGCCCGCCACATGAGCGACGACCCGGAGCCTGCGGTCAACATCAGCGGCGGCACGGCCGGCGGCGGGACGCCCGTCGAGTTCGATCCGGCGACCGCCGACACGCGGGCCGAGCGCGTGGTCGATCGACTCGGCGAACTGTACTGGCAGAAATCCTACGGCGGGCGGGACGCGTTCACCTGTCTCGTGCGGACGATCCTGAGCCAGAACACGAGCGACAAGGCGAGCCAACCGGCCCACGACGCGCTGATCTCGAAATACGACGGTGGGGGCGTCGACCTCGCGGAATCGCTCGCGAACGCCGAGCAATCGACGCTCGCGGAGACGATCAGTTCTGCCGGGCTGTACAACCAGAAGTCCGAGATCCTCATCACGACCGCCGAGTGGGTGCTCGATGAGTTCGGCTCTGCGGTCGCCTTCGACGAGTTCGTCACGGACGAGACCCCGGAGACGGTCCGCGAAACCCTCCTCGAGGTGCGTGGCGTCGGTCCCAAGACCGCCGATTGCGTCCTGCTGTTCGCGGGCGGTCGCGGCGGCGTCTTCCCCGTCGATACGCACGTCCACCGAATCTACCGACGGCTGGGGATCGCCGACCCCGACGCCGATCACGAGGACGTTCGGGCCGTCCTCGAACGCGACGTCCCCGCCGCGAAGTGCGGCTTCGGCCACACCGCGACGATCCAGTTCGGCCGCGAGTACTGCACCGCGCGAAAGCCAGCCTGTCTCGAGGACCCCGACGCGTGCCCGATGGCCGACCTGTGCGACCAGGTCGGCATCTACCCCGCGACGGACGAGGTCGTCGACCCCGCCGAGACGATCGAGTGACCAAACCGATACGCCGGTTCGCCGGTCGGCTTCGATTTCGACCGATCGAGTCCGGGTAGCGGCTCAGGTTGCGAGCAGGACCACCGCGAGCACCGCGAATCCGATCCCGAGGACGTCCGTGAGCGCGATCGACTCCCCCAGAACGAGCACGCCGAGCGCGGCGGCGACGACGAAGTACAGCGCCGAGACCGTCGTCACGACCCCGACCCGACCGTAGCTGAGTCCGGCGTAGAACGCGACGGCGCCGAGTCCGGCGAAGACGCCCGCAACGAGCGCCAGAATCACGCCCGATCGTTCGAGGCTGATCGGATCGTTCTGGAAGCCGACGTACCCGACCGCGACGACGACGCCGGTCGTGTACGAGAGGATCATCGCGATCGCGGGGTCGATCGTTCGCGTGGCCTCGTTCGCGAGGACGGTCCAGACTCCCCAGCCGAGCATCGCGAACACGGCGAGCGTGATGGCGTGGTTCATACGCGATGGTCGGACCGCGAACTCCTCAGTGCTTCGCGATGAGTGCCGTTTTGCCGCCGGACTCCGCCGTGCGAGACGACTCGAATGCCCGCCGTGTCGACATCGACGGCTGCCAGAAGCGAGTCACAGGTGCGGAACGACGCGGAGAAAGCCGACTCTTCAGGCCGAAGCGGGAGTCACAGGAACCGGAACGTCTCGAGGTTCTTCGGCGCGAATGTCCGCATGTCGAACTCGTGGTACAGCGCGCTCGAGAGGTCCTGCGTGGAGCGCTCGTCGCCGTGGACGCAGAGCACCTTCTCGGGCCGGGGGTTCATCGTCCGCACGAAGTTCTCGAGGCCGGCCCGATCGGCGTGGCCGGAGAAGCCGTCGACGGTCTCGACGTTCATGTTCAGCGAGAGGGTGCCGCGGCCGCCGCCGTTGCCCATCGCGCCGACCTCGCTGGTGGGGATCTCGTCCCAGCCGTTCTGGATGCGTCGCCCGAGTGTTCCCTGGGCCTGGTAGCCGACGAAGACGAGCGTCGAGTCCGGATCGGGGCCGATGTGGCTGAGCCACGACATGATCGGGCCGCCGGTGACCATCCCGGAGGTCGAGAGGATGATGCAGGGTTCGCCGTCGGCGACGTCCTGGCGTTCCTCCTCGCCGCCGTCGATGTGGTTGAACTCCTCGGCGAGGAACGGGTTCTCGTCCTCGTGGAAGATCCGATCGCGGAGGTCGTCGCGCAGGTACTCGGGGTAGGTCGTGTGGATGGCGGTCGCCTCCCAGATCATCCCGTCGAGGTGGACCGGCATCTCGGGAATGTCGCCGCTGCGCATCGCCTCCTCGAGGACGAGCATGATCTCCTGTGAGCGACCCACGGCGAACGCGGGAATGAGGACCTTGCCGCCCCGCTCGTAGGTGTCCTTGATGACCTGCTTCAGCTTCCGCTCGGAGTCCTCCTGGTCGGTCTGGTAGTCGTTCCGGCCGCCGTAGGTCGACTCGAGCACGAGCGTCTCGACGCGCGGGAAGTCGTTGACCGCGCCGTTGAACAGGCGGGTGTCCTCGTAGTGGATGTCGCCGGAGAACGCGACGTTGTAGAGACCGTCGCCGATGTGGAAGTGCGAGACGGCCGAGCCGAGAATGTGGCCGGCGTTGTGGAAGGTCAGTTTGACGTCGGGCGCGATGTCGGTGACGTCGCCGTACTCGAGCGGGATCGTGTGCTTGATCGCCTCGCGGACCTGCTCGCTCTCGTACGGCGGGGTGCGCCCTTCCTTGGCCGCGACGTCGAGGTAGTCGAGCGTCAGCAGCCCCATCAGGTCCCGCGTGGGTTCGGTACAGTAAATCGGGCCGTCGTAGCCGTACTTGAACAGGAGCGGGATGAGCGCGGAGTGGTCGAGGTGAGCGTGGGTGAGGACGACCGCGTCGATCGTCTGGGGGCCCGCCCCGAGCGCTTCGGGGGCGTGGAGGTAGGGAACTTCGCCTTCGGCGCCGGGTTTGTCGCCGCAGTCGATGAGGATCCGCGTCTCGGGCGTCGAGAGGATGAAGGAGGCGCGTCCGACCTCGCGACAGCACCCGAGCGTCGAGATGCGGACGTACTCGTCGTCGGACATCTCCTCGCGGTGGATCTGTCGGCCCACCTTCTCCAGGATGTCCCGGCGCTCGTCGCGTTCCTGCTTGAGGAAGCTCCGAACGTTCGAGACCGTCGAGGACTCGATCGGCGGCGTGCGGACGACTTCGGGCGTCCAGCCGACGTTCTTGGTGATGTCCCGGAGCGTCGAACCGTGGCGACCGATCACCATGCCGGGCTTTTCGGCCTCGATGACGACCTCGCCGGTGTCGGCGTGGAAGTCGAGGTCGGTGACGCCTGCCTCGTCCGGGATGACGTTCATGATCTGCTCGCGCGCCTCGTCGGGTCGCGAGAGAACGCTCGGGTCCGGACGGACGGTGATGCGCTTGCGGAGTTTGCTCGCGAGTTTCCGAATCAGGTCGCCCTGCTGGGCGAATTTCTTCGGATCGCGCGTGTAGACCACCAGTTCCGGGCCTTCGTATTTCACCGAGGAGACCGAGATATCGGTCGGTAACTCGCTCGTGATCTCTGCTTTCAGATCGTCGAGTTGCTGCTCTACAGTACTCATAGGTCGCCAATTGGGCTTGCGTGAACTCGCCGACGGGGAGCCGTCGCGTCGTCGTCGCGGAACCGGCACCGGGCGATCGGCGGCGATCGATCGTCGCCGTCCCGGTCCCTGCCGACCACCGATAGCCACTCGTGTGTGGATCCTGATAGCGACGGGGAGTGATGTCGGAATGTGACGGAGTTCGGACGCCGTCTCGTGTTCCGGATCATCCTGTCAAGTTCCGTGCGTGACGACACGCTCCCAGGTCGGTCGTCCTGGTCCGTGCGGGAAGATTCCAGGGAGAACCCGCTTACTCGACGCTATTCTTTGCGTGGTATAAAAGCCTTCGCAAAAACCAGGGCCGTTCGACGCGTTGTCCACCTATGGAACTGACACTGGACCGCGTCGTTGCCGAACGCGACTGGATCGTACAGCGTGCTGACCGCGTCGTTCCGCTGATCAACGACGTCCGATCGGATCTCGGTGAGGTCTTCGACACCGACGTCGACCCGGTGACCGACGAGCAGTACCGCACGGAAGTCGACGCCGTCTTCGCCGACGGCGACCTGGCGGTCAACGTCGCGGCGATGGTCGCCATCCTTCGCGAGCTAGACGTCGAGGGGGACTACCCCGGCTTCATCGTCGACGAGATTCTGGGTCGGGAACTCGCGGCGACGATCGCCGGCACGCAGCCCCTGCGGACGCTGGGCGAGGCAACGTTTCACTACGCGGACGTGCATGTCCACGGCGGCGACGACGAGAACGCGGGGGTCGACGACCTGGAGGCGGCGCTCGCGGCTGGCTTCCAGGAACGCATTCCCGGCTGGAACTGGACCGAGCGCGAGAGTCCGTTCAGCGTCGACTGAATGGTCGGATGCGGGGACCGGATATCGGCCGCGAGTGGGTGCGTCCTCAGGAGTCGTTCGTGTCGTCGTCCGCGTCTTCCCCGCCGTCCGACGAGTCGTTCGTTTCGTTCCCCGTGCCCTCTCCGTCTCCGGGGGCTGGTCCCTGCTGTTGTTGCTGTTGCTCGATGATCAGGTCGTAGGCCTCGCTTCCGTACAGCACGGTCAGGGGGCCGCTTCGGAGCGCGCCGAGGATCGCCCCGTCGTCGCCGTCGATCAGGTACAGGCCCGGGACCTCGTCCGACGACTCGTCGATCGTCACGTCCTCCTCGTCGGCGTAGGATTCGAACTCGTCGATCGCGTCCTGACGGCGCTGTTCGACCTCCTCCTGGAACTCGCTCCGATCGATCTCGCCCGCCTCGAGTTGATCGTAGAGTTCCTGGACGTCCTCCTGGGGGACGTCGACGACGGCGGTGAGTCGCTCGTCTCCGTTCTCGTCTTCGTCCTGGGTCAACAGACTGGCGTCCGCACAGCCCGCGATCGACGCTGCGGTGCCCGTACCGGCGATCTGGAGGAATCGACGGCGATCGTGCTCGGAAGTCATGTCGTGCTCGAACGCCACTCCCTGGAGGAATAAGGGTTTTTGACAGTCCATCACACGGTTTCGCGTCGCCGCGACGGGTCCGGGTCCCTTTTATTCGGCCGCGGGCAATCTCGAGACAGTGACAGCCAGTCCCCACTCCTCGCGAGCGATCACGCTCGAGCAGCCCTCGCTCGCCGCCGCGTGCGAGGCGATCGCCGACGGCCTCGAGCGCGAGGCCCTGGTCACGGTGTTCGGTCGCTGCACCGTCGACTACGAGGGCCGCGCCGCCAGCACGCTCGATGCGGGCGATCGCCACGTCATGCTGAAACCCGACGGCGCGGCGCTGGTCCACACCCACGAGGGCCAGCAACCGGTCAACTGGCAGCCGCCCGGCTGCGACCACGAGGTGGGCTGCACGGACGAGGCCCTCCTTCTCGAGAGCCGCCGATCGACGCCGGACGAACGGCTCCGCGTGCGATTCCAGCAGGTGTTACAGGTCTCGGCCTTCTCGGGCACCGACACGAACGAACTCGCACTCGAGGGAACCGAGGAGGATCTCCGCCAGCGGATCCTCGACGAACCCGCCCTGCTCGAGGACGGATTCACGCCGCTCGCGACCGAGCGCGACACCCCGGCCGGTGCCGTGGACATCTACGGCGAGGACGCGTCCGGTCGCGCCGTCGTCGTCGAACTCAAGCGCCGCCGGGTCGGTCCGGACGCCGTGAGTCAACTGCGACGGTACGTCGACGCCCTCGAGCGGGACCTCCACGCCGACGCCGCCGTTCGCGGTCTGCTCGTCGCCCCGTCGGTGACCGACCGGGCCGATCGGCTGCTGGTAGAGCACGGTCTCGAGTTCGTCGCGCTGGAGCCGACGGGCGGGTAGTCGTCCGATCCGGGACGTCAGTTCGACGGATACGTCCCCGCGAGTTGCGCCATTTCGAGGACGTGGCCGTCGATCGCTGACTCGAGGTCGCTGGCGCCGGCGGCCGACTCGAGGTCGATCGTCGTATCGAGCGCGTAGAGTTTGAACCGGTACTCGTGTTCCCGGTCCGGTGGACTCGGGCCGCCGTAGCCGGACTCGCCGAAATCGTTCGTCCCTTCCGTCGCGTCGTCGGGATCCCATCCTTCGGGAATCGTCGTCGTCTCCGGCGAAACGTTCCAGACGACCCAGTGATCCCAGACCCTCCCGGCGGGTTCGACCGCGTCGGGGTCGTCCACGATCAGCGCCAGTGACTCGGCGGCGTCGGGAACGCCGTCGATCTCGAGGGGCGGACTGACGTTTTCCGCGCCGTAGCCGTGCCGGTCGGGGATCCGCTCGCCGTCGTCGAATGCAGGACTCGTGAGGGACAGGGGAGGCATCACTCGACTCTCCCACCTCGTCCACGAAGAACGTTACACACTGGCGCAGTGACATCGGTGTCAGCGCGCACTTATTCCTCTCGATTTCCTAAGGCGGTCGATGTCACTTGCATCTCGTCTTCCGAACCGTCGCGATAGCGAGTCTGCGGATCGATCCGAAACGCTCGCGGAGTCGACCGACGACACGGTGACCGACACCGCGCTCTTCCGTCTCGGGCGCGTCCTCTTCGGGGGCGTCCTCGCGTTCAACGCGATCGACAACCTGCGGAACCTCGAGGAACGAATCGACTACGCCGAATTCAAGGGTGCACCCGAACCCGACCGCACCGTCCCCGCGGCCAGCGTCGGCCTCCTGCTCGGCGGACTCGGCGTCATCCTCTGGAAACTGCCGGCCGCGGCCGCGATCGGGATCGCCGGCTTCCTGGCCGGAACGACTCCCGTGATGCACGACTTCTGGAACCAGGACGACGAGGAGACCAAACAACGGGAGCAGATCCAGTTCCTCAAAAACACCGCGCTGTTCGGCGCCGCACTGGCGTTCGCGCGAGTCGCCCGTCGTTCGACGTAACCGCCGCCGTTTTCTCACGGTTTCGACGACTCCTCGAGCAGCCGTTTCAGCCGATCGAGTTCCGTCAGCGCCTCGACGGGCGTGAGGTGTGCGAGGTCGAGCGCCCGGAGTTCGGCGGCGACGTCGGTCGGCACGTCGCCTACGTCGGAGCGTGGCTCCGACGAGGATCGCGAACCAGGGGTCCGCTCACCGCCGTCTGCGGTCGCCTGCCCCGTTCCCGCGTCGTCGACCGGCGACACTTCGGACTGGTCTCGGTCGTCCTCGCCGATCGAGTCGTCGGCCGCCGCCGCGACCAGATCCCGCGACCGCTCGACCACCGACTCCGGAACGCCGGCGGCGGTCGCGACTTCGACGCCGTAGGACCCGGTCGCCGCGCCGGGGGCGATTTCGTGGTGGAAGACGACCTCGCCCTCGTCCTGGTCGACCTCGAAGTGGAGCGTGAACGCGTCGGGGAGGTCGTCCGCGAGTTCGGTCAGCGGGTGGTGGTGGGTCGCAAAGAGCGTCGTCGCCCCGACCTCGTCGTGGAGGTGTTCGGTGATCGCCTGTGCGATCGCGAGGCCGTCCGCGGTGGACGTGCCCCGACCCACCTCGTCCAGCAGGACCAGCGAGCGCTCGTCGGCCTCCCGGAGGATCGTCGCGAGTTCGTCCATCTCGATCATGAACGTCGATCGGCCGCCGGCGATGTCGTCGCTGGCACCCACACGGGTGAAGATCCGCTCGACCGGCGTCAGCCGGGCCGATCGCGCGGGGACGAAACTGCCGACCTGCGCGAGGAGGACGATCTGGGCCACCTGCCGCATGTACGTCGACTTCCCCGACATGTTGGGACCGGTGATCACCGCCAGCCGCCGATCGGGATCGAACGTCGCGTCGTTCGGCACGAACGACTCCTGCGTGCGCTCGACGACCGGGTGGCGGCCGCCCTCGATGTCGATGACGAGGCCGTCGTCGCCCCCGTCTCCGGGGGCGCTGGCTCCGGTTCCGCCCCGATCGAGTATCTCGGGCCGACAGTAGTCGTACTGGGCCGCGACGGTAGCCAGCGAAACGAGCGCGTCGAGCGTCGCGACGGCGTCGGCGAGCGCCTGCACCCGTTCGACCTCCCCGGCGATGTCGCGGCGAACCTCCCGGAACAGTTCGTACTCGCGTTCGTTCGCGCGCTCTTCCGCGCCGACGATCTCGTCCTCGCGCTCCTTGAGTTCGGGCGTGACGAACCGCTCGGAGTTCTTCAGCGTCTGGCGGCGCTGGTAGTTCTCGGGGACCGCGTCGAGGTTGGGGTTGGTCACCTCGATGTAGTAGCCGTGGACGGAGTTGTAGCCGACCTTCAGCGAGTCGATCCCGGTCCGCTCCCGTTCCGCTTCCTCGAGGTCGTCGATCCACTGCTTGCCGTCCCGGGCCGTCTCGCGCAACGCGTCCAGGTCCTCGTCGTACCCCTCGGCGATGATCCCGCCCTCGGTGATCTCGATCGGCGGATCCGCGACGATCGCGTCCTCGATCAACTCGCGGACGTCGGCCAGCGGGTCGAGGGACGCGTGGAGGTCCCGGAGGCGGTCGCAGTCGGCGTCGGCGAGTTGCGCCCGGATCTCGGGGACGACGGCCAGCGTGTCCCGGAGCGATCGCAGGTCCCGCGCGTTGGCACGCTCCCGGGAGATGCGGCCGATCAGTCGCTCCAGGTCGTAGACGTTCCGCAGGCGGTCGTGGAGCCGTTCCCGCCGCTGGACCGCGCCGGTGAGTTCGTCGACGGCGTCGTGGCGGGCCGCGATCCGATCGGTGTCGAGCAGCGGCCGACGGAGCCAGTCCCGGAGCTTGCGGCCGCCGAGCGCGCTGGCGGTCTCGTCGAGCACGCCGACCAGCGTGGCGTCCTCGCGGCCGTGAACGGCACGGGGCTCGAACAGTTCGAGGCTCCGCAGGGCGACGGCGTCGAGGAGGAGGTACTCGCGGGGATCGTACCGGGTGAGGCGGGTAATGTATTCGAGTCGATGGGTGGCATCGGCCGCGAAGACGGCGTCGACGCGACGGTCGTCGTCCTCGCCGCGTTCGCCCTCGTGCTCCCCGCCGCGGACGTACTCGGCGTAGGCGAGCAACGCGCCGCAGGCCCGGATCTCCGCGTCGCTCGCGAGCAACGCATCGGGGTTCCGAAAGTACGTCGAGACCTTCTCGCCGGCTCGATCGCGATCGAACGCGCGGGCGTCGAACGGGGTCACCATGCAGTCCTCGGGGAGGAGGTCGGCGGATGCGTCGGGGCCGACGACCGCTTCGGACGGATCGAACCGGCTCACCTCGTCGGCGATCGACTCGCTCGCGGTCGAACTCGTCGCGAGGAAGTCGCCGGTCGAGACGTCGAGCAGGGAGAGCGCGAGGTCGTCGCCGTCCCGTGCGATCGCGGCGACGAAGTTGTTGTCGTCGCCCGCGAGCAGTTCGTCCTCGGTGAGCGTCCCCGGCGTGATCACGCGCGTGACCGCCCGCTCGACGACGCCGGAGGTCTCGCCAGGCTCCTCGACCTGGTCGGCGACCGCGACACGGTATCCCGCCTCGAGCAACTCCTCGACGTACGACTCGGCGTTGTCGATCGGAATGCCGGCCATCGGGTACTCGCCGGTGCTGTCCTCGCGACTGGTGAGCGCAATCTCGAGTAGTCGCGCGGTGCGTTCGGCGGCCTCACAGAACGTCTCGTAGAAGTCCCCGACCTGGAAGAGCACGAGCGCGTCGTCGTAGCGCGCACAGAGGTCGTGGTACTGGCGCATCATCGGCGTCAACTCGTCGCGTTTCTCGGCCATCGCGTCGGGCGGGCCAAGCGCCGAATCCATGTCTCAATTCCGCCGCCGCACGGGGAAATACCTTGCTGGATCTCTCCCCGGATCGATCGCGATCGATCGGTTCTCTGCTCGACTGATCGAGTCGTCTGACTGTCACGCTATCGGAAAAAACGTATTACGGGGGCTCTCGAAGAGGGGAGTGATTGACATGGAACCGGGCTCGTCGATCGGTCGGGTACTCGCGTTTCTGGCCGTCACGCTGCTGATCAGCAGCGCCCTCGTCGGCGTCGCCGTCGCCGCGCCGTCGAGCACGACCGACGCCGGCCTGCTCGATCTGGAGCGCACCGATCGCGTCGGCGCCATCGACGACGAACTGAACGACACGACCGGGACCCTCGAGAACACGACGAACGAGACGACAGACGCTCTCGCGAATACCACCGACGAAACGACGGACGCCGTCGAGAATACGACGAACGAGACGACCGACGCCGTGGAGAACACGACGAACGAAACCACCGGCGATCTGGACGACCCCGTCACCAACACGACCGAGGACGCCGTCACGGACCTCTCCGACGGCCTCGAAAACACGACGGGGACGACGACCGATCTCGTCGACGACGGCGTCGAACTGACGGCCGCCCTCGTCCAGTACACCGTCGACGAGACGACCGGCACGATCGAGTACACGGTCACCGGAACGACGAGCCTCGTCGACGATACCGTGGCGGAGACGGGGACGCTCGTCACCCTCGAGACCGACGACCGGCACGCGGAGTCGTCGGCGTCGATCGAGCGGCCCGTCGACGAGTCGTCGAGTGAGAACGGGACGCAATCGGCGGCTGACGGCCCGGACGACGCCGATCGATCGAGTCCGGGTACGTCCTCGACGGCCGCCGACGCCGTCCTGGTCGGCCTCATGGGTGCGATGACTGCGACGGGCGTGGCGGCCGGTGGGGGCGGCGCCGGCACCGGTGCCGGCGGTGCAAGTGGATCGTCGGCCACCGCGAGGACGCTTCGCCACCTCCGGCACGCGAGAGCCGAGTTCCCGTGGAAGCTCCTCCCGATATTCAAGTACAGCCGCTACGACGACTCCGATCCGCTCGAAAACGATCGGCGTCGGGCGGTCTACGAGACGATCGAAGCCGATCCGGGCTGTTACCTCTCGCGGATCAGCGAGCGAAGCGACGTCTCCCTCTCGACGGTCCGCCACCACGTCCGCATTCTCGAGGACGAAGGGCTGGTGTCGACGGCCAAGATCAACGGGAAACGGCGATACTACGTCGAGAGCGAGACGTCGGCGGACGCTCGGCGGGACGGCGACGTCGCACTCTACGCCGCGCTCGACGAACCCGCCAAACGCGACGTCCTCGAGGCCCTCGCCGACCTCGGTCGGGCACCCAACGGGCGACTCGCGGACGCCCTCGATCGGGACCCGAGCACGGTCTCGCACCACCTCTCCTCGCTCGCGGACGACGGACTCGTCGTCCGCGAACGCGACGGCCGATCGATGGTCAACCAACTCGCCCCGCGGGTCGAGGCGGCCCTCGATCGCGACGAGGCGACCGAGGGCGACGCCTCGTCGCCGACTCCGGCGGACGATTGATACGGTCTGCTGTACCGAGTTCCCCGGTGCAACCGCAGGGCGGTCACGATTGCACCGGAACCGACTTCCGGTAGTCCGTTTGAGCGCGATCGGGTCGCCGATCGAGCGATCGATCCCAGCCACCGCTCGCGAGTCTCTCGACGAGATCGTGACAGAAACAGCCCGCGCTACAGTCGCGACTGACGGCCCCGGACGGGGTGTGACGAGTGATTCCGGGACGTGCCGGGCGTGATCCGTCGGCGCTTAGCCCTCGAACGACGCCGTATCGCCGCGCCGGTAGCGATCGAGTCGACGGTAGCCGTGGACGGTGCCCTCGGTGTCGAGTTCGATCTCGTACCGGCCGATGATGTCCTGCGTGTCGGGCACCGATCGGCGTTCGACGACCTCGACGACCGCGCGCCAGCCGTCGTCGGTCGGCGCGATTTCGCTGACGGCGTCGAACTCCCGACCGATGAGCTGGCCCGCAGTCGATCGGACGGTCTCGCGAATGGCGAGGACCCCCTCGATCTCCTTTCGATCGGCGTCGACGTCGGCGTCGACGGTCTCCGGGTCGACCCGCTCCTCCGCGGTCATGTCGACCGCGGGCGGTTCCTGGGCCGTCTCGGCCTCGGTCTCCTCGTCGGCCTGTTCGTCCGCTCGCTCCTCCTGTTCGACGGCCTGGCTGTCGTTCACGGTTGGATCACTCTCGTCGTGCTGGTAGCAGAACCCGTCGTCCTGGGCCGGCCGCGAGCAGCGCTCGCCGTCCCCGGTGAGCGCCTTGCACTGGTCCGCTCGTTGTTTCGTATCGGCTTCGGCCATGGTCGTGGTGAATTTCGGTGTGCGTGCTGTGCGTTCGCAGAGCGACTCAGATCGTCTCGGCGATCGTCGATCGGAGTGCGTCGACGTCGTCGGGACCCTCACCCGCGATCTTCGGCGCGAGAACGTCGGTGAAGACGTCCGTGAGTACCTCGTCGTCGATCGCGCCGTTCGCGGACGCGGCGTCGAAGACGGCCACGCCCTTCGCGGCCGTGATCGCCGCGCGCGTGCCGACGACCATCTCGAGTTCGTCGCGGAGTTTGCGGGTCGTCGCGACGATCGTCTCGACGTCGTCGTCGGCGAGATCGACGTGGGCGGCGACGATCGCGCGTTCGGTCTCCGCGTCGTAGAAGTCGACGTGGACGCCGACGAACCGATCGAGCAACGCGTCCTGTTGCCGGTGGACGCCGGCGTACTCGACGTCGTTCGACGTGAGGATCACCCGGAAGTCGGGGTGGACCTCGATCGTCCGGTCGTCGCCGCGTTTGCCCGGTCGCTCGAGGACGCCCTCCTCGAGCACCGAGAGCAACACGTTGTGAGCCTCCGGACCGCTCCGCGAGAACTCGTTGTAGACGAGCGTCGCGCCCTCCTGAACCGCGACCGAGAGGGGGTTGTCGACCCACCGCTGGCGGACGATCTGGGTCTTCTTGTCCACGCCGCTGACGTACCGATCGTGTTCCTCGTATCGCTCCCCGCCCGCGTGCTCACCGACGAGCGCGGCGGTGTCGACGGCCTCGTCACCGTTGAGCCAGACGACCGGGCGGCCGCGTTCGGCCGCGGCCGACAGCGCGAGTGCCGTCTTCCCACAGCCAGTCGGGCCGATCAGGTGGACCGGCTGGTCCGCGTCGAGCCAGCCGGTGATCCGATCGCGAAGCGACGCGACTGCGTCGGTCTCGACGAACGGCTCGGGAACGACCGACTCGGGATCGGTCAGCGGGCTGTCGCCGTTGCGGTCGCCCGCCTTCGACGCCTTTCGTGCGAGTTCTTTCTTCGCTCGTCGACCCTCCCTGCGCTCGCGATCGCTCCTGATCTTGCGGCCGCGCACCTTGCGCTTGCGGGAAGACGAGTCGCCGGCCATTATTCGGTCGCTGACTGTGGTGACGACTCCGGCCGCGGTTCGACCTCGAGCTCCTCCAGTTCCTCGAGATCGCCCTCCGCGGTGGCCTGCTCAATTTTTGCGATCTCCTCCGCGTAGTGCAGGAACGTGTCGACCGAGGCGACGACGACGCGGGCTTCGATCGTCAGCAACTCGATCCCGACGACCGAGATGCGCGCCCAGACGTCGATGACGACGCCCTTGTCGAGAATGCGGTCCAGTACCTCCGCGAGACTCGAGGAGTCGGGTCTTCGTTGTGGTTGTGCCATAGCTACGTCCACTCGTTCACGCCACCCTCGTAACACGGCTTGCACTGCGACTGCAAGCCGCCACGAAGAACGCCTGTCGGTCCGCCCGATCGGGTCGGAACGCCCGGCACGGCGTCTCTCGAGACGCGCGCCACGAGTCCCTCCGGGACCCGGAGCCGACCACCACGTCCGGGTCAGCCGGGGCCGACCAGCACGGGGTCGACCCACTGCCATTGCAAGCACCACGGTAAGGCCGCGGGGGCGCAAACGTCGCGTGACGAGTTATCACAGTCGCAGTATCGTTCCAGGTCGCGATCGAATAGCCACCCCGAACTGTCCGACCCATCCACGAGCACGTCACCGACCGATGAAACACCGCTACGTCTACGGCGTCGTCGACTCCGACGACGTCGCGTTCGAGACCGACGCCGTCGCCGGAGCGACGCGAATCTACACGATCTCGCACCGCCGACTCGGTGCCGTCGTCTCCGACATCGACACGACCGATCCCGAAGAGACCGACGAGGACGCACAGCGTCACGACGACGTCCTCCGCGAGATCATGGACGACGGCCACACGGTCGTCCCGATGCAGTTCGGTATGGCGTTCGAGAGCGATCGCGCACTGAAGAACGTCCTGCGGGGCGCTCGCCCCGCGTTCCGCCGGGCGATGAACGATATCGAGGGGCGGATCGAACTCGGCGTCAAGATCGTCCGGGACGAGGACGCCGACGTCGATCGGGCGGCGATCGAGGAGTCGGTCGCGGACGAACTCGACCCGATCGCGGCACAGTCCGTCGCGAACGACCTGTTCAGCGATCGCCTCGTGCTCAATCGCTCCTACCTCGTCGAGCGCGACGACCGCGAGGAGTTCGACGCGGCGATCGTCCGACTCGAGGAGGAACACGACGACCTCACGTTCAGGTATACGGGTCCGTTCGCACCGTACAGCTTCGTCGACGTCAAGATCGGGGCCCAGCGCTAACCATGTTCATCCTCGACGACCTCCTGTTTCGACCGATCGTCGGCATCGTCGACACGCTCCACACGCTGGCGCTCGACGAACTGTACGACGTGGAGGGACTCGAGGACGAACTCAAGGAGAACCAGTTGCTGTACGAACTCGGCGAGCGCGACGAGGAGGAGTACCGGCGCCGGAAAGAGGAACTCGAGGAAGAACTCGAGATCGCACGGGAGATCCACGAGGAACTCGCGAGCGGCCGCGTGGAGGTGAAAAAGTAATGAGCGAGTGGACCGACGACAGCCGCGACGAACCGGCCGACGACCAGCACGACGAGTCCGACGACCCCGAGGAGTTCGATGCGCCCGACGAACCGGCCGACCACCCGATCGACAACGACGACGCCGATCGGTCCGGAACCGACGAGAGCGAAGCCGAACCGTCGGAGTCGGCGCAGGACGATCGAGATCCGTCGGAGCCGAAGCAGGCCGACCGCGAGTCGACTGACACCGCGTCCCGGGACGGTCGTCACGACGGGGACGAGTCCGGCCAGAGCGAGTCCGATCGTGACGGAGACGAATCCGGCCGGAGTGACCACGACCGGCGAGCACCGCCCCGGGATCCACACCCCCACACGCGGGCGGCGAACGCCGGCTCGGACGACGACCACTGGCTCTCGAGCCTGATCGACGCGCTCGAGCGACTCGAGGGGAGTTCGACGTCGGGTCAACGCCGGGGCGACCGGACGATTCTCGACTACGACGTCTCGATCGGCACGGCGTTCGATTCGGACGACAACGAGTCGGCGGGGTCGCCGTTCGGCTCGCGTCCGATCGACGAGTTGGGAGAATCGCGGCGGGACAGGCCGCGAAAACGCCGCCGTCGACACAGTTCCACTGGCGGGCACCACCTGACGACCCGGACTGGCGAGAACGAACTGCTGGTGACGGCCGACGTGGCGAGCGCCGATCCGGACGACGTCACGGTCGGGTTCGACGACGGTACCCTCGTCGTCGCCGTCGGGGACCGGGAACTCGACCGGGTCGACGTCCCCTGGGCCGATCGATCGGCGGACGCGACGATCAAGAACGGAATCCTGACCGTCGAGGTGACGCCCGGGAACCGATCGACGGACGAGGTGGACGACGATGAGTGACGGGGACTCCTTCGAGCGTCTGCTCGCGGACGCGGAGGACTGCCTGGCGAACCTCGACGACTGTCTCGGCGGCGTTGAGGATCTGGACGAACTCGACGCCGACGCCCTCGAAGGGGTCCAGTCGGACCTCGACACGCTCACGCGGGTCGCGGCGGAGACCGGCGAGTTGCTCGACGCGCTCGACCTGACCGACCTCCCGGAGGCCGTCGACGCCGACGCGTTGCTCGAGGCGATCGACGCCGGCGAGATCCCGGACGCCCTCGCCGACGAGGACACGGGCGTCGGCGACGTCGTCGAGTTCGCGCAGGTGTTCCGGGCGATCGACCTGCTGGAGGCGTGGGACGCCACGGACCTGACCGACATCTGGACGGAGAAACGCGAACTGGACGACGCGATCGAGGCGGTCGCCGACGAGGATGCGGACGCAAGCGCGGTCGAGAAGGCCGCCGCGACCGTTGCGGACGACGACGAATCCCTGCTCGGCGACGAGGACGGGGACCTGATCGGCGACGACGACGAGGATCTGATCGAGACGGACGTGGATCCGGTGGAAGGGACGAAAGAAGCGCTCGGCAAACCCGACGTCGCCGAGGATCCCGAGGCCTACCAGGTGTTCATCCAGAAGCAGGCGATGAAGGGACTCGATGCGTTCCGGGAGGCGCTGCTCGAGACCAACGCGAAGTTCGAGCGCCTGTACGATATCAACCGCGAGAAGATGCGCAGCCAGGACACCAGCACGAACTCCCGGAACCCGACGGCGGCGTCGACGATCCAGACCGATCGGCGCGACCTCGGCGGCGGGGCCCGTCACGCGACGGTGCCGCAGCAGGTCAAACTGTCGACGGCCCCCAGCCGCAAGCGGATCTACGGCCGGCGGTTCGAGATCGAGCGACAGAAACGGAGGACCGAGAATGACGACTGATTCACCACTCAAACGACGGGAGTATCGGGCGGGAACTGCACCACGGTCGGGAGGAACCGGCCCGGGAGGTGATCGCCGTGCCGCATGACTTCCAGCCGAGCCGACAGAAGACCGACCTCGCCGACGTCATCGAGATGCTCCTCGACAAGGGGATCGTCATCAACGCCGACATCGCCGTCTCGATCGGCGACACCCAACTGCTCGGCGTACAGATCCGGGCCGCGATCGCCTCCTTCGAGACGGCTGCCAAGTACGGCCTCGAGTTCCCGGAAGGGACCGATATGCGGCGACTCGCGGCGGCGGTCGGCGAACCGGAACTCGCGGAGATGGAGCGACCGAACCCCGTTATCGATCCCACCCGCGGCGTAAACGTGACGCCGGACCCAGAGGAGGGCGGCGACGAAGAATCGGGCGACGGCGGGGCGGCCGACGACGAGAGCGGCTCGCTCGACCCCGAGGAGGATCGCGTCTCCGAACGGGTCGGGAAGCGGCCCGATCCCGAGCGGCCGACCAGCGGCGGGTTCGACCTGCTCAGTGACGATGCAGACGACGATGGGGAGGACGCGGCAGACGACGAAGCCGGGAGCGACGAGGGAGGTACCGAGGACGAAGCGGAGGCGGCCCCCGAAACGGAGGAGTCCTGAGATGGCCACGATCGACGTCGGCGACGGCGAGGACGCGCGCCAGGGACTCGTCACGCTCGTCGTGACCGTCGTCGAACTCCTGCTCGAGGCTCTCGAACGCGAGGCGGTCCGCCGCATGGAGTCGGGAAACCTCGCCGACGAAGAAATCGAGCGGCTCGGGACCCAACTGGCGACGATCGAAGCCGAAATCGAACAGATCAAGGAAGACGAAGGGATCGAGGAGGGGGTCGACGATCTCCGTGGCGACCTGGACGGACTGGTCAGCGACGCGATCGAACGGTTCGACGAGAAACCCGAGGCCCACCGGAAGCCCGGCTACTCCGTGTTCGGAGGTGAGGAGCCGTGAGTTCCGACGACCCGGAGACCATGAGCGAGCGCGATCGACAGGGGGAGTCCCTGGACGACGAGCGACTCCCGGAGATCGAGGAGGGGCGGTACCTCTACTGTCTCGTCCGGGCCGACGAGGCCGAGACAATCGATACGACCGGCGTGGACGACGAACCGGTCTCGCTGCTCACGGTCGACGGCGTCGGGGCCGTCGTCCACCAGTGTGACACGATTTACGACTCGGCCGATCTCACGGAGGTCAAGCGGTGGCTCGTCCGGCACCAGACGGTCGTCGACGAGGCCGGCGAGGCGTTCGGCACGCCGATCCCCTTCCAGTTCGACACGATCCTCCGCGGCGGCGACGAGGGACTCCGCGAGTGGCTCCGCGAGGAGTACGAGACGATCGATCGGGCCCTGTCCGAACTGGCGGGCCACTGGGAGTATCGCGTCGAGGTTGCCGAGACCGATCCGATCGACGACGAGGCGCTGCTCGAGCGCGACGATCGGCTTCGCGAACTCGACGAGCGGATCGACGCGTCGGAAGAGGGCGCCGCGTTCCTCCTCGAGAAACAGTACGAGCAGCGAGTCAGGGAACTCCAGCAGGCGCGCCGGGAGTCGCTGAGCGACGACCTCCAGGGACATCTCGACGACGTGACCCGGGAGGTCCACGCGCTCGAGCGCTCGCCCAGTGCGACGCTCGGGGACGGATCGGCCGACGGTGCGCCGGCGACGGGCGGCGAGACGCTCTGTCGGCTCACCCTGCTCGCCCACGAAGACGACGAGGAGGCGGTCGGGTCGATCCTCGACGACGTCGCGGCGAACCCCGGACTCGAGGTCAGGTTCACGGGCCCGTGGCCGCCGTACACGTTCGCGCCGGAACTCGGCGACGACGAGGGAGCAACCCGGCCATGAGACCGAGACGAGACGACGAGACGTTCGTCGACGTGATCGACGTGTTGCTCAGGGACGGTATCGTCGTCCGTGCGGACGTGATCGTCTCGGTCGCGGAAATTCCGCTCATCGGGATCAAACTCACGGCGATGCTCGCCGGGATGGAGACGATGAACGAGTACGGCGTCTTCGAGGAGTGGGACGCCAGGCAGCGCCGACGGGCGATCAGTCGGGGGCAGTACGAGGGCGGCGATTCCGGCGAGCAGGTGGCCGACGACGTATACGACCGACTCGCCGTCGGTCACAGGGACGGGGACGCTGACGCCGATGGAGAACGTGCGGCCGCGGAGAGCGACTCCAGCGGCGAACGCGCCGGCGAAAACGGCGACTCCAGCGGGGCTGTCGAAGACGATCGGTGACCACGATCGAAACTGAAACTGTTGGTATCAGAGCAATCGACGGCGACACGGGCGGCGTGTCGTGGAGGGACGATCACGTCCAGAGCCGTAATCGAGTGGTAGCGCTGTCCAGTCGTCCGTCGCCCCCAAGCGGGGGCGATCGGTCAGGCTTGCTTCGGCCGTTCCTTCGTGAGTTCGACGTCGCCGGAGACGGTGGCCTCGTCCCGATCGTCGTCGTAGACGTACTGGCCGGTCCCCTCGCAGAGGGTGCACTCGTAGGTCTCGGAGATCTCGTTGATCATCTCTCCGTCCTCGAAGTAGACGCGGCTCTGGGTAATCTGCAGGAACTGAGGGGTCTCGCAGTTAGTGCAGGTGATCATATCGAGTGAGTCGGTGACGATCGGTTGTAGTTATCCGGCTTGTAACCGAAAGTGAGGGTTTCCTATGGCCGTCTTACTCTCGAAACCGCCACGCCACGACGCCCGAATCGTGTGAAAACATCGCACACTCCCCGGCCGGGTGACAGGCGGTCCGTAACCCACTCCTAATCGGTGCCTAATCGTCGGACAGCGAGGGAATGCGATCGATCCCGGGTTCGTGACGCGATCGGCGGAAAGGGTCGATTATCCGTGCCTGAAACCGGCGGGTCGACCGGTCGCGTGGGCTGGGGGACCCGATCCTGTGGACCCCACCGGCTATCGCGGGGCCGGCCCGCCACCGCAGGGAGGGCGGGAACCGGTGGCAGGATACTGCAAGCAGGACCGTTTATGCGGGGGCTAGTGCTCGAGAGAGCCGATCGCCGGAATCGTAGCGCCTCCCTGTTCGCGAGGTAGTCCGCCCCTTGCTGTGGATCGGAGACGCTACCGGGTGCAAAACCGCCGTATAACAAATGGGGGATCGCTCGTTGGCCTCACCTGCGGGGATGGAACGCCCCGCCGGGTACACGCCAGGCCCAGACCACAACGCGCTGACCAGCCGATTGCGTGCGTTCGTGCCCGGATCGCTCGGAAGTGGACTCGCCCCCGCTTCGAGTTAGCTCATGTCTCTCACGCCAGGCGGGCTCCCGCCCCCGCCCGGCTTACAGCACACGACCGACGACCGATCGGTCTCGACCGGACACCGCGTCGTCGAACGGTTCCTCCCGCCCGTCGATCAGCCCGAGAACTCGGTGACGACGGGGATGCCGATCGTCTCGTAGTCGTCCATCGAGGCCAGCGTCTCGGGCAGTTCGTCGAGCGTGAGCGTCTCGCCGATGATCTTCCCCGGTTCGAGGGTCCCCTGTGCGATCAGGTCGAACAGTTCCTCGTAGCGGACCAGCGGCATCCCGAACGAGCCGTGGAAGTCGATCTCCTGCATCGTCATCTGGTCGACGGGAAGGTCGATCTGGCCCTCCTCCTCGCCGGTCGTCAGGCCGACCTGGACGTGGGTGCCCCGCGTCCCGAGGCTGGCGATCGAGTTCTGGCACGTCTCCGCGATTCCCAGCGCGTCGATCGAGACGTCCGCACCGCCGCCGGCCAGCGCCTTGACCTCGTTCGCCGGGTTCTCGGCCTCGGTCACGTCGACCGTCTCGACGGCCCCCAGTTCGCGGGCGCGTTCGAGTTTGTCCTCGCGGACGTCGACCGCGATCGGGTGCGCGCCGAGGGCGCTGGCGATGTGGATCGCCGAGAGGCCGACGCCGCCACAGCCGTGGACCGCGACCCAGTCGCCGGGCCGGAGTTCCGCCCGGTCGGCCAGGGCGTGGTACGCCGTCATGAACCGACAACCCAGTCCGGCCATCTCCGCGAAATCGACGTCGTCCGGGAGTTTCACGCAGTTGAAGTCGGCCTCGCGGACGGGGAACGCCTCGGCGAACGCCCCCGGCGAGATGCTCGTGAACCCGAGCGGGATGACCGTCTCGCAGTTGTTGGCCCGCCCCTCCCGGCAGTGCGAACAGGTCCCGTCGCCGAGGTGGAACGGGACCGTGACCCGATCGCCCTCCGAGAGCGTCTCGACGTCCTCGCCGACCGCGGAGACGACGCCGGCGGGTTCGTGGCCGAGGATCTGGCCCTCGGGCGTTTGCACCCCGACCCAGCTCCAGTCGCCCTGCCAGCCGTGCCAGTCGCTCCGGCAGACCCCGCAGGCCTCCGTCTCGACGATGACCTGGTCCGGTTCCGGCTCCGGATAATCGACGTCCTGCACTTCGAGCAACTCCCCGTGTTCTTCGAGTACGGCCGCTCGCATACGGTGACATTCAGCGAGCGAGTACAAAAGTGTGGGAGGTGTTCACGAGCGTCGGTCTCCCGACTCCCCTCACCGCGATCCGACCAGCAGGTCCGAACTCTCCGGCGAGAGTTCGACGGTGACGTCCTGACGGGTCTGGTCGTCGATCTGGTCGATGTTTCGCGTCAGCACTTCGAGGACGTCCTCGGGTTCGGGGTAGACGAGCAGGTTGCCGTCCCCGTCTTCCATCACGAGTTGCGTGTCCGCGAGGGTCACCTGGTCCTCCTCGATTCGGGCCACGATCGCCGGAAGTGCCTCAGCACCGCCGACGTCGCCCTCCTCGACTTTGGCGATGTACACCGCCTCGAGGCCGATCAGGTCCTTGTACTCCCGGACCACTTCGGCACACGCGACCATGTCCCGCGTGATGGCCGTCTTCGCGTCGTTCCCGTGAGTCCCCTCGTAGCAGTGGTTGCAGACCCGGAGTTCCATTCGCATGTTTCCCTGCTAGCGATGAACAGGCAAGGGAATTTTCGTGAGCGGATATGAGAGTCAGCGATCGGTGCAGCTTGCCGGCCAACTGTTAAAGACCGCCGGCCACGTACCTGGTACTCGATGACACGGGACACTCCGTCGCGCCTCCTGCGGGTCGACTGTACGACCCGGACCGTCACCAGCGAGCGGATCCCGGAGGCGTGGCTCGAGGCCTACGTCGGGGGCAAGGGTCTCGGCGCGCGGTACCTCTACGAGGAACTCGAGGCGGGGACGGACCCGCTCGCGCCCGAGAACGTCCTGCTGTTCATGCTCGGGCCGGTCTCGGGCCTGACGCCCGGCGAGGCCCGGTACGCGGCGATCACGAAGTCGCCGCTGACCGGGACCTTCCTCGACTCCTACGGCGGCGGGAGCTTTCCCCATCGGCTCGCCGGATCGCTCGGGGCTCACATGGGAATTCTCGTGACCGGACGATCGGACGAACCGATCGTCCTCGAGATCGAGGACGGCGGGGCGACGATCGAATCCGCGGCCGACTGCTGGGGGGCCGACGCGGCGGCGACCTGCGAGGCGTTTCCCGACGCGGCCGTCGCCTGCGTCGGCCCCGCGGGCGAACACGGCATCCAGTACGCGACGATCGCCTCCGACGGCGGCGACCACCACGCCGGGCGCGGCGGTGCCGGGACCGTGATGGGATCGAAGCGACTCAAGGCGGTCGTCGCCCGCGGGGACCCCCTCGACGAGCACGCGGCCCTCCGAGAGCGCTACGAACGGGCGTTCGCCGAGAGCGACACCGGCCGCTGGCAGCGGGCGAGCGAGACGCTCGAGACGATCGACTTCGCGAACGAGGTCGGCGTCCTGCCGACCCGGGGCTGGCAGGAAGGGCAGTTCGACGGCGCGAGCGAGATCGGGATCGAGGCCGTCCGCGAGAACGCGCTCGAACGCGAGCGCCAGGACGAGGCCGTTCCCGGCGGCTTCCGCGTCGAGAGCGAGGAGGGCGACAGCGTCCCGCGGGGCGCGACGCCGATCGTCCTCGGGGCCGGCCTCGGGATCGACGACTTCGACGCCGTCGCCGCGCTCGGGGCGATCTGCGACCGTCTCGCGCTCGACGTGATCACGGCCGGGAACGCCGTGGCCTGGGCCGTCCGCGCGAGCGAGGACGGGATACTCGACCGGGACCTCTCGTTCGGCGACTACGAGGCCGCCAGGGACCTGATCCGCGAGATCGCGACACGGGAGACGCCGCTCGGTGACGCCCTCGCCGACGGGATCGACGCCGCGGCCCGCGAGTTCGGCGGCGAGCGGTCGATCCCGACGGTGAAGGGGATGGACCTGTCGTCGTACGACCCTCGCGGGGCCGAGACGATGGCGCTCGCCTACGCGACGAGCGATCGCGGCGCCTGTCACCGCCGCGCCCGACCCGTCGAGACCGAGGCGCTGGGCCGATCGTGGGCGAGCGATCGAGCCAGGGTGGCCGCCGTCGTCGGCGAGCAGAACCGGCGAGCGGTCCGCTGGTGCCTGATCGCCGACGACTTCCTCGATGGCGCGCTGGCCGACCTCGGCGCCGAGTGGCTCTCCGCCGTGGGCCGGTCGTACGACCGTGACGCCCTGGCGACCGTCGGCGAACGGGTCTGGACGCTGGTCCGACTGTTCAACGTCCGCGAGGGGTTCGATCGGGCCGACGACGACCTGCCGGCCGCCCTGCTCGACCCGCACGCGGACGGCGACGGGAACGCGATCGATCCCGCGGCGTTCGAGTCGTTGCTCGATCAGTACTACCGGTATCGCGGCTGGGACGAGGCGGGGCGGCCGACCCGCGAGACCGTTCGCCGACTCGGACTGGCGTCGGTCGTCGACGACGCGACGCCCGTTCCCGCGGCGGACGCAGCCGAGAGCGACGGACCGTCGGAGGTGACCGAAGATGACTGACCGGATCGACCTCGACGACGTCGATACCGGATCGGACGGGGACGAACCGGACGGGAACGACGGGGACTGGATCTGGCGCGACGACGGCGACCCGGACGCCGAACCCGACGCCCCGCCCTCCGAGCCCTCGTCGGCCGATCGGGATCGGGACGGTGCGAGAGCGAGCGCGGACGGCGCGGGGGCGAACGCCACCGACGCCGATCCATCGAACGCTCCGGCACCGCACGTCCCGAAAACGGGCGATCGGACGCCGGCCGGGATTCCGACCGCAGGAGGCACCGGAGACGCACCGCGATCGACCGATGAGGAAGCGGGCGGCACCGACCCCTCGGTACCCCGGCCGATGGGGGCCGATTCGGCCTCGGGCCCCCACGGCGGCGGTGCCGACGACATGACGATGGCGATCACGTACGACGCCGTCCGGGACCTCGAACGGCCGGCCCGGGTCTTCGCGGGCGCGACGTGGGCCGACTGGATCGGCATCGTCGGCGACGTCCCCGCTCACGTGATCCAGAAGTTCCAGCGCGACCACGGGATCGACGCGGACTTCTTCAACGGCACCGGGACGGCCCCGGCCGATCGGCTGGCCGAGATCGATCGCAACTCGATGTTCTACGCCGATCGGCTGGTCCTCGTCGGCCGCGCGGGTGCGGACGAATCGATCGCCGAGGACGCCGGCTGGGAGTTCGTCCCGCTCTCGGAAGCGGCCGCGAAGGCCGACTGGGACCTCGCGTCGGACGACGACACGCCGTGATCGATCGCTCGATCCGCCGCCGGGGCCGCGAGCCGACTCGATCGCGGAGGACCGATCGAAATCCGTGACACTCACCGATAGTGATCGATCCCGGTGGGAATTTTGATCGTAGGCCGCGATACCACGGCTATGGGGATCCGAACCGCAATCGACCACAATCCGCTGATCGCGTTCGGGCTGCTGTTCGCCGCGACCTGGACCGTGCTGGTCGGACTCACCGTCGTGAACCGGATGGGCGGTCTCACCCCCGGGAACTGGGTCGGACAGCACGGCTTCGGCGGCCTGATGGGCGTGATCGTGATGGGCGCGTTCCTCGGGCTGCTCCTGCTCGCGTTCGGTGCGCTCGGCGAACCGGACCCGGCACCGGAGGAGTGGCCGCCCGAGTAACCCGCTAACCGACCTGCAACACCGTCGCCGTGCTCCGCACCATGTACTCCGACCCGACACGCTGCGGACGATCGTATCGTCTCGGACGCGAATCGACCACCGACCCGTTTCGGCCGCCTCGCTCCGTCGAGGATCCGAGTCGCCGGCCGATCGAGAGCGAGACGAACGCGAACGGACGGTCACGATGACGCTCTCTATCACCGTCAGCGATCGGTTCCGGGAGGCGGCCGCCGACTGGGGGGACGATCGACTCGTGGACGAGGAACGGGCGCTCGAGACCAAGGCCGAACAGGCGTTGCTCGAGATCGAACACCTCGTCGCCGGCGCCAGCGAGGTGTCCTTCGAGGTCGAGGGCGAGACGATCCACCACGACCCGAGCGACGACCTCGAGGCGTTCCTCGAGCGACAGGCCGACGCGTACGGACTCGACCCCGCGGACGTGCTCGCCCTCCACGTCGACCTCTTCGCTCGCGCGTTTCTCGAGGACGAGGGTGGCTCCGGGCCGAACTGGTCCGACGATCCCCGTCCCGGGCGGTGAGTCAGCGATCGGAGGCGGTCCCGCGATCACGATCGGTCGAACCCCCGTCCGGCCGGTCGAAAGCGCCGCTCGAAACCGGTCAACTGGCCTGACTGACAGGCCGAGCGCCACAAAGCTATATCCGTGCTACCAGTGCACATGCGACTGTATGACCCACACGAACTGGCGACCGAACCCGGGTCTCGACAGGAAGTACGCAAAGGAGATCTGGTACCACACCGCGCCACACGACGTCAACGACGGCGAAGTGGACGGCGAGGTCTCGTTCGACGACGAGATACTGGAGCCGTTCCGCGACGACTAATTCCTCCTCAGGCCATCTGCATCGCGATTTCTTCCTCGAACGCGACGTCTCCCTGCAGGATCGCCGCGACGGCCGCGTAGAAGCGTTCGTCGGTCTCCTCGCGGACGTCGGCGGCGAGGTCGTCGATCCACGTCGAGAGGTGCTCCTCGTGGAAGACGCGCTGGTAGCCGAACGTCTCCTCGTGACCCCGGCGCTGCTGTCGGATCAGGTACCGGAGGAACGCGAGTTCCACGGCGACGTAATCGTTCTCCTCGGGGTACTCCACTGGCGGGGCCCAGCCGGCGGCCCCGTAACTCGCCTCGACCTGTGCCAGTCCCGACCCGCGGAAGTCGGTGTCCTCGCGGTAGTAGGTCTCGTGGGCCATGATCTGCGGCCGCGGGCCGACGAACAGGCGCGTGAACTCCCGTTCCAGTTCGTCCCGGACGGTCCCGGGATCGCGGCCCTCGTTCGCCTCGACGAACGTCCGCAACTCGTCGAATCCCCGATCGAGGTCAGCGCTCACGCTCTCGTCCGGCAGCCGAATTTCGCCGGTCAGCAGCGTCTCGACGAACGACTCGGTCGGGACGTCCGCGAACGCGTCGATCAGGAAGGTCACGAGTTCGAGTCTGGCGTCGTACAGCGCCGCCTGATCGACGCTCATTCGCACCCACCTCGATCGGACAGGAGCGTGGCGCGACAGTCGCCACAGTAGTCGAAGATGCTCCCCGACGCGCTCGGCGCGAGGCCGGCGACGAGGTCGCCGACCTCGTCCTGGATCTTCGCGGCGGACCCCTCGCTCGCGAACGGCTTGCCGCAGTGTGCACACTCGCGCATCGACCCCTCGAACACCTCGATCCACGGGTCGTCGTCCCGGCGCTCGGGAAGCAGGGAGAGGTCGAGGCCGTCCCGCATCGTGATGACGTCCTCGATGCAGCCCTCCTCGCAGGTCCCGCAGTTGACGCAGCGCTCGTGGTTGAACTCGAGGGTCGCCGTCTCCTCGTCGCGTCGGATCGCGTCCGTCGGACAGAGGTTCGAGCAGGTCGGCGTGAGCGTACAGCCCTCCGTGACGTCCATCCTGGCGAAGTCTTTCAGGCCGCGGATCACGTCCCGATCGGGATCGGCGTGGTCGACGATCGTCCGGACGCTCTCGAGGGTCCAGCCGTGACTGTCGAACGGCGGGTTCTCCCGATCGGCGCCGCCGGACTGCGTCCGGCCGTTCGCGGAACGTGGTTCCGCGCTGTCGATCCCGCCGGTGGCTTCGTGCTCGCCGACGGGGATCGGTGAGTCGTCCAGTTCGACGGCGAACGTCGAGATGCCCTCGACGAACGCCCCGTGATCGTCGGGATCGGGGGCGAAGAAGTCGACGCGCTCGCCGAGCCCGAGATCCGTCGTCGCCCGGTTGAGCCGGGTCACGAGGGCGGCTTTCGGATCGGGACCGGAGTGCAGGCAGTCGCCGCCGCAGCCGACGATCGCGACGCCGTCCGCGCCGCAGGCCAGCGCGTGCATCGCGTGGGCCTCCCCGACGGTGTCCGTACAGTTCACGTGGACGGGGAGGATCGGCGGGTACTCGATCTCGGCCTTGCCCGCGGCGGCCAGGCGGCCGTACTCGGCCAGCGCGTCGTCCGCCCGTTCGGAGCAGACGAACGCGACGATCGGGGAGTCGACGTCCGATCCCGATCGATCGAGGAGCCAGCCGCCTTCCTCAGCGGTCGGCCGGAGGAGAGCCTCGACCTCGCGAGCGATCCGTTCGTTCGACGGCTCGCGAAGCCTCGTGGCGCCAGTCGGGCAGGCGCTCGTGCAGGCCCCGCAGTTCCGGCAGGCATCCTTGTGGAACTCGACCGCGTCGATGCGCGTCCGTTCGACGGCGTCGTGGGGGCAGGCCTCGACGCACTCGTTGCACCCCGGCTGACTCGAGTTTCCAGCCGCACAGACGTCCATCTCGAGGTCGAGGTGGTCCGGTTTCTCGATCCCTCCGAGGAGGTCTTTGACGGCCGAGATGGTCGCCGCGTCGATCGGCGCGGTGTAGAAGCCGATCCGGCCGCCCCTGGTCCGTCGATCGGCGGCCGGGTAGACGATCTGGTCGAACTCGAGCGTGCGCTCGACGCCCGCGAGATCGATCGCGTCGGTGGGACAGACGTCCGTCCACTCGCCGTCGGGCGCGTCGGGATCGATATCGACCGGGTAGCGCGTCACCGCGCCGTCCGGCCCCTCGTGGACGCACTTCATACAGGAGATGCAGTCCTCGGTGACTCGGGCGTCGAGGCGGACCGAAAACTCGCCGTAGCGCCCGTCGACGTCGACGACGCGCCCGCGCTCGATCGTCACGTCGTCCAGGTCCGCCGCGGCGTCGACGTACTCGTTGCCGTCCGCGATCAGGGTAACGTCGGCGTCGTCCGCGAGTGCGGCAGCCGTTTCGGGATCGGCGACGACCGCGACGGTGTCGCCCGCCTCCCGCGAGATCGATCGGGAGATCGACTCCGCCTCGAGCCCCGCGTGCCGGGCGTTGACCATACGGGCCGTCTTGGCCGTCGCACCGGCCTCGTCGTGGACCCAGCCGGCGCTCTCGCGCTGGTCGACGAACGAGACGCCGTCGGGGTGGATCCCCTGTTGCTCGGCGACGCGTTCGATCGTCCGCTGGGCCCCTCGCTCGGGACAGGTCACGATCAACTGGTCGAGGTCGTACTCGTCGATCACCTCCTCCATCGCGGGAAGCCCGTCCTGGCAGAGCAGGCTCGAACTCGCGGCGACGTCGACCCCCTCGATCCCCTCTCGAACGCCCTCGAGATCGACGTCACAAGTGTCGGCACACGAACAGACGAAGCTCCCGACTCTCATCCCATCGTGCTATTTCGTGACACGGTAATAGCGTTATGTACGAAATTGCTGACGTTTCACGAATTCGGCACGAGTTAATCACACATAATGTATAATTTGTTCTTTGAGTGGCTACAACTCTAGTCCGCAGATAAATTACATACGTACTTTCAAAGCAAATATTCATAGTGGCTAGCGGGGAAGTGCGCCCATGGGAATGGGTAGCAGTAACACAGTATCGCACCCGATCGCGCACCCCGATCCACCCGTGGTGGCACCTCCATGAGTGCCGACCGGGAGCCGGTGACGATCGACCTCGATCGTCGTTCGTTCGTGAAAGCGAGCGCGCTCGCCGGCGGCCTGTTCCTCGGCGGCGGCGTCACCGGTCACGTCCTCGGTGGGGCACAGGAGGACGACGACGGCGTCGTCGACGACGCGGATACGTCGAAGGTGATCTGCAACTACTGTGCCGTCGGCTGTGGGTTCAAGGCGGTCAAGGAGGGCGACTCCTTCACCGCGATGGAGCCCTGGCACGAGAACCCGATCAACAACGGGTCGCTCTGTTCGAAGGGGGCCGGTATCCTCGAGACCGAGCACTCGCCCAAGCGGCTCAAACACCCGATGCGGAAGGTCGACGGCGAGTGGCAGAAGGTCACCTGGAACGAGGCCTACCGGGAAATCGTCGAGACCTGGCAGGAGACGATCGACGAGTACAGCCGCGAGAGCGTGATGTTGCTAGGTAGCGCCCACCACGCCAACGAGGAGGCCTACGCCATCCGGAAGCTGGCGGCCTTCATGGGGACCAACAACGTCGACCACCAGGCGCGGATCTGCCACTCCCCGACCGTCACCGGGCTGGCGAACACCTGGGGGTTCGGCGCGATGACGAACACGATCAACGACTACCGCAACTTCGACCTGCTCATCGTCCTCGGGCAGAATCCCGCCGAATCGCACCCGATCGCGATGCAACACATCCTGGAGGGACAGGCCCGCGGCGGGACGATCGTCTCGATCGATCCGCGGTACACGAAGACCTCGGCGCACGCCGATTACTACTACCGGATGCGGCCCGGAACGGACGTCGCGCTGGTGATGGGGCTGCTCAACTACGTCCGGGAGCAGGGCGAACTCGACGACGAGTTCCTCGACGACCGCGTGATGGGGTGGCCCGACGCCACGACGGAACTCGACCAGTACGACCTCGAGACGGTCGCCGACATCACCTGGCTCGACGTGGAGCAACTCGAGGACATCGGCGACCTGATCATCGAGAACAAGCCCCACATTCAGGTGGAGTGGGCGATGGGCGGCACCCAGCACAACAACGGGACCCAGAACATCCGTTCGTACGCGCTGTTCAGCCTCGCGACAGGGAGCGCGGCCCGATCGGGCGGCGGCCTGCAGGTCATGCGCGGGCACGCGAACGTCCAGGGAGCGACCGACCTCGGGGTCGACGCGAGTATCCTGCCGGGCTACTACGGCGTCGACTCGCCGGGGTCGTGGGAGCACTGGACGGAGGTCTGGACCGAGAGCCCGTGGACCAGCGGCAGTATCTCCTTCGCGGACCTGTACGAGCGGTTCGAGATGATGCCCGACGAGATGTGGAACGCCCTCGAGGTGCCGGCCCAGGTCGAGGAGGAAGAATCCACCGAGGACGAAGAGGGAGAGGACACCGACAGCGAGGCCGAACAGGAGGGCGAGGAGGACGGCCTCGAGGAGACCGAGGACGCGCCGCTGGAGGAACCCGACCCGCAGTCGCTGATGTTCCAGCGCGGGCTGACCGTCGCCCGCTGGTACGAGGCGGCGCTGGCGCAGGAGGACCGACTCCTCGAATCGGAACTCTACCAGCCGGAACCGCTGAAGATGGCGTTCTTCTGGGGTCACTCCGCGAACTCCATCAGCGAGATGGACCGGATGAAACGGGCCATGGAGGAACTGGACCTGCTGATCGTCGTCGACGTCTTCCCGGCGGTCGCGGGGACGCTCCCCGACGACGCCGACGTGCTCCTGTTGCCTGCCTCGAGCCAGTACGAGCACGTCCGATCGGTGACGAACTCCCACCGATCGGTCCAGTGGAGCCAGGCGGTCGGCCCGCCGGCGCACAACTCGCGGCCCGACCTCCGGATCATGCAGGAACTGGCCCACGAGATGGGCTTTGGCGAACACTTCGACTGGGGATCCGGCCCCGAGATCCACAACGGCCAGAGCTCCTACGAGGACGCCCTCCGGGAGATCAACCTCGGCGTCCGCTCGATCGGCTACCAGCAGTCGCCCGAAAAGCTCCAGCAACACCAGGAGTACGACTGGGCGTTCAGCACGGAGACCCTCCGGGCGGACACCGACGGGCTGCCCGTCGACGGCGACTACTGGTCGTTACCCTGGCCCTACTGGGGCGACGACCACCCCGGCTCGCCGATCATCTGGACGAAGGAGGCCGACCCGCGGGACGGCGGCCACGACTTCCGCGAGAACTGGGGCACGATGGCCCCGACCCCGGACGAGTGGGGGGAGATGAACATCGACAAGGCGTACCCGATGCAGGAGACCTACGACCAGGACGGCGAGGACGGTCTCGATCTGATCGCCGGCTCGTTCGAGGCGCCGTGGTGGGACGACCAGGAGATCAACGGCGTCCCGTCGTACCCGGGCTACGCGACGATCCTGCCCGACGACCCCGCCGACGCGTCGACCCAGACGACGCCGGTCGAGATGGCCCTCGACGAGGAGACGTCGGTGTACGACGCGGCCCAGGAGGTCGCCGACCAGTACGACGACGTCGACGTCGATCCCGCGGAGTACGAGGAGTACGACTACGCACAGCCGGATCCGCCAACGGGCCGCGGGAAGGCGCGAGCGGTCGTCTGGAACTTCCTCGACACGGTGCCGGTCCACCGGGAACCCGTGGAGAGCCCGCGACCGGACCTCGTTCAGGAGTGGCCGGCCAACGGCGAGCAGGTCAACTTCTGGCGGCTCGACCAGAACAACGCGACGGTCCAACAGCGGGCGACCGAGGCGGTCCACACCGACCTCGGGAGCGACGCCGAGGACGGCCGGACCGTCATCATGACCTCGGGCCGGCAGGTCGAACACCAGGGCGGCGGGGCGGAGACGCGGAACAACGAGTACACCGCCGATCGCCAGCCCCACATGTACGCGGAGATCAGCCCCGGCCTCGCGGAGGACCTGGACGTCGTCGGGGGCGACGACCACGTGGTCGTCACGTCGGCCGACAAGGGGTCGATCCTCGTGAAGGCCAAGGTGACCAACCGGGTCAACAGCGAGGAGATATTCCTTCCCTACCACTGGGGCGGGGTCTTCCACGGCCAGAACCGATCCAGCAACTGGCCCGACGGCACCGAGCCGCTGGCGATCGGCGAGAGCGCGAACATCATCACGCCGAGCGGGTTCGACGCGGAGACCCAGATGCAGGAGACGAAGTCGGGCGTCGTCCACGTCCAGAAGGCCACCCAAGAGGTGGTCGACGACCTGGACATGGAGTTCATCGACTACCCGCAGGACGAGCACGGACTCGGCGCGCAGAAGCGGTACGACGTCCGCGAGTGGGACGTCATGGAGGGAGGTGACCGACTATGACACAGCAGGAGCCGTCCGGACCGATGCTGAGCCAGGGCGTGATGAGTACCGGCGAAGGGATGCGGATCTTCCCCGACGTCGAGGCCTGTATCGACTGCGGGGGCTGTGTCGTCGCCTGCAAGCGCACCTGGGACCGCGAGATCCAGAACCAGCGTATCGACATCACGACGATGGCCGAGGGGACCGCGGGGCCCCAGGGCGAGAACGCCAGCAAGACCGATCGGCTGGTCGCCGGCGAGAACCCCGGCGAGACGAGCCTCCCGATGCAGTGTTACCACTGCGAGAACGCCCCCTGCGTGTCGGTCTGCCCGACGGACGCCCTGCAGAAGGAAGACGACGGGTTCGTGACGGTGACCGACGACCTCTGCGTGGGCTGTCAGTACTGCCTCTCGGGGTGTCCGTTCGGCGCGCCGCAGTTCCCCGACAGCAACGACGGTACGGCCCAGCTCTTCGGCACCGGCGCCATTATGGACAAGTGTACCGGCTGTCGGCCGCGACAGGAGGCCGGGAAGGGGCCCGCCTGCGCCGAGGAGTGTGCGACCAACGCGATCCTCGTGGGCAGCGCCGGCGAGATCGCGGACGAACTCGAGAAACGCGGCAGTGGCTCGTTCTTCAACGACGAGGCCATGGAGATCATCTTCGGCGAGGAGGACGCCCAGTACTTCCAGGACAATGAGTGACGACCGACCACCGGACGATCCCGACGATCGCGCCGGCGGGCCGACCGGCCCGAGCGACGACTCGCCCGCAGACGAACCGACAAGCCACCGTGACGACGCGCCAGCCGACGAACAGGCTGATCAGGCCAGGGACGCGCACACGGGCGATGTGCCCGACGAACCGGCTCGCGAGGGACAGGCGAACGGCGGTTACAGCGACGAGCGGCCGCGGGAGACCACGGAGGACGAACACGCCGCGCCGCCGGACGAGCCGCGCGAAACGGAAACCGAGACCGGTGGCCTCTCGGACCGCGCCGCGTTCTGGATCAGCGCCCTCATCGGCGTCGTCCTCTCGGTCGGCTCGATCGCGCTCGTCTCGGCACAGGCCCCGTTCTTCGAGGACCTCCTGCGGGTCCGGCCCACCGTCGAGGGGGGTGGCGTCGCCGCGGACTGGGTCGTCGGCAACACGGAACCGGTGCTCGAGTGGTTGATCGTGCTGGTCCACTTCGCGGACGTCGTCCTGGGGATCTTCATCCTCGTGATGGTGTTCCTCCACTGGGCCGCGTTCCGCCGGCTGGCCGCACGGATGCAGCCGCCGGGAGCGAGGACGCGCACGCGAGAGACGACCGCCGCGACCGACGGCGGCGCGAGACCACACGAGGAGAGGGAGTCGGCCGACGATCGCTCGTCCGATCAATCCAGCGGAGGCGATCCGGCGTGACGAACCTCGATCACGGCAAGTTCTCGCGGGTCACCACGATGTTCCACTCGCTGCTGGCGCTGACGGTGTTCGTCCTGTTCTTTACGGGCTACGCGATCGCGTTCAACACTGAACTGTGGTGGCTGGTCGAACTGATGGGCAGTAACGAGGGGGTGCTCTCGATCCACCGGCTGGCCGGCTTCACGCTGATCCTCCTGACCGGGTTCTGGGTGCCCTACATGCTCATCCGATCGAGCAGTCGATCGAACTTCGGCGAGATCCTGCCGGACCTGCAGGCCGATACGGCGGCGTTCGTTCAGGACGTCAAGTTCGCGCTCGGCCGAGCCGACGAACGCCACCCGGCCGCCCGCCAGTTCGCCGGCTACAAGGCCGACGAGATGCCCCTTCTGTCCTACGTCGGCAAGGGCGTCGTCGCCATCTTCACGATCGAACTGATCCTGCTGATGCTCTCGGGACTGCTCATCTGGCGGAAGACGTGGCTGATCGACGTCTACACCTCCCAGTCGGTCGTGATGGCGTTCGTCGCGTTCCACGGCCTGCTGGGGATCATCATGCTGATGGGGGTGATGTTTCACACCTTCGAGCACGGCTTCCACCCCGCCTTCTACCCGGTCGAGATGAAGGCATTCCTGCCGAAAGACCAGACGCCGAACTTCCACGGTGATCCCGAGGAATACGAGACGACCGGGATCGAGCGCCTCCAGCTCAGGCCCTCGTGGCGGTGGGCGACGAACCTCGTCGGCGTACTGGTCGTCGTCGGCATCGTCAGCGTCCTCATCGCCAGTCTCGAGTACGGCGGCTACCCCGTGCCGGACTCGCTCGTGTTCGGCGAGGGCAGCGTCGTGCGGACGATCGGGATCAACGTCGGCATCTTCGTCCTCCTGCTCGGACTCGTGCTCTCGATGTACGGGAACGTCCTGCGAGCGCGCTACGTGCGCCAGCGCCGTGAGGAGCCAGCGGCCGGCAGACCCGCCGCCGACGGTGGCGAGTCCGACGCCCAGGGAGAGGGGACCGCTGCGAGCGGGACCGACGACTGACGGTCCCGGTCCGTCGTTCCGACCCCGATATTCGAACCGCCTCTCCCGTCGCTCTTCGAGCCGCACACCTCCACGATATCGTCGAAATCCGACCGATCCGTCGGGGATTTACGTCGCTGGCTCCGGTAGGTGACTCCATGGCGAGTCTCGTGTACTCGATCTACGCGATCGCCGTCCTGATCGTCGCCGCCGGAGGCCTTCTCGCCGTCGTGTTCGGGACCCCGGACGTCGAGGGCGAATCGGGCTACGGCACCGAGGTGCTGGCGATCGTCGCCGCCCTGTTCATCCTCGCGCTGGTCGGCACGTTCTTCGTCTAGGGACGATCGGGTTCCGGCGGCGATCCGCACTCTGATCCGCCCGATCGGAGCGGGGGACGGATACGGCCGCGAGCCCACAGGACCGTATGGGACAGTCGAACGCCGAGGAGTCGACCGGAGAGCGATCGGGCCGGGATCGGGCGATCCGGGACCCGGCGCTCGCGAAACCGACCGGGGAGACGCCGTCGCTCGCCCCGACGGTAACGGAGACCGCGACGTTCGGGATGGGGTGTTTCTGGGGTCCCGACGCCCGGTTCGGGGCGATCGAGGGCGTCGTCCGAACGCGCGTCGGCTACGCCGGCGGGACGACGCCGGATCCGGCCTACTACTCGCTCGGCGATCACACCGAGGTCGTCCAGGTCGAGTACGATCCCGACGTGCTGTCGTACCGGGATCTGCTCGACGTCTTCTGGACCGCCCACGACTGGCGATCGACCGCGCCGAAACGCCAGTACCGGAGCGTCGTCCTCGCCCACGACGACGATCAGCGCGAGGCCGCCACGCGACATCGGGCGGCCCTCGAGGACCGAACCGGCCAGTCCGTCACGACCGCCGTGGAGACGCTCGACGAGTTCACCCGCGCCGAAGACTATCACCAGAAGTACGAACTCCGGTCGACGCCGATCGCCGGTGACGAACTCGCGGCCCTGTACGGCGACGCGTTCGTCGATTCGACGGGCGTCGCGCGTCTCAACGGGTTCGTCGCCGGCCACGGCGACCCCGAGCAGCGTCGCGAGTGGCTGGCACGACTGGACCTGCCGCCGGCCGTCGTGTCGGAACTCCACAGACGCCTCTGAGTCGGCGTTCTCGTCCGCGGATCCGAGCCGTAGCGGACCGCCGCTCCCGGGGGAGCTATTTTGCTGACCCCGTCCTACTAGCGCGTAGAGACGCGATGACCACCCCCTGCGCGAACTGCGGTGAGGCCGTCCCCACCGATCGCTACCACGTCTACCTGGCGACGGACGAGGTCGTCGAGGTCCACCTCTGCGAGGGCTGTCGGTACAAGTTCGTCACGGCGGACTGGGTACAGGCCGTCGTCTAGGAGCGGATCGTCACGGCGATCGGTCCGGCCCGATCGACGAGTCGTCGCCGCGACGGGACCGCGATTCGGTCCCAGGGTGACGAGATCAGGCGTGTTGCAGGTCGTGAATGCTCACCCAGTGCTCGGCGAACTCGGCCTCGTGATCGCTGGCGTACCTGTTCGCGTCGGCCCAGTCCGCGAACTCGCGATCGAGATCGCAGCTGTCGCACCGGAGCTGGTATGCCATACTGTATCGTACTACACGGCCCCGCTTAAACGTTCGTCGCGGGAAATCGCCAGCGGATGGCTTCCCGGACCGGTTCACGATCCCTCGCGGACCCATCGTCCTCACGGTGTCCCTTCGTGAACGTCGTCACGGCACAACCTCGTGATCCATCCGGACCCCGTACTCGTCCGGCAGGGCATCGACCTCGACGCGGACCTGGAGTACGGAGACGTTCGGCGCTGTGGCTTTCCGTTCCATGATCGCGCGCTGTTCTCGCTCGAACGACGCGTCGCCGGTCTTGATCTCGACGAGGTACGTCCGGAGCGTCGCGCCTGTCGACTCGCGACGAGCCTCCGCGACCGCGTCGGAGACCCATCGCGCTTTCGTGCCGTCGGCCAGCCACATCGTCACCGCGTCGGGGTCGCGCAGTCGGACCGTCAGTTCGACGGGGATGAACTCGCGACACTCGAGACGTAACAATAGTTGGTTGTACAATTTCTCAACTCAGAGCGAAATGTAAAAACGACGGTAAATACTTGCAGTAGTCAAATTATTATTAATAAAAATACTATCAAAAATATTACTTAAATACAGAAATTTTTATATATAGATAGAGCGTATATTCAGTTGGTTCAACATGAACCGAAGAAGTCTCATAGCGGCTGTCGGCTCTGTCACAGCAATGGGAACGATTAGCACTGTTACCGCTCAAAACCGGAAAGGAGAAAGGAGGAGTAGAAGACAAATTGTGGAAAGCTTTCATGAAGACGGACTAGAAGGTGTGAAGAACGAATTTGAAAAACAAAACTTAGACTATACTGTGACTTCAACTACGCTAGGGGAAGAACGGCCAGAAGAGTCGGAAGTCACACCAGAATACGGTTATGAAAGGGACGAGGCTGAGGTGTACCTAATGCTGGCTGAAAATGACGTCCAGGATAGGATTTGGGCCACAGCACATATAGAACTTGAGGGGATAGACTCATGGGCTGATAATTATGATGGCATAAATGATGCTATCGGCATTTCGTTTAACAACGATCATTGGTCAGTTGTCGGTTCAACATCCAAATCAATCAATTGCCCAGACAGTGTTGAAGAAGAAGGGGAAATATTTTTCCACTCTTCTAGTCTTGAGGGTGGAGGTATAGCTGCTGAAGTTGACTTGCCGGTTGATCATTATATTCGGGGCGCGCCCTATCCACCAGAGACGACGGATGCGTCATTAATGACAGAGCTAAGGAATTTAGACGGCATAGCAGGTAATATAATTGGCTCCTACGTTCATAATGGTGGCTCAGGCCATATAGATAGCATCAGTGGAGGTTATGGACCGATTGGGGTTGAGCTTTCCGGGTGGGACTCCACTCATATTTTTGACATAGCAGATGAAGGAGACCCAGACCGATATATGTGAATAACAAACAAACAAACAAACAAACACTTAACACCAAGATGATTTAAACCCAAAGCAGTAATAATATTTCACATGAAGAATAGAGATATCATAATCTCAGTTCTTGGGTTACAGATAACAGTACTGTTTGGTATTATGTCTTTGATAGGCCAGATAGGATCAGTCATATGGACAGAGGTTATGTACATGGGAATAGGTGTGCTTGTGACGATCTTCGCGTTGGTCTCTAGTAGATCTAATTAGGGGTAATGGTTGAGTTGTATTCCAATATATGTAAAATAAATCCAACAACATCTGTGTTTCTGTGTGATGAATCTTACGAATGAGATTATTACAATCGAATAACGAAACCGCGCCTCGAGTGCTCCTAGGTGTCTTTTTTGACGCCGGCACTGTCAAGTTCGTCGGCATTATTTTCGGTTCATACGGGGTCGGTTTCGAATTGTACATCGCTGCGCTGGCTACCCAAACGGTACTAGGGGTTCCAGTGATTTGGACGTCAGAACTCATGTGTCGTGACTGGCGTGTCTGATGGGGACAGCGAAGACCTGCCGCCTCGTCGATCCCGAGATCCCGTCGCACGAAGTAGGAAAGCGCCGGCGGGTTCGTCCGCGGCGTCGTCACCAGGGCCTGTCCGATCGCACCGTACTGGTTCGCGCCAGGCTGGAAGGCCCACGTCGTCGCGTCGGGATCGATCGGTTCGTCCCGGTACCGAACCGGCTGTGGAACCAGATAGGCGTCCGCCCGCGTTTCGTCCTGCGGTGCGACGGCCTGGAGTCGAACGCGAACGCCGCCCTTGTTCGTCATCTCGTCGGCGAACGCCGTCGCCTCCTGCCGGGACCCGAACTCGAGTCGTCGACCCTCCTCCGCGGCGATCGCACCCACTGCAGCGTTTCGCTCGCAGGCACTCGTCTTGAGTTCGAGCACGAACGGGTCCTGGGTCGGTCGATCGGCGCTGGCACGCCCGGTTCGATCGTCGGCCTGGCGACCGTCCGCCTCGATCGGTTCCTCGTCGCCGAACTGGAACAGGTTCGTCTGGTGGTCATCCCCGGGCACGACGATCACCGTCTGCTGTCGTCACGACGTGTTCCGTCTCTCGTGGGCGTGACCTGAAGTTGGCGATCGATCGGCGACCACCCCCCTTCTCGCCAGTGGCTGGATAACCCGTTCATCGCGGGCTCAGGGCGTCGATCCGTAAAGAGCGACTCGGGACGGGGAGGCCCGCACCGCGGGGATCGATCGGGTCGGACCGTCGTCAGATCACGTCCCGTCCGGGCGTCGAGTCCGTCACGACGCGGCGGCGCTAGCAGTCGTCGGCGGTGCCGGACGCCTCATCCGGATTCGGTTCTTCGGGTTCCGTGACCCACACGAAGTCGTCGTCTCCGCTCTGGTCCTCGCGGTCGTTCGACGATTCGTCCGCCCCGTCGGTTTCGTCTGGCTCGTCCGTTCCGTCCGTCTCGTTTTCGTCTTCGGAACCGTCATCGCCCCCGGCGTCTTCCTCGCTCGCTCCGCCACCCTCGCTGTCCGTTTCCTGCTCGTCCTCGAGGCGCTTCTCGATCCAGTCGAGAATATCGTCTCTGTTGTGGTGCGGTGCCGTCGTGTCGCCACCGAGTTCGAGGGTCGGGGTGAACGAGACGTCGTCCGCTGCCGCCGCTGCGGCGACCTGTTCGACCTCGTCGTCGTACTCCCCCGCCCTGGCACGGTCGACGATCGCCTCGGCGTTGGCGACGCCCGCCGATCGGAGTCGCTCCTCGAGGTCGTCGTAGTCGACGGTTCCGCTCGGCATGTCGGCGAACGTCTCGCGGTGGAATCGCCAGTATCCGTCGGGGTCCTCGTCCCAGACACCGACGTCGACGGCTGCGATGCGTGGATCGCTACTGGAGATGTAGTACGCCGAGGTGTCTCCCGGCTCGTAGGCCAGATTGTAGAACTGGAGGGCGAGTCGTCCCGATTCGACGAACTCCTCGACGATCGCTTCGAGGTTTCCGGCGACGAACTCCTGGGTATAGGGACACTTGTAATTCCCGTAGATCGTGGCCGTCGGCGCGTCGTCGCCCATCGTCGGGTATGCGTACGCGTCCGGGTCCGACGGAACGGGCGCGTCCGCGACCGTCGCCGAACTACCGGCGGCGACGCCGGCGATTCAGAGCAGGGAAACCGTTCCGGTTGCTGTCAATACGGCTCTGCGTGACGTTCGTGGCTCGCGTCGCATCGCCCTCGCGTCTCGATGGATACAGAATAAACCGGCGTCATCGTTCTGGTCACTCGTCCCGACTTGTCGGCTTTTGGTCCCCTCGCAACGATACTAGCGAGTTACACACCCTGCCCACCGACCGATGCAACTGTTTCGCGCCTCGTTTCGTCCGTGGGCGGCATTGCAAGTCTCGTTTGAACCCCAGCGATCGCCGTTCTATTTCGAGAACGGTGCGACTGGCTCCTCTCCCGTTGCTGATCAGTCTCCGTAGGGCGTGACCAGCACAGTTGTCGCAGTGGTGGTCTCTTCAGACTACACGACACGTCCTGACCCGTCGGCTCTCGGATCGGCACGTGGACTATTCCGGTCGTGTGGGTGGAATCGAACTGGTAGCCTCCCCACCCCGACGGCTCGGCAGTAGCTTCGACTCTCGGTGACTGACCGGGTCCATGCTATTTGGGAGTCAACAGTGGTAGATCACGTATGCCCCCAGATGGCCCTCCTTCCACCGGGAGTACTCGTCCCGCCACGGATTTAACGACGAGCGTACAACACTGGGCCCCTGCGATCGCCGTGAGTCTGACGACGTTCATCGTGGTCCTCAATGCTTCCCTGATGAACGTGGCGATCCCCACGATGGTGGACGAGTTCGATACCACGGTCACCGTGATTCAAGGGGCGGTTGCACTCTACTCGCTGGTGACCGCAGCGCTGATTCTCCCAGCCGGTACGCTGCCGTCTCGGCACAGTATTCGGCGTGTACTGGCAGTCGCACTGATCCTCTATGCCGGTGGGACGCTGGTGGCGTCGATTAGCTGGAATACGACGATCCTCTATCTCGGCTGGTCAGTCATCCAGGGTTCCGCAGCCGCCGTGATATTTCCCCTGACGTTCACTGTCTTGATCGTCAGTTACGAAGACGACGACCGGGCGAAGGCGTTCGGACTGTTGGCTGGCGTGAGCGGGGTTGGATCGACGCTTGGACCGATTATCGGTGGCGCACTCACCACGTACGCGAGTTGGCGGTGGGGGTTTGCGTTGCAACTCGTCGGTGTGGGGAGTATTCTCTTCTTCGCGCAGTACGTGAGTCCGAACCCGCTGTCAGAAACGCGCAGTTCGCTGGACAAAGGCGGGACGGTTCTGTCCATCGTCGGTGCGACGTCGCTCGTCACCGGGTTCCTTCTGAGCGGGAAGTACGGGTGGATGGTCGAACGCCGGCCGTTCGTCGTCGGCGAGATGCAGTTCAATCCGTTCGGGACGTCGCCGGCGATCTGGTTTCTCGGAGTCGGACTGCTCGGGTTCGCCGCGTTCGTTCAGTACGAACGCCGACTGGAACGGGCTGGGAAGTCGCCGCTCGTTCCGCTGCACGTCCTGACGAACCGCCCGTTTTTGGCCGGTGTCATCACCTACAACATTCGCTCGATCGTCTCGGCTGGCTTCTTTTTTATCTTCCCGGTCTATCTCCAGGCAGTACTCGGATACACCGCCTTCGAAACTGGAGTCGCGCTGTTACCGTATTCACTCGCGTCGATCCTTTTTTCGTCGGTTACGCCCAACTGGCGGAAGTACGTCTCGCCGAAGACGCTTATCCAGATCGGTGTCGTGTGTATGGGCGTTGGACTGGTGCTGTTGTACGAGCAGACGGGCCCCGATCAGACGATCGTCAGGATGGCTCTCCCGGTGGCGCTTTACGGTGCCGGCGTCGGACTCATACTGGCACAGATCACCAATATGACGATGTCGGCCGTCCCGACCGCGTACTCCGCCGAGGCATCCGGAGTCCTGAACGTGAGCTATTCGATCGGATTTGCCCTGGGGACAGCAGTCGTTGGCTCGTATTTTCTCGGACGGTTCTACGGGAGCGTCGTCGATGGGGTACTCCGAGCGGAACACGAGACCGTTTCGGCCGAGCAACGAACTGATCTGGTGATCGCGCTCGAAGATGCAGCAGAGACGGCGACCGAAGCTACTCAGCAACAGTTCCTGAACCAACTCACTCCGTCACAGCGACAGTTGCTCGAGGGTATCTTCGAGGCTGCGATGTTCGACGCGCAACGGGCAACGCTGCTCCTCCTGGTACTGGTCGTGTTGCTCCTGCTCATCGCATCGACGTTCTTGCCGCGGCAGATACCGGACGCCGACGACGAAACCGACCACCCCGAATCAGCCCCTGGTTCGGCGCGTGAACCGTCCGAAACAGCCGCCGAGGACTAACCGATCCGGACACCACAGATGCAAATCGTCCGTTCGATCGGTTCGGTACGGTTCGAGAGGTCTCAAATGGTTTATATCGACGTACGCAGGACAATGTCGTTGTGACCGCGCCGGAGTCCGCTCCTTCGACTTAAGTAAGTGAACGAGTGGGTTGGGGCAGATTTGAACTGCCGACTTCCTCCGTGTGAAGGAGGTATCATAACCGGACTAGATCACCAACCCGCACCGGGACGTATCAGTGCGTTCGACTTAAGACTTCCTTTCAGCGCCGACCGGGTTACTTCGTCTCACCCGATCGGCCCCGCTCTTCCAGCGACGATCGAGCCGCTGTGATCGTCGCACGGGCCTGTCCCGCGACTGTTTCCAGGTCCTCACGCACGCGGTCGACCCGACGCTCCGGTTCGACCTCTCGTCCGGTCAGCGTTCGAACGCGGGTTTCGGCGTCGTCGGCCACGTCGCGGAGGCCGAGGACCGCGTGTTCGCCGGCACGCCGGAGGTAGTACAGACTGTCGTGGAAGTGGTTGTTCATGGGTTCCTCTAGCACACAGTAGTACGAGGACAATTATAGACCTTTCGCAGACAACACAATTCCTCGCGCGACGATCGCGCCGGTTGTCATCGGCCACTCGGCGTTCGTCGTCCGCCGGATCGGTAGCACAGTTGAGGAGTGGCCACGGGTTTCCGAATCCTTAACACGCCCCACGGGAAGGATCCGACGATGTTCGATCGTCGTTCGATCCCGACGCCGTTTCCCGTCGGCGACGTCAACACCTATCTCGCGGGCCGCACGATCGTGGATCCCGGTCCCGACAGCGACGAGGCCTGGGACGAGGTCCGATCGTTTCTCTCCGTGCACGATCTCGAACCGGGCGATATCGAGCAGGTACTCCTGACCCACTCTCACCCGGACCACTTCGGCCTCGCGAAGCGCTTTCGCGATCGGGGCGCGACCGTCGCCGCGAGTCCGCCTGCAGCCGCGATCGTCGAAGAGTTCGGTGCCAGACTCGACGCGGAAGCGGCCTTCTTCCGCGACCTGTTCCCGGCCCACGGGATGGATGCCGACGCTGCCGCGACGATCACCGATCTCTCGAGCGCCTACCGATCGTACGCGCCGGACTGTACGGTCGATCGACGCCTCACCGACGGCGACACGATCGAGGTCGGACCGGCGACCCTGTCGGTCCAGCAGGTCTCGGGCCACGCCGCCGGCGAACTGATCCTGTCCGTCGAGTCCGCCTCCCGTGGCGGGGTCGGGACGCCGATCGGGGACGGTGGCGACCGAACTCCCGAGGCGGCCGCGGGCACGACGGCCATCGTCGGCGATCACGTCCTCGAACACATTACGCCGAATCCGCTCCTCCGGCCCCCGGTGGACGACGGCGGGGACCGACCGCAACCGCTCCTGGAGTTCAACGCGTCGCTGCCGCGCCTGCGCGATCGGGGATTCGATCGGCTCCTGCCGGGCCATGGCGGAATCATCGACGAACCGGCCGAGCGCATCGCGGAGATCCTCGCCGCGCACGAGGACCGGACCGCAAACGTCGCCTCGATCCTCGACGAGCAGGGCGAGGCGACCGCCTACGAGGTCATGGAGGGCCTGTTCGGCGATCTCTCGCTGGCCGACCAGTACACCGGGATGAGCGAAGCGATCGGGCACCTGGACGTGCTCGTGAACCGCGGGCGGGCACGGCGCGTCGACGGAGCGGACCGCATCACCTACGAGCCTGCGTGAGAATCACGCCCCATGAACGAGTGCCAGCCGATCGCGCTCGAACGCGAGGGCGCGACCGCCGACCTGGTCGTCCGGGATGGTCGCGTCTACTGCTCGAATCGCCGCGAGTTCCTCGATCGCGACGTCGCGGTCGTCGGCGATCGGATCGCCGCCCTGCTCGAGGACGACGACTCCGTCGTCGGGCCGGACACCACGGTCGTCTCGGCGGCCGATCGCGTCGTCCTCCCCGGCTTTATCGACGCACACACGCACGCCGACATCCACCTCACGCCCGAGCGGGCCGCCCCGCCACTGCTCGCGACCGGAACGACGTCGATCGTCACCGAGACCTCCGGACTGGGGCTGCTCTTCGGGAGTCGCGGCGTCGAGACGACGCTCGATCGGACCGCCGATCTCCCGCTCTCGGTCTTCTGTACCCTGCCGCCGCAGGGGCTGGTCGATACCTTCGATCCGGCGACCGCCGACGACTCCGAACTCGAGGCACTCGCGGGCCTGCTCGACCACGAGAGAGTCGTCGGCGTCGGCGAGATCGACTGGATCCACGTCGTCGGCCGGGATTCTCCGGTCGAACGGCTCTACGACCGTGCACGCGAGGCCGACGAGACGATCGTCGGCCACGGGGCAGGCTGTCGCGGGGCCGCGCTCCGGGCGTTCGCGACCGTCGTCGACAACGACCACGAGGCCATCTCGGCCGAGGGGATCCGCCGGCGTGCGGAACACGGTCTCCACGTGGTCGGCCGCTGTGGCACCATCCGCGACGACCTCGACCCCTTCGTCGAGGCGTTCCCGGACGTCGATCGGGGGAGCGTCTCGCTCTCGACCGACGGCGTCTGGCCGCCGGATCTCGTCGACGGTTTCGGGATGGGCGAGGTGGTCCGGCGCGCGATCGAGGCCGGCATCCCCGCCGCGGACGCGATCGACGCCGCCACGCGGAACCCCGCCGAACAGTTCGGACTCGGGGACCGCGGCGTGATCGCGCCGGGTGCGATCGCCGATCTCGTTCTCGTCGACGACCTCGAGTCGATGCGCGTCGAGACGGTGCTCACGGACGGGTCGATCGTCGTCGACGACGGTGCACCCACGGTCGAGCCCCGGACCGATCCGTACCCCGATTTCGCCACCGACACCGTCGCCGTCGACCTCGATCGCGAGCGGTTCACCGCCCCGCGATCGGCGGCCTCGGGAGAAACCGTTCGCGCGATGGCGGTCGAGGAGGGACTCGTGACGACCGAGACGACGGTCGAACCGGCCGTCGTGGAGACTGCGGGCGAAGCAGAGCGATTCGGCCCGGACCCCGAAGCCGACGTCTGTACGGCCACGCTACTCGATCGGGATCCGGCGACCGAGGACAGCGGGTTCACGGGCTTTCTCACCGGGTACGGCCTCGAGACAGGTGCCGTCGCCGCCAGCGGGACGTGGGAGACCGCGGGGCTCGTAACCGTCGCCGCTGACACCGACGACGCGCTCGCGGCCGCCGAGCGCGTGCGTGCGATGGGGGGCGGATTCGCCGTCGCGCGGGACGGCGAGGTCGTCGCCGACCTCGCGATGCCGGTCGCCGCGACTGCAGCAGACGCACCGCCCGAAGACGTCGCGGACGGCTTCGAGGCGCTCGAACGCGCCCTCGACGATCTCGGCGTCGCGGTCGATCGACCCCTGTTGACCCTCCAGACGCTCACGTTCCTCGGCGTCCCCGCGCTCAAACTCACGTCCTCGGGGTACGCCGACGTGCTGGACCGATCGCTGGTCGGACTGGATCCGGATACTGACGAATCGATTGCAGAATCGTAACCCACGTCGACGACGTCTGGGCGCCCGCACCACCCGGGAGCGCGTTTTCGGGCCGCTCGACAACTCAGTACCGCGGCGACTCCTCGGGTTCGCCGTCGCGCTTGTTCACGACGCGGGCGAAGGTGAACAGCCCGTCCGAGAGGCGGTTCAGGTACTGCACGGCCTGTTCGTTGATCGGTTCCTCGTTCGCGAGCGCGACCGCCCGGCGTTCGGCGCGTCGACAGACCGTCCGCGCGTGGTGGAGCTGGGCGCCGTGTTCGCTTCCGGTCGGCAGGATGAACGAAGTTAGCGGCTCCAGTTCCTCGTCGTACTCGTCGATCCAGTCTTCGATCGTCTCGACGTGTTCGGCGCGAACGACGGGGTCGTCCTCGTCTGGATCCGGGTTCGCGAAGTCGGCCAGGACGACGTGGAGGTGGTTCTGGACCGACCGGAGTCGCTCGTCGACGTCGTCGTGACTCGTCGGGCGGATCGTCCCGATCAGCGCGTTGAGTTCGTCGACGGTCCCGTAGGCCTCGATCCGGGCGCTCGCCTTCGAGACCCGCGTCATGTCCCGGAGGTCGGTCTTGCCCTCGTCGCCGCGACCTGTGTAGATCGACATACGAGAACCGATGGCCGGGGCTCACTTAACTCCGCTGTCGTATCTCGTGCGGTCGGGGGAAAATCAGTACGTTAAACTCGCTCCGGTCGGTAGCCTTCGGCATGTCCATGGAACGCGACGGCGAGTGTCCGAACTGCGGGGAGGTCACGTTCTACCGCGCCGCGAGCACGACGCTCCACCTCGGCGAGAAGGTCAAGTGGCACTGTCCGAACTGTGACTACGGCTTCGTCCGGATCAACGGTATCGACACCAGCACCGCAGAGGCCTGACACGGCCTGCTGTACCGATGTGCCGGTGCAACCGCACAGCGATCGCGGTTGCGCCGGAACTGGCCTGCAGTAGTCCGTACGAACCGCGGATCGAACACCTACTTCGCAACCCCCGGAATCGTTCTCGATCGGTATCTCTCCCGCCTCTTTCGACTGGTAATCAGTTTTACTCAGTTCATCAGTACGTGCATGAAAACACGGCTTGGCGAAACAGCGGCCAGTTCGGGAGTCGATATATAACTGGCCGTGCTCTGCTGTGAGCACGGGATACGATGCAAGGACGCAGGCTGGCCACGACGGACGAACTCATCGCGATCGTCAGCCCCGACAGCGACGCGGCGCTCGATCGGCTCGAGACCTGGACCGACGACCGCGGGATCGACCTCTCGATCGTCGACGTCGGGGACGACATCGACGACGCGTACGACGAGAACCGGGCGACGCTTGGCGTCACCCTCGGGGGCGACGGCACTTTCCTCGAAGGCGTCAAGTCGTTCGCACCCCGGAACATTCCGCAACTCGGGGTCAACACGGGGACGCTCGCCTTTCTGGCCCGGGTCGAACCCGAGGATATCGGGGCGGCGCTCGACGAGACCATCCGCGGCCGGGCCTCGGTCGACAGCCGCCAGCAGGTCGCGGTCGACGGTCCAGGGATCGAGGCCACCGGGATCAACGACGTGATGATCCAGCACGTCCCGCCGGAGAACCCGATCGATCGGAAGGTCACGCGGCTCGCCGTCCACGCCGACGACGAGTACGTCGGCGAGTTCGAGGGGACCGGCATCGCCGTCTCGACGCCAACCGGTTCGACCGGCGTCTCGCTCTCGGCCGATGGGCCCGTCCACTACCCCGTCAACAACCACACCCTCCAGCTCGTCCCCCTGCACACGCACCAGATCGGCGTTCGGCCGGTCGTCTTCTCGCCGGAAACCGAACTCCGGATCACCACCCGGGGACGGGCGAGCCTCCAGGTCGACGGCGGCCGGGCGCACGCGATCCTCGACGAAGGCGACGAGATCGTCGTCACGGGCGCCGACAAGCTCGCACACGTCGTCCGGACCAGCTACGACGATCACTTCTTCACCGCCATCTCGAAGAAACTCGGCTGGGACGTCCGCGACGCCGACGGGCCGGGCGCATCAGCCGACGGTGACGCCGATCGCGTCACCGCGACGTTCTCGGGGTCTGCCACGGCGTCCGGGACGGACGATCCCGAGGCGGACACCGTCGACCGTGCGCTCACGATCGCGAAAGAGGCCGCCCAGGCCGCCGGCGACCCGCTCCGGGAACTCCACGGCCAGGTCGAGTCTGTCGACGTCAAGAACGACAAGTCGGACATCGTCACCGAGGCCGACCACCAGGCCGATCGGATCATCACGACGGTCATCGGCAACGAGTTCTCCAACCACGCGATCTTCTCCGAGGAGAGCGCCCGCCAGACAGGCGCCGACTCGGCGTACACGTGGGTCGTCGATCCCCTCGACGGGACGGGGAACTTCGCCCACGGCAACCCGAACTACTCGATCTCGATCGCGCTCGTCGAGGACGGCGAGCCGGTGCTTGGCGTCGTCTACGTTCCCGAAACCGACGAACTGTTCAGCGCCGTCGCGGGCCGCGAGGCCAGAAAAGACGGGGCTCGAATCGAGACGACCGATCGGGATCGCCTCGACGAGAGCATGCTCATCTCGGGGTACGATCCCGACGGGACCTTCCTCTCGCACTTCTACCAGGAGTCACGCGGCGTCCGCCGACTCGGCTCGGCCGCGCTCAACCTCTGTTATCTCGCCAGCGGCAGCGCCGACGCCACCTGGGAGTACGACACCTACCCGTGGGACGTCGCCGCCGGCCTCGTGATCGCTCGCGCCGCCGGCGCGGAGATCACGGACGAGACCGGTCAGCCGTTCGCGTTCGCCCTCGAAACCGACGAACGGGCGGCCCTGCTGGGTTCCAACGGCTCGCTCCACCCCGCGCTGCTCGACCACCTGGAACGCGACATCGGGCTGGCCACGCCGTCGCGGTGAGCGCCGTGGCGATTACTCGTCGTCCGCGAGCGCTTGCCACGAGAGCCGCGGGTTCCGTGCCGCACTGGTCTGGTCGATCCGTCGAGCCGTCGTCCGATCGGGGGCGGCCGCGAGCGTCTCGTCGTCCTCCTCGATGACGGCGTTGAACGCCGCAGCGAGCCGATCGAGCGTTGCCTTGCTCTCGACCTCGGTCGGTTCGGTCATCAACGCCTCGGGGACGATCTCGGGCCACTTGGTCGTCGGCGGGTGGACGCCGTAGTCGAGCATCCGCTTTGCGACGTCGGCAGCGTCCTGGTCGCCCGCGCTGGCGACGAACTCGTGGTGGAACGGCTCGTAGGGGACGTCGTAGTCGATCCGACTCGCGAGGTAGTTCGCGTTGAGCACCGCCTTCGCGCTGGCGTCGGTGAGCCCCTCGTCGCCCAGGCGGGCGATGTAGGCGAACGTCTTGACGAGCACGAGCCAGTTCCCCCGGTAGCCGTGGACCTGCCCGATCGTGTGCTCGGGATCGAACAGTTCGTAGGTCTGCTCGCGGTCCGTGCCGCTCCCGTCACGAGCCTCCCGGACGCGCGGCGCGGGGAGGAACGGCGCGAGGTCCTCCACGACGCCGACGGGGCCGGCACCGGGGCCGCCGCCGCCGTGGGGCGTCGCGAACGTCTTGTGGACGTTGTAGTGCATCACGTCGAAGCCCATGTCTCCCGGCCGGGCGCGACCCAGGAGGGCGTTCAGATTCGCCCCGTCGTAGTAGAGGAGGCCGCCGACGTCGTGGACCATCTCGGCGATTTCGGTGATGTCGCGCTCGAATAGCCCGAGCGTGTTCGGGTTCGTGAGCATCAACGCGGCCGTGTTCTCCGAGAGCGCCGCCTCGAGCGCCTCGAGGTCGACCCGCCCCTCGTCGTCGCTGGGCAGGGAGACGACCTCGTACCCGCCGAGCGCGGCGGTCGCGAAGTTCGTCCCGTGGGCGCTCTCCGGAATGATGACCTCGTCGCGGTGGCCCTCGTCGTTGTGCTCGTGGTAGGCCGCGGCGACGCGGATGCCGACGAACTCGCCGGCCGCCCCCGCCGGCGGCTGGAGCGTCACGGCGTCCATCCCGCCGATCCGGGCCAGATAGTCCTGCAGGCGGTACATGAGTTCGAGGGTCCCCTGGATCGACCCCTCGGACCGATCGGGGTGGACCGCCGCGTCCGGCAGGGCGGCCACGTCCTCGGTGAACTTCGGGTTGTACTTCATCGTACACGAGCCCAGCGGGTAGGGGCCGCTGTCGATCCCGTAGATCATCTGCGAGAGGCGCGTGTAGTGGCGGGCCAGTTCGGGTTCGGAGAGTTCCGGGAGTTCGATCGACTCCCGCGTGAGGTCGTCCGGAAGCGGGGAGTCGTCCGCGTCGATCTCGACCTCGGTCCGGTCCTTCTCGGCGAGTAGGGGTTCGTACTGCCCGTCCTCGACGTACCGGGCCTGGTCGTAGCGAGCCTGTTCGGCCCGCTCCTGGGCGGGGTGTCCGTCCGCGCTCTCGTCCGTCATCGAACCACCTCCGTGAACGCCTCGACGAAGCCGTCGATCCGATCGTCCGGGACGCCGGCGACGCAGACCTGGATCTCGTGCTCGCCGACCACGTGGACCGCGAACCCGCGCGTCTCGAGGTCGTCGGCGATCGCTCGCGCCGGCTGGTCGACGTGGGCCACGAACTCCCGGAAGTGGCGTCGATCGTGCACCGGCGCTTTGACGCCGACGAGGTCGTCGAGCCGATCGGCGAGGTCCTCGGCCCGCGTGACGCCCCGTTTGGCGAGGTCGACCATCCCGTTCGGCCCCAGGTACGCGGCGTGCATCGCCGTCCGGAGCGCGACCCACGCCTGGTTCGTACAGATGTTGCTCGTCGCGCGTTCCCGGCGGATGTGCTGTTCGCGGGTCTGGAGCGTGAGCGTGTACGCTCGGCGATCGGTCGCGTCCTCGCTCGCGCCGACGAGTCGGCCGGGCACCTGCCGGAGGTAGTCCTCGCGACAGGCGAAGAGGCCGAGCCCCATCCCGTAGCTGGTCGGCAGGCCGAGCACGCTCGCGTCGCCGACAACGACGTCCGCGCCGACGTCGGCCGGCCGCTGGAGCAGGGAGAGCGCGATCGGGTCCGAGCCCAGCACGAACAGCGCGTCCTCGTCCGCGGCGAGGTCACCGATCGAATCGAGTTCCTCCTCGATCGTCCCGCGAACGGTCGGGTTCTCGGCGTAGACCATGACGACGTCCTCGTCGACAGCGGCCGAGAGCGCGTCGACGTCGACGGTACCGTCCTCGGTCGGGTACTCCTCGATCGAGAGGTCGGTTCCGGCCACGTAGTTCGCGAGCGTGCTTCGGCGCCCCTCGAGCAGGAGATCCGGGACGAGTACCCGGTGCCCGCTCGTGGCGCGGACCCGGTCGGCCAGCGTCGCGGCCTCGCCCAGGGCCGTCGCGGCGTCGTACATCGAGCAGTTCGCGATATCGAGGCCCGTCAGTTCGACCAGCAGCGACTGGTACTCGAAGAGCGCCTGCAGGAACCCCTGCGACACTTCGGGCTGGTACTGGGTGTAGGAGGTGAGAAACTCCGATCGATCCGCGAGGTGGTCGACGAGCGACGGCACGTAGTAGCCGTAGTGGCCCCGTCCGAGTAACTCGGTCAGGTCGTGGTTGCGCCCGAGGATCGACCGGACCAGCCGCCGCGTCTCGCGTTCCGTTCGCGACTCGATGCCGAACTCCTCGTCGAATCGAACGTCGTCGGGGATGTCGAAGAGGTCTTCGACCGCGTCGATCCCGATCGCGTCGAGCATCGCCGTCCGATCCGCATCCGTGTGGGGAGCGTACGGACTCCCCGTGGTGTCTGTTCCGTACATGCTAGAGCAGGTCCCGATCGAACGCGCTCGCCACGCCGCTCCGCCACCGGACCCGTGGACGGCAGGATTCGATCCGAGACACGATATCCGCTTCTTACGGCCACGGGATAATGAACGCACCTCTTCTGACGCGACCGATCGAGCGCTCCCGACGCCCGCCGACCGGCGTCCCCGAACGGCACGACGCGCTTCGGGCGATGCCTGCCTGCAGGTGCTACGCGAATCACGATACAACCGGCTGGTGTGGGGATCCCGTCATGACCGTCGACGACCGCGATTCGCCGCTCGATCGGGAGGATCAGGAGATCGGGGCCGACATCGCGACGGACCGCGAGGAATTTCTGGCCGTCCTGCCCCACTTCTACCGGGGCGAGGTTAGCCAGGCCACCAGCGCACAGGATCGGATCGACCGGACGACCGACTGGGCGATCGCGCTATTGGCGGCGCTTCTGTCGCTGGTCTTTGCGAGTCCACGGATGCCGGCGTTCTTGCTGTTGATCGGCCTGTTTGCCCTGTCCGTCTTTCTGTTCTACGAGGTCCGCCGGTACCGGTTCTACGATCACTGGCGGGCGCGCGTGCGATACCTCCAGGAAAACGTCTTCGCGAACGTCCTCAAGCCGTCCGGCGTCGAGCACGCCTACTGGCGCGAGGAACTGAGCGACGACCTGCGAAATCCGACGTTCAAGGTCTCCGTTCGGGAGGCGCTATCGCGGCGGCTTCGTCGCGTCTATGGGTTGCTGTTCGCAGTGACCGGGACCGCGTGGGCGTTCAAGGTCACCCTGTTCACGCCGGAACAGCGCTGGACGGAGGCCGCCGAGTTGCCCGGCGTTCACGGGTACTACGTCGCCGGGGCGCTCGGCGTCTTCTTTTTCGCCGTTGGCGCACTCGCACTGCTTTCCGGCCGGCGTCGGGCGAAAGGGGAAATCCACGGGACCAGGTCCGGCGACTGGAAGAACGATTGACGACCGAAGGGCGTCGACGCTACTCGTCGGCGTCGGATTCGCCGTTCGTCCCGGCGGCACCAGCGTCGGAGACCTCCGCGTCCTCCGCCGGGGCCGATCGATCGTCGTCCGGGTCCGAATCCGGTGCGCGATCGGCGTCGTCTTCTCTGTCGGATCGAATGCCGGTATCGGGTTCGGTATCGACCGCGGCGTCGTCACCCGCGTCGGTGGCCACGGCGGCGTCGACGTCGGGGCCAGCCTCGCCCCCGGGCGCACCGAATTCGCCCGGCCGCGCCGCTCCTTCCCGAGCGAACAGGTCCAGCGTGACCTTGGCACCGCCGAGCACGACAGGACCGACGAAGAGGCCGACGGCACCGAAGACGACGATGCCGCCGAAGATACCGACGACGATGATCGCGGAGTTGAACGCGCCCGTCTTGCCGATGAGTGCCGGGCGAAGGTACGTATCCGAGGCGCTCACGAGCGAGCCGTAGACGACGAGAACGCCGGCCGAGAGGACGTCACCGATCGCGAGGAGATAGAGGACGACCGGCACCCAGACCCCGAACGCGCCGACGAGCGGGAGCAACGTCAGGACGAACGTGACCACACCGAGAAACGCCACGGCAGGAACGCCGAGCAGCCACAGCCCGGTCGCCAGCAGGACCGCCTGGATCGCCGCCACGGCGACGTTTCCGACGACCGACGCCCACATCAGTTGATCCAGTTCGGTGATCAGTTCCCGTTGCACGTCGTCCTCGATCGGGGCGACGCGACGCGTCCACGCGACGAGTCGATCGCCGTCGCGCAACAGCGCGAACAGCACGAATAGCGTCACCGTGAGCCCGATGAGGAGGCCGGGTACCCCGCCAACGAACTCGATCCCCGTGCCCGCGACCCCCTGAAGGGCGGTGCCGATCGGCTCCCGGTAGGTCCCGTACATCTCGGCGATATCGACGGTGATCCCGCTCGATTCGAGTCGCTCTTCGACGTCGCGGACGTCGAGTGTTCCCTCCTGGACGGCCGTCACCACCTCGAGTGCCTGCTGGAGCGCGATCGCGAGGATGTACATCGTCGGGAGGAGGATCGCGAGAATCGCCACGGCGACGAGCACGAGTGCCGCGATCACCGGACTGACGACCGTTTCGAGCCGCCGCTGTGCGGGCACGAGGATGTACGCGAGGACCACACCGAGGAGAATGTACTGGAGGTACGGCAGGACGATGAGCGTCGCGAGGGCGACGCTCACCAGCGCGAGCGCGGTCAACCCCGCCCCGTCGGCGAACCAGTTCGAGGAATCGGCGTCGTCGGCCATACCCTCACTTGGGGGCACACGCTACATTATCCCCGGGGCCAGATGGCGACGATCGGCGATCGAATCCGCGAACGGGAACCGACGGCGATCGCGCTACTCGACGTAGCGGTACTTCCGTTCGCCCATTCGACCCCAGCCGTCGAAAACGAACTCCTCGCCGGGGGTCGTGAACTCCTCGACGTCGACGTCCATGTCGTGGTTGTGGGCGTCGTGGATCTCCTCGTAGTCCGCCCAGCTCATGTCGTACCGGTTCGCGAGCTGTTCGTCGACGTTCAGTGCCGCGATTTCGTCCTCCCAGCCGGGCTGGATCGTCTCGGCGTGGATCTCGGCCTGGGCACCGCTGCCGTAGGAGCCGACCAGCAGTTGCTCTCCCGTCAGATCGCGCCCGGCCTCCAGGGCCGTCTTGAGCGCGCTCACGCGGGCGACGTGAACCGACCCGGTGTACCAGTTGCCGACCTCGCGCGATATCGTCAGCGTCGGGTCGATGGTCGCGTCGTACCACTCCTGGTACCGAGCCGTCCCCTTGAGCGCGTCCATGTACTCGCGGAGCGCGTCGCGGTAGGCGTCGTCGGTATCGAACGCTTCGGGACGGGGCTGGCGGCCGATCTCCTCCGCGAGTTCGTCCTCGATCGCGGTGTCGCGCGTGATGTGGCGGTAGGCGAGCATCGCCGCCTTGCGGACCATCCCCGGGAACGGCGTGTGGAACGGCGCGAAGACGATGTCGTCGGGGTGGACGTCGCCCGCGACGCTCTCGTAGTCCTCGAGCGCCTCGCGCATCCGGGCGAGATACACCTGCACGGAGCGTTTGCCGTCGACCGAGGGGAACTGCTGGTTGGGTTTGAGGAAGTCGGTTTCGTCGGCCGAACCGTAACCCTGTTCGGCCGAGAGTTCGACCAGGTCGGGATCCTCGGCGATGTACATCGCGACCGCGCCCGCTCCCTGGGTGGCTTCGCCGGCGTCGCCGCGCGCGTAGAGTGCGGTGTCGGTCGCGATCACGAGCGCCCCGCGGCCGCGATTCCGTCCCGCCCGGATCCAGTTGTACGCGTCGTCGAGACTCTGGGTCCCGGCGATACAGGCGAACTTCCGTTCGCCCTTGTTCGCGTGGTGGAAGTCACCGTCGTAGACCTGCTCGAGACACCCCGCGACGTACGTCGAAACCGGCTTCGAGTTGTCGAACGCGCTCTCCGTTGCGACGTCGATTCGGCCGATATCCTCGGGTTCGAGCCCCTTGCGTTCCATCAGCCGGTGGGCCGCGTTGGCCGCCATCGTGACGATGTCCTCGTAACTGTCGGGAAACGAACTGGCCGTCAACCCGAGCCCCTTCGTGTACTTTTCGGGGTCTTCGCCCTTCTCGGGAGCGAACGTGCCGGGCAGGTCGAGTTTGAGATTTCCCGTCCAGATCTCGATCGCGTCGATACCGACTGCTGTCATAGGTGGAGACTATTGCCGACGCTATATGGTATTGTCGTTTGAGGATTCGACGATCGACGTATCGGGCGTCGGCGTTCGAGTCGCGATCCGACCGGCTACTCGTCGCCGACCAGGCAGTACGCGTGGCCCGGTTCCTCCATAACCGTCTCCCGGTCGTCGTCGTAGTAGTTCGAGAAGACGGCCCGCTCCGCGTAGTAGATCCGCCCGTCGACGGGAACCGGCGCACTGGTGACGCGACCCCGGTTCTCGACCCGCCAGCATCGGTCGCCCGTCTCCTTATCGAGGGCGTAGAGGTGACCGTCGTACGATCCGACGAGTACCGTCCCCGCGGTAACGGAGAGGGCACCGATGACGCGCCCGCCGACGTTCGTCGACCACAACTCGTCGCCGGACGCAGCGTCGATCGCGTAGACGTACTCGTCGTCGCTTCCCATGTAGACGACGTCTTCGTCGACGTCGACGGCCGGGTTCGACATGATCGACCCGTCCGTCTCGAAGACCCACTCCTGGGACCCGTCCTCGAGATCGAGGCAGTAGAATCTCTCGTCCCAGGAACCGACGTAGCCGTAGCCGTCGTGAGCGGCGACCGTCCCCTTGATTTCGGCGCCCGCGTAGAACGCGCCGCCTTCCCGCTCCTCGCCGTCCGCCTCGGCCTGGAACTCCCAGGCGAACTCGAGGGACGGAAACTCCCAGCAGTAGACGACGCCGTCGTTCGACCCGGCGAGGATCCGTCCCGCGTCGAGATCGATCGTCGGCGACGGGTGAGGCTGGCCCCACACGCGATCGTCGCTCCAGATGGGATCGCCGGTGTCCGGATCGATCGCCCAGAGAGCCCCCGACGAGGGCGATCCGTACTCCGCGATGACGTAGAGCGTCCCGTCGTAGTAGGCCGGACTCGACCCGACCGCGAGCGTCCCCCCGAGATCGTCCGATCGCGTCCGCCAGACGAAGTCGCCGGTCTCGAGGTCGAGCGCGTAGAGGTCGCCGTCGTAGCCGCCGATGTAGACCGTGTCCTCGACGATCGCCGGGGAGCCGTGAAAGCCGAGTTCCGTCGCACCCGTCCGCGTCGACCAGCGGAGTTCCCCGGTCGGCGCGTAGGCGTGGACCCACCCGGAGTCGCCCGCGATCGCGATCGTCTCCCCGTCGGGTGACGGGACGGGACTCGACTTCGCCGCGGTGTGTCCGACGTAGTTGATCGGGAACGTCCAGTTGACGCGCACGGACGACGGGACGACTTCGTCGGGGTAGTACCCGAGTCGACGCAGTCCGCGACGGAACAGTGAGACGTCGTCGTCGGGGTGTGTCGCGTACGCCGAGACCGAATCGGCCGGATCCGCGCCAGTACCACAGGTCTCGTCGGTCCCGGTACTGCTGTCGTCCAGGACCCCCGTATCGTCGCTACAACCGGCGAGGCCCGCGACCGCCGTCGCGCCGGTCAGTCGAAGGAGGCGCCGTCGAGATGGCATGACGGAACGCCCCCGATCGTTCCCGGGCGCTCGAGACTGGTTCGTCGGGTGCATGTGGAGTTCTTCTGTGTGTCGAGAACGCCGGCCAGCAAAATAAACCACGATTCTGCTGGGTTCGTCCAGAGCAGGCAAACCGGGGACAGTGGCGGTCCCGTTCGGCCGCCACTCGTCGACCCCACGGATCGACGGCCTTTCACCGAGTTGGACGGCGGTCGATCGCGACTGCTACTCCTGCTGGGCGTCCACGACGGCCACGCCAGCCAGGTTCACGATGTCCTTGACTTCGTCGCCGCGCTGGAGGACGTGGACCGGTTTGTCCATGCCGACGAGCATGGGACCGATCGCGTCCGCGCCGCCGAGACGCTGGAGCAGTTTGTACCCGATGTTCCCCGACTCGAGGTTCGGGAAGACGAGCACGTTCGCGGGTTCCTCGAGTTCGGAGAAGCCGTACGTTCCCTCGAGGATGTCCTCGACGACCGCAGTGTCGGCCTGCATCTCCCCGTCGACCGGGAAATCGACCTCGGGGTCGTTCTGGAGCATCTTCGCGGCCCGCCGCGGTTTGCGGGTTCCCTCGTTGTCCACGCTCCCGAAGTTCGAGTACGACAGCAGTGCGGCGCGGGGTTCGATGTTGAACCGACGGGCCAGTTTCCCGGTCTGTCTGGTCACTTCCGCGAGGACCTCCTCGTCGGGGTCCTGGTTGACCGTCGCGTCGGCCACGAATATCACGCGATTCTTGAACGTGAGCATGTAGACCCCCGCGGCGTAGTCGACGTCCTCGTCGGTGCCGACCACCTGCAGGGGCGGCCGAAGCGCCGAGGGATAGTGATGGGAGAGGCCGGTCAGGAGCGCGTCGGCGTCGCCCTGTTCGACCATCACGCTGCCGAAGTAGTTCGTGTCGTGCTCGATGAGTTCGCCCGCTTCGGACCGGGTGATCCCCTTGCGCTGGCGGAGTTCGTGGAGCCGTTCGGCGTACGCCTCGTAGTCACCCACGGAGGGGTCGGCGACCTGTGGATCGAAGTCGAGGCCGAGGTTCGCGGCCGTCTGGCGGATCTCGCTCTCGTCGCCGATGAGGATCGGGAGCGCGATGCCCTGCTCCTGGATCTGGTAGGCCGCCCGGATCATCTTCTCGTTCTCGCCCTCCGCGAGCGCGACCGTCTTCGGATCGCTCTTGGCCTTGTTGAGCACGACCCGCATCATCTCGCGGGACTTCCCGAGGCGGGCCTCGAGTTCCTCCTCGTACTCGTCGAGATCGATCTCGGTGCGGGCGGCACCCGACTCCATCGCGGCCTCCGCGATCGACGGCGCGACGCGGAACAGCACGCGCGGATCGACCGGTTTCGGGATGATGTAGTCGGGGCCGAACTGGAGCGGTTCGTCGCCGTAGGCCTTGACGACCGCGTCCGGCACGTCCTCGCGGGCGAGGTCGGCGAGGGCCCGGGCGCAGGCGACTTTCATCTCCTCGTTGATCTCGGTCGCGCGGACGTCCAGTGCGCCGCGGAAGATGAAGGGGAACCCGAGGACGTTGTTGACCTGGTTCGGGTAGTCGGATCGGCCGGTCGCCATGATAACGTCGTCGTCGCGGGCCGCCTTGGCCTCCTCGTAGCCGATCTCCGGATCGGGGTTGGCCATCGCGAAGACGATCGGATCCGAGGCCATCGACTGGATCATCTCCTGGCTGACGATGCCGCCGATCGAGAGGCCGACGAAGACGTCCGCTCCTTCCATCGCGTCCGCGAGGTCGCCCTCGCGTACGTCGCGGGCGAACTGTCGCTTGTACTCGTTGACCTCGCCGCGCTCCGCGCGCTCCCGGGTGATGATCCCCGAGGAGTCACACATGGTGATGTTCTCCTTCTTGCAGCCGAGCGAGACGTAGAAGCGGGCCGTGGCGATCGCGCTCGCGCCGGCGCCCGAGAAGACGATCTCGAGGTCTTCGAGGTCTTTCCCGGCGATGTCGGCGGCGTTGAGCAGGGCGGCACCGGAGATGATGGCGGTCCCGTGCTGGTCGTCGTGGAAGACGGGGACGTCGATCTCCTCGCGGAGCCGTTCCTCGATGGTGAAACACTCGGGGGCCTTGATGTCCTCCAGATTGATCCCGCCGAAGGTCGGCTCCATCATCTTCACCGCCTCGACGATCTTGTCCGGGTCGGACTCGTCGAGTTCGATGTCGAAGACGTCGATGTCGGCGAAGCGCTTGAACAGGACGCCTTTCCCTTCCATGACGGGTTTGGAGGCCTGCGCGCCGATGTCTCCCAGTCCCAGCACGGCCGAGCCGTTCGAGACGACGCCCACGAGGTTCCCCTTCGCGGTGTAGGTGTAGGCGTCCGTCGGGTCGGCGTCGATCTCCATACACGGGGCCGCGACGCCGGGTGAGTAGGCGAGCGAGAGGTCACGCTGGGTGTTCGTCGATTTCGTGGTCGAAATCTCGATCTTTCCGGGCGGATCCGTCCGGTGGTATTCGAGTGCGTCCTCGTCTAATCCCATACCGGTGACAGTGCGGGGCAGGACTAAAAACAATGCGAAGGGGAGTTTCGACACCTGTCGTAATCCCCGGCCGGACGTGGCCGACGGCGAACCAGCCCGGAAGTCGGGGATTCGACCGTTTTATACGCTCCGCCCAACTGGGATGGGATATGGACGTCGCGCTTGGTGGGACGTTCGACCCCGTTCACGACGGCCACCGACGGCTGTTCGAGCGGGCGTTCGAACTCGGAGACGTGACCGTCGGGCTGACCAGCGACGAGCTCGCACCCAGGACACGGCACGTCGAACGGCGGGTCAGGCCGTACGACGAACGAGAGCGGCGACTCGAAGCGGAACTCGAATCCTTCGCGGCGGAGTACGATCGCGAGTTCGAGATCCGGACCCTGGAGGAGCCGACCGGGATCGCGACCGAGCCCCAGTTCGACTACCTCGTCGTCTCGCCGGAGACCCGCGACGGCGGCGAGCGGATCAACGAGATCCGACGCGAGCGCGGGCACGACCCGCTCGAGGTCGTCGTCGTGCCCCACGTCCGCGCCGAGGACGGGGACATCATCTCGAGTACCCGGATCGTCGAGGGAGAGATCGACGAACACGGGGCCCTGCTCTCGGACGACGCCTGATACGGTTTACTGTAAGTCATTTCCGGCGCAACCGCGATCCGGGCGGCGGTTGCGCCGGTAAATCGTTACAGCAATCCGTATGAGTTGCCCCGCGGTTCTCGGTCCCGCCGATCGCGGCCCGTCACCGCGCTCGAACGGGCGCGTCTCATTTCCTATCGAACAATTCCGCGATCGACTGCGACCGTTTCGTCAGCGTATCGTACACTTACGAGGATAAGCGATCCGCTGACCGGTGAAACGGTCCCTACCAGCGCGGTGGCTCGAGCCCGGCCGATTCGAGGAGGTCCTTCCAGCGCGACTGGATCGAGAGTCGCGAGACGTCCGCGGCATCGGCGACGGCCCCCTGGGTCCGCCCGTCGCCGGCGACGAGCGACCCGGCGTAGAGACTGGCCGCGAGGACGGCCCGTTTCGATCGATCGGTCTCGGGAACGTCCGCGAGAAAGAGATCGATGGCACACGACCGTGCCCCGTCCGCGAGGTCGAGGCGATCGGCGACGGCCTCGAGTTCCTCGAGCCACGGTTCGTACTCGATGCGATCCCGGGCGCTGTGCATACGACGACCTATCGCGTCATCCGGGATAAACCCACGGACACGGCCGGGGATCGTCGACCCAGTCCGCTGAGAGCCGGTGAAACGATGCCCAATACGGAGCTACGCGGGGCAACGTTCAGCTACGAACGACTCAGGGAAACGGCCGTTCACAGCCGATTTCACTAGGAGACGACTACTAAAGCCGGGGAAGAGCCAAGGGTAGCACGACGCTTGTCGTTCGATCCCGGTCTGCGGCTCGCGTTCCGCTATGAAAGAACCAACGTGCAAACTCGTCTGTACCGGCTGTGGTCTCGAGATGCCGTACCGGGACCGATCGCTGGCCGAACAGGCGGCCGAACTCCACCAGCTCCGTGATCCGGAGCACGTGACGTTTATCGTGCCCCCGGACTGGTCACCGGAGGAACCGGTCAAACACGAGTAGGACGGATCGACAGCTTCTTACTCGATTCGAAAAAAGCGGGACGTGAGCGCGGGTAGCCAAGCCAGGCCAACGGCGCAGCGCTTAGGACGCTGTCCCGTAGGGGTCCGCCGGTTCGAATCCGGTCCCGCGCATTTTCACGGCGAACAACTCCGTGAGCCGTAAAAATCGCCGACCGGATTCGAACGAGGCAGAGGTTCTGCGACCGAAGGGAGCAGGTTCTCTGACGTTGTTCGAATCCGGTCCCGCACTGTCGTTCGAATCCGGGCCCGCGCGATCGGTCTCGATCGCGTCCCAGATCCCAACACTCGAACCGATCGCGAGCGCTGTCGATCGGAACGTGATCGACCGCGATCGATCCGCCACCGGATCGCGATCGGTCGACACGATCGCGGGCGAACCGCTCGGATGCCCCCAGATCCGATCGCTCGGACGACGGACACACGTCTGACGCTTCACAACGTTTATTCGCGCGCGACTGGGTGTTATGAGCAATGGCCGGATTAGACGACGTGTTCGGGGACATCTTCTCGAGCGTGGACGCGGTCGTCCTCTTCTCGCCGAGTGGGTCGTACTACGAGCGGTTCTCGAATCTCGACGATCTCGACCTGATCGTCGTGGGAACCGAAAACGCCGTGGGGGCCGAGACGTTCGTCGAACTCCCGCTCGCGTTCGACGAGATGTCCGAACGGATTCGGTTCGGAATCGAAGGGGCGTTCGAACAGGATCTGATCGAGGACGGCGACGTGCTCGCGTGCGCGACGGGCGTCTTCGGCGACGAGATCGACACCGTCTCTCGCGTGCGAGCGAGCGCGGACCAGCACACCGGTATCTACGACCTCTTCGCGAAATCGCGCGCGGAGCCGGACGTCATCAAGGCGGTGCTGGAACTGGCGATCGAACTCGGAAAGAAGGGCCAGAAGGGGAAGCCGGTCGGGGCGCTGTTCGTCGTCGGCGACGCGGGCAAGGTGATGAACAAGTCCCGGCCGCTGTCGTACAATCCCTTCGAGAAGTCCCACGTTCACGTCGGCGATCCGATCGTGAACGTGATGCTAAAGGAGTTCTCGCGGCTCGACGGCGCGTTCGTGATCTCGGACGCGGGCAAGATCGTCTCGGCGTACCGCTACCTCGAACCGTCGGCGGAAGGCGTGGACATCCCGAAGGGGCTGGGTGCGCGGCACATGGCCGGGGGAGCCATCACCCGCGATACGAACGCGATCGCGATCGTGCTCTCGGAGAGCGACGGGCTGGTGCGCGCGTTCAAAGCGGGAGAACTCATCCTGGAGGTCGATCCGGAGGCGTACTGATATGGTGGACTGGCAGACGCTGATCGACGAACCGGCCGTCATAGCAGCGGCGGTGCTGGCACTCGGGCTGGTGATCGGCTATCTCGTCGGCCGACTGAACAAGGAGTTGCTCACCGCCTCCGGCGTTCCCGACGCAGTCGAAGGGACACCGTTCGAGCGGACCGCCCAGTCGATCGGAACCTCGACGGTCGAGATCGTCGCGCGGTTGAGTTCGTGGTTCATCTACGGGATCGCCGTCCTGACGGCGATCCACATCGCGCAGTTGCTCGATACGAACGCGTTCTGGCTGCGCGTAACGGAGTTCATCCCGCAGGTGTTCATTGCCGTCCTCGTGCTCATTCTCGGCTTCATCATCGCGGACAAGTCCGAACTGGTGGTCAGCGAGTACCTCCGCGGGGTCAAACTCCCGGAGGTGTCGGTGATTCCGAAAATCGTCAAGTACTCGGTCCTCTACGTGGCGTTTATCATCGCGCTGGGCCAGATCGGCGTCCACGTTATCGCGCTGATGATTTTGCTGACGATCTACGCGGCCGGGATCGTGATCGTCGGTACCTTCGCGTTCAAGGACTTCCTCGTCTCGAGCGCGGCGGGAATCTACCTGTTGCTCAACCAGCCGTACAGCATCGGCGACGAGATCGAGATCGGCGACCAGTCGGGCATCGTCCAGGAGGTCGATCTGTTCGTGACGAAGATCGAGAGCGACTCGGAGGAGTACATCGTTCCCAACCGGAAGGTGTTCGAGAACGGGATCGTCCGGGTCAGGGAGTGACCCGTCTCAGTCGATCGAGAGGCCGGCGTGCCAGCGATCGACACCCGCCTCGCGCTTGACCGCGTCCATCTTCGCCAGCAGGTGGGTCGCGAGGGTTGCCGTCTCGGCCGCGCGTGACTCGCCTTCGGTCCGGAACTCGCCCGTTTCGCGGTTGGCGTAGACGGTACAGACGGCGCCGGCCCGGAGGCCGTAGAGAGTCGCGAGCGTGAGGATGGCGCTGGCTTCCATCTCGATGTTCTTGACGTTGGCTTCGGCGAGCTGATCGACGAGGTCGTCCGCGCCCGCGGCCTCGAAGCCGTCGAAGCCGGGGCGGCCCTGCCCGGCGTAGAAGGAATCGGCGCTCATCGTCACGCCGGTGTGGTAGTCGTAGCCGAGCCGTTCGGCGGCGGCGACGAGCGCCGAGACGACCTCGTGGTCCGCTGCGGCGGGGTAATCCTCGCGGACGTACTCGTCGCTGGTCCCCTCCTGGCGGACGGCCCCGGTCGTGATCACGAGGTCGCCGACGTCCATCTCGGCCTGGAGCGCGCCGCAGGAGCCGACCCGGATGAACGTGTCCGAGCCGACGCGGGCGAGTTCCTCGACGGCGATCGCGGCGGAGGGACTCCCGATCCCGGTCGAGGTGACGGAGATCGGCGTCCCCTCGGCGGTCCCCGTCGCGGTCCGGTACTCGCGGTGGTGGGCGACGACGTCGTGGTCGTCCCAGTGGGCGACGATCTTCTCGAGCCGTTCGGGGTTGCCCGGCAAGAGTACGGTGTCGGCGACGTCTTCGGGGCCGACCTCCAGGTGATACTGTACGTCAGCGTTGGGATCTTCGCTGTCCCCTGGCATTGAATAGCGGCGTTTCGCACCGACACTGTATATAAATGCGGGGCGGACGTAGCCCGCGTATGGGAGACGCGACGCTCTCGGACACCTACGTCGCCGCGATCCAGCACGATCGGGCCGACGTTCCGCCGGACGCGACGCTCGTCGGCGTCGTCCGGAGCCCGACCGGGTGGTTCCACGCGGCCGTCGACGAGAACGTACCCGAACTCGGGCTGCCGTCCGCCTTGCTCGACGAGATCAACGACGTCGAGGAGGAGTTCAAGATGCAGGGTCTCTGCGAGGAAGGCGCGCACAACGCAGCGTGGGATCGGGTCGACTTCGACGAGCGGTACCGCGAGCACATAGACGAATCCCCGGACGCCTGGGCGGCGTTCGAGTCGCTGTGCGATCGGCTGGAGAGCGGCGAGTCGATCGCGCTCGTCTGTTTCGAGAACACGGACAAGAAGCGGTGTCACCGGACGATCCTGCGCGATCGGCTCGAGACGCAACTGGCCGACGACTGAGCGGGACCACGGGCCAGCGGCGCTACTCGAGCGTCTCCTCCGTAATCGTGTTCGGCAGCAGATCGCCGAGCGCGTACTCTGAGGCGGGTTCTTCGTCCCCCTCGTCGCAGATCACGACGAGGTCGTCGTCGCAGAACTCGGTCAGCGTCTGGCGGCACATGCCACAGGGGGTGACCCCGTCGCGGCGGCTGGAACTGACTGCGATCCGCGAAAAGTCGCGGTGGCCGTTCTTGACCGCCTCCGCGATCGCGACCTCCTCGGCGTGGAGGCTGTTGCTGTAGTTCGCGTTCTCCAGGTTACAGCCGACGAACACCTCGCCGTCGGCGGTCTCGAGGGCGGCCCCGACGCGGTACTCGGAGTAGGGGACGTGCGACTGCGACTGGATCTCCCGGGCGGCCGCGACGAGTTCGTCTGCGCTCATGGCAAGAGGTATCTCGGGTTCGAGGAAGAAAGTACCGACCCGATCGCGATCGGCGGCCGCTCCCGGAATCAGTCTCCGTCCAGCAGGGACTCGATCGTCGCCCCGTCGTAGCCGACGGATGCGAGGACGTCCCGGGTGTGCTCGCCGTGGCCCGGCGTCTCCGACGGCGCGGGCGACGCACCCCTGATCGGCGAGAGGATCGCCGGGTCGTCGCCCCGCCTGACCATCCCGCGGTCGGCGAACTGGGGGTGCTCGAGCGCTTCCGCCGGCGTCAGGACTGGCGCGACTGGGACGTCCGGGTCGACGAACGCGACCCACTCGTCGCGGGTTCGCTCGGCGAACACGTCCTCGAGTTCGGCCCGGAGGGCCGCCCGTTCGGCCTCGTCGTCGGTCCCGTGGACGGACGCGAGGTCGGGGCGATCGATCGCCTCGCAAAACGCCTGCCAGAACTTGGGTTCGAGCGCCGAGAGCGTGACGTACCGGCCGTCGGCCGTCTCGTAGACGTTGTACCACGGGTGGCCGCCGGTGAGGAAGCCGCCGCCCGGCCGGGGCTCGTCGCCGTACAGGGCGGGCGTCGCGACCGCCTGCGAGAACGACAGCACCGCGTCCGAGAGCGAGCAGTCGAGGTAGGTGCCGCCAGCGTCCCCCAGTTCCCGCGAGAGCAGGGCCGAGACGATCGCGAACGCGGCGGACAGTCCGCCGGCCATGTCCGCGATCGGGTACCCTGGAATCCGGGGCCGTTCGTCGCGATCCGTTCGGGTCACGTCGAGCAGACCGGCCAGGCCGACGTAGCCGAGGTCGTGACCGGCGTGATCGCGGTACGGTCCCGCCTGCCCGTAGCCGGAGAGCGAGCAGTAGACCAGGTCGGGATTGCGATCGCGTACCGTCTCGTGGTCGATTCCGAGCCGATCGACGACGCCGGGGCGGAAGCTCTCGATCAGGACATCCGCGTCCTCGGCGAGTTCCAGGAACGCGTCGCGTCCGTCCTCGCGCTTCAGGTCCAGTGTGACGCTGCGTTTCCCGCGGTTGACCGCCTCGAAGACGGCGCCGGTGCCGTCGTCGGTAATCGGCGGCAGGTCCCGCGCGTAATCGCCGCGATCGGGCTCTTCGATCTTGATCACGTCGGCGCCGAGGTCGGCGAGCAACTGGGTGGCGTACGGACCGGGCAGGAGCCGCGTCAGATCGATCACGCCGATCGAATCGAGGTTCATACCTGCAGTCACGACGGGGCAGTACTTTATCGTCGGTATACGGAACCGAAACCGGATTCGAGTGGATCGGGCGAAGCGCTCGCCCGCCGATCCGGTATCAGTCCTCGCCGGACTCGTAGTGTTCGCCGGCGGCTTCCGGGAGGCGGGTGCGACCGACGAACACGAGGACGACGATGACCGTCATGTGCGGGATCGTCCGGATGAGTTCCGTCGGGATGGCGTAGCCCGCCGTCTGGAGCCCGGTTTGCATCGAGTTGAGTCCGGCAAAGAGGAACGAGCCGAGCAGCGCGCCGATCGGGTGGTAGTTCGCGAGCAGATAGGTCGCGATCGCGATGAACCCCCGGCCGCCGATCGCCGTGTCGCCGCCGCCGGCGAACGTCCCGAGGTGGCCCAGCGCGAACCCGGCGCCGCCGAGGCCGGCGAAGACGCCGGAGAGGAGCACCGCGGCGTACCGGACCTTGCGGACGTCGACGCCGGCCGTGTCCAGCGCCTTCGGATTCTCGCCGCTGGCGACGACCCACCGTCCGAACGCCGTCCGGGAGAGCAGGTACCAGCCGGCGACCGCGCCGACGAGCATGAGGTACACCTGCGGCGGCGTGTCGAACAGCAAGTGGCCGATTAGGGGGATCTCCGACAGCACCGGAACCGTCACCGAACCAAAGCGCGTGACGTTCGCGGTGTTCGGACTGCCGAAGACGATCCGCGAGGCGAACGGCGCGAGCCCGAGCGAGATTAGCCAGACCGCCAACCCCGCGATGATCTGGTCGGCCTCGAAGTCGATGCAGACGATCGCGAAGACCAGCGCCAGCAGGACGCTGACGAGGACGCCGACCAGCAGGCCCCACCACTGATTCGAGAGCCCCATCGTCGCGGCGCCGTCGCCGAGCCAGTGGACGGCGATGATCGAACTGAACGCCGACACGATGAGCAGGCCCTCGATCCCGATGTTGATGACGCCGCTCTTCTCGGCGAAGATGCCGCCGATCGCCGCGAGCGCGATCGGGACGGCCAGCCGAAGCGTCGCCGCCTGCCAGCTTGCCGGGGTGACCCACAGGAACGCGAGGAGGAGGACGCTTCCTCCGATCGCCGCCTCGAGCGGGCGCTGTGCCACCTGGTCGCGAGCGGCGCGGAGTCGCTTACGCATCGGTCTCACCTCCGTCGTCGGCGGTGCCGCCGTCCGCCCGCACCGGTTCCCGCGAGCCGACGTCGGTGTAGCGTCGGCCGAGCATCCTGAAGAACTCCGGCATCGCGACGAAGAGGATGATCAGGCCGGAGAGGATGCCCACGAGTTCCGGCGGGACGTCCGTCGCGGTCCCGATCGAGTTCGAGCCGCTATCGAGAACGCCGAACAGGAACGCCGCCGCGCCGACGCCGAGCGGGTTGTTGCCGGCCAGTACGGAGACGGCGATGCCGTCGAAGCCGATCGAGGGGACGTTCTCGAGCCAGCGGCCGTGGACCATGAGCACCCAGAACGCGCCGGAGATACCCCCGAGCGCCCCGGAGAGGGTCATGCTGGCGACGGTCATCCGCTTTTCGTCGACGCCGCCGTAGGCGGCCGCCGCGGGCTGGATGCCGCTGGTCCGCAGTTCGTAGCCGAACGAGGTTCGCGCGAACAGCCAGGCGATCCCGAGGATGAGCGCGACGGCGAAGCCGAGCGCGAGCAGCGAGAAGTCCATCCGCGGCTCGAAGCCGACGACCGGAACGGTCGGGATCTCCGCGTACTCGGGGACCGGCGCCGTCTGGGAGTTGTTGCTGTTCGGGTCCTGGAACTGCCAGGAGAGCAACGTCGACGTGATGCCGACCGCGACGAAGTTGAGCATGATCGTCGTGATGACCTCGTTGGCCTCCGCGTAGGCCTTCAGGACCCCCGGTATCGCGCCCCACAACCCGCCGACGACCGCCCCGGCGAGCACGCCCAGCGGGATGAGGGCGACCGTCCCGACGAAGCCGCCGGGGACGACTGCCCCCGCGTAGACGACCGTGACGGCCGTCGCGAGTCCGCCGATGACGAGTTGCCCCTGCGTCCCGATGTTGAGCAGGCCGGCGCGGAACGCCACCGCGACCGACAGCCCGGCGAAGATCAGCAGCGTCGTCCGCTGGAGGGTCTCCGCGAGGCTGTAGTTGGTGACGCTCCACCCGCCCTCGAGCGGGTGGCCCAGCGCGCCGAGGAACAGTTCGTAGTAGACCTGCATCGGGTTGTAACAGAACGTCCTGCCGGCGAGCTCGAGGCCGGCCCGGCAGGAGGCGTAACCGCCGGAGACGAACACGAGCACGCCGCCGACGAGGACGGCGGCCAGCAGTGCCGCGAGGCTGATGACGACCCGTTCGAGGACCGACGCCCGGACGAGCCGTTCGAGAAGCCGTTCGAATCGCTCTTTTGCTGCACTCATCGGGTCTCACCCTCGAGGTCGCCGGTCGCACCGTCGCCGCCGTCGTCGGCACGATCGGCCCCGGGACGGTGGCCGGCCATGAGCAGACCGAGGTCCTCCTCGGTGACGGCGTCGGGATCGGTGACGTCGATGAACTCCCCCTCGTAGATGACCGCCAGTCGATCGGACAGCGAGCGGACCTCGTCGAGTTTCGAGGAGACGAGCAAGATTGCGACCCCCTCGCGCCGGAGTTCGAGGAGTCGATCGTGGATGAATTCTGTCGACCCGATGTCGACGCCCCGGGTTGGGTGGGTCGCGACGACCAGCGACGGATCGCGCTCGAACTCGCGACCGACGATGAACTTCTGCTGGTTGCCCCCGGAGAACGAGTGGGCAGCGGCGTCGGCATCCGGCGGGCGGACGTCGTAGGTTTCGATGAGTTCTTCGGTGTGGTCGCGGACGTCCTCCCAGTCGATGCGACCGTCGTCGGCGAACTCCGGCGATCGTTGACTGCCGAGGAGGCCGTTTTCGACGAGATCGAACGGCATGACGAGGCCGCGCTCGTGGCGATCCTCGGGAACGTAGGCCATCCCGGACTCGATCCGCCGGCGGCGGGGCCACTCCGTGACGTCCTGGTCCTCGTAGCGGATCGTCCCCGTCTCGGGCGTTCGCAGGCCGGTAATCGCCTCGATCAGTTCGGCTTGCCCGTTGCCGTCGACCCCCGCGATGCCGACGATCTCGCCGGCGCGAACGTCGAGATCGATCCCGGAGACGACCTCGACGCCGCGAGCGTCCTCGACCGTCACGTCCCGGGTCGAGAGCACGACGTCGCCCGTCTCGACCGGTTCGGATTCGGCCTCGAGGATCACTTCCCGACCGACCATGCGCTCGGCCAGGTCCGTCCGACTCGTGGTGGAGGGGTCGACCGTCCCCACGGACTCCCCGTCCCGGAGGACGGTGATCGCGTCCGCGGCGTGGGTCGCCTCCTCGAGTTTGTGCGTGATGAAGATGATCGTCTTCCCCCGATCGGTGAGCTCCTCGAGGACGTCGTAGAGCCCTTCGACCTCCTGGGGCGTGAGGACGGCCGTCGGTTCGTCGAGGATAAGGACGTCCGCGCCGCGGTAGAGCGTCTTGAGAATCTCGACGCGCTGCTGGACGCCGACGCTCAAGTCCTCGACCGTCGCCGTCGGATCGACGTCGAACCCGTACCGATCGCAGAGGTCCCGTATCTCGGCGTCGATCCGATCGCGGTCGACCGCCATACCGAACCACTTCGTCGGTTCGTTCCCCAGCGCGATGTTCTCGGCGACCGTCATGGGGTCGACGAGCATGAAGTGCTGGTGGATCATCCCGATGCCGGCGTCGATCGCGTCCCGCGGCGTGTCGAACGATCGTTCCTCGCCGTCGACCACGACGCGCCCCTCCTCGGGTTCGTAGAGCCCGTAGAGGACGTTCATCAGCGTCGTCTTGCCGGCGCCGTTCTCGCCGAGCAACGCGTGGACGGTCCCCTGTTCGACGCGCAGGACCACGTCGTCGTTGGCGACGACGCCGGGAAACCGTTTGGTGATGCCGTCGAGGTGGACGGCGAGCTCGCCACCCGTCTCGTCCGGAGTCGCGGAGTTACCTGCCGCTCCCTCGGACGTTCCCGTCCCGTCAGTCGTTCCCGTTCCCGACTCGGTCATGCGATTACAGTTCGCTCGGGACGTCGATCTCGCCGTCGATGATCGCCTGTCTGGACTCCGCGACCTGGTCTTTGATCTCCTGGGGGATCTCGTCGCCGAGTTCGTCGCCGTAGACGGCGCCGACGCCCTCCGATTCGAGGCCAAGCGTCTCCGTCTGGCCGCCCTCGAACGCGTCGTCGACGACGGACTCCGCCGCCGAGTAGACCGCGGTGTCGACGCGCTTGACCATGCTCGCGAGGATGACGTCCGCGAAGTCCGGGTTGGACTTCGACTGGTCGTCGTCGACGCCGATCGCGAACCGGCCTTCCTCCTGGGCCGCCTGGAAGACGCCGATGCCGGTGCGTCCGGCCGCGTGGAAGACGATGTCCGCGTTCTGGTCCTGATACATCGTTCGAGCGGCCTCCTGTCCGCCGGCGGTGTCGTTGAAGTCACCGACGTACGACGAGACGACCTCGGCGTCCTCGTTGGCGTACTCGACGCCGGCTTCGAAGCCGGCCTGGAACGACTCGATCAACTGCGACTCCTGGCCGCCGACGAAGCCGACGACGCTTTCGTCCGGATTCGTCTCGCCGGCACCGGCCGAGAACTCCTCGGTGGTGAGCAGGCCCGCCAGGTGACCGACCTGGAACGATCCCTCCGGTTCGCCGAAGACGTAGTTCCGGACGTTGTCGGCCTCGACGACCGAGTCGACGATCATGAAGTTCTGGTCGGAATACTCGGGGGCGTTCCCGCCGAGCGCTTCGGCCTGCGCGAACCCGATACAGCAGATCAGATCGTAGTCGCCGGACTCGGCGAAGTCGCGCTGCGCGCCGTCGAACTCGCTCGCGGCCTCCGGTTCGGTCTCGTCGAACGAGAGGTCGAACTCGTCCCGAGCGTCGACGACGCCCTGCTTGGCCATGTCGTTGAACGAGTCGTCGCCGAGGCCGCCGGTCGCGTACACCATCCCGACCTGAACGTCCGCACTGCCTTCGTCGCCGAACCCACCGACACAGCCCGCCGTGGCGGTGAGCCCTGCGATCGCTGTTCCCTTCAAAATCGTCCGTCGATCTCGTACCATCGGGCAGACTAGCGCAAACCATCATTTTATACCCATCGAAACGGACATGTGTCGATTCATTACGATCGAGCACCCGGGCCGTCCGGCCGGCGACTCGATCGAGGACGGAGGCGTGTGCGTCGGCGCCGATCGGGGCCACGACGGACGAGTCGATCGGACACTCTCGAGGGGAACGAAATCCGGCCTCTCACGCCGAGCTAACGGTTGCAACCGCCGTCTCGATGTGCTCGGTGGCGTCGTCGATCAGGGTGTCGACGTCGTCGCTCTCGGCGTAGAGCCGGACGTACGGTTCGGTTCCGCTCGGACGGACCAGGAGCCAGGACGCATCGGCGAATTCCAGGCGGATGCCGTAGTCGGTGTCGACCGTCGCCTCCGGGAACGCGTCCGGGAGGGCCGTTTCGAGTTCGGCCATCGCGTCGGCCTTGGCCGCATCGGGACAGTCGACGCTGACCTTCCGGTAGGGTCGTTCGGTAATCGGCGCCCGGAGCGTGTCGGTGTCGCCGACGTCGGCGACGAGCGCGGCGACCGTGGCGGCGCTCGCGACGCCGTCGATCCAGCCTCCGAACGCGGTGTGGACGTGCTTCCAGGGTTCCGCGGCGAAGACGACCTCGGTTTCGGGGCCGCCCCGATCGCGCTCCCTGGCGATCCCCTCGTGGAGCGCGCCGAGGCGAACCCGCTCGACGCGCCCGCCCACCTCGCGGACCCGCTCGTCGATGCGGGCCGAGGCGTTCGGGGTGGTGACCACGACGGGGTCGTCGGCCTCGCTCTCGGCCGTGTAGTGGGCCGCGACCACGGCGAGGACCGTATCCTCGTGGATCACGTCGCCGTCGGGACCGAGGACGACGAGCCGATCGGCGTCGCCGTCGTGGGCCAGTCCGAGGTCGAACGCGCCGGCGGCGAGGAACGCGGAGAACTCGGCGAGCGTCTCGGGGGTCGGTTTGCTCGGCCGGGCCGGGAAGTGGCCGTCGACGGACGCGTTGACGCCGACCACGTCCGCGCCGAGTCGGTCGAGGACCTGCGGCGTCGCGAGCGCCCCCACGCCGTTGCCGCAGTCGACGGCGACCGACAGCCCTGCGAGCGGCCGATCGGTCGGCGTCGCGGACTCGCCGTCGCCCGCGAATCGATCGCGCACGTACGCGGCGACGGCCTCGCGGTACCGATCGAGGATCTCGTCGCGACGTGACTCGCCCCACTCGTCCCACGGCGCGATGCCGCTGTCCTCGCCGGTGACGCGGTCGTCGATCGCCCGTTCGGCGTCGCGGTCGTACTCGACGCCGTCCGCGAAGAGTTTGATGCCGTTGTCCTCGGGCGGGTTGTGGCTCGCCGTGAGCATCACGCCCCGGCGTCCGCGCGAGGCGAACGCGAGCGCGGGCGTCGGGACGACGCCGACGCGGCGGACGTCCGCACCGGCGCTCTCGAGGCCGGCCTCCATCGCGGCCGCGAGCGCCGGCCCCGTCTCCCGACCGTCGCGGCCGACGACGAACGTCGTTCCGGGATCGCCCGCCGCCTGTCCGACCGAGAGCGCGAGCGACGGCGTAACCTCCTCGACTGGACCCCGGATGCCTGCTGTCCCGAACAGTGTCATGGTGGCCCGTTCCGCGAGGAACTACTTATATGTCCGAGAAGGAGCGTCGTCCGCCATCCGTGGGCCGGGCCGCGAAATCGGGGACGGTCGGTCCCGTGACTTGGCGGCGATCGAGTCACGGCGAGAACGGGGACTCCGGCAGGAGGTCGAACCGGCGGTTAGTCGTCGTCCGCCGGGATCTCGTCGATCAGCACGACGGCTTCGCCGTTGATCACCGTCGCGTCGTCGTCCTCGTTCCGGATGACCGTCTCGAGGCGGTACTGGTCGTTGCCGAGGTCCTCGACGACCTCGACGCGGGCGGAGACGCGATCGCCGATGCCGACGGGGCCGCTGAACTCGAGGTCCTGCGAGAGGTAGATCGTGAGACCGGGGAGTCGGGCCAGCGCCGCGCTGATCAGGCCGGAGACGAGCGTCCCGTGGACGATGCGCTCGCCGAAGCGCGTCCCGGCGGCGAACTCCTCGTCCAGGTGAAGGCGGTTCGTGTCGCCGCTGACGTGGGCGAACGCGCGAACGTCCTCGTCGGACAGCACCTTCTCGAAGGTCACGGCGTCGCCGACGCTGATCTGGTCCGGATCGTCGACGGTCCGATCGAACTGCCAGTCGAGGCTCGAGTGATCGATCGAGGGAATGGACCCGGGAACGGTGTCGCTGTCCGTACGGTCCTCGCTATCGGAGGGGGGCAGCATGGCGGAGACCGCCGCGCGGTTCGCGGCTGTCGCACTCTGCAGGAGGGTCTGGGTCATCGCCGTCCACGCGTTCGTCATGGCAGCGAAGTTACTCCCCCCAGAGTTCTGGTGTGACATCTACCCGCGCATAAGCGTGTGGGGGTTATGACTTCTTTGGCCGAAGCAAACCGCACTTACTCTCCGAAATCCGGTTTTACCGGCTTTCAGTCCGATCCCGTACCGCGGTTCGATCGTAGGCCGGGTGGCGATCCGGATTCCGGAATCGGCCGACAGTCATCGCGGACTCGCCTCCACGTGACTCCTATCGCGGACTCGCAGCACACGACTTCGTCCTCGCCGACCCCGGACTTCGCGGCCGGGACGGGTGCGCCACCCGATACTCTCTGGGCCACGAAATACCATGTGTTCCATCTCATGGCATCAGATGGTTTCTGGGGGCAACCTTTATTACGATCGGGGACCTCCGTACAGGTGATGACGGACGACTCCGACCGATCGCTCTGGTTCCCGCCTGCGATGTTCACCGAACAGATGCAGGAGGCAGGCGAGCAGGTCGCCGAATCCCAGCAGGAGATGATGCGACAGTTGATGCAGGCGAGTTCAGCGAACCCGTTCGAGGGATCGTCCGCACTCGGCCCGATGAACATGGGAACGGCGACGTTCAAGGCTCGCGTCCAGAGCGGCGGTCGGATCAGCATTCCCGGCCCGGAACGGGAAGCCCTCGACATCGAGGAGGGCGATATCGTCCAGACGATCGTCGTCCCCGTCAAACGCAACCGAGACGAATAACCATGACCCAGAACCCATTCACCGCCGTCTTCGACGCACAGCGCACCGCAGTCGAACAGTCCCAGAACCTCACCCACGACGCCCTCGAGGCCCAGAAGACCTCGATCAGCGCCGTCTCCGACGCCGTCCAGACCTCGGGCGCGATGTTCGAGTCCAACGCCGAACTCACGAAGGGTGCGATCCACGCGTACTTCGACGCGATGGAAGCCTCGCTCCCCGAAGAGGCCGCAGACTTCGACGAGGCTCGCGAACTCGTCGACGAGAGCTTCGACGCCGCCACCGAGGCCCAGTCGCAGTCGCTCGAGGCCGTCCTCGACGCGATGGAGGAGTCCGAAGCCGCCTACGACGAGTTCGCCGGCAACTACTCCGAGGTCGTCGACTCCTCGTTCGACGCCTTCCTCGAGGCCCACGAGCAGGTCGAGCAGAACGTGACGGCCGTCGCCGAAAACGTCGAAGAGGCGGCCGACGAGTTCGACGTCTCGGCGTAACGTAGCCTCAGCCTTTTCACACTAGCTCCCCAATTTTAGCCAATGGCAGACTCACAGCAGCCCCAGGCGCAGAACTGGAACGAACTCGTCGAACAGTGGAACGAACAGTTCATCGAATCGCTCGAGGACAACATGGAGGCCCAGGCCCAGTTCGTCGAGAGCTGGTCGGAAGCCGTCGGCGAGGTCAGCGAGGAGAACGAGATCTCCGACGGCGTCGAGGGCTACGCCCGCGCCTACGAGACGTGGATGAACGCCTCCCAGCAGATGGTCGAGCGGATGAACGACGCGCTCGAGGGCGAAGACGTCGAGATGGAGGAGTTCCGTGACGTCTGGCTCAACACGGCCAACGAGGCGTTCAAGGAAGTCATGTCGACGACGGCGTTCGCCAAGATGACCGGGGAAACGGTCGGCGACGTCCTCGAACTCCAGCAGCAGGCCGACGAAGCCGCCGAGGAGACGCTGCACAGCCTCGGCTTCGCGACCGAGGGCGACGTCGTGGAGATCGGCGACCGCCTCGTCGAACTCGAGCGTCGTCAGCACGCCGTCGAGCAAAAACTCGACCGCGTCCTCGAACACCTCGACGAGCAATGATCAACCCGTACACAACCGTCCTGGACATGCAACGCCAGGCCTGGGAAAACGCGGCGGATCTGGCCGACAAGGGCCGGATCGCACCCGATCGCACCGAGACGCTCGAGAACGTCGAGGTCGGTCAGACCCCGAGCGAGGTCGTCTACGAGGAGAACAAGCTTCGGCTCCTCCACTACGAGCCGATGACCGAGGAGCAACACGACATTCCGATCCTCGTCGTCTACGCGCTGATCAACAAGCCGTACATCCTCGACCTCCAGTCGGACCGATCGGTCGTCCAGACGCTGCTCGAGGCCGGCTTCGACGTCTACATGGTCGACTGGGGCGAGCCCTCGAAGCTCGATCGATCGCTCACGCTCGACGACTACGTCAACCGGTACATCGACAACTGCGTCGACGTCGTGCGCGATCGTTCCGGGCAGGACGCGATCAACATCCTCGGCTACTGCATGGGCGGCACCAAGTCGGCCATGTACGCCTCGCTCTACCCCGAGAAGGTCGAGAACCTCGCCCTGATGGCCGCCGGTCTCTGCTTCGCCGGCGACGGCGGCGTCCTCGAACTCTGGGGGGCTGAGGACTACTACGACCCCGAGACGGTGACCGAGACCTTCGACAACGTGCCCGCGGAGTTCCTCGACATCGGGTTCGCGCTGATGGATCCGATCGCGAACAACCTGACGAAGTACGTCCGCTTCTACGACAACCTTGAGGACGAGGACTTCGTCGAGAACTTCGCCCGGATGGAGCGCTGGCTCGGAGAGGGGATCGACGTCGCTGGCGGCGCGTACGAGGAGTTCATCGAGGACATCTATCAGGAGAACAAGCTGTACGAGAACGAACTCCACCTGAACGGCAAGCACGTCGACATCACCAACATCGACATGCCGGTCCTCCAGATCGTCGCGGAGTACGACCACCTGATCCCGCCGGGGGCCTCCAAGCCGTTCAACGAGAAGATCCCCTCCGACGACACCGAGATCATGGAGTTCGCGACGGGGCACATCGGAATGTCGGTCTCCTCGCGGAGCCACGCCGAACTCTGGCCCGACGTCTGCGACTGGTTCGAGGCGCGATCGGTCGTCGAGGAGGAAGCCGAAGCAGCCGACACCGGGACGCCGACGTCCGACGAACCGGACGCCGCGCTCGCCGAGGACGTCGCGGGCGACGAGCACGGTGCCGAGGACCTGACCGATGGCGGCGCGACCGTCGAGCGGAGGGCCGACGACCTCCCCGGTGAAGCGCGCTCCGACGAAGAGATCGCCGAACGCGCCGAAGACGACGTCCAGGAAACGCCCGCGGAACCCGGAGAGATGGCCGTCGACGAGGACATCGCCGAGGACGTCACCGACGAGGAGATCGTCGAAGACTCCGCGGACGATCTCACCGACCTCACCGGCGTCGGCGAGGCCTACGCGACGGATCTCTCCGAGGCCGGCATCGAGACGTTCGACGATCTCGCGGCCGCCGATGTCGCCGACCTCGCGACCGAGACCGGAATCTCGCCGAGTCGGATCGAAGACTGGATCGAGCAGGCCGCGGACCGGTAGCCGGTCCGGGGTCGGTGCCTGGCATCCGGAAGGTCCGACCGGAAACACGTTCGAATTGCTGTATGTTCTGGTATCCCACAGGTCGTTATTTAGTATCGGAGGTGGAACGGTCCCGTATGTCTATGGAGGGACGCACCTGTGTCATCACGGGATCGGCACGCGGCATCGGGCGGGGCATCGCGGAGTACCTCGGCGAAAGGGGTGCGAACGTGGTCGTCAACTACCGATCGTCGGAAGGGCCGGCCCACGAAGCCGTCGACGCGATCGAGTCGGCGGGCGGTCAGGCGGTCGCGGCCCAGGCGGACGTCTCCGAACGCGACGAGGTCGAACACATGCACGAGGTCTGCCACGAGGCGTTCGGGCCCGCGGACGTGCTGGTGAACAACGCGGGAATCACCGCCGACGAACAGTTCACGGAGATGACTCGCGAGGAGTGGGATCGCGTGATGGACGTCAACCTCGGTGGGATGTTCAACTGTACCCAGGTGTTCTACGACGACATCTGGAACGCTCACGAGGGACGATTGATCAACATCTCGAGCGTCGTCGGGAAGCAGGGGAACTTCGGCCAGGCGAACTACGCCGCCGCCAAGAGCGGTATGTTCGGGTTCACCCGGACGATCGCGCTCGAACTCGCGAAAGGGGGGTCGACGGCGAACTGCGTCGCCCCCGGCTTCACGCGCACCGACATGCTCGAATCCGTCCCGGACAAGGTCCTCGATCGGATCATCGCCGGGATCCCCCTCGAGCGACTCGCCGAGGTCGAGGACATCGCGGCGGTCGTCCAGTTCCTCGCGAGCGAGAACTCCTCGTACGTCACCGGCGAAGTGATCGACGTCAACGGCGGGATGGACCTCTAGAGGTCACGATCTCGTCCGACCGGGCGATTCACTCGGACGGAGTATAATCCGCGTCAGGCGTCACGATCGGACTCGCGACGTTTCTCCTTCGCGAGAACCCGCACGTTCTCGATCGCCGTCTCGGGGTACTGGCCGTCTTCGTCCTTCTCGACGGCCTTGACCATGTCCCAGACGACGTTCAGCCCGGTCGTGACGCCCTCCAGGGCCTCCATCTCGCAGCCCGTCTTGCCGGTCGTCTCGACGGCCACCTCGAGTTCGACCCGATCGTCGCCCAGATCAAACGCGGTGTCGACGTTCGTGATCGGGATCTGGTGGCACATCGGGATCGTCTCCCAGGTGTGTTTGACGGCCTGGATCGCGCTGACGCGGGCGGTCGCGAGCACGTCGCCCTTCCCGATCTCGTCGTCGCGGATCGCCTCGATCGTCGACGGCCGGAGGCGGATCTCGCCGGCCGCGACGGCCCGGCGATCGCTGTCGGGCTTGTCGCCGACGTCGACCATCTGGACGTCGCCCTCAGCGGTGGTGTGGGTGAGGTCGTCGGCCGGGGCGTCCTCACTCATCCGTCTCACCCCACAGGACCGCGGGGATCTCCGCGAGCAGATCCGACGCGAGGAAGCCGTGTTCGTCGCGCTCGGCGAGGCGTTCGCCGGAGAGTCCGTTGACGTGGGCGGCCGCCGTCGCGGCGTCCATCGGGTCCGCGTGTTCGAGGAGCGCCGCGACGATTCCCGCGAGCGTGTCGCCGGTGCCGCCGACTTTCATGCCGACCGTTCCGGAGCGACTGATCCGCGTTCGATCGCCGTCGGTCACGACGTCGTCGGCCCCCTTCGCGAGGACGACGTGGCCGAGGTCCGCCGCGAAGGCCTCGATCTCGTCGGCGACGGCGGCCAGGTCGTCGGTCTCCGGCCCGCCCATCCGCGCGAGTTCGCCCCGGTTGGGCGTACAGACCAGCGTCGCGTCGGTCTCGACGTCGGGGACGACCGCGAGGGCGTCGGCGTCGACGACCACCCTCCCATCGTAGGACTCGAGGAACCGACGAGCGCCCTCGAGGGTCTCGTCGGCGGTCCCCAGCCCCGGCCCCAGGACGACCACGTTGTCGTACTGCGTGGCTACCTCGAGGAGCTCTTCGGCCCGATCGGGCGTGAGGCGGTCCTCCTCGTAGGGCTGGACGATGAGATCCTCGGCGTACCCCTGTATTTCCCGGGCGACGACGTCGGGTGCGGCGACGAAGGAGAGTTCCGCGCCGGCCCGCAGCGCCGCCTGTGCGGCCAGCGCCGGCGCGCCCGTGTAGGGGCCGCCGCCGATGATGTACGGCCGGCCGTCGCGATCGGCCGGGCGGGCGAGTCGAACGTCGCCGGGGCCGGCGAACCGTTCCGCCGCCGCCGGGATGCCGATGTCCGCGACGGTCACGGCGGCGTCGAGGTCGGCGAGGCCGGGCTTCTCGTCGTGGAAGGTGACGACGTGGTCGGCCGCGACGCCGTTTTCGGCGTGGTCACCGCCGTCCGCGTCGAATCCGGAGGGGACGTCGACCGCGAGGACGGTCGCGTCGGACTCGTTGATCGCCGCCGCGGCGGTGGCGGCTGGCTCGCGCAACTCGCCGCTGATCCCGGTCCCGAGCATGGCGTCGACGATTACGTCGCAGTCGGGCAGGTCGAAGGTCCGCGAGTCGGTCACCTCGCGGGTCTCGTAGTCGGCCCGCTGGAGCGCGTCCCAGTTCTCGCGGGCGATCTCGGTCCCGATCGCCGCCGATCGGCCGAGCAGGATCGTCGTCACGTCGTACGCGTCCAGAAAGCGGGCGGCGACGAACGCGTCCCCGCCGTTGTTCCCCCGTCCCGCGACGATGGCAATCCGATCGCCGGGATCCGCGATCGCCCGGACCTGTCGGGCGACGGCGTTCCCGCTCGACTCCATCAACTGCTTTCGCGGGACGCCGAGCGCGGCGGCGTTCTCGTCGACGGCTCCCATCCGCTCGCCTGTAATCATACGCGGGGATTCGACCGGACGGCCGTTCAAGATTGCGGACGCCCGCGGTGGTTGCGTTACGTTGTGTTCTCGTTCACTCGTTGCGCGAGACGTGCCGATTGGGGTTCCGGGTCCCGAAGTGTACTTTGTGATGGATGCTGACGAATGCCGTATGTGAGAAGCTGTCATCGTCGACGCAGTACGGACGCCGTTCGGGGCGCGAGACGGAGCCTTCGCCGAGATGCACCCGCAGGACCTCGCCGCGGAGCCGTTGCTCGCGCTCGAGGAGCGACTGGGATTCGACCCACAGCGGACGATCGAGGACGTCATCTACGGCTGCGTGAGCCCGATCGACGAGCAGGGCGGCAACGTCGGGCGGATCGCCCCGCTGGTCGCCGGCTGGGGCGACGACGTGCCGGGCGTTCAGTTGAATCGGATGTGCGGCTCCGGCCAGCAGGCGATCAACTTCGCCGCGGGCGCGATCGCGACGGGAGCACACGACGCGATCGTCGCCGGCGGCGTCGAGCACATGACTCGCATCCCGATGGGGAGCGACCTCGGCGGCGTGACGGAGACCTACTTCGAGCACTACGACGAACTCGTCCAGCAGGGCGAGAGTGCGGAGCGGATCGCCGAGCAGTGGGGGTTCGATCGGCGCGAGCGCGGTCCTCGTCACGAGTCGCGACGCCGCCGACGAGCACGGCTGGGAGCCGATGGCCCGCATCGTCCAGACCGAGGTCGTCGGCGTCGACCCCGTCACGATGCTCACCGGGCCGATCCCCGCGACCGAGGGCGTCCTCGAGAAGACCGACTTCACGATCGACGACGTCGACCTGTTCGAGGTCAACGAGGCGTTCGCCTCCGTCGTCGCGGCGTGGCTCGACGAGATGGACGCACCCCGGGAGGACCTCTGTGAGCGGACGAACGTCAACGGCGGTGCGATCGCCCACGGCCACCCGCTCGGCGCGACCGGATCGGCCCTGCTCACGAAACTCGTCCACGAACTCGAGCGGACCGGCGGGGACGTCGGCCTCTCGACGATGTGCATCGGCTTCGGGCAAGGGATCGCGACGATCGTCGAGCGCATCTGAGGCCCCATCTATCGCGTTCCGAGACGACGCTTTCAGCGCCGATCGCGAGTAATTTGTAGGACCTGCAAACACCACGAAAGCCCCTGGCGGCTCCGGTCGATGGACTCGCTGTGCGCTTCGCTCACTTCGTTCGCTGTAGTGCTTGCGTCGTCCGTCTTCCCGGAGCCGCCAGCCCCTTTCATTCCCGCCCGTGACGGCTGGTCGGACAGGCCACCGCGGGTGGGAATGAAAGGGGCTGACCCGATCGATCCTTCCCAGGCGAAGTAAGCACCGGACGAAGCGAGGCGCGCAGCGAGCCTCGGGAGGTCGAGCGGGTCAGGGGCTTTCGTGGTGTTCGTAAGCAATTCGAGACTGGCCTGCCCTATCCGATCGCGAGTATCAGTTCACGCCGAGTTGATCGGCGATCGTGTTCAACTGGATCTCGTCGGTGCCCTCGACGATCCGGAGGATCCGGGCCATGAACCCCGCGTCGGCGCTCCGACTGCGGATCCGATCGATCGCGTCGACCACCTCGTCGACGTAGCGCCCGTCCGGCCGGTGGCGAAGCCGGGGGTTCGACCACGTCTCGCCCAGTTCGAACTCGATCGGATCGACCTCCTGCGCGACGAACTCGTCGAGGCTGTCGAGTACGAGTCGCGTCTCCTCGTCGACGCCGAAACTGACGCCGGACACCTGGTCCCGTGTTACCATACCACGGTGAACTGTCGGATCGCGCATCAACCCACCGGTCGGCGAGGGTGGAAACGCGCCCCTCTACGGAACCCGGTTCACGAAACGTTAACATACATCGTCATGAATCTCAACCGGTATGGAGTTCGGACTCGACGACAGGACTGCCCTCGTGACCGGGGGCGCGGGACGAATTGGGAGCGCCGACTGTCACGTACTCGCCGCGGAGGGGGCCGAAGTGGTCGTCCTCGACGTCGACGAGGATGGCGCGCAGGACGTCGCCGACGAGATCGAGGCCGACGGCGGGGACGCCATGGCCGTCGCGTGCGACCTGACCGATCGCGACGAGGTCGCCGCGACCGTCGATCACGTCCGCGAGGAGACCGGCGGGGTCGACGTCCTCGTCAACAACGCGGGGATGGTCGACGCCGTCGGCCGCGCCGGCGACCTGGACGAGGACCTCTGGGATCGGGACGTGGAGATCAACCTCACCGGGACGTACAACGTCACCCGGGAGGTCTTCCCGGCGATGTGCGATCGCGGCTGGGGGCGGGTCATCTCGATGTCCTCCGTCGCCGGAACCCACGGCGGTTTCGGTCAACTGTCCTATTCGACGACGAAGTCGGGACTCGTCGGCTTCGGCAAGACGCTCGCGCTCGAGGGGGCCACCGACGGCGTCACGTCGAACGTCATCGCCCCCTCGATCGTCGTCGGGCAACTCGCCGACATGGACCCCGAGGAGATCGAGAACGTCAACCCGCACTGGGCGGACATCGCCCGCGCGACGCCGGCGGGCCACCTCGGTCGGGAGGAGGACGTTGCGAACCTCGTCGCCTACCTCGCCAGCGAGCAGGCGAGTTTCGTCACGGGACAGGTCGTCGGCGTCACCGGCGGCGTCGATCTGTTCACCTACTGACCCGGGCGATCGGGTTCTCCGGCGGCGGAGCACGTCCCCGTTCCCAGTTCTCGGCGGTGCGGTCGTACCGGACGTGAGGGTGCCGATCAGTACCGGATTTCGAACCCGTCCGCTCCCTGCGGTTCCTCGTACTCGACCGTCACGTCGTCGACGTCGGCCGCGGGACTGCCCTCGTGACAGAACTCGACCAGCGACTCGACGGCGTCCTCGGGCCCCTCGAAGACGGCCTCGACGCGTCCGTCGTCTAAGTTCTTCACCCAGCCGTCGACGCCGTGCTCGCGGGCCGTATCGCGCGTCGTCGCCCGGTAGTAGACGCCCTGTACCGTTCCCGAGACGAAGACGTGAGCGCGGGTTCGATCGGTCATGTGCGAGTTATCGACTGCGATCGGCAAAAATCATGGTCGTCGTGTCCGATCGGCGCCTGTCGTTCGGCCAACCCCTGCCTCGGTCGCGCCTCGCGCCGCCTCAATCGAGTTGTTTCCACTCCATGCCGACCGGGTCTTCGGGGGGTTCGAGCGGACTCCGGCGCAGTTCCGTTCTGACCTCCGGTTCGTTGTACGATCGCGGCGCGACGTCGTTCGGGCCGTCGGGGTAAAACAGCGACGCGAGCAACTGGATGTGGCCGCGCCCGACGCAGAGTTCGAACTGACCGCCGCCGTACATGTCGATCTCGCGGTCCTCGCAGTACTCGATCGTCTCGAACAGCGATCGGACGGTTCCGAACCGCGACGGCTTGACGTTACACCAGGCCGGTTCGAACGGCCGCTCGCGAAGGTCGTCGACGCCGTGGATCGGTGCGTCCCACGAGAGACGATCCGCGTTCGCCGCGAGAAGGTCCCGGACGTCGTCGGTGACCGCCGGGTCCTCCACGACGGCGTCTGGGAACGAGTCGAAGACCCGCCGGTAGAGCGCGGGATCCGGCGGCAGGTCCGGCTCCGTCCCCTCGTACTGCCCCTTGAGGTCGAGCACGCGAACCGCACCGGTCGCGGCGAGCGTCGCGAACGTCCCCGCGGTCCACTCCGCGGACGGATCGAGTTTGAACTCGCAGTCGGGATTGGCCGCGAGCGTCTCCTCGATGCGCGACAGATCGCCGTCCGGCAGCCCGGTACTGGCGACGAACCGGACCGGTGATCGGTCGCGATCGAGCAGCGACGCGAGCGTCTCGTCGTTCTGCTTGAGCGCCAGGTCGAGCGCGGCGCTCTCGACCGCCCAGCGCCGGTAGTTCCGTGACACCTCGCGTTCGGGTTCCTTCGTCGGGAAGAGGTCCACGTCGTCCAGCGACCGGGAGAACTCGTCGAACGTGTACTCGCCCGCGAAGTCGAACGCGGGCGGTTCGGGCAACGCCTCGTGGTCGACGGCCTCGCGGGTGACGTCTTCGCCGGCGCCGAACTCGTCCCCCGAAAGCAGGACGAACGTCGACGTAACGCGGGTGGATCCGTCCGAGATCCTCCGGCGACGGCTGGTTCGTTCCGAGGCCGCGATCGTCAGCGGGAGGTCCGCGACGCGGTCGTACAGCGTCATCGCGTGGGCTGACGAGCGAGGACGCTCACGAGCGTCGAGACAGTCACGGCGTTGCCGGTACGGCCGAATGCGCGCGAGAACGGACGGGACGAACGACGGTGATTCACCAGAGACCTCATCGTCGAATAGTATGGTGTGAATAATACATATCTGTTGGGATGCGATCGTTCTATAGTCGCTCAAATACCCTCATAGAGAGCATATTTCTCGATGAGACCCGGACAGCTATGTGTGGTAATGGAAATAATTTACAAAAAGATCTGGGTCGACCGCTACACGATTCCGATCGTGCCGTTCCGCTTTGGTGCGGTCGTGTCCCCGTCCCTGATCCGCTGAAAGGCATTCGTGCTGATGTCCACGAAACGAATGCACTGCACCGATCGGAACTCGCGCGACGCGACCCCGACCGGTCCATCGGGACCGCAGAAGCGACAACCCGACGGTGTTCCAGTCCCTACTCGCCTACAGTGACCGTACGCCACCGGGACGGGATCCACTTCGAGTTCGCGGGCGACGACACTCACGTCGTCGCAGATGCGCGAAGCGCGGTCGGCGAGATCAACGTCGTCAGTCACGCCCACGCCGATCACACGTTCCGATCGACCCCCGAGACCGTGGTCTGTTCGGCCGAGACGGCGGCGATCGCCGCGGCCCGGACGGGCACGGAGTTCGAGTTCGTCGAGGGCGCGCCGGGAATCGACCTCGTGCCGGCGGGCCACGTCGTCGGCTCCCGGGCGGCCCTGCTTTCGGACGCGGACGGCCGCCGCTACTGCTACACCGGCGACGTCTCGACGCGCGATCGGTGCTATCTCGAGGGGTTCGATCCCGCGGCCGTCGACGCCGACGTGCTCGTGATCGAGACCACCTACGGTAGCCCCGCGTACCGGTTTCCCGCCCAGTCGGAACTCGAGGGGGCGATCGCGGACTGGCTCCAGGACAACGACGATCGACCGCTGTTCCTCTTCGGGTACTCGCTGGGACGCGCCCAGAAACTCCAGTGGCTCGCAGGGAACGCGACCGATCGCGAGATCCTCGTCTCGGACGCGATCCACGACGTCACGCGGGCGATCGAGTCGGCGACCGACCTCGCGTTCCCGGGGCGGCCGTACGACTCCCTGCGGGGACTCGCCGACGAGATCGTGATCCTGCCGTCGAACCAGGCCCGATCGGAGTGGGTCGAGCGGGCGGTCGATCGCGAGAACGGGCTGAAGGTGGGCTTTTCGGGCTGGGCCGTCGACGACTCCTTCCTGTATCGCGGCAACTACGACGTCGTCTTCCCGCTGACCGACCACTGCGACTTCGACGAACTCGTCGCGACGGTTCGCGAGATCGACCCCGAGGTCGTCTACACGCACCACGGCTTCGACGAGGCGTTCGCGGACCACCTGGCGACGGAGTACGGCTATCGCGCACGGCCGCTGAAACGCGATCAGCGGACGCTGGAGGAGTTTTTCTGATGGGGCTCATCGATCGCTTCGAGGAGGAATTCCTCGACGTCTCGGGCCGGCGTGCCACGCTCCGGGAACTGGTCGAGTTGCTGGTCGGGTCGATCGCGTTCCTGCTCGTCGCGAGCGGCCTCGCGTACTACCTGCTCGGCGAATCGGTCGCGATCGGCGTCGCCGCCGTCCTCGGGGTCGTGTTCGCGGTGACGATCGCGTCGCAGGCCTACTGGGCGGTGACCGGCCGCGAGGACTACGACGAGTAGCGTGAACGGGCCGGCGGTGCCGACCGATCGCCAGCGGGGGAGTGGGTGGCAGACGGCCAGTCAGGAAACCGCTTCGTATCGGCGAGCGCCGCGGATCATCCGGCCGGTCAGGAGCCCCACTCCGAAGGACGAACCCGATCCAGACTGCACCGCGTGCGTCGAACTCGGCGTTTCATCTGCTCGCGTAGGACGTTCACTCGCCGGTCCGGAGGTGATGAAAGACGTACGTCTGGGCGTAGCCCGCGTACTCGCCGCCCAGCCGATCGCGTATCGCCCGCGACGTCGCCGCATACGAGCCTCGATCGCAGTCGGGGTAGTACTCCTCGATCGCCGACCTGATCCACGTGTCGAGGGGTACGGCCTCGTCGAAGCCGAGCGAGAACAGCAGGACGCAGTCGGCCACCTTGTCGCCGACGCCGACGAACTGCGTCAGGTACTCTCTGGCCGCCTCGTACTCGAGCGCCCGGGCCTCGGCGGGGTGGGCCTCGCCGTCGGCGACTATCTCGGCCGTCCGCACGACGTAGGGGGCGCGATAGCCGAGTCCGAGGTCCCGGAGTTCCGCCTCGGTCGCGGTCGCGAGCTGGTCCGGCGTCGGAAAGGCGTGGCACGTTTCGCCGTCGAACTCGATCGGGTCGCCGTACTCGCGGGCCAGCGTCGAGACCATCGAGTGAATGCGGCTCACGCGCATCTGGGCTGAGCAGATAAAGGAGATCAGCGTCCCGAAGGGCGGATCCTCGACCAGTCGCATGCCCCGATGGGCGTCGTAGGCCTCCCGGACGAGCGGATCGTCGGGGGCCGACGCGGCGATCGCGTCCAGGTCGTCGTCCAGTCGGAGGAGTCGGCGCAGGAGCGATTCGGCATCGATCGACGACTGCCACTCCAGCCTGCCGTCTTGCACTCGGGCGCGGATCACGGCGTCGGAAGCCGACTCGACGTGCGAGCCGTCGCTGGCGCGGCCCGCGACGGCCCCGTCGATGACGGTGTAGTACCACGCTCCGGGTGCCGGCTCGCCGGTGTACATCTCGCCGTCCGATCGACGCCAGAGGTAGCTCTGCCCGCTCTCGAGGGTTCGGTACAGGTCGAGCCCACCAGCGAAGTCGGCGACAGGGATCGCACCCGATTGCATTCGCCGGAGAGTTGGCGAGCGACGGCTTGGGCCTTTCGAAGCGGGATCTCGCCCGGTGGTACTCGGACGGCCCTGCTCCGACCCATTGACTCTCCAGATTGCTGTACCCAGGCACCCACAACCCATCTCCGGATGCGCCGGAACTGACGGACAGGAGGTCCGTATCGTCGTTGCCGCCCGATTCTCGGTCACGCGAGGCGAACCTTCATACCGGATGCGATACAATAACCATGTATGAACTGCAGGGTTGTCGTCGAAGCTGCCGTGCCGGTATTCGACGTCGAGACGGAAGACGAGGCGATTCGGATCGCCATCTCGAAGACGGGCGAGATGCTGAACCCTGACCTGAACTACGTGGAGATCAACATGGGCGAGCGGACCTCCCCATCGGGCGAGGAACTCCCGCCCGCGTTCATCGCTGCGGACGAGGCGCTCGTCGCCCTCGAACTCGAGATGACCGTCTTCAACGTCGAGCGCGAGGAACACGCCTCGCGCATCGCACGCAAGGAGATCGGCCAGCGGCTCGAAAACATCCCGCTCGAGGTGACCCGCGTCGACGTCCTGAAAGACGAGGACGACGAGGTCGAAGAGACCGAGGAGCAGTCATCAGCCGACGCCGACTCGTCCGACACTCCTGACACCGAGGACGACGAGACGTCGTCGTCCGACGAGGACGACGAAATCCTGCCGGAGTTCGAGGACCTCGTCGAGTAATCGCCCGGTCCCACGCGAACGGACGTCCCCAAAGCACGGTTCACACAGGCCTGCAGTGCCGTTTTACGATCCGTTTTCGATTCGCGTCGCCGGCAATCTCCCGGTGATACCGCTCGTACTCGAGACCACCGCCAGGACCGTCGTCGGAGCACGCTCATCGACGGGCGATCGGTCGCCGGACCGGTAGTCGGCGGACGGTCACGAATCGATCGTTGACAGGTGAAGCAGGAGCGAAGCGTAGGGTCGAGAGTCCGCTGGGCGCGTCGATCGGTGCCGGATGAATCGAGTTCGCCCGACGAAGAGAGACAGGACTCGACGATCGGTGTCCGGTCGGAGGATACGACGGTAGACTCAGTCTGCGGTGGCTGCGACGGCTTCCTGCTCCCCCTCTCGCATGTTCGTCGTGATTCCCCCCGCGAGCGCAAAAACAGCAGCTTTGTGGTCGGTTTTCGATTTGTGGATCGATGTCGGTCGAATACCGCGCGACTCGTATTCTTCGAGGTCGATCTGACAGTCGTTCCACTCTGCACACTGGTTCGATACCTCCGCGAGAAGGCCGTGAAGGTGAATGAGCTCCTGCTTCTTCATAACCATCCAATCCTACCCACTGCAGGGTTATATTATTATCTTGAGTCGCGTTAACACGCACCCGTTGTCCGTTTACTGGTGTGTCACTATTCGAGAGCGAGAGAAAGCACTGCCTACCCGGACCGATCGACTGGCACGTCGCGGCTGTAGTCCAGTATTACTCGGGTAGGAACGGATTACTCTGCAGTTTCTGACACTGGACGGTCGGAGAGTTAAACCGTCGCTACCGTGGGAACGACAGCAAAACGAGAGGGTTGCCGACGGCGGAGTTAGCCCAGCTGTTTCAGCGTCTGGAGGTCGCGGTCCGTCCGCATGAACTCGGACGTCCGACGCGAAGCGTGACAGTTCGGACAGTGAAACATGTCCGCGGGAGTGGGGAGGTCGTCCGGAGAGGCCTGCCAGTCCTTCGTACATTCTGGACACAACAGTTGAATAGTCGTTTCGTCCATGGTAATTACGTGCACACGAGGCGGGAAAAACTTTGTCGCGCGTTCGCACGTGATGGGAGTCCCCGATCGGCTGACAGTCGACCGCCTGTATCGGGCGAGCCGATCAGGCCGGAGCGGCGGTATCCGACGCCTCGAGCAGTTCCTTGTACCGGTTGCGGATGGTCACTTCGGAGATGCTCGCGACTTCGCTGACGTCGTTCTGGGTGACCTTCTCGTTGGTCAGCAGGGCCGCGGCGTAGACCGCCGCCGCGGCGAGGCCGACCGGCGACTTGCCGCTGTGGACGCCCTTCTGTCGGGCCGACTCGAGCAGTTCGCGGGCCATCCGCTCGGTTTCGTCCGAGAGATCGAGGTCGCTGACGAACCGCGGCACGTAGTGTTCCGGATCGGCCGGCTTGACCTCGAGGCCGAGTTCGCGGATGATGTACCGGTACGTGCGAGTCAGTTCCATCTTGTCGACGCGGCTAACCGCCGAGATTTCGTCGAGACTCCGCGGCGTACCCGCCTGGCGAGCCGCGGCGTACAGCGACGCCGTCGCGACGCCCTCGATCGATCGGCCGGGGAGCAGGTCCTCTTCGAGCGCACGGCGGTAGATGACGCTGGCGGTCTCGCGAACGTTCTCGGGGAGACCCAGGGCCGAGGCCATCCGGTCGATCTCGCCGAGCGCCTGCTTCAGGTTGCGCTCTTTCGAGTCGCGGGTGCGGAACCGCTCGTTCCAGGTGCGGAGCCGCTGCATCTTCTGGCGCTGGCGACTCGAGAGCGCGCGACCGTAGGCGTCCTTGTCCTGCCAGCCGATGTTCGTCGAGAGCCCCTGGTCGTGCATCATGTTCGTCGTGGGGGCCCCGACGCGACTCTTCTCGTCCTTCTCGGCGGCGTCGAACGCGCGCCACTCCGGCCCGCGATCGATCTCGTCCTCCTCGACGACGAGGCCGCAGTCCTCACAGACCGTCTCGGCGTGCTCCGAGTCCGAGACCAGTCGGCCGCCACACTCGGGACACTGCTCGCGCTCGCTCGATCGGGTGGTCTCTTCGGTTTCCTCCTCCGTTTCCCGCTCGTTCGTGTAGGTTCTGATGGTCGTATCTGTCATTGTGTATCGGGTGGGTTACTCGGGGCTCCCGGGTGGGGTAACCAGAAGAAACCCGGTCGCCTCAGCTAACATATTGTAAGGCCGTAAACCATATAAAGGTTTCGCCTACTTTATAAACTACTCGCCACAACTGTTATATATGTTTTGGTTATATTGAGATTAATCGTGTAGGATTCCGGGCCGGCGAGTCAGGCCGGGTCGTCCACCGTGAACAGGTGGCCCTCCGTCGGCACGTCGAACAGACCGACGCGTGCTCCGGCGTCGAGCCAGGCGTGCCCGTAGGAGAACGACGCCAGCGCGTTGACGAGGTCGCCGTTCTCCCGGAAGTGGGTTCCGTCCGATAGATACGACTCGGCCATCTCCCGACAGTCGGCGGCGGCCGCCGCCATCGGCGTTCCCTCGGGCGGGGCGATCGACGCCTCCTCGAGCGCCTCCGCGAGCAGTCGGCCGTAGCGATCCGTCTTCTCCTCGAGGTCCGCGGCCATAGTCGATACTCGTCGGTCAGGCCCGTAAGTGCGTCGTCGAGACCTGGAGAATCGTCACCCGTGACCGCTGGATCGGTTTTAGTCGCCGGATAGGTTTCACCCGTGTCGTCGTATCGACCGTGAATGCGATTAGTCCAGGTCCTCGTACCGATCGCCAGACGGGACGAGGCGCTCCGAATACTGGAGGCAGAAGACATCGACTACGTTCGGACGACCGAGCACAGTACCGATTTCGACGCCGAACTCGTCACGTTCCCGATCCCGACGCAGGCGGTCGAACACGTCCTGACGTCGCTTCGGGAGGTCGGCATCGACGACGACTTCGTGGTCGTCTCCTCGATCGAGACGGCTCGTACGCCGGGAATCGAGGCCCTCGAAGAACGATACGTCAACGGTGCGGAAACGGACGACAGTATCGCGCCCGAGGAGATCCGCTCGCGCGCGATGAACATGACGCCCGGTCGAGCCACGTACTACGCGATGACGCTTCTGAGCGCGTTCGTCGCGACCGCCGGCCTGTTGCTCGACTCGCCCGCGATCGTCGTGGGGTCGATGGTGATCGCCCCGCAGGTCAGCGCCGCACTGACCGGGACCGTCGGTCTCGTCCTGAACGATCGGCGGATGTTCCTCGACGGCCTTACCTCGCTGGTCGTCGGCCTCGTCGTCGCCGTCTGCGGGGCCTTCGCGTTCTCGTGGCTGATCCGATCGGGCGGGATCGTCCCGATGACGATCGACATCACGGCCATCACGCAGGTCCAGCAGCGGATCTCGCCGGGGGTGCTCTCGTTTCTCGTCGGTGCCGCCGCCGGCGCCGCGGGGGCCTTCGGACTCGCGACCGCCATTCCGGTGTCGCTGGTCGGCGTGATGATCGCGGTCGCGCTGATTCCCGCCGCCGCGGCCGTCGGGATCGGACTGGCCTGGGGCAACGCCGGCGTCGCGATCGGTGCGTTCGTCCTGCTCGCGGTCAACGCGACGTCGATCCTCCTGTCCGGACTCGCCGTCTTCTGGTATCTCGGCTACCGGCCCGAGGGGTGGACGGGCGGTAATCTCCGGGCGAATCTCTCGTCGCGCCGGGTCGGGACCCTCGCAGTCGTGCTTTTCGTCGGCGCCGTCGTTCTCGCCGGGGGCGGACTCGTCCTCGGCCAGCACGTCGCCTTCGAGAACGCCGCCAACGAGGAGGTTCGAACCGTCCTCGCCGAGGACGAGTACAGCGACCTCGCGCTCGTCGAACTCCGGACGGAGTTCCACGACGGCGAGGCGATCAGCGACCAGACCGAGGTCACGGTCGTCGTTCGACGGCCCGCGGACGCGCCGTACCCGTCGCTCCCAGTGGATCTCGAACGATCGCTCGAGGATCGAACCGGCCATTCCGTCTCGATCGTCGTCGAGTACGTCGAGGGGTCGACGCCGCGGGAGGCGGAGACCGCCCCGTCGTAGCTATCGGGAGCCGTTGCTGAGAACGCAAGCGGTTTAGGCCCAGTTTCCCAATGCATTGGCATGAGCGACCAGCCCCGCGTAGAGATCTATACCAAGGACGACTGTCCCTATTGTGACAAGGCGAAGAACCTCTTCGACAGCAAGGGCGTCGAGTACGAGGAGTACAACGTCACCGGCGACGACGAACGCTTCGAGGAGATGGTCGAACGGGCTGACAGTCGAACGACCGCCCCCGAGGTCTTCATCGACGACGAACTGATCGGCGGCTGGGACGACACCTGCGAACTCGAGGAACGCGGCGAACTCGACGAGAAACTGGGGATCGCGGACGGTGACAGCGATGCGGTCGAACACCGCAAACTGATCATCGCCGGCACGGGAATCGCCGGCCTCACCGCCGCGATCTACGCGGGCCGGGCGAACAACGAACCGCTGGTTATCGAGGGCGACGAACCCGGCGGCCAGCTCACCCTCACGACCGACGTCGCGAACTACCCGGGCTTCCCCGAGGGGATCAGCGGTCCCGACCTCGTGAACAACATGAAAGAGCAGGCCAGGAAGTTCGGCGCCGAACTCGAGAACGGCATCGTCGAGTCGGTCGACGACACGTGCCGGCCCTTCCGCGTCGAGTTGACCAACGGCGACGTCTACACCGCCGACGCCGTCATCGCCGCCTCGGGCGCGAGCGCGCGAACGCTCGGCGTCCCCGGCGAGGACGAACTCATGGGCTACGGCCTCTCGACGTGTGCGACCTGTGACGGCGCGTTCTTCCGCGACGAGGACATGCTCGTCGTCGGCGGGGGCGACGCCGCCATGGAGGAGGCGACCTTCCTCACGAAGTTCGCCGACACCGTCTACATCGCCCACCGCCGCGAGGAGTTCCGCGCCGAGGACTACTGGGTCGATCGCGTCCAGGAGAAAGTCGAGGCCGGTGAGATCGAGATCATGAAGAACACGGAACTGATCGAAATCCACGGCTCCCAGGAGGGAGGGGTCGACCACGTCACTCTCGTCGAGAACGAGCAGGGCCACCCGACCGATCGGCTGGACGATCCCGAGACCAACGAGTTCGAGTTCGACGTCGGTGCCGTCTTCTACGCGATCGGCCACACGCCGAACACGGACTATCTCGAGGGAACGGGCGTCGAGACGGACGCGGAAGGCTACCTCCGCACGCAGGGCGGCGACGGGGGCGGCCAGACCGAAACCGACGTGCCCGGCATCTTCGGGGCCGGCGACGTCGTCGACTACCACTACCAGCAGGCGGTGACCGCCGCGGGCATGGGGAGCAAGGCCGCGCTCGACGCCGACGAGTACTTAGAGGACCTCGAACGGGCGAGTTCGAGCAGCGAGGCCGAACCGGCCGCCGCGGACGACTGAGACGGTCCGCTGTACCGCGTTCCCGGTGCACCCGCGACCGTCCTGTGGGTGGACCGGAACCGACCACACCGTACGAGGACTACTCCTCGCTCCAGCGATCGGCGAGCAGCGCCGCGATCACGACGCCGAACGTCAGGGCGGACGACGCCCCGAGAAACAGGTCCTCGAAGGCGAGCACGAACGCCACACCGATCAGCGCCCCGATCGGCACCCCGATCGCGAGCGCTTTGACGGTTCGTTCGGACGATTCGTTCACGTCTCCACCCCGTCGGTCCGTCCAGTCACCATCACGGCCGTCCCTGGGACGGCCCGTTGCTTCAGTATGCTGGTCGCGATTGGATACTGGTACGCCCGGCGCGATCGGCCGCGGTCGCCTGTTGGGGTCGGCCTCTAGTAGCCACTGCAAGCCACTGCACGCCCGATCGAACTACGGAGCGCGATTCGGAGCGAGTGAGAATCGTGGCCGACGCGATCGGTGTGTAACTCGTCTCAGTTGGTACTATATCGTCGCGCGATCGCGACAGTAGCGAGTAGTACGACGAGCGCCGTGGCCGCGCCGAACCCGGTCGTCGGGTCGTCGCTGTCCCCGTCCTCGCCAGATTCGACGGCGTCGTCGATCGCGTCGGACGCCGTCCCGTTCTCGTCGGCGTCGGATCCACCGGTGTCGTCACCGGTCTCGTCCGCCCTCTCGCCCTCGTTGGTCCCGTCGTCGCTCCCGTCGGAGCCGCCGTCTTCGCTCGAATTCTGTTCCTCCGCGGGTGCGTTCTCGACCACGTCACCCACGAGTTTCGCCTCGAAGTCCGTGTAGACGGCGTCCGCCGCGGTGAGTTCGTACTCGGCTCCCGGGGACTGGTCGCCGAGGTCGTACGTCGGTTCGACGTACCGGTAGCCGTCGTCCCGCGATTCGACCGTGGCAGTCGCCGTGTCGAACCCGTCGTGGGTCCGCAGCGACGTCTCGATCGTCGTCCCCGGGGCGACGTTCGTCCAGCCACGGGGACTCGCCTCGGCGGTGTTCCCGAGCGTTTCGGCGTCCTCGCTCCACTCGAAGCCCCGTTCGACGAACTCGAACTCGGCCGTTTGCTCGAGTACGAGGTCGGGATCGTCGATGTAGCTGCTCTCGGGGGTCACCGTGAACCGGACCTCGTAGGATTCGAACGGGGTGAGGTCGAGGTCGTCGTACGCGATCACGCCGACGAGGTCGCCCCGGTAGTCCTCGACGTTCGCGGCACGGACCGCGAGGTCGTCGCTCGAGTTCCAGACCGTCGGGTCCTCGTTCGGCCCGGGTTCTACCTCGACGATCTCGAGATAGATCCCCTCGCTCGCGATGAGGGGACTGACGTCCGTCCCGTCGCTCTCGCCCCGTTCGCCGATCCCCTCGGCCAGCCTGCTGACCAGGTCGACGGCACCGCCGGCCCCGAAGTCCTCGACCCGCACGAGGAGGTGGTCGTGGCGCGCGACTCGACCCTCGTCCGCGTCCGTGATCGTCGCCGCCCGGAGGTTCTCGAGGCCGGCGACCTCGTCCTCGGCCGGTGCGGTGTACACCGAGAACCTCCCGGGCGGCGTTCGCCGATCGATCGCCAGCGACGAGCGATCCTCGACCGTCCCGACTCCTTCGCCCGACCGACGATCGCCGAGCACCAGCGGGTAGTCGCCGGCCTCGAGCGGCGTCTCGTAGGGTTCGTCGGGATAGATCGTTTCGGCGTCGATCTCGACGTCGTCCTCAACGACGTCCCAGCCGTCCTCGTCGTACTGGGTCTGCGGCTCGCTGCCGGCAACGTGGGTGTTGAACAGGAGGGTAATCTCGTCGCGATCGCCCTCGACGCTGAACTCGACGATCGACTCGAAGCCGACCGCCTCTCTGTCGCCCAGCCGGATCGCTCCCTCGTCGACGTGCGCGAGCGAGATCGGCACCTCGACGATCGACCCGCGCTCGCCGGCGACCGGCGCGTCGGCGAACGCCCGCTCCGGTTCCTCGTCGACCACCTCGATCGTGGCCGTCGCCGCCGCGTTCGTATCGGTGACGGCGAACTCGAACTCGTACGCGCCGGGGTCGACGTCGGACAGGTCGAGCGTGAGGGTCTCCGCACCGTCCAGCGAGCCGAGCGTCAGGACGTCGGCCTCGTCGTCGATCGCGGCGTGGCTCGGAAACGCGTCCGCCAGATCGCCGGCGGAGAGCCCGTCCGCCGTGACCTCGACGTTCTGCGCGTCGCGATCGGATTCGAACGCGAGCGCGACGGTTCCGGACTCCCTGGTCACGACGTCGTCCCCGAACGCGGCGTCTATATTCTCGCGTTCGAACCGGAACGTCGCCTCCGCGGCGCCGGGCGCGCTCTCGTTCTGCGGGACGATCGTGTACGCCCGGCCCGTCTCCAGGTCGGCCGTGTCGAAGACGACGCCGTCGGGGGCGGCCTCGTGATCTCCCGCGAAAACGGTGGCGACGACCTCGCCGTCGTCGTCGAACCCCTCGTGAATCTGGGCGTCGCTCCCGTAGTTCTCGACGACGACCGTCTGGCCGAGCCAGATCGGGGCGGCCTCGGCAAGCGCCGCTCCGTCGTCGAACGATGCGTTTTCCGGTGCCGGGGTACTGTACTCCGCGCTCGCCGCGCCGGCGAACGCGACGCTCCCGGCGAGAACCGCCCCGAACACGACGAGCGTCGCGACGATCGGGCGGTGAGCGTCTGCGTCCAATCGGTTTCGAATCATGGTATGTGGCTGGTCCTCGTCAACTCCGGGTCACACCGCGACCCGGCCAGCCCATACGCTCCCCTCCCCGCGACGATCGCGAGGATCTATCAGAACTGATCTGTAATAATAAATAAACCTTCTGTTTATCGTTGTCGAGTTCGCGTGGTCGCGGTCTCGCCGGCGTCGGTCGGCGTCTATCGATCGATTCGACGATCGATCGTCGTTCAGCGCCAGGCGATCGGTCCGCGTGTGAACCCGCGATCGTGCTGTCGCTACGAGCCGTGACGTCCAATAAAAGGAATGTACCGCAAGGACCGGAACGAGTCCGGTGGTTAGATCGGCGAGTTAGTTCTGGCGGCGGAGTGCCAGCATGCCGGCCGCGAGCAGTGCGACGAGGGCGACAGCGACACCGAAGCCGGGCGTCTCGTCGTCAGACGTCTCGTCGTCGTCAGACGTCTCGTCTTCGTCAGACGTCTCGTCCTCGTCGGACTTCTCGTCGTCGTCAGACTTCTCGTCCTCGTCGGACTTCTCGTCCTCCTCTTCTTCGACGGTCAGCGTGCCGGAGGCGTCATCGTCGTCGGTGGAGACCGACCAGCTGATTTCGCCTGCTTCGCTGGTGTCGAAGTCGTAGGAGTCCTCGGCGGAGTCGCTACCGTTGAGGGTGAGTTCGTCGCTGTCGACTTCCTCACCATCGATCTCGACCGTGTAGTTGGTCGAAGCCTCTTCGTCACCGTCGTTCGTGACGGTCACATCGAGCGAGGCGTCCTCGTCAACCTTGACCGAGGAGGGTGCATCAGCGCTGACGCTGAATTCAGCCGGCTCCGGCTCCTCTTCGGGTTCGCCCTCAGTGAGGACGGAGTCGATCGAGTCACTGGTGTCGTGCGAGCCATCAGCCGAGAGCTCGAACTCGGTGCCAGCACTGTACTCGCTGAAGTCGTATTCGGCCGCGAAGTGGCGGTCGCCGTCGACTTCGACGGTTGCGGGCATCACGAAGTTACCCGACGATCGAGCATTGGTCTCGATCTCGGTACCGGGTGCGACGTTCGTCTCGCCCGTCACTTCGGAGTCAGCGGTAGCCGGGGCTTCGGCAGCGCTGTCGTCCCACTCGAGGTACGGTTCTTCGACGTCGATCGCGCTCGTCGCGGTCTCGACTTCTCCATCGGTGGCGAAGTCGTTGTCCGCGTCGACGTTGAAGTTAACGTCGTAGCTCTTGTCATCTTCAAGGCTGTCACCGAAGGAGTCAGAGTCGTAGTCGACACTGAGGATCACCAGACCTTCGGACTGGTTGGCGTCGACGATGTCGACAGCGTCGCTGATGCTGCCTTCTTCGGCGTCAGTGCTCCACGTCTTCGGGTCAGCGTTCGGCGAGGAGTCCTGTTCCGCGATCGTGAGGTTGAGATCACCGTTCGAGAGAACGTTGTCGTCATCGAAGAAAGCGTGGAGGCTTTCGGTTTCGACGGTAACGAGCAGTTCGTCGCCGTTGGCGATCTGGTCCGTCTCGGTGACGGTGGTGTCTTCGTAGTCCTCGCGGTCCCCGACGGAGTCAGGCGCCGTGTGCGTCGCAACGGCGTCGTCAGCGAGGGCTTCGCGAGATTCGAGCGACAGGTACGCGGTGTCACGCTCGTCTTCGAAGTCCTCGTCGAGTGCGAGAGCGAGTTCGTAGTCACCGGCCGCGAGCGGATCGGTGAGTTCACCAGCCTTGACATCGACACTGTCGACGGAGTCGTCGTCAGCAGCGGTAATTCCGCTGACCTCGTCGTGTTGGCCTTCGCTGAGGTCGTGAATGTCCGTGGTGTCCACGCGCAGAGTGACCTCACCGTCTTCGTTCTCGTCGGTGACGGCGACGTTGGTTTCGTAGTTCACGGCGTCTTCGTCACCGATCTTGACGTGCGCAGTCCGCTGGTTGTCAAGGTTGACGGTGACCTCGGCGACGTTGCTGCGCTGTTCGACGAACGTCGATTCGGCGAACTCGGCAGTGATTTCCTCGTCGATAACTTCGATCTGGGCGGTATCTTCAGCGGTCGTGTCGCTGACTGAGGCCGTGAAGTTGTACGTATCCGCATCGAGCGTGCTGAAGTCCGCATCGAAGCTGTCACGTCCCTCGAGGACAATCTCGTCGTTCTCGTCGTCGAGGTACAGGACACCCTGCTCTGAGAGGTTACCCAACTCGTCAGCCTCATCGTAGTCGCTAGCGCCCTTGACGAAGATCTGTGCGAGGTCGTCGGCATCGAGGCCGTCGGCACTCACGTTCGTGTGAATGCCCGAGCGAGCGGAGTCGATGTCGAGCGTAGTTTCGGACGAGTCGGTGCCCTCAATGTTGTTCACCGTATCGCTGGCGAATTCAGCCTCAACGTCGTGCGTACGGATGTCGAACGAAAGCTCTTCATCCTCAACAGTGACACCAGAGATGTTGTAGGTGCTGGTATCGAGTTCCGAGGTATCAACCACGACGTATTCGTCTCCGTCAGACCCTTTCACATCCAGGTCGCGGATCCAATCGCCATCCTCATTTTCGAGTTCGACGACCCCATCACTGTTGGGGGAAATATCGACGGTGGCGTCACTACTGTTTTCGTAAATAACGCCGACTTGTCCCTGGAAGAGACGGCCGTCAGTGAGTGTCTTTTCACCATTGTTTACGTCACCTTGGTCACCGGCCGCGGCCGCCCCGCCCGCAAACGCTGCGGACATGGCGAACACGGACAGAACCATAAGCGCAGCCAGGAACGCGGCACGTCCCTTTTCGCGATAATTTGGTTCGCTTGTCATGTGTTGTGTTTGAATCGTGTATCGTGTTGCATTAGTTAGCGCGCGATTCGCCTGGAGAGCGAGCCAACCATCGAGACTGCCGGCGTGATGGTTAGCCCGCACCGGGTAGGGGTATCCGAAACATTATCCAAGCCCGTAATAAGCTTTCTGCATCACAGGTTGATTTTCCTAGAGCACGCAATGCAGGATTACCGCACGACGGAAGCCCGATCGTCGACCAAAATACGGTTTTTCACCACCTGTCCGACCTATATTCGATCGTGAGTGTACGGACACGTGTCTGATAGTAACCTCATATATTCATGAGGATTGATACGTAGTAAACGCAGATTACGCGACGATCGAGGCCGATCGACGCCCGTGGCAGTCGGTCCGGTCCTCGACGGTCGGAATCGACGACGGTGGTGAGAACACGACTCCGTCGACGGTTATCGAGGCGTCTCCGAGTCAGCAGAACGTGTTCGATCGCAGGCCACTCACGGTCGGTGGATGGCGGGGGACCGCCACGACCTGCTCGCGGCCACCGACGCGATCGCATCGACGTCGATCGCCATCGTCGCCATCCGGCTCGGCACGGGCAGGACGGACGACGAGGTCAAGACCGACGCCGACGCCACTGCAGGAGTCGACGATCGCTCGGCAGTAGATCGAATAACAAATTTAGTCTGCCGTACGCGCGTTGGCTGGCAAGGACGATCGAACCCGATCGATCCGTCGCGGTCGATCGATCGAGGACGATCGGGTCGCCGTCTCGCGACCTGGGACGATGACACGGAGGCGGAGACAGATCTTCGGGGGTGGAGCGTCCCGGAGACTGGTGTGGCCCCGTCGGAGCGATCCCCTCGGTGACGATCACAGGAACCGATACGACTATGGGCATTACCTTTCAAACATCGTGAACATGAAACTGGATCGGCGAACCCTCCTCGAACTCGCTGGCGCGAGTGCAGTCGCGACGATGGGCGGGACGGCTGGCTGTCTCGACACGGTCGGACTCGGTGACGACGACGGATCCGGGACGCCCGACTACGCCCGCTGGGTGGCGTGGGACGAGGGCGAGGACGCCGACGCGTTCTACGCGTACGTGGACTGGAAGGCGCTCTCGGAGTTCGACGACCTCCAGTCCGAACCGGACCTGAACGAGTCGTTCGGGGACGAGGACGGTACCGGCGACGACCTCGACGACACCTTCGGGTACGACGACCCGATGCTCGCACTGCCGTCCGTCAGCATCCTGCTCGTCGCACTCGGAGGCGGCTTCGGGCTCATGGGCACCGGCCTGTCCGGGATTCTCACCCCGGCCGACGAGACCGACAACGAATCGGACGGATCCACCGACGAAACCGAGTTCGGAACCGGCGTGACCGCCGACGCCTCCGACTTCGAGACGGATGTCGACGCGTTCCTCATGGTCAACGACGCGTTCGTCCTGGTCGGCGACGTCGACACCGGCGAGATCGACGAGACGCTGACCGAACCCCCCGAGAGCGAGTGGGGATTCAAGACGGTCTACGAACAGACCGAGGAGATCGACGGGTTCACCGTCTACGAACCCGCCGAAACCGACGAGGACGACACCTCGTTCGGCATGGAACGGGACGACGCGATCGCCGTCAGCGACGACGCGATCGTCTTTACCGCTGGCGCCGAGGACACCGAGGCGATCGAAGCCGTCCGCGGCCCGATCGAGGCCGCTGCCGGTGACGGCGCGCGGGCCGCCGACGAGAACGACGACTTCGCGTGGCTGCTCGAGACGGCGGGCCACGGTCACGTCGCGTTCGGCGGCTACGGCGACTTCGACGAGCGCGAGGACGACGAAAACGACACGAGCGTGGACGAGGAGATGGAGGTCGATCCCGAACCGTCCGACGAACTCTCGGAACTCGACGGGGCGACGGGGGTCGTCGCGTCGCTCACGATCGAGGGCGAAGCGGAGTCGACCGGCGAACTCGCGGCCGTCTTCGACGATCTGGACGACGACGCGGAAGCCACGATCGAGGACGAATTCGGTGCCTCCGCCGACGAGGTCTCACACGACGTCGAGGGCGATCGGGTGACCGTCTCGGCGACCTGGACCAAAGACGTGCTCTCCGAAGAGCCGTAGCCGGCGCTCTCGTAGGGCTCGAGTACCGAGGCGATCGGGACCGGAGACCGATGACGAAAAATCGCGGACCGATTCTTGGCGGGTGATCAGAACGGGAACAGCGATTCGGCCTCGGGATCGCGTTCGAGCAGTTCGATCTCGTGGCCGTCCTGGTCCTTCGTGAACGCGTACATGTTGTCGTTGCTCTCGGGGTCGCGGTACTCCGGTGCCTCGCGCTCGACGAGCTGGTCCCAGTCGGCCTCGAGGTCGTCGACGCGCACGCAGAGGTGGCCCCAGGCGTCGCCCATGTCGTAGCTCCGGCCGTCGTAGTTGTAGGTGAGTTCGAGCGACATCTCCTCGGGGGCGGCGTCGCGGGGTTCGACGAAGTAGTTCGCGAAGGTGTCCGCCTCCCAGCGGCCGACCTCGTCGTACTCGAACTTCCGGGTCCAGAAGCCGAGCGCCTCGTCGGCGTCCTCGACGCGGATCATCGTGTGATCGAGCGACCAGAGCGCGCCCTCGTCGGGGTCGCGCTGGACGATCTCGATCTCGTGGCCGTCGGGGTCTTTGACGAACGCGTAGCGGCCGCCGCAAGACTCGGGGTCGCGGTAGTCCTCGACGCCCTCGTCCATGAGCTGCTGGTAGTAGTCTTCGAGTTCGCCCTCGGGGACGCGGACGGCGATGTGCCCCCAGGCGTCGCCGACCTCGGGCGCTTCGCCCTCGTTGTGGGTGATCTCGAGCATCGCGCCGTCCTCGTGCATGTCCTCGGGACCGAGATAGACGATCGTAAAGCCGTCGCCCTCGTGGCGGTCTTTCTCCTCGTACTCGAGGTGGGTCCCGTACCAGTCGAGCGATTCCTCCAGATCCGCGACGCGGATCATCGTGTGGTCGATCGTTCCGTCCATACCCGGAACCTCTCCTGCGCGGGCCAAAAACGTGGCGGAGCCGGCGGTCTAGTCGACCTCTTCGGAGGGGGAGCGGGGCTCCGTGTCCGCCCCGCGGCCGGCGAACTCCGCCTCGATCGAAGAGGCCATGGGGGAGACCCCCTTGCGGCGGGCGTCGAACTCCGAGAGGCCGTAGACGAGGCCGACGAGCAGGACGACGCCCAGCGGGAGGAAGACGACGGGCGGCACGGAGAGGAAGCCGTAGAGCGCGTAGCAGACGACCACGACGAACAGGACGGTACCGGCGTAGTACAGCTGCGTGCGGATGTGATCGATGAGATCGGCCCCCGTAAACGTGGAGGAGAGCACGGAGGTGTCCGAAATCGGCGACGAATGGTCGCCGAAGATCGCTCCCGAGAACACCGCACCGACCATCACCGGCATGAGGTCGAACGTCCCGGTGAGTTCGTAGGCGACGCGGATCGCGATCGGCGTCACGATCCCCATCGTCGCCCACGAGGAGCCCATGGTGAACGCGACGAACGCGGAGACGAGCAACACGACGATCGGGAGGACGGCCGGCGAGACGACGCCCTCCGCTGCGCCGGCGACGTAGCTTCCCGTGCCGAGTTCCTCGGCGACCGCGCTGATCGACCAGGCCAGCACCAGGATCGTCACCGCGGTCAGCATGAGGTTGAACCCCTCGAGCACCGTCTCGATGCCGTCGCCGAGATCGAAGAGGTCGTAGGCCAGGCCGATCGCGATCAGGGTCGCGACCATCGCGAACGACCCCCAGACGAGCGCGGCCGCGAAGTCGCCGGCGCCGACGACGTCGACCAGCACCTGCACGACGCCGTCCTCGCCCGCGGCCGTCCCGATCGAGGTCGTCGCTCCCGCGTCGGCCTGCTCGCCGAGCCACGACTCGTAGCCGGTCCAGAACGCGCCGGCCAGCGTGACCGCGATCAGGACGACGATCGGAACGAAGAACGTCCGGAGCATCGGCCGGTCCTCGATCGGCGCGCCAAGGTCCTTCTCGACTTCCTGGAGCGGCTGCGCGTCGTCGCGGTTCACGTTCCCCGTCTGCCAGGCGCGGTGTTCGGCGTCTAACATCTCGCCGAAGTCCCGCCGCGACAGGACGATGACTCCCACCATGACGATCGCGAGCAGCGAGTAAGTGTTGAACGGGATCGACCCGACGAACGTCTCGAAGATGCCCGGCGTGTCGGCCGCGGCGACGTTGTAGTCCTCGCTCTCGACGAGCGCGGTGTATCCCTCGTCGATCATCGACAGCTGGAACGCGACCCAGCTCGAGAGGGCGATCGTCGCCACGGGCGCGGCGGTCGAGTCGACGATGTAGGAGAGCTTCTCACGGGAGATGCGCATCTGGTCGGAAATCTCGCGCATCGTACTCCCGACGATGGCCGTGTTGGCGTAGTCGTCGAAAAACAGGAGGATGCCCAGGATCCACGTCGCCACGCCGACGTTGCGCTGGGTCTCGAGTCGCGTCGTCGCCCAGTTGCGGACGGCGGCCGCCCCGCCGAGGCGCCAGATGAGCGCGACGCCCGATCCTAGTAGGAGCGTGAAGATGAGGATCTGGGCGTGGAACACGTCGGCCATCGATTTGGCGATCCAGTCGAACGTCTTCCCGATGCCGATGCTGCGGGTCGCGATGACGCCGCCCGACCAGATCCCGACGAACAGCGACAGGATCGGCCGGCGCGTCCAGATCGCGAGCGCGATCGCCAGCAGCGGCGGCACGAGCGAGAGAGCTCCGTACTCGACCATACCTCGGTACACACCGGACGGGCAGATAATGTTACTGTCCGTGATATTCACAGATCGTATCCGCTGGTTTCGACGATTATTCGTCGGGGCCGGGTGTCACGCGAGCGCGATCGACGGTCGACCTATCGCCGCAGGATCAGTTTGAGCACGTCCTCGTCCTCGAGGACGTGCTCTTTGCCGACCTGTTGCTGGTCGTGGGTCGCGCTCGGTCCCGTGACCCGGGCGAACCGGAACCGCGCTTCCATCTCGCCGCCGAGTTTCTCGATGGCTTCGCCGACGGTGGTTCCCTCCTCGACCACGAGTGGTTCCTCCCAGTCGACGCCGCGGCCGGGTTTGTCCATGTAGACGCGGATGAGGCCGAGGTTCTCCCAGATCCGGTCCTTGAGGACGTCGAGGCCCTTCTCCGCCTCCGCGCTGATGAAGGTGACGTCGTCGGGATCCAGGTCGCGCTCGCGCAACTGCTCGTCGACCGTCTCCTTGTAGTCGGGGTCGATCAGGTCGACCTTGTTCACGCAGGTGATCGAGGGGATGTACTCCCGGTTCTCCATCAGGCCGTCGACCAGCCGATCGATGGTCACGTTCTCCTGGAGGTTCAGATCGGCGTTGACGTAGCCCTGGTCGCGGAGGACCTCCTTGATCGTGTCCTCGTCCAGGTCCTGGTCGGTGCTCGAGGTGACCTTGATGCCGTCTTTGATCTTCGGACGGACGGTCACTCGCGGGGGCTCCTGGTCGACGCGGATGTTGATGTCGTACAGTTCCTCCTGCAGGCGATCGTACTGGTCGATCTCGAACACCGAGAGGACGAACACGATCAGGTCTGCGTTTCGCACGACCGCCAGCACCTGCTGGCCGTCGCCCTTGCCGGCCGCCGCACCCTCGATCAGGCCGGGCACGTCGAGTATCTGGATGTTGGCCCCGCGGTGGTTCAGCATGCCCGGGTTGACGTCGAGGGTGGTGAACTCGTAGGATCCCGTCTCGCTCTCGGCGTTCGTCAGCGAGTTCAACAGCGAGGACTTGCCGACGCTCGGGAACCCGACGAGGGCGACGGTCGCGTCGCCGTGTTTCTCGACGGAGTAGCCGCCGCCACCGCCCGATCCCGACTGCTGATTCTCGAGTTTCTCTTTTTTCTCCGCGAGCTTCGACTTCAGCCGGCCGATGTGGGCCTCCGTGGACTTGTTGTAGGGCGTGTTGGCGATTTCCTCCTCGATCTCCTCGATCTCCTCCTCGAGCCCCATTTGCCCGTATCAAACCGGTCGCGCCGAAAAACCCTTTCGAGAAGCGTACGTGGTGCGATCGGATCGCCGTCACGATCCGAAACGGGAAATAATATCTCCTGATCTGCAAACTATATAATGACATTCGCGAACTACTATCGAACGAGGATGGACCCAACGTACCTGCTCGCGGGTTCACCCTGCTCGTCGCCCTCCACCTGTCGATCGGCTATCTCACCGGCCGAGTCACGCCGGCCGTCGGCGCGTCGACGGACGACGAAGCGATCGTCGATCGCAAGGAGGGCGTGATCGTCTGTCCCGAGTGCGGCGCGGAGAACGAACTCGGGTACACGTACTGTCACGGCTGCATCGAGACTCTTCCGGGTGCCGTCTCCCGGACGAAATCGGGCGCGAGCCCCGGCAGGCGCGGCATCTTCTGATCGGTCGGCGGGTCGACGCCCACCGGCCGTCCGACCGTCGGCCACTACCCGAGCGGCGGACGGGATCGGCCAGTTTCGACGAATGGGGACCGGCCGGTCCGTCGACCTACCGTTCCGGATGCGTGGGTGCATCGAACTCGCCGCGGACGAGGGGCTTCGCGACGTGCCGGCGGGCACAGGGCGGTACCTCGTACCAGCCCCGATCGAGGTCGCGATCGATCTCGACCTCGGCCTTCCCGTCGGCGCTCGTCCCGCAGTCCCGACACCGGTACCCCTGGTCCCGACCGGCGCTCTCCATCGTCCGCTCGCAGTCGGGGCAGGTCGGCGTCACGCGCTCGGTCGTCACGAGGTCCCGGACGGCGAACTTCTCCAGTTTGAGCGTGCCCTGTGAGACCTCACCGCATACGGTGAGTCGATCGCCGACCCGGAGCGTCCGAACCCGATCGCGGAACCGCTTCGTGGGTTCGAAGGCGGCGCAGTCGAGTCGCGGTCGCGTTCCGGATCCGCCGTCGGTCGCGTCGTCCGCTGACGGCCCACCGCTCTCGGACTCGAGCGCGAAGAAGACGTGGCCACCCCGACGCGTTTCGGGGGCCGTCGCCACCCGGCCGTCGACACGGTAGGCGCGGCCGTCCGCGACCGACTCGATCGTCCCGTCCTGGAGGTGGGCGTCGGTCCCCTGGTTGGTCAGGAACAGCCGTCCCGCGCGGACGGGTTCGCTCTCGATCCGATCGGCGACGGCGCGTACGGTGTCGGGGTCGTCGCCGCGAATCCCGTGGAGGATCGGTCCCGGCGTGTGTGGCACGCAGACCGTCTCGTCTTCGCCGCGATCGACGGTGTCCCACACCTCGGGGTAGCCCCACTCCGCCGCGGCGAAGACGCTCTCGTGGTCGACGTCGCGGTCGGTCCCCCACCGATCGGGTTCGCGGTAGGAGATGTACTCGGCGGTCCACTCGTCGAGGGCGGCCCAGCTTCCGACGGCCGCCAGCGCGCCGACTCGTCCGCGCCCGTTGCCGGCACCCCACGATCGATAGCCGTGGCGATCGAGGAGGGCCGTCGCGTCCGGGATCGAAAGCTGGTCACGGATCGCCCGCCACGTGAACTCGCGCACGTCGTCGGGCACCGCGTCGGGGCTCCCGCCGGCCACGACGAGGCCCGGGTTCGTCCGCCCGTCCGCCGTCTCCGCAAGCGCGGCGAGCCGATCGCGGGCGAGTTCGAACGCCCGATCGGGATCGCAGTCGGTGTGGATGGCGAGCGCGGCGTTGCCCCGCGTCTTGTACTCGACGGCGGGATTGAGTCGAACGAGGAGTACCCTGGAAACTGCGCTCCCCGCTTCGCGGCGCAGTCGCTGTGCGATCCGCGTCGCGACGTAGGTCGTACACATCCCCCGCTCGCGGGAGTCCGTATCGTCGATCCCGACGACGGTCATCGGCGGTGGTTGGAACCCGGCGGAGTAACGCCTTTCGGGACGGCGCCGACGGCGTGAAGAATCATGAACCAATATATAAGGATGGTGTCGGAACGATCGTGGAATCGCGTGCCAGCACCACGGTCTGAGCAGGGTAACCTTCTTATACGAGGAATAGCTTACATCCCCGTATGTCCCGCTCCGCACTGGTCGGCAACGTGACCGCGATGTTAGCAGACGCGGGATTCGTGGTCAGCGACCGGTGTGCGATTCGACCGAAGAGTTTCGACGTCGCAGCACGGCGCGGTGAGGACCTGTTGCTGGTCAAGATCCTCGGCAACATCGACGCGTTCACCGAGGCGACCGGCCACGAGATGCGTCGACTGGGGAACTACCTCCACGCGACGCCGCTCGTGATCGGACTCCGGAGTCGCGACGAGGACCTCAAACCGGACGTCGTCTACTTCCGTCACGGCGTGCCGGTGTTCAGTCCCGACACCGCGTACAACCTGTTCATCGAGGACGTGCCGCCGCTGATCTACGCCGCACCCGGTGGCCTCTACGTCAACATCGACGGTGACCTGCTGGCCGACGAACGCGAGGACAGGAATTGGAGTCTCGGCCGACTCGCGAACGAACTCGGCGTCTCTCGGCGAACCGTCTCCAAGTACGAGGACGGCATGAACGCCTCCGTCGAGGTCGCGATGGCCTTAGAAGAGATGTTCGACTCGGAACTGACCAGCCCCGTCGACGTCCTCGAGGGTGCCGACGACGTCCACGAACCGGAGTCGACGCCCGACGACCCGCAGGCCGACCCCGACGACGAACAGGTCGTCGCCGTCCTCACACGGGCCGGCTACCAGGTTCACCCGACGGTCCGATCGCCGTTCAAGGCCGTCAGCGAGGACGAGGACGACAGCGACGTCGTCCTCACCGGCCACTCGAAGTTCACGAAGGCCGCCGAGAAACGCGCCCGCATCATGAGTTCGATCGGTCGCGTCACCCGAACCCGATCGGTCTACGTGGTCGATCGGGCGAAACAGGAGTCCGTCGACGGCACGGCGCTCGTCGAACGCGACGAACTCGAAGATCTGCGCGACGCGGACGACCTCCGGGACGTCATCCGGGAACGGGCCGAACGCGAAGAGGCGGCCTGATCGGCGATCCGACCGGTTTCCGGTGACGTGACACGGTAGCGCCCCGTTTCTTCCGAGTCCGTTCTCATACGGTTTACTGTAAGTCAGTTCCGGCGCAACCGGGATCCGGGCGGCGGTTGCGCCGGTACATCGTCACAGCAATCCGTATCAGGCGTAGGTCTCTTCCAGATACTCGACGATGGCGTCGCTCTCGGCCATCCCCTCGACGCCGTTTGCCTCGTCGGTGATGACCGGGACGCCGGTCTGCCCGCTGACGTTTTCGACCTCGGTGCGATCGGCGTGCGATCGCGGGACCTCGATCGTGTCGTACTCGAGGTCGAGTTCCTCGAGTTTGGTTCGGACTTTCGCGCAGAACGGGCATCCGGGCAGTTCGTAGTAGGTGATGTCGGCCATTATCGATCGTTGCCACGGAAACCCTATGAGGCCACCGGTCGGCCGTCGCGTTGCCGGTACTCGAGAACGGGCCGGCGCGACGCGACCTAGAAGGCGAGCATGCCGGCCGTGGCCGCGAAGTAGGCCGCGAAGTAGACCACGAAGGCGATAGCCAGTACCCACTGGCCGAGCGAGACCTCCTCGGCTTCGCCCATCGACGCCTTGATCAGCGGATAGCTCATGATCCCGGCGGCGAGGCCGTTCGCGATCGAGGTCGTCAGGGGCATGACGGTGATCGTCAGCCCGCTGGAGATCGCCCACGCGGGGTCGCTCCAGTCGATGTCGGCGACACCCTGGAGCATGATGATCCCGACGACGACGAGCGCGATGTAGGTCGCGTACTGCGGAATCGCGGCTATCAGCGGGACGACCAGCAGCGACAGTGCGAAGAGCACGCCGACGACGAGCGCGGTGAAGCCGGTGCGGCCGCCCTCCTCGACCCCGGTCGAGGATTCGATGTACGTGGTGACCGTCGACGTCCCGATCATCGCGCCGACCGTGGTGCCGATCGCGTCGGCCATCAGCGGCTTCTCGATCTCGGGGAGGTCGCCGTCCTCGTCCAGGAAGCCGGCGATCTGGGAGACGCCGATGAGCGTCCCCGCGGTGTCGAAGAAGTCCACGAAGAAGAACGTGAACACGACGAGCACGAAGACGAGCGGGTCCTCGGTGATCTGTCCGAGGCCGTCGATGAAGCCGGCGATCAGCGGCGTAAAGTCGTACTGGACGCTCGCGATCATCCCGGTGAGCCCGTCCTGGGTGACCTGTTCGTAGCTGTTGCCCGGCGTGAGCACGCCCGGCGCGACCACGCCGGCGAGCGTCAGGATCCAGCCAGCGAGCGCGGTCGTGACGATCCCGATGACGATCGACCCGCGGACGCCGCGGGCCCAGAGCACCAGCGTCAGGACGAGGCCGGCAAGCGACAGCGCGGCGATCGAACTGGTCGCCACGTTGCCGAGCGTCACCATCGTCGCCTCGTCGGTGACGACGACCTCCATCTCCTGGAGGCCGAGGAAGAGCAGGAAGACGCCGATACCGGCCCCGACAGCGAACTTGACCGGTTCGGGGAAGAGTTCGATGACGTACCGCCGGGCGCCGATCGCCGTCAGGAGAATGAAGATCACGCCCTCGACGAAGACGGCCGCGAGCGCCACCTCCCAGGGGACGCCGAGGCCGAGGACGACGGTGAACGCGAAGAAGGCGTTCAGCCCCATCCCCGGCGCGAGGCCGAACGGCCGGTTGGCCCAGAACGCCATCACCAGGATCGCCACGACCGACGAGAGGATCGTAGCCACGGCGATCATCTGGAACACCTCCTGGCCGGAGTAGCCCTCGATCTGGATCGCCTCGCTCAGGATCGCCGGGTTGACCACGATGACGTACGACATCGCGAGGAACGTCGTCAGGCCGGCGAGCAGTTCTGTCTCGAGATCGGTCCCGTACTCGTCGAATTCGAAGTACTCTGCGACCCCCATATTGGATGGTCAGGCATACCGATAGCGCTCAGTTAAGTGTTTTCCTCTCAATCCGCGCCCGAGTATGCACGTGAGTGGATAGTGTGTGAGTGTCACGCTGTCGATCGGCGGCCGAACGAACGTATTTGACCACGGAGCGTGTATCACGATATCATGAGGTTTGTCATCGTGGGATACGGCCGGGTCGGCTCGCGAACGGCGCGCATTCTCACCGAGGAGGGCCACGACGTCGTCGTCGTCGACGACGATCCCGATCGGATCGAGCGGGCCAGCGATGCGGGGTTCGAAACGGTCCAGGGCGACGGTGCCGACGAGTCGGTCCTCGTCGACGCGGGGATCGAGGACGCGGACGCGATCGGCGCGTTCACGCCGGACCTCAACGCCAACTTCGCGGCCTGCATGGTCGGCACCCACCACGGCTGTCGGACCGTCCTCCGGATCGACGAGGACTACCGCGAGGACATCTACCAGAAGTACGCCGAGGACGTCGACGAGATCGTCTACCCGGAACGGCTCGGCGCGGCCGGTGCCAAGACCGCCATGCTCGGCGGCGACTTCAACGTCGTCGCCGACCTCGCGACGAACCTCCAGTTGACCGTCCTCGAGATCCGCGAGGGATCGCCCGCCGTCGGCAAGCGGATCAGCGAACTCGACCTGCCCGAAGCCGCGCGGATCTACGCCCACGGACGCGAACGCGAGTCGCTGACGATCCCGCTTCCCGGGACGGAACTCGCGGCCGGCGACGAGGTCGCCGTCATCGTCGAGACGGACGAGGCCGAGGCCGTCCGATCGGCACTGTTGCCGACGAGCGCCTGAGACGGTCTGCTGTACTGATATATCGGTGCAACCGCGACCGTCCTGCGGTTGCCCGGACCTGACTGATAGTAGTCCGTGTGAGACGGATACGGTCCGAGGACGGGAGCGCGTAACTAGTGATCGACGTCGACGAGAGGTCCACTGCCCCGTTTCGGTCCGGGTGCCTGGGCCGCCCCGTTCGGGGCGGCCCCGGGGACCGAAACGGGCGAGGAAGGGGATGGGAGCAGTTTGGGGGTAGGCGCGCGGACGGGGGGATAGGGGGGTCCGACAGCGCGCCTATCTTCCACTCGCTACCCCAGAAAGTTAAAACCGCGTCAGACGATCGGATGACAGAGGTCAGAGAGCATACACGTCGAACGGTTCTCATACGGACTGCTGTAGTCAATTACCGCCGATCGCCGATCCCGTCCTGGTGATCGGCGGTAAATAGTTACAGCAATCCGTATCAGTCGCCGTCGTGGTCTTCGAGCCGAAACACCAGCACGTTCTGGTGGACCATCGAGGGGACGAACGAGAACGGGTAGCCGTAGACGTGGAGGTCCTTGGTGGGATCGTACCAGATCAGGTTCGCCGCCAGGGAGAGCGGCGTGGACGACTCGATCGCCCGCGCGAGGTCCGCCGAGAGGAACTCGTAGGACTGGTCGCGGTACATGTCGCCGATGAAGACCACGACGTGGCCGTCCGGGGTGACCGCGTCGGCGAACCGATCGAACTTGGCCGCCATGTCCGCGAGCCACTCGGCTTTCGTCGCCCCAGTCGACTCCTCGTCGGCCGCATCGTGATCGAGGCCGGTACCGTCGCCGTCGCCGTCGCCTCCGTCGAACGACCCGAGTTTGCTCTCGCGGGTCCGCCGTTCGTTCCGCGTCTGCTCGAGTTCGTCCATGTGCCAGTAGGGGACGTCCGTGAGCAGGAGATCGATCGAGTCGTCGGGCACGTCCGCGATCAGGTCGGCACAGTCGCCGTGGCGCATGTCCTGCGGGGCGAGAGGTGGCTCCCCGCGAGTGCGACGCTCCTCGTTTTCCCGTTCGAGGACCGCCTCGTAGATTTCGATCCACCGGTCGGTGCGCTCGAACCCGATCGCCTCCCGGAGTCCCGTCCCCTCGTGCTCGCAGAAACTCGCCCCTAGGAGGGTGCCACCGACGCCCGCGAAGGGATCGAGGACGGTGTCCCCGGCCTTGCTGAATCGGCCGATGAGGTCGGCACAGAGCCGCGGGGGCTTCTGGCCGCCGTGCTCGCTCCGGAGGTCGTGCTGGACGTCCGGCGGGTACCCCTCCGCGATCACGGATTTCGTCGCGTACTTCCACTCTTTACCCGTGAGGTCGTTGACCCGGTTTCGCTCGTCGTAGATACCCCGGCCTTCGACGTACCGCTGGTGATCCGCGAGGGCGTCGGTGTCGACGACCTCGCCGTCCTCGACCGGGAGCGACTCGTCTCGCGCCCGATCGGCGTCGAAGGACCCGTCCTCGTCGGTGAACAGCCGACTCTGTCGATGGCGATCCCCGTCGTCTGCCATACCGGGAGTGGTTCCCCCGAAACCGTAAAAACTGGCCGCTTTTCGCCGGTCGTCGGGTCGGTCGTCGAGCGATCACGTCAGGCGAACCAGCCGAGGTCGACAGTCTCGTCGTCGAGGACGTCCTTGCGATTGTCCGTCTGGCCGACGTCGGCGTAGGAGATCTCCCCCTCGACCTGCTCGGCTTCCGGTCCCGGTTCGTTGCCGATGTAGACGACGTTCGGGTTCGTGCCGATGTCCTCGAGCAGCCTGAACGTCGAATCGCCGGACCCGGCTTCGGCCTGGATGATTCCCCTGGCCTCGCGCTCGGTCATCCCGTCGCCGTCTTCGTCCTCTGCCGGTTCCGTCTCGCCGGTGACGACGTCGATCGCTTCCTGCACCTCCTCGTCAGGTAAGTTCATGGACTGCACGCGAGCCAGCGCGGGGTCGTCGAGATACTGCCGCGGGTCGCTCTCGGGATCGTTCATGTCGCCGAACTGGATCGCTTCCGGGGGACAGGCGTCTTCGCAGGCGGTGCGTCCGATCAACTCCTCGCCTTTGCTTCCGTCCTGACGCGTGGCGCAGAACGTACACTTCTGCATGGCACCCCGCGGGCCGCGACTGCTGACCCATCGACCGCGCTCGTCGAACATGTGGTCTTCCTCGAGTTCCTCGGCCGGCACGTCCGGTTCGTCCCACTGGAAGTAGTTGACCCCGTACGGACAGGCGACCTGACAGTACCGACAGCCGATGCAGACGTTGTAGTCGGTCAGGACGAGTCCGTCCGAATCTCGGGTGTGACGTGCGGTCGTCGGGCAGACCTTCTCGCACGGTGCGTCCGTACAGTGCTGACAGGGGCGAATGAGCCGGTTTCGACCGCCGGGCGTGGTGTCCTCGTAGTCGAGCACGTACATCCAGTTCGCGCCCTGGTCCCAGTCGTGTTCTTCCGCACACGAGACCACGCAGGCGAGACAGCCGTCACACTGTTCGAGGTCGAGCGCCATGCCCCACTGGGTCCCCTCGCCGTCTCCGTACTCGACGCCTTCCTCCTCGTCCTCCTGGGTGGCCGCGACTGCGGGTTCGCCGTCCGATTCCGCCGTTCCCCAGGCGCCCAGTCCGACCGCACCGGCGCCCGCGCCCATCTTCTTCATCACCTCGCGTCGGGACTCTTCGTCGACCCCGATCCGCGAGAGCGCCTGCTCGACCCGTCCCTCGTTCCCGGACTCGATCGGCCGCTCGTCCTCGCCGAACTCGGCGAGCACGTCCTCGTGGTACCGATCGTGAAAGGCTTCCTCCGACAGCTCCCCTTTCGTCACCTTCATCGCGTCTTCGGCCATCTGCAGCCCGAGTTCCGCGTCGTACTCGGTTTCCTCGAGGGATGCCTCGAGTTCATCCTGCCACTCGGCGCCGAGCGGGTGGAACGCGTCCGCACCGGAATCGACGTCCTCCTCGGACGTCATCGCACCCGTCCCCCGTTCGTTTCGTCGTGCATGGTCATAGATATCGTGTGACATAGAATTGTCCAGCCCCGTTCGAATAAGCGGCCACCATGCAGATGCCGGGGATGCAAATGCGGCCCCGGTCGAGAGCCGCGATCGCCCGCCATTGCGGTTCATACCGGGGGTTTTTGGCGTGATAGGCCGTACCACAGAACATGAGTGACGGCGAGTCGCGAGAACCACGCCGCCGATTCCTTCGTCTCGCCGGGACCGGCCCGGTCATCGTACTCGCGGGCTGTCTGAGCGACGACGAGGACGCGGACACCGACGAAGAGCGCCCGGCAGACTGGTGTTTCGACCAACTGGAGGGCTCCGTTCCCGAGGTCGAACGGAACGCGGTGAGCACCGACGGCATCGAGCGGAAAGACGAGAGCGAATTACTGTCGAAGGAGGACGCCGCCTACCAGTGTGGTCCACAGGACGGGCAACTGTGTGGCAACTGCACGTTCTACATCGACGACAAGGACGGCGACGGGATCGGCGCGTGTACCGAAGTCGAAGGGTTGGTGCGATCGGTCGACTGGTGTGGCATCTGGGCGGCGAGGGAAAAGGCATCGCAGGAGTGAGTCGGTACCGACCGAGGGGAGGTGCCCGTGATCGAACGATCCGGGCCCAGCGTCCGCCCGATTCGTGACAAACCGATCGGACGCGACTCCGCGTCTCCAACCACCTCTCGTACGGAGGGCGCAGGCTTTTGCCCGGGCTCGTCGAATTCGGAGGCGCACGAATGAGCCAGATCGGAGACGCCGCGCTCGTCCTCGGCGGGGTGCTCGCGCTGTGGCTCGGCGCCCGCTGGCTCGTGACGGCGGCGTCGACGCTCGCCCGCGCAGTTGGGGTCTCATCGCTCGTCGTCGGACTCACCGTCGTGGCGTTCGGCACGTCAGCGCCGGAACTCGTCGTCTCGATCGGCGCGGCACTCGAGGGACGGGCCGACGTGGCGGCCGGAAACGTCGTCGGCTCGAACGTCTTCAACCTCGCGTTCACGCTCGGGTTCGTCGCGGTCGTGCGGCCGTTCCGCGTCACGGAGAAACTGGTCCGGCGGGACACCGTCGCGATGGCCGCGACGACCGTCGTCGGGGTCGCCGTCCTCGCGAACCTGACCGTCTCCAGCCGCGAGGGCGCCCTGTTGCTCGCGCTGTTCGCGGCGTACCTCGGCTGGATCTGGCGTACCGCGACCCGATCGACAGGGCCGGACGCTCCTCCCGCCGACAGTTGCGACGCCGGTAGTGCCGACGTCGATTCGCCGTCCTCGACCCCCACGGGCGATGGCGCTCCCGAACCGACTCGATCGGACGAACCGATTCGATACCGCGCCGAGGGGGTGAAACTACTGCTCGGACTCGCGCTGGTGCTGGTCGGCGGTCGACTCCTCGTCGACGGGGCGACCGGAATCGCTCTCTCGATCGGCGTCTCGGAGTGGGCCGTCGGCGTCACCGTCGTCGCCGGGGGGACGTCGCTCCCGGAACTGGTGACCTCGATCGTCGCGGCGCGCCGCGAGAACCTCGGGATCGCGGCCGGAAACGTCGTCGGTTCGAACGTCTTCAACGTCCTCGTCGTCCTCGGCGCCGCCGCGCTCGTGCGCCCGCTGTCGGTCGACGCGGCCGTCCTGCCGGGGCTGGCGTGGCTCGCGGTCGTCACCGCGATCGCCGCGGTCGTCCTCGCGACCGGCCGGCGACTGACCCGGCTCGAGGGACTCGTCCTGCTCGCGATCGGGGCGAGCTACTGGACGTGGACGATCGCCTGATACGGTTTACTGTAAGTCATTTCCGGCGCAACCGCGATCCAGGCGGCGGTTGCGCCGGTACATCGTTACAGCAATCCGTATGACTCGATCGGCGGTAGCAAACCGGACAAATTCATTTCGTCTCGCGTCTGCGCGGGGAGCAGACTCCGGGGACGTCGCGGGCCTCCCGGTAACACCGATGTCCGCTAAACGATACCCGTATCCGAGACCTACCTGGGGCCACGATGACACCGACGACACCCGGTCTCCACCACGTGACGGCGATCGCCGGCGATCCACAGGCCAACGCGGACTTCTACGTCGGAACGCTCGGCTTGCGGTTCGTCAAGAAAACCGTCAACCACGACGACACCGGCACGTACCACTTCTACTTCGGCGACGAGGAGGGGACGCCGGGGACGAACGTTACGTTCTTCCCGTGGTCCGATCGCGGCCATCCGGGCCAGTTCGGGGCCGGCCAGACCCGGGACACGGCCTACCTGATCCGCCCCGACTCCGTCGACTACTGGGTCGATCGACTCGCGTCCGCCGGGATCGAGGTCGATCGTTCCGAGCGATTCGGCGAACCGGTGCTCGGGTTCGACGATCCGGACGGGATCGGGCTCGAACTGGTCGCCAGCGAGGACGCCGCGACCGCCGACGCGAAACCGTGGGCCGATAGCCCGGTCCCCGCCGACCACCAGTTCCGGGGCTTTCACAGCGTGACCCTCGCCGTCGATGCGTTCGAACCGACCGCGGACGTGCTCACGGCCCTCCTCGGGTACGACCTCGAGGCCGAGGACGACGACCGACGCCGGTACCGGACGCCGGACGGCGGACCGGGATCGATCGTCGACCTCGTCGAGACCGACGCGGACCGCGGCCGGATGGGCGTCGGCACGGTCCACCACGTCGCGTTCGCGGCTGCGGACGTCGACCAGCAAGAGCGATGGCGGGACGCGTTCCAGGAGTACGGACTCGACGTGACGCAGGTCGTCGATCGGACGTACTTCCAGTCGATCTACTCGCGGGAACCCGGCGGCGTGCTCTTCGAGGTCGCGACGACCGGGCCCGGTTTCACCGTCGACGAGGACGTCGACGAACTCGGCTCCTCGCTCGCTCTCCCCGAGTGGCTCGAGGACGAACGCGAGCGCATCGAGGCCCAGTTGCCCGCGTTCGACGGGCCGCCCGTCGAGACCGGAGGCGAGTGAGATGGGGCGGACGAACGAGTTCCGGTTCGAGTACGATCCCGGCGTCCTGCGGTTCGGATCGGTATCCGCCCTCGCGGACGAACTCGAGCGGCAGGGGTTCGATCGCGCGCTCGTCGTCTGTGGCTCGACGGTCGGAACCACCCCCGAGGTGATCGATCCGGTCACGGAGGGGCTGGGCGATCGGCTGGCGGGCGTCTTCGCGGAGACGACGCCGGCGAAACGGCTCGCGACGGCGTTCGACGGCCTCGACGCGATGTGCGACCACGACGCGGACGTCCTCGTCGCGCTCGGCGGCGGGAGCAGCCTCGACGTCGCGAAAGTCCTCAGCGTGCTCGCGGGAGACGATCGCGACCCCGCGGCGATCGGGCGGGAGTTCGAAGAGCGCGGCACGATCTCGGTCCCGGCGGGATCGATGCCGCCGATCGTGGCGGTACCGACGACGCTCGCCGGGGCCGACCTCTCGACCGTGGCCGGCGTGACGGCCGCGCCGGAGTCGGGGCTGGTCGACGCGCCGACGAGCGGCGGCGTCGGCGACCCGCGATTGATGCCCAGCGCGATCGTCTACGACCCCGCGCTCGTCGCGACGACGCCGAAATCGATCCTCGCGGCCTCCGCGATGAACGGGTTCGACAAGGGGATCGAGACGCTCTACGCCCGCAACGCCACGCCGGTGACGGACGCGACGGCGATGCGCGGCCTCGAACTCCTCCGGGACGGCCTCCGCCGACTCGGCGAGGAGGGGCCGACCGTGGACGTGCTCGACCCGGTGCTCGAGGGAACCATGCTCGTCCAGTACGGCATCGCCCGCCCCGGCGAGACCACGCTCTCGATAATTCACGCCTTCGGTCACGGCCTGACCCGATCGTACGACGTCCAGCAGGGGGCGGCCCACGGCGTCGTCGCGCCGCACGTCCTCCGGTACCTCTTCGCGGAAGTCGACGGCCGGCGCGATCTACTCGCGGACGCGCTTGGCGTCGGTGATGCGGCCGATCGGCCGGCGGCGGTCGTCGGGGCCGTCGCGGACGTCCGCGACGCGCTCGATCTCCCGACGCGGCTCCGGGACGTCGACGGCCCCGAACCGGCGGAGTTCCCGTCGGTTGCCGAGGCGATTCTGGCCGACTCGTTCATGACGAACGCGCCGGCCGGGCTAGAGCCGACACGGGACGCGATCGAGGGCGTCCTCGAAGACGCGTACTGACGTCCACCCGACGGTAAGGGCGAAAAAACGATTCGTCACGCTGTCCCGTCTCGATCGGGTGGAAACGGGAGCGCTACAGTCCGACGTTCACCGCGTACGCCCACGGTTCGCCGAGTGCGAGGACGAGAAAGACGAGCGTGCCGGCGAACAGTTCCACGTTCTTGATGAAGTCGGTCATCTCGGACTGGCGCTGGTCCTCCGGCGCCGCCCAGAAGTCGTGCATGACTGGTGTGGCGACGAGCAAGAACCCCGCGAGCAGGCCCGCGGCGATCGCCGGGAAGACGCCGAGCGCGATCCCCAGTCCGCCGGCCACGAGGACCGCACCCGAGCCGAGGACGCTCAGCCGCGGCGCGGGGAGCCCTTTCGACGCCGCGTAGCCGGTCATCGCGTCGGCGCTCGTGAAGTGGTTGAGCCCCTGGAAAGCGAGAAGCCCGCCGAAGAGTACCCTTGCGAGCACGAACGCGATCGCGCCGACGCCGCCGTCGACGACCATCAGGACCACCCCGCTGGGCCGGGCGCGTCGTCTGTGGGTCGGTACGTGTTCGGTGCGTCGATGTTCGGTATCACGACGTTACCTAGTTCGTTTTCGAACCTACATATGCGTTATCTGATACTAGGGTTACCAGCTATCACGCGTGTTACCGACGACGCGCGTGTCGTTCACGGCACGAGGCGCGCACGGCAGGCGGTGCGCGACGCTCTCTCCGTCGACGCGGGGCGATGGCCGCGGAGGGGCTCTCGACGGCGGTAACACGCGTGTTAGCGAGCGCCTATCTTTCTCCAGTTCGTACCCGGGAGCATGAACATGCTCGTCGACGGCGAGTGGCGTACCGACGCGTACGAATCGACCAGCGACGACGGGTCGTTCGAGCGCCAGGAGACGCCGTTCCGGAACTGGGTCCGCGACGACCCCGACGCGGCGTTCCAGCCCGACGCGGGCCGGTACCACCTCTACGTCTCCCTCGCCTGCCCGTGGGCCCACCGGACCCTGATCACCCGCGCCCTGAAGGGCCTCGAAGACGCCATCTCCGTCTCGATCGTCGATCCCTATCGCGACGAGGACGGCTGGCAGTTCACTCCCGAGAAAGAGGGATGTACCCGCGATCACGTCCACGACGCCGACTTCCTCCGGGAACTCTACGTCCGGGCCGATCCCGACGCGACCTGCCGGGTGACCGTCCCCGTGCTCTGGGACACGGAGCGGGACACGATCGTCAACAACGAGTCGAAGGAGATCATGCGGATGCTGGATACCGAGTTCGACGCTCTCGCGACGCGGGACGTCGACCTTTATCCCGAGGGGTACCGGGACGAGGTCGATCGGATCCTCGACGAGATCTACGAACCGATCAACAACGGCGTCTACCGGGCCGGCTTCGCGACCGATCAGGAACCCTACGACGAGGCGATCGACGACCTGTTCGCCGCGCTGGATCACTGGGACGAGGTGCTGGCGAACCATCGCTACCTCGCCGGCGATCGGCTCACGGAAGCCGACGTCGCGATGTTCACGACGCTCGTCCGGTTCGACAGCGTCTATCACACCCACTTCATGTGTAACGTCCAGTACATCCGGGAGTACAACAACCTCTGGCCGTACCTGCGCGACCTGTACCAGACGCCCGGCATCGGCCGGTCGGTGGCGATGGACCACATCAAGGAACACTACTACACGACGCACCCGGACGTCAACCCGCACGGCATCGTCGCCCGGGGACCCGACCTCGCGTTCGGCGCGCCCCACGATCGGGACGAACTGTCGGGCAGTCCGCCGGCGGCACTCGCGGCGGCGAGCGCCGACGACTGAGCGTTTCGGTCGATCGGAGAATCAGTTTACGATCCGCTCGGTGGCCGCTGGCCGCCCTCCCGCCACGACTCGAAGCTATCCTCGACGTCCTCGTCCGATCGGACCACGCGCCAGACGAGCCACGCCACTATGAAGACCGGAAGCAACGGGAGCAACAGGATAGCGAGAAGTGTCGCCATGATGTAGCCGAAGGCGGACATCTGGAAGTTCTCGGTGTAGCCCGTCGACTCCGACACCTTGGTTGACATGTGAGAGGGTAGGACCGTTCCGATATTCCGTCTTTCGGTCTCGAAAGCGGCGGCCGAAACCGGTCGCGTCACCGACTGCCGGGGTCGATCGGTAGCCGGACCGGCCGTCCGACGAACGCGTCTCCGAATTCAGTCACGTCGTCGACAGTCCGTCCCGACCGTCGTCCGCGTCGCCGAGCACCGCCGCCGCGTCGTCCTGCGGGCGATAGTCGAACTCGAGCATCGTCTCCGTCAGCGAGAGGAACCGCCCGGAATTCCGGGAGATACCGTGGGCGACCGTCGGCGTCTTCGACAGCGATCGGGTTGCGACCGCCCGCATCAGCCGCCGGCAGTCGTCCGGACTGAGCCACATCGCGCGGGCGTAGCGCTCCTCGGCGGCGTCGCGGTCCGCGACCTCCTCGCGGAGTTCGTCCCGGGAGAGGAGCCAGCCGATCCGCAGGTTGACCACGTCCATGCCGGTCCGGTGTGCGTAGTACCATCCCATCGCCTCGCCGAAGACCTTCGTTACGCCGTAGTAGGTGTCCGGATCAGGGGGGTCGTCGGGTCGCACGACGCCCGGCGTGCCGATCGTCGACTCCGGGCGGATGGCGGAGACCGCGTTCCCCATGTTGACCGCGTGGTTCGAACTCGCGAAGACGACGCGCTCGAGGTCGTGTTCCACGGCCCCCTCGAAGGCGTTGTAGACGCCGTCGACGTTCGGCCCCGACACCGCGTCCCACTCGGCCCGCGGATCGGGGTTGGCCGCGAGGTGGATCAGGACGTCCTGGTCACCCAGCGCCTCGACGAACGCGTCCCGATCGGCGATTTCGATCGGCATCGTCTCCAGATCCTCGGTCTCGCTGTGCGAGAATAGCGTCAGGTCCTCGTCCGACAGCGCCTCGATCGTCTGTCTGCCGACCCGGCCGGACGCGCCGGTGATCGCGACGTCGGTCATAGCGAGTCGACACCGACCCGACGGAAATAGGTCGGCCCAGCGCGTTCCGGTCGCTCAGTAGCGGCGAGCGGGGATCGATCCGTCACCCTCGATCGGGCGGTCGCGCCGCAATCACTCCTCCAGGTGCTCGATGCGGGCGTACCGTCCGGCCCGCCAGCCGGTGACGAGCGCGACCAGCGTCCCGACGCCGACGGCGAGGAGGAAGCCGACGGCGTAGACCTTAGCGGACGTCCGCAGGAGCCGCTCGAAGCCGACGACCGAGGCCGCGAGCCGGTTCAGGCCGGCCGCGATCGGCGGCGTCGCCAGGATCCCGACGAGTCCGCCGAGCACGCCGACGAACAGGCCCTGGACGCCGATCGTGCCGGCCAGGAGCGGGCGGGAGAGTCCGATCGCCCGGAGCGCCGCGAGCTGTTCGCGTTGCTGTGCGGTCACGAGGACGAACAGGTTGGCCGTGAGCACGACCCCGCCGACGACGGCGAGGCCGACCAGCGTGAACCCGCTCGCGAGCACGATCGGCCGCTCCTCGATCATCGCTTCGACCTGTTCGTCGCTGGTCCGGACGTCGTAGGACGGATACGTCGCCGCGAGGTCGTCGCGAACGGCGTCACGATCGGCGTCCTCGGTCACGTCGGCGGTGACGAACGTCGCGCGATCGGTTCCCGCCGTTCCGGTGAGGACCTGCAGGTCGATCAGTGGAATCGTCATCGACGGCGTCCCCAGGTACTGCGAGTGGTGCCCGGAGATGCCGACGACCGTGAACTCCCTCGCTCCCTCCCCCTCGCGACTCGCGCCGACGTAGATCGTGTCGCCGACGCCGACGTCGTGTGCCTCGGCGATCCGCGGATCGATCACGATTTCGCCGGTCGGAGGCTCGTCGGGGGGTGCCCCTTCCTCGGTCATCACGTTCTCCGGGTCGAGGTCGAACCCCCCGCCGGCCTGGAAGTCGAATCCGTCGTGGGTCTCGTGGATGCCGACCGCCGATCGCCGCTCGAGGTCCGACGGCTCCGTCCCGACGTAGACGGCGTGCATCGCGATCGGGGTCGCGGACTGGACGTCGTCCCGGGCCTCGATCTCCCGCGTGACGCCGTGGGCGTCGGCGATCGAGTTCTCCGTCCCGCTGGCGGCCGGGTCGACCGGCTCGCCTGCCATCCAGATGTCGCGATCGGCGCTGTCGAGTCCGTCCTCGCCCGTCTCGACGACGCCGATGCCCAGCCCGGCGAGCAGGGTTACCGAGAGCACCGCCAGCGTAACTGCGAGCACGGTGAGCGCGGTCCGGCCGGGCGCTCGCCGGAGCTGTGCGAACCCGATCCCCGCGACGGCGTACGTCCGGACGACCAGCCCGCTTATGCTCATCGGCTCACCTCCTCGAGGACGGTCGTCCGACTGGCGACCGCCAGCGGGTAGGGGACGGCTACCAGCCCGGACAGCAGCGCGACGGCGAGCGCGTACGGCACGAACAGCGGGGTGACGATCGCGACCGTGTCCGCGGCGAGGGTCGCACTCGCGACCGCGTTCACGGCAGCGATCCCGAGGACGCCGAGTCCGATCCCCAGGAGCGCACCACAGAGCGTCGTGAGTCCCGTCGTCAGCGCGACGACCGCCAGTCTGCTCCGGGTGGGAAAGCCGACCGCCTCGAGGACGGCAAGCGTTCGGCGATCCCGATCGACGGTCATGCCCATCGTCGTCGCGACGAACGCCGCACAGATCGAGACGCCGACCACGAGCGCGAGCAGGCTCGTCGCGAGCGCCAGCCCGTCGCCCAGTAGCGTCGACGGATCGCCGCCGTCAGTCGACTCGATCGTGTCGTGTGGATACGCCTCCTCGGCGGCCGCCGTCGCCGCGTCGGACTCGCCCCACACCAGGAGCTGGGTGGCGAGTTGGCCCTCGTCCGCACCGGTGAAGGTCTGCAGGTCCGACAGTCGGACGAGCGCGACGGGAACGTCCGCCTCCGGGTCCGCACTCGACTCCTCGACCGAACCGACGGTGAGCGACGGCGACGCCGATTCCGCGTCCGCGTAGACGCTCGAGACGGCGACCTCGTCCCCCGCGGACGCCTCGAGACGGTCGCTCGCCGCGTCCGAGAGGACGATCGACGAATTCGGTTGTCGGCCGTCAGTCCCGCCGTCGGATCCCGTATTCGACGACGCGAGTTCGGACGTCGGGAGTCCCGCGACGGTTCGCGGCTCGTCGTCGGGGACGACGCCGACCAGGAGAATCGTCCGGGGCTCGCCCTCGGTCGACTCGAGTCGAACCGTCTCGAGCAGGATCGGAGACGCGTGGTCGACCCCCGACTGCGAGCGGATCGTGGCGGCCCGTTCGTTGGCCGTCCCGAGTCGAGGGCCCTCCAGGCCGTCGACGGTCGATAGCGTGCCGCCCTCTGCCGGCGTGATTCGGACGTCCGCGTCCGTCTCGGACGCGACTCCTCCCTCGGCGAGCGCCAGCGCGACGCCCGTGATGACGAGCAGGAACGCGATCGTGAGCGCGACCGCGACGATCGTCGAGACGATCCGGCCCGTGACGGTGCGGGTCGCCCGTTTCCAGAGCCGGGTCGCCGTCAGACCGACGAGTGCGGCCCACCTCGTCCGTCGCCGGCCGTCGATCGCGTCGCGATCCGGGTCGGCGGCGTCATCGGCCATCCTCGATCACCCTCCCGTCTCGGAGCGTGACCACCCGATCGGCGACGGCCAGCGTCGAATTGTCGTGCGAGGCGACCACGACCGCCCGGTCCCGGCCGACGTCGGTCAACAACTCGAGCACGTCCGTTCCGGTTTCCGTGTCCAGTTCGCCGGTCGGCTCGTCGGCGACGAGCACGTCCGGATCCGTCGACAGCGCCCTGGCGATCGCGACGCGCTGTCGTTCGCCGCCGCTGAGTTCGCCGGGGAGGTGCGTGACCCGGTCCCCGAGACCGACCTGCTCGAGCAGCGTCGTCGCCCGCTCTCGTCGATGCGATCGGGGAACGCCCTCCTGGACGAGCGGCAGGGCGACGTTCGCCCGCGCCGAGAGCGACGGCAGGAGGTGAAACCGCTGGAAGACGATTCCCACGTGCCGACGGCGCAACCGGGTCCGCTCGTTGCCCGAAACCGCCGCGAGATCGGTGCCACACAGTTCGACGCGTCCCTCGGTCGGCACCAGCAGGCCGGTGATGGCGTGCAGGATCGTCGACTTGCCGCTCCCGCTCGGTCCCCGGAGGCCGACGATTTCGCCCTCCCTGACGCTCACCGAGACGTCGCGGAGCGCGGTCACCGATCGATCCTGCCGGGATCGAAGTCCCCGGCCAGTCGACCCGTATACGTGTGAAACGTCCTCAAGACGGACGATCGCCGACGCGTCGCGGTCGTCGACCAGTTCGGCCGCGTCCGTCCGTGCGTTCCGGTTGGATACTGTCACGGAGAGTCTCGTCTCGACGAACGTCCCGATGCGCTATTGTTTCGGTCCGACTTCCCGCAAACAGGCGACTGTTTATCGACCGTACAGAATCACAAACTGGATTTTGCAGATCTTACACCCGTCACGACGAAGTGACGAGACCGTGGCCGCTTACCGGTGGAGCCGTACAAACGACGCTGTAGCCTCCCGTGAACCGTCCCGATCCGGAAGCGGCCAGTTCGTCACGTCACAGGCCGTGAAAGACAGCAGTCGGGAACAGTCACACTGACTGCAATCGCTCCGATCGACGTGGGGAGACTCGAGAATCGGTGTCGACAATCGGTCACTCCGGCTGCGGCGTCGGTAACGCCCGGTGAGGGCGCGGCGGGACCAGGTAGTTCGCCCGCCTGGTGACCGAGATGTACTGGAGAATGCCGTTGTTGTTGACCGGACCGACCGCACCGTCCGTGAGATCGCTCCCGGTCATCGCCTCCCGGGTTTTCACGAAGTCGGCGATCGATCGCTGGTGGGCGAGGAAGTGGAGGCCGGCCTGGTCGTCGTCGGTCGAGTTGAAGTCCCGGCGGAGGATGATCGGGTCGCCGTCCTCGCGCGCCCGGCCCGCCTTCTGCGCGTGCCCGACGATACCCGTGGTCCGGGCGTCGTCCTCCGCGTCGTCGATACAGTCCTCGACACCGCTTGCGGTGCCGAGGTTGTGGCCGGCACCCTCGACGCGGTCCTCGGACGCGTGGGCCGGACAGAACATCTTGGCGACGCGCTGGTCGCGGCTGTCCTGTTCGTACCACTGCTGGAGTCGCAGGTCGATCTTCGAGAGGTGGGTGGTCGTGCCGCCCGCGAAGGGGCCTTCCGCGATCGTCACGCGGTCCTCGCTCGCCTGGTTGCGATCGAACCCGCTCTTGAATCCCATGAACATCGGCGACTCCTCCGGGACGGGTTCGGTGTCCGGAATCCCGGTGACGCCCGACTGGTTCTCGGCCGGCAGTCCCTCCCCGAAGAACCCGGTTCGGCGATCGGCCACCTCGAAAATCCCGTCGACCGTCTCATCGACGTCGACGCCGTTGACCGCGTCGAGGTCGCCGGTGAGCGCCTCCTCGGCGCTCAGGACGACCTGGCCGTGATCGCTGGCCAGGTGAACGAGCGCGTCGAATTCGTCGAGTTCCGGGTCCTCGATCCGGGTGAGCGGTTCGGGTTCCGGGAGGTCGACCGACCCGGGGAGGTCGTCGTCGAACCGATCGAAGTAGGCGGGACCGTAGCCGACCGTCAGCACGAGGCCGTCGTTGCCGTACTGGTAGGCGCGTTCGAGGCCCTGGAGGGCGGTTTCGACCCGGTCGCGCTCCTCGTCGGTCGGCCCCTCGCCCACGTACTCGAGGCCGAGCAGGAGGTGATGCTCGGGCGGGCGGACGTTCCCGTGATCGTCGGTCGAGAGGAACTCGTTCCACGCGTGCTGGCGATCGGGGCGCTCCGCCGGAGCGAGGTCGGCCTGTGGCACGTCGGCGTCCTCGCGCCCGAGACACGCCGAGAGCGCGCTCGCGCCGCCGATCGCCACGGCCGTGCGGACGAACGCCCGGCGGGAGAGACCCCGGGCTGGACCGGATCGGGGACCGGACCCTGTCATAGTCGCCCCTCGGGGGCGAGCGATAAAGGGGGTTTTGGTGCGATCGGGCGCCCATCGACGTCGCCGGACCGGTCACGATCGACAGTGGCATGTTCGCCGGGACTGTAGGGTGCTACCATGAATCAGGTCGAGGTGTTCGAGGAGATCGACGCCCCGCCGGCCGTCGTCTGGGACGTGCTTCTCGATTTCGACGCCTATCCCTCGTGGAACCCGTTCATCCGATCGATCGAGGGAGCACCGGTGGCGGGCGAGCGGCTTCGGGTCCGGATCGACCCGCCGGAATCGCGGGCGTTCACGTTCAAACCGGAAGTGGTCTTCGTCGAAGAGAACCGTCGACTCGTCTGGCTGGGCCGACTGGGGGTCCCGTTCGCCTTCGACGGCTACCACGAGTTTCACCTCGAACCGATCGGCGGCGGTGAGCCGAGCGGCGCGGGGCGACCGTCGGAAGACCGCGGATCGTCCGGGAGTGAGCACTCCTGGTCGGAGCAGGACGCCGACGGTGCCACGAGAACGCGACTCCTCCAGCGCGAAACCGTTCGCGGCGCGCTCGTTCCGCTCCTGTTCGACAGGGACGAGATCGAACGCGGCTTCCGGGAGATGAACGAGGCGCTCAAAGAGCGCGCCGAAGCGCAGGTCGTGGCCTGATACGGATTGCTGTACCGATGTACCGACGCAACCGCGATCCGGGCGGCGGTTGCGCCGGAAATGACTTACAGTAAACCGTATGAGGGCGGATCGATCGGCGGCGACCAGCCACCGACTACGACGACGTGGCGAGGTCGACGAGCGCGTCCAGGGAGTCGATCTCGTGGTCGGGTTCGGCGGTCGTCCACTCCTCGTATCCCCTCGCGTGGTCGCGCCAGAGGTACGCCGAATCGATGCCGGCCGCGTCGGCGGCCTCGACGTCGACCCAGCTATCGCCCACGTACAGCGGGTTCGTCGCGTCCAGGTCCTCGAGCGCCAGTTCGAGGTAGTACGGCGTCGGCTTCTTGCGATCGATCCCCGACAGCGTCGGCTCGCGGCCGTACCAGACCTCGACCCCGAGGTCGAAGTGCTCGAGGATGTTCCCGATCGTCTCGTGCTGGTTGTTGCTGACGATCGCGTTCGTCGACGCGAGCGAGTCGACCGCGTCGACGTCGTCGTACAGGCGTTTCCGGCCGGCCCGGAGCTCCTCGAGTTGGGCCTCGATCGCCGCGCGTTCGCGGGCGGTCCAGAGGTCGTGAGGATCGACGTCGTGCTCGCCGGCCAGCTGACGGAGCGACTCCACGTCCGGCCCCAGCAACGTCTCGACGTGCCCGTCCGATGGCTCGACGATGCCGACCCTCTCGAAGGCGTCGTGGATCGCGTCGACGAGCGCGTCGCGCTCAGTCGGCGTCGTCAGCACGCCGTCATTGTCGAAGACGATCGCATCGTATCGCGTCTGCATACTCGGTGGTGTGCCTAGGGACTGGAGACGTATCCTCGTTGTGCTCGCCGGCACGACCGCACGTCGTCCGGAGGTTCAAGTAGGGAACCGCGGCCAGTAGCCCCGATGCACCGACTGCCCGCGCGAGTCGGCTCGGGACGCGATCGTCACGCGATCGGCAACGGGAGGGGCGATGGGCCATAGAGCGCTCGTCGCCTACCGGCGACCCGACCACCTCTACGACCTGCGGTACAGCCACTGGGGCGGCGAGGACCTCTCGCTCGCCGACGCGATCACCGCCGAGTCGCCGCTTGCCGACGGCGCGGTCGCGCCCGACCTGCTCGCGGACGGGATCGCTCGCGATCGAGTCCTCGCCGACCACCTCGATCCCTGCGTCCACGAGGCGCTGTACGTCGTCGCGCCCGCGAACGACTACGCGGTGACGCCCTACCGCGTCTGCTGGCTCGAGTGGGGCGACGGTCGCGACGGCGGTCGTGGCGCGATCGTCGACGTCGAACCGGGGCCGGCCGATCGCGACTTCCTGACCTGGTTTCGCGCGACCAAGACCGTTCTCGGGGACGTCGTCGAGATGGGGGCGCTCTCGAGACGCGCCGCGCTTGCGTACCTCGAGGCCCGGATCTGCGAAGAACGGGGCGGAACGGTCTACAGCTACGGCGGGTCGATCGACGCGACCGAGTCCGGCGACGAGTCGCGACCGGACCACTGGCCGGACGACGAGCGGCGGTAACGGGCCGCGATCGACCCGGCGAACGGTACAGGGGACCGTATTCACTCCGTCCAGCGAGCGTCGGCCAGCGTCCGCTGGACGACGTCGTTTCCGACCGCCTCGGCCAGCGTCTCGAAGCCCGCGCGTTCGCCTCGATCGGCCGCGTTCGCGACCAGCCGCGAGACGATGAACTCCGGGGTCGACCGCCCGACGGTGTCGAACCGCGGCTGGTAGTCGACCAGCAGTTCGAGGTCCGGGTTCAGCCCCTCCGCGAAGATGCCGTCGACCCGCGCCTCGGGCGGGAGCGGTTCCAGGTCGTCCGCGAGGTGCGTGACGAAGACGCCGAGCGCGTCCCGATCGACCGACAGCGTGACCAGTCCGTGGAGCAGGTCCGCCGCGCTCCCGGGTTCGGTGATCGCCTCGAACTCGTCGACGAGCATCAGGGTGCGCCCGCCGGTCGAGAGCGGCGGGACGATCGATCGGAGCGTCGACTCGAGCACGCCCGCGTTGAAACTCGCGTGCCGGCGGTGGAAGACCAGCGAATCGACGGGGGTCACTTCGGCCCGATCGGCCGGCACCGGCAGCCCCATCGTCGCGAGCAGGACGACCTGGCACAGCGTCTCGAGCAGGGTCGTCTTCCCGCCGCTGTTCGCACCCGTCAGGACCGCGATGCGCTCCTCGCCGGGGGGTGCCTCGATGCTCTCGGGAACCGACGAGACGCCGTGGTCGCCGAGGCCGTAGGTGACGGGCTGGACGGACTCCTCGTCGCGGGCGGCGAGCGTGAGATTGCGCGCGTTGACGACGGAGACGGCCGCCTCGTCCCCCTCGACGAAGGCGGGTCGCGTACAGTCGTACTCGAGCGCGAACCGGGCGAGCGAGAGGTGGAGCGCGATGTCGTCGACGGCCTCGACCGCCCGATCGACGGCGTCGCGGGCTTCGTCGAGCGTCTCCTCGAACTCGCTCGCGACCGTCTCCTCGCGCTCGTCGATCGCCGCGGTGAGGTCCGAGCGGAGCGTCCGCAGGGTCCCGCCGACGAAGTCCGTCGCGTCGGCCGCGTCGGTCGGCATCGCCGCTCTGACCCGGTCGATCGTCACGTCGGCCTCGTTCAGGAGGTGGTCTTCGAAGGCTTCGCGGAACCCCTCGACGTCGCGGACCCCCTCCGATCGCAGGTCCTCGATGAGTTCGAGGGCGTTCGCGTCGATGTCCTCGACCGTGCCGAGCGCGTCGCGGAGTCGATCGAGTTCCTCGTCCGCGCCCTCGCGCACCCGCCCGCGATCGCCGTCGAGTGCGGCGAGCGCGTCCGCGGCCTCGGCGAGGGTCGCCCGCTCGAGGTCGGCGATCGCCGAGAACGGACCGGAGTCGACCCCGGCGTCGAGCAAGGCGAGCGCGGCCTCGACGGCGGCGCGTTCGCTCCCGTCGCGCTCGTCGTAGCGCCCGTAGGCCGCGAGGACGGCCTCCCGATCGGTGTCGTCGAGGGCCGCCCACGCGTCGCGGGCGGCGAGGACGTCGTCGAGTCGGTTCTCCATGTCTTCGCGGCCGGGAAGCGGCGTGAGCACCCGGATTCGATCGGCGGCCCGCTGCGTGACGGCGTGGTCGACCGCCAGGTCCAGCAGGTCCTTGTAGGCCGATCGGGCGTCGCTCGTCGCCAGCACCGCCATCCCGTCGCCGCCGGTCGCCCGGCGGAGGATCCGCGTCGCCCGACCGCGAGCGAGGCCGGCGTCCGAGAGGGCCCGGACGTCCCCGCTCTCGATCGCCTCGATCGCTCGTTCTCGGCCGAGTTCCTCGACCAGCCGTTCCCGCGTCTTCGGGCCGACCCCCCAGTACTCCTCGAGTCGCATACCCGGGGAATTCGCGTCGATCGTCTTGAAACCGTGTCATCGCGCGGTCCGGGCCGTAGACGTGCCCGATCGGCCACGACCCGGCGTGACCGTCCATTTGAGGTCACGGTGGCGCTAGTCGATACGGTTTTTTCGTCAGCTTGCCAAGAACGTGATATGAGCGCAGACAGCACACGGTCGACGCTGGATCACGATCGCCGATCGTTTCGCTACTACCGCAACGCTGTCGAGCGCCACTGGGACCCCCACGAGATCGATCTGGAGCCCGATCGGGAGGCGATCGAGGACGTGCCCGAGGTGGGCTTCGACGGCCTCCGCGAGACGCTCGCACTGTTCGGGGCTGGCGAGGAAGCCGTCACGGAGGACCTCTCCCCGCTCGCGGTCGTCCTGGACGACGTCGCCGACCAGTTGTTCGTCACGACCCAGCTCTACGAGGAGGCCAAACACGCCGACTTCTTCGATCGGTACTGGCGGACCGTGATCAACCCCGAAGAGGAACGGCGCGGCCTCGAACCATCGTCGCCGACCGAGGACCGGTGGTTCAGCGAGCCCTACGACGAACTGTTCGAGCGCAACGAGACGGCGATGCACCGGCTGCTGGTCGAGGACACGCCGGAGAATCGCGCGCTCGCGTACTGTCACTACCACATGACGATCGAGGGGATCCTCGCCCAGACGGGGTACTACGGCGTGCAGGGGAACTTCAGCGGCGACTACGAGGAGTTTCCCCGGCTCCCCGGGCTCGTCGCGAGGGCTTCTCGAGCATTCGGAGCGACGAAGGTCGCCACGTCGGCTTCGGAATGTGGAAACTCAAGACCCTGGTCCGGGACGAGGGGGTCGATCCCGACCTGGTCACGAGCACCGTGGGCGAACTCGCCCAGCTCACCCAGCAGATCGTGGGCAACACCACGGGCGACGACGACGTCGGCATCGAGGAAGCCGAACTCGTGAGCTACGCCGCCGAGAAACACGGCCAGCGGATGGAACAGATCACCGACGCCGACGCGGCGATGCCCGAAGTCGACGAACTCGTCGAACTGGAGCGGTAAGGGTAACCGGCCGAAATCCGCACGGTCGCGGGTGACCGGACAGGTCCCGTCTTCGATCGCGATTTCCGATCGCGGCCGGGCGGCCTAGCACCCACGATCGCGAGAGCGGAGCGATCGCCCCCACGCGTTGCATCGTCCTGATCCGTCTCCGCACGGAAAGGGTGCCGTCCGCCGACGACGCCGCAGGTATGCACAAACGTGGATACATTTCGGAGTGAATAGCGCCCGGGAAAGCACAAACACGGGGATTTTTATCCGCTCGGTGCCCTACGGACGACCATGACTGATGGGCGGGGCGAGACTCCCCGGCGAACAGGGATGACCGAAAAGTGCGGCGTCGTCGGCGTCTCACTGGCCGGTCGAGACGCGGCACGTCCGTTGTACTACGCGCTCTACGCACTCCAGCATCGCGGCCAGGAATCCGCGGGCATCGTCACCCACGACGGCTTCCAGCAGCACAGCCACGTCGAGATGGGGCTCGTGGGCGACGTCTTCGACGAGGCCGACCTCGACGTCCTCAACGGCTCGACCGGAATCGGCCACGTCCGGTATCCGACGGCCGGTTCCGTCGATTCCTCCTGTGCCCAGCCGTTCTCCGTCTCCTTCAAGAGCGGTTCGCTCGGACTCTCGCACAACGGGAACCTCGTGAACGCCGACGAGATCCGCGAGGAACTCGCCGCCGCGGGCCACGCGTTCACCAGCGACGGCGACACCGAGGTCATCGCCCACGACCTCGCGCGAAACCTCCTCGAAGAGGACCTCGTCCGGGCCGTCAAGCGAACGATGGGGCGCATCCACGGTTCCTACGCGCTGACGATCAGCCACGACGATACGATCCTCGGCGTTCGCGACCCGCAGGGCAATCGGCCGCTCTGTATCGGGAAGCTCGACGACGGCTACATCCTCGCCTCCGAATCGGCCGCGATCGACACTCTCGACGGGGACCTCGTCCGGGACGTTCGACCGGGCGAACTGGTCGTCCTGCAGGAAGACGGCCAGGGATTCGACTCCTACCAGCTGGTCGAGAACGAGCACACGGCCCACTGTTTCTTCGAACACGTCTACTTCGCCCGCCCGGACAGCGTCATCGACGAGACGCTGGTCTACGAGGCGCGCCGAAATCTGGGGCGCAAGCTCTGGGAGGAAAGCGGCGTCGAGACCGACGTCGTGATGCCGGTCCCCGACTCCGGTCGCGCGTTCGCCTCGGGCTACGCCGATGCCGCGAGCGAGACGACCCCCGACGGCGACCCCCGCGACCCGGACGACGACGGGGTCGAGTTCGCCGAGGGACTGATGAAGAACCGCTACGTCGGCCGGACGTTCATCATGCCCACCCAGGACGAACGCGAGCGCGCGGTCCGGCTGAAGCTCAACCCGATCAAGTCCACCATCGAGGGCAAGACCGTCACCGTCATCGACGACTCGATCGTCCGCGGAACGACCTCGACCCAGCTCGTCCAGCTCCTCAAAGACTGTGGCGCGGAAGAAGTCCACGTTCGCATCGGCGCGCCGGCGATCGTCGCCCCGTGTTACATGGGCATCGACATGGCCACCCGCGAGGAACTCATCGCGTCGGACAAGTCGACCGCGGAGATCCGCGACGCGATCGACGCCGACAGCCTCGCGTACCTCTCGACCGACGCCGTGGCCGAGGTCCTCGGGAACGACCGAATCGACCTCTGTCTCGGGTGCGTGACGGGGGAGTACCCCTACGACATCGAGGGCGAGGAGACCGATCGGGACGTGACCCGTCCCGACCTCGGCGGCCAGCCGCTCCGGGCGGACGACTGAGACGACCTCCTGTAGTCAGTTCCGGCGCAACCGCGATCCGGGCGGCGGTTGCACCAGTACCTCGGTACGGTAGACCGCCTGATTCTCACGTCGCGACCGCGGGTAGTCGGACTCGTACCGCACCACCCCGTCTCGCGTCGCTACCAGACCCCCGGTACGAGACGGTACGGCGTTCGATCGGCGTACGCCGCGTAGGCGTCCCCGATCGTCTCGTGCAGGGCGCGCTCCTCGACGCGAATCCGGTACCCGTAGCCGAGCAGTCCGGACGCGGTCACGATGGCGATACTCACCCAGTTCCCGATGGCGACGCCGACGCCGATCAGTGCGAGCAAGGCGCCCGTGTACGATGGATGGCGAACGAAGCGGTAGGGTCCCGAGTCGACGACGTCGTCCGCGGGGTCGACCGACACGACGAGCGAGAAGTCGTCCGCGAGGGTCCACACGGCGTACTGGCGGACGACGACCCCGGCGAGGATCATCCCGAGAGCCGTCCAGAACGCGCCGACGGGCGTGGGAACCCGCGGTGCAGGGACCGCCAGGGGGACCAGTGCCGCGGCGAGCACGCCACCGCCGACGGCGATCCCGATCGCGCGTTTCGAACCGCGATCCTGGATCCCCTCCGACGCACGCCGATGGCGCAGGGCGATCGACCAGTCCGCGACGATCCAGATCCCGACCACGACCAGGAAGGCGGCCGTCGACGGCAGTTCTGGTCCAGTCTGGAGCATACCGAATCCCTCTGGACCTGTCGCCATAATTGTTGCTGATCTGTCACTCGGCACCGACCGGTGCGAGCGCGACGCCGATCGTCAGTACACGCCGTGTAACAGCAGGTAGACCACGATCCCCAGCGAGAACGAGATCAGCCACAGGCTCGCCGCGATCCGCCCAATGCGCGCGTGGCTGGTACGGGGGAGGTCCTCGATCGGATACGCGGCGGCGAGCAAGAGCGCGTAGTACACCAGGGGTATGCAGACGATCGCGAGGAGTATGTGGATCGCCAGCACCGGCAGGTAGACGAACTGGTAGACGGCGTCGGGGCCGGGAAACGGCTGCGGGCCGCCGGTCGCGACCAGCCGGTAGAGATAGAACGCGAGAAAGGCCACGAAGAGGCCGAAGGAAGCCACCATGGATTTGCGGTGTCGATCGACGTCGCCGCGCCGGATCGCTCGCCAGCCGATCGCGATCGTGCCGATCGCCGTCGCGCTGATGACGACGTTGACGTGCGGGATCAGGTCGAGCACCCACTCCGGCGCGGTCGGCACCGTCGAGGAGGGGATTCGGCCGCCGGCCGCCGCGAAGACCACTGCGAGCGAGACCACGCTCAGGATCGCGGCGAGGGGACGGACGCGTTCGCGCGGAACGTATTCCATACCCGATCGTTAGAGCGATAAAGGAAATGGGTTACTGTCTCGGAAGTGCCGCCCTCGTCGCGGTGGCGGCGAACGGTGATCGACGGCCGATCGGCTCCCGGAACGGTGCGAAATGAACGGCACGATCGCTGTCGATCGTAGCGTCGGAAGGAATTATGCGTGGGTGATGTCCACGAAGGGAGATCACCTGCATCGTGTGTGGTGGACGTCGTCCACCTATGCGATGCGTGGGACCGGATTTGAACTTCCGTCGTTCCGCTTCGCTCCACGACGACATTCGCGATTGGCGTTGCCAATCGCTCATCGGCGGACCCCTACGGGACAGCACCCGGTTTACGGAGTCTTGCCGCTTTTCGGTAGTAGCGTCGGAAGGAATTATGCGTGGGTGATGTCCACGAAGGGAGATCACCTGCATCGTGTGTGGGTGGACGCCGTCCACCTATGCGATGCGTGGGACCGGATTTGAACCGGCGGACCCCTACGGGACAGCGCCCTCAACGCTGCGCCGTTGGCCTGGCTTGGCTACCCACGCTCGCGTACTCTTTCTGGCTTACTGCACTCGAACGTATCCAGTGTGATTATAAAAGCCCTTTCCTTTGGGTCGGCGCCTGCGGCGAGGTCACACGGGACCGAGCCAAGCGGAGATTTGAAATGCGATAGTTGCCAAACACTAACATGGCCAAGTATTCGACCGGTTCGTCCTCCGGCGGCGGCGGGACGAGCTGTGAACTCTGTGGTACCGAGAGCGACTCGCTGCGCCGCGCACAGGTCGCCGGGGCCGAACTCGAGGTCTGTCCCGACTGTGCGCCCCACGACGACAGCCAGACCGGCGGCCGGGGCGGACAGGGGCGCCAGGGTCAGGGCGGCGGTTCCGGGAGTTCCGGCGGCTCCCGGGACGAGACGAGTCGAAAGAAGAAGGCAGCCCAGAACGTCGCGAAAGCGAACCCGGTCTGGGACGGCGACTCCAAACACTGGGAGAAAGAGGGGACGAACTACGACGACGATCCCCTGCCGTACCTCGTCTCCGACTACGGCGAGGTCCTCGTCGAGGCCCGCCGTGAGGCCGGACTCCAGCGCGAGGAACTCGCCGACGAACTCGGCGCGCGCGAGAAAGACGTCCTCGCGATCGAACAGGGGCGAGCCACCCAGGCGGGCGTCGGCGGCGGCCTGATCGAGGCGCTCGAGGACCGACTCGACGTGGAACTCGCCGAGTAGCCCCGATCGGAGAGCAGACTTTTGGTGGCGGCCCACGGAGTACGCTTCGATGAGTGGGCAACCGGCAGCAGCGGAGCCGTACACCACGCGGTTCGAGACGGAAGTGACCGCCATCGACGGGCGGACGGTCTGGCTCGAGAAGAGTTACTTCTACGGCGAGAGCGGCGGCCAGCCCGCCGATCGCGGGACGATCGGTGACGTCGCGGTCGAGGACGTCCAGTACGTCGACGGCGAACAGGTCCACGTCCTCGCCGAGGAACCGACGTTCAGGACCGGCCAGCGCGTGCTGTGTTCGATCGACTGGTCGTTCCGGATGTACTGCATGCGGGCTCACACGGCCAGTCACGTCCTCTACGGAGCGGGCAGGCGGCTCCTCGACGACCTCGGCTACGGCGGATTCGACATCAGCGACGAGAAGGTCCGGGTCGACCTGGAGACCAGTACCGCGATCGACGACGAGACCCTGATCGAACTGAACGAACTGGTCAACCGCGCCGTCTGGGAGTCCCGGCCCGTCTCGTGGGAGGACGTGCCCGTCGCTGAGGCCCGCGAGCGGGACGAGATCGCGTTCAACGAGGCCACGGAGGAGGGCGCCTTCCAGAAGGGGCGGGTCCGGATCGTCACGATCGGCAGCGAGAACGACAACGGGAACGGCGGACGGCCGAACGGGACCTCGAACGGCGACGCGGGCGAGCCGTGGGACGTCGCCGCCTGCGGCGGCACGCACGTCCGGAACACCCGCGAGGTCGGTCCGGTGACGGTGCTCGACCGATCGAACCCCGGCGAGGGACTGACGCGCGTCGAACTGGCCGTCGGCCCGCGGGCGATCGATCGCCGGACCACCGAAAAGCGGACCGCGTACGACGCGAAGCGGACCCTTGGGGTCGCTATCGAGGACGTGTCAGACGAACTCGATCGGCTCGCCGACGAACGCAACGCCCTCGCCGCGACCCTCGCGGAGCGGGAGCGGGCGCTCGTCGCGGAACGGCTCGCGAACGCCGACCCGGTCGATCGGGACGGCGAGATCTGGCTCACGGCGCGCGTCGGTGATCTTCCAACGGAGACGGTGAGCGACGCGGTCCGCGAACGGGCCGACTCGATCGCCGCGGACGGCGACGAGGCCGAGGCAGAGACGGAGGCCGTCGTCGTCGCCGTCGGCGGGGATCACGACGGGCCCCCGTTCGCCGTCGTCGGCGCGTCCGGGTCACGATCCGCGGCGGCCGTTCTCGACGACCTCACCGGCGAGTTCGGCGGCGGTGGCGGCGGGTCGGAGACGATCGCGCAGGGTGGCGGGTTCGACACAACGGCGGACGAACTGCTCGACGCGCTCGAGTAACGCGCTCCCGAGCGGAACGATCGGCGCGATGGCGCGCCGGTCAGGCATCGCCCGGTACAACCTATTACTGCCGTGCGGTCGAGGGTCGAGTATGGGAATCGATTACTCACAGCTGCGCGACCCGAACGCGGAGTATACGATGCGGGATCTCTCTGCGGAGACGATGCAGGTCACCCGGGAGCGCGGCGGCGGACGAGACGTCGAGATCACGGACGTCCAGACGACGATGGTCGACGGCAACTTCCCCTGGACCCTCGTCCGAATCTACACTGACGCGGGCATCGTCGGGACGGGTGAGGCGTACTGGGGCGCGGGCGCACCCGAACTGATCGAGCGCATGACGCCGTTCCTGCGGGGCGAGAACCCGCTCGACATCGATCGGCTCACGGAACACCTCGTCCAGAAGATGTCCGGCGAGGGCTCGATCGGCGGCGTCACCGTCACCGCCATCTCGGGCATCGAGGTCGCCCTCCACGACCTCGCCGGCAAGATACTCGACCTGCCGGCGTACCAGCTGATGGGCGGGAAGTACCGCGACGAAGTTCGCGTCTACTGCGACTGTCACACCGAGGAGGAAGCCGATCCGATCGCCTGCGCCGAGGAAGCGGAGCGGGTCGTCGAGGAACTCGGCTACGACGCCCTGAAGTTCGACCTGGACGTCCCCTCGGGCCACGAGAAGGATCGTGCGAATCGCCACCTGCGCGAGCCGGAAATCGCCCACAAGGTGAGCATCGTCGAGGCCGTCACCGAGGCCGTCGGCTCGCGGGCCGACGTCGCCTTCGACTGCCACTGGACGTTCTCGGGCGGCAGCGCGAAGCGGCTCGCGAGTGCGCTCGAACCCTATGACGTGTGGTGGCTCGAAGACCCCGTCCCGCCGGAGAACCACGACGTCCAGCGCGAGGTCACCCAGTCGACCAGCACGCCGATCGCCGCCGGCGAGAACGTCTACCGCAAGCACGGCCAGCGTCGACTGATCGAAGGCCAGGCCGTCGACATTATCGCGCCGGACATGCCCAAGGTCGGCGGCATGCGCGAGACGGCGAAGATCGCCGACCTCGCGGACATGTACTACATGCCCGTCGCGATGCACAACGTCTCCTCGCCGGTCGCCACCGTTGCGAGCGCGCACGTCGGCGCGGCGATCCCGAACGCGCTCGCGGTGGAGTACCACTCCTACGAACTCGGCTGGTGGGAGGACCTCGTCGAGGAGGACGTGATCGAGGACGGCTACATCGAGGTGCCCGAAGAACCCGGCCTCGGCGTCACGCTCGACATGGACGCCGTCGCGGAGCACATGGTCGAGGGCGAGGAACTCTTCGACGCGGCGTAAGCCGCCTCGAGTCAGCGAAGCCCCGATTTGCGCCGTTCGACGACGAAGAGCGATCGGCGTCGATCGGTCCAGGGATCCCGTATCGAACCGCAGTCACCGTCGACAGCCGCCGTTCCGGTCGGAAGGGGGGTCATCGTCCCGCTCCAGAATATGTGATGAAATTTTTCACAGGTTATTTGTGCCTCTGAGGCGAACCACGGTGCACGACCGTTCGCGAGACGCTAGTCCCCTGCAAGGGGGACGCACACATCGGGAACGACTCCGCGATACGACCGGAGGAATCCAATGACAATCTGTCGAGAAGCAGTTCATCACAAGCCGAAGAGCAACTACGCCTACGCGTTCGACGAAACGACCGTCCACGTTCGACTGCGGACGAAACGCGGAGACGTCGATCAGTGCCGGCTTCTCCACGGTGACAAGTTCGAGTGGCCGGAGAGCACGGAACTGACGCCGATGGAACGCGTCCACAGCGACGCTCACTACGACTACTGGCAGCTGGCGGTCGATCCGGACAACCGCCGGCTCTGTTACGCGTTCCTCCTCGAAACCGGGGACGAGGCCCTGTGGTACACCGAGTGGGGATTCGAATCGAGAGCCGAGAATGACCTGCCGACGGCCGGGACGGACCGATCGCTCCACTACTTCGAGTACCCGTTTCTCAACCCCGCCGACGTCCACGAGCCGCCGGAGTGGGTGTCCGACGCGGTCTTCTACCAGATCTTTCCGGAGCGGTTCGCCAACGGCGACCCGGAACTCGATCCCGAGTCGGTCGAGGCGTGGGGCGGCCGGCCGACGCGCGAGAGTTTCTTCGGCGGCGACCTGCAGGGGATCATCGACAACCTAGACTACCTCGACGACCTCGGCATCACCGCGCTCTACCTGAACCCGATCTTCGAGTCCTCGTCGAACCACAAGTACAACACGGCCGATTACAAGCGGATCGATCCACACTTCGGCGACGAGGAGACCCTGCGCGAACTGGTCGACGCCGCCCACGACCGCGGCATTCGCGTGATGCTCGACGCCGTGTTCAATCACTGCGGGCGCCGATTCGAACCCTTCCAGGACGTCGTCGAAAACGGCGCCGACTCGCCGTACGCGGACTGGTTCCACGTCCACGAGTTCCCGATCGAGTTCGAGCCCCGCCCGAACTACGACACTTTCGGCTTCGAAGCCTACATGCCGAAGCTGAATACCGGGAACCCCGAGGTCAAGGAGTACCTCTTCGACGTCGCCACCTACTGGACCGAGACGGTCGGTATCGACGGCTGGCGTCTCGACGTGGCCGACGAGGTCGATCACCAGTTCTGGCGGGAACTCCGTCGGGAGGTCAAAGCGGTCAAGCCCGACGCGTACATTCTGGGCGAGATCTGGCACGACTCGCGACCCTGGCTGCGCGGCGATCAGTTCGACGCGGTGATGAACTACCCGTTCACCTACGCCGTATACGACTTCCTCACCAACGAATCGATCGACGGAACCGAGTTCGCCGACAAGATCAGCCGGTTCCTCGTACGCTATCCCGAGCAGGTCAATCGGGTCCTGTTCAACCTGCTCGACAGCCACGACACGCCGCGACTGCTCCGTCGCTGTGACGGCGACAAACGAACGCTTCGGCTGGCGCTGTTGCTGTTGTTCACGTATCGCGGCGCGCCGTGTCTCTACTACGGCGACGAGGTCGGGATGACCGGCGGCGAGGATCCGGACTGTCGGCGGCCGATGGTCTGGGATCGATCGGAACAGGACCGCGAGTTGCGTGCATTCGTCGCCGATCTGATCGAGTTGCGATCGAGCCAGCCCGCGCTTCGGGGCGGCACGCTCCGGTTCGTCGGCGAGGAGTGTCACGGCGATCAGGTGGTCTATCGTCGCATCGCGGACGACGGTGACGAGATTACGGTGGCCATCAACCGCGGCCCAGAACCGGTCGACGTCACCCTCCCGACGGACGCCCGGGATCGCGAACTGCTCTTCCAGGTCGGCGAATCCGATCTGGTGCGGGGCGAGGACCGCCGGGTCACGCTCCCCCCGACGTCGGGCGCGGTCTGGCGGTAATACGGCGTCGCAGTCTCGAGCGACTCGTTTTTTCGGCGACTGTGCTCGATCGAGTTCGGACGATGTCTCGATCCGGGATATCGACCGGCGTTTCGGAGACGATTCACGGAAGACGCGACGGATGGGCGGCAACGACCGCCACTGGGGCGACGGAGCCGACCGTTCCCAGTGTCTTCGTTCGAAACGCGATCGAGAGCGCCCGAAAATCGAACGTGGACAAGCGGGACGGGTTACCCCTCCATGCCGCCGAAGGAGAGCCCGCTCTCGACGTAGCGCTGGGCGAAGAAGTAGATGATCGCGACGGGCATCGCGAACAGGATCGCGAACGCCGCGAACTCGGTCCACGGCGTCTCGTACCGGCCGGCCGTCGCGAGCTGGTACAGCTCCACTGAGAGGGTGTAGTTCTCCGGTCGCAACAACGTCTGGGCGATGATGAACTCGTTCCAGCCGGCGAGCCAGGTGAAGATGAGCACGACCGCGAGTCCCGGTTTCGAGAGCGGGATGATGATCTCGCGGATCGTATCCCAGAGTCCGGCGCCGTCGACCATCGCGGCCTCCTCGTAGGAGACCGGGATGTTGTCCATGTAGGTCTTCAGCAGCCAGATGTTGAACGGGAGTGCCGTGGCGGCGTAGAACACGCCGAGCACGACGAGATTGTTCGTGAGCCCGGCGTTCGAGAACAGCGCGTACAGCGCGATCAGCGCCGCGATCCCGAGCCCGGCGCCGACCTGCGTGAACAGAACGTAGCCGTAGAGGATCTTCTTGCGGCCGAGGAACTCCCGCCGGGAGAGCGCGTACGCGCTCGGAATGATCATCGCCATCCCGACGGTGATGGTGACGGTGACGACGAGGAGGCTGTTGAACAGCGCCCCCGGCCGGCTGAAGTCCCCGAACTCGCCCCGGAACAGGAGATTCGATTCGAAAATCGCCCATCGATACGCGCCGAGACCGAACTCGGCGAGGTCCGGGAAGATCCCGTCCGAGGACATGAGTTGTGCGTTCGCCGCCAGCGATGCCGCGACGATCCAGTAAATCGGGAACAGCAACAGCACGACCATGAGGGTCGCGCCGAGCGTCGCACCGGCGCTTTTGGCGACGTCCGCGGCGGTCCGCTGTCCGGTTCGGACGTCGTAGACCGCGGTCTGCATGGTCCGATAGACCCGTACCGGCGCCAGCGCTGCCGTTCGCAGATCGGTCCGGACCTTGTCGGCGATAGCCTGTGGGAGACTCATCGGTCTTCTCGCACCCCCTCGGCGAGATCACCGTACTTCACCGAGAGCCACATGAACATCCCGATGAAGACGATCGCGGTGACCATGATCGCGGACGCGATGCCGTACTGCTGGAACGAGATCGCCTCGCGGTAGCCGTAGACGAGGATGAGTTCGTTCTGCCGCGCCGGGCCACCCTCGTTGAACACCCACGGCACCAGGAACTGCTGGAACGAGGTCGCCGCGGTCAGGATCGATGCGAACAGGACCGGCCGTCTGATCGCCGGTAGCGTCACGGCCAGGAAGCGATGGAGGAACCCCGCGCCGTCGACTTTCGCCGCGTCGTGGAGTTCCGTCGGGACGTCCTGCAAGGCGCTCACGATGATGATCACCATGAACGGATACGCGAGCCACGCCTCGGTGACGACGTACGCGAAAAACGCCGTCCAGCGGCCGCTCAGCCAGCCGATGGGGACGCTGACGAGCAGAACCTCCGGTGCCGAGATCGACGTCCAGACGACGATCGAGTCGACGACGCCGGCCGCCGATCGGACGACGTCGTTGTAATAGCTCGCGAAGACGTTGAACACGCCGAATCGGGCGCTAGAGAACATCCCTCGCCAGACCGTGATCGTGAAGATCGGCGGAAAGCCCAGCGGGACGATGACCACAGCGCGCATGTGGCGTTTCCCCATCACGCGTGCGTGGTTCAGTACGAGGGCGATCCCGGTCGCGAGGAACACTTTGATGACGAGCGCGACGGCGACGAACAGCCACGTGATACCCATCGACGTCCAGAACTGCGAGTCGCCGAACAACTCGACGTAGTTGTCGAAGCCGATGAGTTCGGAACCGCCGCCGATGATCGTCCCCGCGTGGGTCGCGTCCGTCAGCGAGATGTAGACGAGATAGAAGAGGGGGTACAGCATAAACGCCGAGAACAGCAAAATCCCGGGGAGAACGAGCAGTAACGCCCAGTCACGCCGCTTGAACGGCAACCCATCGACCGCATACGGAAGGCGGTCGTCAGAGCGAAGAAACGACATTGGTATGCGGTTATTCCCACGCGCCGCGGACTCGCTCGGCCGCCTGATCCAGCGCTTCGGCTGGCTCCTGTTCGCCGTTGAAGACGCGTTTGATCGCGTCCTCCGTCGGTTCCCAGACGTCGTCCATCTTCGGGTGGGCCGGCATCGGCATCCCCATCTCGACGACCTCCGCGAACGTCTGGACCGCCGGATCGATTTCGTCGCTCTGTGCGTGTTCGGTGTGGACCGGGATCATCCCGTGACGATCCGCGTTGTTGAGGATGACGTCCTCGGAGGTGGTGTACCACTCGATCCAGTCCACGATCGCGTCGAAGATTTCCTCGTCCGCGTCCGCGAGCGTCGCGCTGAAGTACCACATCTGGACCCCCGTGTACGGGGTGGGCTCGTTACCGTCGACCGTGGGTAGCGTGGTCACGCCGACGTCGACGTTGTCGCGGAAGCCGCCGAGTTGCCACGGGCCGTTGACCGCGAACGGTGCGTTGCCGTCGTTGAACACCGCAGTCTGGGCCTCGTAATCCGGGTCTTCGGCCATGTACGGGAAGATGTAGTCGTTCAGGAACTCGAGCCCTTGCACGGTTTCGTCGCTTGCAACGCCGAGTTCGTCGGCTTCGGCGTCGTAGAGGGTGCCGCCGAAGGTCTGGAGGAAGGGACTGCAGAAGTAGCCGTCGAGATTGTACGAAATCCCGTACGTTCCACGCTGATCGGGGTCGTGGTACTCTTCCATAATCGCGTCCATCTTCTCGGCCGTCTCGGGCGGTTCGTCGACCATGTCCTTGTTGTAGTAGAGGGTGACCGTCTCGGATCCGAACGGAAGCCCGTAGACGCTGTCGTCCCAGGACACCGCCTCCTGGGCACTGGCGCTGAACGCGTCGAGGTCGACGTCGATGTCGTCACCGCCGTCGTAGAGGAACGGCGGGTCGTCTCGGCCGGCGTAGCGACCGACCCAGTCGTGTGCCCACGCCCACGTGTCCGGTCCGTCACCGGCGGGCATAGTCGTCTCGAGCTGGTCGTCCATGTCGCTGACCGCTTCCTGACTGAGTTCGTGGTCCGTCTCCTCCTCGAACTGCTCGATGAATTTTTGGAGGTCCTCTTCCTGCGGTTCGCTCATGTCCGACCAGAGTCGCGGTCCGTCTTCACCGCCGCCCAGGAGGCTTCCGAGACAGCCTGCAAACGCACTGGTCGCTGCGATACCACCAACCCCTTTGAGTAGCCGTCGTCGATCCACTGTCATAGTGAATATGTGATGAATAATGACTTCAGGTATTTAGAAGTTCGGGTGTCGCTCGTTCACGGACGCGTTTCACGGTTTAGAGAACGATACGTGGCAGATTCCCCATCTCTCACCCGGTTACACCGGTGCCGGAGACGAGGGATTCCCCGCCATCAAATAATTTATGACGAAATAATGCACCCTATATTAGACATCTTGGGAAAGAGTTATGTGTGAATTCCACCCAGGACTAACAAATGGCAACCCTTCGAGTCGAAAACCTTCGGAAAGAGTACAACAGAGGGTCGATCGTGGCGGTCGACGGGGTCGATCTCGAGGTGAACGACGGCGAGTTCGTCACCGTCGTCGGGCCATCCGGCTGTGGAAAGACGACCACGCTGCGGATGATCGCTGGGCTCGAAGAACCGACCAGCGGAACGATTCACCTCGGTGGAACCGACGTCACCGACGAGAGTGCCAAGACCCGGGACATTGCGATGGTGTTCCAGAATTACGCGCTGTATCCGCACAAGTCGGTGTACGAGAACATGGAGTTCGGACTCCGGATGAGCACCGATCTCTCGACGCCCGAGCGGGAGGAGAAAGTCCAGTGGGCCGCCGAGATGATGGACATCAGTGAACTCCTGGAAAAGAAGCCCGACGAACTCTCCGGGGGCCAGAAACAGCGCGTCGCGCTCGGGCGGGCGATCGTTCGCGAACCGGAAGTGTTCCTGTTCGACGAACCGCTCAGCAATCTCGACGCGAAGCTTCGGACCTCGATGCGCGCCGAAATCCAGCGGCTACAGGACGAACTCGGGATCACCTCCGTCTACGTGACACACGATCAGGAGGAGGCGATGACGATGGGCGACAAGATCGTTATCCTCAACGGGGGGACCCTCCAGCAGATCGGCGAGCCGAAAGCGGTCTACGACGAACCGGCGAACGAGTTCGTCGCCGGCTTCATCGGTTCGCCCTCGATGAACTTCGTCGACGTCACCGCTCGATCCTCGGGAGAGGCCCTGGTACTGACGGATGGTGCATCGTTCCAGTACACCCTGTCGCCGGAGTACGCGTCCCGCGTCGCGATCGAGGACGGCGACTCCGCGACCCTCGGTATCCGACCCGAGGACGTACACCCGGCCGACGGCGGCGAATCGATCCGGACGACCGTCGAAGTGGTCGAACCCATCGGCAGCGACAACTACCTCTATCTCGACATCTCGGAGAACTTCATCGCCCGGGTGCGAGCGGACTACGAACCGAACGTCGACCAGTCGATCGAGATCACGTTCGACGAATCGAAGCTCAGGCTCTTCGACGTCGAAACCGGCGAGTCGCTGCTCCACTCGAGCAAGGCGATGCCGACGCCCGGAGCCTGAACGGACGGCGATCGGACGGGGGGTCTCGAATTACCCGGTTCGAACATCGCCGTTCGCGGTGACTGACGGCTGTTCTCGCTCGGACGCGAAACGGCGGAAAACGATCGCGACGCTTCTCGTTCCTACTCGTGGCTGACCGCGTAGTCGGCGACGTCGCTCTCGACGAACTCAGTCTGCCCGGTCGTCTCGAGCACGCTCGCCGTCGCGAGCCTGATCGCGTGCGGCCAGCCCAGCGGCGTCGCACTGTCGGGGGTTCCGTCGTCGAACACCTGTTCGGGCAGGTACTCGCCCGATCGGCGAAGCGTGCCGCCGGGCGCGACCAGCGCGAGCAACTCCCGGGCGCGGCGCTCGAACGACTCGCACTCGGTGCGATCGTTCGCGGCGAGCAACTGCCCGAGTTCCGCGGTCGCGTAGCCACCCCAGGCGGTCGTCACCGACCAGATCTTGGCCTCGTCCTGGCTCCGGGTCCGCCAGGGGTCGTCTTCGAAGCGCGCGAGGCCCGCGACCGGCCCGTCCGGATCGCGATAGAGCCCCTCGATCGTCGTCTCGACGTGGGAGACGAGCCGATCGAGTCGGGCGTCGTCGACAGATGCGATCGCGTCGTACTCCCGGTGGGCCGAGGCGAGCGCGAGCGTGCTGCCGTCCAGCCGATCGTCGACGGCGTCGGCGTCGAGGCGAAGCGCGTAGACTCCTCGTTCGGGGACCCAGAGGTCGTCGAGTGCCTCGTAGACAGCGCGGGCGTTCTCCCGTGAGCGGTCGGCGACGTCGTCCGGGACCGGCGCACGTGCGATCGCGGCGTAGGCCTCGAGGTAGGTCGCGGCCGTGTGCGTGAACCGCCCGGTCATGTTCTCCCAGGCGTTCTGGACGCGGCCCGGGAGGCCGTCGGCCGAGAGCGTGGCGTCCATCCCGTCGAGCGCCGCCGTCACCGTCTCTCGGACCCGATCGTCGTCCGGGTCGATCCGGCGGAGGTAGGTCGCGAGAAACGCGGCGACGCTCGCGGTCTGGTCGGCCTGGTAATCCGCGGTGCTCCCGTCCTCGAGTCGGGCGTTCGCCCAGCCCGGGGCGAGTTCGCCGTTGTGCGGCCAGACGCGGTGTGGCCAGGTCCCGTCCGGAAGCTGGGTCTCGCAGTGGAACCGGGCGCTCGCCGCGTGCCAGGACGAGAGGTCCAGTCCCGACGCGCAATCCGCCTCGAGCAGGAACCCGGCGATCTCTCCGTCGTCCCGGAACCAGGTGTAGCCGTAGCCGCCCGAATAGCGGTAGAACGGATCGAACTCGGGACCGGCGATCCGCGCACCGGACGGGGCGCGCAACAGACAGAGCGCGCGCAGGTCCGCGAACCCGTCCTCGATGCCGGTCCCGGAATCGGGGTCCGGGAGCGCGTCCCGGGCCTGTCGCCGGCCGGCCGCGAGTATGGCCTCCCGGTCGTCGTACTCCGTGGCGCCGCTCCGGACGCGATCGAGGGCGTCCGTCCGCTCGCCGCCGTCCGTGAGCAACGTCGCAACGGTCGCACTCGGCGTCCCACCGGTCAGGGGGACGCTCACCCTGGTGATCGGGCTGAGCCTGTCCTCTTCGTAGCGGTCGTCGGCCGCAGATCGGGGAAACTCGATCGGGTCGGACGCGAGCAGTTCCTCGAACCGTTCGGGAACCTGCCCGGTCACGTCGAGGTCGGTCGAGGCGGCGAGGACGTCCCGCTCGCTGTCGTGGTATACCTCGACCGCGTCGTCGTGCTGGAGTTGCCCGATCCGGTTCGCTCGGCCGTCCGGGGCGAACCCGAAACACCCCTCGAGCGTCGGGGGTGAGTCGCCATCGACGGCCGACTCGAGTTCGACGTGCGTCAGGTGGAGTCGATCGATCGTGAGGTCGTACCGGCGACACGTCCGCCCGCCCAGGTCGTGGACGGTTTCGACGATCGCCGTCCCGGGGACGTACCGCTGGTCGCCGTCCGCGAACCAGTCGACCGAACCGTCGCGTTCGAGGCCGAACCGCGATCGCTCGATCCCGGAGAGACCGGAGAGCGGGTAGGAGTAGTCCCTGATCGAGCCGTCGGGGGCGACGTGCACGAGTCGGTCGTCGAGACCGGAGAACAGTCCCGTCGTCGATCGACGTTCGCCGGGGAACAGGTGTGGATCACCCCGAGAACGCTTGAAGTCGTTGAGAGCGCCGTGCAGTTCCATCGTTTCGATTGTTCGCCCCCGGGCCATTAAGCTTTGTTGAAAAATGTATTCCTACTTTTCCGACCCGGCGACAGCCCGCCACGCTCCGATTGCCGTCGATTCGGTTCAAAACGAAGGACGAGACCCGGAATCTTTTACTCACGCCGGTGCCTTTCGTGACGTACTACGAACACATGGACGACGACGATCTCGCCGAACTTCTCGAACGCTTCGGCCTCTCTGAAAAGGAAATCGATACGTATCTCGCAATTCTCGAACACGGCGAATCGAAAGCCAGTACGATCTCCGACGCGGCCGACGTCTCCAAGCGGTACGTCTACAGCATCAGCGAGGAACTCGAGAAGCGCGGGTTCGTCGAAGTCGACGATCACGCGGTGCCGACGGTGATCCGTCCCGTCGACCCGGACGAGGTGGTCGATCGGCTCACGAACAGCGTCGAACGGATCGAGCCGGGAATTCGATCGCGATTCACGAGCACCGAGCGCACGGGCGAACAGTTCGAGGTAATCAAATCCCGCCAAACGGTGCTCAAGCGGATCGAGAGCCTGCTCGCGAACGCCGAGAACGAGGTGACGCTCTCGCTCCCCGCCGATATCCTCCCCCAGGTTCGATCGACGCTCGAGGAGACGGTCGACCGGGACGTCCTCGTGTTGCTCCTGCTGGGCGGGACCGAGGCCGACCACGACATCGCCTCGCTCGCCGGGACCGCGAGCACGGTTCGGACGTGGGACGCGCTCGTCCCGACGATGCTGACGGTCGATCGCCAGCACGGCCTGCTCGCGCCGAGCCAGATGCTCACCAGTTCCCGGAGCGACACCAGGGCGATCACCCTCTCGCAGGAACAGCTCGTGCCGGTGCTCGCCGGCTCCTTCCTCGCGAACTACTGGCCGACGGCCGAAGAACGGTACGTCACCGCACCCGCCGCGTTGCCCCGGACCTACGAGGAGTTCCGGAACGCCGTCTTCCAGATCGCGCTGCACCGCGCCGCGGAGACGCGGATCGAGGCGACCGTCAGCGGGACGTGGGTCGGTGACCGCGACGACTCCGTCGAACTGACCGGCGAAATCGTCGACGTCCGCCAGAGCCTGGTGCGTCCCGTCACCTCGACGGTCCCGATCGAGAACTCGTTCACGATCGCCGTCGACGGCGAACGCATTTCGATCGGGGGTAGCGGTGCGTTCCTCGAGGACGTCGAGGCGGAATCGGTCACCATCCGGCCCCTCGAGTCCTGAGTCGGTCACGAGAACGAGACCGACACTGTCGCTGATACTATTTCGCCCGTGAGTGAATTTATTTGAGTCGGGGATGAACGATCGGATACGATGACCCGCGACACGACCCGACCGACAGTTCCGCTCGCCGTCGATCGACCAGCCAGCGACGGAGGTCTCGCCGATGACTGACAAAGCGGCGATCAAGGCACGACTCGTCGAGAACGGCGTCATCGCCGTCATGCGCGGCATCGACTCGGACGACGCCGCCCCGGTCGCGCGAGCGTTACACGAGGCTGGCGTCGGCGGACTCGAGATTACCGCCGACGAACCACACGCGAGCGACAAGATCGCCGCGATCGATCGCGAACTCGCGGGGACCGACGCGATCGTCGGCGCGGGGACCGTTCTCGACGCCGCGAGCGCCCAGTCGGTGATCGACGCCGGCGCCGAGTTCGTCGTCTCGCCACACACCAGTCCCGAGATGGTCAGGACCTGCAACCGCCACGGCGTCCTCGCGGCACCCGGTGTCATGACTCCCACCGAAGCCGTCACCGCGATGGAAGCCGGCGCGGACGTCCTGAAGATGTTCCCGGCCTCGACCGTCGGCCCGGGCCACATCGGGGCGCTCACCGGGCCGCTCGGCGACGTCGACGTCATCCCGACCGGCGGCGTCTCGCCGGACAACGTCGCCGACTTCTTCGACGCCGGTGCGGTCGCCGTCGGGGCCGGCGGCGCGATCCTGGACGACGAAGCGATCGCCGCCGGCGACATGGGCGGCGTCCGAGAGACGGCGGCCGAGTTCGTCGCGGCCGTCGAGGACGCGCGGAAGGACTGAGGACCACGACGTCCGGCGGGAGAGCGTACGGCGGTACGGCACTTCTCGCGGGACGATCGGGACACCCGTTCGGAAACTGATTACTCGTCTCCGGCCCCCTGTTCGGGTGGTTCTTCGGGTGAGTCGGGCGGTGCCTCGTCGGGCGGCTCAGCAGGTGCGTCCTCGGGTGGTTCCTCGGGCGGCTCAGCGGGTGGGTCGGCTGGTGGTTCTGGCTCCGGTTCCTCGGGCGGCTCGGGATCTGGCTCCTCCGGCGGCTCCGGTTCCTCGGGCGACTCGGGCTCTGGCTCCTCCGGCGGCTCGTCCGGTTCTTCCGGTGGTTCTGGCTCCGGTTCCTCCGGCGGCTTGTCCGGATCGGAATCGGACACCGCGACGGTCACTGACTCGGAGTCGTCGTCCGTCCGGACGGTGACGGTCAGGTCGCCGACGTCCGCGTCGGTGGTCGGATGTGTGAACGAGACCGACTCGGACTCGCCGCCAGCGAGCGACGAAATCGATCGGCTGTCGACGCCCTGCTGGCCGCCGACGTCCAGTTCGACGGTCGCGTCCCCGGACTCGTCACCCTCGTTTTCGATCGTCGCGGTAACGGTGAACGACTCGCTGGCTTCCACCTGGCCCGGCGCGTCCACGCTCGCCACCGCGAACGACGCCGGTTCGCCCGGTTCCTCGAGGAGGACGTCGACCGACGCCTCGTCGTCCTCGCTCCGGACGGTGACCTGGACCTCGCCCGCATCGTCGGGATCGGTCTCGTGCGACAGGGTGACTGTACTGGATTCGCCGCCCGGGAGTTCGATCGAGTCCGCGTCGACGGCCTGCTGCGCCCCGACGTCGAGTGCAATCTCTTGCGTCGCCGTCTCCTCCCCGACGTTCTCGAGTTCGGCCGTCACCTCGAGCGTCTCGCCCGCGACGATCGCGTCCGGCGCGTCGAGACCCGTGATCTCCATCACCGCCGGTTCGAGATCGAGGGTGTACTCGATCGTCTCGGCCGCGAGTTCGTCGTCGGTCTCCGCATCGCGAACGCGGACCGTTACGGTGGCGTCGTCCTCGAGCACCGGGTCGAGTTCGAGTTCGCGGGCTTCGATCGTCGTCTCCGCGTCGACGTCCTCGCTCTCGCTCGCCTCACCGTCGTACTGCGCTTCGAGGAGGAACTCGACGTTCGCCGTCGCCTCGTCGACGAGCAGGGTTTCGCCGTCTCCCTCCTGGTCGCTGACGGTCAGTTCCGCGGCTGGTCGGAGTGCGTACTCGCCCGCGCGATCGGTCTCCGCCCGTAGGATCTCGTCGTAGAGATAGTGTTCGAGATCGACTTCCCAGACGAGCCGCTCGTCGTCCGAGTCGGGCGTCCACTCGACCGTGAACGAGTGGGTTCCGGGCACGAGTTCCGGTGGTCCGTCGTCGGTCGTTCCCTCGACGAACGCACCGCCGTGTAGTTCGAGTTCGTTCGGGTTCTCGTACGCGAAGGTGACGTCGTGACTGTCCCGGCCGCCGCTCACGTCCTCGACCGCGATCGTCGGCTGCTCGGGACGCCGCTCGTCGACGCAGTCGTTGGGGTTGCTCCCGCGAGTCTCGTCCGCCTCGAACCAGTTGTAGATGACCGATCCGATCGTCGTCCCGAATCCCTCGTCGGCCAGTTCGACGACGGCTTCCGAACCGGACGCGTCGACGATTCCGTTCTCCTCGCCGACCTCGAAGCGAATCGTCCCGGAAAACGGATCGATCTGGTTCCCGATCGTGAGTCCCGGATGGTCGTTCCCGACCCCCGCGGTGTCGACGAACAGCGTCTCGACGGTGAGGTCGTCGCCCGCCTCGAACGAGCCGACGGCCTCGGCCCGCGTGCAGTCGGGAAAGCCGATCGCGACCTCGTCGTCCTCGGTCCCGATCACTTTGACCGTCCGCTGGGCCCTGTCGCCGGCGCTCTCGACGTAGACGGGGAACTCCTGCGTTCTGGGGACTATCGCCGTCTCGAACCCGAGGTCGATCGTCTCGCGCTCGCCGCCTTCGAGTTCGACGTCCGCGACGTCGACGAGGTCGGGGTCGTGGCCGACGATGAACTCGATGCGATCCGCGACCGTCGTCTCGCCGGGATTCTCGACCGCGGCGGTGACTTCGAGCACGTCGCCCGCGGCGACCGCATCGTTCGTTTCGAGGATGGAAACCAGCAGCGGGGGCCCGTCGACGTAGACGAAGACGGATCGCTCGTCCGCGTCGACCTCGCTCTCGACACGGGCCGGGAATCGCTGTGATCGCTCGACGATCGCCGTCTCGTACCCCATCGTCAGGACTCGTGACTCGCCCGGCGGGAGAGTCACCAGTTCCGCGTCGACCACGTCCGGATCGTGGCCGACGACGAGTTGCACCTCCCGTCCCAGGGTCGAGTCGTGCTCGTTCGTGACCTCGACGACCGCGTCGAGGGGATCGCCCGTCTCGACGGGTGAGTTGGTCTCGAGGATCTCGACGCCCAGTCCGATGTCCGCCGTGCCGATCACTTCGACCGTGACCTCGTCGGACGCGTCTTCGGTCTCGACGCGGGCCGGGAACGCCTGCGTTCGCCTGACGATCGCGGTCTCGAACTCGAGGTCGACCGTCGCGCTCTCACCCCCGTCGACCGTCACCGACTCGCTGTCGACCAGTTCCGGATCGTGTCCGACGATCAGGTCGATCTCGCGCGTGAACTCGCCCGCGCCGCGGTTTTCGAGTTCGGCCGTCACTTCGAGTGTTTCGCCCGTGTCGACGGGGTCGTTCGTCTCCAGGATCGTCAGGTCGAAGTCCGGTTCGGGATCGTCGACGATCTCGTCGATCACCCAGGGACGCTCCGACGTCACGGTTCCGTCGGTACCGAGCACCCACGTGACGATCGGACAACCGTAACAGGGTCGCTCGAGTTCCAGCGACGCCGTATCCTCGCTCCCGCTGACGTCGCTCTCACCGAGGATGACGTCCGCGTGGCCGAGCCACCAGACGATCCGATCGAGTTCCCCGTCCGGGAAGGCCACGTCCAGCGAGAGGTCGATCGACTCGCCGCGGACGAATTCGATCGATTCGTCGGCCGGATCTGTCCCCTCGACGACGGGTGCCCCGATCCCGTCGTCCGTGACGGTTATCATCCACGAGGCCCGGCGAACGTCGTCCTTGCCGACGACGGCCGCGGCGACCTCGCGGGTACCGGGCGACTCGAACGTCGTCTGCCAGTGATCCGCGCCCCGGTGGCCGTAGTACGCGGCGTCCCAGGGACCCATCGATTGGCCCGCAAACTCCCCGTCGACGAACCACCGCGTTCGCCCGCCGTACTCCCCCAGCAGGTCGGATTCGACCTCGAAGTGGACCGTGGTTCCGGGCTGTACCGCGAGTTCCGGCTCGGGTGCCGTCTGCGCCGGATCCAGCGCCTCGATCGCGAGCACGTTGACGCGATCCTCGACCGCGTCGGATTCGGTCTCGAACCGCACCGTGAGGGTTCCGTCAGATTCGACAGGGCGGGTTCGGTAGCTGAAGAGATCGAGCGCCTTCGTTTCCCCGGGCTCGACGGTGGTCCTGACGGTCACGTACAGATCGCCGTCGAAGTAGCTCTCGATGTCGGGCCTCGCCGTCGTGTCGCCGGTGTTCGCTACCTCCAGGGTGACCTCGAGTGGCATCCCGCCCTCTACCGGCGCGTTCGTGTCCGCGATCCGCAGGTCCACGTCTTCGACGGCGACGAGTGCACTGTACGCCCGTTCTCTGACCCGGTCGCTGATCGTCGATACGCCCCCAGTGACCGTTGCCGACAGTGTCCCCCAGCCGGCGAGGAACCGCCGCCTCCGCATGCTATCCAGTACCACGAAGAGTCCATAATACCATTGTCACGATCGCGGTGACTGTCAACGTCGTCGATACGTCGACGGGTCCGGCCGCGGTAAACGGGCCGAATTCTTTACCGACGGTCGCCGATCGATGTTCAAGAAATTTACTACACTCGATAAAAATCGATCGTCAGAACGGGCAGGTCATCGATGCGACGGCGGTCAATGACGATCCGATCGAGACGCCCTCGTCTGGTTCGCCGTTCCCCGGGGCGAATCGGGAATCACGATCGGTCCTCTCACCGACCAGCGAGGGCGTATCGGAAGCATACTCGGCGCAGTCCTCCAGTGACCCAGGCACGCACGGCCGCGGATTGCAGGCGCTATCGGACCACGTCGAATAGTTATCGACGGTGACTCCGCCGTTGTTCAAATATTTACTACGGATAGGGTAAATCTTTTAGCCCGTGCTCCCGTTGGTGGGGACATGAAAGCGATCGCAGTCGAGCCCGGGGCCGGCGAGCCTACTATCGTCGAACGGCCCCGCCCCGATCCCGAACCCGGCGAAGCCCTCGTCCGGACCCTGCGCGTGGGCGTCGACGGGACGGACCACGAGGTCATCGCGGGCCACCACGGCGAAGTTCCCGCGGGTGACGATCGGCTGGTCCTCGGTCACGAGGCCGTCGGCGTCGTCGAAGACGCGACCGGTACCGACCTCGAGGAGGGCCAGTACGTCGTCCCCACGGTCCGTCGCCGACCGAACGGCACGAACGAGTACTTCGACCGCGGCGAACCCGACATGGCCCCCGAGGGGAAGTACGTCGAGCGCGGCATCGTCGGCGCGCACGGCTTCATGGCGGAGTACTTCACCAGCCCCGCCGAGTACCTCGTCCCGATCCCCGAGGACCTCGCCCCGCTCGGCTTCCTCGTCGAACCGATCAGCATCAGCGAGAAGGCGATCGAACACGCCGTCGCCTCCCGATCGGCGTTCGAGTGGAACCTCGAATCCGCGATCGTGCTCGGGAACGGCTCGCTCGGCCTCGTCACGCTCGCCATGTTCGAGGAGGTCCTCGACGTCGACCGAACCTACTGCCTGGGACGGCGCGATCGGCCCGACCCGTCGATCGACCTCATCGAGGACCTCGGCGCGACGTACGTCGACTCCCGGGAGACACCCGTTCCGGAGATTCCCGACGAATACGAGGCCGTCGACCTCGTCTACGAGGCGACCGGTTACGCGAAACACGCCGTCGAGACGGTCGACGCGCTCGCACCGAACGGCGTCGGCGTCCTGCTGGGCGTCCCCGAACCCTGGGAGTTCGACATCGATGGCGGTCGCTTCCACCGGGAACTGGTGCTCCACAACAAGGCCCTCCTCGGGACGGTGAATTCCCACCGCGGTCACTTCGAATCCGCCGTCGACACCCTCTCGCAGTTGCCAGTCTCGTTCACCGACGACCTCGTCACCGGGATTTACGGTCTCGACGAGTTCCAGAGTGCCTTCACTGACGACGACGACGTCATCAAAACGGCCGTCGAGTTTGCCGCGATCTGACGTCTGGATCGCGGAACCGACTCGATCGGCGAGATAGAAACTATTACTATCTTTCGAGTAAGTTATTCCCACATGGGAGTCGATTACACACAGCTACACGATCCGAACGCCGAGTACACGATGCGAGACCTCTCGGCGGAGACGATGCAGGTCACGCGGGAGCGCGGCGGCGATCGAGACGTCGAGATCACGGACGTCCAGACGACGATGGTCGACGGCAACTTCCCCTGGACCCTCGTTCGCATTTACACGGACGCCGGAATCGTCGGTACCGGCGAAGCCTACTGGGGCGCGGGCGCGCCCGAACTGATCGAGCGTATGACGCCGTTCCTGCGGGGCGAGAATCCCCTCGACATCGACCGGCTAACCGAACATCTCGTCCAGAAGATGTCCGGCGAAGGCTCGATCGGCGGCGTCACCGTCACCGCCATCTCGGGTATCGAGGTCGCCCTCCACGACCTCGCCGGCAAGATCCTCGAGGTTCCCGCCTACCAGTTGCTCGGGGGCAAGTACCGCGACGAGGTGCGCGTCTACTGCGACTGTCACACCGAGGAGGAAGCCGATCCGATCGCCTGCGCCGAGGAAGCGGAGCGGGTCGTCGAGGAACTCGGCTACGACGCCCTGAAGTTCGACCTGGACGTCCCCTCGGGTCACGAGAAGGATCGCGCCAACCGCCACCTGCGCGACCCCGAGATCGAACACAAGGCCTCGATCGTCGAGGCGGTTACCGAGCGCGTCGGCTCGCGGGCCGACGTCGCATTCGACTGCCACTGGACGTTCTCGGGCGGCAGCGCGAAGCGACTCGCGGAGCGCCTCGAAGCGTACGACGTCTGGTGGCTCGAAGACCCCGTCCCGCCGGAGAACCACGACGTCCAGCGGGAGGTCACCCAGTCGACGACGACCCCGATCACCGTCGGCGAGAACGTCTACCGCAAGCACGGTCAGCGCCGCCTGCTCGAGGAACAGGCCGTCGACATTATCGCGCCGGACATGCCCAAGGTCGGCGGGATGCGCGAGACGCGGAAGATCGCCGACCTCGCGGACATGTACTACGTGCCGGTCGCGATGCACAACGTCGCCTCGCCCGTCGCGACGATGGGCAGCGTCCACGTCGGCGCGGCGATTCCCAATTCGCTCGCGGTGGAGTACCACTCCTACGAACTCGGCTGGTGGGAGGACCTCGTCGAGGAGGACGTGATCGAGGACGGCTACATCGAGGTGCCCGAAGAACCCGGCCTCGGCGTCACGCTCGACATGGACGCCGTCGCGGAGCACATGGTCGAGGGCGAGGAACTCTTCGACGCGGCGTAGCGGCGCCGGGCCACCCGATCGGTCATCGCTGTTGCCGCGTCTCGCCGCACCGGAACGCCGTCTCGTCGTGATCGATCGTCGGTCGGCGACGAGACCGCCCGAACGGGCCTCGGAACCGGCCCTCCGTCAGTCGACGGGACAGCCTGTACGCGACGAGCCGAGGAGGCCGGTGTTGGTGAATGATTTATCCCGTTCGTCGGGGTGGAACCCCGCGTGACGTCAGACAAACTCACTCGACGGGGATTGCTCGGCGTGGCCGGCGCGGCGCTCGCCGCGAGCGTAGGCGGCGACTCCGCGGCCGCCCTCGACGGCGATCGGATCTCCGGCGGGACGAACGCCGCTGAATCGATACAGCAAGAGGACGCCGGCGAGGAGTACGCGGGCGTCTATCGAGAGACGATCGACGACGTCGTACTCGTCAACGTGTTCGGCGAGGGGCCGGAGGGGCCGGAGGGCCCTGGCGGACTCGGTTCCGGGTTCGTCACCGACGACGGGTTCGTCGTGACCAACGATCACGTCGTCGCCGGGGCGAGCGAGATCGAACTCCAGTTCCGCGACGAGCAGTGGCGGACGGCGTCGGTGGTCGGAACGGACGTCCACAGCGACCTCGCCGTCCTGGAGGTCGACGACCTCCCGGACGGTCCCGACGGCCTCTCGTTCACCGACGCGGATCCGGTGATCGGGCAGGAGGTGCTCGCCCTCGGCAACCCGTTCGGGTTCGACGCGTCGATCTCACAGGGGATCGTCAGCGGGGTCGATCGATCGCTCCCGAGTCCGACCGGGTTCGCGATCCCGGCGGCCATCCAGACCGACGCGCCGGTCAACCCCGGCAACAGCGGCGGGCCGCTCGTGACCCTCGACGGGGACGTCCTCGGGGTCGTCTTCGCGGGCGCGGGCCAGACGATCGGCTTCGCGATCTCGGCCGCGCTGGCCGATCGGGTCGTCCCGGCGCTCGTCGAGGACGGCGAGTACGAACACGCCTACATGGGCGTCGGGGTGCTCCCGGTCGGGCCGCTGCTCGCCGAGGCGAACGACCTCGACGAATCGCAGGGAGTCCTCGTCGTCGAAACGGATCCGGATGGACCGGCCGACGGCGTCCTCGAAGCCGCCGACGAGACGGCGGACGTCGACGGCGCCGAGGTTCCCGTCGGCGGTGACGTGATCGTCGCGATCGACGGCGAGGAGATTCCGAACCAGGATCGGCTGTCGTCAGTGCTCGCGTTAGAGACGTCGCCGGGCGAGACGATCGACGTCAACGTCGTCCGGGATGGGGAGCGCCAATCGGTCGAGTTGACGCTCGCCCCGCGGCCGGAGGAAGAGTCCCCCTGACGACTCCGGGCGGAGACGACGCGCACCGACCCACGACGCGGATCGGTCTCACACTCGCCGCGGAACTGCACGACCCGCACGACCGCGTCGAGTGCTACGAGGAATCCGTGGTGCCGGCGATCGGCCGCCGGCTACTCCGGTCGTTCGAGGTCCTCCTCGGCGTCCTCCAGATCCTCGATCTCCTCGTCCTCGCGCGGGGCGTTCTGCGTACCGAGATCGTCGTCGCCGTCGTCGACCTGGTCGGGATCCTGGTCGACGCGTTCGAGTTCCTCCTCGATCTCGGCGTCTCGTTCCGCCTCGTACTCGTCGGCCCTGTCGGTATCGTCTTCTGCCATGACGGTGGACGTTCGGGATCGATGGGTTTGGACGCCGGGCCGTCGAGTGCAACGTCGGCCGACCACGCGGGTGCGATCGGGGTTCCCGATCGATCGACTGCGAGTGACCGTCCGGAAGACACGAAAGACAGATAAAAGACGCCCCGCTGTGAATAGACAGATATGGACGTTCCGTACGACCTCACCTCGTACGTTCGGGTGTTGAAAATGGCGACGACACCCACGACCGAGGAGTTCCTTCAGGTATCGAAAATCGCCGGTGCGGGGATCGTCCTCGTCGGCCTCATCGGCTTCCTCATCGGTGCCGTCATGCTGTATCTCCCCGGTGGTGGCGCGTAATGGGCATCTTCGCCGTGAAGACGACGGCCAGTCAAGAGCGAACGGTCGCCGACATGATCATCAACCGCGAGGAGAACGAGATCCACGCCGCGCTCGCGCCGGACTCGCTGACCTCGTACGTGATGGTCGAGGCCGACGGCGACGCGGTCTTAGAGCGCGTGCTGGAAGACATCCCCCACGCCCGTAGTATCGTCCCCGGCAAGTCGGACATCTCGGAGGTCGAGCACTTCCTCTCCCCGAAACCGGACGTCGAGGGGATCGCCGAGGGCGACATCGTCGAACTCATCGCCGGCCCGTTCAAGGGTGAGAAGGCACAGGTCCAGCGGATCGACGAGGGCAAAGACCAGGTCACGGTCGAACTGTACGAGGCGACGGTCCCGATCCCCGTGACGGTTCGCGGTGACCAGATTCGCGTGCTGGATAGCGACGAACGGTAGTTCGTCGGACCATGCGAATCGTGCGAGACCTCCGGTCTCGCATACCACGTGAACGGGCGAGGCCCGTGAACGGACGGCCCGCGATTCTGACTCGCGACTGGCCGATCGCGAGCGAATCGCAACTCGTTCTGCGCGCGACTGGAAGAGGATCGCGCGGCGACGCTCCATCGATCGCGACGGGTCGAGATTCCGGATCCGGTTATCGCTTGAGTCGCTTGGCGATCGTCTCCATGTCGGCGACCTCGGTGATCTCGTCGAGGAGGTCCTCCCGCTCGCGGACCGCTTCGGAACTGGCGCCGTAGGCGCGGACGTACTCGGCGCGACTGTGTTCGGTGAACGCGTGACGGATCGCGAGATAGCCGTCCGGGACGACGGTGCCACAGACTTTGCACTCGCGGCGCTCGTGCTCGGTCGCCTGATGGACCACCGCCGACTCGACGTCGTCGAACACCGCACCGCAGCCGCCGATGCCGCATTGCCAGGCCATTCGCTCGCAAAATCGAGCGGACGAGTTAAAGATCTTTTCGCAGCGAGTCGGCCGTGGCCTCCGCCGGCGGGTCCCCGTACCGATCGCCGACGCGATCCGGACCGATCGCGACGACCTCTCGAATCAGAACCCATAACTCGTCACCCTCGAAACTGTACCGTACTCGTGAGCGATGGAGCGGAGTTTCGAGTCGACTGTCACGTGAAGGTGCTCGACGATCGCGTCGTCGAACGGGCCAGGCGGGCGGGCCTCGACGCGATCGTCTACGCCCCGCACTTCACTCGACTACCCGAGATTCGCCGGAAGGCGGCCGAGTACTCGAGCGACGACCTGCTGGTCGTTCCCGCTCGAGAGGTGTTCACCGGATCGTGGAAGAACCGCAAGCACGTCCTCGCGCTCGGACTCCGGGAGCCGGTGCCCGATTTCATCTCGCTCGAGGCGGCGATGGCCGAGTTCGAACGCCAGGACGCGACGATCCTCGCGCCACACCCCGATTTCGCGACCGTGAGCCTCACCGAGGCCGACGTCCACGAGTACGCGGACGTCATCGACGCCGTCGAGATTTTCAATCCGAAACACCTCCCGACGCACAACCGCAACGCGCGAACCCTCTCCGAAACGCTCTCGATCCCGCCGTTTTCCTCGTCGTACGCACACCTCCCCAGTTCCGTGGGGATTTCCTACACCGCGTTCGAGGACGCGATCGAGACCGAAGCCGAACTGATCGACGCGCTCGCCGACGGTGTCGCCCGGCGAGTCGTCTACAAGAACGGCCTGCGTCGGCTTCGCACGACCGCCGGCGAACTCGCTCACCTCGGCTACGAGAACACCTGGAAGAAGGCCGATCGGCTCTTCCTCTCGGGGATCGAACCCACACACCCGCGACACATCGCGTACGACGGCCGGTTCGACGACGTGGCGGTCTACTGATCGTTCACTCGCCGCAACCGTGCCGCCGTCGGCCGCTCCCCGTCGCGGCGTCAGTCTCCTTCCTCCAACGCGTCGGCGATCCGTTCGAGCTGCAATCCGACGTAACACAGCGCCTGCGTCTGCATGATCGCGGGATCGTCGCTCCACTCGTTGGCGATGTACGCAGCCCGTTTGCCGGCCGCGTCGAGGCGATCGGTGTCCTCCGTCATGTGCCGACAATCGTCGTCCACCGTGAAGGCATTCGGGACCGATCGCACGATCGGAGAGACGCGATCCGCTACTCCGTTTCGCTCGCGTTCCCGTTCTCGATTCGCGCCAGCGTCTGCGCCACCCGATCCCAGTGGCTCCCCCGCCAGAAGTACTGGCCGCAGGCCGCACACCGCCAGACGTCGGTCGATCCGGGACCCGGCGCGTACTCCGGCGTCGAGTCGGTTTCGGGAACCGGTTCGAGCGGGCCGTTACACCGGCCGCAGAACTCGGGATCGGACGTGAGCGAGAGGTCCAGCCCCGCGTCGACGAGTTCCGCGAGTTGCGCCTCGACCTCGCGGGATTCGAGCAGGATCGACTCGTCGGCGCGGGCCGCGAGGTCGACGTCGCGCGTGATCAGCGTCCGGTCCGCCTCGCGGGCGAACGCGAGCACCTCGTCGTCGTCCTCGAGACCGCGCTCGCCCGCGTAGACGGTGTCGTAGCCACACATTCGCAGGTAAGCGTCGATCCCGCCGCACATGACGTCGAGGAGCAGTTGCATGGACAGTCGATCGGGGTGGACGGGTCGATCAGTGCAGGAATTCGCGCAGGTCCGCGAGATCCCAGGTGTTGATCACGTCCGCAGGTTCGGCCCAGCCGCGACGCGCGGTGTGAACGCCCCAGCGCATGAACTCGAGCGTCGCTGGCTGGTGGGCATCCGTGTTGATCGCGATCGACGCCCCGGCATCGATCGCGGCCTGGACGGTGCTCCCCCAGAGGTCGAGTCGACGGGGATTGCTGTTGACCTCGAGTGCGGTGTCGGCGGCCGCGGCGGCCTCCCCGAGCGCAGTCGCGTCGAACGTGAGCCCCGATCGCTCGTTGAGCAGTCGGCCGCTCGGATGGCCGAGCACGTCGATCGCGGGGTTCTCGATCGCGCGGACGAGTCGCTCCGTGGCCGTCCCGGCGTCCTGGTCGAGCGCGCTGTGGGGCGAAGCGACGATCACGTCCAGTTCCGCGATTACCTCGTCGCCGAGGTCGATCTCGCCGTTCGCGTCGACGTTCGCCTCGATCCCGGCGAAGACCTCGATATCAGACGCGGCGTCGACCTCCCGGATGGACTCGACCTGTTCTACGATCTGGGTATCCGAGAGCCCCATGTCGCCGACGACGCCCGGCCCCTCGGCGTGGTCAGCGATCCCGAAGTAGTCGTACCCGCGCGCTTCGGCGGCCTCGACCATCTCAGAGATAGTGTTGTTGCCGTCCGACCAGCCGGTGTGGGTGTGCAGATCGCCCCGAACGTCGTCTCGGATGAGCAGGTCCGGTAACTCGCCGGCCGCCGCGGCGTCGATCTCGCCACGGTCCTCGCGCAGTTCCGGCGGCATCCACTCGAGGTCGAGCGCCTCGTACATCCCCGCCTCGGTCTCGCCGGCGACTCGCTCGCCGACGCGCTGTTCGGCGTCGGGATCGTCGACCTCGCTGACGTCGAACGCGCCGTACTCGTTCAGCTTCTTCCCCCGATCGATCGCGTAGTTGCGCAGGGCGACGTTGTGGTCCTTGCTGCCGGTGAAGTACTGCAGGGCGGATCCGAACTCCTCGGGGACGACCACGCGCAGGTCGACCCGGATCTCGCCGACGCGAACGCTCGCTTTCTCCGGACCGGACTCGATCTCGCTGTCGACGGAGTCCCAGTTCACGAACTGCTCGATCACGTCGTCGGCCGACTCGGTCCCGACGAGGACGTCGACGTCGCCGATCGTCGCACGCCAGCGGCGGATCGACCCCGCGACCTCGCACCGATCGACCGCGTCGATCGACTCGAGGAAGGCGAGCACGTCGTCGGCCAGCGGCCGCGCCTCGCCGAGCAACTGGCGCTGGCCGATCGTCCGGGCGAACTCGAGGTTGTCGAGGATGTTCTGCTCGGTTTTGGGACCGAAGCCCGAGACCTCCTGAACCTCGCCGGCCTCGGCGGCCGCCTCGAGGTCGTCGAGCGTTTCGACCCCGAGTTCGCGATAGAGTTTGCCCGCCGTTTTCGGGCCGACACCCTCGATCCGGGTGATGTCGGCGATGTCGATCGGGAGGTCCGCGCGCAGTTCCTCGAGTTCCTCGATTTCGCCGGTCTCGACGTACTCGACGACCTTCGACGCGATCGCGTCCCCGACGCCGTCGATGTCCTCGATCGTGTCGCGGTCGCCCGCTTCGACGTAGTCGGCGATCGGCGTCGGGTGCGCGCGGATGTTGTCGGCCGCGCGGCGGTAGGCGCGGGGCTTGTACTCGACGTCGTCGGCCTCGAGCAAGTCGGCGAACTCCTCGAAGCGGCCCGCGATCTCGGCGTTCGTCGCCATCAGCGTCCCCTCCGTGTGGCGCCCGACTCCTCTTCCCCGAGGGCCTTCTTGAGGAACGACATCCAGCGCTTCCGGTCGGCGGCCTGCTTCGCCTGCTGTTCGCGCTCGAGGTCCGTCGGGCCGAGACTCTCCAGCGCGTTCAGCGCGCGATCGATCCCGATGACGCTCCTGGCGAGTTCCTCGCCCTCCTCGCGGCTGATGTCGGCCTCCTCGATGCGCTCCAAGCGTTCTAAGCGCTCGCGGCGCAGGTTCCGTTTGGCCTGCTCGACGCGGTCGCGCTCGCCGGGCGGGACCGTCTCGCGGCGCTTGATCTCGAAGACGAACTGCTGGAGGTCGATCGCCTCCCCCTGGACCGTGATCGTCTCCGGGATGTCCGCGCCGACGGTCGCGCCCTCGCGCTCGACGCGTTCGAGCAGTTGCTTGCGCTCGTACGGTTGCACGGGTCGAACTGCGGGCCGCGGCGTAAAAAAACGTCCGTCGGATCGATCGCGCCTCGATCGAGTCCCGGTATCGACCGGGGGAAACCCCAAATCCCTTAGCTATGCCACGCATACCCCACCGCAATGGCAAAGTGCGACGTGTGTGGGAAAGACGAAAGCATGCCGTACAACTGCCGGCACTGCGGGGGCACCTACTGCTCGGAGCACCGGTTGCCGGAGAACCACGACTGCACCAGTCTGAACGACTGGAACGATCCGCAGGGCGTCTTCGACAGCGGGTTCGACGACAGCGTCGACTCGGGCGGCACGTCGAAATCGGCGAGTCTGGCCGACAAACTGCCGATCGACACTGGACCGGGCGGCCCGCTCGGGTACTTCCGGGGGAACATGACCTACACGTTCCTGGCGTTGATGTGGATCACGTTCATCGCCCAGTTTCTCGTCAGTGCCGTCTTCGGTGTCGAAGCGTTCCGGACCCTCTTCGTGCTCCGGCCCTACTATCCGGAGTACGTCTGGACCTGGTTCACCTCCATCTTCGCACACGGCGGCTTCTACCACATCGTCGGGAACAGCATCGTGATATTCTTCTTCGGCCCGCTCGTCGAGCGCTACGTGGGATCGCGGAACTTCGCGATCCTCTTTCTCGTCAGCGGTGCACTGGCCGGGCTCGGCCAGATCACGATCCAGATACTGGAAACCGCGACGATTACGCCGCTCACCCCGGGCGTTCTCGGGGCGAGCGGTGCTGCACTCGCGATCCTGGGGGTCCTGACGATCCTGAACCCGAACCTGAAGGTGTACCTCTACTTCATTCTCCCCGTACCGATCTGGGTCATCGCGGGCGGCTACGCCATCTTCAGTATCTTCTTCATCAGCACCGGCGGCGGCGGGAACATCGCCCACATGGCCCACCTCGTCGGCCTCGCGATCGGCCTCGGCTACGGCGAGTACATCAAGCGGACCCAGAACGTGCACGCGCCGAACCAGTTCCAGCTCGGCGGCGGCGGTCCCGGCGGTCCGGGCGGCCCCGGTGGGCCGGGCGGTCCCGGCGGCCCCGGCCGCGGCCGGTTCTGAGACGACCGTCCCGTCTGCCCTCGCACCGAACCCCGACACTGATTTTCTCGCGGCCGCTACGCACGCTCATCGATGGAACCCGTTCGCCCGGACCTCGTCCCCGACGCCGAGCTATCGCGCGACGAGATGGAGACCCTCCAGCGCGAGATCGCCGACGCCGCCGTCTTCGTCGACGACGTGGCGATCGATCCCGATCGGCTCTCGAACCCGCTCGCGTCGGCGGCGAGCGAGGGAGAGTCGCCGATCGTCGCCGGCGTGGACCAGTCCTTCCTCCAGGACGAGGACGGGACCGAGGATCGCGCCCTGAGCGCCGTCGTCGCGATGCAGGGCGGCGAGGTGATCGAGCGCGTCCACGCAGTGACGCCCCTCGAGATCCCGTACATCCCGGGACTGCTCTCCTTCCGCGAGGGCCGACCGATCCTCGCCGCGCTCGAGGCGCTGTCGGTCGAGCCCGATCTGCTCCTGTTCGACGGGAGCGGCCGCATCCACTTCCGGCAGGCAGGCATCGCGACGCACATGGGCGTCGTGCTGGACGCGCCCTGCATCGGCGTCGCCAAGAGCCTCCTCTGTGGCCGGCCGCGATCGGACGTCGAGAACCTGCCCGAAGGAGCGCGAGTCGCGATCGAGGCGAACGACAGGGTCGACGCGCCGGACGGATCGCTGCTGGGATACGCCGTGCAAACCCGCCAGTACGACTCTCCGAATCGGTACATCAACCCGCTCTACGTCAGCCCCGGCCACCGCGTCGGCCCGGAGACGGCCGCGGACGTCGTCCTTGCGCTCACCTCGTCGTACAAACTGCCGGAGCCGGTCCGACTGGCGGACAGCTACGCCGACGAGGCGAAGCGCGACGTCCGCGACTGATCGGACCCGCGAGGCGGGTCGGCGCCGACCCTCCGGCTGATCGCCGTCGGTTCGCCGACCGAGACAGTCCGGTGAGCGCGACAAACCGTCGCTACTTAGGTATCGCCGCACGAACCACTCTCGCATGGCCATCGCTGAGGACGCCGAGGAAGCGGAGACCGACGACGGGGGCCACGCCGTCGACGCTCGCGATCGAGACCCGGCGCGGACGACCGACGACGATCGCGGCCGCGAAACGAGCAGGGCGGACGACGATCGCTACACGCGCAAACAGTGCGTCCTGATCACCGGCTGTTCGTCCGGGATCGGCCGGGCGACCGCCGAGGCCTTCCTCGCGGAGGACTGGCAGGTGATCGCAACCGCGCGGAACGCGGACGACATCGCGGACCTGGCCGACGCGGGCTGTCGGACCCTCGAACTCGACGTCACCGACCCGGACCAGGTCGCCAGCGTCGTCGAGGAGACCGTCGACTACGGCGGCGCGATCGATTGCCTCGTCAACAACGCCGGCTACGCCCAGATGGGACCGATCGAGGACGTCTCGACGATCGACCTCCACCGCCAGTTCGACGTCAACGTCTACGGCCCCCACCGCCTCGTTCGCGCCGCCCTGCCGCACATGCGTGCCCAGGGCGAGGGCCGAATCATCAACGTCTCGAGTGCGATCGGCCGGGTGTCGCTTCCCGGTGCGGGAGCCTACGCCGGCTCGAAACACGCCCTCGAAGCGATGAGCGACGCGTTGCGCGGAGAGGTCGAAGAATTCGGGATCGACGTCGTCCTGATCGAACCCGGGCCGGTCGAGACGAACTTCGACGAGCGGGCCGACGATGAACTTTCCGAGTCCGATCGGACGCCCGCCTACGAAACACTGTACGAGATCTACGGCGACGCACAGCTGATCGGCGGCGGGAAGGGTGGTCCGTTCGCGTCCGAACCGGAGGACGTCGCGGCGGCGATCGTCGAGGCCGGTACCTGTCCGGAGCCGCCGGCGCGGTACCCGGTCGGGCCGTTAGCCCAGTTCGGCGTCTACGCCCGGTTCCTGCCCGCTCGGCTCCGAGACGCGGGCTACGGCCTGCTCCGGAGACTGGTCTAAGACGCAGCATGTTTCGCAACAACGATCGATCCGGGGAGACGCCCGCCCACGAAACCGCCCTCACGTGTCTCGAGGCCGGCATCGCGGCAACCCTGCCGGAGCGAGTCGTCGCCGACCGAATCGCGCTCGACGGGGAGACGATCGCGATCGGCGACGCGACCTACTCTCTCGAGGGATTCGACCGACTCCTCGTCCTCGGCGGCGGCAAGGCGGCCGGCGGGCTCGCCGCGGCGCTTGCCGATCGGCTCGGGTCCCGCCTCGACGACGGCTGCGTCGTCACGACGGACGTCGAATCGGGATCGGCCGGGCCGATCGAGGTCCGCGAAGGCGATCACCCGACGCCGACGGAGCGGAACGTCGAGGCGACGCGGACGATTCTCGACCGCGCCGATGCCGCCACGGCCGAGACGCTCGTCCTGGCGCTCGTCACCGGCGGCGCGAGCGCCTTGCTGTGTGCACCCGCGGCCGGCCTCGCGCTCTCCGACCTGCGGGCCACGACGGACGCGTTGCTCGCGTCCGGCGCGTCGATCGACGAGATCAACGCCGTCCGCAAGCACTGTTCGGCGATCAAGGGCGGCCAGCTCGCACGCGTGGCCGCTCCGGCGACCGTCGTCACGCTCGCGATCAGCGACGTCGTCGGCGACGATCCCGCGGTGATCGGGAGCGGACCCACGGTCCCGGACGGAAGCACGTTCGGCGACGCGCTCGCCGTGCTCGACCGATACGACCTCCGGGAGACGATCCCGGACGCCGTCGTTGATCGGCTCGAACGGGGCGTCGACGGCGAAATCGAGGAGACGCCCGACATGGGCGTGAGGGCCGTCGCCGCGGCCGCGGGCGACTGGCACTCCCTCGCGAACGGCCGCACGACGATCGACGCCGCGCGCGACGTCGCCCGTGAGCGCGGCTACGAGCCACTCGTGCTCTCCAGCCGATTCGCCGGCGAGGCCAGCGAGATCGGCCGCGTCCACGCGAGCGTCGCCGCGGAGATCGTTGCCGCGGGTGAGCCCGTCGAACCGCCGGCGGTCGTCCTCTCGGGCGGCGAGGTGACCGTCACCGTCGACGGCGACGGCATCGGCGGGCCGAACCAGGAACTCGCCCTGGCGGCCGCGCTCGAACTCGCCGAGTCCGGGACCGACGCCGTCCTCGCAAGCGTCGACACCGACGGCATCGACGGCCCGACGGACGCCGCGGGGGCGATCGTCGATCGGGAGACGGTCCCGCGCGACGAGGTCGAACCTGCGCGACGCGCGCTCGCCGCAAACGACGTCTACGACGACCTCGACGATCGAGCGGCGCTCCTCCGGACCGGATACACGGGCACGAACGTGAACGATCTCCGCGTCCTCGTCGTTCCGGCAGCCGACTGAATCCTGGCGAGTCGATTCCTGTGCTAGCGATCTCCACCGCAGATCGAGGTGCGATAGCCGTCACGAGACAGGCACGGCGCTCGAACGGCCGACTCGCCCTGGTTTCGACGATCGTTGTAACAAGGATTTATTATCGTCGATGATAGAGTCGGGATCGATGACAGTCACCACGGACGACCTCGAACGGACCGATACCGAGGTTTGCGTTCCGCCAGCGATCGATTCCCCGCGAGCGAAACTCGTCTACCTCTGTCTCGACCTGCTCGGCGCGCAGACGGTCGACGACCTCCAGCGCGTGACGAACGTCCCGAAACTGAGCCTCTACAGCATCCTTCGACTGCTCGAGCGGGAGGACGTGGTTCGAACGGACGGGGACGAGTACCGGATCGTGGACGCGTGAGGACCGACCGCACGGTGATCGACGATCGGAACACGCGGTGACGAAGTGACGACCCGTTTTCGGCGAAACGCAGTCGCGAGAATCAGACTGACACGGCCTCGCGTGGATCCGCCGTGGAAATCGGCCGGCATCCGACGCGCTCAATCGGCTGGCGTTCGGTCGGTGCGGACGCCCTCGGAGAGCGTATACGCTCCGCCGGTACACTGTCGGATATCGCCGTCCCGCTGGAGCCGCTCACAGTGCCGTTCGACCGTAATCGGATGCACGTCGAGAGAGGCCGCCAGGTCTGGGATCGTCGCGGGCTGGGACTCGTCGAGGAGATCGAGGATCAGTTCCCGATCGATCGTGTCGGTGTCACCCATAGTGGTCTCGTTCGAGAGTTCTCGAAGGCGATCATCAACCGTTCGCCGCATTCCCAGTTGTCGAGAACGGTCCCGGAGTCCCGTCGACGATGGCGGACGGCGTCGCTGACGTCCGATCCCGTCTGTGACGACGGACGGCTCGCTGACGTCCGGTCCGCTACCGGAGACAGGCCGCGACGACCTCGAGCATCCCCTCGCCGCGGACCTCGTCCGCGAACAGCGGGACGCGCCGCACGTCGGTTCCGCGGAAGAGGTCCTGCGCTTCGGCGAGTGCGGTCTGCTGGACGTCCCAGCGTCGCTGGCAGAACTCGCAGTCGTCGAGGTTCGGCTGGAGGAACTCACCCTCGACGTCGTCGGTGACGTTCGAGAGCGGTTCCATCACCCGGTTGACGACGACGGTGCCGACCGGGATGTCGAACTCCCCGAGTTGCTGGCGCAGGCGCTTCGACTCCACGACGCTCATCTCTTCGGGCACCATGACGATCCGGAAGTCGGTGCGGGTCGGATCGCTCAACGCGGCCCGCAGTCGTTCGATCCGCTCGCGTAACTCCTGGAGGTCCTCGAGATCCGCCTCCTCCTCGGGCGGTTCCTGTCCGCCGAACATCCCCTTCATCCCCTCGATCATCCCGCCGATCCGCTGGCGAAACTGGAGGATCCGGCCCATCACCGAATCCATCATCTCGGGTAACTGGAGCAGTCGAAGCGTGTGTCCCGTCGGCGCCGTGTCGACGACGACCCGATCGAACCGATCGTCGTCCAGGTACTCGAGCAGGAGTTGCATCGCGGCGGCCTCGTCCGCGCCGGGCATCGCGCCGCCGAAGACCGCGTCCATCGGCGATTCCTCGCCGAACATCTCGCCGAGTCCGCCGAGGGGTCCTGCGCCGTCTTCGGCTCCGGGGCCCGCGCCGGCGAAGGCCGCCTTCCCCTGCTCCATCGCGTGTTCGGGGTCGATTTCGGCCCCGTAGAGCGGGACGTCCTCGCGAATGCGACCCGGTTCGACGGGAACGTCGGTCTCGAACGTATCCGACAGCGAGTGCGCGGGATCCGTCGAGACGACGAGCGTGCGGGTGCCCCCGCGAGCGCTGGCAAGCGCCGTCGCGGCCGCCATCGTGGTCTTCCCGACGCCGCCTTTCCCGCCGTAGAGCACGTACTCCGGGCCGTCGATCGGTTCGTCGGATGGTTCGACGTCGATTCGTTCATGGTCCCCGGTCTCCTCGACGGAGTCCGTCGGCGTCACTTCGATCGTGTGTGCGCCCTCGTCCGCGTCCGCCTCGCCGCCGCTCGACCCGTCCGCCTCCTCCTCGTCGGCCGCCGCGACGTCGATTCCACTCATGCGGCTCGATTCCCGGTCCGGACAGGAGTATTCGTCGGTCCGTCCCGATCGATCCGCGACGAGCGAGCGTATCCTAGTATGTGGTTATATATTATGTCTGGCTAGGCCACTACCTTATTCATTACTGAGTTTAAGAACTATCCTTATATGCGAGGACGGTATCGATTCGGACGACTACCGACGGCCGCGAACTGGCCGATATGCACCCACAGCACCCATGACACCCCAGTTCACACAGCGACCTGCGGACGAACCGGCGAACCGAACGGCGACCGATCCCTTCCCCTACGGCTCCGATCGGACCGGGTTCCTCCCGGGGGCGACGGCCCGCGGCGTGCTCCGATCGCGAGATCCGGCCGGCCCGATCGGCGCTGCCGGCTCGACGAACTGTCCGAACTGTGGCGGTGAGTCGATCGACGGGGCGGGACTGTTCGCCTGCACGGACTGCGAGTGGACCGGGACGCTCCGCTAACGCGCGAACGGCAGGCTCGCATCGACGTCCGGGCCGAGGGTTGTGGGTCCATGACGGGGTACCAGTGGGCCTGCGGAGAACGACCACAGCATTATCCCGATCATTCCCGTGTATACAGTATGGGCGACACCAGAAAGGGTCGAGACAAGCAGGCCCGCGACGCGGAGAACCGCCAGCGAGAGCGGGAACTCGAGGAGGCGCGTGAGCGGGGCGACGAAGCCGAACCGCGTGACGAACGGAACGAGGCGGACGACGATCCGAACGCTTCTCGCGAGTGTCACCGACGCGGCTGCACCGAGCCGGCGACGTTCCGCGTGGTCGAACGATACCAGGAAGAGACCGGACAGGGGGCCGTAGAGGCGGAGGCCGCCCTGTGCCGCGACCACACCGCCGAAGAGAGCCCGACGAACCTCGATGACGTCTACGCCGACTACGTGTTCCGGGTCGATCCCATTCCGGAGACGATCGAGGCGGACGACGGGTAACGGTCGCCCAACTGTGGAAGCGAGATTCATATGCCGATCGATCGTACGAGTACCGTGAGCCGGACCACGCTCCTGGTGCCCATCCGCTATCCGCCGAACGAGGCCAGCGTGCAGACCGTGGAGGACGCGGTCGACCTCGCGGAGGGGTTCGACGACGCCCACCTGTTCGTCCTGCACGTGAACGTCCTCCACCGGGGGGAAGACGTCGATCGGACGGAACTCCGTCGCACCCTCGAAACCGAGGTCGATCCGCCCGAAAACGCGACCTGTCACGTCCGGGACGCGTACCTGATCGAGAACGCGATTCTCGAGGAGGCGGCCCAGCAGGACGTCGACTACGTCGTCATCGGCGAATCGATGCGGTCGCGCTGGCGCCAGCTGCTCGCCGATCGCCTCGGCGTCGGCATCGACCTCGAATCCGTCCTCCACAGTCGGCTCAACGCCGAACTCGTCGTCAGTTAGCGTTCGGACGGGGCGTGAGGCAATCCGACTCGATCCCCGGCGATCGGCGCCGCTACTCGAAATACGCCGCCAGCCGATCGGCCGCCTCCTCGACGCGCGGCGTGACGAGCGCGAACCGGAGCCAGTCGCGTCGCGAGTCGCCGAACGCCTCGCCGGGCATCCCGGCCACGCCGGCCTCGTCGACCAGTTTCTCGACGTTCTCGAGGGTGCCGGGATAGCCGTCGAACCGCGCCATCACGTAGAACGCGCCCTGCGGCGTGGTGTACTCCGCGTCCGCCGCGTCGAGCGCGTCGGTGAACGTCTCGACTCGATCGGCCAGGAGCGCCCGATTCCGCTCGTAGTAGTCGGGACCGGTCTCGCGCAACGCCCGGAGGACGGCGTACTGCGCGGGTCGACTGCCGGCGACGTTGACCAGCATGTGGCGACTCCGTGCGTTTTCGACGAGGTGCGGCGGGAAGACTCCGTAGCCGACCCGGAAGCCGGTGATCGCCAGCGACTTCGAGAACGCGTTGGTGACGATCCGGTGGTCCGAATCGAACTGGAGCGCGCTCGTGAATCGACCCGAGAGGTCGTAGTGGTCGTACACCTCGTCGCTGACCAGGATCGCGTCGTACTCCTCCGCGATCGCCACGAGTTCCCGGATCGTCTCCTCGGGGTAGACCGCGCCCGTCGGGTTGTTCGGCGAGTTAGCCACGATCGCGGCGGTCTCCTCGCTCGCCGCCGCGCGGACGTCCGCGGGATCGATCTGGCCGGTCTCGTCGGCCGACACGTACGACTGCGCGCCCCCGAGCATCGTCGTCTTGCCAGGATAGTAGGAGTAGACCGGGTCCGTGAGCAGGATCTCGCGGCCCCGATCGCGCTCGAGTGCGCGCGCCATCGCGAGGTAGTTCGCCTCGCCTGCCCCGTTCGTGATCACGACCTGCTCGACGTCCACCCCGCGCCGCGCGGCGATCTCCTCGCGCAGTTCCCGGAGCCCTGCGCTCGGCGGGTACTGGAACCGATCGGGATCGAACTCGGCGTAGTCCCGCAGTCCCTCCCGAAGCGCTTCCGGGGGCTCCCAGTCCGGGTTGCCACTCACCATGTCGACGACGTCGCGGTCCGCCTGGGCCGCGTACTCCATCACGTGGAAGAACAGCGGCGTCTCGTACTCCATACGCGGTACTGGGCGGGCCGGAACCGTCGTTCTTTCGTCACGCGCCGACCCGTCGGTTCCATCCCCCGTGCTTACATCGACGGCGCGTGGAGGGCACGTATGAACGACGACATCGATCGCGACCGGCCGATGGACGTCGCCGACGCGCTCAGGGACCGCGAGGAGACGCTGGCCGTCGCGGAGTCCTGTACCGGCGGGCTGATCGGCGCGGCGATCACCGCCGTGCCGGGCGCGAGCGACTACTTCGATTTGGGGCTGACGACCTACTCGTACGACGCCAAGCGCCACCACCTCGGCGTCAGCCGCGAGGCACTCGACGAACACGGGGCCGTCTCCGATCCCGTCGCGCGCGAGATGGCCCGCGGCGTCCGAGACGTGGCGGACGTCACGTGGGGGGTCGCGACCACCGGCATCGCGGGGCCGACCGGCGGCACCGACGAGAACCCCGTGGGCACCGTCTACATCGGCGTCGCCTACGCCGGGCCGTGGGGGTCCGAGACCTCCACCAGCACCGTCTCCCGCTACGAGTTCGACGGGGATCGGGCCGCCGTCCGGGCGAAAACGGTCGATCGGGCGCTCGCAGATCTGCTCGATGCGATCGAGTCCGTCGATCGGTCGTCCGACTGAGAGGCGCACACCTGTCAGTTCGGCCGAGAGACAGGACGGAGAGAAACTTATTCGGTAGTCGACTGTCCAGTAGTGGAACGTGAACAAGAAAGGGCACGTTCTCAATGCCGTACTGCTGAGTGTCGGGCTGGGGTATCTGCTCGAACCGACCGGCGATCTAGCGACGTTCGAGACGATCGTCGCGGTCGGCGTCCCGGTCACGCTCGGGGCGCTTTTTCCCGACGTCGACACGGCGTTCGGGAAACACCGGAAGACGCTGCACAACCTGCCGATCCTCGTCGGCTTCCTCGCGTTCCCCTACGTTTTCGGGAACCTCGAGTACGTCTGGATCGGGATTCTGACCCACTACGTGCTGGACGTCGCCGGCAGCAAACGGGGAATCGCGCTGTTTTACCCGGTCTGGAAGAAGGAGTTCGGGCTTCCGGTCGGGGTGACGGTCAGCAGTAAACACGCGAGTCTCATGACGGTCGCCGTCACGTTCGGTGAACTGCTGCTCGTCGCCGCGATCGTCGTCCAGCTTCCGCGGTGGGGCTTCGAACTGGGCCGCCTGACGATCGGCGCGTAGGTCATACGGTTTACTGTAAGTCATTTCCGGCGCAACCGCGATCCGGGCGGTGGTTGCACCGGGAACTCGGTACAGCAATCCGTATCAGATCTCGTAGGCCATCATCACCTCGTCGACCTGCTCGCCGTCGATCGTGTAGTGGTTCCGCCGGATGGCCTCCGTATCCCAGCCGTGTACGGTCAGGAACTCGAGCGCGCCGTCGTTGACGACCGGAATGCTGTTGTAGACTTTCCGGTAGCCGTTCGCCTCGGCCCACTCGATCCCGCGGCCGAGCAGTTTGCTCCCGATCCCGTGACCACGATAGGCCGCTTTGACGCCGACGGTTTGCTGTGCGGTTCCCTGGACGTGTTCGATCTGTGGCAGATCGAGGTGGGTCCACCCGACGACGTCGCCGTCGACGGTCGCCACGAAGAACATCCGCGATCTGACCGTGTTGTGCCTGTTCACCGCGTTCTCGTAGAGAAGTTCCTCGGCGATCGTCTCGGCGACGACGTACGTCTCCTCCGCCGTCACGTCCCGGATTGTCTCGACGAGTCCCTCGAAGTCCCGCTGGCGCGCCGGCCGGATCGTGAACTCGAAGTCGTTCTCCTCGTACGTCGCGACGGCACCGAACTCGAGAGCGAGCTGTAACGTCTCGTCGACCTCCCTGAGATAGCCGTCGCTCGTCAGCGCTTCGAGGTGCGCTTCGAATTCCGACGTCGGCAGTTCGACGATCTCCCGGAGTTTGCGCCGTTTCACGGTTCCGTGGCGTTCCACGTATTCGTAGATGCGTTTACGGTCCTCCGACGAGAACGCCGGTCGTTCACTCGCGCCCATAGGCGCCGTACGACAACGAGTCGCTTAGTGTTTGTCTATTGGTACCGATCGGCATAGTGTCGCGTCGCCGATCGCACCGGCTGGCGACGTCGAGCGGAACAAAACGGAGACCCTCGATCGATCGGTACGAATCCCTCGGCCCGAGGACGACTGTCCGACGCCGAATTAGCGGCGGTTCGGCGTCCACTCCTCGCACGCGTCCATGTCGTCCATCGCGGACTCGTGACGGCCACAGTAGGGGACCATTCCCGACGAGGACCGGACGTACTCGAAGTGACTGCAGTTTCCACAGTAGCGATCCGCCGGCTCACTCCTCGACTCCGGCGGGTCGACGATCTCCGCGTCGCGGCCGTCGCGGGCGCGATCGCTCGGCGACGAGAGGTCCGCCGTCGTCGACCCGCCGTCGCTGGTCGCCGCGCCGGCGACGGCCGCGGGGTCCGATCGGCGGCCCGAGGACGCGTTCGTCTGCGTCTCCACGTCACCGTCGGGCGTTCTGCCGAGGAATCCCACGCCGCCGACGCCGGTCGCGTCGTCGCTCTCGTCGACTTCGACGACCGTCTGGTTGCGACGGGTCACGTTCATCTCGAGCATGCCGCCGGGATCGTTCCGGGTCTTGAAGTTGACTACGGCAGTGAACAGACACCACACCGCGGTCATGAGCCCGAGCAGGTAGATCGCGGAGACCTCCAGGGTGAGTTCCTGACCGTATCCGCGCCAGTGGTGCGGATAGGCGTACCAGAAGAGAACGACGCCGAGCAGACAGAGGCTCGCACTGATCGCGGCGGCCGCTCGGACGCGTCGTCCCGCCGGCAACACGACGAACACGCCGACGAGCGCGACCGGGACGCCGAGACCGGCGAGGACGCCTGCGACGCGCACGGCCGCGTAGTGGCCGGCCATCTCCCACGCGGTGAGTTCGACCACGTACCCCCCGAACAGATCGGTCGTCGCCACGAGCACGGCCACGACTGCGAGTATCGCACCGAGGCAGACGAGGGCCGTCCCCGCGTACAGCCGCCGGAGGCTCGCTCCCTCCCGTGCGGCCCCGTCGTAAACCTCCGTCAGGCTAGTCATGCGATCGTATTCACGCTCGGCCCACAAAACGGTATGTCAGACACGTTTCGTCAAAGAGAGAGGATCGGCTCGAGCGACCCCCGGAAACGAAAGCTTGAATCGCTACGCTCGAGAAGCACTGCCTATGAGCGACGAGGACGACGAGTCGGAGCCCGCCGTATCGCTCGGAGACCACACTCCCGTCGAGGGAGCGCCCCTCGCACGTGTGACGTCTCGGCTGACCTGGCCCAAAGAGAAGAGCGAAGTCGATCGGCTCGAGGGCGACAGCGTCATCCGGACCCCCGACGGGCCCCGGGAACTCTCCTCGGTGCTCGAGGAGGTCGACGAGACGTACTTCCAGCGCCACCAGGAGTTCGAGCGACACGTCCGCGGGGTCGTCGGCACCGGGCCGATCCCGACCGCAGACGAGTGACGACCCGTGGCCACTGAAGAGGATCGAGCCCCGAGTGAGTGGGCGCGCGCCCAGTTCGATCGGCTTACCTGGTTTCAGAAGTCGTTACTAACCGGCGCCGTCCTGACCGTGGTGTGGATGCAGGTCGTCCCCGGCGACCTCGGCCGCCGAACGATCGTCGACGCGGTCTTGCTCATCGGCGGCCCGCTCGCGCTCGGATTCTCCCACGGCAAGCACATCGGCTGGACCGTCGATCGCGTCGCCGTCCGGAACGCGCTCTTGCTCGCGATGTTCGTCCTGCCGTTCTACCTCGTCGGGTCGACGCTGCCGACCATCCGGGCGTTCTACCCGATGTGGGAGACCTCGGCCGCGCCGGGCGAGTTTCTCCCCCACGCGGTGAAACTCTTCACGCTCGCGCTGGCCGCGGAGACCTACTACCGCGGCCTGCTCTGCGTCGGCGTTCGGGAGATCGGGTTCAAAGCCGTGCTCATCAGCCCCGTCGTCTACATGATCCACCACTCGACGAAACCCCCGATCGAGTTCCTGCTGTCGGGGCCGACCGACGTCCTCTTCGGCGCGGTCGACTACCAGTCGAACTCCATCCTCCCGTCGGTGATCGCCCACGGCGCCGGCCTCGTCCTGCTGGACTGGCTGGTGTTGCACGACCCGCTGTTCGATCCACTGCCGTACCTGCAGTACCTCGAGTGGTTGCCGCTCCCGCTGTGAGTCGGGGGACGACGTTTCGTCTCCGATCGCCGACCGATGTTCCACGATCGTCCCTCGCCGATCGATGCTGATTCGTCCTTCGCTGATCGATGCCGATTCGTCCCTCGCCGATCGATTCTGATTCCGCTCGGTCGGAGCAGAATCAATGGAGATATACAACAAGATTAATGAGTTGGAGTATCAGAATGAGCCGACAGAACTTCGGGCGTCGCGACTACGCTGGATTGCTCGAACGCGGGATCGCGTGGTTCGCCGACGGCATCGCGCTTTTCGTCATTGCGATCGTCGTGCTGATCCCGCTTCTCCTGCTGAGCGGCGGTCCGAGGAACGCACAGGGAATCGAGGGGTTGGCCGTGTTGGTCGTCCTGTTCCTGTCGATCGCGTATTACGCCGGGTCGGAGGCGAAATGGGGGCAGACGCCCGGAAAGATGCTAATGGGGATTCGCGTCGTCCGCACCGACGGGCGCGACTGCACGGGTGCGGAGGCGGTGCTTCGCAATATCACAAAGGTGCTCGGCGGCGGCGCGTTTCTATCGGTCATCGTCGCGATCGTTCTCATTCTGGCGACGGACGAGAACCAGCGTCTGGGCGACCTCATCGGGGAGACGATCGTCGTCAACGTCTAGCCAGGATCGGTCGGGAAACCGATCGACTGGCGTCAAACGATCGGCCGAAACTCGGCCCCGGCACCGAAGACCGGGCTCGTCTCACACACTGTTATAGGTCCTCCGTCCGATGTATCGCGTATGAGCCTTCCCATCGACCCTGCCACGATCGATCCCGACGAGTACGGCGAGAAACAGGCGATCCTCGAGATGGGCCACGAGGAGGCGATCGAACACGTCCGCGAGGTCTGCCTGGACGTCGGCTTCGGCATCCCCGTCGAGTTCTCGCCCGCGGAACTGCTGAACGAGAAGGTCGACGCCGATCGGGACCCTTACTACGTGCTCGGAGCCTGCAACCCCGCAATCGCCGATCGAACGCTCGACGAGACGATGCGCATGGGCGGGCTCTTCCCGTGTAACATGGTCATCTGGGAGGAGGAACCGGGCCGCCAGCGCGTCTACCACGTCTCGATCATGAAGATCGCCCGCCTGCTCGGCATCGCGCCGGACAACGAGGCGTGGGCCGACATCGTCGCGACCACCGGCGAACTTACCGAAGAGACCTTCGCGAAACTCGACTCCGTCGAGACCGAGGTCACGGACTGAGAGCGCCGATCGAGAACAGGCGGGTGACGACCACCGATCGGCGTTCGCACCCGTCGGCCACTGCCACCCTGACTTTTAGAACGTCCCGTGGCCTACCGGCCGGTAGTGACACTGTCCGGGGACTTTCACGTCCACTCGAACTACTCCGACGGCCGGCCGATCCCCCAGATGGTCGCGGCGGCCGAACGCGCGGGCCTCGCGGCCGTCGGGATCACCGATCACTGCAACGTCTCGAACCGATCGGTGCCGATGCGGGCCAAGCGCGAGCACGGATTCAACCTCGATCTGACCTACGAGCGACGTCGGGAGGCCCTAGAGAGCCTGCGGGCCGCGACCGACGTCGCGATCTACGACGGCGTCGAACTCGACTACGACCCCCGTGACGAATCCGAACTCGAGTCGTTCCTCGAGACGGCCGGGTTCGACTACGCGATCGGCAGCGTCCACGAACTCGACGGCGCGTGTCTCTTCGACCGATCGGCATTCGCCGACCGGACCGAGGCAGCGCGCCGGGCGCTCGTCGACGACTACTACCGAAAAATCGTCACCCTGCTCGAGTTCGACGCGTTCGACGTCCTCGGCCACGTCGACGCGATCGAACGGACGCCGGAACTGCGCGGCTACGCGACGACCGAGCACTACCACCGAGTCGCCGACGCGCTCGTCGAGTCCTCGACCATCCCGGAGATCAACGCCGGACGGGTCGGCCGGGAGTACGGATCGTTCCACCCCGAACCGTCGTTTCTCGAGATCCTCCGCGATCGCGATATCAGATTCGTCCCCGGGGCCGACGCCCACCGGCCGGACGAACTCGTCGATCGGGTCCCGTTGCTCGCCGACCGGTTCGTCGAGGCGGGTCTCGAATCGACCTCGCCGATCGGCTGATCCCATATCGGAGCGGGCGCGGTCGAACCGTCCACTGGTTAGTACAAAGAAATGTCAATATTTACGTACGTGAAGGGGAACCACGAACTATGGACGTCCGGACCACGTTTTTTGCCCTCCTGCTCCTCGCTCTGGGGACCATTGCAACCCTGATGATCGCCCCACTGTTACAGTACGTGATGGCCGCCGCGCTCCTCGCGTTCGTGCTCTACCCCGCCCACGAGCGACTCGAGGAACGGATCGGATCGCGCCCGTCCGCGCTCGTCATCACGGGGGTCGCGATCGTCGCAACGGTGGTCCCGACGCTGTACGTCTCGATCGTCCTGCTCCAGACGACGATCACGTATCTCGACGGGTTCGACGAGTCGGTCGTCGTCGACTCGCTCAGGGAGGTGGCGCTCCAGATCGGCGTCGACGAGGTGGCGTTTGCGGCGGTACGCGAACAGGCCATCGCGGAGGTCGAGGGATCGATCGCGAGCGCCGTCGAACTGTTCCTCCGCGAGACGATCGGACTCCTGAACGCCAGCATCCGGATGAGCGTCGGCCTGCTCGTCATCGTGTTCGTCCTCTACTACCTGCTTCTGGACGGGCCGGCGTTCGTCGACTGGCTTGCCGACGTCATCCCCCTCGAGGACGACGTTCGCGACGAGCTGTTCGCGGAGGTCGAGACCGTGACTCGGGCCGTGATCCGGAGCCACGTCCTCGTCGCGCTGGCCGAGGGCCTGCTCGGCGGTCTCGGATTCTACCTGCTCGGCGTCCCCAACGTCGCGCTGTGGACGGTCGTGATGATCGTCGTCTCGTTCCTGCCGGCGATCGGAATCTGGCTCGTCTGGGGTCCCGCCGTCGGCTATCTCGTGGCCGCGGACGAAGTGGTTGCCGGGTTGATACTGCTCGGCTACGGGCTGACCGTCCTGTCGCTCGTCGACAACTACCTGCGGGCGGTCTTCGTCGATCACGGCTCGGGGCTCCACCGCGCCGCCGTCCTCGTCGGCGTCATCGGCGGGATCTACCTGCTCGGAATCATGGGGCTGTTCCTCGGCCCGGTACTCCTCGCGGTGTTCAAGGCCGGACTCAACGTCTTCAGCAAGACCGCGCTGGCGAGCGGGGACCCTGCGGTCGGTTCGCCCGCCCGGTCGGTGTCCGGGGGCGAGAGCGCGACCGCCGTCTCGGAAGGTGAAAGCGCCCCCACGGTCGATACGGATTGCTGTAACGAGTTACCGGCGCAACCGCCACCCGGATCGCGGTTGCGCCGGAAATGACTTACAGTAAACCGTAGAGCGAGTGCCCGCGATCGACTCGCGATCGGGCGGGACGAACCAGGAGCGAGGGGACTCCCCGTGCCGACGCAACGGGAACAGACTGACGAGGGGGACGAGACCGACGAACGGAGAATGCTGAATTATCGATCATCGTCGGACTGGCCCGTAGATGGGTCACTCGACCCGTCCTCGTGAGACCCGTCTTGCCTGCCGGTTCGCGCCGCAACCTGACGATCGATGTCGGACTGGAGGACCCCGGAGGCAACCGCGATCACGGCGACGACGAGGATCGGGACGCCGACGAGGAGGGCGAGTACCGCGAGCACCGCGAGCAATTCGGCGCTGACCAGCGCGAGCCACATACGTCCGGAGACGCGCTCGAACGGCTTAGGCACCGGGGATCGAGGACCGCGGAGACTGCGGTTCCACTGTCGCGGACGTCGTCGACCGCCGGTGACGCGGCCGATCGATCAAGGCTCGTCGCGATCGGCCTCGAGGCGCTCGACGCGCCGTTCGAGAGCCGCCACGCGTTGTTCGAGTGTGGCGACGTCTCCATCGGTCGGCGCGGTCGCTCCGGTCCCGCCGTCGCGGTCGCGAGTCAGGATCCAGACCACGAGTCCGATCGCGACGATCGGAACGAGAACGAAAAACATCAGGAACAGCATGATCAGGAGTTCGGGACCCCCGGGTGCGCCCGGGACGAAGAGGGTGACAGGCGGGATCATACCGATACGTCAGACCGAGCCAACAAAAGTGTTTGTGTGCTGTAACGACGCCGATCGTCGGCCCCTGTTACGACGACCTGTCCCCCGTCGAGAACGCACTGAGGTTCGACTGGACCGCCGCCGCGAGTTCGGACTTTCGCCGGAGTCGCGCGTAGGAGACCGGCAACTGGGTCGCGATTTCCGCGATCGCGCCGTGGAACGTCTCGGCCTCGCCGTACGCTCCCTCGAAGGCGTTGCGGACGCTCTCGCGGACCTGCCAGACGCCGACCGGGGCCCAGTAGTCGTCGCTGACCTCCCGCAGGACCAGACACTTCGCCTGCCGGCCGATCGATTCGAGGTGCTCGAGTACGCCGAGGCGAGCGGCGTAGTACGCGCCGGCGGTCTCCTCGACGTAGCTCGAGCGGCCCTCGAACCCCTCGTACGCGCTCTGGAGCCACACGTCGTCCTCGGGGTTGGGGTTCCAGATGCTGCCGGGAGCTTTCATCTCGACGAGTTCGAACTCCCAGTTGCCGGGCGCGAGGATCACCCAGTAGCGATTGCCCATGTACTCGTTGGCCCAGACCTGGACCTCGTCGATGCTCGGCGCCGACCGGATGCGCCCGCGCAGGAACTGGCCGACCGTGTCGTCGACGGCGGTGATCGACCACCGCGTCGGGACGAGGCGGCGCTGGTCGGTCTCGCCGAGCGCGCCCGCAGAGAGGATCGAGTTGATCTCGTAGACGTCGAACCCGCGCCGGTAGAGGTAGGTCATCGCGCCCTGGGCCTGCCAGTCGTCGTCCTCCAGGGTCTTCTTGACCGGTCTGGGAACGTGGGGGTTCTCCTGCAAGTCGGCGTTCCGGGCGGTCGCCCGCGGCCCGCGGGGCGTCGCGACGTCCGTTCCCGCGTCGAGACCGAGGTCGGGCGCGTCGTCGAGGCCGATCTCGAGGTCGACCGGCCGGTCGGCGATCGCGACCTCCCGCTGGACGCCGACGAAGCCGTCCCAGGCGTCGTGGACGTTGGGCGTCAGCCTGCTCGCGATGCTCGGCGAGTCGACGTTCGCGCGCTTGTTCGAGTTCAACAGCCCAGTTCTGCGTTGCAGGACGTCGTCGATCGCGTACCCCTGCCGGTACCACTCCCCGTCGGTGACGTACTCCTCGGCCGCCCCCTCGTCGCCGACCGGCGAGAGCAGGCCCACGGGGATGTCGGGGTAGTTCGATCGCCCGACGAAGATCGAGGGGGCGGTCGACCCGACGAGCGTATCGCCGGTCAGGGCGTCGTCGAACCGCCGTTCGAAGTCCTCGAGGTGGTCCGTGATCGCGTAGGACTTCTCCTTCGCGAGGCGCCGTCGCTCGGCCTCCTCGTCGGGTTCTAAATCCTCGATGTAGTCGTCGAGGCGCATTCACCGGCTGTAGGTGCGGGGCGGGTTTGAATGTTGAGTTCCGAACCCGTCGCCGTGGCTCGGGGACGCGATCGGTACGGTTCCACTGGCGTCCCGGTACGACACGGCTCGCGGGCCGGTAAAGTCAGAGGCAGAGGTTCGACCGGGCGTCGCGGGCCGAACCTCGGTCACCCTTTTTCGATCGCACCGTAAAGTAGCCGCCGGCGCGTTTTCTGGCTCGGAAAACGCGGGCGATGATACCGTCATCGACCCAGTCGATCACGGTCGACCGGCACCGCCGCGACTCGATCGCCGCCGATCGTTGCTCAACGTGGCGCCCCGCCGTCGACCCTCGAAAGACAACGGTTAAAAACGACGGGCGGGAAAGGAGGGGTATGAGTACGACCGACAACCGCGAGACGCGCTCTTGTGTCTCCTGCGGGATCAACATCGCGGGGACGAACGCCGCCGCGTTCAAGTGTCCCGAGTGCGGCCAGCAGATCTACCGCTGTGCCAAGTGTCGCAAACAGAGCAACCTCTACGAGTGCCCCGACTGCGGGTTCCTGGGTCCATAAGGTGAGGGAGCATGGGAAAAGTCGCAGCCAAAATCAAGGTCATGCCGGACAGCCCCGAAATCGACCTGGACTCCCTCCAGGAGCGCCTCGAGAGCGCCCTCCCCGAGGGTGCCAAGATCAACGGCGTCGAACGTGAAGAGGTCGCATTCGGCCTCGTCGCGCTCTACCCGACCGTGATCGTCCCCGACGGCGCGGGCGGCACGGAGACCGTCGAGGAGAACTTCACGGACGTCGAAGGCGTCGAGAGCGTCGGCGTCGAGAACGTCGGCCGGATCTAACGGAGGCCCTTTTTCGCCGCCGTCGAGCAGTTCCGCGAGCGGCGGCGCTCGCGTCGGATCGCGTCACACCGGGACGGGCGGTTAGTCGATCGTCCGCTTCGTTTCGGGGTCGACGGTCGCGAGGTACTGCTCCAGGAGGTTGGGAAACTCCCGGCCGCGGATGAAGCGCAGGCCGAAGTCCTCGGTCCAGTCGATGATGCCCCTATCCTCGGTGACGACTCCCGCGTCGAGTTCGCGGGCGAGGATCAGGAGGTCGAAGTCCTCGCGGGAGTCGAGCACGCCGGTCCGCATCGCGCCGCGGTACTTGTCCCGCAGGTCCGAGATCACGGTGTCGACCTCCGTCTTGTACTCGTGTTCGTCGAGGGTTTCGTCGGCGCTTCGCTCGGCTCGACGGACCGCCTCCTCGGAGACCCGCAGTCCGCGGTTGACCCGATCGCTCATCTCGTCGACGAACGTGTAGACGACGTTCGCCGGGATCGAAATCTCGTACCGATCGGGGTGTTTGCGGATGACCCACGTGTTGAGCATCGCGACGGTCTCCTCGCTCACCCCCCGATCGGCGAGCATCGTCGTCAACTCGTCGTGGATCGTCGGCGGCACGTAACAGGAGATGCCGAGGTTGAGGCGGGCGTTCGCGATCAACTCGAGCAGTCGACACACGGCGTCCTCGACCGACTCGTCGTTTCGCCGGATCTCCTCGGTGATGAACAGCGACGTATCGAGAACGAACCGCTGTTTGAACGCCTCGCTTGACATGGTCCACGATAGGAGTCGAACCGGGAAATAAGTAGGTCTCGGGGCGGATCGGAGACGGACGAACGAGGAATCGGCGGGGCGAGCCGTCAGTTGTCGCCGGTCTGGGGCCCTTTCGCGCCGAGGTCCGCCTCCGAGATCATCTCGGCCCCGGTCGGCGAGAGGTCGACGGCCACGTCGCCGGGAACGGCCTTGCTGATCTCGTCGACGTTACCGGCGAGCACCGTCAGGATGTCCTGGGGATCGACGTAAATGAGCATGTTGCCGTCCTGACCTTCCGTCACGAGCTGGAGGTCGTTCAAGACGACCTGGTTGTTCTGGATCGACGCCGCGACGACGGGCAGCGAGGCCGGTTTCCCGGGCTCGTCCTCCCGGACTCTGCGGATGTGGACCGCGTCGAGATCGATGACGTCCTTGTACTCCTTGATCCGCTCGGCGCAGTCGACCATGTCGTTGATCACCTGCGTCCGCTGCTCGTTGCCGTGATCGCCCTCGAGACAGTGCTGGCAGACGCGGAGTTCGATCTGCATACGACCGCGTACTCGCTGGACGCCGATGAGAATTCCGTTTCGACGATCGAGACGCCACCGTCGCGGGCCCGATCGGACCCGATCGGACCCGATCGGGGGCGTGATTCTTCCGTCGGGACGGCGTAGCTCGGGACGATGAGTGATACCGAGTACCATCGGAAGCTCGGGATCGGGGACGAAGCGTTCGACTCGCTCGTGGAGCACCTGGAGGGGCGGAGCTACGACGGACTCGAGTACCGGCACGTGCCGGACTACCGTCGCGGCGTCGAGCGCGGTACCGCCCTGATCGCGGGCGAGGTCGTCCGCGGGTTCCCCAAGATTCCGCGGACGCTCGTCCTCGAGACGGGGGTCCCGAACTGGTTCGACGGGGAGGTCGTCGTCGAGGAGAAACTGAACGGCTACAACGTCCGGTTCGCCCGGATCGACGGCGACGTTCTCGCGTTCTCCCGGAGCGGTATGATCTGTCCGTTCACGACCCGGTTCATCGATCGCCTCGTCGATCTCGACCCGCTCTTCGACGCCCATCCCGAGGCGATGGTCTGTGGCGAAATGATCGGTCCCGAGAACCCCTACACCGCCCACGACTACCCCGACGTCGACTCGCTGGCCTTCCGGGCGTTCGACTGGCGCGATCGGCAGTCAGGCGACCCGCTCCCGGTCGACGAACGGCGGGGCCGGTACGATCGGTTCGATATCCCGCAGACGCAGTACTTCGGCAGCTACGACGTCGACGACGCGGCCGGCGAGGTCGATCGGATCGTTCGCGACCTCGAGGCCGAGGACCGGGAGGGCGTCGTGATGAAATCGCCCGACGGAGCCGGACTACTGAAGTACACGACGTCGGCGGCGAACCAGGGGGACCTCGCGTACGCCTTCTCGCTCCCGTTCGATTACGGGCAGGCGTTCATGTTCCGCCGACTCATCCGCGAGGCGTTCCAGGCGGTCGAGCGCTGCGAATCCGACGAGCGAGCGCGCGAGCGCGCGAACGACCTTGGCGAGGCGATCCTCCTCTCGATGCGCGACAGCATCGAGACCGTCGCGGACGGCGGGGCTGTCGGCGAACGACACACCGTCCGGGCCAGCACGGAGACGATCGACGTCCTCTTCGACCACCTCCGGGGTCAGGGCCTCCAGATCGAGGTCGAGGACGACCGGCGCGAGGACGGCGATCGGGTCGTCACGTTCTGCAAGCGGACCCAGGCGACGAACGACAAGATCGAGAACTATCTCGAGGGCCACATCGTCAAGGAGTGACCGCAGACGGTCGAACGCCGTCAGTTCCGATACTGGTCGAAAATCTCCGCGATCCGATCGCTCCCGGCGTCGACGTAGCCGCCGTGAAAGCACAGCGTGTGCTCGACGTCGCGCTCGGCGAGCCGACCGACGGATTCCGTGGCGCGATCCAGGTCCGGCGTGAACGCGGGTTTCGGTCCCTCGAGCGGTTCGTCTCCGTCGGCGACGAGCGCGTCGCCGGCGAGCAGGAGTCCGTCTTCGGGGAACAACAGCGAGACGTGTCCCGGCGTGTGTCCGGGAGTCGCGACGACCTCCATCGGCCCCGCGAGCGTCGGGATCCGAACGCCGTCCGCGAGTTCGAGATCCACCGCGACCGGCGCGTACCGATCGCCGCTTCCCTTGATCGGGTCGCGATCGCCCCTGACGTACGGTGCCTCGTCGCGGTGGGTCGCGACGACGGCGTCGACGCGATCGAGCACGGTTGACAGGCCGCCGACGTGGTCGCCGTCGTGGTGGGTACAGACGATCAGCCAGACGTCCGTGATCGCGTAGCCGAGGTTCTGCAGGTGGACCTCGAGCGAATCGATCGCATCCTGCGGCCCGACGTCGATCAGGACCAGTCCGCGATCGGTCTCGACGACCGACGGCGTGATCGTCAGTTCGCGGCCGCCGTACGCGACGTCGATCGGAAGTGCGTGAACACCGGCTTCGTCGTGGTCGTTCATACGACGCCGTTCGTCGGGGACCGAGAAAGGTGTGTGTCATTTCCGGCCCGATCGGATTCGTGGACGCTCCGTGACGGCGAGGAGCCGATATCGGCCCGGATCGACGTGACGCGCGTGGTCGAACGAGGACCCGCCCTGAAGACTCATTTGTCCAATTCAAACGGATTACAACGCCACTACTGTGTACGTTCGTCGATCATCCGGGATAAAATTGAATATCTCCCACCCACAACCACGAGACACCGTCCCATGAGTCAGCGCATCACGCTCGAGCCGACCGACGACGTCCCGGCCGGTTCCACGGTCTGTCACTACGACGAACTGAGCGAAGCGGCGAAAGAACTGTTCCCCGACCTCGCCGGCGAGAGCGATCCTGACGACGATTTCGACGCCGTCGACGGAGACGCCGCCGACGGGTTGCGACGATGCGATTTCGTCAAGTACACCGACTACTACGAAATCTCGGTCAACTGACCACGATCGATCGCCTTCTGTATCCGGTCTCGCGATGTCTGGCCCGCCCGCACCGGCCCTGCGGGTTCGTCCCACCACTACCGTCGTCGAACCTGCGACCGGCTATTTTTAGCAATCTTACATCAGTAGGTTTAATTATTCGTTTGGGTAAAATCATCTGTGACGAGTACTCACCTCCAGTCAGAAACCGCTGGACGGGACTCGATCGTCGAGGCAGTTCGCCGCCAGGAACTCCCCGAATCGATCATCCCACTGCTCGAGGCGTACGACGACGCGATCGGAAACCGGGATCCGTACCTCTGGCGCTGGCTCACGCACCTCTTTCCGAAGTTTACGCTCTCCTGCGTGGACGACGACCACGCCGGGCGCGCTCAGGAGGCGAAACTCCTCTCGTCGCTGTTCGTCACCGTCGTCGACGACGTCGCCGAGAAACGCGGCGATCGGGCCACGTTCGAGGAGGCGAGCAAGGTTCCGTTCGACTACTGTCGGGCGGATCCGGATCGCCGTGGCGTCGACGACGAGACGATCCGATTCCTCCAGCGCGTCTGGGCGTCGTTTTCGGCGACGATCGAGGACAGCCCCCGTCTCGGAGCGTTCCGCGACGTCCTGCGGTTCGACCTGCAACAGGTCGTGCAGGCGATCGAGTACGCGAGGGTCGCCGACGCACACCCCGCGCTCGTCTCCGAACGCGATCTGTGGCGGTACGACGTTCACAACATGATGATCTTCGTCTACGCGGATCTCGACCTCGTGAACGCGCCGGCGTTCGACGCCGGCGAACTCGGAGCGCTCCGGCAACTGGTCCGGCGAACGCAACGGATGGCTCGGATCAGCAACTGGCTCGTGACCTGGAAGCGCGAACTCCGCGAGGGCGATCTCGTCTCCGGGATCGTCGTCCGCGCGCTCGAGTCCGGCGTCGTCTCGCGAGATCGACTCGAGGCGGTTCGGGCGTCTCCGACGCCGGAGTCCGTCGATCCGGTGATCGAGGCGATCGAGGGGAGCGACCTCGAGGCCCAGTTCCTCGCGGACTGGCAGGCGGAGTACGACGCCGCAGGGGCCCTCGTCGGCGACCTCGACTCGGTCGACGGCGACGCCTACCTCGAGGCCTTCGAGCGGATCCTAGTCTACCACGTCGAGAGCAGGGGCCTGCTGTGAAACGGTCTGCTGTCGCTGTGTCCCCGCGTCCCTGTACCGCGGGTCGTAGGTGCGCCGGAACCGACTGACGGGAGTCCGTACGGACCGGGGATCCCGACGTCACGTCCCGAGCGCGCGTTCGATCGCGGCGTCGAGATCGGCGATCAGGTCGTCGACGTGTTCGATGCCGACGCTCACCCGGATGAGACTGTCCGTGAGGCCGGCCTCGATGCGCTCCTCGCGCGGGATCGCGGCGTGAGTCATCGGGGCGGGCTGTTCGATCAGACTCTCGACGCCGCCGAGACTCTCCGCCAGCGTGAACACCTCGGTGTTCGAGACGACCTCGCTGGCCTCCTCGAGAGTCGCGTCGAGTTCGAAACTCAGCATGCCGCCGAAGTCGTCCATCTGCTCGCGGGCGACCTCGTGGCCCGGGTGGGACTCGAGCCCCGGATAGTAGACCCGATCGACGTCGGGGTGGTCGTCCAGCCAGTCGGCGATCGCGCGCGCGTTCTCGCAGTGGCGCTCCATGCGAACGGGCAGGGTCTTGATCCCCCGGAGGACGAGAAAGCAGTCGAACGGACCGGGCGTCGCGCCGACGGAGTTCTGGTAGAAGCCGAACCGCTCGTCTAACTCCTCGTCGTTCGTCAGCAGGGCACCGCCGACGACGTCGGAGTGGCCCCCGAGGTACTTGGTCAGCGAGTGGGAGACGACGTCCGCGCCGAGATCGAGGGGACGCTGGAGGTACGGCGTCGCGAACGTGTTGTCGATCGCACAGAGCGCGTCGTTCGCGTGGGCGATTTCGGCCGCGCCCTCGACGTCGACCACCGACATGAGCGGGTTGGTGGGGGTCTCGAGCCAGAGCAGTTCCGTCTCCGGCCGGAACGCGGCCTCGATCTCGTCGAGATCGGTCATGTCCACGAAGGAGAACTCGACGTCGTAGTCCTCGTACACCTGGGTGAAGATGCGGTGGGTGCCGCCGTAGACGTCGTTGCCCGTCACCACGTGATCGCCCGCCTCGAGCAGGTTGAGCACGGTGTTGATCGAGCCCATGCCGCTCGAGAAACAGCGGCCGTAGTCGGCGTTCTCGAGGCTCGCGAGGTTCTCCTCGAGGTCGGTCCGGGTCGGGTTCCCGGTCCGGGAGTACTCGTAGCCGCGGTGGTCGCCCGGGGCGTCCTGCTCGTACGTCGAGTTGGCGAAGATGGGGGTCATCAGCGCGCCCGTCTCCGCGTCGGGTTCCTGGCCGGCGTGGATCGATCGGGTCTCGATCCGGAACTGGTCGTCGTCCATACGCGGGCCGACGCGGCGGAGGTAAGTTATACTGACGACTCCGCCGCAGGGCGTCGATCCCGACTATCGACCCCGCTCTTTGCTTTGGGGGAACGGGTCCGTAGAAACACAGGACCGAAGGTTTGCAAATATCTTTCTATAATATTTATTTATGTTGTTTGGTGGCGTACTGTACTCCATGGGCTCTAGCTCAAGACACGCCAGCCACGCCCACGGCGAACACGAGCACCGCGCCAGCGACGTGGGCTATGCAACGCCGCAGGCCGCCATCGAACAGGCGGCCCGCGAGACCATCGCGTACGTCCCGGCCCTCTACGTCGGGACGGACGTCGACGCCCCCGACATGCTGACGGTCGTCGACCTCGACCCCGACTCGGAGACGTACTGCGAGATTGTCGATCGGATCGAGATGCCGGTCGAGGGCGACGAACTCCACCACTTCGGCTGGAACGCGTGCTCCTCGTCCTGCCACGTCGAGGGCGCACAGCGGCGCTACCTCGTCGTTCCCGGCAACCGATCGTCCCGGATCCACATCGTCGACACCGACGACCGCGAGAACCCCGAACTCGTGAAGGTGATCGAACCCGAGGAAGTGTTCGAACACGACCTCTCGGCGCCGCACACCGTCCACTGCATCCCGGACGAGAAGATCATGATCAGCATGCTCGGGAACGCGGACGGCGACCTCCCGGGCGGCTTCCTCCTTCTCGATTCGGACTTCGAGGTCGAGGGTCGGTGGGACACGCCCGGTGACATCGAGATGAACTACGACTTCTGGTACCAGCCGCGCCGGAACGTGATGGTCTCGAGCGAGTGGGCCGCTCCCGCGACCTACCAGCCGGGATTCGACCTCGAGGACGTCGAAGCCGGAAAGTACGGCCAGAAGCTCCACTTCTGGAACTGGGAGGACCGGACGGTCGAACAGACGATCGACCTCGGCGAAGAAGGGATGGTCCCGCTCGAAGTGCGGTTCCTCCACAGTCCCGACTCCGACCACGCGTACGTCGGCGCCGCGCTCTCGTCGAACATGTTCCACCTGTACAAGGAGGGCGAGGAATGGCACGCAAGCAAGGTCATCGACGTCGAGCCGCGCGACCACGAGGACTGGGACATGCCGGTCCCTGGTCTCATCACCGACCTCGTGGTCTCGATGGACGATCAATACCTGTTCTTCTCGAACTGGCTCCACGGAGAGGTCCGCATGTACGACATCTCCGATCGGTCGAACCCGCGACTGGTCGACACGGTCTCCGTCGGCGGCCTCTTCAGCGACCGCCAGGAGGTGAACGGGCGGACGATCAACGCCGGCCCGCAGATGCTCCAGCTCTCGCTCGACGGCGAGCGCCTCTACTTCACGACGTCGCTGTACTCGACCTGGGACAACCAGTTCTTCCCCGCAGAGGGTGAGGAGGGCTCGGTCATGCTGAAGATCGACGTCGATCCCCGCAAGGGAACGATGACCCTCGACGAGGACTTCCTCGTCGACTTCGCCGAGTTACCTGACGGCCCAGCCCGCGCCCACGAGATCCGGTGGCCCGAGGGAGACTGCACCAGCGACATCTGGATGTAACGTGCCCCGAACACCCTCGCTCGAACGGGTTCGCCCTCCCCGGCCGATCGCCGTCGCGGTCGCTATCGCGCTCGTCGCCCTCTCGATCGGGCCGGCCGTCGCCAGCGCCCACGAGACGGGAGCGACCGCGCAGGCCCACGAAGCGACGGTGCCGTTCCTCGTGGCGATCGGCCTCTCGACCCTGCTCAGCGTCGCGATCGGCCTCGGAGCGGTTCGAGGCTTCCGATCGCGACTCGCGTCCGATCCCGCGTCCGGAGCCGATGCCGACCCCGCCGATCCGGATCGCGACCGCGAGCACGGTGACGGCGCGGCGACCCGGATCGGGATGTCGGTCCTGCTGATCCTCCTCGGACTCCTGGCGTTGCTGTCGGTCGTCGGTCAGTACGCGGCCGTCGCGATCGGCGGCGTGCTACTGGGCGGCGCGGTCGCGTGGGTCGGTCGCGCCCGGGGCGTCTCGCCGCACGACGGCTGTGCCGACGCCGCGTTCGGCGCGATCGCGCTCCACCGATCGGTCGAAGGCGTCCTCGTCGCGGGGGTGTACGTCGCGAGCGCCGCGCTCGGCCTGGTCGGCCTGGCGGTCCTGACGGTGCACGCGGTCGGCGAAACCGTCGCGATCGGCGGCCTGTACGCGCCGGTCGGCCGGGGCTGGGCGATCGGGAGCGTCACCGGAGTCAACCTCGGGTTCCTCGCCGGAGCGCTCGTCGGACGGTACCTCGTCGGCGTCGTCTCGCCGCCGATCGCGACGGTCGTCCTCGCCGGCGTCGGCGGGGTGCTTCTCGTGACGGGCCTCACCGAACTCCGGGCGTCGACGCATCGGCGTCGTCGACTCGACGGGGCGACGCCGGGGTCAGGGTAGCAGGGTGGTCGACCACCTCGTCTGTCGGCGGGCGGCGATCGGCTCCCGATCGAGCGATCGACGATCGAATTCGACCCGAATCCGGTTCGCGACCGCGACGACGGTGGAACGTGCGTTTTATAACCATCACCAAGTAAGAGGGGCGTACGACTATGCCGAAATCTAATGGCCCTCGTCAGGGAACCCGGAACAAACTTTCCAACGATCCCCGCGATCGCGGGGCGTCGCCGCCACAACGAGCGATCCAGGAGTACGACGCCGGACAGAAAGTCCACCTGAAGATCGACCCGAGCGTCCCGAACGGCCGTTTCCACCCGCGTTTCGACGGCCACACCGGTGAGGTCGTCGGCAAACAGGGGGACGCGTTCAAGGTCGAGATCAACGACCGCGGCAAGACCAAGACGCTCATCGTGACCGCGGCCCACATGCGCGCACAGGACCAGGACCAGGTCGACGTCTGAGCCAGGACCCATGACGATCTTCAAAGAGATCGTCGACGAGGAGTTCCTGACGGTCTCGGAAACGAAGGAGCTGCTCGCCGACATCGAAGCCGAACGCGCACTGGACGAGGACCGCGAGCTCCGCTACGAACTCGCCCGCGCGATCGAACACGTCAACCGGTTCACCACGCTCGACCCCGAGGAGGCACAGGCGCTGGTCGACGACCTCCAGGACCTCGAGAAGGTCGACGAACCGACGGCGTACAAGATCGCGAACCTCCTGCCGCGCGACCGGGACGAACTTCGATCGGTGTACGCACAGCAACGGTATTCGCTGTCCGGCGACGAACTCGACGACATTCTCAACGTCGTCGCGCAGTATCGCTGAGAGCGACGTTCGGTCGTTGTTTCTACGATCGCTGGCCCGTCGGCAGGTACCGCTCCACCGTGACTGGAAGAACCGGTCGATCGATATCGAGTGTCGTTCCGATAGTTTGACTGAAGCGGGAGCGAAAGGGTGAACGAATGGTCGACCCGACTACCGAGCCGCTGTTGGTGCTCGTCTCGCGCATCGCTGTGGCGTTCGGTGTCGGGGCGCTCATCGGACTGGAGCGCGAGCGGAGCGAATCCGGCGGGTCGTTCGCGGGTAGCCGTACGTTCCCGCTGTTCGGGCTCTTCGGCGCACTCGTTCAGGCGTTCTTTCCGGACCTGCTCCCCGTCGCACTGATCGCGATCGCCCTTCCGCTGACCGTCGCCTACGGCGCGAAGATACTGACGGAAGGCGACATCGGCCTCACGACCCTGACCGCAGCGCTCCTCACCGTCGTCCTCGGCGCGCTGGCGACCCACTCACACCGCGGAACGGTACTCGCGATCATCGCGGGCGGCGTCGTCACGGTGCTTCTCTCCGCCAAGGGGACGATTCACGGGTTCGTCGATCGGATCGACGAGAGCGAACGCCGGGCTTCGGTCAAATTCGTTCTCGTCGTGTTGGTCGTGCTCCCGTTGCTTCCCGATCGCGAACTCGAAGTCCTGTTCGGACTCAACCCGCGGTTCGTCTGGCTCATGGTCGTGTTCGTCACCGGCCTGAGTTTCGTCGCCTACGTCCTGAGCCGGACCGTCGGTGCCGAGCGCGGCATCGCGTTGACCGGCGTCCTCGGCGGGTTCGTCTCCTCGACCGCGACGACGGTTTCGATGGCCGAACGGACGTCGGACGTCCCCTCGCTCTACCGGATCTGTGGGTTCTCGACGGTGGTCGCGTCGATCGTGATGTTTCCGCGTGCGGCCATCGAGATCGCGGTCGTCAATCCGGCACTGCTCCCCCACGTTGCGGTTCCGCTGGGTGCGATGACGGTAGCGGGCGCGCTCGTGGCCGGCGTCGTCTACTGGCGGTCCGCCCCGGAGGCCGGAATCGAAACCGACATCGAGAATCCGTTCCGGTTGCGACCCGCGCTGTTCTTCGGGGTCGTCTTCGCGGTGGTCTTGCTGGTGTCCGAGTCAGCACAGACGCGGGTCGGCACGTCGGGCGTGTACGCGACGGCGTTTCTCTCGGGGCTCGCCGACGTCGACGCGATCACGATCACGTTGAGCAGACTCGCGGCGGAGGGAGCGGTCTCCCAGCAGGTGGCGACAACGGGGATCGTCATCGGGGCGATCGCGAACACCCTCGTCAAAGCGGGACTCGCGTGGTTGCTCGGAACGCGACGCCTCGCACTCCTGGTAACGGCAATACTCGGGATCGTCTCGATCGTCGGCCTCGTATTTACTCTCGTCACCTTCTGAACGACGACGATGGCGGGCAGGGGTCGAACGCTGAAACGAGGGTTCCGTATCCACTGAAACCGGGCCGACTCTTTAAGTACGCCGTGGCCGTATCGACAACTAATGAGCGAAGCCGACAGCGACGAGACGGACGTTCGGCGCGCGGTCGTGTTGGATTACCTCGCACACGGTCTGTCGGACGACGGCCGCCCGCAGTACGAGAAGTCGCCAGCAGGGTACGCACTCGAGGTCGATGACTTCCGCCTCTACCAGGTCGCGTTCGACGAGAACGAACGCCTGACGATCGGGAGCGAAGTCGTCGTCGAACCGCCGGCAGAGCGCGAGGTAGTCACCGAAGCGACGCGCGTCGAGTACGAGGACCTCTCGTCGGGTGCCCGGTCCGAACTCGAGTACGTCGTCGCCGACCTCGTCGAGGAGAACGAGGAGCGGTTCGTCGACTTCTACAACGACGCCCAGCCGATCACGTTGCGACTCCACCAGTTGAATCTCCTGCCGGGGATCGGGAAGAAACTCCGGAACGGCATCCTCGACGAGCGCAAGCGCAAGCCGTTCGAGAGCTTCGAGGACCTCTCCGATCGGGTCTCGGGGCTGCACGATCCCGACGAGATCCTCGTCGAGCGCATCCTCGAGGAACTGCGCGACGACGATCTGAAGTACCAGACGTTCGTCGGGCGGCGCGAACAGGAACAAAACCAGTAACCCCGTTTTTCGGCGCCACCGGCGTCGGTGCGACGGATCGTCGTCGATCGGTAGCGGACAGAACCGACCGGACGAGTCCGAAGACGGTGCGTTTACACCTGCCCTCGCCCAACCGTCGCCAATGAGAGATCCAGACGGACTGATCGCCCGGGCGGGCGTGCGGGGCGATCCGGATCGCGACCAGCATTTCCTCGTCGACGATCGCGTCCTCGATCGACTGCCGACCTATCTCGAGGAGATCGACGCCGACGCGAGCCACGTCCTCGAAATCGGCGGCGGGACGGGCGCGCTGACCGATCGGCTGCTCGCGGTCGCCGACGAGGTGACCGTCGTCGAGCGCGATCGGAAACTCGCGGCGTTCCTGCGCGAGGAGTTCGCCGACGCGATCGACGCGGGCCGGCTGACGGTGATCGAGGGCGACGCGCTCGAGGTCGACCTCCCCGAGTTTACCGCGTCCGTGTCGAACCTGCCCTACGGCGTCTCGAGCGAGATCACCTTTCGACTGCTTCCCGAGGAGCGGCCGCTGGTCCTGATGTTCCAGCAGGAGTTCGCCGAGCGGATGGTCGCCGACCCCGGAACCAGCGAGTACGGACGGCTCTCGGTTTCCACCCAGCACTACGCGGACCCGGAACTCGTCGAAACGGTGCCGAAGGAAGCGTTCTCCCCGCCGCCGACGGTCGAGAGCGCGGTGGTCCGACTGGTACCGCGGGACCCGGACTACGAGGTCGACGACGAGGAGTTCTTCCTGCGGTTCGTCAAGGCACTGTTCACGCAGCGACGGAAGACGGTCCGGAACGGCGTCCGGAACACGGCCCACATCACGTCCCTCGAGGACCCCGACGCGGTCGTCGACGCGGCCGAGGAGGAACTGCTCCGGAAACGCCCGGACGCGATGGCGCCAGCCGAGTTCGCGCGACTGGCGACGCTGGCGATCGCGGTCGGTGAGCCGACGGCGTGAACGCGCCTGTCAACCGATCGATCCCGGCCGGCCCCGACCGACGGATACTCAAAGCTGGACGGTAGAATCGGTCGACAGAACACACAGATCCATGACCGGTGTCCTGACGGGACTCGACTGGCTGTCGGAGTCCGTCGAATCGCAACCCCAGCGGCTCGCGGTGACGTTCGCAGCCGTCGGGTTCCTGCTCGCCGTGTTGCTCGCTTCCCGACGGCTCCAGGCGTGGCTCAACGAGCGGACGCGACCGCTGTACAGCGACATCGTCACGATGGTCGTGCTCACCGCGGGTTGCGTCGTGAGTCTCGTCGTCGTCGTCGGTGTCTGGGGCCAGACCGACACCCTGAGAACCACCTACCAGAACTACGGGCTCGGCGGCGACGCGATCGCCCGGTCGATCGTCACGTTCATCCTCCTCGTCGCGACGTTCATTATCACGCGGTTCGTCCGCCGAGTCGTCGCGGAGGTCCTCGGTTCGGCCGCGGTGGTGACCGATCACCAGCGCGAGGTGACTCACCGTCTCTCGCAAGTCATCATCTGGTCGGTGTCGCTCGTCGTTATCCTCAGCGTCTGGATCGACGACCTCGGCGGCCTGCTGGTCGGGGCCGGTTTCCTCGGGATCGTCGTCGGCATGGCCGCCCGCCAGACGCTCGGGACGATGCTCGCCGGGTTCGTCCTGATGTTCGCCCGGCCGTTCGAGATCGGCGACTGGGTCGAGGTCGAGGACGAGGAGGGGATCGTCACCGACATCTCGATCGTCAACACCCGGCTCAAGTCCTTCGACGGCGAGTACATCATGATCCCCAACGACGTCATCGCCTCGAGCACGGTGACGAACCGATCGAAGCGGGGGCGACTCCGCATCGAGGTCGAGGTCGGCGTCGACTACGGGTCGGACATCGATCGGGCCGCCACGCTCGCGGAGGACGCGCTCGCGGACGTCGACCTCGTGCTCGACGCGCCGTCGCCGATGGTGGTCGGCAAGTCGTTCGGCGACTCGGCGGTGGTGCTCGGCGTTCGGTTCTGGATCGACAGGCCGAGCGCGCGACGGCACTGGCGGGCACGGACCGCCGCGATCGAGGCGATCAAAACGGCTTTCGAGGAGGAGGGGATCAAGATCCCCTACCCGCAGCGCGAACTGTCCGGCCGGGCCGAAACCGGCGGCTTCCGGATCGCGGACGGCCCGGAGGGATCGTTCGGCGGCGGCGGTGCTCCGTCCGGAGCCGATACTGCCAGGTCCGGTTCCGACGGGGACGACGATCGATCCGGCTCCGAACACCGGCTATCCCGGCCGGAGGGATCGTAGATGGGGCTCGAGGACCGGCGAGGGCTCGAACGCGACGTGTACCAGCCAGCGGAGGACTCGGCGCTGCTCGCCGAGACCGTCGCGGACCGGGTCGACGACGACGCGCTCGTGCTGGAGGTCGGCACCGGGTCGGGCTACGTCGCGTCCCGAATCGCCGAGGAGACCGGCGCCCGCGTGATCGCCTCGGACCTGAATCCCCACGCCGTCCGACAGGCCCGGAGCGAGGACGTCGAGACGGTCCGGGCCGATCTGGTGTCGCCGTTCGCCGACGGCGCGTTCGACGCGGTCGCGTTCAACCCGCCGTACCTGCCGACCGATCCCGAAAACGAGTGGGACGACTGGATGGAACGCGCGCTCTCGGGGGGCGAAGACGGCCGGGCCGTCATCGACCCGTTCCTCGCGACCGTGGGCCGCGTGCTGGCCCCCGACGGCGTCGTCTACCTGCTCGTCAGCAGCCTCACCGGCGTCGACGAGGTGGTCGAACGCGCAGGCGAGGAGGGGTTCAGCGCCGTCGCCGTCGCCGACGAGTCGTTCCCGTTCGAGACGCTGACCGTCCTCGAGCTATTCGACTAGGCCAGCGGGAGGATCGTCGAGAAGATCAGCGTGCTGATCAGCCCTACGATCCCGATGAGGATCGTCGAAACGGTCCACGTCTTGAGCGTCTCGCCCTGCGTGAGGCCGCCGATCTCCTTGACGATCCAGAACCCGCTGTCGTTGTACCACGAGCAGAACGTCGCCCCGGCGCCGATCGCCATCACCAGGTAGGCGGGATTCGCGCCGAAGCTTCCGGCCATCGGTGCGGTGATGCCCGCGGTCGTGGTGATCGCGACCGTCGCCGACCCCTGGACCAGGCGCACGCCCGCGGCGATCACCCACGCGGTGGCGAGCACGCCGAAGCCGAGTTCCTGAAGGCTGTTCGCGATGAGTTCGCCGGCACCGGCCTGCTGGAGCATGTACCCGAACGCACCTCCGGCGGCAGTGATCGCCGCGATGTTACCACCGCTCTTGAGCGCCTCGGTCAGTTCGTCGGAGAACACGTCTCCGGAGAGGTCGCTCATGCGGTAGTAGGTGAACGCCGCAGCAAGCGCTGCCGCGGTCAGCGCGAAGTTCGGATCGCCGATGAAGTTCGTGACGGCCGCTGGTGAGGAGTCTTCGCCGATGAACGTCGTGACGAAGGTGTCCGCACCCACCAGCAGGACGGCCAGCAGGATCGGGAGCATCGCCTCGAGCAGACCCGGAAGCTGGCTCGTGGATCGGTCGACCTTTTCGTTCAGTTCCTCGACGGTCGTCCCCATCGCGTCGCGCAGCGGGATATCGAGCCGTCGGTTGATGAAGTATCCGTAGCCGAGCCCGGCGACGACCGCGGTCGGCACGCCGATCAGCAGGCCGACGAGAATCGTCGTCCCCAGGTTAGCGTCAAACTCGCCGGCCGCGAGCAGCGGACCCGGCGTCGGTGGGACGAACCCGTGCGTCACGGCACCGGCCGCACCGATGACGACGATGAACAGCGCGTAATTCCGTCCCGTGCGCGACCGCGCCGCTCGTGCCAGCGGCGCGAGTAGGTAAAAGACGTTGTCGAAAAACACCGGGATCGCCATGATGAATCCGCTACTGAACAGCGAGTACTCGGTGTTGTCCCGCCCGAAGACGCCGTTGAAAAAGCGGACGATCCGGTCCGCCGCGCCGCTTTCGATCATCGCCTTTCCGATGATCGCCGCCATCAGGATCGGGATACCGATCCCGGCCATCCCGTCGCCGAACGCCCCGGCGAACTCCCCGGGTACTTCGCCGAACGGAATGGCGGGCGATACCGCGCCGACGACGAATCCCGAGATAACCAGCGCGATGAACGGCGGCAAATCCAGGTAGATGAGAAGGAGGATGATGGTTGCGATCCCCGCGACCAGCGCGAGGAGCGGTCCTGCTCCGCCGATCTGTAGTGGCATGGTTGCTGGTAACATACGACCTGATATTTAGTAACGTTGTTATTAGTGTTTATTGATGTTTGAATTATGTACGACATCGGCGACTGGCGACACACCGCGCCGGCGCTCGGCCGCGACACCCTGTTCGTCGGCGGCGATCGGCTCCGGGCGGTCGATCCGACCCCCGGCGGCGATCCGGACGGCGGGCCGGCGCTCCGGTTCGATCGGTCCTTCGACGGTCGCGTCGGTCCGGGTCCGGTTCTCGACGACGGCACGCTCTACGTCGTCGCGGAAGTCGAGCGAGACGAGACGTACGCGCTCCTGGCCTTAGAGTGAGCGGACGGCGGCCGCGGCCCGAGAGCGAGTCGTCGCTTCGACCGATCGACTCACGATCGCTCGACGACGCCGAGTCGACGGCCGAGCGTCTCCGACTCGAAGAACGCGACCCGACCGTCGGGCCACTCGATCGGGTCGGTAAGCGGATAGGCCGCCCGCGCGGCCGCGAGGTCGTCGGTCGCCAGGAGACACGAACACGGACAGTCGGGGAACCTGTCGAGCCGATCGGCGAGCCAGCCGTAGTCCGTCGGGGTCGCGAAGGCTACCGGCTGGCCGGGGACCGAAGCCACGGTTCCGATCCCGGGAACCTCGTCGCGAACCGGGGTCGGGATCCGGTAGCAGTCCCGGAACGTCCGGACGGCCTCCTCGAGGTCCGTTACGCCAAGGAGGACCTGTCCGATCCCGGTGAGCGGGCCGCCGGCGACGCTCGGGGAAGGTTCGACGCGAGCCGACAGCGGGGTCCGATCCGCGATCGCGAACGGGAACAGGAGTCGATCGGCGTCCGTCCCGAACTCGGCCCGATCCCACTCGACGAGGGTGCCGTCCTCGCGTTCGCGGGAGCCGTAGAGCGGCCCCCGGACGGGGTATCCCCGCTCGAGGACGCGTTTGCACGCCGCGACGATATCGGGAACCCGAACGCACCAGGCGGCCGGCCCCGCGTCGGCGCGGATGTGGTCGGGCCAGAAGTCGTGCTCGCCGTCCGCCCGTTCCGAGATGAGTTCGAGGTACGACTCGTCCTCGAAGCCGAGGACGGACATGTGCGTGACGCCGTTGCCGTGGACGCCGCCGTACTCGGGGTCGAGTCCGAGCTGATCGAACTCCTCGCTCGTCGCCGCGAGGTCACGAACCGCGAACGGGACGTGGTCGACGGTCAGTTCCATACCGGTGGTCTCTCGGCCGGGGAGATAACTCCCTTGCCGGTCGGCGTCTCGCGTTCGATCGCGGTGGTGTCCCCGATGCCCGGCCGACCGCGGCGGCGACCGATCGATCGAACCGCCGCTACCGTCCCGTGAGAATTACTGTCGTGTATTAGATGGGATGGAAAATATTAAGCGTCGGTATAGCCTAGCCCGCCTCACGAATGACTGATTACGTCTCGACCACGCCGGGGCTGTATCCGCTCCCGGACTGGGCGAAAGACGACCTCTCGGACCTCAAGGGCCACCAGAAGGGCGACCTCATCAGCGGTGACGAGGGCGAGGAGATCACCGCCGCCTACGAGCAGGCCCGCGAGGAAGTGATCGCCGTCCAGCAGGACGCCGGCCTCGATCGGATCGTCGAAGGGCAACTGCGCTGGGACGACATGCTCGCACACCCGCTGGCGGTCCACGACGCCGTCGAAACGCGCGGGATCGTCCGCTACTACGACAACAACAACTTCTACCGCGAACCCGTCGTCCGGGACGACCTCGGCTTCTCGGGCGACGTCGCCGGTGAACTCGAACCTGCGGCGGTACTGGCCGACGGCGACGACCTGCAGGCCGTCCTCCCCGGCCCGTACTCGCTCGCCGACCTCGCGACGGACGAACACTACGGCGACGATGCCGACTTCCTCGCGGCGATCGCCGACTTCCTCGCCGGCGAGGTCGACGCCTTCCCCGACCACGAGACGCTGTTCCTGCTCGAGCCGTCGCTCGTCGAGAACGCCCCCGGGGACGGCGAAGACGAGCGTGCCAGCGAGGCGATCGATCGGGTCGCGGGCGCGACCGACGCCGACGTCGTCGTCCAACCCTACTGGGGCGCGCTCGAGGAGAAGGTCTACGCCCACCTGCTCGACGCCGATATCGACGCGGTCGGCTTCGACTTCGTGGCCGAACAGGAGGACAACGTGTACAACCTCCAGGAGTACGGCGCGACCGACGGCGTCTCGCTGGGGCTCGCCGACGGGCAGAACACGCTCGTCGAGGACCCCGAGGCGATCCGCGACCGGGTCGACTGGGTGTACGACCAGCTTCCAGTCACGGAGTTCGAGACGGTCTACCTGACGACGAACACGGAGACGTTCTACCTGCCGTACAGCAAGTTCGAGGAGAAACTCGCGGTCCTCGCAGAGGCCGCGGACCTCGCGGAGGTGAAAGCAGCATGAGCACGAACGAGAACAAGGATCAGTTCCGGCCCGAGAACCACGAGCACGACCACTTCCTGCTGACGACCGTCGTCGGCAGCTACCCCAAGCCGAAGTGGCTCAACCGCGCGAAGGAACTCTACGAGGACCCCGACCACGACTTCGACGCGGACGACTGGCAGGAAGCGAAAGACGACGCCGCTCGACTCATCACCCAGGAACACGAACGGGCGGGTCTCGACGCCGTCGTCGACGGCGAGATGCGGCGCAACGAGATGGTCGAGTTCTTCGCCCACCGAATCGAGGGCTACGAGTTCAACGGCCCCGTCAAGGTCTGGGGACACAACTACTTCGACAAGCCGAGCGTCGTCGACGAGGTCGAGTACGACGAGAACTGGCTCGTCGACGAGTACGAGTTCACCGCGAGCGCGACCGATCGACCGGTCAAGGTTCCGATCACGGGTCCCTACACCCTCGCGAGCTGGTCGTTCAACGAGGCCTACGAGGACGACGAGGAACTCGCCTACGACCTCGCCGACCTCGTCAACGAGGAAATCGAGAAGCTCGTCGACGCCGGCGCACGCTACATCCAGATCGACGAACCGGCGCTCGCGACGACGCCCGACGACCACGCGATCGTGGGCGAAGCCCTCGAACACATCGTCGCCGACATTCCCGACGAAGTCCGCATCGGCCTCCACGTCTGCTACGGCGACTACTCCCGGATCTACCCCGAGATCCTCGAGTTCCCGGTCGACGAGTTCGACCTCGAACTCGCCAACGGCGACTACGAGCAACTGGACGTGTTCAAGGACCCCGAGTTCGAGAAGGACCTCGCGCTCGGCGTCTGTGACGTCCACGTCGCTGAGGTCGAGTCCGTCGAACAGATCGAGGAGAACATCGAGAAGGGACTGGAGGTCGTCCCGCCGGAACAGCTCGTCGTCTCGCCGGACTGCGGCGTGAAGCTGCTCCCGCGCGAGGTCGCCTACGGCAAGATGGAGAACATGGTGGAGGCGGCCCGCAACGTCGAAGCGAAACTCGACGAGGGCACCATCGACGTCGATCGCGGCACGGCCGCACCCGCGGACGACTGAGACGGTCTGCTGTACCGAGTTCGCGGTGCAACCGCAGGACGGTCGCGATTGCACCGGAACTGACTGACAGTAGTCCGTATGAAGACGACTCGATCCGACTCCTCAGGGAAGGTCGATGCTTGCCAGCGGGCCCCCGCTGCCGACGACGATCGACCCGTCGCGACGGACGATAATTCCGTAACCGAGCAGGCCGAGTTCGAAGATCACGTCGGTTCCAGACCCGCCGTCGCTCCTGACCGATTTCTCGACGGCGAACGTCAGTGACTCGACCCGTGGATCGTCGTTCGCGATCGTCTCGATCGCCTCCGTCGGGACGTTCAGGATCTCGCCGTGGACCGTAAACGAGAGGACGTCGGGCGGCGAATCGAGCGAGTCGGAACCCCCGTCGGTCGTCGGGACGAGCGCGTCGATGCCGGCCGCGACGTCGGCCCCGTCCGGCGTCGCCACGTCGACGTCGACGGCGTCGAGGCGGAGCGACGCCTGGTCCGTCAGGTCGATCGGGACGGCGTCCGTGCCGTCGGCGGAGACGGTCACGCGAACGGGATCCAGCGTCGCGCCTTCGAACTGCCCGAGCAACGCGTCGGTGATCGTCAGGCGCCCGTCCACGACGAACTCGATTCGATTCGACGATCGCGTTTCCACCGTCGTCTCCGTCAGCCGTACGTTCTCGGTGTCGTCGAACTGGAGTGTGACGCTCATGGTTCTCTCCGGGGTGTCGTACGCCGCTCCGACAGTGAAAGGATCGCGCGTCACACGCAAGCACCCCGCAGGACGAACCGCGCCGAACGAAGGGGGCGGGGACCACACTCGCAACGTCGATCGGGACCCGTAACGTCTTGTGGGCGGCAGGTCGAAGGGAGCGCCATGAACCACGAGATCCTGGTCGCCGGCGAGGCGTTGATCGACTTCCTGCCCGAGGAACCCGGCCCGATCGCGGCGGTCGAGGGGTTCGAACGACGACCCGGCGGCGCGCCGGCGAACGTCGCCGTCGCGCTCGCCAGACTCGAGCACGCGCCGCTGTTCTGGACGCGCGTCGGCGACGATCCCTTCGGCCGATACCTTCACGAGACGCTCGCGTCGCAGGGACTCCCCGATCGGTTCCTCGGACTGGATCCCGACGCGAAGACCTCGCTGGCGTTCGTCACGCACGACGAGCGCGGCGATCGGGAGTTCTCGTTCTACCGGGACGGAACCGCAGACACGCGCCTCGAACCGGGGCGCATCGACGACGCGGTGCTCGCGGACCGGGAGTGGGTCCACGCCGGCGGCGTGACGCTCTCCAGCGGCCGGTCCCGGGAGGCGACGCTCGAACTGCTCGATCGGGCCGCAGACCTGGAGTGTACCGTCTCGTTCGACCCGAACGAGCGCCCGGAACTGTGGCCGGACGCGGAGACCTACCGGCGCGTCGTCCGGGAGGCGCTCTCGAAGGTGGACGTGCTGAAAGCGACCGAGGGGGAACTCTCGCGGCTCGGCTTCGAGGGCGAGACCGCCGAGGCGATCGCCAGGGACGCGATGACGGCCGGGCCGGACGTGGTGTTCGTCACCCGCGGCGGATCGGGGGCGATCGCCGTCGCCGGTGACGAGACCGAGTGGGCGGGTGCCGCGAGTCACCCCGGCTACGATCCCGACGTCGTCGACACGACCGGTGCGGGAGACGCCTTCGTCGCGGGGGCGATCGTCGGATTGCGCGAGGGACGCGACCTGACCGCGACGCTCTCGTTCGCCAACGCGGTCGGGGCCGCCGCGACGACGGCCGCCGGCGCGATGGCGGCGCTCCCGGACCGGGAGACCGTCGGCTCGATCGGCGACGGATCGATCGCGGACGAGTGATCGCGGGGCGGGATCCGCTCAGCGCTCGTCCTCGAAGATGAAGAACCGCTCGTTGCAGTCGGGACAGACCAGTTTCTCCGGTGGCGTCTTTCCGATCGGCGTCACGTCGCCACAGCAGGTCGACTGGGCGACGGTCAACTCGCCGTCGCAGAGTGGGCACGTCTCGAGGAGCGATCGCAACGGGCGGCCGGCGGCGCGGCGGATCGCGCCGGAGTCGACGCGGGACTCGAGGGCGCGTGCGGCGGCGAGTTCGGCGACGGCGATCCCCCGTCGGAGCGTGACGGGCGGGGCGTCCTCGCTCTCGAGCACCAGGACGGGACGGCCCCAGCCCTTTCTCGTCCGCGATTCGATCCGTGGCGGCGTCTGTTCGTCGGCGACCCGTGCGAGCGTCGCGAGGTCTCCTTCGCGAAGCGCCCGCATCTCCCGACGCCAGTCGTCCTGGAAGTCGGCCGAGAGGCGGATTTCGTCGCCCTCGGCGACGACGGCCTCGGCCTCGAGGAGTTCCGTGAGAACCGCTTCGCCGGTGGGCGCTGAGTCTCCCTCGTCGTGCCCGGCCGCCTCGCCCGCGCCCGAGAGCGACCCCGTTTCCGTGACCGGATCGGTGTGATCGAACGCGTCGAGCGGGAGCGCCGCGACGAGACGCGGCGCGAACCGGGGCGTGTACGGGACGACGTAGCCACGGAGTGCGATCGCGCCGGCCCCGAGGAGGGTGATCGCGGCGGCGAGGAGCCGTCGACCGCGCCACGCGGCCGCTGCGACGAGGACGGTCAGCAGGAGACTGTTGGTGATCGTACACGGCCAGCACCGGTTCTCGCCGGTGTATTCGGGCCGGCGTACCCGTTCGAGTGGATCGGTCATGGCGCGTTCGTTTCCCCCCGACCGTCTTGAGTGTGGCGCCAGCGACAGTCTTTTTTACAACAGGTGTTATATCCTTTCAGGAATGAAAGAGACGAACACGCACAGGAGTCGATCACACCGCGTCCCCGCGAGCGGCCCCGATCGCCGGATCGACGGCGGACGCGATCGATCGACGCCCGACCTCGCGGGGTGGTGAGTCGCGATGGATGGCGACCAACTCATCGAGACGCTGGAGGACGCCGGGCTCTCGCCGTACCAGGCCGACGCGTTCGTGACGCTGCTGGAACTCGGGTCCGCGTCGGCGACCGACATCGCACAGGCCAGTTCGGTCCCCGACCCGCGAATATACGACGTGTTGCGCGACCTCGAGGACGAGGGGTACATCGAGACCTACGAGCAGGACAGCCTGCACGCCCGGGCCCACGATCCGGCGGACGTGCTCGCCGACCTGCGATCCCGAGCGAATCGCTTCGAGACCGCCGCCGACGAGATCGAGGATCGGTGGAGTCGGCCGGACATCGAGGATCACAAGGTCAGCATCGTCAAACGGCTCGATACGGTACTGACCCGAACCGACGAGTTGATCCGATCGGCCACGAACCAGGTCCAGATCGGCCTGACGCCCGCCCAGTTCGCGGAGCTCTCGGATGCGCTCGCGGTCGCCGTCGAGAACGACGTCGACGTCAAGGTCTGCCTGTTCCCGCCGCTCGACGAGGATCCGGACCTTCCTTCAGAAGACGCTCTGGCGCGTGCGTCCACGGAAGCGCGGTACCGCGACATCCCCTCGCCGTTTCTCGCGCTAGTCGATCGATCGTGGACCTGTTTCTCACCGCACGGCGGGTCGACGAACGAGTACGGCGTCATCGTCAACGATCGGACCCACTCGTACGTTTTCCACTGGTACTTCCTGACCTGCCTCTGGGAGGTCCAGGAGACGATCTACTCGGCCCGCCGCGAGGAGCCGCCGCTCACCTACGTCGATCTCCGGCAGTGTCTCCAGGAGGTCATGCCGCTGCTCGAGGACGACCGAAAAATCGAGGCGACGATCCGCGGCTTCGAGACGAACACGGGTCGCGAGGCGACCCGACAGGGGACCATCGTCGACGCCACGTACGCCGGTATCTCCGCGAGCGACGATCGGGCGACGCCCCTCTCGCAGCTGGCCGGCCAGGCCTCGCTGACGGTCGCCGATGGTGACGAGCGCTTCACCGTCGGCGGCTGGGGCGCGATGATCGAGGACTACGAGGCGATGCGGATCACGATCGAGTCGATCGAGTGAGGCTGAGTCGACGCGTCGTGCGTCCGTTTTCGACGGTTTAACTCGGTTCTGCAGACGCGTGCTTGTGAACGCGAAGGCGAGTCTCGACAGGATCCGCGAGCCGTCGGTCCGTTCAGGAATCCCGATCGTCGTCTCCCGCTGACAGAATAACTCTGGTTAACTACACCTGTTGTAGTTGATCCATTAGTTATAAATACGAATAACCCTCATACTCTTTTCTATGAGTGAGAGATACTCACAGGGGAACGAGAACGATGACGCGGGCGTGTCGCGACGAACCTTCGTCAAGGCAGCGGGAGCCGGCGGGGCCGCGACCAGCCTGGCTGGCTGTATTTACGGCGATGATACAAGCGCCGAGAACGCCGTGACGATCGCGATGGGGTCGACGACCATCTCGGACGTCGAGGACAACCTCCCGGACCTGCTCCACGAGAACGGCGTCGACGACGAAGTCGAGATTCAGTTCAGCGAACAGTCGGACGATACCGGCGAACAGCGCGACCAGTACATCTCCCTCCTCGAGGCACAGGAGTCCTCGCCCGACCTGTTCATGATGGACACCGGGTGGGCGAACGTCCTGATCGAACGGGGATACATCGCGAACCTGTCCGAAGAACTGGACGACGACACCCTCTCCCGGATCGACGAGGAGTACTTCGACGCGTTCACCAACACGGCCCGCGATCCGGACGGCAACCTCTTCGGGGTCCCGCTGTTCCCCGATTACGCGCTCATGCTGTACAACAAGGGGTACGCCCGCGAGGCCGGCTACTCCGACGAGGACTTCGACCAGTGGGAATCCGAGCCGATGACCTGGCAGGAGTGGGCCGAGATGGCCGAAGAGATCGTCGAGGCGTCTGACGCCGAGTTCGGCTTCTCGACCCAGTGGGACGTCTACGAGGGAACCGCCTGCTGTACCTTCAACGAGGTCATGACCTCCTTCGGCGGCGCGTACTTCGGCGGCGAGGAGAACCTGGCCGGCCCCGTCGGCGAGCGGCCGGTGACCGTCGACGAACCCGAGTTCATCGAGGCGCTCAGCATGATGTACACGCTGGCCGCCGAAGAGGAGGACGAGTCCACGCTCGACGACTACCCCACGGGAGTCGCGTCGCCGGACATCACCTCGTGGACGGAGAATCCGGCGCTCGCACCGTTCACCGAGGGAGAGGCGGCCTTCCACCGCAACTGGCCGTACGCGATCGTCGAGGCGCTCAGCGGCGAGTACGACTTCGAGGGGCCGGACGACCTCGGCGTGATGCCGCTCCCCTACGCCGTCGAGGAGGGCGAGGGCGAGTACCCCGGAACGGGCGGGTCGACCTCCGCCCAGGGCGGCTGGCACATCGGGCTCAACCCCAACTCCGAGCGGAAAGACGCGGCCCTGCAGGTGCTCACCGCCATGACGGAGGACGACTTCAACCTCGGAATGCTCGAGGCCATCGCGTGGCTCCCGCCGAAACCGGCCCTCTTCGACTCCGACGAGGCGACCGATCCCGACGCCATCGGGGACGTGGCCAACTACATGAGCACGCTTCGCGTCGCCGGCGAGGGTGCGATGCCGCGACCCGTGACGACCAAGTGGCCCAACCAGGCGACGGCGATCGCCGAACAGGCCAACCAGGCCGTCGCCGGCGAGAAGAGCCCCGAAGACGCTGCGGCTGACCTCCAGAGCGCGATCGAAGACATCGAAAACGAATAATGAGTACAGAACGACAGTCGGTCGACAGCGGTCGGGAATCCCGCCAGTCGGGACCGCTCGTCGCGCTCACGCGGTGGCTGGAGAACCTGGGCGAGACGGCGTTCGCGTACCTGCTGTTGACACCCGTGTTCGTCCTGTTGACGACGATCGCGCTCTACCCGCTGTTGCGGACGTTCGAACTGTCGATGTACACGGGCATCCTGGGGAACTCCGGGCCGGAGTTCGTCGGCGTTCAGCACTACGTCGACCTGTTCACCGGGAACGCGAACTCGAATCTCCCCGGGTCGGTTACGTTCCTCCCCGACGTTTCGACGAGCGGGAGCTTCCCGTTCGTCCACCTCGAGGGCTGGGCCCGTAGTACGCTGGTCGTGACGATCCTCTTTGCCGTCGTGAGCGTCTTCTTCGAGACCCTGATCGGGTTCGGGCAGGCGCTCGTGCTCGACAAGGAGTTCCGCGGACGGCGCTGGGTTCGCGCGGCGATCATCATCCCGTGGGCGATCCCGCTGGTCATCCAGGGGATGATCTTCTACCTGATGTTCCACCCGAGCACCGGGTTCCTGACCCAGTACCTCTCGTCGTTCGGCCTCGTCGCCCCGACGAACACGCTCAACGATCCGACGAGCGCGTTCCTGATCGTGACCGTCGCCGACATCTGGAAGACGACGGCGTTCATGGCCCTGCTCATCCTCGCGGGGCTCCAGAGCATCGATCGAAGCCTCTACGACGTCGCGAGGGTCGCCGGGGCCTCGAAGTGGCAGCAGTTCAAGCTGATCACGTTCCCGCTGGTCCTGCCGTCGCTCGGAATCGCCGTCCTGTTCCGGACGATCGACGCGATGCGGATCTACGGCCTGATCGACTCCGTCTCGAGCTGTACGACCGTGCCGTCGCTGTCGTGTATGGTCGTCGAGACGTTCTACTCGAGTCGCGGCCTGGCCTCCGCGGTCGCGTTCGTGACGGCCGGCATCATCGGCGTGATCGTGACGGTCGTCATCTACCAGCAGTACAAGGAGGGGATCTGACGTGGCGACCGCAACCGACACCCGGAACGACGAGGCGGACGCCGACGAGGGGCCGCTGAACAGGTGGGCTCGCGGCGTCCTCGAGGACGAAGCGAAGCGCCAGCGCCTCTACAGGGCGCTGTTCTGGGTCGCGTGTTCGTTCTTCCTCGTGACGACGCTGTTCCCGTTCTACTGGCTGCTCGTCCTCGCGCTGACGCCGAACAGCCAGATCCTGACGGGCGACTGGTCCCTGCCGGTGATCGGGATCGAGTTCCCGCATCCGCAGGGGTTCAACGTCTACGCGTTCGTGGAAGTGTTCCAGCAGGTGCCGTTCCACCTCTTCGTCTTCAACAGCTTCGTGCTCGCGACGACGACCACGATCATCGTCCTCGCCGTGGCGACCCTCGCTGGGTACGTGTTCGGGCGCCTCGAGTTCCCCGGCCGCGGGGCCTTGATGCTCGCGGTGCTGGTGATCTCGTACTTCCCGCCGGCGGCGTTTCTCATCCCGCTGTTCGACGCGTTCCTCGGGAACGCGGTCGTCGTCCCGTTCCTCGGGATCGAACTGTTCGAGGCACCGCGGCTCGTGAACACGCCGGGATCGATGATCATGCCGTTTAGCGCGCTGTTCCTGCCGCTCGCGATCTTCATCCTGACGACGTTCTACGCCCAGATTCCAGACGGGCTCGAGGACGCCGCCAGGGTGGAGGGAACGACGCGGCTCGGGGCGCTGTTCCGCGTGATCATGCCGCTTTCGGCCCCCGGCGTCGCGACCGCCGCCGTGTTGACGTTCATCTCGGTCTACAACGAGTACTTCTTCAGTTCGATCATGGCGCTGGAGAACCGGCCCGAGAACTGGTCGCCGCTCGTCGGTGGCATCCTGAGCTACCAGACCCAGTACACGACCGACTTCAACCTGATGGCGGCCGCGAGCATCGTCGGGGTCCTCCCCGTGGTGATCCTCGTCATCGTCGCGCAGGAACGAATCGTGAGCGGACTGACCGCAGGCGCACTCAAAGAATGACGATACTCACACACAACCCATGGCACGCGTAACACTCGACACCGTCACGAAACGCTACGAAGACGTCGTCGCGGTCGACGAGATGAACCTCGACATCGAGGACGGCGAGTTCGTCTGTCTCGTCGGCCCCTCGGGATGCGGGAAGTCGACGACGATGGAGACGATCGCCGGCCTCACGAAACCGACGGAGGGAACGGTCCACATCGGCGATCGAGACGTCACGACCCTTCCGCCGAAGGACCGCGGGGTCTCGATGGTCTTCCAGAACATCGCGCTGTTCCCGCACATGGACGTCTACGAGAACATCTCGTTCGGCCTCCGGCTGCGCAACTACGACAAGGACGAGATCGATCGCCGGGTCGAACAGGCCTCGGACGTCGTCCAGCTCGAGGGGATGCTCGATCGGGAGCCGAACGAACTCTCGGGCGGCCAGCAACAGCGGGTCGCGATCGCTCGCGCGATCGTCCGCGAACCCGACGTCTTCCTGATGGACGAACCGCTCGCCAACCTGGACGCGAAGCTGCGCGTCCACATGCGTACCGAACTCCAGCGGCTCCACAAGCAGCTGGACACGACGATCATCTACGTCACGCACGACCAGGCCGAGGCGATGACCATGTCCGATCGGATCGCGGTCATCAACGCCGGCGAACTCCAGCAGATCGACCCGCCGCTTACCTGCTACAACGAGCCGGCGAACCTGTTCGTCGCCGGCTTCATCGGCTCGCCGTCGATGAACTTCGTCGAAGGCGACCTGACCGGCAACGGACTCGAGACCGATCACTTCGACCTCGCGTTCGATCCCGGCGAACTGGAGCCCGTCGACGACGGGATCACGATGGGGATCCGCCCCGAGGACATCTACCTCGAGCGCAACGCCGACGCCGTCGGGAGCCGTTCGGAACTGATCGAGGCCCAAACCGACGTCCTCGAGCCGATGGGTGACGAGATCTTCGTCTACCTCTCGCTCGACGGCACGAGCGGCGAGATGATGACCAGCGACGAGGCCTCGGCCGCGTCGAACCAGCTCCTGATGAGCGTCGACCCGGACACCGACATCGCCGAAGACGAATCCGTGTCGGTCGTCCTCGATCGATCAAAGATTCACCTGTTCGAGACGGCCTCGGGCGACGCCATTACCCACGGCATCGCGGACCTGTCGGCCCGGCACCTGGCCGGCGGCGAGGCGGAGGCCGCGGCGGAAGCCGAATCCGGTGGCCAGCATGAGTAGCCTCGTTCCGATCGTCTACTACGGCGGGCTGACGGTCTTGTTTTTCTTCTGGATCTACGGGATCGTCTCGTTCGCGCTCGACGTGAAGAACAAGATCGTCCCCGGAATCCGGCAGTATCGACGCAGCAGACACCGACGCAAGCGACAGCAGGAACACGACAATGAACGACAGGAGAACGAAGAGCAGTTGTACTGATCGCAGCGGAGCCCTCCGCGGTGAGCGAGCGCAGATCACGACCGACGGCGCAGATCGCCTCCCGTCGCGCGATGGCGCCGTTCGGACCGTCTCGATCGGATGCGACGACCCAGTGGAGGATCGATGACGTCGGACCTCCCGGCCGTCCGGACCGGCATCGTCGGTCTCGGAAACATCGGCCACCACCACGCCGATCGGCTCGCGGACCTCGGCGTCCCCCTCGTGGGCGGGATGGACGTCTCGGCCGAGGCGCGCGACCGGTTCGCCGATCGCTACGGGGTCGAGACCTACGCGGATCACGCGGCCCTCTTCGACGCCGTCGACGCCGTCATCGTCACGACCCCGAACAAGTTCCACGAGGAGTACGCCCTGGCGGCGTTCGATCGCGACCTGCACGTCCTCCTCGAGAAGCCGCTGGCCCACTCGATCGGGAGCGCCGAGCGGATCGCCGACGCGGCACGGGAAGCCGACGGCACCTGCATGGTCGGGTTCAACAACCGCTTCCGGAACACGGTCCAGTTGCTCCGGGAGCGGATCGAACGCGGCGAGCTTGGAGAGGTGACCCACGTCGAGGCGAACTACGTCCGCCGGCGCGGCGTCCCCGGTCGGGGCTCGTGGTTCACCCGGCGCGAGATCTCCGGGGGCGGCGCCCTCATCGACCTCGGCGTCCACGCGATCGACCTCGCGCTGTACCTGCTCGGCGGCCCCGACGTCGAAGAGGTCTCCGGCGTCACCCGATCGGAGTTCGGCTCCCGCGAGGACTACGCCTACCTCGAGATGTGGGGCGACGACCAGGGACCCGGCGCGTTCGACGTCGACGACTCCGCGAGCGCGTTCGTTCGCTGTGCGGACGACCACACGATCTCGCTCGAGGTCGCGTGGGCGACCAACCGACCGCCGACCCACGAGTTCGTCGTTCGCGGGACCGAGGCCGCCGCGCGGTTCGACCTCACGGAGGACGACCTCACGATCCACTCGGCGAGCGCCGACGGCGCCGACCACTTCGTGGACGCGACGATCGAGCCTCGCGAGAACGACCCGCACGCGGCCGAACAGCGGGCGTTCTTCGAGGCGATCGACGCCGGCCGCGAGGAGGGAAGCGGCGTCGAGGAGGCGCTGACGGTACAGCGGGTCGTCGACGCCATCTACCGCTCGAGCGACGAGGGGCAGACGATCTCGCTGGCGAAGCGACTCCAGGAGATCTGACCCGGACGCGTCCGGGACCGGCCCGGAGCCGGAACGCCGATCGGCGTCGACGCGCCCGACGAGACGGGACGGCGCGACCGTCGGTTAGCCCCGATCGGAAAGCACGAAATACGGCCCGAGAGCCGCGTTACTCGTCAAATTGTGCGATTTTCCGGCACTGGATTTATGGTCCGGGATGCCGTCGAATCGACCGTATGAATATCGGCGTTCACACCCCGCCGCTGGCGGACGAATCGCTCGAAGGCGCGCTGGAGTACCTCTCGGACATCGGCGTCGACGCGATCGAACCCGGCGTCGGCGGCTACCCCGGTGACGACCACCTCGTTCGCGACGACTATCTCGACGACGAGGACGCCCAGACGGACCTCCACGACCTGCTCGAGGAGTACGGGATGGAGATCAGCGCGCTCGCGACGCACAACAACCCGCTTCACCCGGACGACGAGCGGGCCGACGCGGCCGATACCGAACTCCGGGAGGCGATCGAACTCGCCGCGCAACTCGACGTAAACACGGTCACCTGCTTCTCGGGGCTGCCCGCCGGCGGCCCGGACGACGAGGTACCGAACTGGATCACGGCCCCGTGGCCGCCCGAGCACGCCGACGCCCACGAGTACCAGTGGGAGGTCGCCGTCGACTACTGGGCCGACCTCGCGGCGTTCGCCGACGATCACGGCGTCGACGTGGCGATCGAGATGCACCCGAACATGCTGGTCTACGAACCCCACGGGATGGCCCGCCTGCGCGAGGCGACCAACGAGCGCGTCGGCGCGAACTTCGACCCCTCGCACCTCTACTGGCAGGGCATCTCGATCACCGACGCGATCCGCTTCCTCGGCGAGCGCGACGCGATTCACCACTTCCACGCCAAGGACACCAGGATCTACGAGGAACAGGCCCGCGAGAAGGGCGTCCTCGACACGACCGCCTACGACGACGAACCGAACCGCTCGTGGCTGTTCCGATCGGTCGGCTACGGCCACGACGAGTCCCACTGGAAGGACCTCGTCTCGACCCTGCGGATGGTCGACTACGACGGCACGCTGAGCATCGAACACGAGGACTCGCTGACCAGTTCCCGCGAGGGCCTCGAGAAGGCCGTCGAACTGCTCGATCGGGCACTATTCCGGGAACAGCCCGGGGAAGCCTACTGGGCTGAGTAGGGAGTACACGTCTTTCTCTCTGCCCGTCACGTCACCTCGTCGCCGACGTCTGCGTTCTCGTAGTCGCGATTCGTGAGAACCTCTCGAAGCTGCTCCGTGAACTCCCAGACGTCGACGAAGCGAGTGTATAGCGGTGCCGGACAGACTCGAACGATATTCGGCGGGCGGAAGTCGACGACGATGCCGCGCTCGCGGAGGGTTTCGCTGACACGTTCCGCCTCGGGGTGTTCGATCGCCACGTGGCCGCCCCGCTTGTCCGGGGCCCGCGGTGTCGCGATCGAACAGTCCAGATCCGCGAGCCGGTCGTCGACGAGCGCGATGAGATACGAGGTCAGCGCGAGCGACTTGGCTCGAATCGCGTCGATACCGGCCTCGTCGACGAGCTCGAGCACCCCGGCGAGGGGCGCAGCACTGAACACCGGGACGGTCCCGATTTGCCACGCCCCGGCCGAATCGGCGGGCGTGAACCGCTCGCGAAGTTCGAACTGCGTTTCCTTCTCGTGTCCCCACCACCCCGCCAGCGCCGGGGTCGTACCGAAGTGACGGTCGTTGACGTACAGTCCGGCGATCGCACCCGGTCCGGCGTTGAGGTACTTGTAGTGACACCAGACCGCGAAGTCGACGCCGACGTCCGAGAGGTCGTGCGGGACGACGCCGACCGAGTGTGCGAGGTCGAACCCGGCGAGTGCGTTCCGTTCGTGGGCCGCACTGGTGATGCGCTCGATATCGAGCAGTTGTCCGCTTCGATAGAGCACCGACGGCATGAACACGATGCCGACCTCGTGGTCGTCTACCGCGGCAACGATATCAGCCTCCGCGATCGTGCGGCCGTCTCGGCTCTCGACGACGTGGAGGTGTTCGTCCGGATCGTACCCGCGCTGGCGCAACTGTGCACGGATCGCGTAGTGGTCGGTCGGGAAGTCGAGTTCGTTGACCAGAATCCCCGGCGGACGGTCCCCTCGAGCGTCCAGAAACGTGCCGACGAGCGTGTGGATGTTGACCGTCGTCGAATTTGCGACGACCACTTCCTCGCCGTCGGCACCGACCAGCGGCGCGAGGGCGTCTCCGAGCGACTCGCCGTACCAGAACCAGGGCCGGTCCGCGTCCGTCCACCCCCTGATACCGAACTCCCGCCACTCCTCGACCGCTCGCTCGAGTGCCTGCTCGGCCGCATCCGAGATCGGTCCCAGCGAGTTGCCGTCCAGATAGATGTCGTCCGGAACGTCGAACCGATCTCGAAACCTCGAGAGCGGGTCGTCGGCGTCCCGACGGCGGGCGTACGCGACGCCGTCGTCGTGAGCTCGGTCCGGGTCGAAATCGTCCATAGGGTACGGTTGGACGGGTCCGACTGAAACGTTTCGACGTCCGCACGCTCACTGGTATCGTGCTCACGGAACTCGTCCTTCTGTTCCCGCGGGGTTGCGGAGTGGTGAGCACCGACGACACGCGTCACTCGTCGCGCTCCGACCGCCTCGACGCGATGGGAACCGCTAATTGGGAGTCGGTACGTGGAACGGCGTATGGATCGAGACGCAGCCGACGAACTGGACCCGCAGTTCGCCGACGTTCTCCGGGCGGGCCGGGTAGCCGACCTCCCTCCGTGGCACAGCATGTCCGTCGCCGAAGCGCGACGCGTCGAAGACGAGGCGTTTTCGGCGGGAACCGGGCCGCCCGTCGAGGAGGTCGTCGACCGGCATATCGACGGACCCGGCGGTGACCTTCCCCTGCGGATCTACTGGCCCGAAACGCCGGCCGAGGCGACGAACGGTTCCCTGCCGGCGCTGGTCTTCTGTCACGGCGGCGGCTGGGTCCTCGGCACGCTCGATTCCGCCGACGACCTCTGCCGGGGGTTCGCGACGCGCGTCGGGTCGGTGGTAATTTCGGTCGACTACCGACTGGCACCCGAGCATCCGTTTCCCGCGGCCGTCGAAGACGCCTGGGCCGCCCTCGAGTGGACGCGCGACAACGCCGACTCGATCGGCGTCGATCCCGATCGCCTCGGCGTCGCGGGGACCAGCGCCGGGGGCGGCCTCGCCGCCGCAGTCGCGCTCCGAGCGCGCGATCGAGACGTTTCGCTGGCTGCGCAGGTGCTCTGTTATCCGATCCTCGACCGCGATTTCGACGCGCGATCCTACCGCGAGCACGCCGACGCCGTGCTCCTCTCTCGCGCGGATATGGAGTGGTTCTGGGAGCAGTACCTCGCGGATCCCACCGACGCCGACGATCCGCTCGCAGCGCCGTTGCGCGCCGAGACGCTTGCCGGCTGTCCGCCCGCCGTGATCGCAACTGCCGGTCACGACGTACTCCGGTCCGAGGGAGTCGCGTACGCCGACCGACTGGAAGCGGCCGGCGTCGAAACCCACCACTTCCACTATCCGTCGCTCGCGCACGGGTTTCTGAGCCTCACCGACGACGTCGACCGCGCCGCGGTCGCGATAGACGAGATAACCACCGCGATCGGAGGGAACGGGTCGTCGTTGCTGTGACGTTTCGGCTCTCGAGACGTCGGCATTTCCGCTTTCGAGACATATCCGGACACGAACTCGATCGTCGGGACGAAAACTTCTAACTATAGCTGTTGTGAACGAATACACATGACGCTCGAAGTCGGCGTACTCGGCTATCGGTTCATGGGGAAAGCACACGCAAACGCCCTCTCTCGGCTCCCGATGTTCTTCCCGGACGCCCCGGCCGTCGAGCGGAGCGTGCTCGTCGGCCGCGACGAGGAGGCCCTGAGCGAGGCGGCCGATCGACTCGGTTTCGACTCGATCGCGACCGACTGGACGGACGTCGTCGACGAGGTCGACGTCTTCTACAATCTCGGGCCGAACCACGTCCACGCCGAGCCCTCGATCGCGGCGCTCGAGGCCGGCACCCCGGTCTTCTGCGAGAAACCGCTCGCGCCGACGCTCGAGGACGCGGAACGGATGGCCGACGCCGCTCGCGACGCCGGCGTCACGAACGGAACGGCGTTCAACTATCGGTTCGTCCCCGCGATCCGGTACGCGAAGCGGCTGCTCGACGACGGCGAACTCGGCGAGATCCACCACGTCCGGGGGCGGTACCTCCAGGACTGGCTGGTCGACCCCGACGCGCCGTGGTCGTGGCGCAACGACGCGGAGATGGCCGGCTCCGGCGCGCTCGGTGACCTCGGCGCGCACACGGTCGACCTCCTGCGGTTCCTCGTCTGCGACGACGACCTCGCCGGCGAGATGGAGCGGGTGAGCGGGCACCTGCAGACGTTCGTCGAGGAGCGGCCGGTAGAAGGCAGCGAGGAGACCAGACCGGTCACCGTCGACGACGCCTACTCCGCGCAGGTGGCGTTCGAAAACGGTGCGATGGGGACCCTCGAGGCGTCGCGGTTCGCGACGGGGCACAAAAACGACCACACGATCGAGATCCACGGCTCGAAAGGCAGTCTCAGGTTCTCGCTCGAACGCCTGAACGAACTCGAACTCCTGCGGGAGGGCGATCGGGGCTACGAGACGATCCTCGTCACCGACGAGGACGACCCCTACGTCGACCACTGGTGGCCGCCGGGCCACGTCATCGGCTGGGAGCACACCTTCGTCCACGAGAACTACGAGTTCCTGCGCGCGGTCGCCGCGGGGGACGACTTCGCGCCGAGTTTCGAGGACGGCCTCGCCGCCCAGCGCGTGCTCGCGGCGATCGAGGAGAGCGACGAGCGCGGCGAGTGGATCGCCATCGAGTAGCGACTGGGTCGATCCGACAACGTCGAGGCCGATTCTTCCCGATCGTCTCCGCTTCGGATCGGTTTCGTCGTGCAGTACGCTGTCGCTCGAGACGCGCACCGACCGCTGAGAACGTGGACGCCACGGGTTCGGCGTCGAAATCGAGATCGAAATTAGGGGGCGTCTCGGGAACCGTCGATCCCCTTCGCGAACACCCGGGCGATGCCGTCGAAGTACCCGGTCCCCCAGAGGGCGACGAGGACGGCGCCGACGGCGTTGAACAGGAGGTCGAACGCGATGTCGTCGGTCCCGTACTGGGCGAGGAGGGCCTCACCGCCGACGAGGCTGGCGAGGCCCCCGGAGGCGAACTCGAGGATCTCCCAGCAGACGCCGAAGGCGAGCACGAAGACGACGATGAACACGAAGCGAAACTCGGCGGGGAACTCCACGGCGCTCCCCGAGCGATCGAGCGCGTCGACGACGGCGTACCCGACGCCGGCGACGAGCGTCGCCGAGACGGTGTGGGTGAACTGATCGAACCAGCCGAACCACGCGTACAGGCCGACCGCGCCGACCGCGTGGAGGAACGCGGCGGCGGCGATCCAGAGGGCGAGTCCGCCCCCGATCTCGTGGTCGAACTCGCGGCGGACGAGCGCCGGCGTGAAGGTGAGTGCGAGCGGGACCGCACCGTTGGCTGCGAGATTCGGATCGGCCGTGAAGATCGCGTAGCCCACGAGTAGCGCGAGTGCGCCCTGTAGCAGGTGGACGAACTGCCAGCAGCGTCGCTCTGAGAGTCCGAGAACGGTCTCGCTGTCGGCCGTCACGGTACATCACCCGCTGACTCGTGGTCGTGATCTCGGCCAGGATCGCGTTCTCTCTGCTGTCCCCGTTCGCGGTCGTCCCCTCGCCGGACGCCGCCCGCGGCGTCGTGTCGGAAGAAGTAGAGCACGAACAGCGCACCCGCGAGTCCTCCGAACGCGGTCGCGTAGACGAGATCCCACATCACCTCGACCGTCCCCGTGAGGTGGGAGGTCCCGAGCAGCGCGTCGGCGGCCCACTGGACGACGACCCAGCAGCCGGCGACGGCCATCGTCGCGAGGACGACGAACACCACGGCGAATCGCGACGTCATCTCGACCGGCGTGTACGCGTCGAGTTCCACGGTGACGAGCAACGCGATGGTGGCGACCGTGAGAAAGCCCGCGATCGGGAGCGGTCTCACCAGACGAAGCCCGAGCGGAGCGGCCGCGATCGCCAGCACCTCCCACGGGAGCATCACGAGCGCGTCCCGCTGTCGGAGCGTCGGAACCATCGCGAGTACGACGACCGCCGTCGCGAGCGCAGTCCAGACGAACGCCCCCGATAGAGCGGTCACGACGGCGGTGACGGCGATCACGCCGACGATCGGCCAGGAGATCGCGGCGTTCACCCGCTCGTTCTCGACGAGGGTACCGAGAACATCCATGGGAGCCGTACGGCCCGGGTAGTTCTAAACCGGTTGCCTGCTATGTGATTCACACTGGCCATCCCGAGCGCATCACTCGGCGAGGAGCGTGCTCGCGAGTGGGGGAAATCTCCGGTGGGCGAAATGCACCGCGAGGACGACGACGATCGGCCCGAGAAACAGGCCGTACCAGCCGAACGCCAGCGTCCCGAGGAAGTATCCGAGGAGGACGAGCCCCATGTGAATCCCGCTCCGTGCGGAGAGCAACGACCGGGCGAAGAAGTCCGGAACGGTGTCGACGACGGTGAACGAGAGGAGGAAAAACGCGATCGGCTGCCAGAGCGGCGCGGGGCCCGCGAGCGACAGGACGAGGAGGTACAGCCCGTACGGGACGTAGACGATTTTCATCCCGACGGCCGGAATCAGCGTCCCGATCCCGATCAGAAAGGCGAGCAACACCGGCGTGGCGACGATCTGACCGCCGGGCGCGAACAGGTTCAGGGCGAGGTAGGTGCCGGCGGCGATGACGGCCGCGACCCCGACGATCGCGAGGTTGCCGACGAAGATCGTCTCGAGGTCGTCGTCGACCGCTTCGAGGAACGAGACGATGTCCTCGTCGTGGTCGACGCTCCTCGAGAACCACCGTCGAAGCTTCGAGTCGTCCCGCAGCAGGTAAAAGAGGAACGTGATCATGAGGAAGATCCGCGCGAGGACTCCGAAGACGGATCCCGCGATCGACGAGAGTGGACCGAAGGCGGCCGGAATCCCCTGCTGGAGCGCCGAGGTGACCGATCGGCCGGTGTCCGAGGCGAGCGCCTCCCGAAGGCGACCCACGTCCCGTTCGCGGGCCACCGAGAGGTACGGTTCGAGGGCCGACCGGTAGACTTCGAGGTCGCTCGCGGCGAGGAACTGGTCGAGTTCGCCGAGCGCCACGAGCCCGGCGTAGCCGACGACCGCCACCATCGGAACGACGACGAACAGGATCGTGATCGACGCAGTGACGTTCGGGTGGTCGACGCGCCGATCGAGCAGGCGGTAGAGTGGCCGAGTGGCGTAGTAGAGAAAGATTGCGAAGAGCAGGGTCCCGAGGTAGCTGAAGAGGGCGAATCCGATCGCGAGGGCGATGGCCAGTCCGAGGCCGGACCAGAGGGCGCGGCGGCCGTCCCACCCGTTGAACGCGCACATGGTCTGGAAACGTGGGCGCGAAGCAAAAGCCACCGGCGTGACACTGCACGCAACTGCAAGGGCCTCCGGCTACACGGGGGGCGACGAGTGCGCGTGTGGCCGTCACGAGCGCGAGGATCTGCCACGCCCGGCGTCACGGGAACCGGGGCACGCGGTCGCGCCGGGACCGACCGTCACTCGGTGTCGACGCGAACGACGACGTGAATCTCGTCGTACCGAATGCTTCCTTCGTCGAGCGGTTGCCCGTCGAGTTCGAGGTAGCCCGGTTCGATCCCCGTCACGGTTCCGGTCCGTTCGGGATCGTCCGCCCCGGTTCGATCGGCCTCCCAGACCTCGACCTCGTCGCCGACCGAGACGTGTTGCTGGACGAGCGTCGCGGCCTCTCGCTGGTCGGCGTCCGAGGGGATAGTGAGATCAGTCATTGGCGATGGGAGAGACCACGGCGACGCCATTAGTGGTGGTGCCGGCAATGACACGATCGTTTTTGTGTGAGAGCGCCAAAAGGAGGGGCATGAAAACCATCAAGGACAGCGTCCACGACCACATCCGGATCGACGGTGTGGCGCGGGACCTCCTCGATACGCCGGCCGTCCAGCGACTCCGGCGAATCGCCCAGCTAGGGACCGTCTCGCTCGTCTACCCGTCGGCCAACCACACCCGCTTCGAGCACAGTCTCGGCGTCTACCATCTCGCGTGTGCGGCCCTCGAAGAACTCGGCGTCGAGGGGAAACGGGCCGATCGCGTCCACGCGGCCGCGCTCCTCCACGACGTGGGCCACGGGCCGTTCAGTCACAACCTCGAGTCGCTGACCTACCGCCGAACGGGCCGGTACCACGACGACGTTCACGACCTCCTGAACGAGGGACAGGTCGGGGCGGTCCTGCGGGATCACGACCTCGATCCCGACGCGGTCGCCGACCTCGTCGCGGGCGACGGCCGCTTCGGACAGCTCGTCTCGGGCGAACTCGACGTCGATCGGATGGATTACCTCGTCCGGGACGCCCACCACACGGGCGTCCCCTACGGGACGATCGACACCGGCCGGCTGGTCCGGGAGCTGACGTTCGCCGACGGCGAACTCGTCCTCGATGAAGGGAACGTCCAGACGGCCGAGAGCCTGCTGGTCGCCCGGGCGCTGATGAACCCGACCGTCTACAGCCACAGCGTCGCCCGGATCAGCAAGGCGATGCTCCGTCGCGCGGCGGAACGACTGCTCGAGTCGCCCGACGCCGACGTCGACGCCGCCACCCTCCAGCGAATGGACGATCACGACCTGATCGTCGCGCTCCGATCGTGTGCGGACACCGGCGAGTTCTCCCGCCGACTCGACCAGCGGGACCTGTTCAAGCGAGCAGTGTGGGCCGAGATGGACGACGTGCCGGGCGGCGTCATCGAGGCCGAGCACGAGTCGATCCGGGCGTTCGAGCGCGACATCGCGTCCGAGGCCGGTGTCGACCCCGATCGGGTGATCCTGGACGTTCCGAGTCGGCCGTCGATGACCGAGTCGACGACGCGCGTGATGGTCAACGGCGAGATTCGGCCCCTCGAACACCAGTCACCGCTGGTCGGGGCGCTCCGGGCCGCCCAGTACTCGCAGTGGCGGCTGGGCGTCTACTCGCCGGCCGAAGTGCGCGATCGGGTCGGCCGGGCCGCCGTCTCCGTGCTCGGACTCGACATCGAGGGGGCGCTGGTGAGCGAGGTCCGGAACGGCCTGGACGCGACGCTGGACCAGTTCGCCGAGTGACCGCAGGTGGACGACCGGCCGTGCTCAGCCGATCGATCCCGGGCGCTGACAGCCGATCGGCCCCGTCGCGGTCAGTCCTCCGCCCAGTAGTAGAGTTCCTCGCGCGGTGCCCCGCAATCCGGACACTCGGGGGGTAACTCGTCCTCGATCCGGCCCAGTTCGCCACACTCCCAGCACCGCCACATGACGTAGTCCTTCCCGGTGATGTCTCGAGCCTCGCCGATGGTCTTCTCGGGGGCGGCGTCGGGCGCGAGCACGTAGAACCCGTCGTCGTCGACGCCGCGGACGGTGCCGAGTTCCGTGCCGTCGTCGTCGTAGACCGTCTGGCCAACCGTGACGCCAGCGTACAGGTGGTCGTCCCGTTGACTCATACTCGAATGTGTGGTACCCTCACGCATAGTAGTTGCCCACGGCTCTCCTCCCGAGACAGGTCAGTCCGCCGACGCGGACGCCGGGCTCGCTCCTGATCGGACGGATGGCGAAGCTGTTTGCAGGACGATCGAACCGGGGTCGATCCCGCGGTCGACGATCCGACGTCGAACTGTTGAAGGGACTCCCCACGAACACTCCCCCATGGAACGAACGGGGACGATACTGCGAGGGCGGGACTTCGACCCCGTCGAAGGACGACTCGTCGTGGACGACGACGGCCGAATCGAGGCCATCGAGGAGGAGTCGGTCGACAGCACCGACGTCATCGTTCCGGCCTTCGTCAACGCTCACACCCACATCGGCGATTCGATCGCGAAGGAGGCGGGCGGCGGCCTCTCGCTCGAGGAACTGGTCGCGCCGCCGAACGGGCTGAAACACCGCCTGCTCCGGGCGGCCTCCCGGGAGGACCTGGTCGAGGGCATGCGCCGATCGCTCCGATTCATGCACCGGAGCGGGACGGCGGCCTGCCTCGACTTCCGCGAGGGCGACGTCGCTGGAGTCGAGATGCTCGACGAGGCCGCGGCCGACCTCGACGTCGAAGCGCTGTCCTTCGCCCGGGGTTCGATCGACGCCATGCACGCGGGCGACGGCTTCGGCGCGAGCGGCGCCAACGACGACACCTTCGATCGGGAGCGGGCCGCGACCCGTGAAGCGGGCAAACCGTTCGGAATCCACGCCGGCGAGGTCGATTCGAGCGACGTCGCTCTCGCGCTGGACCTCGATCCGGACTTCCTGGTCCACATGGTCCACCCCGAACCGGATCACCTGAATCGGGTCGCCGAGAGCGAGGTTCCGATCGTCGTCTGCCCGCGATCGAACCTCGTGACGGACGTCGGCTTCCCGCCCGTCGCGGACCTGGCCGAGCGGACGACCCTTGCGCTCGGCACGGACAACGTGATGCTCAACTCGCCGTCGATGTTCCGGGAGATGGAGTTCGTCGCGAAGGTCGCGGACCTGCCGGCCGCGGAGATTCTCCGGATGGCGACGATCAACGGGGCCGAACTCGCGGACCTCGAGTACGGGGTCCTCGAACCGGGACGCGAGGCCCGATTCCTCGTCCTCGACGGCGACTCGGACAACCTCGCGGGGGCGCGGGATCCGGTCCGGGCCGTCGTCCGGCGCGCTGGCGTCGACGACGTCAGCGAGGTCGTGCTCGATCCCTGACGGGGCGGCGCTCCGCGCCTGAGATATCAACCACACCACACGTTCACGTAACGTTATGGCCGTGGGTGCGGTATGATATCTACTAGCAAGATGTACGACTGTATCCTCGTCCCGACCGACGGGTCGGAAGAGGGCGAACACGCCCTCGAGTACGCCTTCGACCTCGCGCGGGCCCACGACGCGACGGTCCGCGTGCTGTACGTGGTCAACGTCGCCGGCTACGGCGGCCTCCCCATGGAGACGGCGTGGGAAGGGATCAGCGACGCACTGTACACGGAAGGCGAAGCCGCCGTGGAACGCGCCGAGGAGCTCGCCCCGGAGGACGTCGAGGTCGAAACCAGCATCCGCGAGGGGGCACCGAGTCGAACGATCATCGACCGGGCCTCGCCCGAGAACTGCGACCTCGTCGTGATGGGGACCCACGGCCGCGGCGGCATCGATCGCCTCCTCCTGGGGAGCGTCGCGGAACGGGTCGTCCGCCGGGCCGACGTCCCGGTGCTTACGGTCCGTGTCGGCGACGACGACGAACGCGGTGAAGCGGCCGAACGATCGCCCGTCGCCGTCGAGTAAGAGCGCGTTCTTCGCAGAAGGGCGTCGTGCCGTCGACACGCACAGCGACTGCGCTGGTCTGCGGTTCGATCGGTGACCGCCGCGGGTACGTGCGGCCAGCGGAACGACGGACGCCGCGTCAGAGTTCTTCGATGTAGGGAGCGACGTCGTCGTCGGTGACCTCGCGTCCGTGGACGTCCTTCAGGTGGGACCGCGCGGCCTCGTATATCGACTCCTCGAACTCGCTGTAGACGACCACGTCGCAGTCCGCGACGTCGCGACATTCGAACCGATACCGTTCCGTGACCATACGCTATCGAGTCGCGCAAGCATCAAGTAGGTGCTGCCTCCGGGGGTACGACCCGTCCCACTGCCGCCGTCGAAGCATTTGTATTCCGCTCTCGATTGCACACGTATGGTAGCGACGGGGACGGTGATCTCGGTTCTCGCCGGTGCGGTGACCGCGCTGTTCGCCGTCTTTCTCACGTTTTATCTGCGCAATCAGTGGCAGGAGATCCAGTCCCTCCGGGCGATGCAGACGGAACTCGACCAGAACGCCGATCGACTCCGGGAACTCGCTGACCTCCTCACCGCCGACCTGCAACGCCAGCAGGTCGACCTGCCGATCGAGGTCCCGCCGGGAACGCGGATGGAGATCCGATACGTCGTCTCGTTCCCCAGTTCCCTCTCGACCACCGCGTTCGAACAGTTGAAACACACCGGCATGTTCCTCCGACTCTCGCCCGAGATCCGCCGGTCGTTGCTCGAGTTGTACGATACCATCGATCGGATCAACCGATTGCGCCAGCACCGGGAGCGGATTCACTTCGACGACGTCGGGAACGTCCACATCGTGATCGATCCGACCGAACTCGACGTCGACCCGGACGCGACCGTCACCGAGGACGACCTCTCGGCGGAGACCCGACGACGGCTGGCGGATCTCCGGCAGATGCGGCGAGCCATGAAGGGCGTGAATCGATCGATACTGCGCCTCATCGCGTCGATCTCCTCGCCGGAGCTAATCGAAGAACTCGACCTGGAACCGTTCGCCGAGACCGATCGCGGTAACGAGCCACACCGGGACTCGCCGACCGGATCGCCGAGTGCCGACGGGGTCGATCTCGAGGCGATGCGATCGATCCTGCGCGACGTCGAGCGGGACTCGATCTGGTCCCGATTCATGTGACTCGACGCGAGCGATCCGGATCGAATAGCGCGCTGTCAGCTTCAGACCGGCCGGAGGTGTTCGCAGTCGCCCGCGGAGACGGTCTCACGCCCGTCGTCGGTCTCGACGACGAGCGCACCCGAGTCGGTCACGTCGATCGCCTCCCCCACGAGGTCGCCGGCCGGCCGATCGATCCGCACCCGCTGGCCGAGCGTCAGCGCGTGTTCGCGCCAGGCCGGCACGACGGCGTCGAGATCCGAGCGGTACCGATCGAACTCCTCCAGGAGTCGCTGGACGAAGACGCGGCGATCGACGTCGCCGGCCTCGGCGCGGATGCTGGTGGCCGTCTCGGGCAGGTCTTCGGCGTCGATGTTCGCGTTGACGCCGATCCCCACGGTGAGCCACTCGACGCGTCCCGTCTCCCCCTCCATCTCCGTGAGAATGCCTGCGAGTTTCCGGTAGTCGGTTCCGTCGATCGGGACGACCACGTCGTTGGGCCACTTGATCTGCGCGTCGACGCCCGCCTCGCGGGCCGCCTGCGTGATCGCGACCGACGCGGCGAGCGTGTACAGCGGCGCCCTCGCCGGCGAGATCGCCGGTCGCGAGACGACGCTTACCCAGACGCCACCCGAGGGGGCGGCCCACTCGCGTTCGAGGCGGCCGCGCCCGCCGGTCTGCTCGTCCGCGAGGACGGCGACGTCCGCGGCCCCCTCCGTCGCCAGTTCGCGCGCCCGATCGTTCGTGCTCCCGATCGAGTCGTGGTACTCGACCGTAAACGGCGCGTCGAGGCCGTACTCGACCGCCGGGCCGTTGTAGGCCGTGACCCCGGCGAGGTCGTAGCCGTCGGGACCGCCCTCGATCTCGAAGCCGGCCTCGCGGAGCGCCTCGATGTGCTTCCAGACGGCCGCTCGCGAGACGTCCAGTTCGGCGGCCAGTTCCGGGCCCGACAGCGGCCCGTCGTCGATCGCCGCGAGGATCGCCCGTCGCGTCTCGTTCATAGGCTGGCAAGGGGTCCGCTCGTACTTCAATCGGGAGGAATCCGCGATCGATCGTCCCAGTTACCCGACCCGTTTGCGATCGCTTTGAACACGAGCGGGATCGATCTACGAGGAAAACCGGAGCCGTGAGTCGGTATCGACGGAGCAGTTATAGTAGCCACTGAACCGATTTACACGCGGATCGCACAGCCGTCCTGCGATCAGATGTGCATCGACTGTCAGTGGTTGCTGTACGGTCCGGAACCTCGAACGGCCTCGTCGTCGACGTCGCCTTTCAGTACGAAGTGGTCCCAGGCCGCCGCGACGGGTAACTCGAGGAGTTCGCCGTCGTCCTCGTACCCGTACCACGATTCGTCCGGGTCGAACCCGCCGAACACTCGAACGTCCTGGTCGCCGGGGCCCGCAGCGAGTTGCTGTACCCGTCCGGTGGGAAAACTGACCCACAGATCGTCGTCCTCGAGGTCGGTACGGGTCGCCTCCAGGCGCTCGCCGTGCCGGTTCAGCGCGTAGAACGACTCGCCTTCGATAGCGGCCCGGCTTTCGGGCGCGTCGAACCGGACGCGCGTCCGATCGCGACGGCGAACCAGGTCCGTGAGGGAAGCGACGTCTTCGTCGACGCGTTTGATTCGATCGTCGACGGAGGGCGATACCGCGCCCTTCTCCTCGAGCATCTCGAGGGTGATGAACCCGAGGAAGTCGTCGGATTCGTGGATCACCTCGGCGTCGGTGAACTCGTCGAATCCGGCGACGTAGTCGTTCGTCGTGAGCGTGTACGTCGCCTCGCGGTCGAGGGGTGTACCCTGCACGTAGACGTTCTCGACCGTCCCATCACCGAAGTGATCGGTCCACTCGTACTGGACGCCGCCGACCTGAACATTCATCAACCATGCTCCTCGACGAGAGTATCGGACACGAGGTCGCGAATCGTCCGGTTTTCGCGAGCGTCACGACGACCGGTGTCGACAGCCCATCTCCGACGGATGGTCCCCGCGACGCCGTCAGATCCCGGCATCGACGTCCCGCTGGCGTTACTCGGCGACCGGGAGTCGCTGAACGGACCAGTCGTTATAAACGGAAGCGTGACAGTATCCAGCACGTAGCTACATGCCAGCCGACACCCCCTTGTACGTTCACCTCGAGGAAGACCCGCCGCTGGGCGGACAGATCGTCCAGGCCGTCTCGATGGTCGTCGACGAGGGGCGAGAGGAACTCGCGCCGCTCCAGGAGACCGTCGATCCGGAGGTGCTGGAGACGGTCGTCCGCGACGGGCCCACGCGATTCGTGTCCGTCGTCTACGAAGGGGTTCACGTGACCGTCCTGAACGGGACGCGGCTGGTCGTCCGAGATCCGGACTCGATCCACGCGACACTCACCGGCGTCTCGAACGTGCTCGTGCCGGCGACGGAAGGATCCGAGACGTGTACCGAACTGCTGACCCCGTATCCGCCGGCGTGGGAGAACGTTCTCACGATCTCGTTCGACGACCCGTCCATTCACCTCGAGGGCCGTCCGGCCGAGATGGGCGTCGTTACCGTCGGCGGATTCACGCGGTCGACATCGGCGTCCGAACCGGTCCGGACGGCCCCGGCACCCGACCCGCCGTCGATCGCCGTGGTCGAGGATCCGGCCGATCTGACGACGCTCGAATCGGTGATCACCGATCAGCTCTCCGCGTGGGAGGAGAACGACAATCGGACCGTCGTCTGCTTCCAGTCGATCTCCGAACTGTTACAGCACGTCGACTGGACGGCCGGTCGCCGATTTCTCGAGACCCTCGCCGGGGACGTCCGGGCGGCGGACGCGATCGCCCACTACCACGTCGACGTCGACGCCTGCCCGGGGGCCGACCTGGACGCACTCGAATCGATCGTCGACGCGACCGTCGAACGGGACGAGACCGGACTCCGGATCCGGAACCCGTAGAAAATCACCCGGCGGACGTGGCGATCAGGCTCGCAGTTCGCGGAGTTTCTCGCGACCCGGTGCGATCAGTTCGTCGAGACACGCCGCCAGCGTGCTCTTCGCGTCGGCGGGGTGGAGTTCGCCTGATTCGAGGTCCGCCGCGAGTGCCTCGTAGGACTCGTAGGTGAGGTCGCCGCCGTACTTCTCGGGTCGCTCGACGGTCACCGTCTCGAACCGCGGGAAGACGTGGTACTCGAACAGTTCGAGTACGGGGTTCTCGAGGTCGCCCTCGGGATCGCGCGTCGGCGGACAGAACGCCGAATTGACCTTCTCCTCGAGGTCTTCCGTGGAGTCTTCCATCGAAATAGTGACGCCCTCGCTCGAGGACATCTTCCCCTCGCCGGTGGTGAGATCGGCGACGATCGGCGTGTGGAGGGCGGGCCGGACCTCGTAGTCGAGTTCCGGAAGCTTCTCGCGGGCGAGCATGTGGACCTTGCGCTGGTCGAGACCGCCGACCGCGAGGTCGAGGTCCAGGTATTCGATGTCGAGCGTCTGCATCAGCGGGTAGACGAGGTGGCTCACCTTCGCCGTCTCGTCGCCCTGGATCTCGGCCATCGCGCGCTGGGCGCGGTTCATCGTCGTCGAGAGTTCGAGTTCGTGGAGGTCGAGGGTGTACTCCTCGTCCAGCTGGAACGCGGAACCGTAGACGAACTCCGTCTCCGCCTCGTCGAGGCCGTAGGCGACGAACTGGGCTTTCATCTGCTCGGCCGTGTCGCGGATCTCCTCGAACGTTCCTTTCCCGTTGAGGTAGGCGTGGACGTCCGCGAGCAGGACGACGACCTCCATGCCGGCCTCCTGGAGGTCGATCAGCTTGTTCGCCGTCAGCAGGTGACCGAGGTGGAGCACGCCGGAGGGCTCGTACCCGACGTAGACGCGCTTGCCCTCGGGTTCGCTCGCGAGGTTGCGCACCTCCTCGTCGGTGACGACCTCCTCGGCGTTTCGCGTGATCAGGTCGTAGGTGTCCATGTGTGGATTGAAACCGGAGGAGGAATTTATACCTCCTGATACGGCCTCCTGTACCGATTTCCCGGTGCAACCGCACGGCGGTCGCGGTTGCACCGGAACTGACCGACAGTAGTCCGTATGAAAGCCCGCGCGTCGATCGAGTCCAGTGTACCGGTTCCGCGTCGACGCGGCTCGATCGTGGACCGGCAGGTTGCGGACGACCGATCGGGGGCAGGGAGTCCAGACCGGCCGATCGCGGAGGGTTACGGCGCGCGACAGAACGTAGCGGTGCCGTCCTGTTGGACGTGGATCCGATACCCCTGGTACGTGAACGCTAGTCCCGCGTCGGCCGCGGCGGGCGGCGGTGACGAGAAGAGGTCGGCGATCAGCCCGTCGATGCAGTTGTAAATCGGCGAGATGTCCGCCGGATCGGCATCCTCGAGTTCGGCGACGACTTCCACGACCTGGATCGCCGGCGACTCCCGCGCGGTGTCGAGTTCGCGGCACGTGACGATGTCGTCGTCCGTCGAATCGATCGACTCGGTCATCGGTGATCGGATCGAAGCCCACGATCGAGGTAACGCTTGTACTGGCTGATGCATGGCGATCGGTGATCGTATCGAACATTGTCTGCCCAAGCCCCTTCCGACTGGTCCCCGTAGGGCCGACGCATGGGAGTTTCGACGGACGTGGTCAACGCCGTTCGGCGCAGTTTCCTCCCGCAGGTGCACTACCTGCTCGCTGGACGCTTCGACGGCTACGCCATCAGCCACACGACGGCCGAGGAGTACGCTCTGACGACCTACTGTTCGGAGGAGACCCTCGAATCGATCCTCGACGACCTCGGGTTCTCGCGGAACCCGATCGCGGCCCTCAAAGTGCGCGCGGACGGGAACACTTCCGAGGGGTCGTGGGTGTGGCGACCCTCCCCGCTCGCCTCCTACCAGTTGCACGTCGTCCTCCACGAACTCGACGAGGGTGAGGGCGTCGACGTCTACGCCCACTGGGAGTGTTCGTGGATCCGACATCCCTACAGACACTACGTCGCCCGCGGCTACGACGCCGAGAAGGGGGTCGAACTCGCGCGGCGGTGGCTCACCAGCTACGAGGGTGCGGCGCTCGAGGGACGTGGCGTCGACTACGAGATCGACGATTCGATCACGCGACGGGCCAGCGAGTACCTCTCGATGTCGTACTACCGGGTCGAGGAGGCCATCTCGTCGGTCACGTCACGTCTGCCGTACGCTGACGGTGAGGAGTCGCTGACGACCGATCGGGACGGCGAGCGGGACACGGTTTCGCCGCGGATCGCCGATCGGTCCTGACCGACCACGTGGGCGAGGAGACCGGCGTCGAATCGATCGGTCGATCGACGAGGTCCCGGACCGGACCCGGTGTGGACCCCGGTGACGAGAAAATGAGTGTATTTTTGGTGACGGAGACGCACCCACGTGGTATGGCTACCCATGCACCGGAGAACGGCGGCGACGCTGGTGCCGAACTCCCCGACGTCGTCCCGTTTACGCTACCCTACCTGTCGCGATTGAGTTGGGAGCTGGGATCACGCGTGGTCGACGACGACGAGTCGACGCGTCACAGCGAGTGGGAGCGGACCGGATCGTCGTGGACGCTGACGGTGTTCCGCGTGACTGACAATACCGTCATCCTGAAAATTCGCACGCCGGTCGGCCGGGAACGGTTCTACGGCGCTGCGCGATCGGATCTGCAGACGGTTCTCCCCCGTCTGGAGGAGACACCGTACTGGGAGCGACGCGACTGACGCCACCGACGGCAAGACCCGTCAGAATCCGTTCCGAATCCGCTCTTCCGCGTTTTCGAGCGCCGCCTCGCGATCGAACGTCTCGACGATCTTCCGCAACTCTGCCTCGTCGGCGTCAGCCAGGTCCCGCGCGTGTGCGGTCATGTTCGGAACGGCGCGAATGATGTTGTCGACGATCGGCACGTCGGCGACCTGCGGCGATCGCGAGAGGGGGTTCAGGTCGATCACGATCTCGGTCTTGTCCATCTCGTCTAGGGCCTCCGCGCGATCGCCGTCCTCCAGCGGGACGAGGACGACGTCGGCGGCGTAGATGCCGTCGGCGTCGACCTTCGCCCGCTGGTGGTCCAGGTTCGGAATCCGGGCGTCCGCCTCGAGGCCTTTGACGTCATCGGCACCGTGCTCGCGAAGGTGGTCGGCGATCGCCGCGATCCGCTCGGGCGTCCGGTTGAACAGGTTGACCTCGAGGTCGGCGCCGGTGGCCTCGGCGAGTGCGACCATCTCGCCGGGGACGAGCGCCGCCACGTTGCCGTTGATCGAGAGGACCGGTCGGTCCGCGAGCAGGAGGTGAGCGGCGGCCGCGCGTTCGGCCGCGTCGGCGCTCGGGATCGTCTCCTCGCCGAGCAGGTAGTCGAAGGCGCTCCCGCGGCCCTCCGCGTGCATCCCCTGGAGGTGGGTGATCCCCTTCTCGACGCCCTCCTCGATCCGGTGGCGAGTGAGCAGATCCTGGTACCGGGGATGGTCCTCCGGGATCTCCTCCTCGTCTTCGACCTCCGCTCCGACGGTCTCGTAATCGGTCACGATCGTTCACTGGATTCGATCGGTGAAAAAGAGACCGATCCGTCGAATTCGCTCCCGAATACGTCACACTGTTGAGCTACCCACCGCTAAAGCAGTGGGATTCAGCGTGGACTCCCGTTCTGGCCGTTTCCTCGGCAGGAGAATCGCCTCCGTTCACGTTCGACGTCCCGGTGTCTGCTCACGGGCGCGTGGCGCCCGTTCACATGGTCCGCGGGACCTCTGGTCCCGCGCCATTCACGCGCACGCCCACGGGTGCGCCTCCGTCGTCCTCAGTCTGGTTGCGACGGAGATATCGTCACCCGATGTTCTTCGCGGCGTCGTAGTCCGCGTGGTTCAAAACGGCAAAAAACGGTCGTCAGTCGGCGGTCGATTCGGCGCGGACGACGGTTACTCCGTGAACGTGATCCAGCCCTCGGGCGCGTGGGCCTTGACGTCGTTCATCGCCTCGCGCGCCTCCGTTCTGGTCTCGTAGGTCTGGGTACTCTCGGCCATCGAGCTGCCGTACTCGTCGACCAGCCGCCACACCCAGCCGTCCTCGTCCTCCGCGCTGTGGAGTTCGAAGGAGACGCTGTCGATCTCGAGGATGCTCGCTTTCTCGATCAACGAACGGACGTCCTCGATCGCCTCGCGGGCAGCCTCGTTCGAGACGTGGCTCTCGTTGCCGGTCGCGACGGTCCGACCGTCCTCGTCGAGCAGCCGCCAGCGCCACTGGTCGTCCTCGTCGGAGACCAGTTCGAACGAGGCGACGTCGAAGTCGACCCGGCCAGCGATCGGTGCGAGCTCGCGGACCTTTTCCACGTCGGACATGACCGCGTCCCTGTTCGAGGACGTGCCGACGCCGTTTGCGATGACCTCGCGGTCCCGATCGACCAGGTCCCACGTCCAGCCCTCGCTGCTGTCGAGGCGGATCGCGGCGTCCTCGATCGCGAAGATCGGGGCGTCGTCTGCGTGGCTCGTGAATTCCTCGACGGCCGCGACTGCGGCCTCGCGGTCGGCGTAGGTACCATCCGAGTCGGCGATCTCCTCGCGATCCCGGTCGAGGAGGCGGAACCGCCACTCGTTGCTGCCGTAGAGCTGGACGGCGACGTCGCCGACCGTGTAGCTCTGTGCGGACGCGGCCGCCTCGCGGATCGAGTCGATACTGGCGACCAGTTCGTCGCGAGTCGGATGCTCCTCGCCTTCGACGGCGACGGTCTCGCCCGACGGAAGGACGAAGCGCCAGTGCCAGTCGTCGTCCGCGTACGGCTGGAAGATGGCCTGATCCATCGTTCGAACGTTCGAGTCGAGGTGTTCGAGCAACCGGTTCATCGCCTCGCGCGCGTCATCGCGAGTCGGGTGGGTCGACGGATCCTCGGCGACGAGTTTACCGCCCTCGTCGATCAGCCGCCAGCCCCACTCGTTGTCCTCGTTGACGAACAGTTCGAACGCCGCGGTCTCGATCTCGAGCAGTTCGGCGTCTGGTGCCTGCTCTTTCAGCGTCATCATCGCCTCCGCGGCCTCGCCCCGGGAGGTGTGTTCCTCGCCGCTGTCGGCGAGCACGTTGCCGTCCTCGTCGATCAGCCGCCAGCGCCACTCGCCGTCGTCGGCCTCGTACACCTGGAACGCCGCGTTCTCGAACTCGATGAGGTCCGCCTCGCTGGCCTGCTGGCGGACCCGCTCGATCGCGTCCTCCGCGGCGGCGGGACTCCCGGAAGGCTCCCTGCTCCCGGCGATGATCTCGCGATCGCTGGTGACGAGTCGCCACTGCCACTCGGTCGTGTTCTCGCCGTCGGCCGCGGCCGCTCCGCCGTCGGTGACCACCGACCGTTCGTCCGCGCCCGTCGACAGGTCGTCGTCCTCGTCGAACGACAGTTTCTGGGCCGCGGGGAACACCTCGTACTCCGCGGTTTCGATCTCGGCGACGTCCGCGTCCCGCGCGTTCGTCTGGAGCGCCTCGGCGCGTCGCTCCGAGTCGTCGTGGTCGGCCACGCCCTCGGGAGACTCGGCGACGATGTGTTCGTTCTCGTCGATCAGTCGCCACTGCCACTCGTCACGGGACTGGTAATGCTCGTAGGTCGGTTCGCCGGCCACGGTGACCGCCGCCGATCCGAGTTCCGGGAGCAGGGCCTCCGCGGCTTCCTCCGCGCCGCGGCGGGAGCCGAACGTGTCGGTACAGGTCGCGACGACGTCGTCCGCGCTGTCGACGATCCGCCACGTCCAGTCGTCTCCCTGTTCGTGCAGTTCGACGCCGACGTGCTCGATGTCGAGCAGCCGCGCCTGATCGTAACGCTCGGCGAACGACCGGGCGGCCTCCTCGGCGCGTTCCTGCGTGTGGTAGCCGTCCTCGCTGGTAGCCAGCGGTGTTCGATCGTCGTCGACGAGTTTCCAGAACCACTGATCGCGCTCCTCGGTGTAGGTGAAGGCAGCGTCCTCGATCTCGATGACGTCGGCCTTCGGCCCGCGGTCCTTGAGAAAACTCACGGAGTTCTCCGCCTCGTCGCGTTCGCCGAACTCGCCGGCGCAGGTGCCGACGATGCTGCCGTCGTCGCGGGCGAGCGCCCACTGCCAGGTCCCGTCGCGACCCTCGTAGAGGCGGAACGCCGAGGTCGTCAACTCCATCAGACCGGCGGAACTGATCTGGGACTTGACGCGCTCGATTCCCTCCCGCGCGTCGGGCCGGGTGACGGCACTGTCCTCGGTTCCCGCGAGCGCCTCGAGGTGAAGAATGTTCCACGTCCAGTCGCCGTTCTCGTCCCGAAAGACGGCGAACTGAGCGCCTTCGAGCGCGTCGCCGGTCATCACCGGCGGATCTTCGGTCGTCCCCTCCTCTTCGACGAACATCCCTTTCCGCCCCGTGAGGACGGGGACGAGCGCCGTCACGCCCGCAATGATCGCGATACCGGCCGTGTAGACGGCGATCACTTCGGCGTCCATCCCCATTCCTCGCTCGCGCCAGTTATCCGGGTAGAGGACACCGTACATCGCGACACCGGTCAGCGAAATCAACAATCCGACGATACTCGCTTGAATCCCGCGCTTGCGCACCGGAAGCATCAGGCCGATACCGAACAGACAGAAGGCCAGTCCGAACGACGCCGCGACGCCTCCCCACCTAATTATCGTTTCCGTCGCGGAGCCCTCGACAGAGGTGTACCCCACGACGAACGCGAACACGCCGGCGGAGCCGACGATGTATCCAAAGATGAACAGCCAATAGCCATAGACGTCCTTTTTTGAGTCCGGTTCACCGACGTAGTGTTCGTACAGTCGGAACAGATTTTGGTGAAGGTCACTGTTGAAAGACATTGCGAAACTTGGAACGATAACTCGAACGGAATATAATAAAGATTCGGCTACTGTTTTCAAAACTGTCATCTAGTACAACTGAGTATACCGGGTTCGATCCGACCCACCGCTCGGGACGGCAGCGTCCGGAAGACGCCGGAACGGAACACAGATGGGCGGCTCAGGACCCCACGCGTTCACCGGTCGCCGTTCGTCGCACGGTCAGGACCGCTGACGAATCAGCGATCGGATACTGTCGCATGAGGTATGATACCAATGAGCAGAAACTACCTGAGGACTGCCCCGGCAGGATGTGTCGCACAGATGGCCGGGTCGTAACCGGCGTCGGACAGCCCGGTCCCGAGCGCGAACACCGTCTCGCCGAGCATGGCCATCGAGGCCTGGCCGCCGACCGCCGTGACGTCCTCGATCGTGCCGACGACGTCCTCGGTCAGGAGCCCCGCCTCGCGGGCGAACGCCCGGGACGCGTACATGAACGACAGCAGCGTCGGTTCCTCGACGACGCGGGAGAGGGCTTCCTTGCCCGCGGCCGTCAACTGCTCCGTGTCACCGGAGAGCACCTCCGAGGTCGACAACTGGCCGAACGTGACGTATTCGACGCGTGCGCGTGCGGGAATCGCGTCGAGTTTGTTGTCCTGCGGGCCGCCGGGTTCGAGTCGGATCGGCACGCCGCCGTGGGCCTGCGCGACCACGTCGCCGAGGCCGGTTCCGGCCTGGACCTCCGCGCCGTGTGCGATCGTCACGAGTTCGTTTCGCGAGAGTTTCCGTTCGAAGACGCGGTTGGCCGCGAGCGCCGTTCCGAGCGCCATCGCCCCCGAGACGCCGAACCCGGACCCGATCGGGAGATCCGACTCGGCCTCGACGCGGGCCGGCGCGTCGAGGGTATCGAGCACCGTCGTCACCGGATCGACGTCGATCGGTTCGCCGTCCAGTACGACCGTCGGCTCCGGGCCCGTCGCGGGTTCGACGGTGACCTCGACCCCGTCCGTGAGCGTCAGTCCCGCGCCGCGGGAACCGGCTTTCGTCGGATCCTCGGCCGGATGTGCACTGAAAAACCCCGTGATGTGTCCCGGGACGAACGCCGTCGCCTCCTCGCGCATTAGCCCCCGTTTGCGCCTCGCCCGATATAACCGTATAGGTTCGCTGCCCGGGTCGGCTCTGGCACACACAGGGCCGTGACTTTTCCCCGCCGATACCGCAATATCAGCGGATGGCGCCCCGGACCGAAACCGACGGCTTCGCCGCGTTCTACAGGCGATACACGAAGACCTGGATGCACGCGGTCGCGACGGCCGGACTCACCGCGTTCGGGACCCTCACCATCGTCCACCGCGGGTTCGTCGTGCTGGCGATCGCCAGTTACGTCGTGCCGCCGATCGCCCTCTATCTCTCGCGAGCGCGCAGTCCCGATGCATCGACCACGGCGGCCGACGACGACTCCCGATCGCCGACCGAGGCCGCACTGGCCGCCCAGTCCGGACCGCGCACGGACCGGGGCACGACGATCGACCGATCCGAACCCGCCACGGTGACGTCCCCGGAGGTCCACTCCCCCGACGGACGCGAGCCACGGTCGCCACCCGTCGGTGAGACGACGGATCGGGAGTCCGGGAACGACGAATCGGAGTCAACAACCGGCGCGAAAGCGCCCGAATCCGGGACCGAACGCCACTGGACGACCGTCGACGTGCCGACCGACGCGGCCCTCGCAGACGTCGCAGTCACCGACGGCGGCGCAGTCGCCGTCGGGGCCGGTGGGGCGGCGCTCGCGACCACCGGCGACGACTGGGACCTGGCACTCGAGGACGGCCCGGGCGCGCAGGGATGGGACCTCCGCGCGGTTGACGCGACGCCCGACGCCGACGTCGCCTGGATAGCCGGCGACGGCGGGGCGGTCGGCCGATTCGAACTCGGATCGGGCCGGCACACGGACTACTCCGCCCCGGCCGATCGAACCGACAACCTGACCGACCTGGCCGTAGCGGGCGCGACGGACGACGAGACGATCCTCCTGACGAACGGGTCGGGCGAGGTGATCCGGGGCCGGTACCGGGACGGAGCGCTCGCGTGGGACGATCCCGTGACGCCTGGCAGCGGCTCCAGCCTGAGCGGGATCGCGCTGGTCGACGACGCGATCGGCTACTGTTGCGACACGAACGACGGCGTCTTTCGGACCGACGACGGCGGACGGACGTTCGATGCGATCGGGATCGACGGGGCCGACGGCACGCTCACGGCCCTCGCTACCGGTTCGGGAGACGCCCTCCACGTCGCCACGGATGCAGGCGTCGTCTACCGATATGACGGGGGCACGTGGACACCCGATCGGGTCACCGACGGCGTACTGACGGCGCTCGCCCGACGCGACGATCGATTCGTCGCGACCGACGACGACGGAGCCGTCTACGACCGCCCCGAACCGTCCGCAGACTGGGAACGGGTCCTCACGGGTGCGAGCGGCCCGCTCCACGGCGTCGCGATCGGACCCGATCGATCGATCGCCGTCGGGGCGGACGGGACCGTGGTCGAACGGCGGTGAACGGCGGGCGAGGACCGGTATCGACTACTATCGGCGATCGAGTCGCCTCGTCCGATCGTTCCCACAAACGGAGAATCAGCCGTCGAAGAACGACGGGTCGTCGCGAGACCTACGGACTGAGTCGCTGCCGGTCCTGCGAGACTCGCTTCGCTCGTCTCGCTGGCTCTCAGGTTCGTCGCCTGTGGCGACAAACGCTGACGATCACGCGGAACGACGCGGAATCGAAGATTCCGCGAGCACCCACTCGACGGTTGCGCCGCCGCCTACGGCGACAGGCGCTGCCGGTCTCGCGGGAACAGCACAGCCTCCCGGATGTTCTCCAGGCCGAGGATCGTCATGATGAGCCGCTCGCCGCCGAGGCCGAAGCCGGCGTGAGGCGGCATCCCGTACTTGAACATCTTCGTGTAGTACTCGAACTGGTCGGGATCGAGGCCCTGCTGTTCGAAGCCCTCGATCAGGTGCTCGTGGCGGTGTTCGCGCTGGCCGCCCGAGACCAGTTCCATGCGCGGGTGCATCAGGTCGAAGCCGGTCGAGAGCTGCTCGTCGTCGTCGTGGTCCTTGATGTAGAACGGCTTGATCTCGCTCGGCCAGTCGGTGATGAAGTAGTGGCCGCCGACGTCCTGTCCGAGCGCCTTCTCGGCTTCCGTCGAAAGGTCGTCGCCCCAGACGAGTTGCTCGTCGAGTTCGCCCGTCGCGTTGATGCGCTCGATCGCCTCCTCGTAGCTGAGGCGGGGGAAGTCGCCCTCAGGAATGTCGAACTCGTCTTCGAGGCCGAGTGCCTCGAGTTCCTCGGTGCAGTTCTCGTTCACGGCTTCGTAGGCGGCCCTGACGATCCCTTCGGCGACGTCCATCGCGTCGCTCTCGTCGCAGAACGCCCCCTCGAAGTCTATCGAGGTCGCCTCGTTCAAGTGCCGGGGCGTGTTGTGCTCTTCCGCGCGGAAGATCGGGCCGATCTCGAAGACCCGCTCCACGTTCGAGCCGGCGATGAGCTGCTTGAACAGCTGCGGCGACTGGTTCATGAACGCCTCCTCGCCGAAGTAGGTGATCGGGAAGAGTTCGGTGCCGCCCTCGGTCCCCGTGGCGACGATCTTCGGCGTCGTGATCTCCGTACAGCGGAACTCGCGGAACCGCTCGCGGACCGCACGCAGGATCTCCGATCGGATCTCAAAGACCGCCTGGACCTCCTCCTTGCGGAGGTCGAGGGTGCGGTTGTCGAGTCGCGTCGAGAGGTCGGCGTCGACCTTCCCCGACGGGTCGAGCGGCAGTTCGGGGTCGGCGGGCGCGACGACCTCGACGTCCTCGGGCGTGATCTCGACGCCCGTCGGCGCGCGGGGTTCCTCCTCGACAGCGCCCGAGACCCGGACGACGCTCTCGCGGGAGACGCCTAGTCCGGTCTCGACGAGGTCCTCGTCCATCTCGTCCTTCTCGAACTTGATCTGGATCTTTCCGGCGGTGTCCCGGAGAATCAGGAAGGCGATCCCGCCGAGGTCTCGGATCTCGTGGACCCAGCCGGCGACCGTCACGTCGTCGCCCGGCTCGGCGTCGGCAGTGTAGGTTCTGTCCTGCATACCTCCCGGTTCACGTAGCCGAAACTTAAGCGCAATCTTTCGTATCCGGAGTAGCCGTTTTCCCGTTGCGAACCGATCGCCGTCGTATGAGCGATCAGGAACGCCTCGCAGCGGCGGTCAGAGGTGCTGAGACGACCATCGCCCTCACCGGTGCCGGCATCTCCGCACCGTCCGGCGTCCCGACCTTCCGCGGCGACGACGGCGTCTGGGAGCACTTCGACGAGGGACAGTTCACTTACGGCCGGTTCCGGACCGATCCCGCGGGCTTCTGGGCCGATCGGCTCGATCTCCATCGGGAGCTGTTCGACGAGGCGTACGAGCCGAATGCGGGTCACGAGGCGCTTGCCGCGCTCGGGCGGGACGGCCACCTCGACGCGATCCTCACGCAGAACACGGACGACCTCCACGAGGATGCGGCGGAGTCCATCACCGACCGACCCGCGGACGAACCCGCCGACAGCGACGGCCCGCCGATCGTCGAACTCCACGGCAACGCCCGGCGGGTTCGCTGTGCCGACTGCGGGAAACGGACCGCCGCGGAACCGATCTTCGAGCGCGTCGCCGACGGCGAGCTCCCGCCGACCTGTGACTGTGGGGGAATCTGCAGACCCGACGTCGTCCTCTTCGGCGAGCGACTCCCCGGTGCCGTCATCCAGCGCGCCCGATCGCTCGCCCGGGAAAGCGACGTCTTCCTCGCGATCGGATCCTCGCTCGTCGTCGAACCCGCCGCGTCGCTCCCGCGACTGGCCGCCTCGACCGGCGCGACCCTCGGGATCGTCACCCTGGAGCCGACGCCGTGTGACGGCGTCGCCGACGTGATCCGTCGGGACGACGTCGTCGAGGTACTCCCGGACCTTCGATCGCTCGTCGAAGCCCCGTAGCGCACGTCACGGGACGACAACCGGTCGGCGACGACTCGACGATCGAGACGGCGGCCGAACACACGGCGCCGGTTTGCGGTATCAGTCCGCTCGATCGGCCGCCGGGACGAGTTCGTGGACGAGGAGTTCCGCACAGATCGCCGGCGGCATCGGTCTGCCCAGCGAGTCACTCGTGTCGATCGAGTGGCCCGTTTCGACGAAGTGTTCGAGCGCGAGTTTCGATCGTTCGCGTTCCGTCGCGGCGTCCTCGACGGCGGCGAACCAGTCGCAGTCGTGGCAGAATTTCATCGAACACCCGTCTAACGTAGCCGCACTGGATAAGAATGACGAACCGACGTCAGTACGCGTCCGGCGTCAGCGACGGCGGCCGAGGGAGTCCTCCTCCGCCAGAATCGTGCCGGTTCCGGGACCTCACGATCGGGGGCGGTCCGGGACGACGTGCTCCTCGATCAGCCGGGCCTGTCCGCGACGCAGTCGCTCGCTGACGGCCTGGTCAGAAATTCCGAGGGCGTCGGCGATAGCCGACAACTCCGTCCCGCGCGGGACCTCGAAGAACCCGTCCTCGTAGGCGACCCGGAGGGCTTCCCGCTGGGACTCCGTCAGCGTCGCCTGCCCGTCGTCCCAGGGTCGATCGGGCCACGGGCCGTCGGCGAGACGGCGGAGTTCGAAGGTCACGTCTTCGGACTGCAGGAACTCGTGGTAGCTGTTGAAGGCGTCCCGATCGGGGAACCGCATCTCGATCTCCCACCGACCGTTCCTGGCGCGTCCGACCAGCAGTTCGCCGCCGACGGCGACCCACTGCCGGTACGCGTCGACGACGCCCGAATCGCTCCGGCGGAACCGGTACAGGAATCGCTCGGTTCCGCCGTCGACCCGTTCGAACTCGTCGATCGTTCCGTCGTCGGCCAGCGCCCGATCGAGTCGGGCGGGATCGTCACACCGGATCCGACAGACGGCGAGCGGCCGATCGGGGTCGATCGCGTACTGTCGCTCGAGGGTGACCTCGAGCGACGGCATCGCCGACAGCGTGGGCCCGAGAACGAGGGCGGGAGAGACCGCCTCGAACTCCGCGAGGAGACTCATGGCACAGTAATTAGCGATGGAGACGCAAAACAGTTTAGGCCGCTGATATTTTTGAGGCGAGGGCCGGAGTGAGACGAACCTCAGGCGTCGTTGGCGGCCTCGACCGTCTGCCGAACGGCCTCGACGCCCTCGTCGTGTGCGAGGTCGCCGACGACGACGACGTCGGCGTGCTGGGCCATCGCGTACGCCGAGTCGTAATCGCGGATGCCGCCGCCGTAGAACAGCGTCGCCTCGTCGACGGCCTCGCCCGCGGCCGCGACGACGTCCACGTCACCGTAGGTCCCGGAGTACTCGACGTAGACGATCTCCTGGCCGAACATCCGCTCGGCGACCGTCGCGTAGGCCGCGACGTCGTCGGCCTCGAGGTCGCAGTTCGCCTCCGTCAGTTCCGCGACGTCGGCCTCGGGGTTCATGACGATGTAGGCCTCGAGCGTCGTTCGTTCCCAGTCGAGATCCTCGTCGAGTCGAACCCACTCCTTGTGGGCCTCGGTGATCCAGAACGGCGAGCCGGCGTTGAACACCGTCGGTACCAGATACCCCTTCAGGGCGTCGTTGTCGACGACGACGCTCGGGTTCGAGGGTTCCTGGTACAGCGGGACGTCGTGTTCCGCGCAGGCCTCGATGACGGCGGTCATGTTCTCCTCGGTCATCCCCATCGTACCGCCGACCTCGATCGCGTCGGTCCCGGTCGCACAGAGGTCGCCGTAGGTGATCCCGTCCGGAAGTTCCTTGTCGGGATCGAGTTTGAGAATGTGGTTCCAGTCGTCCCAGGGCGCAGTCATACCCCCCCGTTTCCGGACAACCAGCAAAAACGCTACGGAACGGCCACCAGATGGCAGACCAGGTAGACTGACTGACACGATTCGTCGTCGCGTTACCCTTCGGCGATCCAGACCATCTCCTGGCTCGGGTCCTCGAGCGAGTCGTATTCGAAGCCCCCGTAGACCTCCCACGACGAGAACGGCGAACACCGGAAGAGCAGGTCGAACTCGGACTTCGAGAGCAGTTTCAACTCGTCGCTGCTGTCGACGATCCGGTTGCCGTCGGCGTCGGAGATCACCGTCCGGATCCGAGCGGTCCCCTCGACTTCGTCGGCCAGTTCAGTGACGGTCCGCCGCCTGTAGCGATCGCCATCGATCTCGAGGTCGTCTTCGACCCACTCGCCGTACTGCTCGCAGATCACCTCGAAGCTCGGGACGAACGCGTTGAGCGCGAGTCGACCGTCCGGACCGAGCGCGTCGTGGATGCGTTCGAGGGCGTCGAGCTGTTCGTCGACCTCGGTCAGGTGGAGGAACGCGCGGAAGGGGACGATCACCAGCGCGTACTCCCGGTTCGCGTCGAACGCGGTGACGTCGGCCTCCCGGACGGACGGGTCGAGTCCCGACTCGGCGGCCTTCTCGCGGAGCCGGTCGAGCGACTCGCTCGAGACGTCGATTCCGTCGGCGTCGACGCCCGCACGGAGCAACTCGAGGTAGATCCGACCGGTGCCACAGCCCACCTCGAGGACCCGGCCGTCCACCCTGTGAGCCAGATCGCGGTAGAACGCCACGTCGTCTGCCTCCTGGTCGTGAACGGCGTCGTAGAACGCCGCGAGGTCATCGAAGTAGTCGCCGGGATCCATACGCGTATTCGACGCCGGGGCGTGTGAAATACGTGATCGTGGTGTGGGAAGCGGTGACTAGACTCGGTCGAGGAACGCGTCGAACGATTCCGTTGCCCGCTCGTAGGGTTCGGACGTCGTCACCGCAATATCGAGCCGGTCGAAACACTCAAGGACCGGTTCGCTCCCGGTGTTTCGGAGGAACGAGCGGTACGCCTCTGGTTCGAGCGTTCCGGAGCCGATCGTGGACGACGAGTGCACCCGTCGCCCCGAGCACGTACTGGTAACTGCTGTAGGGCTCGCGCAGTCCGTTGCCGAACCAGGTTCGTCCGTCCCAGTCGCCGGTGTCGACGACCGGGCAGAACTCCCCCCGAACCGTCGTGTACTCCTCGCGCATCCGCGCCGGAGAGAGTTCGTCACCGGCCTCGACGGCGGTCGCCAGCCGATGGACGAACGCCGAGTCCATCGCCTGGTCGTAGAAGTTTCCCCCGATACACTCGAGATACCGGTTCCGAGCGTGGGTCGCGAGCGCACCACCTTCCTCGAGGCAGTGGTCGACGAGAAGGAGTTCGTGGAGGATCGAGGGAATCTCGGAAATCGGCGTCGGACAGGTCGCGTACCGCGTCGGCCCCTCGCGGTGGAACGCGACGTTGAGCGCGTGGCCGAGTTCGTGGCAGACGAAGAACATCGTCCGGACGTCCTCGCGATAGTTCGCGAGGACGAATGCCCCGTCCGCCGCCGAGGATGGACAGTACGCGGGGATGTCCGTCCGCTTGTCCTGCGTCGGGAAGACGTCGATCCGCCGCCCCTCGAGGAACGATCGCGCCCGATCGACGTACGCCTCGCCGAGCGGAGCGAGCGCCGCGAGGATGTGGTCGATCGCATCTTCGTACGGAATCTCCGGGGCGGGCGGGTCGGCGATCGACACCTCGCGGTCCCAGGGCCGAAGCGTATCCACGCCGAGTCGCTCGCGACGCAGTTCCTGAGCACGGTGGTACGGTTCGAGGCTCGCCCGGATCGTCTCGAGGTGCGTGTCGTGGACCCGCGTCGGGAGCGACGGTTCCAGCCCCGATTCGGGGTACGTGCCGCGGAGGTCGCGATCCCGGATCGAGTCGTAGCCGCGGAGTCCGCCTCGGTCGCCGCCAGGCGTTGCTTTCGTCGATGGCACTCCTCGATCAGGGCGAGCAGGTCGCGAAGGTCGCCGCTCGAGCGAAGGGGGCGGTCTGAACGGGACTCGAGCGCCTCGAGTCGGTCTCGCAGCGTCTCCGCTGCGTCGTCCCACTCGGCGGGTGTCTCGAAGATGCGGGTCAGGTCGAATCTATACTGATCGTCGACAGCGTCTCGTGACGGTAGACTCATACGTTGCTGGTCGGTGTCGGCATGCGGTCGAACGCGATACGGCGGCTTGACTGGACGACGGAAGCGCGGAGCCAGTCGAGAGAGAACTTAGTTGGTCATCGGACGTCTACCGTTGGCGATTAGTCATCCGTCCTGCACAAAAGTGTGCCGATTACCCAACGTATCCGAACGGCGTCGCGTCGGATTTCGAGAGCGAGCCAGTACGGGGAGCGCTCCCTCGAGCGAGTCGGGAGGGCTCAGATCCCCTTGCTCATGAGATGGCTACGGAGCACGTCCGCTTCCTTGTTCCCGGTCCCCGTGTTGAGAATTACGATCGTCTCGTCGCCGTCGAACCCGCCGCGATCGGCGAGTTCCAGCGCGCCGCTGACCGCCGCCGCGCACGTCGGGGCCATCTCGAGGCCCTCCCGCTGGGCGACCTGGACCGCGGCCTCGAGGATGTCCGGGTCGTCGGTCGCGACCGCGCCGCCGTCGGTCTCGCGGATCGCCTCGAGGATCCACGGACTCGCCCCGGGGTCGGGAATTTCGATCCCGCCGCAGATTGTGTCCGGGTTCTCGACCGGTTCGTGCTCGTCGCGATCGGACTCGACGGCCTCGACGATCGGCGCACAGCCCGACGCTTGGGCCGCGTAGAAGGCGGGGAGGTCGTCGGTCAGCCCGAGATCCTGGAACTCCACGGCGGCCTTGTACATCCCCACGAGGCCGACGCCGCCGCCCGTCGGGTAACAGATCGCGTCGGGGACCTCCCAGTCGAGTTGTTCGACGACTTCGTAGTACATCGTCTTCTTGCCCTCGTGCCGGTAGGGGGTGACGAACGTCTGAAGCGGGTACCAGTCGTCGTGCTCGTCGAGGGCCTCCTCGTACGCCGCGGCGGCGTCGCCGATCCGGCCGCCGACGACGTTCATGTCGCCGCCGTGGACGTTGACCATCGCCTTGTTCGTAAAGCCCGATCGGGCGGGGAGGTAGACGTGCGAGTCGAGGCCGGCGCGCCCGGCGTACGCCGAAGCGGCCTGTCCCGCGTTCCCCGCGGAGGCGAGCGTGACGTCCGACGCGCCGTGCTGGCTGGCCGCGGTCACGGCCACCGTCTGGCCGCGATCCTTGAACGTCCCCGTCGGATTTCGCCCCTCGTCCTTGAGCAGGACTCGATCGACCCCGAGGTCGTCGGCCAGTCGCGGGCAGTCGACCAGCGGCGTCGTCCCCTCGTCCATCGTCACCGCCGACTCGCGGGTGAACGGGAGCAGTTCCTCGTAGCGCCACAGCGAGTCGAACGGCCGCGACGCGAGCGTCTCCCGATCGAGGTCGATCGCGTCGTAGTCGTAGGCCGGGTCGAGGATGCCGTCACAGTCGGGACACCGGTGCGTGGTCTCGTCGGCGTCGAACGCACGCCCGCAGTCACGACACTCGAGGCCGGTGAAGGCGGCTGTCGTCTCCATACACGAGTGTTTGCGGCCCGAGACTATAGTAGCCACTGGAACGATTTACACACCAATCGCAGGACGGCTTTGCGATCGGGTGTACAGTGACTTCCAGTGGCTACTATAATGGCTGTCCATCGTAGATTCGGACAACCGCACCGCTCGGGTGTCGAGGACAGCGAGAGAAGATGCGCTCGATCGTTCAGTTGTCGCCGGACTTCGACTGCCACTCGTAGTCGCGACGTTTGGCGGACTTGCCGAAGCCACACGACGAGCAGACCTTCTTTTTGGTGTGGTAGGATTTCTCTCCGCAGCGACGACACTTGGTGTGGGTCGTCTTGTTCTTCTTTCCTTGGCTCGGGGTTCCTGCACCAGTCATGGAGTGATCGAGACGACGTTATCGCCGCGTATAATCGTTGTGTCTTCGACCGGCGCTTCCTCCTCCACGCCGCCGTCGATCGGAATCGTCACGTCTTCCAGGACGAGATTCATGTGCTGATCGTAGCCCGCGAGATCGCCGATGTACTCGTCACCGCTCTTGAGTCGTACTGCGACGCGTTCGCCGAGCGACGCCTCGAGGACGTCCAGCGGTCGTCCACTCATACGAAAGACCGCAGGTGATGGACACTTAATCGTACCGGTCCAGCGGCCGAACTGCAGTCGTCTACAGCCAACCAAACGGCTAAGTACACGCTCGTTGACTCCTCGGCCATGGGCGACAAGAAGTTCACCTTCATCGAGTTGCATCTTGACGGCGACACCCAGTTCGGCCCCAAGGCGATCGACAGCGCCCTCCCGATCGGCGAGAGCGGGACGGACGAGGAGGTCGAATCGGAGTCCGACGAGGACGAGGCCGCCGTTACCGACGAGGAGTCCGGTGGCAAGGGTGCGATCGGCGCGGTGATCGCCCTCGTCGTCCTGGTCGGCATCGCCATCGCCGCGAAGAAGTTCGCCGGCGACGACGAGGCGGAAGAACAGGAGTTCGAGGAGGAACCGGACGTCATCGTCAGCTGATACGGTCTGCTGTGACGGGTTACCGGTGCAAGCGCGACCGCCCTGCGGCTGCACCGGAAACGCCGTACGGCAGTCCGGACGACGCCGGTCCGAACGAGCCGAACGCTTTTGCGTCCGCCTCCCGTACCCGTATTCGTGAATCTCTATCGCAGCGCCCGGGCCGTTGCCGGGGCGTCCGGTACCGACGCGATCGACTGGCGGTCGGCCGCCGATGCGGCCAAGGCCGCGACGGAGGCCGGTTCGCTCGACCTCGAACCCGGCGAGCGCGAGGGGTACGCACGCGACGTCCGCGACGCCCGCACCGCGGTCCGATCGATCTCCGGCGTCGACTTCGACGTCCCCGACACCGTCGAGATCCAGAACCGCCACCACTGGATCGACGCCAACGTCGCGACGTTCGAACGCGTGATGGGGGCCCTCGAGACCCACACCGAGACGTTCCCCGGCGTCGCCCGGACGATCAACACCGGGACGATGACCGTCCTGCTCTCCTTTCTCGGGCGAAACGTCCTCGGACAGTACGACCCGCTGTTGCTCGCCGAACGGCCGGCAGACGAGCACGCGCTGTACTTCGTCCGGCCGAACATCCGCAAGGTGGCCGACATGCTGGAGGTCGACCCCGATCGGTTCCGGCGCTGGATCGCCTTCCACGAGGTGACCCACGCCGCCGAGTTCGGGGCCGCCCCGTGGCTCTCGACGCACCTCGAGAACCGGATGGAGGACGGCATCGCGGCGCTGTCGGACGGCTCGTTCGACCGGGAGGCGTTCCGGGACCTCGACGCGGCGATGACCGTCGTCGAGGGCTACGCGGAACTGCTGATGGACCACGCCTTCGACGACGAGTACGAGGACCTGCGCCGGAAACTCGACGCGCGCCGGCAGGGCCGCGGACCGCTCCAGAAACTGTTCCGGCGGCTGCTGGGGCTGGGCCTCAAACAGCGCCAGTACGAACGCGGGAAGAACTTCTTCGAGCACGTCGTCGCCGTCCGCGACATCGAGACGGCGAGTCTGGTCTGGGACCACCCGGAGAACCTCCCGACCCACGACGAACTCGATACGCCGGGGCTGTGGCTCCAGCGCGTCGAGCGCTGACGCTCCGTCACAGGGCGACGACATCCGTCACCCCGATCGGCACGGCCGGCGTTACGAGAGGATCCAGTACAGGTACCACGTCAACGCACTCCCGATGACGAGACTTCCCAGCACGGCGGCCGCGACGACGGCCAGCGACCCACCGCCCTGTATCGCGATCATCCCGCCCGAGAGGCCGATAAGGAGGACGAACCCGATCGCCAGCCGCGTCGACGACGACGTCAACCCGGTCGGTTTCGACGGGTCACGACCCGAACTGCGTCTCATAGCTCGTGCGGGGTGCTGACGTGCATCGAGGCGAACAGCCAGTCCGGCCGATCGTCGCCGGCGTCCCCAGTCGTTGCATCCGCTGTCCTCGACTCGCCGGTCGCGACCGACGTCGATCCATCCGCTTCGTCCCGCCTGACCAGCGTCCCGCTCCAGCGCGTCTCGAAGTCGTACTCCTCGCCACTCGTCGTATCGGTCCAGGCCATCCTGACGTCGTCGGCGAACGTGGCGTTCGCACCCCGATCGGCGACGACGAGTCGCGAACTCTCGACGGTCCAGTCGCCGGTCGTCTCGGTCTGTTCCTGCAGGGCCTCGCGCACCTCGTCGAACCCGAACAGGGCCTCGCTGACGCCGAACTTGACCGTCGACTCGCTCTCGAGGAAGTACGGTGACAGCGGGTTCCCTCGCCGGAGCGCCGTGTAATAGTCGCGGACGACGGCCTCGGCAGTGTCGCTCATTCCTACCGTGAGTGTCGGAGTCCGCTCCCAAAGGCCCATCGGACGCAAGCGCAGGGCGTCCTCACATGAAGCCGCGATCGACCTCGTCGGTCTCGATGAGGTCGTCGAGTTCCGCGTCCAGCAGTTCGTCGGCCTCCTCGAACCGATCGGCGAGGTCGTCGAGTTCGTTCGGTCGATCGTACTGGTCGTACTCCATCGGACCGAACGCGGGACTCTCGAGCGCTTCCATCACGTCGTCGAAGAGATCCTGGGGCCGGGTCGGGGCGTCGGAGTGCGTCTCGAGGACGGTCTCGAGACGCTTCGAGACGGTCTCGGCGTGGTCCTCGTCCTCCGGGGGCGACTGGACGGCGAACCGGCCGCCGGACTCCTCCCGGGGCATGAACGACCCGATCTCGTCGTCGAGTTTCCGGGCGACTTGCGTGCCGACACCGCGAACCTCGAAGGGGTTCTTCGCGTAGGTCTTCAGGAAAAAGACCCCAGCGCGGGGATGCGCGAGGTACATGTCTTCGCCGACGCCGCCGGCACGGTCACCGGCGACGGCCCGCCAGTCCTCGGGGTCTCCATCCCGCTCGGTGACGTCTTCGAGGATGTCCTGCCACTCGCGAATCCGCATACGTAGTCGTTGTGAGGCTGGCGGAATTAACGTATCGGTTGGAACGAATTCGAACGGATACTCCAGGGGGATTACAGAACGGACAGGCGAACGCCTGCGGCTGAAGCCGTGGGACGAGAGCAAGGACGCCAACTGAACCAAAAAGGATACGATGGTGGACTCGACAGGACGTGTAACCGACGCTTGTCCATGTCAGCCAGCCGGATTTCCTCGATCGTCTCACTGTTTCGTGCCGATCCGACGACGAGTTCGCTGCTCCTGTTCGGTCCGCTGTCACTGGCCGCTGGTCAACTGCTCAACAGTTACGTAAACGGCGTCCCGCCGATCGTCTCCGTCGCCTTCGCCGTCGCGATGGTGGCGTTCGCGGTCGTTGCCACCGGCCATCACGCTGCCGAACACCGCCGTCGAACGCTCGAGTCCGAGTTCGGACCTGCGAACTGACCAGTCCGTATCAGGGTGCTCCCGGTTCAGGTTCGGTCGCGACCGCCCGGGCCTCGCGTGCCTCGTAGGCGTTGTAACCGGCCAGTCCCGCGATCAGCAGCCCGGTAACCAGCGTACTCCAGAACGCGCCGGTTCCCATCCCGAGCAGTGCCGGTGCGACGATCAACCAGATTCCAAGCAGCGCGACCAGCGCGGCGACGCCGACGCTGAGCGGCACGTCGTTGGTGAGTCGGTAGTAGTTGTAGCCGGCGGCGAGGAAGACGACGGTTCCGACGAGGAGGTTGTTCCAGAGCGTCGCCGCCGCGACGTCGTAGATGAGGACCGACACGGCGACCCACGCGCCGAGGACGGCCACGATCAGGCTGACCAGCGACGTCTTGCGCCGCCGCTCTTCGCTCGCGATCTGCGTCGACTCGTCGCGGTGATCGCGTCCCGGATCGTCGCGATCGCCGACGCCGGTACCGGAGTCGACGTCGGTCCCCGTGTTCGTCGCCCGGTCGTCGGTCACGTCGGTGGACGTTTCTGTGCGTCGCTCGTCGCGATTCGAGTCACTCATGCAGCGGGCGCTACGCCGCGTGCGCTCAAAAGCCGTATCGACCGTTGCACCGGACCTGATCGTTCCGGACGGGGTAATCCGGGGTTACTACGCGTCGGTCGCGCGACCCCGTCTCCCGTCGACGACCGATAGCGTTTTTGACTGCTCGCCCGTGACGAGTAGCCGTGCACGTACGCGGAACCGTCGCGGGCGAGGTCGAGGTTCGATCGGTGTCGACCCAGTACGGCGAGAGCGACCTCGCCGAAGTCCCGTTACTCGTGGACGACGCAGGGCCCGATCGAGCGGCGGGACGGGCCCCTCCCGACGGCGGTCACGACCCCACGACGGTCACCCTCTGGAACAAGTGGACCGAGTCCGCGGAGTTGCTCGAACCGGGGATGGAACTCCTGGTGACCGACGCCAAAGAAGAGGAGTACAGGGGCGAATCCCAGTACGCGACGACGGGTGACTCCTACGTCGTGGTCGAGCCCAGTTTCCTCGTCAACGTGACGGCGATCCGGAACTGGGTCGAGTGTCCCCGGCTCTACTACCTGAACAAGCTGTCGGGAGTGCCGCTGAACTACCCCGTCGTGAAAGGGACGATCGTCCACGAGGTGTTCGGCGACCTGCTCCGCGGTCGGGACCTCGAGGAGTCGATCGACGCCCGCGTCGAGGAACACGGCCTCGATCTCGGCTTGCTGGGCGAACCGGCCGACGCCGTCGCCGAGGAGGTCCGCGAGAACGCCGCCGCGATCGAGGGGTGGCTCGAGCAGGGTCGGCTCACGGAGGAAGACAGCTGGCGGTCCGAACAGTTGCTCATCAGCGAGACGTTCGGCATCCGGGGGCGGGCCGACGCCATCCGGCGGGGCGCGCCGGTCGAACTCAAGACCGGCAAGAACCTCAAAAAGGACCCTCGGTTCAAGGACAAGGTGCAGGCCGCTTGCTACGCGCTCTTGCTCGAGGAACACGGCGGGGACGTCGACACCGGCACGTTGCTGTACACGAAGAACTCGGCGCTCGATCGCAACGAGGAGACCGGCGACCTCACGCCGGCCAAGGAGTTCTCGATGGGCGACGGCCTCCTGAAGTTCGTCGTCCGCCTGCGAAACGAGATCGCGGCGATGGAGATCGCGGGCGACGTCCCGACCGGCTACGAGGGCGACGCGAAGTGCGAGTACTGTTTCGAACAGGACACCTGTATGGTCGTCTCGGGTCGACTCGATCAGGAGTCGAAGGCCGGTCAGATCGGCCAGCCCCTGCCCGCCGAGGAGCGCGACTACTTCGATCGATTCTACCGCGCGATCGAGGAGGAGCGCCGCCAGGTCCACCGCGAGTACGCCAAACTCTGGGAGCAAGACGCCCAGGAGCGGGCCGACGACGATCGCGCGCTGATCGACCTCCAGTTCGAGGCGAAACGCGAACTCGACGGCGGACGCTGGGAACTCCGGGCCCGCCGGGAGGGCGGTGCGACCTCGAAGCTTCGCGAGGGCGACCTCGTGCTGGCCAGCGACGGTCACCCGGTCCGGGGCCAGTCGGAACTGGCTCGCATCGAACGGCTGGACGAGGACGAGGTCGTCCTGACCGCCGACGAAGCCGTCGAAGTCACGCGCCTCGACGTCTACCCCTCCGAACTCACGACCGATCGGCTCCTCGTCGCGCTCCACGACTGCCTGCTGAAGGGCGACGATCGGCGCAAGGACGTCCTGTTCGGGCGGACTGCTCCCGAATTTGATCGGATCGACGAGACGTTCATCGACAACAACGACGCGCAGAACGAGGCCGTGACGAAGGCGGTGGGCGCGCGCGACTGCGCGCTGATCCACGGCCCGCCGGGCACCGGGAAGACCTACACGATCGCTCGCGCCATCCGCGCGATGGTCGAGCGCGGCGAACGCGTCCTGCTGTCGGCCTTTACGAACCGTGCGGTCGACAACGCGCTGGAGGCGCTGCTCGAACAGCTAGCGGACGTGATCGATCGGGACCGGATCGTCCGCGTCGGCTCCGAGAGCGGCGTTCGCGAAGACATGGAACCCTACCGGCTCGAACAGGCGGGCGATCCGGAGGACCGCGTCGCGAAGTTGCAGGACGCACAGGTCGTCGCCGCGACCACCGCGACCTGCGGGTCGCGGGTGATGAAAGAACAGGCATTCGACGTCGCGCTGGTCGACGAGGCCGGCCAGCTTACCGAACCCGGTACGTACGCGGCGATCAACCTCGCCGATCGGTTCGTGCTCGTCGGCGACCACGAGCAGTTGCCGCCGGTCGTGCGGGCCGAGAACGACCTCACGGAGTCGCTGTTCGAGCGACTGGTCGACCTGCATCCCGACGCCGGGGTGATGCTCGATCGGCAGTACCGGATGAACCAGCGCATCCAGGCGTTCGCGTCGACGGAGTTCTACGACGGGAACCTCCGGCCGGCCGAACCGGGGGTGGCCGCGCGGACGCTGGACGACCTCGCGGGCGTCTCCCGCGAGGACCTCCCCGTCGAACTGCGAGATCCCGTCACGTTCGTCGACGTCGAGGGCGATCCCAGCCGGTACACGGACAGCGAGGAGGCGGCCCGCATCGCCGACCTGATCGAGCGCTACGAGGCGGCCGGCCTCGAGCGATCGTCGATCGGCGTCATCGCGCCATTCCGGGCGCAAGTGTCGGAGATTTCGAGCCACGTTCCCGCGGACGTCGCCGTCGACACGGTCGATCGCTTCCAGGGGTCGAGCCAGGAGGTGATCGTCGTCTCCTTCACCGCGACGGGTCGGCTCGAGGGGCCGATCTTCGAGGACTACCGGCGGATCAACGTCGCGCTCACCCGGCCCAAGCGCGCGCTGGTGCTGGTGGGTGACTCGCAGGCGCTCGCATCCGACCCCGTCTACGAGCGGATGCTCGAGTGGGCAAGGCGGTGATCGGGATGCTCGAACAGAGCAAGCGGTGAGCGGAATCGAGGGCGACACAGGCGCAACCGCATGCGCAACTTCGATCGGCCGGGCGACGTCGCCGATCGACCGATACGTTTTCCTTCCGGACGTCGCATTCTCGACCCGAATGCGATTCGAAGCGGAGAGCGCCGCGATCAGGGAGGCCTTCCCCGAGGCGTGGGTCGACCTGGCCGTCGCCGTCACGGAGTTCGGCGGCGCGGCGGTCCTGATGATCGTCCTCGCCGTACTGTACTGGCTCACGCGCCGCCGCGAGACGGCGCTCGTCGTCAGCTACGCGGTCGCCGGCGTCGGCTTCATCCTCGTTCTCAAGACGCTCGTCGGACTCCCGCGACCGCCGGAAGACGTCTACCTGATCGCCTATGACGGCGATCCGTACGGCTTTCCCAGCGGCCACGCGTTCGCGGCATCGCTCGTCTACGGCGGCCTGTTGCTCGCCTTCGATCGGTCCCGGGACCCCGTCGCAATCGCCGCCACGGGCGTCGTGATCGCACTCGTCTCGCTCTCGCGGGTCGTCCTCGGCGTCCACTACCTCGGTGACGTGATCGTCGGCGCGCTGGTCGGTCTGGGCTTTTTGCTCGCCGTCCACGCGATCGTCGACGGCGAGCCACGACGGGGGTTCGCACTCGGTGTCGTCCTCGGGGTTCCTGCCGTTCTCGTCACCGGCGGTGACCCCGACGCCCTGGTCGCGCTCGGCGGGAGCCTCGGCGGTATGCTGGCCTCGACGCGCCTCGGGTCGCTTCCCGACCTTCGATCGCGCCTGGAAGGCGGCGTGCTCGTCGCCGTCGGAGGTGGGGCTATCGGCCTCGGGGTCGCCCTCGAATCGATCGTCGGCGCGCTCTTTTCGAGCCTCCTCGCCTCCGCGACGATCGTCGCCGTCAACGCCGCCCTCTTCGTCGCCATCCTACTGGCACCCGCCGCGGTCGGCCGCCTCGCGATCGGTCCCCTCGACGCCTCGCGCTGATCGGCGAGAGCGGGACTTTTTCCACTGGCCGACGAAGGCCACCCATGGAACTCCCGCTGGGCGACGGGACGATCGAGCCACGCCTCGATCACTGTGACGTGACGATCGCCGACCCGCCGGGCGGCGACACCGTCGAGGTCCGGGCGGCCGCCGAGCGCGCGCTCGACGAACCGCTGGGCCCGTCGCTGTCGGCCCGTGTCGATCCGGCGGACGAGGTCGCGATCGTCGTCACCGACGTCACCCGTACCGCACCCGACGACGTGTTGCTGGACGTCTTGCTCGATCGGCTGGCGTCGATCGGGGTCGATCGAGACCGGGTGACGGTCGTGATCGGCCTCGGACTCCACCGGCCGATGACCGAGGAAGAGATCGAAGCGATGCTCGGCCTGCACGCCGATCTGGCGGTCAATCACGACCCCGAGTCGGTCGTGGAGGTCGGGACGGTCGGCGAGGACGACGTCCCGGTCGAAATCGGCACCCCCGTCGCGAACGCCGACGCGGTGCTCTCGACCGGCGTCGTCGAACCCCACCAGTACGCCGGCTTCAGCGGCGGCGCGAAGACGGTCGCGATCGGTGCGGGGAGCGAGTCACTGATCAGGTACACGCACGGCCCCGAGATGCTGGCCCGCGACGGCGTTCGACTCGGCCGCGTCGATGGGAACCCCTTCCGCGAGACGATCGACGCGGCCGGCGATCTGGTCGGTCTCGACTTCTCGCTCAACCTCACGCACGGCCCGGCAGGCGTGCTCGGCGTCCGCGCCGGTGAGGGGCGGCGGGTCGTGCGCGAACTCACGTCGATCGGCCGCGAGGCGCTCTCGGTCCCGATCGATCGCGATTTCGACGCGGTCGTCTGCGGCGTCGGTGCGCCGAAGGACGCCACCCTCTACCAGGCGACGCGGGGCGCGACCTACGTAGCGCTGGGCGATCGGAATCCGCTCCGCGAAAGTGGCCGACTCGTCGTCCCCGCCGCGCTTCCCGAAGGGGCCGGCGACGGGACGGGAGAGCAACGGTTCTCCCGGCGACTGCGCGAAGCAGACGACGCCGAGTCGCTCTACGAGGACATGCGCGAGGGGTACGAACCCGGCGCCCAGCGGGCGTTCGTCGTGGCACGCGTCCTCCGGGAGCACGATCTCTACGTGACGAACAGCGACGCGCCGGCGATCGTCGAGGAGCGTCTCATGCACGCCGAAGACGACGTGGCGGACGCGATCGACCCCGGGAGCGATGTCCTTGTCGTGCCGGACGCGCTGAACACGTTGCTCGTCGACGCGACCTGAGCCCTACGCCGAGGAGTAGTTCACCTTGCCCTCGTCCTCGCTCATCCGCACCCAGTAGATCCGGGTGTACGGCAGGTGGATGAAGCTCTCGTCCTCGAGTTTGATCCGGAGGCCCTGGACCTTTCCGGAGTCGGTGATGTTCCCGGCGTCGACCGTCTCCTCGGCCGTTCCGTCCGGCCGCTCGTACGCGATCGTCGCCATACAGCTAGCGATCGCTCTACGTCAATAAGTGGCAGGCAGGCGCATTCGGGCGTCGTCGTCCGTTTTCGTCGCGGGAGGCGACGGGGACTATAGTAGCAACTGAAAGTCAATGTACACCTGATCGCAGGACGGCTGTGCGATCAGTGTGTGAATCGTTTCAGTTGCTACTATAGCGTCGGCGGATCGGCCCGATCGCGGCCGAGGCTATTTCCATCCGGCCGCGGAGACGGGACGTATGGTCAGCTACGAACGACGGGGCCCTGTCGCGGTGATCTCCATCGATCGACCCGGGGCGAAACACGCGATCGATCGCGAGACGGCGATCGAACTCGGCGACGCCTGGCGGCGGTTCGACGACGACGAGCACGCGCTCGTCGGCGTGTTGACCGGCGACGAGGAGACGTTCTCGGCCGGGGCCGACCTGAAGGAGATGGACCTGGAAGACGGTGACGACGGGTGGCTCGGCTTCACCCGGATGCAGGTCGCAAAGCCGACGATCGCGGCCGTCGAGGGCCACTGCGTCGCCGGCGGTCTCGAGATGGCGCTGTGGTGTGACCTCCGGGTCGCCGGCGAGGGGGCGACGTTCGGCTGTTTCGAGCGGCGGTTCGGCGTCCCGCTGGTCGACGGCGGGACCCAGCGACTCCCGCGGATCGTCGGCCAGGGCCGGGCCCTCGAGATGATCCTCACCGGGAGGCCCGTCGACGCGGCCGAAGCGCGGGAGTGGGGGCTGGTCAACCGGGTCGTCGACGACGGCGCGGCCCTCGAGACGGCGATCGAACTCGGCGAGCGGATCGCGGCGTTCCCCCAGACGACCGTGCGAACGGACCGGGCGGCGCTGTACGAGGGGCTCGGCGAACCGATCGGGAAGGGGCTACAGATCGAGGCCTGGCACGGCCGTCGCGCGCTCGAGACGGCGTTCGAGGGCGCCGATCGCTTCGCGGCCGGCGAGGGCCGTCACGGCGACGGGATCGACGACCCCGTCGAGAGACACCGCGAGAGGGGGCGCGACGCCGACGATCGTCGGGACGAGAAGAACGGGTAGCTCGCGGTGTTGCTGGCGGGGATTTACTGCCGTCGGCGTGGTGGAATCGCTATGCTCGACCGCGTTCGACGACACGGGGCCCCCGTCGCCGTCTGGATCGTCGTCATCATCGCACTCGTCTCGATCGCGACCGGCATCCTCTCGATCCCGACCGAACCGTCCGTCGACGCGACCGGTACGCTCGGTGCGATCCAGGCCGTTGCCGAGTTCAGCGGAACCGTCCTCGGGTTCACGCTACTGGTCTCCGCCTGGGGAATGCGCCGCGGGTTCAGGATCGCCTACGTCGGCGCGACGGTCCTCGTCGCGCTGGCGGCCGTCCACGGCGTCGCCCAGTTCCGGCCGCTGTCGATCCCGCTGATCGTCACCGCGACCGGCGGTTTCGTCGTTCTCCTGGTCACGAGCGATCGGTTCACGCGATCGAGCGCGCTGACGCCGACGCAACTCGGGAGCCTGGTGACGATCGTCGGCGTCTTCTGTTACGGCACAGTCGGCGCCTACGCGCTGCGCGGCGAGTTCGACGAACTCCACACCGTCGCCGACGCCGTCTACTTCACCCTCGTAACCGCGACCACGGTCGGCTACGGCGACGTGCACGCGGCGAGCGAGGGCGCTCGCCTGTTCGCGGCCTCGCTGGTCCTGCTCGGGCCGGCGACGGTCGCCGTCGCGGCCGGGAGCCTGTTCGGGCCGATGCTCGATCGCCGCCTCTCGCGGACCGGGCGGGGGGTAGCGATCGCCGCCGATCGGAACGCCCCCAGAATCGTCGTCCTCGGTTACGACGAGCGGGCCGCGCCCATCCTCGACGCGCTCGTCGCGCAGTCGACGTCGATCACCGTCGTGACGAGCGACGACGAGGCGGTCGCGACCCTCGAGGATCGCGACGTCGACGTGACGGTCGGCGATCCGACCGACGGAGCCACGCTCGATCGGGCGGGAATCGACGACGCCGACGTCGTCCTCGCCGCGACGAGCGACGCCGCCGGGAACAGCTACGCCGTACTGACCGCACGGAACGCCACGGACGCCCGGATCGTCGCCGTCGCGGACCGCGAGGCGATCGGCGCGCTCGAACGGGCCGGGGCGGACGTCGTCCTCGCGCCCGAACAGGTCCTCGCGAACGCGACGATCGAGGCGGCGCTCGGGTCGCCCGCTCGTCAGTCGGCCGCGTCTGCCGCAGCCCAGAGCGGGTAGAGGTCGTCCTCAACCGGGCCGACGATCGACTCCCCGTCGAGGACGAGTTCCGGCTCTCCAGCCCGGACGGTGCCGATCTCCGCGGCCTCGATGCCGGCGTCCGTGAGGTCGTCGATCGCCGCCCCGACCGACGCCTCCGGGACGGTCGCGAGCAGGGCCCCGGAGCCGAAGATGCGGAGCGGATCGACCTCCGCCGCCTCGCAGAGTCGCTCCGTTTCGGGCCGGATCGGGACGGCCTTCCGCTCCACTTCGAGACGAACGTTCGAGGTGCGTGCGAGTTCGACGAGTCCGGCCGCGACGCCGCCCTCCGTGGGATCGTGCATCCCCGTCGCGTACTCGCGGACGACGCGCGCGTCCGGCACGATGCTGATCTCGTCGAGGAATGCCTCCGCTCGCTCGCGGATCGCCGCGTCGACGTCGAGGTCGTCCCCGAAGTCGGCCGCGAGGATCGCCGTCCCCTCGATACCGGCGGCCTTGGTCAGGAGGATCCGATCGCCGGGTTCGGCGCCACCGGTCGGCACGAACGCGTCGGTCGCGCCCATCGCCGTCAGCGAGAGCAGCGGCCGATCGAGTTGATCGACGTACTCCGTGTGACCACCGACGATCGAGGCGCCGACCTCGCGGGCGGCCGCGTCCAGGTCGTCGGTGATCGTCTCGAGCGGCGCGTCCGCGTCCGGGAGCAGGATGACGACCGTGAGCCACCGGGGATCGGCACCCGAGGCGGCGACGTCGTTGCAGGCGACGGCAACGCCCAGCGTCCCGACCCCCTCCGCCGCGAGCGAGATCGGATCCGAACTGACGACGAGCGTGTCCGATCCGTCCCCCGGCCAGTCGATCGCGGCGGCGTCCTCGCCGTAGGCTGGCCCCAGTCGAACCGTCTCGTCGTCCGCGGCGCTTCCCGTCCGATCGAACACGTGCGCGAGCAAGTCGTCCGGGCCGACCTTCCCAGGCATACGACGAACTGGGACGATCTGGGGTTTGTAGCTGTCGGAGGCGATCGTCGAAGAATGGGGCCGGGAACCCGGCGTCAGGAAGCGTCCGGAGCCAGCGCGTCCATCGTCGCCTCGATCTCGGCTTCGTCGGCACCGCGCGGGAAGCTGACGGCGATCGCGTCGATCCCGTCGACGGCCTCGTACCGTTCGAGCGCCTCGCGAGCGGTCTCGGGATCGCCCGCGGCACAGAGGTCGTCGAGCAGGTCGTCGGTCAGCAGGTTGAGCGCGCGCTCGCGATCGCCTTCCTGCCAGGCGTCGTGAATCTCGGCGGCCTCGTCGTACCCCTGCCGGACGAGCGCGTCGCGGTAGAACGTGCCCATCCCGCCGACGTAGAAGGCGGCGTGCTGGCGCGCGAGGTCGCGGGCGCGATCGGCGTCGTCGAGCGCACAGCAGGTGACGCCGGCGGTGACGGTCACGTCGTCGGGATCCCGATCGCCGAGTTCGGCGCCGCGCTCGATGTCGTCGAGGCGCTCCACGACGCCGTCGGGGGTGAGCATGATCCCGTGCCAGCCGTCGGCGAACCGACCGGCGAGTTCGACGGCTTTCGGCCCCATCCCCGTGACCTCGATCGGCGGGGTGGGATCGGGCGGATCACACCGGAGTCGAAAGCCCGACAGCGAGAAGTCGTCGCCGTCGTACTCGACGCGCTCGCCCGAGAGCACCTGCCGAACGATCTCGACCGTCTCGCGGGTCCGCCTGAGCGGGTTGCCGTACTCCAGTCCGTGCCAGTTCTCGATCACGACCGGGCCGCTCGGGCCGAGGCCGAGACGGAACCGATCGTCAGAGACCTCCTGGAGCGTCGCGGCCGTCTGTCCCAGGAGGGCCGGCGATCGCGAGTACGTGTTGACGATGCTCGATCCGATCGCGATCGCGTCGGTCCGCTCGGCCATCGCCGTCAGGACGGTGACGGCGTCCCGACCCCACGTCTCGGGGAGCCACGCGCAGTCGTAGCCGCCCGCTTCGGCCCGCCGGGCGTACGCGACCAGCGAGTCGACCGTCGGCTGGGCCGCGACCGGGAGGTGGACGTCTCGATCGGTCATACCTCGGGCGACTCCTCGATCCGGGGCACGCCCTGCGCGGTGACGGTTTCGCCGACCATGTAGGAGGACGCGGGGCTCGCGAGGAACTGTGCGAGGTCCGCGATCTCGTCGACGGTCCCCATCCGACGCTCGACCTCGGTCCGATCGACCTCGTCGGCCGAGATGCCCATCTGGCTCTCGACGCCCTCGGTCGCGACGAACCCGGGCGCGATGCAGTTGACCCGGACGCCGTCCCCGGCCCACTCGTAGGAGAGCGTCGTCGTGAGGTTGACGACGGCCGCCTTGGCCGCGCCGTAGTGGCTCATGTACGGCGACCCCTGCGTGCCGGCGACGCTCGCGAAGTTGATCACGGCGCCGCCACCGTCTTTGAGGTGTTCCTCGGCGGCCTGCAGGCAGTTGTACGTGCCGTGGAGGTTGATGTCGACGATCGTCTTCCAGCCGTTCTCCGAGATGTCGTCGAAGCCCGCCATGAACGACGCGCCGGCGTTGTTGACCAGGACGTCGAGGCCGCCGAACTCCTCGACGGTCGCCTCGACGAGCGCGTCGACCGCCTCGCGGTCGGTCACGTCGCACTCTATCGCCAGCGCCTCTCCGGGACGATCGCTCTCCGTTATGCGATCGGCGACGGGATCGACGTTCTCCTGCTCGCGCGAGCAGATGACGACGTCGACGCCGTCGTCGGCGAACGTCTCCGCGATTCCCTCGCCGATGCCGCTGGAGGCGCCGGTCACGATTGCGACGTCGCCGTCGACGCCGAACTGGTCGGTACTCACGCGCGATCACCCGGAACCGGGACTGTTGTTACCATTGTTAGCACCAACAGCCAATATGCAGACACTGTTAATAAAGATGGGTCTGGATGGCGTGTCGTTAAGTGCGTGGCCGACTACCGTCAGCAATACGCATACGTAGACCGCGGTCGACCGGCCCGGACCGGGCGGGGACCGGACGGATCGTCTACGACCACACTCATGACAGCAGACAATCCGCAGTACGGACCGGACAGGCAGGAGGAAGTGTACCGCCGCGGGATGCTCGAGGGGGAGCCCCCCGAGTTCCCCGTCGCCTACGAGGACCTCGTCGAGCGCGCCCGCGAGGAACTCGACGAGGAGGCGTTCGCGTACGTCGCGGGGGGCGCGGGCTCAGAATCGACCGTCGCGGCCAACGACCGAGCCTTCGACGAGTGGCAGATCGTCCCGCGGATGCTACGGGACGTCTCCGAGCGCGACCTGGGGGTCGAACTCTTCGGACAGGACATTCCCGCGCCCGTGATGCTGGCACCGATCGGCGTTCAGTCGATCCTCCACGACGAGGCGGAACTGGCGGTCGCGCGTGCCGCCGGCGACCTCGACGTCCCGATGATCTGTAGCTCCGTCTCCTCCTACACGATGGAGGAGGTCGCGGACGAACTCGGCGACGGGCCCGACTGGTTCCAGCTCTACTGGAGCGCCGATCGGGACGTCGCGGCGAGCTTCCTCGAGCGCGCGGAAGACGCGGGCTACGACGCCATCGTCGTCACGCTCGACACGCCGAAGATGGGGTGGCGCGAGCGAGACATCGAACTCGCCTACCTCCCCTTCCTCGCGGGCCAGGGCATCCGGAACTACTTCGAGGACGAGGCGTTCCTCGATCGGCTCGAGGCCGACAATCCCTGGGCCGACCCCGAAGCGTCGCTCGAATCGTTCATCGACTGTTTCGGCGACGCCTCGCTCACCTGGGACGACCTCGCGTTCCTGCGCGAGCACACGGACCTGCCGATCGTCCTCAAGGGCGTGCTCCACCCCGACGACGCCCGGAAGGCCGTCGAACACGGCATGGACGGCGTCGTCGTCTCGAACCACGGCGGGCGGCAGGTCGACGGCGCGATCCCGGCGCTCGAGGCGCTACCGGCGGTCGTCGACGAAGTCGGCGACGAGGCCACCGTGCTGTTCGACAGCGGCATCCGCCGCGGGAGCGACGTCTTCCGCGCGGTCGCGCTGGGTGCCGACGCCGTCCTGCTCGGGCGGCCATACGCCTTCGGCCTGGGCATCGGCGGCGAGGACGGCGTCCGTGCAGTCCTCGAGAACCTGCTCGCCGATCTCGACCTCACCGTCGGCCTCGCGGGCTGTGCGAGCATCGACGAGGTCGATCGATCGACGATCCGGAGGGCGGACTGATGGCCGACGGCGGGACCGAGAGCCGGGTTCGGCCGCCCGACCCGCCCGCTGACTCCGACGACTGGAAGGCCGTCTTCTGGGACATCGGCGGCGTCATCCTCGACCTCGAGTCCGTTCAGGCCGCCCACGCCGACTTCGTCGCCGACCTGCTCGAGCGCCACGAGGTCGACCGAACCATCGAGGAGGCGATCGACATCTGGCGCACGACCGTCGGCGACTACTTCCGCGAGCGCGACGGCACGGAGTTCCGGGCCGCTCGCGAGGGCTACCACCGGGGGATCGAGGCCATCGTCGGCGAGGAAGTGCCGATGGACGAGTGGAAACCGCCCTTCCGGGAGGCCGTCCGGGCGTCGATCGACCCCGTCCCCGGCGCGCCGGAGACGATCGAACGCCTCGCCGGGCGGGACCTCCACGTCGGCGTCATCAGCGACGTCGACGACGCCGAGGGCAAGGGAATGCTCGAGCACTTCGGGCTTCGCCGACACTTCGACTCGATCACCACCTCCGAGGAAGTCGGCCGCACCAAACCCCACCCCGCGATGTTCGAAACTGCGATCGAGAAAGCCGGGGTCACGCCCGAGCGATCGCTGATGATCGGCGATCGGTACGACCACGACGTCCGCGGTGCGGCCGAGATAGGCATACACGGCGTCGCGTTCGGGGCCGAGGACGGCCCGGCCGTCTCCTATCACATCGAGTCCCCGGAAGACGTGCTTGCGATCGTCGACGGGGAGCGCGATGAAGAAGCATAACGACTACAGCGGAATCGCCGCGACGTCACCCGACCCGCAGGCCGGACAGGCCCCCCGATCGTCTGACAGCGTCGTCCCGCACCGTCGGCACTCGTAGTGAACGGACGATGGATCGTCGTCGAGACGTCGCCCGATCGAGTCAGGCAATACGGAACTGATTTTCATTCGTGACCATCAGCCGAACGCGAACAGTTCTGCGGTAAGTGTTTTGTGATTATCGACATTTCATAGCATCATTTCTAGACATACGCACAACACGTCCCCGGTTAGACTAGTTAGTTCGACAAACGAGCATGTACGATCGATCCCGAACGCACCCTGCGCGTGAGGTGGAGGTATCAGCGATCTAGCCGCGAAACCGCGTCACGGGGTCGAGTTCGCTCTCGTCGACGTCCTCGAAGGCGTCGCGGGCGATCACGCGCTTGTGGACCCCGTCGGCTCCGTCGACGATCCGGAACGCCCGGACGTTCTCGTAGAAGTCCGCGAGCGGCAGGTCCTTGCCGATCCCGTCGCCACCGCAACACTGGATCGAGCGGTCGACCGCGTCCTGAACGACGTTCGCGGTGAACACCTTCGCCATCGAGATTGGAACGCGCGCCTCGTTCCCCGACGTGATCTCGCGGGCCGCGTGGCGAACCATCGTTCGGGCGGCGTGAAGTCGGGTTTCGGCCTCGGCGACGTCGTATCGCAGGCTCTGCGTCTCGGACAGTTTGCTTCCGAAGCCCTCGTGATCGTTCACATACGTCGTCGGGAACGGGACCGTCGCCGAGCCACTCCCGTTCGACCGGGATCACCACCTCGTCGACGAATTCGCGGACGTCGGCGGCTATCGTGATACTCTATAGCGCAGCCTGACTGAACATTGTAAAACGAGAATTCCGGCGTAACTATTTTCGTTAATCGGTACGAGGGTAGTATCGTACACACCCATGTCGATCGCGAACCGGACGCCGACGGAAACGGCCGTACCGGCCGACTGCACCGTCACGAGACGCAGGTGCGCGCCATGAGCGAGGACTACTATGAGCGACTCGTCGACGAGGACGCACTGACGGCCTACCTCGAAGACCACCTCGGATCGGTCGACGACTACGCGGTCGAACGCCACGAGGAAGGCCACTCGAACGAGACCCTGTACGTGACCTGGGGGGACCAGGACCTGGTCATCCGGCGACCGCCGCCGGGCGAGACCGCCGACACCGCTCACGACGTCCTCCGGGAGTACCGGGTGACGAACGCGCTCGTCGAGACGGACGTCCCCGTCCCCGAGCCGGTGCTGGCCTGCGAGGACCACGACGTCATCGGGAGCGACTTCTACGTGATGGAACAGGTCGAGGGTGACGTCCTCCGACTCGAAGAGCCCGGTCGGTTCGCCGACCCCGAATCCCGCGAGCGGATCGGCGAGGAACTGGTCGACACGCTGGCGGCGATCCACGACGTCGACTACGAGGCCGTCGGTCTCGGTGAGTTCGGGTATCCTGAGGGGTACACCGAGCGCCAGGTCGAGCGCTGGGGGCAGCAACTCATGTGGGCGTTCGACGTGACCGTCGAGGAGCGCGAGGTGCCGGCCCTCTACGAGGTCGGCTCGTGGCTCCAGGAGCACTGTCCCGAGGAGTACCCGCACACGCTCGTCCACGGCGATTATAAACTAGATAATGTCATGTATGGCCCCGACGAACCACCCGAGTTAGTCGGCGTCTTCGACTGGGAGATGGCCACCCTCGGCGACCCGCGCGCCGACCTCGGCTGGATGTTGTCCTACTGGCGGGATGCAAAAGATCCCGACCCCACCGTACCGGAACTCACCGCGACGTTCATGGAGCGGGAGGGGTATCCGACCCGCCGCGAACTGGTCGAGCGCTGGGAGACCGGGACAGGGTACGAGTTCGATCACGAGCGGTTCTACCGCACGCTCGCGGTCTACAAACTCGCGGCGCTCGGGGAGATGTTCTACCGGCGCTACCTCGAGGGCAACAGCGACGATCCCATGTACCCGAAGATGGAGGATCGGGTCCCCGCGCTGGCCGATCGGGCGACGCGGATCATCGAGGGCGACGAACCGCTGTAACGATCCGTCGATCGGCCCATCCTACCGACTGATCGGTACGAGATTACCGACGTTCGATACAGTCCCGTTCTAGAATACGGCCTAGGCTATTCTCCCACTAATACCTTAACATTGGTAATAAACGTCCGATGGTATTAAGACGATACCGGACGACGTGACGATCATGTCATACGAGACCATCGATCGCGTCGCGGTGCTCGGCGCGGGCAACATGGGACACGGGATCACCGAAGTGGCCGCGATGGCCGGCTACGACGTCACGATGCGGGATATCGAGGACGAGTTGGTCGAGGAGGGCTACGAGGGGATCGCCTGGAGCCTCGAGAAACTCACGGAGAAGGATCGACTCGACGAACCGGCCGAGGAGATTCTCGATCGGATCGACACCACGACCGATCTCGAAACGGCCGTCGAAGACGCGGACCTCGTAATCGAGGCCGCGCCCGAGAACCTCGAACTGAAACACGATATCTTCGCCGATCTGGAGGCGTACACGGACGAGGACGCGCTCCTCGCGACCAACACGTCGAGCCTGCCGATCACGGACATCGCCGAAGTCGTCGACACTCCCGAGCGCGTACTCGGTCTCCACTTCTTCAACCCGCCGGTGAAGATGGACCTCGTGGAGGTCATCTACGGCGCGGAGACCGCGGACGAGGCCGCCGAGGCCGGCTACGAGTGGGTCGAGTCGATCGACAAGACGCCGATCTACGTCCGCAAGGACGTCCGCGGCTTCGTCGTGAACACGATCGTCGGCCCGTTCGGCGGCGAACCCGCCTGGATGGTCTCGGAGGGCGACGCGACGATCCGGCAGGCCGACGCCGCGATGGTCCACCAGCGCGGCTACCCGATGGGGCCGTTCGAACTCGCCGACATGACGGGTATCGACATCGGCTACCACGTTCGCAAGGAGGCCGGCGACGACGTGCCGCCGATCGTCGAGGAGAAAGTCGAGAACGAGAACCTCGGCCGCAAGACCGGGAGGGGTTACTACGACTACGAAGATGGCGACGGCCCCGACTACGAACCCGGTGACGGGGAGGGCTTCGACACGCTCCAGGTCGAAGCCCGCATGGTCAACCGCGCCGCGTACCTCGTCGGCGAGGGCGTCGCCACCCCCGAGGCCGTCGACACCGGCGTCCAGCTGGGACTCGGCTTCCCCGAGGGGATCTGCCGCCGAGGCGATAAGCTCGGCCTCGACATCGTCCTCGAGAAACTGGAGACGCGTCTCGAGGAGACCGGCCACGATCGGTTCGAGCCGCACCCGTATCTCGAGGAACTCGTCGAAGCGGGCAAGACCGGGGAGGACGCGGGCGAGGGCTTCTACGAGTACGACGACGGCGACGGCGCGCTGGAGGGGTATCACCACCTGAACGCGACGATCGAGGATCGCGTCCTCGAGGTCGAACTCGATCGCCCCTCCCGGATGAACGCGCTCTCCGCGGATCTCCTCGGGGAGATCGACGACCTGTTCTCCGCGGTCGACGTCGACGAGATCCGCTGTGCGACGATCGAGGGGGCCGGCGACCGCGCGTTCAGCGCCGGCGCGGACATTACGGGCTTCGGGTCGCTCGACCCGACCGACGCGATGGACGTCACGCCCGCCTTCGAGACTGTCAACGACTTCCCGCGGCCGGTCGTCGCGAAGATCGACGGCTACTGCCTCGGGGCCGGCCTCGAACTCGCGCTGGCCTGCGACCTGCGACTCGCGACCGATCGGTCCGCCTTCGGCGCGCCCGAGATCGGCCTCGGACTGATCCCCGGCGGCGGCGGCACCCAGCGCCTGATGCGCGTCCTCGGGGAGACCCGGGCCAAGGAACTGGTCTTCCGCGGGAACCACATCGACGCCGATCGCGCCGAGAACTGGGGGCTGATCAACCGGGCCGTCGATCGCGACGACTTCGACGACGTGGTCGACGAGTTCGTCGACGACCTGCGCAACGGGCCGCCGATCGGCCTCGAGGTCGCCAAGAAGGTGATGAACGAGGGCGAGGACGCCAGCCTCGAGGCGGCGCTCGCGATGGAGAGCCAGGGATTCGGCATCCTGATCGGTACCGACGACGTGATGGAGGGAACCGCCGCGTTCGCCGAGGACCGCGAACCGGAGTTCGAGGGGCAGTGAAATGAGCGAGGAGACGCTGTCGTTCGACGACCTGGAGATCGGCCACGAGGTCGTCACCCACTCGCGGACGATCACGGAGGCGGACGTGCGAAACTACGCGGGCGTCAGCGGCGATTTCAACCCGCTCCACCTGAGCGATCGGTTCACCGCCGAGGAGACGCCGTTCGGGGAGCCGATCGCACACGGGGCCCTGCTGTTCGGCATCGCCAGCGGCCTGCTGTGGCAACACCGCCACGAGCGACCGGACACGATCGCGTTCTACGGCGTGGACGGCCTGCGCTTTACGACCCCCGTCACGATGGGGACGACGGTACACGCGGAATCGGAACTGATCGAGAAGGAGCCGCGGGACCACCCCGTCGCGAACGGCGTCGCCCGGTTCGAGACGCGCCTGGTGACCGACGAGGACGAGACCGCGCTCTCGTGTGAGATGCTGACGCTCGTGCGCTAGCACGGCGACGCGAGCGGCGGCGATCGATCGCCGACCGTCTCGGCCGGTTACCGGTCGCCGTGTGCTTCCCCGAGGTCCTCGTAGATCCGGGGGTCGGTCCGGAACTTGAGCACGTTGTGGACCGCCGAGTTCCGGATGTTCGCGATGACGTCGCCGTACTCCTTGTAGCAGTCGTGGATCCACTTCGAGACCTGCTGGCGATCGCGGAACATCATCACCGTCTTCCACTGGTACTCGCCGTCCGAGAGGAAGAAAAAGAGGGTGTGCTTGTCCTGCCGGATGTGTTCCATCGCGTCGTACCAGCTCTCGGCGAAGTGTTCGGTGTTGAACTTGAACTCGAACAGCGCGAAGATGTAGTACTCCTCGTTGGGGATGATCGCCTCCCGGAAAACGCCCTCGTCGCGCATGCGACGGATCGACTCGCTGACCGTCACGTGCGAGACGTCGATGTCGTAGTCGTCTTTCAGCACGCTCGTCAACTCGCGAGACGAGAGTTGCGGGTCCGCCGCGAGTTCACAGAGGATCGCGATGTCCCGATCCTTGAAGTCCCAGTCCGGCGCTTCGTCCCTGGTCATCGTCTGTGAATTCGTTGGTTCCATCGTTTATGTGTTCGGATCGGACAGGAACGCCGCGAGTCGATCGGCGTAGGCGGCCGAGCGATCCTCGGGCACCCAGTGGTAGGCGTCCGACAGCGGTTCGATTTCGGTCTCCGCGACGTCCTCGGCCAGTCGCTCGGCGTACGCGAACGGCTGCATCACGTCGTCCTCGCCCCACAGCAACAGCGTCTCGGCCGTGATCGCCCCGTATTCGATCTCGGTCGTGTGGTTCGTGTTCGTCGCGACGGCGTTCCGAACGAGCGAGCGGTGTCCCTCGTCGGTCAGCCACGGCGCCTTCATCCCCTCGACGAACTCGGGATCTGCCTCGCCGTAGGCACCGTCGACGAACGCCGAGTCGAGGCGCGCCTCGAGTTCGTCGCGCTCTACGTCGGCGGTCGACGGCAGCCCGAGATTCGAGACGAACTCGACGGGCCAGGAGTCGTAACAGACGGCGTTCGAAAGCACTAGCCGATCGACCCTGTCGGGGTTGTGTGCCGCGAAACGGAGTGCGACCCCGCCGCCGATGTCGTGTGCGACCAGCGCGACCCGGTCGATATCGAGGTCCTCGAGCAGGCCTTCGAGCATCGCCTCTTGGGCGCGGATCGATCGATCGAAGCCGTCGTGCATCGCGGAGTTGCCGTAGCCGAGCAGGTCGGGGGCGATCGTCCGCCGCTCGTCGGCGATCGCCGGGACGATATCGCGCCAGAGGAACGACCAGGTCGGGATGCCGTGGAGGAAGACGACCGGCGGTTCGTCGCCAGCGTCCGCCTCGGTCCCGCCGGCCGATTCGCTCGCGGCGTCCGGACCGTCCTCGTGGTAGGCGACCGACAGATCGTGTCCGTCGACCGTGACGGCCGCCGTCTCCTGCCCGTCGCTCCAGGTTTCGTGGTCGGTCATAGTAGCTGGTCGGCGATGATGTTCTTCTGGATCTCGCTGGTGCCCTCGTAGATTTTCGTGATGCGGGCGTCCCGGTAGTAGCGCTCGACGGGGTGATCGGAGACGTAACCCGCGCCGCCGTGGACCTGGATCGCCTCGTCGGCGACGTCGACCGCGTGCTCGCTGGCGAACAGTTTCGCCATCGAGGCGAACTTCGCGGCCACCTTGTCGTCGCCGTCCATCGCGTGGGTCGCGGCGCGGTAGGTGAGCGATCGGGCGGCCTCGACGGTCGTCGCCATCTCGGCCAGTTTGTGCTGGATCGCCTGGAACTCCGCGATCGGCTGGTCGAACTGCTCGCGCTCCCGGGCGTACGCGAGGGCCGCGTCGAGCGCGGCCTGGGCGGTCCCGACCGCCTGTGCGGCCACGCTGACTCGGCCGGCGGCGAAGAAGTCCATCAGCTGGTAGAAGCCCGCGTTCTCGGTGCCGACGACGTTCTCCGCGGGGACGCGGACGTCGTCGAGGATCAGTTCCGCGAGGTCCGAGGCGCGGATGCCGAGTTTGTTGTCGATCTTCTCGGCGCTGAAGCCGTCGAGATCCGTCGGGACGAGGAAGGCGGTGATCCCCTCGTGGCCCGCGCCCGGGTCCGTCTTGGCCATCACGACGGCGACGTCGGCGATCGTTCCGTTCGTGATCCACATCTTGGTCCCGTTGAGGACGTACTCGTCACCATCCTGCTCTGCGCGGGTTTCCATCCCGGCGACGTTCGACCCGTGGGCCGGTTCGCTGATCGCGCTCGCACACGCGGCCTCGCCGTCGGCGATCTTCGGGAGCCACTCGTCTTTCATCCACTCGTCGCCGAACCGCTCGATCATCGTCGAGCCGAAGCCGCGACTGCTGATCGCGCTCCCGATACCGGGATCTGCCCGCCACAGTTCCTCGGTGACGACGACGCTCGAGAGTAAATCCATGCCCGCACCGCCGTACTCGACCGGAATACCGGTCGCGACCAGGTCCATCTCCGCCGCCTGCTGGACGAGGTCGTGGGGATACTCGCGGTTCTCGTCGTGTTCGCGTGCGACCGGTTCGATCTCCGCTTCGCCGAATTCCCTGACGGTTCGACGGATCGCCCGCTGTTCCTCCGATAACTGGAACGACATACTCACACTCCAATTTCCAAGATGAAGTAATTTTGGGGGAGAGCTACAACTGTTAACCAGAATGCGTTAGAGCAGTATCGATGGAAGGAGTAGCGGACTGTCCCGTGTTGTCGTCTTTCACGGATCGGCTCGCCCCGTCAATCGTCGTCCTCCGACGACAACCCCGCCAGCGACTCTTCCCCGATCTCTTCGAGGACGCGCTCGTGGAACGCCTGCAGGGCCGCGCTCTCGTCCTCCGCGAGAACGACGTCGCTGGCAGAGAGCGTCGCCAGGCCGAACGCCCGCGGCGTCGGCGAGTCCAGCAGGTGGCGCTCGATCGCGATCTCGCCCGCGTCGATCGCCGCGACGACGTCCTCGATCGCGTCGACGTTGAGTTTGTCCTCTAAGATTTCGCGGTAGGTCTCCTCGATCACGGCGAACTCCTCGAGATCCTCGGCGAAGCCCAGCAGCATCTCGCTGGAGACCTGCTGTTCGCTGGCGGACTTCTCGTACCCCTTGTACCGCTTGAGGATCATCAGCGATCGCGTCGCGTTGATCCGGAAGTATCGCTGGAGCAGGTCGGTGTCGGCGATGGCCGCACGGAGGTCCGAACGCACCTGCTCGGGGTCGAGATCGTCGACGATGCCCTCGATGTCGACTTTGCGGTTCAGCGGCATCGAGAGGACGAAACCGTTGTCCGCGACCGCCACCCGGACGTTCGCGGTCGCCTCCTGGGCGCAGCGATACGCGAGCAGGCGGGAGAGGCCGTCGTTGAACTTGCGGCCGTACGCCGAGTGGACGTAGTAGTGACGCTCGTACTCCTCGCGATCGCGCTCGACCTCGATCGCGAGCCGATCGGGCGTGCTCACGCTCTCGGCCCCGGCGAAGCGCACCTGGTGGTCGAACAGGCGGGCGATCGCGCGCACGCTGTCGTCGTCGAGCGGGAACTCCCGGAGCCACGCGCGGACCCGCGGCGGACCGCCCGCGTCGTAGCGCTCGAGCAGGTCAGCTTGGAAGGCGAGGATCTCCCGCCCCAGATCGTACGAGAGCGGAAGCCGCTCGGAGTACCACGACGGAACCGTGGGACGGGCGCTGGTCCGATCGACGTACACCTTCGAGCCGCGCCGGTAGCGGTACTCGAAGTGATCGCCGCCGAGGACGAAGACGTCGCCCTTCTCCAGGGTGTCGAGGTAGTTCTCGTCGAGCTGGCCGACCCACTCGTCGCTCGCGCGGGTGTGGACGTCGCAGGTAAAGGAGTCGGGAATCGTCCCGATGTTGGTCATGTAGATCACCCGCGCCAGCCGACCGCGCTTGCCGATCAGCGGTTCGCCCACGGGGTACTCCTCGTGGTGGTGCTGGCCGTCTGGCGGGTCGTTCTCGTCGCGCCAGACCTTCGCGTAGACGTTTCGGTCCTCCAGCCCGGCGTACTCCGCGGTGAGATACCGCATCAGTTGCTCGTACTCCGCGTCCGAGAAGTTCCGGTAGGGATAGGCCCGCCGGAGGATCGATTTCGCCTCGGACTCGGGCCTGATCTCGGCGATCGCCATCCCGTAGACGTGCTGGGCGGCGACGTCCTGGGCGTTCTCGGGGATCGACACCGAGTCGACGAACCCCTCCTCGGCCTTCTGCAGCATGACCGCACACTCGAGCAGTTCGTCCCGATCGAGCGCGATCACGCGGCCGGTGACGGTCTGGCCGACCCGGTGACCCGCCCGGCCGATCCGCTGGAGCAGGGCCGCGACGGACTTTGGGGAGCCGACCTGCACGACGAGGTCGACGTGGGGCATGTCGATCCCCAGTTCGAGCGAGGTCGAGGAGGTCACGACGTCCAGGTCCCCCTCCTTCAGTCGCCCCTCGACGTCCTGGCGGACGTCCTTCGAGAGGCTGCCGTGGTGACAGGCGGAGTTGCCCTCGTCGTAGGCGTCGAACCGCTCGCGGAGGTTGTGCAGGACCCGTTCCGCACCCGATCGGGTGTTGGTAAAGACGAGGGTATTGGTGTGGTCCTGCACGTGCTCGTGGAGGCTCCGGTAGAACCGCTCCTGGACGACCTCGCGGGACGTGTTGATCAGGTCGTCGGTCGGACACTCGAGTTCGATGTCGAACTCGCGGGCGAAGCGGGCGTCGACGATCTCGTAGTCTCGCGGTTCACCGTCTGCTCGCGGGTCTTCGACCCGCTCGCGTGGTTCGAGGGACGCGACGCGTCCCTCGCTACTCGACTCTTCGGAGGCCCGAGGGGCCTCGCTCTCCCGCGACGGTCCGTCGGGGTCCTCGCGGCCGACGAGGAACTCGGCCACCTCCGAGAGGGGTTCGATCGTCGCCGAACAGCCGATCCGCGTGATCTCGCGCTCGGCCATCGCCTCGAGTCGCTCGAGACTCACCGACAGGTGGGTGCCCCGCTTGCCGTCGGCCAGCGAGTGGATCTCGTCGACGATGACGTACTCGACGGTACGGAGTTTCTCGCGGAACTTCGGCGAATTCAGCAGGATCGCGAGCGTCTCCGGCGTCGTGTTGAGGATGTGGGGCGTCTCCTCGAGCATCTGCTGGCGATCGCTCGAGTCCGTGTCGCCGTGGCGGATGGCGTGACGGATCTCGCCCATCTCGTCGCCGTCTCGCGGGCCCTGCCCGCTCGCTTCTTCCGCGGCGGGTGGCGCCGCACCCTCCTCGACGATCGACTCGATCCCCGCGAGCGGGATCTCGAGGTTCCGGTGGATGTCGTTGGCGAGGGACTTGAGCGGCGAGACGTACAGGCAGTAGACCGAATTCTCCAGGCCGTCTTCCGAGTCCCGATCGCGTTTGTAGAGTTCGTTGATGATCGAGAGAAACGACGACATCGTCTTGCCCGATCCGGTCGGCGCACAGATCAGCGTGTTCGTCCCCGCGTGGATCTTCGGGATCGCCCCCTGCTGTGGCGGCGTGAAGAACCCGTCGTTTTCGGGGACGAACTCGCCGAACTCCTCGAGCCACCACTGCTGGACCGCAGGTTCTAGCAGGTCGAAGACGTCCCGGTCCTCGATCGTGACCGCCGCGGGATCGAACGGGAGGGCGTCGTCGGCGATCGGCAAGTCGAGGGACTTGGACCCAGCCATCATCGTCGTCTGCGGGACCGGTATGTAAGAGGGTTTGGCTACCGGAGCGAAAGTGAACGCTAGAACTCGGTGACGACTTCCACGCCGCGTGTCTCGTAATCTGTCATCGCCGCGAGTCGATCGGTCACGTCTTCGAGTGGGACCTCGCGCGTGACGAGCCGATTCGGTTCGAGTCGGCCCGCATCGATCATTCGCAGAAGTTCGTCGTAACGGGAGGGTGGCATCCCGCGCGAGCCGACGACCGTGACGTCCCAGCGAGTGATCTCGTCGATCGGGAGCGGGACCTTGCCGCGCTCGGCGTCGGTCGTCAGGCCGAGTTGAACGTGCGTCCCCCGGATCCCGAGACAGGCGAGGCTGTTCCGGCACGTCTCGGCGCGACCGAGCGCGTCGACGGAGACGTGGGCCCCGCCGTCCGTGACCGCCTCGATTTCTGCAGGGACGTCCGCGCAGTCTGACGCGTCGATCGTCGCGTCGGCACCCAGATCGGTCGCCATCGCGAGCGGCTCCTCGCGCACGTCGACCGCGACGACGGTCCCGCCGAGGGCCGTCGCGATCTGGACCGCGGCCAGTCCGAGGCCGCCACAGCCGTGGACGGCGACCCAGTCGCCGCCGGCGAGGTCGACGCGGTGAGCGAGCGCGTGAAACGCGGTCACGTACCGACAGCCGAGCGCGGCGGCCGCCGTCGACGAAACGTCGGCCGGGAGCCGGGTCAGGTTGAACGCCGCGTGTGGGACGTGGACCTGCTCGGCGAACGCGCCGGGGACGCTGGATTCGAATCCGAGCGCGTAGCCGTCCTCGCAAACGTTTCCGTGGCCGGTCCGGCACTGGGGACAGCTCCCGTCGCCGAGATTGAACGGGATCGCCACCCGATCGCCGACCGCGAGTCGATCCACCCGGTCGCCGACCCGGGCCACCCGACCGGCGGGTTCGTGACCGAGGATCTGTCCGATCGGCACCTGGTCGTCGGCCCACTCGCCGTGGCCCTGCCAGGCGTGCCAGTCGCTCCGACAGATGCCGCACGCCTCGACGTCCACGACGACGCCGTGTGGAGCGGGGTCGGGCGGATCGACGTCCTCGATCGAGAGCGGTTCGCCGTACTCCTCGAGCACTGCAGCGCGCATATCGTCGGTATCGTTCGCCGCCGAGTTAACAGATCCGACACCAATTTCGCGCGCGACACTGCCTTTCCGAGAGGTCACGCTTATCGGACCGGCCGTCCGAGAGGCCCGTATGCGCGTCACCTTTCTCGGAACTGGCAGCGCGATGCCGACCGGCGAGCGGTTCCAGACGGGGATCCTGGTACAGGAGGACGGCCGATCGCTCCTGATCGACTGCGGGTCGGGCGTGCTCCACCGCCTCCAGCAGTCCGGCGTCGGCTACGAGAACGTCTCGACTGTCCTGCTCACGCACCACCACCTCGATCACGTCGCGGACCTGCTCCCGATGATGAAAGCCCGGTGGCTGGCCGGCGAGGACCACCTCGAGGTCGTCGGCCCGCAGGGGACCAAGGCGCTGGCCGACGACCTCCTCTCGGTTCACGAGTACATGCAGGACAAACTCGACCTGCAGGTCCGCGAGGTCGTCCCCGGCGAGTTCTCGGTGGCGGGGTTCGACGTCTCGGCCTACGAGACGCGCCACTCGCTGCCCTGTCTCGCCTACCGGTTCGACGATCGGTTCACGTTCAGCGGCGACAGCGAGGCCTTCGCCGGCCTGGCCAACTTCGCCGAGGGCTCTGCGATCCTCGCCCACGACTGCTCGTTTCCAGACGACGTCGACGTCTCGAATCACCCCACGCCGGAGACGCTCGGCCGAGCACTCTCCGGTCGGGAGATCGGCCGGGTCTACCTGACCCACCTCTATCCCCACACCGACGATCGCCACGAGGAGATGCTCGAGTCGATCGGAGCCCACTACGACGGCGACGTCCGGTTCGCGGAGGACCTCACGACTGTCTCGATCGAGTGATCGTGGACCGGCCGCCGATCTCGATCGGATCGGCTCTCGACTGGTGAGAATGTGCTACACTCACCCGAGCAGTGGTGTTATTCTGACCGGAACAGGAACCCGTCACGGTCGAGCGCCGACGATTGCGCGGCTCAAGGGCCCCTAGCCTCGAATTCGATCGCGTCCCGGCCCGGTCAAAACACGATCTGTTAGTATTATCCTACCAACATCTATATCACCGGGCGTTTAGTAGGATCGTAACAACAGATGATACTACCTTCCAGGTGCGGACCACCCGGAGGTGTCGGACGATGAGCCTTCCCGATCGCATCGCGAACCTGATCACGACGCACTCCGCGATCGTCCTCGCCGCGCTCGTGCTGACGACCGCGCTGGTCGGGGCGGGTGCGCCGATGGTCGACGACGAGTCGTCGCTCGACCAGTACGAGAGCGACTCGCCCGAGGGTGAGGCCCTCGAATACGCGGACGAGAACTTCTCGACCGACGATCAGGAGAACACGACGACGGTACAGGTGATCGTCAGGGGCGACGACGTCCTCACGAAGGACTCGCTGCTCTCGTCGCTCGAATTCCAGCAGGAACTCCGGGACGACGAGTCGATCAATTCGACGCTGGTCGACGACGAGGCGATCGTCGGCGTCGAGAACCTCGTCGCGACGACCGCGATCCGCGAGGAGCAGGGCGAGAACCTCTCCGAGCGCGGCGCCGAACTCGAGAACCGCAGCGCGGAACTCAACGAGACGGCAGCGGAACTCGAACAGCGATCGGCCGAACTCAACGAGACCGCCGACGGCCTCGAGGCGTCACTGAACCGGACCGTCGGGATCGAGACGGAGTACGCGGAACTGAACGCCTCCTACGAGGCCGGCGAACTCTCCGACGAGGAGTACGAACAGCGAGCGGCCGAGTACGAAGCCCAGTTCGACGCGGTGTACGAGAACGCGACCGCCGACCTCGACGACGAGCAGGCGGCCCAGTTCGCCGCGGCCATGTCGAACGCGCGGGAGATCCAGTCGTCGCTCGTCGAACTCGAGCGAGCGAACGAAGCCGGCGACGTCTCCGACGAGGAGTACGAAGCGCGATCGAGCGAACTCGAAGGCCAACTCGAGGACGTCTACCTCCAGGGCACGCAGGGTGTCCTCGAGGACGAGTACGCGCAACTCGAGGAGGACAACGAGCAGCTCGAGGAAGACTTCGAGCAACTCGAGGAGGACAGCGAACGGCTCGAGGAAGACCGCGAGGAACTCGAGGAAGCCGGCCAGCCGCCGCTTTCCGACCAGATCGAGAAACTCGAATCGATGGACCAGTCCGAGTACGAGGAGACGCTCACGAGCGTCCTCTCGGACGACGGCGGCCAGGGCAACGATCTGGCCCTGCGCCTGATGCCGACGTCCTACGATCCGGGTTCGACCGAGGCGGACGCCCGGATGCTGTTCGTGACGCAGTCGACCGCGGACGGGGATTTCCAGGGCCCGGGATCGGTCGACGAGCGGATCACCGACAGCCAGCTCGAACTTCGCGAACTCGCGGACGATCGCGACCAGGAGATGCTCGTCTTCGGCTCGGGGGTCATCACGGACGAGATCGATCGATCGATGGGCGACAGCCTGGCGATCGTCTCGCCGCTCGCCCTGCTGTTCGTCGTCGTCGCGCTGTTGATCGCCTACCGCGATCCGCTCGACATCGTCCTCGGCGTCGCGGGCATCGGAGCGGTGCTGATCTGGACGTTCGGCTTCATGGGCTGGGCGGATATCGCGTTCAACCAGATGTTCGTCGCCATCCCGGTGCTCCTGATCGGGCTGTCGATCGACTACGCGATCCACGTCTTCATGCGGCATCGGGAGCAACGCGAGGCCGGGGACGTCGGCCCGACGGACGTGCGCGGATCGATGTCCGTCGCCCTCGCCGGCGTCGGCGTCGCGCTCGTCTGGGTGACGGCGACGACCGTCATCGGCTTCCTCTCGAACCTCGTCAGCCCGATCGGTCCGATCCGCGAGTTCGGCATCGTGAGCGCGTTCGGCATCCTCGCGGCGATGATCGTCTTCGGCGCGATGATCCCCGCGGCGAAGGTCGAGATCGACTCGCGACTCGAGGCGCGCGGGATCGATCGGCGCAAGCGCGCGTTCGGCACCGGCGGCGGCCGACTCGCCGACGTGCTCTCGGCGGGTGCGGTCATCGCCCGGAAGGCCCCGCTCGTGGTCCTCGTCGTTACCCTGGTGGTGACCGCGGGTGGCGTCTACGGCGCGACCCAGGTCGACACCAGCTTCGACCAGGACGACTTCCTCGCGGACAGCCCGCCCGCCTGGACCCAGGACCTGCCGGAACCGTTCAAGCCCGGCGAGTACAGCGCGAAGTCCGACCTCGAGTACGTCAACGAGAACTTCCTGCGCCAGGACGCCCAGGCGCAACTGCTCGTCAGAGGTGACGTCGCCGACGACGAGACGCTCGAACGGGTGGCCGACGCCGAGGACGACGCTGCCGACAGCGACGTGGCGCACGAACTGGCGAGCGGCGAGGCCGACGTGCGCAGTCCGCTGTCGGTAATGGAATCGGTCGCGGCCGAGAACGAGTCCTTCAACGAGTCGTTCCACGCGGCGGATACCGACGGTGACGACGTCCCCGACGAGAACGTCGAAGCGCTGTACGACGAACTCTACGAGATCGACGACGAGGCCGCGAGCGACGTGCTCTACCGCTCGGACGGCGAATACGAGGCCGCCCGACTGGTCGTCTCGATCGAGGGCGACGCCTCGTCCGCGGAAACGACCGAGGGAATGCGCGCCATCGCGGCGGACTTCGAGGACGGCGACGATCGCTGGTCCGTGGTGGCGACCGGCGATCCGATCGTCAACCACGTCGTCGAGCAGGACCTCCTCGATACGGTGCTCGAGAGCCTGCTGATCACGCTCGTGGCCGTGTTCGTCTTCCTCACGGTCGCGTACTGGCTGACCGGCAACAGCGCGACGCTGGGTGCCGTGACCCTGCTCCCGGTCGCGCTCGCGGTCAGCTGGATCCTCGGGACGATGTACCTGATCGGGATGCCCTTTAATGTCCTGACGGGGATGATCACCAGCCTGACGATCGGCCTCGGCGTCGCCTACAGCATCCACGTCAGTGCCCGGTACACGCTCGAACTCGAGCGCCAGAACTCGGTCTGGGACGCCATGCACACCACGGTGACGGGCACCGGCGGCGCGCTCCTCGGGAGCGCGGCGACCACCGTCGGCGGGTTCGGCGTCCTCGCGTTCGCCATCCTCCCCGTGCTCGAGCAGTTCGGGATCATCACGGCGCTGACGATCATCTACGCGTTCGTCGCGAGCGTGCTCGTCCTGCCGACCCTGCTCGTCCTCTGGACGCGCTATTTCGGCCCCGACGTCCCGTTCGAGGCGCCCTCGCCCGCGAGTACGCGAGCCGCGAGCGACGGCGGCCGCCCCGACGATGGGGGTGACGAGCAGTGAGCGGCGACGAAGCCGACGCACTCGAGGCCTTCGAGCGCCTCGGCCTCACGAGCTACGAGGCGAAGGTCTTCATCGGCCTGCACCGCATCGGCTCGGGGACGGCCCGAGACGTCGCCCGGGTCGTCGACGTCCCGCGATCGCAGGTGTACGGCGTCGCCGAAACCCTCGAGGAGCGGGGACTGCTCGAGGTCCAGCAATCGAACCCCATCCGCTACCGGCCGGTGAGCGTCGACGAGGCCCGTGAGATCCTGCGCGATCGGTTCGAGACCGAACAGGAGCGAGCCTTCGAGTACGTCGAGGACGTCCGCACGGAGCCGACCGGCGAGGAGGAACAGGAGGACATCTGGACGGTCCGGGGGAGCGACCGGGTCGACGACCGCGTCGTCGACCTCCTCTCGGGTGCCGACCGGCGGATCGTCTTCGGCACGCGCCTGCCGGAACTGCTCACCGACGACATCGAGGCGGCACTCGAAGAGCGCGGCGCGGCGGGCGTCGACGTCCTCGGCATCAGCTGGACCGATGGGGTCCGCGATCGACTCCACACACTCGAGGGCGTCGACGTCTTCAAACCGCCCGAGCACCGGCGAGGCGACGATCGATCGGGCCGGGTCGTCATCGTCGACGACGACGCCGTCCTGCTCTCGGTCGTCGACGACGACGGGAGCGAAACCGCGATCTGGAGTTCCGGATCGCTGTTCGCGTCCGTGCTGGTCCAGCTAATTCAGGTGGACGAGCGGACGCTGCTGGAGTCGCGGTAACCGGGATCGGCGCTTGCCGATCGATCTGGAACCTCGCCTCTCAGTCGAGTCGATCGACCCGGAACCCTACCTCTCAGTCGAGGCGGTATCGCAACAGTGCCGCGATTCCCCCGAGGTTCGACAGTTGCTGGCCGGGCGGGAACTCGCTCGAGAAGACCGTCACCTCGCCGCCTTTCTGTTCCGTCGTGCGGACGACGTCGTCGACGTCGATCTCCCACTCGCCGTCCGGGCCGCGCTCCTTCCGGAGTCGATCGTCGAGGATCAGCAGCCGCTCGATCGCGCCGAACTCCGCGGCCCGCTGGACTTCCTCGGGGCCGTAGGCCGCCTTCGCACCCTGGGCGATGCGCTCCGTGAGTTCGTCGATGTACTCGGCCTCGCGCTCAATCCGGGTCTCCTGCTGGACGTCGGCGACCGCGCCGCGCTTGAGGACCTCGTGGACGCCCCGATCGCCGACGCTCGCCGTGTCGACCATCGTCACGTCCTCGGCGACGTCGGGCTCGTTGTCCTCGAGGTATTTGTACGCGTCCTGTTTCGTGAATCCGGGTCCCGCCAGGATGATCGCATCGGCGTCCTGGCGCTTCAGGACGTCGCCGAGTTCGGAGAACAGTTCCGATCGATCGCGGGCGTACTCGCCTTTCCCCGTGGGACCGGTGATGGTCGCTCGCTCCTCGGTGCCGTACTGGGCGACCGTGTGGACGTGGGCCTGCCCCTCCTCGACGGTCGCGATCGCGACGTCGGGGTTCTCGGTCGCCTCCTCGGCCTCCTCCAGGCGGGCCTCCTGGTCCGGTTTGAAGTACTTCTCGATCGAGAGCTCGTCGCGCTCCTCGACGTTCAGGGTGTGGTGAAAGCCGAGTTGATCCTCGCGGGAACAGGCGACGATCTCGCCGCCGACCCGCAGGCGGTTGGCGAACTTGTGGAATTCGACGTCCTCGACCGCGATCGCGACCCACATGTGCTCGCGCTCCCCGCCGGTGTCGCGCATCTGGTCGTCGTTGCGCTGGATCCGGCGGGTCGTATCGCCCGCGACGCGATCGCCGGGTTCGAGGACGTACTGGAGGTGCCAGAGGTCGTCGACGCTCTCGGGGACGACGGTGACCCGCTCGCGCCCGCCCTCGACCTGTTCCCGGTCTTTGATCTGCATGCCCGTGCGTTCTCGGGGTGCGGGTAAGTGGTCTGCGATCCCCTCGCGATCGGTCCTGGCGGTCAGGCGATCCCGTTCCGGGAGCCACCGTCCTGCCGTCGATCGGTTCGTATCGGTCTGCCCGTTGGCGCGGGTGGGAATATCCACCATAGTAAGGGTCCAGTGGTATCCCCGTGGCGAGCCTATCTCCTGTATGAAGCTCGCACACGTGACGCTCCTCGAAGACTTCGGAAACCGATCGCTCACCGTCCACGGTATCATGGTCCTCGCGTTCGCAAACGCGATCCTGGCGGGCCTGTTCGTCGCGGGCCAGGTAGGCCTCGTCTCGTTCGTCGCCCTGCTCAACTTCACCGCGGGGCTGTGGGTCGCACACTCGATCCACTCCCTCGGGAACGGCGTCAGCGGCGACGACGACTACGCCGGCGTCCTGAACGAACTGTTCGACACCGAGACCGGCGACGCGGACGACGGGCTCGACACCGGCCGCTTCGGTCGCCTGCTCGGGCTGATCTCGGCCGTGACCGGGGTGTCGCTGTTGACCTCGGCACAGGTCCTCTCGGGGCCGATACTCTCGATCGCCGTCGTCGCCGTCGGGGCGATCGCCGTCGTGACCGCGATCGTCGGCTTCCTGATCGCGCTCGGCGCGTCCTACGACGAGAGCCAGCAGCGGTGGGTCGACAGACAGGAGGCGAACGCGAACGCGAACGCGGACGCCGACGTAGACGTCGACACGGTCGACTGAGAACGAGCGGGGACGGAACGACGGACCCGCTGGCTCACTCCTCGGCGATTCGGCTTCCGCCCGGTGGCATGAAGTGCTGGATCCGGTCCGGGCTGGCGATCTTGCGGACGAACGACTCGTCCTCGAACCGCTCGCGGAAGCGCCGGTAGATTCGCTTCGCCGCGTCTCCCTGCGCGTACCGGCCCGGTTCGATCTCGATCGTCGTCTCGGCCTGTCCCTCGATCGCCGACGGCGGGCCGCCGATCACGCGCGTCCACGGCTCACACTGGATGCCGACCGCGACGCCGACCGGCGTGTCGTCGTAGTAGGTCCGATCGCCGCGCACCGCGAAGCCGCCTTTCTCGAGGTACTCGCCGCTCTCGGGGGTCTTCGAGACCTGATCCGAGTCGACGGCGTAGACGTCGCCCGCGTAGCGGCCGTCCTTCCAGACCGACGAGTAGGAGACGGCGAACTGGGCGGCCTCCTCGATGCTCGACTCGGGAATCTCGATGTTACCCGACGAGGCCTCGCTCGGGTCCGTCGCCTTGAGGACGGTGACGGGACCGCCGTGGGCCTGCGTGTGAAGCACTTTGTCGCCGCGTTCGAGGTACTTCTTCACCAGTTCCTCGTTCTGGTCGGCGTTTCGTCCGCCGATGACGAGGAAGTCGTCGCTCGTGTAGAACCATCGGAACCGATCGTACCAGGGTTCGTTCTCCCGGATCGGGACGGACGACAGGGAGAGCCAGTCCCGGTCCTCGTCCGCCTCCTCGTCCTCGCCCTCGTCGGGCGCGCCGTCCTCGGCTTCCCACCGTTCCTGGCGGCGCTTGACCGCCTCCAGGTCCTCCCGGGTGTCCTCGATCGCCGCCAGCGCGCCCTCTTTTTTCTCCTCGATCCGTTTGGCCTCGGTGTAGAGGCGATCGGCGTTCTGCTCGACGCCGTCGTGGGCGAGCAGGTCGATCCGCTCGCCGTCGATTTCGACCGTGACCATCCCCTCGCTGCCGTCGACGTCGACGACCGCCTCGGCGGCCTCGATGCCCCGGTCGGCCCCTTCCGCGAACCGTTCCTCGATTTCGTCCCACGATCGATCCTGGGCGCGGGCTTCCTGGATCGTCGAGAGGATGTCGTCGACGAGGCCGTAGTTGGCGTAGAGCAACTCGGCGTTCTCCCGCTGTGCCTCGGCCTGCCGTTCGAACCCCTCGATCGCGCCCTCCTGTTGCTCGATGATCCGCTGGTGCTTGGCGATCTCGGCCTCGAAGTCGGGCTTCTGGTCGGCCGGGTCGGGTTCGTCCTCGTCCTCGAGCGTGAGTTCGAAGAAGTAGTCGTCCAGCCCCGCGAGGAAGCTGTCGGTCGGCTCGGCGAGCAGTTCCTGCCGCTCGTGCTCTTCTAAGGGGAACGGCGTGACGTCGACGACCGGCCCCTCGGTGTCGTCCTCGTCGTCGTCGGACGGTTCGCGGTAGAGTCGCGGGTCGAAGTTCCCGTTGCGGATGTCCAGTGCGAGCCGTTCGATCGCCTCGTACACCCGCCGGTAGTCGTCCTCGGTCGCGTAGTCGATGTCGAGCCCTTTCTCGACGCCGGCGCGGGTGCAGAGTTCCTCCGCGTAGAGGCCGCCGAAGTTCAACTGGGTCGCGAGCGTCCGGACGACGTCCGTGTCGGAGTCGTCCATCTCGCGATCGAACGCCTCGCGAGAGACCGTCAGCGGGTTCGTCCGCGTGTCGGGGAACTCGTAGCGAGAGCCGGGGACTACGGTGCGAGACTTGAGCCGGACGGTCTCGAGGCAGTCGATCACCTCGTACTCGCCGTCGGTGACGGCGACGTTGCCCTGACCGAACAGTTCGACGATGATTCGGGTCGTCCCGTCCTCGCGCTCGAAGACGAACTCGAGGATGCGATCGAACTCGTACTGTTCGACTCCCGCGAAGTCCGCCCCGGAGAGCCGATTGCGGAGCATCATCGCGAACTGCGGCGGTCTGCCGGGGGCGTCCGGTACACGCTCGGGCGAGACGGTGTGGGCGCGCTTGACCTCGCCCACCTCGAGCAGCAGTTCCAGCCGGCCCCGATCGAAGTCCCGCATCTTGAGCCGGACCAGATCGTCGCCGTAGAGATAGGCCTTGTCGACCTTCGCGCCCTCGTAGGTGCCCAGTTCCTGGACGAGGGCGGCGAGGTCGACGCTCGTGAGTTCCCGCTTGGGATCCATACCGCACACTCCCCGGCGCGGTCAAAAAGACGTGTCGCTCCGCTTCGTACGCGCCGACCGTCGATCGTTCCGACAGTATAATCCGAACTCGCCCGTTTTGAACGCGTATGAACGACGGCAGTGGCGTTCGATCGCTCGATCGGTCCCGGCCGACGCGGTGTGAGCGGACCCGACCGCACCACGGCGGAGGGCGAGACGCATGAGCCAGGCACCCGATCGCCGCTGGGAGGACGTCTTCCGGCTTCCCTCGTTTTTCGATCGGCTGGAAGACGAGGGCGGCATCTCGATCCTGGATCTCGTCGAGGAACTGACCGGGAGCGGGCAGGTCGACGCATCCGGCATCGTCTACCACGATCGAGGGATCCGGGCACCGGGGTACGACGCGACGTTCGTCCACGAACCGACCGGGTCCCGGGGCCGACCCGCGTTCAGCGTCGAAGTCGACACCGTGGGCCCGCGAAACACCTGGGAGAAGTTCGACGACACGCTCTCGTGGGACGTCTACCTCGTCCGGACGGACGACCTGGCCGCGATCGCCTGGTTGAGCGACGAGGAGTACACGGTCGAGGACGCGGATCGCTTCCAGTCCAAACAGGAGGCGGTCGCCGCCGGCCGGTTCTCGTTCGGCGTCTTCCTCTACGACGAGACGGCGTGGACCCAGCGGGTCGAACGCCTCCGGGCAACGAACGCGCCCGCGTTCCTCCTGCAGGACGACGGCCAGCAGATCTTCCCGGAGACGCAGGCGGAGTTCTACGACGTCGTCGACTCGACGGTCACCGAGTTCCGGACGACCGGCGGGAACGCCCCCTCGTACCTCGGCGTGCTCGAACTCGAGGTCACGATCGACTAGCGGACGTCGCAACCGCGGCGCGGACCGGCCTGGTCAGACGTCCCAGCCCTCCCGCGTGTAGGCCATCTCCCAGAACTGGTACTCCAGTCTGGCGCTCGTGAGGAACGCCGCCCGCATCGCGTCGTGCTCGCCGGGGTAGCGTTCGCCGCAGCGATCGACGAACGCGCGACACCAGTCGGTCGCCTCGCGGAACTCCGCGCTCGTGTACAGGTCGATGAACGGGGTGTACCGGTGGTCCTCGTCGGCGAGGTCGGCCATGTGCTCGGCGACGTCGAGGTAGCCCTGCATACACGGGTACAGCGCCGCCGCGATTTCCGCGATCGAGCCCTCGTAGGCGGTCCGCAGGAGGAAGTTCGTGTACGCGACGCACGTCGGGGCTTTCTCGACCGCTTCCAGTTGCTCGCGCGAGATGCCGTAGTCGGCGGCGAACTCGCGGTGGAGGTCCATCTCGTGATCGAGCACCTGGTGCGCGACGCCGAGCAGGTGCGTCATCGTCTTCTCGTCGCGCGCTTTCACACCCGCGATCGCGAACAGTCGCGCGTAATCCAGCAGGTACCGGTAATCCTGTTTGACCCAGTGTTCGAACGCCGCCTCGTCGAGCGTCCCGGCGGCGAGTTCCCGGACGAACGGGTGCTCCAGCTGTGCCTCCCAGATGTCCGCCCCGGCCTCGAGGAGCGTGTCGCTGAACGCCATCAGGACACTGTGACGCACTCTGTCGCATTATAACTAGGTCGTATAAACCGATGGTACCCCATCGTGTGCGTCCGGCAGACGTCACTCCGATTAGTAACGGGAATCGCGGACGGACGATCGAAGTGGACCGACGGTCGACCGGTGAACCGAGACACGCGCCGTCGGGGGTCGCTCCGTGGGGCGAGCGAGGGATGTACCGGCGGCGCGGTCGGACGAAATACAGTTTGGTGTGTCGTTGTCGATCTGGGGGGAGTCGACAACGGTGCCGACAACAGTCGGCAGAGGGTAGTTTTCCTTCCACCGGTATAAAATTTCGTCATGTTCCCACCCATTTTCAACCTGCTATGAGTGCAGAGATAAGCTGGAGAGAGGAGTCGGTATCGCTGACCGATCGCGTCGCGGGCCACCGCAGTCGGACCGATCTCGGGGACCGACGCGATCGTGACGCGATATCCGGCGGTCAGAGTCGCTTGCTCACGTACGGCCCGTCCTGGTGGTAGCCGAGTTTGGTCCGGTAGTACTCCCGGGCACCGATCCCCGAGATGACGCTCACTTTGTCGTAGCCGGCGGCGGCGGCGAGTTCTTCGGCACGGGCCATCAGTCGCTGGCCGTATCCCCGGTGCTGGTGCTGGTCGGTCTGGCCCTCGTCCGCTCGCGGGCCCTGCCCGCTCGCGTTTTCCGAACCGCGAAGCGGTTCGCTCCCCACCGTGACTTCGCTCCCGTACACGTGCAGTTCGCGCACCAGCGCCGCGTTCTCGAGTTCCGATCGGACCGGATCTCCCGGGAACCGCAGGCGGCAGAACCCGATCAGGAGGTCGTTCTCGAAGTCTTCGAACGAAATGAAGTGTTCCGTGCCGCCGCAGGCCTCGTAGGTCATCACGTCGAGTTCGACGTTCTCGGGCGCGTCGTCGTTCATGCCGACCTCGCGACAGCGGATGCACTCACACTCCCAGCCGTGCTCGTCCATGCGCTGGCGCGCGAGTTGCCGGAGGTTCGACTTCCAGACGCCAGCGTCGATGAAATCGGCCGGGATGTCCCGCTGGACGCGCTGGAGTCGCGTATAGCGGGGGATCATGTCCTTGATCTCGGCGACGAGTTCGGCAGCCTCCTCGTTCCCGAGCGGTTCGTACTCGTCCTGGTACCACCAGTCGTAGGTGGCCGTCCCGCGGACGACGAGCGTCGGATAGATTTTGAGGTAGTCGGGTTTCCACTGCTCCTGTTCGAAGAGTCGCCGGAAGTCCTCGAGACACATCTCCGTCGACATTCCGGGCTGGCCGGGCATCATGTGGAACCCGACCTTGAACGCCGCGTCGCGAAGGCGCTGGTTGGCGTCGATCGACTCGGCGACGCCGTGGCCGCGGTGCATCTCCCGGTTGATCCGCTCGTACGTGGTCTGGACGCCCACCTCGACTTTCGTGCCGCCGAGATCGAGCATCCGATCGATCTGTTCGGGATCGCACCAGTCGGGTTTGGTCTCGAACGTGGTGCCGATGTTGCGCACGTCCGCCGTCTCGTTCTCGGCGATGACGTCCTCGAGGTACTTCCACTCGTACTCCTCGGGATCCTGCGCGAAGCTCTCGCCTTCGGCCGGTTCGGGCTCCCTCTCGACGTCGTAGTCGTTCATCGCCTCGAGGGCGCGCTTGACGAACCACTCCTGGTAGTCGTGGCTCCGGGCGGTCATCGTCCCGCCCATCAGGATGAGTTCGACCTTGTCGACGGGGTGACCGATCTCCCGGAGTTGCTCGAGTCGTAGTCGAACCTGGCCGTACGGATCGTAGTCGTTCTGGACGCCCCGGGCCGCGGCGGGTTCCTCGCCCGTGTAGCTCTGGGAACTCGAGAACTCCGAGTCCGGCCCGCCGGGACAGTAGAGACACTTCCCGTGGGGACAGCGCTCGGGCGAGGTCATGATCGCGACCGGCGAGACGCCGGAGGCCGTCCGGACCGGCTTGCGCTGGAGCACCGACTGGAGTTCCTCGCGGTGCTCGTCGGGCGCGTAGTCCACCAGTTCGGAGTTCTTGGGGACCTTCGGTACCGAGTGCTCCGAACAGGCCTCGAGTTTGGCTTTCTCGACCTCGTCGCGATCGATCTCGCCCGCGAGGATCCGCTCGACGAGCGTCTCACAGACCTGCTCGAACGCGTCGGTTTCGGTCGGATCGGGCGTCTCGGTACTCACTACAGGACGGTCGTCGCCGTTCGTGAATAAGCGTGTCGGACTCCGGAACCGCGGGTTCCGTCAGAAGGAGATCCGACGCTCGCCGGGCGGCGAGTCGGTCGTCCGTTGGTTTCCGTCACGAATCCCGGGTCGGAAAGGTAATCGTTTAAGAGTGGGGTCGCCCTATCTCCGGCGTACTGGATGTCACCCGACCTGGCGATGGTCGTCGCCGCGGTCGCGTTGCCGTTCGTCGCTGCAGGATTCACGCCCCTGCTTTTCCGTCTGCTCGGCGAGCGAACCGGCTACGCGGGCGCCGTCGTCGCCATAACGTCGTTCGCGTTGCTCGCCTCGCAGTACGACGCAGCGACGACGAGTCCCGACACCGTCGCCCTCGCCTGGATCCCGTCGATAGACGTCGCACTGCGGTTCTACGTCGACGGCTGGGGCCTGCTGTTCGCTCTGCTCGCCTCCGGTATCGGGACGCTCATTTTCCTGTACTCGCCCGCGTACATGCACGGCGAATCGCACCTCGCCAGGTTCTACGCCGCGTTACTCGCGTTCATGGGCTCGATCGTCGGCGTCGCGCTGGCGGCCGATCTGCTCGCGATCTTCCTCTTCTGGGAACTCACCAGCCTCGCGTCGTTCGTCCTGATCGGCCACTACACCGGAGACGAGTCCTCGCAGTACGCCGCCCGGATGGCCATGCTCGTCACCGTCGGCGGCGGCCTCTTCCTGCTGGTCGGCTTCGTCCTGCTCTCGATCGTCGCGGTCGACGTCCCCGCGGTCGAATCCGCCTACAACCTCGCCGCGATGCTCGAGAACCCCGACGCGATGCAGTCGGCCCTCCGCGATCGGGGGCTGTTCCTGCCGGTGCTCGGACTGCTCGCGATCGGCGCGGGGTCGAAGTCCGCTCAGGTCCCGCTTCACTTCTGGCTCCCGAACGCGATGGCCGCCCCCACGCCCGTCTCGGCCTTTCTCCACTCCGCGACGATGGTGAAGGTCGGCGTCTACTTCGTCGGTCGCATGCGCCCGATCCTCGTCGGGGAGGAGTGGCTCTTCCTGTTCGCGACGCTCGGGTTGACGACGATGACCGTCTGTGCGATCCTGGCGGTCGCCGCCACGGACATCAAGGAACTGCTGGCGTACTCGACGGCGAGTCACCTCGGACTGATGATCGCCGGCTTCGGCTTCACGTCGATCTACGGGGCCGAGACCGGCGTCTTCCACCTGCTCAACCACGCCCTGTTCAAGGCCGCGCTCTTCCTCGTCGCCGGGATCGTCGCCCACGAGGCCGGCACCCGGCGGATCGACGCCCTCGGCGGGCTCCGCCGCGACCTGCCGGTGACGGCCGCCATCACGACGATCGTCGCCCTCAGCATGGCCGGCATTCCCCCGTTCAACGGCTTCTACTCGAAGGAACTGCTGTTCGAGGCGGCCGTCGAGGCGAGCCACTACCACGACATCGGCGCGCTCGGCTGGCTCTACCCCGCCGTGGCCGTCTTCGGGAGCATCTTCACCGTCCTCTACTCGCTCCGGTTTCTGGGCCTGTTCTTCGGCAGCCGTCCCGACGACCTCGGCGACGTACACGAACCCTCGATCATGCTCATCGTACCGCCCGCCGTCCTGGCCGCGATCGCCGCCGTCGTCAGCGTCGACCCTCAGCTCGCGGTCCGGGTCATCGTCCAGTCCGGCGTCGACGCGACCGCGACCGACTCCGAGGCGATGCACGTCGGCCTCCCCACCTCGTACTCGACCCCCGTCGGGATGAGCGCGATCGCGATCGGGGTCGGCTTCGCCGCCTACCCGTTCTACGATCGGATTCACGACGCGATCCGATCGGTTCCGGCCGCGACGCCCCCGGTGAGCGCGAACTGGTGGTACGACGCCGTCGTCGGCAACCTCACGGGTGTGGGCTCGTGGCTCGGTTCGCGGGTCCACAACGGCCTGCTCCGGACGTACGCGACGTGGACGCTGGCTGCCACCTCCGGGTTCGCGCTCGTCGGTTTCGCCGCCACGGTGGCCGTCGCCCCCGCCGACCTCGTGGGCGTCGAGGCCACGGCGGCGATCACGCTCGTGCTGGCGGTGGCGGTGGTCGCCGCCCTCGCGGTCGTCACGTCCGACTCGCACGTCGCCGGCATCCTCACCCTCTCGATCCTCGGCTTTATGCTCGCCATCTTCTACATCCTCGCGAGCGCGCCGGATCTCGCGCTGACGCAACTGGTCGTCGAGACGCTCCTGCTCGTGATCTTCCTGCTCGTGATCGAGGAGATTCCCGAGTACTACGAGGTCGACCTCGGCAGGGTCGCCCGCGACGCCGTCCTCTCGGTGGCGGTCGGTGCGACGGTGTTTCTCACCGTCCTCCTCACGACCGACGCCCGCTCCGAAGGGAGCACGGACGTCGCCCGCTACTACGCCAATAACGCCGTTGACCGGGGCGGCGGGACGAACATCGTCAACGTGATCCTCGTCGACTTCCGCGGCTTCGACACGCTCGGCGAACTCGTCGTCGTCGCGCTGGCCGCCATCTCGATCCTGACGCTGATCGTCATGCGATCCGGCGGCGACGAGACGGGGACCGACGAGGTGGCGTCCGACGACGCGAAGACGAACGAGACGAGCAGTGACGAGACAAGGACCGACGACACCGGAGGTGCGGACCGATGACGACGACGGTCATCATGCGGACGACCGCCCGGGTGATCGTTCCGATCATCCTCGTCGTCTCCGTCTCCCTGTTTATCGAGGGACACAACCTTCCCGGCGGCGGCTTCATCGGTGGGGTACTCACGACGACGGCCTTCGCGATCGTCTACCTCGCGTTCGGCCTGGACTTCCTGGAGCGCGGCGTGCTCGGTCGCGACGTCGACCCCGGTAAAGAGCCCTCGCGCGATCGGGTCGTCGTGGCCTACCGGCGCGTCTTCGAGTACGGGCTGGCGATCGCCGTCGTCAGCGGACTGGTCCCGCTGCTGTTCGGCCGGGCCTTCCTCACGCAGACGTTCTGGGAATTCGAGGGCGTGCCGATCTACCACCACGTCGAGGTCGCGAGCGCGCTCGCGTTCGATTTCGGGGTCTACTGCGTGGTCGTCGGCGGCCTGCTCACGATCCTCTCGGTGGTGGGGGCAGAATGACGGCGATCGTCCTCGCGGCCGTGATCGGCGCGCTGTTCGCGCTGGGAACGTTCCTGATCCTCCGGCGGGACCTGATCCGGGTCGTCTGGGGACTGGCGATCATCAGTCAGGCCGCGAACGTCTACCTGCTGGCGATGGGCGGCATCGCGCCGGGGACCGCCGATTCGGTGCCCGTACTGGCCGGCCACGGCGAGCACGTGCCGGAGACGGCCGATCCGCTGGTGCAGGCGCTGGTCCTGACAGCGATCGTCATCGGCTTCGGCATGACCGCGTTCGCGCTCGTCCTCTCCTACCGGGTCTACGAGGAACACGACACGCTGGACGTCTCCGAACTGGGTGATCGAGAATGACGACGACGCTGACGACGGCGACGGCCCGTTCGACGGGAGCGGCGACGCCGCTGACCGCGATGCCGATCGGGTCCGAGTCCCAGCTCGTGATCGCGCCGATGCTGATCGTTCTCCTGGCGGCCGTCGGTAGCCTGTTGCTCGGCCGGCGGCCGTGGGGGCGGATCGGCGTGAGCGTCGCCGGCGGGGCGGCCTACGCGATCGCCGTCGCGGCGATCGACTGGTATATCATCCTCGCGCCGGACGCGCCGGGCATCGCGACCTACCAGGTCGGAGGGTGGCCGGCCCCGTTCGGCATCACGCTCGTCGTCGACGGCCTCTCGGCGTTCATGCTGACCATGGTCGCGATCCTCGGGATCGCGTCGCTGGTCTTCTCGACCCGCGTACTGCCCGAACTCGATCGGCGGAGCTACTACTTCCCCCTGTTTCACTTCCTCGCGCTGGGCGTCACCGGGGCCTTCCTCACCGGCGACCTGTTCAACCTCTTCGTCTGGTTCGAGGTGATGCTGATGGCCAGTTACATCTTCGTGGCCTACTACGGCGGCCCGCAACACACCCGCGCCGCGTTCTGGTACGTCGCCCTGAACCTGCTCGCGAGCGCGGTCTTCCTGCTCGGCGTCGGCGGCATCTACGCCACGACCGGCACGCTCAACATGGCCGAACTCGCCCGGCGAGTCGCCGAACCGGCGGCCTACGGGCTCGATCTCGGTCCGATCGTCGGCCTCTTCGCCATGTTGCTGTCGGTGTTCGCGATCAAGGCCGGACTCGTCCCCTTCCAGTTCTGGATCCCGACGGCCTACCGGTCCGCACCGCCACAGATCGCCGCCCTGCTCGCCGGGGCGACGAAGAAGGTCGGCATCTACGCGATCATCCGCCTCTCCTTTACCGTCTTCGCCGACGCGCAGGTCGCGGTCAGTCTCGACGTGCCGGGAACCGGCGTCGCCATCGCGGGAGACTCGCCGCTCGCGTTCGTCGGGGCCGCCCTGTTCGTCATGGCCGCCGCCAGCATCCTCGTCGGCGGGATCGGGGCCGTCGGCCGATCCTCCATGGAGGGCGTGCTCGCGTACTCGAGCATCGGGCAGGTCGGGTTCATCGCGATCCCCGTCGCGATCGCGGCGACGACGGCGAACCCGACGCTTCGCCACGTCGGGATCGTCGCCGCGCTGGTGTACGCGCTCAACCACACGCTGGCGAAGGGGCTGCTCTTTCTCGCCGTCGGTGCCGTCAGGTCGGCGACGGGAACGAGCCGACTGGCCGATCTCGGCGGGCTTGCGGGCCGATCGCCGCCGCTGGCGATCGCGTTCTTCGTCGGGTCGCTCGCGCTCGTCGGTATCCCGCCGCTGTCGGGCTTTTTCGGTAAGTTCCTCGTCTTCGACGCGGCAGCGCGGGCGGAGTCGACGACCGTGCTCGTTCTCCTGCTCGTCGGGTCGCTGCTGACGATCGCGTACGTGACGCGGACCTGGAACCGGAGCTTCTGGGGCGTGCGGACGGACGCCGTCGAGACCGCGAGCGTCGACGCGGTTCAGGTCGGCGTTCTCGTCGTCCTCGCGGCGGCGATCGTCGCGGTCGGGGCCGGGTTCGAACCCGTCTACGAGTTCGCCGACGCCGCCGCGACGGCCGCGCTGGACAGCGAGGGATACCAGGAGGCCGTCGGCGAGTTCGTCGCCGAGGACGAGACGGGAGGTGGGCACGAATGAGGGTCCGGACCTGGCCGATCGCGGGCGTCGTCTTCGCCCTGCTGTGGATCCTCGTTCGCGGGGTCGAACTCACCCCGTCGGCGGTGGTCGGACAGTTCCTCCTGGGACTGGCCGTCGGCCTCCCGGTCGCGTTCGGCTTCCGGCGGCTCTACGTCAAGCGGATCGACCTCGGTCGCGGCACGCGCGCGCTCCCGGCCGCAGTCCGCTATCTCGCAACCTTCTCGTGGGAGATCGTTCGCGCGAATCTCGACGTCGCCTACCGGGTGCTCTCGCCCGGGATGCCGATCGAGCCCGAGGTGATCCTGGTTCCGCTCCGGGTCGAGACCGACCTCGCGATCACGACCATCGCCAACAGCATCACGATCACGCCCGGGACGGTCACCCTGGACTACGACGAGGAGACGAACTCGCTGTACGTCCACGCGGTCGACGGCCGCGACCCGGAGGCGATCGCCGCCCCCATCCGGGAGTGGGAAGACTACGCGCTCGAGATGTTCGACGAGGACGCGTCGCCCGACGATCGGCCGCCGGAAATCGTCGTCTCCGGCGGGGAAAGAGACAGGAGTCACGAACGCCGAGGTGTCGACGATGAGTGAGGTGTTCGATCCGGCCGTGCTCAACGCGGCGGTGGGGGCGGCGTTGATACTCGTCAGCGGACTGTGCGTGCTCTGTAGCTACCGCGTGATCCGGGGGCCGACCAACCCCGATCGGGTGGTCGCGCTGGACGCGATCGCGACGAACGTCGTCGCCATCGCCGTCCTCTTCGCCATCCAGACCGATCGGGGGCTGTTCGTCACCGTGAGTCTCGTGCTCGCGATCATCGGCTTCATCGCGACGGTCGCCGTCGCCAAGTTCGTCACCGAAGGCGAGGTGATCGAATGATCCGGACCGGCCTCGTGATCGCGCTGATCGCGATCGGCGTGTTCTTCCTGTCGGTCGGGACGATCGGGATGCTCCGCCTGCCGAACGTCTACAACCGGATGCACGCCACGAGCAAGCCCACGACGCTCGGGACCGCGGCCATCTTCGTGGCCGGCTTCGTCCACTTCGGACCCGGCAGCGAGGGGCTGACGGCGCTCGTGGGGATTCTCTTTCTCTTCCTGACCGTGCCGACCGGCGCGCACATGATCGCCCGCGCCGCCGAACGGATCGGGATTCCCTTCGAGGGGAGCGTCACCTGGCCGGACGCCACGGTGGTGGCGAAAGAACGCCGAGAACGTGCCGAGAAGGAGCCCGAGGAGGAGTGACCCGAACGATCACGCGCTCCGCGTCGGGAACACTTCGCCGTCGTCGATCGACCGCCCGCCCGCGACGACGAACCCGGCGACGGCGACCGCGCCGATCGCGCCGACGAGCAACAGCGGCGCGTAGCCGGTCGTCGCGGCGACGCCGGCGAACGCGACGGGACCGGCCGTTCGACCGAGGAACGTCGTGCTGTTGCGAAGACTCAGCGCGCCCGCCAGGTAGCGGCCCGCGACCCGATCGCTCACCTCCGCGTCGACCGACGGCAACACGAGGCCGACACCCGCGCCGATGATCGCCGTCGCCGCCGCGATCGCGAGGACCGAGGCCGCGAGGCCGGCGACGGCGAGGCCGATCGCCAGACAGCCGAACCCCACCGCGACGAGCGTCGCGTTCGCCACCCGCTTTGCGAACCGGCCGTTCGCGGCCGCGACGACGACCGAGACGCCCTCCGAGAGCATGAGAACGCCGCCGACGATGGCGGGCGTGAGGCCGTGCGACCCGGTCAGCAGGAACGGCACCGCCGTCAGGACGGAGCCGAACAGCAGGAGTTCGGCCGCGAACGTGGCGAGGAACATCGACAGCACGCTCGCCGTGCCGATCGCGGCGAGCACGCCGCGAACGTAGTTCGCGTCGAGCGTCACGCCCCTCGCGGCCGTGCCGCCGTCGGTGGCCGTTTCCCGTTCGGCACCCGCGGGCGAGGTCCCGTCGTCGCGATCGGACTCGCCGTTCCGATCGGGTTCCTCGAGCAGGTACCAGGCGAGCGCGCCGAGCGGCACCGCGAGCAGGTACAGGAGGTACGGGGCGTCCCACGAGACGGCGACGAGCACCCCGCCGACGACAGGGAAGATCGCCGCTCCGGCCGAGAGAACGGCCGTGTTGACCCCGAGCACCGCGTTTCGCTGTGCGTCCTCGAAAGTGTCGCCGATGATGGTGACCGTCGCGACGAAGATGCCAGCAGAGGCCGTCCCCTGGACGACCCGCACCAGCAGGACCGTCGTGAACGACGGGGCGACGACGATCACGCCGCCCGCGAGGCCGAAGACGACGAGGCTCGCCGCGAGCACGAACCGCCGACCGAGCCGATCGGCCAGCGCCCCGATGAACGGCGAGAGGACGATTCCGGCGACGAAGTACGCGCTGATCACCAGGCTGGCCGTCGCCTCGCTGACGCCGAACGTGTCGCGGACGATCGGCAGGGTCGGACTGACCAGCGGCACCCCGAGCGGCGCCAGTAGCGTACTCAGGAGGACGATGCGGACCGTCGGCGAGTCCCAGGGGATGCGCGGGTCGTCGGACCCCCCGATCGGGTCGGCACTGGGGGCAGTCGCGGTCATGGGTGGAGCCTGTAGAACCGGAAGAAGAGGTTCTCGATCGGCAGCACGTCGACGGACGAGAACCCGGCGCTGGTCGCGTACTCGGCGAGCGTGTCCGGGCGCATCACGGTCCCGGTACCCGTCGCCGGTTCGTCGACCATGCCGACGGGCAGGCAGTGCAGGACGCTGAACCCGTACAGCAGCGGCTCGATCTCGTTGCCCTCCGGGGTGAACGACTCGCCGGCGCGCTCGTCAACGACAAGGACGGCGCCGTCGTCGCCCGCCAGTCGTCGCATCGTCTCGAGGACGGCGATCGGGTCCGAGAGGTCGTGAACGCACTCGAACGCCATCACGAGGTCGTAGTCGCCGTCGATGCCGGGATCACCCGCGTCGCGGTTGTGAACCGTGACCCGATCGTCGACCCCGCGTTCGGCGACGTTTTCGGTCGCCCGCTCGACCGAGGCCGCGTCGAGGTCGTAGCCGTCGACGATCGCCTCGGGGTAGTGTTCGGCGACGCCGATGCTGGACCAGCCGTGGCCACAGCCGAGGTCCGCGACGCGACCGCCGTCCCGGAGCGCCGCGTCGACGTCGGGAATCGACGCGAGCCACTCGGGGCCGAGCTGGGTGACGAACGCGGGCCGGTTCATCGCCGCGATTCCCTCGTGGCAGGCCTCGCCGTAGGCCGCGAACGGGACGCCACCGCCGGTCCGGAACGCCTCGATGACGTCCTCGAGTGGGGCACCCAACACCGCGACGAGCCCCGCGAGCGGCGCGAGGTAGTTCAGGCTCTCGGGCTCACAGAGAACCTCGACGTAGCTCGCGGGGAGCGCGTACCGTCGGTCGATCGGGTCGTCGCCGGGGGTCTCGACGGTCAGGACGCCGGTGACGGTCTGGTGTTCGAGCCACTCGCGGGCGTACCGCTCGTGAGTGTCGGTCTCCGCGGCGAGCGCCGGCGCGGTGAGCGGCCCTGCCGATGCCAGTGCGTCGTAGTACCCCAGCCGATCGCCGACGTAGATGCCGAACAGGGACATCGTGTTCGCGGCCCGTTCGAGCAGGCTCTCGAGGAAGGCGTCGGTCCGTTCGGGGTCGATCCGTGATGTCGTCGTTCCCATGCTTCTCCGGAGGCGGCTGGACGACCTATACTTGATTTCCGAGATCGAGATCCGACAATGAAACCCGTCTCACGGCGTGAGACAGGGTTAAGCAGGCGAACGGTGTACTAGCAGTATCGACTCCGCGAGAGTGAGTACCACGTGACGCACGATCTCCTCGACGAACTCATCAGCTACGATCGAAACCTCCAGCGAGACACACGGCGGCGCGACGGTGACCGCTACCCCGAGACCGAGACGCTGATCGACGTCGTCCGCCACGGCGACCTGCTACGGGTCCTGCTCGAAGCACCGCTCGATCGGCCCGAGATCCAGGCGGTGCTCGGCGTCTCGCGGGCGACGAGCCACCGGTTCGTCCGCTGGCTCGAGGACGAGGGGTACGGCGAGCGCGTCGACGGCCGCTACCGGCTGACCGGATACGGCAAAACCGTCGCGTACGGCGTCTGCAAGTTCGAGACGTACCTGCGGACGGCGCGTCGACTCGAACCGCTGTTCGAGTACATCTGCGAGGACCACGAGGAGTTCGTCGTCGAACCGTTCACCGACGCGACGGTCACCGTCGCCACGCCGACGGAGCCGTACGCGCCGATCGCACGGTTCCTGTCGCTCCTGCGCGAGAGCGAGACGTTCCGCGGGTTCAACACGACGCACATGATCCCGCCCGGAATCGACGACGGCGGCGACGGACTCTTCGGGGAACGGGCCGTCGAACTCGTCTACGTCCCCGACGCCGTCGAGACGCTTCGAGACGAGTCGGAGGCGGCGCTCGCGACGGCCATCGACGAGGGAACCGTCACCGTCCACACGCGGGACGCCCTCCCGTACGGCCTCGCGCTGTTCGACGATCGGGTCGGCGTCGCCGGCTACGACGAGGACACCGGCACGATGCGCGTGTTCGTCGACACCGACGCGGGGATCGCGCGCGAGTGGGCGACCGGCGTGTTCGAGTCGATTCGCGCCGACGCCAGACCGGTGTCGTCCTGAAGCGATTCTCACGCCGTTCGACGGTCGCCCATCGATCACTCCTGTCCCAGTTCGCCGTCACCGCCGCTCTCGGGGGTCGTCGACAGCGGAGAAGGGTGCGTCTTACGCGAGCGTCTCGGCGAGTGCGTCGATCGCAGCCTCACGGACCGCATCGCGTTCGCCCGGCAGGAACTCGACGTGGCCGTCCGCACCGCCCACGACGCTGACGCCCGCGGTGGGTACCTGCTCGGCGATCGCATCGCCGAGGTCGCGGACGTTCAGCGACTCCGTCGCGCGGACGTGAAGTTCGTCCGACCCGACGCCGAGCGTCACGAACGGGACGTCGGCCCGATCGCGTTCGCGGCGGTGGAGTTCGTCCAGCAACAGGACGGTGGTCGGGAAGTCGTACCGGTGCGTGAACGCGTCCGTATCCAGGAGCGTGACGGTCACGCCGTCGACGCCGCGAACCGCGCAGTTCTCCTGGGCCGTCTCGAGTTCGGTCTCGAGTTTCGCGCGGAACTGTTCGGAGACGTGGGCGGCGAGACCGTCGTTCCGTGACGCCGCCTCGCTGTCCTCGAACAGCAGGTCGATGACGAGTTCGCGCTTGTCCTTGTAGGACTGGTAGTAGGCCTCGAGCGCGACGGCTTCGCGCCGGTTCGCGATGTCCGTCTCGTCGTAGCCGGCCTCGGCCGCGAGGTCGACGTAGTCGGCGGGTGCGTTCTCCCAGTAGCTGACGGCGGGGAGGTGTTCGAGGTCCGATCGCACGTCGTCGTTGACGTGCGCGGCGACGTTGGCCGCGAGCGCCGTCGACGTCACGTCCGAGACGTCGGCGCCCTCGAGCGAGGGCGTCACCGCGACGGAGACGGCGTCGACGATCTCCTCGTCGGCGCGGCTATCGTCGATCACGAGCGCGTCGGCGTCGTACATCGAGAGGAAATCGTAGCCGTCGACGGACTCGACGGTCGACCCGGCGTGGACCAGCACGACGAGCGGGAGTTGCTCGCCGTGGCGATCGCGGGCCTCGAGCATCGACGTGACGTCGTTGGTCGCGGCGTCCATGTCGTAGACGCGACCGTCGAGGGGTCGGCGCTCGAAGTAGTGGTACTCCGCGTCCTCGCGGGTGTGTTTCTCACGGATCAGCGGGAGGACGGCGCGTTCGATCGCGGCCCCGGCGACGTAGCCGTCGGCGGTCGCGCCGTGGCGGACGACGACCGGGCGGGCCTCCATCACGGCCCGCCGAATGGCCGTCGCGGCGTCGGCGAGGTGGTCCTCGACGGCCGTGACGGCGTCGTGGTCGGCCAGCAGGTCGACGTCGGCCGGTCGGGCCTCGCTCTCGATCGCGTTCTCGAGTCGGTCGTGAACGGTCTCTCGGTCTTCGCCCTCGAGAATCTCGAGGGATTCGGTCTCGATCTGCAACTCGCCGTGGTGGCGTTCGACCTCGCCCTCGAGGGCGACGACGTCGTCGATTTCGACGTCGGGGTAGGCGCGAACGCCGGCCTCCTCGAACGCCGCACACTCGACGGTCGCGGTCTCGTCGCGGAGTTCGAAGACCGTCGGACCGCTGGTCTGGCGAACGCCGGTGATCTCGCCCTCGAGGCGAACGACGCTGCCGACCTGAGAGTCGATCGAATCCACCGTCGTGCGGTTGAGTGCGGGTTCGGCCTCCGGTTCGGCGTCGGCCGCGTCGTCGGTCGCTGGCGCCGACGCGGCGGCGCTTTCGGTCGCGACGGACCCGCTCCCGCTCGTGACGGTTTCGCTCGCGTCCGGGGCGGCCGTCTCCGTCCCGGTCGGACCGCCGTCGTCGGCGCCCGTCTGAGGGTCGCCAGCTGCGTCCTCCGCGTCGTCGGTCGTGCTGGCGTGGTTTGCCGTCTCGTCCGTGTCGTCCTCGAACTCCTCGGGACGTACTTCGTCGGTCCCCGTGTCGATCAGCTTCCCACGGAACTCGCGTTCGCGCTGGCGGATCGACCAGCCGAGGTCGACGTTCCCGTTGTCCCGGACATCGAGCACCTGGACGAAGACGTCGTCCCCGGGCTCCCAGTCGAGGCTCTCGAGTCGTTTGTCGAGTTCGCTTCTGTGCAACAGGCCAGTGACGTGGTCTCCGATATCGACGAAGACCCCGAAATCGGCGTAACCGTCGACGGTCCCCCGGTAGTAGCGACCGGGAGTCAGCTGCGAGGGAGAATTGCCGTCGAATTCGAAGACGGCATCCTCTTCGTGGCTCTCGCAGATCTCGCCGTCGACGGGTGTGCCGCAGATGATACAGTTACCCATCTACCCGGACCAAGCAGTTTCGCCCTAAAACGGTTGTCGGAATGCGTTCGGGATGAACGCACACATCGTTCACGATCGTTCGTGTACGTTTCTCACTCGAATACCGGGGAGTCGTCCTCGAGCGCCTCGATGTCGTCGGCGATCTTGCGAACGTCGTCGGGAAACAGCGACACCTGGATCTCGTTGCCGTCGTCGTCCTCGAAGACGAGTTTGACGCGCTTGTCGCCGAACTCCCGTGCCTCGGCGGACTCGACGTCGAACAGTTTGACCGTCGCAGACTTGTTCTTCGGGCCGACGTTCTTGATCGATCCGTCGTTCAACTCCACCATGAACTCCTCGAGCGTCAGTGCGAGCATGGTCCCCGTAAGAACCCCGTACAAAAAACGGTACGGCATCGACGGCAGGAACCGATCGATCGCGGGATCGGCACCCGCAGTCGCCGTACTCGTCGAGCATCGCTGAGGATCCTCCCTCGTGAACTCGCCCGGCTCACTGTGCTCGACGCGTGTAGAGCGCGATCGCGGGGTGCGCGACCGGACCGCATGCGTGGTGTGTCAGTCCGCGTGCGGCATGCTATCGTAGCAAAGACTCCCGTATAAACATGGGTGATCGTACACGATCCATCCCGGGGACCGATTCCCGGTCGATCCCGCCCGCGTCGACGACGGACGGCGGGAGGGTAACCGGGTCCCGGTCCGGGGCCGCTCAATTTTAAGTTTACGTCGGACGAACCGATCGAATGCTATGCAAGTCACCTGGCATGGCCACTCGACGTGGCACGTCACCGTTGGCGACACCGAATTGCTGATCGATCCGTTCTTCGACAATCCGAAGACCGACCTGGATCCGTCGGACGTCGAGACGCCCGATTACGTGTTGCTGACCCACGGCCACGCCGACCACATCGCCCACGCCGAGGAGTTCGCCGAGGCGACGCTGGTGGCGACACCCGAACTCGTCTCCTACTGCGAGGCGGAGTTCGGCTTCGACGACGCGGTCGGTGGGATGGGGATGAACCTCGGCGGCACCGTCGAGTGTGGCGATGCCTTCGTGACCATGGTCCGTGCGGACCACACGAACGGGATCATGACCGAAAACGACGCGAGCGGCGGAATGCCCGCCGGGTTCGTCGTCTCCGATACGAAGCCCACGCAGGTAGCCGACGAGGACTCGACGACGTTCTACCACGCCGGCGACACGAGCCTCATGACCGAGATGCGCGAGGTCATCGGTCCGTACCTCGAACCCGACGCGGCGGCCGTCCCGATCGGCGACCACTTCACGATGGGGCCGTGGCAGGCCGCGGTCGCCGTCGACTGGCTCGACGTCGACTACGCCTTCCCGCAGCACTACGACACCTTCCCGCCGATCGAGCAGGACCCCGACGACTTCGCCCGCGAGGTCCGCGCGACCGGCAGCGGCACCGAGGTCGTCGCCCTCGAGGGCGACGAATCGTTCGACCTCGGGTGAGACGGTCCGCTGTACCTGTGTTCCGGAGCACCCGCAGGACTGCTCGCGGTCGCTCCGGCACTGACGTACGGCAGTCCGTATGAGCGGCTGCGATCGGACCGCTTCGCTGTCACCCGGGCGAACTGTCCCGCAATCGAGAACAACGTTTACACCGCCGGCTGTAGTCGTCTCGACTGCGATGGCGAAACAGGTAACCACTGTCTCCGAAGAGGGGTTCAGCGCGACGAACGAGATTCGTGACTTCGAGACGACGATCGACGCGACCGGCGAGGACGCGCCCGACACGCTCGAATCGCTGCTGGCCGCCTACGCGTCCTGTTACGTCCCCGCACTCCGGGTGGGCGGCGAGCAGCGCGGCGTCGACGACCTCGGCCGCGTGGCCATCGAGTCGACGGGCGAACTCAACGACGACGACAAACTCGAGTCGATCGCGTTCGACATCCAGGTCGAGGCCGAGGTCGACGACGAGACCGCCGAGAAGATCCTCGATCGGGCCAACGAACTCTGCAAGGTCCACGACGCGGTCAAGCCCGACCTGCACGCGGAGATGACGCTCGAAGGAGACGCGTTCTAGCGCCCTCGCGAGGCCGTCCCGCAGTCGCGACGGGGATGGTCCCCGCCCTCCAGTCGCGACGGACCGTCCTGATGTCAACCAGTGTGAACTAGTCACAAGCCACATATTTGTCCATGCCCACGTCGGGATATGCGCCGCGGACTGGTGGTAGTGGTGCTCGTCGCCGGACTGGTCGTCTCCGCCGGCTACGCCGTCGGATTTGGCGCAAATGACGAGTACGAAACCGAGGACGACGATATCGACGGCGAACTCGAGATACACCACATCGACGTCGGGCAGGGCGACGCGACGCTGATCGTCACCCCACACGGCGAGACGATCCTGATCGATTCGGGCGACTGGCGGGACGACGGGCGCGACGTCATCGACTATCTCGAGGGCCAGGGGATCGATCGGGTCGATCACCTGATCGCGACCCACGGCCACGCCGATCACATCGGCGGTCACGCAGCCGTCATCGAACACTTCGAGGAGCGCGGCGACGGCGTCGGCGCGGTCTACGACTCGGGGGTCGTCCACGCGAGCCAGACCTACGAGGAGTACCTCGACGCGGTCGAGACCTACGACGTGACCCTGTTCGAAGTCGGGGATGGCTACGACCTTTCCCTCGAGAACGACGCTGTCGAGGCGAGCCTGGTTCATCCGCCGGCGGACACTGTCGATAAGACGGACGACCTCGATTACAGCAGTCTCGTCCTCGCGATCGAGTTCGGCGAGTTCACCTACCTGACCACCGGTGACGCGAGCGGGGACGCGGAACGACGGCTCGTCGACCAGCGGAGCGACGAGATCGACGCCGACGCCTACCAGGTCGGCCACCACGGCTCCTCGAGTTCGTCGACGGAACCGTTCCTCGACGCCGTCGACCCCCAGATCGCGATCGTCTCGAGCGCCGCCGACTCCCAGTACGGCCACCCCCACGACGAGGTGCTCGAGTCGCTCGCCGATCGGAACGTCCGGACCTACTGGACCGGCGTCCACGGTGACGTCGTACTCGAGACCGACGGCCGGACCGTTTCGATGACGACCGAACGAGACGCGTCGACGGATCCGTTGGCTCTGACCGAGGCGAAACACGCGCCATCGGCCGACAACCAGGGGAACGACTCGACGACGAGCGAACACGAATCGAACGCCGTGCCGACGGCCGACCGGCCGTCGATCGATCGATCGACGACTGTACCGACCGATTCTCGACCCAGCACTGTACCGACAGCGCCATGACCGACCGCTACACTGCGACGCTCGACCGGATCGTCGACGAGACCACAGCCGTACTCCTGCTCGAGGAGGCGGGAACGGTGGTCGACGAACGCACCGTCGACGTGGAGCGACTCCCGCCGGACGGTCGCCACGACGGGGCCGTCTTCGACGTCGAACTCGCGGACGGATCGCTTCGGGAGGTGACGTACCGCCCCGACGCGGAACGGGACCGACGCGAGCGACTTCAGGATCGGTTCGATCGCCTCTCGGAACGCCCGCCGGACGACGATTCCTGACCGATTGCGGGACAGGTCTCGCTCGCGCCCAATCTACCGACTGGCGACGGGCGGTCGAGAGAAGACGGAATGGAAGGGAAGCCGAATCCCAGTCAGGAGGTCAGGTGCCTGCGATGACACAGCAACGGGGTCTCCTGGTCGCGGGTGGCACTGACCCCGTTGCACGTCGCCGGTTTCACGCTGCCGCCATTATCGATGGTGCCAACACACGTTGGGAGTCCTGACCGTCAGTGTCGGCGACCCGATCGAACTACGTCGGTTCCGATGACCTCGTGCGTGTCGACCCCAGTCGCCCGGAACGCAGCGCTCACGGTCCCGCGTCGGCGGAACCCCGGGGTTCAAGACGCTCCCCGAGACAGCACCACCCATGTTACGATCGTTCGACGGGATGGAACCGCGGGTCGCCGACTCCGCGTACGTCGACGAGGCCGCGGTCGTCATCGGCGACGTGGTGATCGAGGACGACGCCAGCGTCTGGCCGAACACCACGCTCCGGGGCGATCACGGGACGATCGTCGTCGGCGAGGGGGCCAACGTGCAGGACAACGCCGTCATGCACGAGGGGGCCGAACTGGCGCCGTACGCCACGGTCGGTCACAGCGCGATCGTCCACGACGCGACCGTCGCCGAACGGGCGCTGGTCGGGATGAACGCCGTCGTACTCGACGATTCCCACGTGGGCGAGGGCGCGGTCGTCGCCGCCGGAAGCGTCGTCACGGAGGGGACCGAGATTCCGCCGTCGACGCTCGTCGCCGGGACGCCGGCCGAACCGAAAGCGGCGGTCGACGACCCACACCTCGAGACGACGGCCGATCGGTACGTGGAACTGTCGACCCGGTACGAAGAGACCTCGGAGCGACTGGACTGACCGACGATCGGCCGGCCGCGGCCCGCCAGCCCCGCCGCCGAGGGAAACGCTGATACCGGCACCGACCCAATCGAGGGCCATGAGCGACACGAACTGGACCGACCGGATCGTCGGGGCACGGATGACCGTCGATCAGGAGTTCTCCTCGCGGATCCAGGGCTCGAAGTTCTCGAGCCAGCAGTGGAGCCTGATCATGACCGCGACCGAGTTCGAGATCGAACACCCGGACGATCCCGATCGGGCGCGGATCGTCGCCAACACGGAGAAGGTCGAGCAGGTCATCCCCGAACTCGACAACATCCAGACGGGGATGGGCGCGATGGGGGGCCAGGCCGGCGGCTCGAGTTCGCGATCGTCCGGCGGCGGAGTCCTCGACTCGATCAAAGGGGCGCTCGGACTCGACGGCGGAGACGACGGCGGGTCACACGAGGAGCAACGCCGGGCCGCCGAACAGCTCACCCAGGAGTACGCCGACGAACTGCAGTCACACCTCGAGACGAACGGGCGGTGGGAGTCGGTGCGGCGCACCGCAGCCGGGGAACGGTAATTTTCCGAACGACGCTCGCGCGTTACTCGCGCTCCCCTGCAGGCGCGAACCGGCTCGTACGGACTACTGGAAGTCGGTTCCGGCGCAACCGTCGATCGCGGTTGAATCGGACACTCGTTCCAGCAGACCGTATCAATCGCCGGCGTGGAACATCGTGTACTCGCTGGCCTCGTAGATGTTGATGAGTTCGGTCACCAGTTCGTCGTAGGACTCGTCCTCGACGCGCAGCGCGTCCAGCCGTTCGATCGTCTCCGCTTCGAGTTCGACGGTAGGCATACGTGATGCTTCGACTGCGACGCGCAAAAACACACCGGCGATCCCGGACGCCGCGAACCCACGACGGACCGGGTTCCGGCGACGTCGCCCCAAGCCACAGCACCTATAGGTGCGCTTCACGACCGTAGTGGTATGACGGACGAAGTAGACACGACGACGATCTCGATCAGCTCCGACGACGGCTCCAGCGACGACGTGACGATCCCGAGCGGACTCGTCGACCTCGTCGCGGAAGGCGACCAGAGCACCGCCGAGACGATCGGTGACGTGACGCTGCTGTCGTTCGCCAGCCGCGCTCACCACCTCGTCCACCACGGCGAGGAGACGGACCCGGAACTCGAGGCCCAGGAGGAGCGCGTGATGGACCTGTTCGAGGAACGGTTCGGCGTCACCTTCGGCGAAGCGACCGGCCACCAGCACTGAGCGGGCGAGACGAGAACGAACGACGATCGCGCGCCACACTCGTTTTCCAACGATCGACCACACGATATCCTGAACCGGTGGCTACGTCGCCCCGGCGCCGGAGACGCCGTCGAAGGTGTCGTCGAACGGATCGTCGCCCGGACTCTCACCAGTTGGCTCGTCGGACGGCCCCTCGTCCGGACTCTCAGCAGGTGGCTCCTCGTCCGGACTCTCAGCAGGTGACTCCTCGCCTGGACTCTCATCAGCATCCGAATCGTCGGAATCGGCTGGGGCGTCCCCGTCCGTCCCATCGGACTCGTCGCCAGGCTCGACTGGAGCGTCTTCCGCCGGCTCGTCGATCGGCTCCTCCGCCCCCGTCTCGGCGCTGGACGGATCGATCTCGCCGGCGGTTGCGGTCTCGGCCCTGAGCACACCCTCGTAATCGTAGCCGGTCATGTCGACCTCCCAGACCACCCGTTCGTCGTCGGACGCGGGCGTCCACTCGACGGTGAACGTGTTCTCGCCGGGCTGGAGTTCCTCGATCGGCTCCTGGACCGTCGTCCCCTCGACGAACTCGCTGTCGACGATCAGGGGCGCGTCGTTCGGGTTGTCGTAGCCGAAGGTCACGTCGATCCCGTCGTCGGTCGGCGTCGTCTCCACGACGGTGATCGCGGGCAGTTCCGGCCGGACCTCGAGGATGCACTGCTCGGCGTCCGGGTTCGGATTATCGATCTCTCCGGGGGTCGCGTCGGGCGAGGCGAAGCCGGTGATCGCAGCACCGAAGTCACCCGACGGCACCTCGACGGTCGCACCCGCGTCCGTCTCGGTGGCGGTAAACTCCTGGCCAGTCTCGTAGGTGAGCGTCCCGTCGAACGGGGCCGGCACGTCCTCGCCGACGGTGATCGCGTACTCGCCGACCGAATTGCCGTCCGCGCCCGACTCGTAGAAGCCAGTTGTGACGATAATCTCGTCGCCCTCCTCGAACGTCCCGGTCACCTCGGCGTTCGAACAGTCGAGGTACTCGACGGCAAACGCCTCGACGAGAGTATACTCGATCGTCTCGGTCGCGAGGGGGTCCGCCTCGGGATCGGCGGCGGAAACGACAGCGACCTCGAGCGTCGCATCGTCTTCGAGCGACGGGTCGAGATCGATCGTCTCGTTCTCGATCGTTTCGTCCGGATCGAACGGACCTGCTTCGCCGATCTGCTGGCCGTCCTCGTCGACGACGGTGAGCGCGTACTCGACCGAGGCGTTGGTCTCTTCGACTGTTAGCGTCTCCCCGTCGCCCTCCTGATCGGCGACCGACAGCGTCGCCACGGGTTCGTCTTCCTCGATCGTGTACTCGATCGTCTCGTTTGCCAGTTCCTCGTCGGCTTCGTCGACGACTGCGACGTCGAGCGTCGCGTCGTCTTCGAGCGGTGTATCGAGATCGATCGTCTCGTTCTCGATCGACTCCCCGGGAGCGAACGGGCCCGTTTCGCCGATCCGCTGGTCGTCTTCGTCGGTCACCGTGAGCGAGTACTCGACCGAGGCGTTCGCCTCTTCGACCGTCAGGTTCGTGCCATCACCCGTCTGATTCTCGACCGACAGCGACGCCTCCGGCGCTTCGTCCGCGATCGTATACTCGATCGTCTCGTTCGCGAGCGTCGCGTCGTCACCGTCCTCGCCGGCCGTGACGACGGCGACCGCGAGCGCCGCGTCGTCCTCCAGCGGAGGTTCCAGATCGAGGGATTCGTTTTCGATCGTCTCATCCGGGGCGAACGTGTCGCTCTCGCCCAGTTGCTCACCGTCCTCGTCGGTCACAGTGAGAACGTACTCGACCGAGGCGGTCGCCTCGTCCACGACGAGACTCTCACCGTCGCCGTCCTGATCCTCGACGGTCAGCGACGCCTCCGGCGCTTCGTCGTCGCCGTCGGCCTCGTCCGCGATCGCGTACTCGATCGTCTCGTTTGCCAGTTCCTCGCCGTCCGGGCCGACGAGCGCGACGTCGACGGTCGCGTTCTCCTCGATCGGCGGATCGAGGTCGAGGGACTCGTTCTCGATCGTCTCGTTCGCGTCGAACGTGTCGCTCTCGACGGACGCATCGTCGTACTCGGCCGTGATCGCGTACTCGACCGAGGCGGTCGCTTCCTCGATCGTCAGCGTCTCGCCGTCGCCCGTCTGGTCGACGACCGAGAGCGATGCCTCGGGTTCGGCCTCTGCATCTTCGTCCTCGTCGGCCACGTCTTCCTCGTCCGCGTCGTCTTCGGCCTCGACGACCGCCGTGTCGAAGACCGGCGACCCATCAGGCGTGACGTACGGCTGATCGTCCTCGCCACCGGTGTCGGCGTAGTCGAACGACCCATCGTCGTCCGTGTCGAGGTGGACGGCGGCGATCAGCGACTGCTCCTCGGCGATCGGGTCGTCGAGTTGGATCTCGACGTCCTCGTGCGTGCCGGCCTCGAGGAACTCCGAGACCCCGAGGACGGCGTCGGGTTCGAGACCCACGTCGTCTCCCGCGTAGAGGGCCACGAAGCCGCCCTCCGAGAGGTCGACCTCGTCGATCACGACGCGATCGCCGTCGCTTTCCTGGGCCTCGAACGCGATCGACGCCTCGCCCTCGAGTTCGTCGACCTCCTCGATTCGTTGTTCGGAGTCGGTCCTCGCGAACTGCCGGAGTTCGGTTTCGTCGTCGACCCCCTCGTCGACGGCGAAGGCGGCCGTGTCGGACGCCGTCTCCTGGCTCAGGATCTGTAGCTGTGTGATGCTGATCCGCTGGTACTGGACCACGCGGGCCGTCTCCTGGCAGGCGCTGCGGGCCGCGATCTGTATCTGCTCGATCGTCGCCTCCTGGTACTGGACGAGCACGCCGCCGGCGGTCCCCTCGGCGAGTTTCTGGACCTGGACCACGTCGACGATCTGTTTCTGGATCACCGCCCCTTCCCCGGCGCCGCGTGCTGCGGCCTGGATCTGCTCGACCTCGACGATCTGACGCTGGACCGCCGACTCGATCGACCCCTTCGCGGCCCCGAGCGCGGCGTACTGGATCTGCGTGATCGAAACCTCCTGTTGCTGGACGAGGACACCCTGAGAGGCCCCGTCGGCTGCCGCCTGGATCTGCTCGACCGTCGCCTCCTGGCTCTGGGTTATCGATCCCTTCGCCGCGCCGAAGGACGCCTCCTGGATCTGCGTGATGGAGATCCGCTGGACCTGCCGGACGGTGACCCGCTGGACCTGTTTTAGCGGCCCGCTCCCGGCGCCGCGCGCCGCCGCCTGGGTCTGCTCGACCGAGACCGACTGCTTCTGGACGATCGCGCCGGCCGCCGCGCCCGCGGCCGCCTTCTGGACCTGTTTGATCGTCACCCGCTGGCGCTGCTCGACGTCGACGTCTTGTTCCCCTTCGAGCGCCGCCCTCGTACTCCCGTCGAGCGCACCCGCGGACGCGCCGGCAGCAGCGTTCTGGACGTGCTCTAGAGAGACCCGCTGCCGTTGCTCGGCCGTAATCTTCTGGTACTGCTCGAGCACGCCGTAGGCCGCCCCCTGGGCCGCCTCCTGAATCTTCGGCTGTTCCCGGACGTCTTTGTCGCCGGCCTCGCTCGCGGCCCCGGCGGCGGCACCGCGGGTCGCCACCTGGATCTGCTCGACGGTCACGCGTTGTTTCTGGGCGATCGCACCGTGTGTCGCCCCCCACGTCGCGCTCTGCATCTGGCTCGCTTCGACCGTCTGGTACTGGGCCAGCGCGCCGTCGGTGGCCCCGCCGACCGCCGACTGGACCTGCTCGACCTCGACGCGCTGTTGCTGGATCAGCGTGCCGTGGACTGCCCCTTTCGTCGCCTCCTGGACCTGCTCGACGGAGGCCTCCTGGTGCTGGGCGACCGACTCGCGCGCCCCCTCGATTGCGGCGGCCTCCTGCTCCTGGGTCACCTCGACCCCCTGGGACTGGACGAGGTCGATCCCCTCCTGGACGCCGGCCTCGACGGCGTCTTCCTGTGCTTGTGAGAGCGACGCGGTCGCACCCCCGCCGTCGCTCGTCGACGCCGTCGTCGGTTCCATCGAGACCAGTCGCGGGTTCGTCGTCCCGGTCGCCGCCTCGCGATCGAACTGCGTCTCGCCGTCAGCGGCCGAAACGACCCCGTCCGTGTCGGCCCCCGCGTCACCGACGTTCCCGGTCCCACCACCGAGGAGCGGCAGGGCGACCACGCTCGTCGCCATTCCGACGGCGACGAGGACCACCACTGCCGCCGTCGCGGACGATCGTGTCATAGACCCTTCCTCCGCGTCGAACCCGTCCATTCGCCCCGGGCCGCAGTCCCGGTCCGCGATCGAAACGTCGATCCTGTCCACCGAACTCCCCCACGCCGTACTGCCGTGCTACTCGAACCCATAGCTCCCTCACGAGGGATCGAACGAGCGCATAAGGACGCCGTTCGTTTCGGTTGCATCGCGGACACAATCGGACGTTACTGGGCGAAACGAATTCTTCCAACCGAGAAAGTCCCGTCCGAGGACGGGGAAGCCACGTTACGCGACGCGACCGGACAGTCGCCTGAACCGACAGGTAGCCCGCTGTTTCGAGCCGATCGCGCGACGCGTACGAACCAGTGCGAACGCGTGAGAGCGATGGTTGTGACCGAGACCGGTGTCGTAAACCGAAGTATTGATCCGAGTATACGAACGATCCGGCTGTATGGAAACGGAACAGTCAGACGTCGAACTCGTTGGAGGCGAAACCGTCAGAGCCGTCGCTCGAGCCGCGTTACTGGCGGCGTTGATGGGTGCGGCCGCTATCGTCACGATCCCGTACCCGCTGTCGCCGGCACCGGTCACGCTCCAGGTACTCGTGGTCTTTCTCGCCGGCCTCTACCTCGGCCCGCTCTGGGGAACGTTCTCGATCGGCCTCTACCTCGCCGCCGGCGCGATGGGCGCGCCGGTGTTCTCCGGCGCAACCGGCGGCCCCGGCGTGCTCCTGTCCGAACCGACAGCCGGGTTCCTCTGGGCGTTCCCGATCGGCGCCCTGGTGATCGGCCTTCTCGTCCACTGGGACGTCTCGCCGCGAGACCCCGCCGACGTCCCCGTCCCGCTCGTGGTCGGGAGCCTGCTCGCCGGACTCGCTATCGTCTACGCGGGCGGCATCGCCTGGTTCGCCTGGATCGCCTCGACGAGTCTCCCGGAGGCCGCCGTCGCGGTCGCGGTGCCGTTCGTGCCGGCCGACCTCATCAAACTCGCCGCCGCACTCGCGGTCGTTCGAAGCGGTCGACTCGATCCGGTATGAGCAGTCGACGGGGGATCGCTGGATGATCGAGTTCGACGCCGTCTCGTTCGGGTTCGAGGACGTCCCGGTCCTCGAGGACGTCTCCCTGACGATCGACGACGGCGAGTTCGTCGTGCTCGCGGGCGCGAACGGGAGCGGGAAGACCACCCTATGTCGTCACTGTAACGGCCTTCTCGAACCTGATTCGGGAACGGTCCGCGTCGACGGCACGCCCGTCCGGGACGACCTGGTGGGCGCTCGCTCGACCGTCGGGATGGTCTTCCAGCACCCGCGGGACCAGTTCGTGGCGGCGACCGTCGGCTCCGACGTCGCCTTCGGCCCCGAGAACCTCGGCCTCCCGCGCGCGGAGATCGATCGCCGCGTCGAGTCGGCGCTCGCCGCCGTCAACATGACCGGTCGCGAGACCGATCGGATCGACGCCCTCTCGGGCGGCGAGCAGTCCCGCGTGGCCATCGCGGGCGCGCTCGCGATGGACCCGTCCCACCTCGTCCTCGACGAACCGTTCACCGGACTCGACGACCCCGCACGCCGGTCCGTCCTCGATCGGCTCGCGTCGCTCTCGAACGACGGGACGGGCGTCGTCCTCGCAACCCACGACCTCCGCGACGTGGTCTCGCTGGCCGATCGCGTGATCGCCATGCGGGACGGCCGCGTCGTCGTCGACGGGACGCTCCCCGGCGCGCTCGACAAACTCGCCGACCTCCCGGTACGGGTGCCACGCTCCCGGCGACACCGCGAGTAGCGATGCTCACCTACGACCCCGACGAGACGATCGCGCACCGGCTCGACCCCCGCTCCAAGCTCGCGGTGCAGATGGGCTTCGCCGCGACGGCGTTGGCCCACACGAGTCCGCGCGCCCTCCTCGCGCTCTCGGTCGTGGCCGCGCTCCTCCTCGCGGCCGCGCGGGTCCCGCTGTGGCGGACCCTGGTCGCCTACCGCTTCGCGCTGGTGATTCTCGCGCTCGCGCCCATCGTCGCGGCGGCGTCCCTCGGCGCGCCCTGGATCGACGTCGGCGACGGCCTCGCGTCCGCTCGCGCGAGCTATCGCGTCCTACTCGTCCTGCTCGTCAGCGCCGCCTACGTCCGATCGACGCCGGTTCGCCACTCTCGCGCCGCGATCCAGCGGACGATCCCCGGCAAACCGGGCCAGCTACTCGGGATCGGGGTCGCGCTCGTCTTCCGGTTCCTCCCGGTGCTCCGGGCAGACCTCCGGACGATCCAGGACGCCATGGCCGCCCGCCTCGGCACCGAACGGCGCGCCGTCGAGCGCGCCAGCACGATCGGCGTCCTCGGCCTCGAACGCGCGTTCGACCGCGCCGATCGACTCTCCCTCGCACTCCAGGCACGCTGTTTCGCGTGGAATCCCACACTCCCGGCGCTGTCGTTCGGCCGCCTCGACTACCCTGCGATCGCGATCGCCGTCGTCCTCGGGCTCTCGGCACTGGTGTAGTCGATCGTCCGTGGTCATCAGGTCCGAACGCGATCCGTGCTGTCCGACGCCGATCGGCCGCGACGCTCGCGATTCGACTTCGATCGCCCACACCCCTCCAGAACGTCGCACCGGCTTGCGGGACAGTTCGGCGAAAAAGAAGCCGGTGGAGGGGATTGTGAACCACGGTCGGAGCGAAGCTCCACCCTGATTCAAATCCCTCCCTGCGGCTTTTCAGTCTCACTTCGTTCGGCAGAAAGAGCCGGTGGAGGGATTTGAACCCTCGACCTAATCCTTACGAAGGATTCGCTCTGCCAGTCTGAGCTACACCGGCACACTCACTGCGTTCGTGTCCCGAGCCTTGCCTCGCTCCTCTCGGCAAGACACCGGCACGCCCACGTCGTCGCGCACTTCAACGTAAGATCGATACCAGCCATAAGGGTTGCGAATCGGACCGGTCGTGCGACGCTATTGCGTGGCCGATCGCTCCAGACGGACGTCCAGACAGACGTTCTCCTCGTGGGGTGCGTACGAGCGGACGACGCGGCGGTTCTCGACGGTAATCTCGTACTCGGGTCGTGCGGCCGCGCGGATCGCGCGTTCGCCCGGCCCGAACGGATCGTCCTCGTGCTGGATGTCGTAGTAGTGGAGCACGCACTCGTCGCTCGCGAGTTCGACGGCGGTGTCCAGGAACTCGTCGGCGCTGTGGGGCAGGTTCATCACGAGTCGCGTCGCCCAGTCCGCGTACTCGCCGGCGACCTCGCGGACGTCGCCGTGGATGGCCGTGACGCGGTCTTCGACCCCGTTCCGGCGCGCGTTCTCCCGCAGGTACTCGATCGCGTCCTCGTTGATGTCCACGCCGACGCACTCCGCGCCGCGTTTCGCGAACGGGACGACGAACGGACCGACGCCGGCGAACATGTCGACCGCCCGATCGTCGGCCGAGACCTGCTCGGCGACGCGGTGGCGCTCGGTGGCCAGCCGCGGCGAGAAGTACACCGCGTCGAGGTCCAGCGCGAACTCGCAGCCGTACTCCCGGTGGACCGTCTCGGTCCCCTCGCCCGCGAGGACCTCCCAGTCGCGGACCCGCGTCTCGCCTTTCACCTTCGATCGCTTGTTGAGGACCGTCTCGACCGGCAGGTCCGAGTCGACGATCGCCTGGACGATCTCGAGGGCGCGTTCCCGGCTGTCCTCGTCGAGCAGGACCACGTCGCCGAGGCGTTCGTAGGACGGTTCGAACCCCAGCAGATCGGCGGGCATCGTCTGGGACCGGCGTTCCGGGACCGCCCGCGAGACGACCGTAAACTCCGCCGGAACCGCGTCGGGATCGGACACCGGGATGTAGAGTTCCCCATCCGCGACGTCGATCTCGTAATCGTCGTCGATCAGGTCCGCGTCGGCGAGTCGCGATCGCGTCGCTTCGCCCTCCTCGCGCGCGACGCGGACGCACGGCACCTCCATACCCGGAGTCGGAGACGGGTCGCCGTAATGGTGACGCTTCGAGACGCGAGGCCGATCGAACCGTCGGTCGCTCGACGACGTGTCGTGGTCGGCGACGCCGATCGGGCCGTCGATCGTGAAGGATTTTCAAGGGGCCCTTCGTACATGGATCGTAGCATGGCCGATCGGACGGAGCTGACGACCGTCGAGACGGTCCACGAGGAGGGATCGTGGCTGTTCACGATCTGGGATCGGTACGGAAACCAGGACGAGGTCATTCTCGTTCCGTGCGAGGACGGCATCGAGCAGAACTCGACAGGCAGTCGGCCTGCGGCCGACGACAGCGTGGAACACGGTTCCACGAGCAGTCGGTCTGTGACCGACGACGGCGTCGAGGCGTGGATCAACCGCTGTACGCACGAGGCCCAGCGGTTCGATACCGGCCGCGGCGTCGCGATGCGCGACGGCCGGATTATCTGTCCGAAACACGGCTCGATGTTCGACGCGTGTACGGGCTACTGCGACAACGGCGAGGCCGCCGACACGACCCTCCCGTCGATCGACATCGCGATCGAGGACGGCACGGTCTACCTCACCGACGACGAAGTGTCGTTCGCCCACGCGGGCGGAATCGGTGCGCACGATGACGATGACGACGACGGGCCCGCCTCGACGTCACACCTTTCGTTCTAACCCGCGATCGAATCGGCACCGGGGGGAGTCGGAACTATATCCGTCCCGTCCGTCGTCCGATCTATGGATCGCCAGCGCGTCTCTAGCGGCACCGAGTGGGAATCGATTGTCGGCTACTCACGGGCGATCCGTACCGGGTCCGAGATCCGCGTTTCGGGCACGACGGCGACCGACGGGAACGGTGACGTCGTGGGTGTCGGCGATCCGTACGCACAGACCGTCCGGGCGCTCGAGATCATCGAAGACTCGCTCGCGGAAGCCGGCGCGTCGATCGAGGACGTCGTCCGAACCCGCATCTACGTCACCGACATCGACGACTGGGAGGTGATCGGAACGGCCCACGGCGAGTTCTTCGGCGACGTTCGGCCGGCGACGAGTATGGTCGAGGTACAGCGGCTGATCGATCCCGATCACCTGGTCGAAATCGAGGCGGTCGCGATCGTCGACACCGACTGAGAACGGCGATCGGTACTCACGCGGCCGCGAGCCGTCTCGAAAGGGTATTCCCGCCGCTCGCAGTACGTGCCCCCATGCTCACCTTCATCGGCCTCGGACTCTACGACGAGCGATCGATCACCGTCGAGGGCCAGGAGGCGCTCCGGGGCGCCGATCGCGCCTACGCGGAGTTCTACACCAGCAGGCTGATCGGAACGTCGATCGACGACCTCGAAGCGTACCACGACGTGTCGATCGAGGTCCGGGACCGCGCCGGCGTCGAACAACACCCCGAGGACATCCTCACGGCGGCCGAGCGCGAGGACGTGGCCTTCCTGACGGCCGGCGATACGATGATCTCGACGACCCACGTCGACCTCCGACTCCGGGCGCACGAGCGGGGGATCGAGACGCGCGTGATCCACGGCGTGACGGTCCAGACGGCGACCAGCGCGCTGACCGGCCTCCAGAACTACCGCTTCGGTAAGGCGACGACGCTTCCGTTCCCGTACGCTCACGGGGCCGACGGCCTCCCGGCGAGCGTGACGAACACGATCGACGACAATCGCGCCGACGGGCTCCACACGGTCGTCTATCTGGATATTAAAGCCGATCGGGAGGATCGCGAGGAGTACATGACTGCCGACGTCGGCGCCGACCTGCTCGCCGACGAGTACCCCGACCTCGTCGGCGTCGTCGTCGCCCGCGCGGGCAGTCCCGACCCGCTGGTCGAGGCCGGGACGATGACCGACCTCGCCGATCGGGACTTCGGCGACCCGCTCCACCTGCTCGTGATCCCCGGCGACTGTCACCTCCTGGAGGCCGACGCGCTTGTCGAACTCGCCGGGGCCGACAGGGAGACGCTCGACGTGGTTTGATACGGATTCCTGGACCGATGTACCGGCGCTACCGCGGCCCGTCTGCGGTTGCGCCGGAACTGCGTACGGCAGTCCGTATGAACCGTCCGCGGATCGTCCAGTCGAGGACAGTTACTCGAGAACTCCCGCGAGCTGGTCCATGAAATCCCCGGGAACTTCGACGTGTGGCGTGTGGCCGGTGTTGCCGAAGACGACCTCCTCGTACTCGCCGCCGCGATCGGCGTAGTCGTCGAAGACGGCCCGGGTCTGATCGACCATCGGCTGGGGCGGGAAGACGTCCTCGCCGGGCCAGCCGGGAACCTGGCCCAGCCGACCGAGCGTTCCCAGATCGAACATCGACTCGTTGGAGACGATCTGGTCGGAGTCGCCCCGGATCCACAGTATCGTCGGCTTCTCGTCGGGATCGATCGCCGTTATCTCGTCGAGCGAACAGTACTTCGGCGAAATCGCGTTGTTCACTCCCGCCTCTCCGGGTGCGATGCCGGGCCAGTTCTCGCTCTCGATCGCCGACCCCGGATAGTTCTCGTCGCCGGTGGCAGTGTCGAGCATTCCGATCAGGTACGACTCCTCCCGATCCTCGTCGAAGTCGTGGGTCGGATCGACGTAGAACGTTCGCAGGATCTTCCGCGGCGAGGCCTCGCCGGTCGGATCGCGATCGCGAGCCGCGAGTGCCGCCACGAACTCCTCGTTCCCGGTGCCGCCGCCCGATCCGGCGTAGTCGTCGAAACACGGCGTCCCCTCGACGTCTTTCGTCCCGCCGAACCCGTACGGCGAGACCGGGTTGACGAGCACGAGCGCGTCGATCGCGTCGGGGTGGTCGATCGCGTACCGCATCGCGACGCCGCCGCCGATCGACCAGCCGACGAGGGCCACTGGCCCCTCGGTCTCGAGGGCAGTGAGAAAAGCACGCAGGTCGCTCGCAAAGTCGCCGAGACCGTTCGTCGCGTCGACCGGCTTCGTCTCCGAATCGCCGTATCCTCGCATGTCGGGCGCGATCCCGTGATACGTCGCTGGCAGGTCGACCAGCGTGTCCTCGAAGAATCGCGACGAGGAGACGTTCCCGTGCAGGAAGACGACCGGCGACCCGTCCGAATCGCCCGCCTCGAGGAAGTGCGTCTCGAGCCGATCGGTCTCGACGACGCGGGAGTCGACGCCGGCGCGGGTGTCGTCTCGGGTCATGACCGGCGCTACCACGTTCCCCGTGTTAAGCCTCCGGCCGGAACGATCGGTGACGAACGGCAGTGGTGCGGCCGGTACCCGCTTGCGGGTGCGGGAACGACGGCGATCCTAAAGCCGATCGATGATCGCGTTCGTCACGTCGCTGGTCGAGGCGTCGCCGCCGAGGTCGGGCGTCCACGGTCCCTCCGCGAGTGTGGTCTCGACGGCCGTCTGGACGGCCTCGCTCTCCGCCTCGTGGCCGAGGTAGTCGAGCATCATCGCGGCGGAGATGATCTTCGCGGCCGGGTTCGCGACTTCGTCGCCGGCGATGTCCGGAGCGGTGCCGTGGACGGGTTCGAACAGGGCCCGATCGGGGCCGACGTTGGCGCTGGGCAACAGGCCGAGTCCGCCGACGAGGCCCGCGGCGAGGTCCGAGAGCACGTCGCCCGCGAGGTTCGGACAGACGACGACGTCGAACTGCGCTGGGTCGAGACAAACGTGCGTCGCGAAGGCGTCCATCAGTACCTCGTCGGTTTCGACGCCGCGCTCCGCGGCCACTTCGGCGACGGTGTCGCGGAAGAGGCCGTCCGTCTCGCGCATCACGTTCGCCTTGTGGGCGATCGTGAACCCGTCGTGCTCGCTGTCCTCGACGTAGTCGCAGGCGAACTCGGCGAGGCGCCGGGACGCGGACTGCGTCGTGACCCGCGTCAGCGTCGCGACGTCCTCGGTGAGTCGATCCTCGATCCCCGCGTAGACGCCCTCGGTGTTCTCCCGGAGGAAGACCAGGTCCGTTTCGGGGCGGACGGCGTCGATGCCCGGATACGCCTTCGCCGGCCGGACGTTGACGAACGAGTCGACCGCCTCGCGGAGCGGGAGGATCACGTCCGCGGCCGTCTCGCCGGCCGCGCCGAACAGCGTCGCGTCGGCCGACGCCGCGAGGTCGTAGGTCTCTCGAGGCAGCGCCTCGCCCGTCTCGGCTTTCACCGCGTCGCCGGCCTCGGCCTCGACGAACTCGAAGTCGATGTCGAGCGACTCGAGTACCTCGACTGCGGCGGGTGTCACTTCCTGTCCGATCCCATCGCCCGGGATGACGGCGATTTCGTGAGTCATACCCTACCTCGATGCGGCGCTGCAAAGAGCGTATCGATACCGTCATCGATCGCGCTACGGGATCGCGATCGGCGCGCTGTCGATCCCCCGATCCGGGTTTCCGGTCGTCGATCGTGAATATCAGCGTACCGGGCATTCCATACCTCAAAATAGCCGACCTCCGTAGGACGACCTATGAGTTCGAACGATCGAACCCGCGTCGACGAGGTAATGTCCGCGCCGCTCGAGACGATATCGAAGGACGCGACGGTTCAGGACGCCGCGAGACGGATGCGCGACGAGGAAATCAGCGCGCTGGTCGTGACGACCCACCCGCCGTCGATCGTCACCAGCACGGACGTAGTTTCGGTCGCCGCCGACGGTCGCGACCCCGGCGAGGTGCCCGTGACCGACGTGATGACGGAGTCAGTCGAGACCGTTCCCCGGGACATCTACCTCGAGGAGATCGCCGCGATGATGACCACCTTCGGGATCAAGCACCTCCCGGTCGTCGACGAGGACGACGAGTACGTCGGGATGGTCTCCTCGACGGACGTCACCGCACAGCTCTCCTGATACGGGCTCCTGGGAGCCAGTTCCAGTGAATCGCAGGCCGATCGCGATTACACCTGAACGCGGGACAGCGGACCGCACGACCGATCGAAAAACGCGTCTCCGCGGTGAGCGCCCCGTTACTCCGCGTCGGGGATCGCGCGGTCCTCGACGTACGGCAGTTCCTGGGCCAACTTCGCAACTTCGCCCGCGTTGGACTTCATCAGCGCCGTCGTGTCCCAGACGCCCTCGACGAGCGCCTTGCGCTGGGCGTCGTCGACGGTAACGTCGATCGTCTCGCCCCCGTAGGTCACTTCTTCGGCCTCGACGTCGATCTCGATCTCGCCGTCGGGGTTCTCGTCGACCCAGTCCTGCAGTTCTTCGATCGTCTCACTGTCGGCGGTGACGGTCGGGATGCCGAGCGCGAGGCAGTTGCCCGCGAAGATCTCGGCGAAGCTCTCGCCGATCACCGCGTCGATCCCCCAGCGCATCAGCGCCTGGGGGGCGTGCTCGCGCGAGGAGCCACAGCCGAAGTTGGCGTTGACGACCATGACCGAGGAATCCTGGAAGCGCTCCTCGTTCATCGGGTGTTCCTTCGGGTCGTCGTTCTCGTCGAACCGCTGGTCGAAGAACGCGAACTCCCCGAGGCCGTCGAAGGTGACGACCTTCATGAACCGCGCGGGGATGATCTGGTCGGTGTCGATGTCGTTGCCCCGGATGGGCACGCCCGTCCCCGACACCGCGTCGACAGACGGAATCTCGAGTTCCTCAGACATCGGCGGTCACCTCCGACTCGGCCAGGTCGCGCACGTCCGTGACTTCGCCGGTGACGGCCGCCGCCGCGACCATCTGCGGGTTCATCAGGACGGTCCGACCCTCCTTCGAGCCCTGGCGACCGACGAAGTTCCGGTTCGACGACGAGGCGGAGGCCTCGTCGCCCTCTAGCTGGTCGTCGTTCATGCCCAGACACATCGAACAACCGGCGTTGCGCCAGTCGAAGCCGGCCTCCTCGAAGGTGTCCTTGAGCCCCTCCGTCTCGGCTGCCTCCTGGACGCGCTGACTGCCGGGGACGACCATCGCGCGGACGTCGTCGTGGACCTGGCGGCCCTCGACGATCGCCGCCGCGCGTCGCAGGTCGGGCAGGCGGGCGTTCGTACAGGAACCGAGGAAGGCCACGTCGATGTCGTACCCTTCCATCGTGTCACCCGGTTCGACGCGCATGTGCTCCTGGGCGCGTCGGGCGGTGTCCTGCTTCTCCGCGGGGAGATCCTCGGGCGCCGGGATCGGTTCGGTGATGCCGATCCCCTGGCCGGGCGTGGTGCCCCAGGTGACGACCGGTTCGAGTTCGTCCGCGTCGATGTGGACGACGTCGTCGTACTCCGCATCCTCGTCGCTGGCGATCGACTCCCAGTAGGGCTTCAACTCGTCGAAGCGGTCGGGATTCTCCTGGAAGTAGTCGGTCTCTTTCAGCCACTCGTAGGTGGTCTCGTCGGGGTTGACGTAGCCCGCGCGGGCGCCGCCCTCGATCGACATGTTGCAGATCGACATCCGGCCCTCCATCCCGAGGTTCTCGATGGCTTCGCCAGCGTACTCGTAGACGTAGCCGACGCCGCCTTCCGTTCCGAGTCGGCGGATGATCTCGAGGATGACGTCCTTGGCCTCGACGCCCTCGCCGAGTTCGCCGTCGACCTGGATCTTACGGACCTGCTGTTTCTCCATCGCGACGGTGCCCGTCGCGAGCACGTCCCGGATCTGGGAGGTGCCGATCCCGAACGCGAGCGCGCCGAACGCGCCGTGGGTCGAGGTGTGGCTGTCGCCACAGACGATCGTCTTGCCGGGCTGGGTCAGGCCCTGCTCCGGACCGATGACGTGGACGATCCCCTGGTCGCCGGTCGTCGGGTCCGAGAAGTCGATGCCGGCCTCGCGGACGTTTTCCTCGAGTTCACTCATCATCTCCTCGGCCGCGTCCTCCTCGTAGGGGCGGGACTGGTCGGCCGTCGGGACGATGTGGTCGACCGTCGCGTGGGTGAGTTCGGGGAAGGCGACCTCGAGGTCGCGCTCGCGGAGCATCCCGAACGCCTGCGGGCTCGTCACCTCGTGGATGAGGTGGAGGCCGACGAACAGCTGGTCCTGACCGGTCGGCAGGGTCGTCACCTTGTGACGATCCCACACCTTGTCGTACAGCGTTCCCTCGCTCATTCTGCGTCCTCTACGTGTTCGTGGCCGCGTTCGAAGACGCGATTGGCGTCGTCGGCGTCCTTCGGCGGCGTGTGGTCGACGTCCGCCATCCGGTCCGTCGCCGTCTCGGTCGATTCGCTGGCTGTGCTCCCGTCGGGGTCCGTCGCAGCCGGTTGCCCGCCGTCGGCCGCGACGACGGTCGGTCCTCGGCTGAACAGGCGGCCAGCCGTCTCCCCGGTGTAGGGGTTGGTGTGGCTGACCTCGGCCATCTTGTCCGTGGTGTCGCTCTCGTGTTCGCTCATTGGTTGGATCTGCAATCGCGGGGTCAGTCGTCTGCCGGAACTTCCTCGGCGGATTCGGTCGCTTCCTCGTCGGCCCACGCGAACAGGTCGCGCAGTCGCCCGCCGACGTCCTCGATATCGTGGTTCTGCTCGGCCTGGCGAAGCTGGGTGTAGCTCGGGCGACCGGCCTGGTTCTCGAGGATCCACTCGCGGGCGAACTCCCCGTTCTGGACCTCCTCGAGGACCTCCTCCATGTTCTCGCGTACCGTCTCGTCGACGATCCGATCGCCGCGGGTGAGCCCCCCGTACTCGGCGGTGTCGGAGACGGAGTTCCACATCTCCATGTTCCCGCCTTCGTACATCAGATCGACGATGAGTTTGAGCTCGTTCAGGCACTCGAAGTAGGCGATCTCGGGCGAGTAGCCCGCGTCGACCAGCGTCTCGTAGCCGTGCTTGACCAGCGCCGTGACGCCGCCACAGAGGACGGCCTGCTCGCCGAAGAGGTCGGATTCGACCTCCTCCTGGAACGTCGTTTCGATGACGCCCGCGCGGGTACAGCCGATCGCCTTCGCGTACGCGAGCGCGCGTTCCTGCGCGTCGCCCGTCGTGTCCTGGTAGATCGCCAGCAGGCCGGGCGTGCCCTCGTCGTTCTCGTAGTTACGGCGAACGAGGTGGCCCGGGCTCTTCGGGGCGACCATTGTCACGTCGACGCCCTCGGGCGGCTGGATCTGGTTGTAGTGGATGTTCAGCCCGTGGGCGAACTGCAACGTGTCGCCGGCCTCGAGGTTCGGTTCGATCGCGTTCTCGTAGACGTCCGCCTGAACGGTGTCGGGCACGAGCACCGAAACGTAGTTCGCCTGCGCGACCGCCTCCGCCGGCGTCTCGACCGTCAGGCCGTCGGCTTCGGCTGCCGATCGCGACGAAGAGCGTTCGCGCAGACCGACGACCACGTCGACCCCGCTTTCGTGGAGGTTCAGCGCGTGAGCGTGGCCCTGGCTGCCGTAGCCGAGAACGGCCACGGTGTCGTCGTCGAGCGTCGATACGTCTGCGTCGTCGTCGTAGTAAATGTCGGTAGTGAATTCGTCAGTCATCGTCTGCTGTGTAGGTTTGGTCCTGCTGGTTCGCCGTCTCGGCGGCCGATTCGGTCGCGCTCACGGGGGCTGCGGTATCGTCGGTGCCGCGGGCGAGTGCCGTCGTCCCGGTCCGGGAGATTTCGCGGATCCCGAACTGGCTGAAGGTCTCGATCGCGGCCTCGATCTTCTGGCGGGCCCCGGTGATCTCGAAGGTCGCCGTCTCGGGACTCGAGTCGACGGTGTTTGCGTCGTACATGTCCGCGACGGCGTTGACCTGGGCCGGGTTCTCGGCGTCGACCTTCACGAGCGCCAGTTCCCGGCGCATCGCGTCGGGCGCGAGTTCGCGCACGGAGATGACCGGGACGAGCTTGCGAAGCTGTTTTTTGATCTGGTCGATGCCGGGGTCGGGTTCCTCGACCACCAGCGTGATCCGGGCCCGATCGTCGTCCTCGGTCGGCCCGACGGTGAGGCTCTCGATGTTGAACTGCCGCCTCGAGAACAGCCCCGAGACGTCCGAGAGCACGCCGGGTTCGTGTTTGACGAGCGCCGAGATCACGGTCCGTCGCGGCTCGTGGGTCGCCTCGACCTCGGGGTCGATGCGGATCCCCTGCTTGTTGCGCCGACCCGCGGGCGTCGGTCGCTCCTCCGGGGCCGGGCCGTCGAGTCCGCGCTTCATAGCTGATCCTCCGTCAGTGCGAACTGACCGTTGTCGCCGCCGCTCGGCACCATCGGGTAGACGTTCGCCTGCGGATCGATGTGGACGTCGATCACCGACGGCCCGTCGTAGGCGATCGCCGCCTCGATCGTCTCGGCGACGTCGTCGTAGTCGTCGATTCGGAACCCACAGGCGCCGAAGGCTTCGGCGAGCTTGTCGAACTCTGGCATCCAGTTGTAGTCCGACGCGGCGTGGCGGCCCTCGAAGAAGGCGTCCTGCCACTGCCGGACCATGCCGATGTACTCGTTGTTGAGCACGGCGACCGTGATGTCCAGGTTCTCGCGGACGGCCACTGACAGGCCCTGCAACGTCATCAGGAAGGAGCCGTCGCCGTCGACGCAGACGACCTCCTGGTCGTCGTCGGCCGCGAGACGGGCCCCGATCGCGGCGGGCAGTCCGTACCCCATCGTCCCGAGTCCGTGGCTCGAGACCCACGTCCGGGGTTCGGTGAAGGTCCAGTACTGGCAGGCCCACATCTGGTGTTGGCCGACGCCGGTGGTGACGATCGCGCTGTCGCTCGTGGCCTCGTCTAAGGCTTCGACGACGAACTCCGGCTGGACCGGCTCGTCCTCGGGGGCCTCGTAGGCCATCGAGTAGTCGGACTTCCACTGCTGGCACTGGGCGCGCCACTTCTTCGCTTCCGGCGACGAGTCGACCGCCGCGGCCAGTTGCTCGACGACGGTTTCGGCGTCGCCGACCAGCGGGTAGTCCGCGTGGATGTTCTTCGAGATCTCCGCGGGGTCGATGTCGACGTGGATCAGCTCCGCGTCGGGCGCGAAGGTCTCGATCCCACCCGTCAGTCGGTCGTCGAACCGGGTCCCGATCCCGATCAGCGTGTCACAGTGGGTGATCGCCATGTTGGCGTAACCCGTGCCGTGCATCCCCGCCATCTCGAGGGAGAGTTCGTGATCCTCGGGGAACGCGCCGAGGCCGGGCATCGTGGTGATGACCGGGATCTCGTGTTCGATCGCGAACTCGCGGCAGGCCTCGCTGGCCTCGCCCTTGATGACGCCCCCGCCCAGCAGCATGACCGGGCGACTCGAGTTCTCGATCCGCTCGGCCGCGGCGGCGACGATATCCTCGTCGGCGCGCTCCTGAACCTCGTAGGTCTCGGGCACCTGGGGCTGGTCGGGTTCGCGATCGGTCTCGGACGTGGTGACGTCTTTCGGCAGGTCGACCAGGGTCGGCCCCGGTCGGCCCTCGCGGGCGAGGGCGAACGCCTCGCTGACGTCGCTCCCGACCCGATCGGGGTCGGCCGCGAAGGTGTTGTCCTTCGTGATCGGGGTCGTGACGCCGGTGGTGTCGGTCTCCTGGAAGGCGTCGTTGCCGACGAACTCCGTCGGGACCTGGCCCGTCAGGGCGACCATCGGGTCCGAGTCCATGTCGGCGTCCGCGATGCCCGTGACGAGGTTGGTCGCGCCCGGGCCCGACGTGGCGAGACAGAGACCAGGCTCGCCGGAGACGATGCCGTAGGCGTCGGCCGCGTGGGCCGCGCCCTGCTCGTGGGCCATCGTCACGTGCGTGATGTCGGAGTCGTAGAGCGCGTCGTAGACGGGCATGATCGCCCCGCCCTGGACGCCGAAGGCGTACTCGACGCCCGCGTTCTCGAGCGCGCGGACGACGGCCTCGGCCCCGTTCGTTACGGGGTCGATCGTCGTCTCCGACTCGGCGACGTCATCCGTCTCCGGCGTCGCGCCGTCCGTGATTTCGGCGTCGGCGCGCTGTTCGTCGTCCTGTTCCTCGGTCGGCGTGATCGATGCTGCGCGTTCGCTCATCGAGTATCTCCCGCCGTCGGTGGGCGAGTCGTGGATCCGGGTGTACGGTATGGAGTCATCTGGTGGATTGCTGGTCGCTGTGGAATCGGTGCGAGTACGGATCGGTGGCGAGTGTGATGAGGGGCGCTTACGCCCCTACAATACGAATAAGAGCGAGCGCGCTGCTGTCGACCGTACGAGTCGACGTTGACGCGCGGAACCTCATTATTGTCCACGTACGTGACTCGATGGTCATAACTGTTGCGAGTCGGGCGCGATCCGCTCGCGTGCGATAGCCGGTGCTCGCGACCGGTAGCAAACGGGGAGGGCATCGGTTAGACGCGCACCTCCTCCTGCTCTCCCTGCCGTTCGACGTCGGCTTCCTCGGCGAAGCGTTCCAGATCGTCGACCGTGATCTGGCGCTTCTCCGCGCCGTAGTCTTTGACCCGGCGGGTGACCGCGCGTACCTGCTCCTCGGTGGGCGAAAAGCCCAGTTCGCGCAGGCGTTCACGGACCGAGTGGGTGCCGGTGTGTTTCCCCATAACCAGTCGGCGCTCGGCGCCGACCATCTCGGGGGTCATCACGCCGGGCTCGAAGGTGTCGGAGTTCTCGATGACGCCGGCGGCATGGATCCCGCTCTCGTGAGAGAAGGCGTTGGCGCCGACGACGGGTTTGTTGCCCGGCGTCTCCATGCCGCTTTTCTCCTCGACGACGTTCGAGAGTTCGGTGATCCGCGTCGTGTCGATCCCCGTGTCGGTCTGGTAGAGCGACTCGACGGCCATCACGAACTCCTCGTAGGCGGCGTTGCCAGCCCGTTCGCCGATCGAGTTGACCGAGACCTGCGCCTGATCCGCCCCCGCTTCGATGCCGGCCAGCGCGTTCGCGGTGGCCAGTCCGAAGTCGTCGTGGGTGTGGACGTCGATCCGTGCGTCCGTGTGGGCCCGGACCTTCTCGATCATGGCCTTGAACCGCGTCGGCGTGGCGACACCACACGTATCGGGAATGTTGATCCAGTCGACGCCCGCCTCGGTGACCGCCTCGATGACGTCGATCAGGAACCCCTCGTCGGTTCGCGTCGCGTCCATCGGCGAGAACATACAGGTCGTTCCCGTCTCGACGACGCGTTCGACCGATTCGACTGCGCGCTGTACGACCTCGTCTCGCGTGGCGTGCATCGAATCCTCGATCTGGACGTCGCTGGTGGACACGAACGTGTGCACCATCTCGACACCCGAGTCGAGTGCCGCGTCGATGTCCTTGTCGACGACGCGGGCTAACCCGCAGGTGGTCGTCGACGTCGAGGAAGCGATGTCACGAACGGCCTCGAACTCCGCGTCGGAGTTGACGGGGAACCCGGCTTCGATGACGTGGGTTCCCATGTCGTCTAAGATCGAGGCGATCTGCCGTTTGTCGTCGTACGAGAACGAAGTTCCGGGCGACTGTTCACCATCCCGGAGGGTGGTATCGAAGACACGTGCTGACTCAATTTCGTCAGTGGAATCTAACGTGCCCTGGAAGAACTCGACCCCCCTGACTGGTGTCAGAGGACGGGTTGTCGTGTGAAGACATTGTATCAGGACCCGACGGCCGATGGGATATATAAAACTACCGCTGATCGAGTCACCGATATGTGTGGGTTCGTGGCATACGGTTGCGAACGGGATCGAAAACCGCAAGACATCAACGCCCTAATACAGAACCAATACCCTATTACGAGACTAGAGGCAGGTGCCGAGAACGCACTCCAGACCGAGTCGATTGCGATACTATCGACCGCGATCGGCGTGAACGAATCGATCGATCGCTCGCGCGCGCTCCCCGGGTGGACGTTCGGGCATCCAGACGGGGCCTGATACGCCCGATGTTCGAAACCGCCCCGATATCGCGGCAGGCAGTGACCATTCGTTCACATAGAATCCGCCGTCCTGGCGGTGACACCGGCGGTGATCGAGTCCGTTCGATAGTCGTCCGGTTCGACGCCGGATCGGACCTTCCTCGACAGTGATTCGGCGCCGGATCGGTCCCTCCCCGGCACCGGCCCGGCGCGACTGGCCGGCTACTCCAGGGCCTCCCGGTGGGATTCGTACTCCGTCAGGTACCGGTCCTCGCAGGAGGGACAGCAGAACGTCTTGATCTCGCCGTCGACGGTCGCCGTCACGCCGCCGTCGGTCACCTGCTGGCCACAGACGACACACTCGAGCGAGAAATCGGTTGCCGAGACGCCGGTGAGTCGGTCCGATCGAGCCAGCAGCGTGACGTCGTACCCGGACAGGGTCTCGAAGTCGAGTCCCGATTCGAGCCACGATCGGACGTTGGCGTCGGGCAACGTCGCGTGAACGATCACGCGCCCGTCCATCCCCTCGAAGACGTGGTCGACGCCGTCGAGGTCGGCGGCCGCCGCGTAGACGTCGTCGACGGCGCCCGGGTTCGCGTCCAGTTCGGCCAGGACCGCCACGTCCCGCCGGAGCTTCGCCCGATCGATGTCGACGGTAAACCCCCGGATGATCCCCTGGTCTTCGAGGCGGGCGATCCGATCGGAGACCGCCGGCGGCGTCAGGTCGACGTGGTCGGCGATTTCGCTGTAGGGCCGGCGAGCGTCCTCGGTGAGCAACCGGAGGATCTCGAGGTCGGTGTCGTCGAGGTCGCGCATGCGCTGCTCTTGGGTCGGGACGGCAATGAGTGTACGCCACGTCTCGCGGGTCGGTCCGTGTGAGAACTTTACCTTCGGCCGTGGTAGACGCGCTGGCAATGACGACAGACGAGATTACGGACCTCCTGACGGGGGCCTACGTCGACGAACTCGAGACCGTGATGAACTACCTCTCGAACGCGATCGTGCTGGACGGTATCCACGCGGAGGAGGTCAAGGAGAGCCTGGAAGAGGACATCCAGGAGGAACTCGACCACGCGCGGATGCTCGGCGAGCGACTGAAGCAACTCGACGAGTCGCCGCCGGGATCTGAGGGGTTCGAGGCTAACCAGCAGAGCCTCCAGCCCCCCGAAGACACCACCGACGTCCAGTCGGTCATCGAGGGCGTGCTCGAGGCCGAGGAGGACGCGATCGAGACCTACCGATCGCTGATCGACGCCGCCGACGACGCGAACGACCCCGTCACGGAGGACGTGGCGGTGACGATCCTCACCGACGAGGAGGCCCACCGGACCGAGTTCCGGGGGTTCCAGAAGGAGTTTCCCATGGACTGACCCCGTCGTACACCTAACGGCCAGGGAACACTCGCAGGCTCCGCGAGTGAGCGGGCACACGGCGCATACGCCGCGCGAAGGCGAACGGTCGGAGGCGAACGTTTTTCTCGTCGTGGTTCGACCGGACCCACATGAGCGATTTCGACCTCGACCTGCGGGCCGTCGAGGAACACATCGACGAGGAACTCGAGCTCGAGGGCGAGCTCGTCCTCGGCGTCCTCGACGGATCGACGCCGGCCGAAGAGTGGCTCGAGACGATCTCGAACGGCAACGTCCTCGTCCTCTGCGTCGATGGCGACGTCAACGAACTGGCTTCGGGGTTCGCCCGCGACGTCAAAGAATCGGGCGGCAACCTCGTCCACTTCCGCGGGTTCCTGATCGTGACCCCGCCGGGCGTCGACGTGAGCACCGAACGGCTCTAGCGCGACGTCGACGACTCCCACGCGACGATCGGCGGCGCGCTATCTTCATACAGTGAGAGAATCCCGCCGTTTACGGCGGGCGTGAATCACGTCGGTCGACTACACAAACCACGAGCCACAGCACACTGAATACCTAACGCCACAGCATTTAATACAATTAGATAGATAGAATACATTTAGGGAAATGAAGCACAACCTTCAAACCGGGTCGCACACGGTCTACGCACTCCAATATCACTTTGTAACCGACACGAAGTACCGTGCGGCCATTCTCACCAAAGAAATCGCAGAACGTATCGGTGAGATTGCGAACGAACTCTCGGAAGACTTCAGAGTCGAGATTCAGAACGTGAACGGTGGGGCCGACCACTCCACATCCTGTTCACCGCGAAACCGACCACCGACATGACGAAGTTCATCAACTCGCTCAAGGGTGTCACGTCACGGAAGGTTCGGAGCGAGTACCCCGAAGTGAAACAGACGCTCGAAGATTCGTTCTGGCAACCGGGATACTTCCTCACCAGCACCGGGTAAGTGAGTATCGACGTTCTCATGGACTACGTGGAGGGTCAGTGATGTCGGCCACAGCAACTAAGACGCTCCAAGCGACCCTTGCTCCGCCGACAACCCACAAAGAGGAGAAGCTACAGGATACACTCGGGACGTACCGCGAAGCGTTAGACGACGCTTTCGAGAGTGGAGCAGACACGATGAACGGCGTCAGTGACGTTGTGACGCCCTACGACCTCCCGTATCAAGCGAAGGCCGCTCTCTGCAACTACGTCCCGAAGCTCCGAAAGACGTACAACGCCCGTGAGATCGACGACGAACAGCCACTCCGACTCACGAACCAAGCTGCGAAGTTCGACCACTCGAGCGAACGTGAGTATGAGTTCACGTGGTGGGCACCGCGACCGGGGCGTGGTACGAACTTCTGGATTCCGCTTCGAATCAACCCCGAGCAAGAAGACCTCTGGCACCATCTTCTCAGCGAGGATGCGAAGGCCGGACAGATGCGGCTTCAACGCCACCGAAAAAATTGGGTTCTCCACGTCTCCGTCGAGTACCCGATTGAAGAACCGACGGCAGACGGTGACACCACACCAGTCGGGCTTGATATCGGTGAGACTGCGCTGATTACGGCCTGTGGCCTTAAGCGCGGTACACCGACAAGACCCGTTCTCTGGAGTGGCAAGCGTGCGAAACACCTCCGAAAGGAAATGTCGACCACGCTCCAGCGACTACAGGGACGCGATGCTGAATGGCGTATTGACGAACGGTTCGACTACTACCAGAACGCGCTCACGGATATCCTCGAGAAGGCCAGCTACGAAGTCGTTGAACACGCGGACACCTTCGAGAACCCGGTGATCGTGATGGAGGACTTGACGTACATCCGTGAGAACTTAGATTACGGCAAGTACATGAATCGGCGTCTCCACGCATGGGCCTTTGCACGGCTTCAGGGTCGTGTTGAGGACAAAGCGAGAGACGCGGGCATTCCGGTCGAATACGTGAATCCAGCCTACACGAGCCAGACATGCCACGAATGCGGACACATCGGGAAACGAAGTACGCAAGCAGAACTCCGGTGCACGAACGACAAGTGTCACGTCTCGACGGTTCAGGCGGATATCAGTGCAGCAGCAAGCATCGCTAAACGGGTCGACCCGTGGGGAGAGAGCGTTCCTTGGAAACCGGAACGCAATGACTCGCCTCGGGATGGGTGCGGTTGTGACACCGCCGCAAGACCACCCAAGCCGAGCGCACCTACGCAAATGACGCTTGGAGACTATGAGTCTTAGAACCTTACCGGCAAGTCCGGTATTCCTCATGCGTGGGAAGCCTCGCCGTCGTCGGGCGTTGCCCGACTGCCTGAGGGATCATCGATCCCTCTCCGTTTACGGCGAGTAGGATGTCACTCGCCGGTATCCCCCAGTCTCCGCGCAATGAGTCACCGCACGTTCGACGACGTGACCGTCGGCGAGACGATCGATTGCGGAACGAACGCGGTCACGCGAGAGGAAATCACGTCGTTCGCCGCGGAGTACGACCCGCTGGCGATCCACGTCGACGCGGAAGCCGCCGCCGCGTCGCCGTTCGGCGGACTGATCGCGAGCGGCATCCACACCTTCGGACTCACCCAGCCACCCGTCGTCGATCACTTCTACGGCGACTCGGGCCTGATCGCCGCGGGTCGGATGGAAGAGCTCCGGTTCCCCGCCCCGGTTCGGCCGGGCGACACCCTCCACGTGACGCTCGAAATCGAGGACAAGCGGGTCTCGGAGACAAACGACGAACGCGGCGTCGTCACCGCGCGCCGAACCGCGACGGTGGACGACGAACTGGTGCTCTCGCTGCGAAACCACACCGTCTGGCGGCGCTGAGCGGCGGCCGATCGATCATTCGGATCGGAACGTCAGGACGTGCCCGTCCGAATCGCGAACCACGACGGCCTCCTCGCCCTCTCGATCGATCGAGCGCACCCGATCGCGCACCGCGTCGAGCGCCGCGCCAGGGTCGTCCGTCTCGAACCCCAGGTCGACGTGGACGCCGCCGCGAGCGTCCGCGATCCCGAGGTGTGGCTCCCAGAGTTCGAGCGCCATCGGACCCTGTAGCCGGACGCGCTTGCGGTCCGCACCTTCGTCGACGGGCTCGAACCCGAGGTCCTCGTAGAAGGAGCGGGCTCGATCGAGATCCTCGACCTCGAGGACGACCTCGAAGATGCCGTCGATGCCCGGCCCCGCGACGTCCTGCTGACCGAGTTCGACGCAGTTCCCGTCGGGATCGTACAGGTACAGCGATCGGGCCGGGCCGAACCGGGCTTCCTCGAGGTCGTAGTCCTCGCTCAGGCGATCCCACCAGTCGTTGTACTCGGCTTCGGGGATCGAGAACGCGAAGTGCGTGTGGAGCCCCCCGCGCGGGTACCCCTCGGGACGGCGGAGCACGAGGTCGGTCGCTCCGGCCCCGAGCGCGAGTTCCCCGTCGCGCTCCTCGCGAACGGTCAGTCCCAGCCGCTCCTCGTAGAACGTGCGTGCCCGATCGAGGTACTTGACCTCGAGTGCGAGCCACGTCAGCCGACCCAGCATACCCGGTCGTACTCCGCCCGGGAGCAAAGAAGCGTCGCCGGGCGGGACGGACAAACTCCGAATCGGTTCCCGGGCGTGTACCGGCGCGAAATCGACCGGTTCTCCCGCGTTTATGCACGTGACGCTCCTACGGTGTGGTATGAGTTTCCGCGTCGACGAGCGCGCGACCGACTTCAGGGAGATCGATCGGTTCGACGGCGGCGTGGGCTGGATGGCCCATCCGGACGAGCGGATGCAACGGGCGAGTCACGCCCTCGAGATCGACGGCGAGGTCTGGGTCCTCGATCCCGTCGACGCCGAGGGTCTCGACGACCTCTTCGCCGAGTTCGGCGACGTCGCCGGCGTCGTCGTCATGCTCGATCGGCACAGGCGCGACGCCGCCGCGATCGCCGACCGGTACGGCGTCCACGTCTACCTGCCGGACTTCTTCGACGGCGTCGCCGAGGACCTCGACGCGCCGATCGTTCGCTTCGGCCGCGAACTCGCGGATACCGGCCTCGAGGCCCGGACGGTCGTCGACAACCGATTCTGGCAGGAAGTGGCGCTCTACAACCCGGACGACGGGACGCTCGTCGTCCCCGAGTCCGTCGGCACGGCCGACTACTTCCGCGCCGGCGGCGAACGACTCGGCGTCCATCCGATGCGACGGCTCGTCCCCCCGCGGGACGCGCTGGGCGACCTCAGTCCCGAACGGGTGCTCGTCGCCCACGGGGCCGGTGTGATGGACGACGCGGCGGCCGCGCTCGCGGACGCCCTCAGCGGTTCCCGGAAACGGACGCCCCGGCTCTACGCCGAGGTCGGATTGGACGTGCTGCCGTTTTAGCGCTCGTCCGCCGTATCCGGAGCGCGCTCGCAGTAGCCGGACGCGTCCGCTCGCAAACGCCCGGGCGGGTACACACTCGCGGTAGCCGCGACGAATTCCCAATAGCCGCGACGAATGCCCCGCGCCGATCGGCGAGTGTGGAAACGTCCGGTTCGCCGGGTCAGGGATACATCTAACTGCACGCCGCCCGTGAGATCCATCGTGGTCTACGTCACGCGGGCCCTCGTCGACGTGTTGCTCGACCTGGCCAGCGACGCCGATCCCGATCGGGTGACGACCGGCGTCTCCGTAACGCCCGCCGGCGAACTCGAGGGCGAGGACGCCGCAGCGATCCCGGCCGAGACGCCGGTGTTTACCGACTTCTACCTGCCCGATCCCGACAATTCCGTCAACGCCGTCTTCGGCGTCGACCTCACGACGCCCGCCCGACAGGCCCAGGGACAGTTCGTCTCCCACCCGCTCCGGGAACTCGAGGTGACGAAACGGGACGACCTCGCGGAAGTGATCTTCGTCGCCGTCCCGCCCTGGGAGATCGGCGACCGATCGTTCGCCGCGTTCGATCGATCCGGCGACCGACAGCCCCTCGAGGTCATCGAGGCCACGGCGCCGGACAAGTCGCTGTCGGACGTCGAGTGGAAGACGGGACGGTGATACCGTCGCCCTCGAAAAACCGAGGCCGTGAGCGACCGGTTTGACGGGCGACCGCCAGCCTCGCGGGGGCTGCTGTCCGTCGGTTCCAGCACACCCGCAAGGTGGGTCGCGGGTGTGCCGGGACCTCGGTACAGCAGCCCGTATCAGCCACCGGTCGGTATCGGCCCGTCTCCGCTTCCGATGATCCGATCGATGAGGCTCCGGTTCGAGTCGTCGCGATCGTCCTCGGAATCGTCCGCGGGGGTCGGGAAGTTCGGCACGTGTGGCATGGTTCTCGACCTCCGTTCGGTGCTAGATCGCTCGACGCCCAAAAGCGTCCGGCCGACGGCGAGCGGGCGTCCCGGCCGTCGCGAAGGTCCGCGGCCGGCGATCGGTGGACGTCAACGCGTGCGGTCCTCACACGGTTTACTGTAAGTCATTTCCGGCGCAACCGCCGCCCGGATCGCGGTCGCGCCGGTACATCGGTACAGCGATCCGTATCAGTCGAGATAGCCGAGTCCCTGGAGTTGTTCGGCGATCTCCTCGAACTCGGCTTCCGTCAGCTTCCCCTCTTTCTGGTGCTGGATGACGATACTGCGCAGGAGAAACCGAACGAGGTCGCTCGTGCTCTGGAAACTCGTCCCCTCGATCGTCTCGTCGACCCGATCGGCGAGTTCCTTCGGGATCGACACCGTCGTGTATTCGGTCATACTCGATACTCCGTCGCCGAGGTCAAAGGCGTGTCGGCACGGTCCACGAGCGTCGGGCCGACGGATCGTCTCCGTAGCGGTTTTTATACCTCCCTGACTAGCGATACGTATGGGAGTCCGGCCACCATCGAGTGGAGACGACGACGAACCCGAGAGCGTCGAGTTCGGTATCGCCGCCGTCGACGTTCGACTCAAAGACGCTGATCTCACGTTCCCGGCGACGAAAGACGACGTCGCGGCGGAACTCGGTCACGAACGCATCCCCTACGACGTCCACGGCAACGACGTCGCCCTGGGCGAAATGCTCGCGGAGGTCGACACCGAGGAGTTTCGATCCCGCCAGGAACTGCTGAACGCCCTGCACGAACCCTTCGAGGAGTACCGGCGACGACACTCCGGCGGCGTCGTCCAGCAGGTCCGATCGCTCCTGCCGTTCTGATCGGTTCTCGTCCCGGTTCGAGGAGCGCCCGGAGACGGTTCGGGCCGGTTCGGGGAACGGGTCAGTCGTCGTCTCTCTGCCTCGAATCCCGCGCGATCTGTTCGAGTCGGCGGCGCTGTTCGCGGTGTAACGTGACCAGCATGTCCGAGAGGACGCCGAACATGATCAACTGGACGCCCAGCAGGATCGCGGCCGCGGAGACCACCGCCATGATCTCGTGGCCCTGCTGGTACTGGATCCACTGCCAGAGGACGTATCCCGCGATGACGCCGCCGGAGAGGACGCCGGCGACGCCGAGACTCCCGAAGTAAAACAGCGGGTTGTTCGTCTTGGCGAGCGTGTACAGCGCCAGCAGGATCGTCCCGCCGTCTTTGATCGGGTGGAGGTTCGTCTCGGATTCGTCGGGCCGGGCGCTGTAGCTGACCGGCACGACGGTCGTCTCGATGCCGTGTTTCACGCACTCGACGGCGAGTTCGGTCTCGATCGTGAACCCGTCCGAGTCGAGCGAGAGGCGGTCGAACGATTCGACGGTAAACGCCCGGTAGCCCGAGAGGATGTCCTCGTAGCTGGCCCCGTGGATGAACCGGAACGATCGGTTGATCAGCCGGTTCCCGAACCCGTTCAGCGCGCGCATCGCGTCGTCGTCCATGTCGGCGAACCGGTTACCGATCACGTGGTCGTAGCCCCGCGAGAGCGGTTCGACCATCCGGTCGGCGTCGGCAGGGTCGTAGGTCCCGTCCCCGTCGAGCATCAACACGTACGGGACGGTCACGTACTCCAGGGCCTCCCGGACGGCCTGGCCCTTCCCGTCGCCGGACTGGACGATGACCTCGGCACCGCGGTCGCGCGCGATCGCCTGCGTCTCGTCGGCCGAACCGCCGTCGACGACCACCACGTTCGTGTAGCCCTGTTCGTAGAAGCCGTCGATCACGTCGCCGATCGTCGCGGCCTCGTCGAGCGTCGGAATGAGTACGCAGACCTCCTCGGGCGCGATCTTGCGCGTTTCCTCGGTCATTCCGAGGGCCTCCTGCGTTCGGTCGACCGGGTCCACGCGTGCCCCGTCATGCTCCATTGTCAGGTACTCCCGTGTCGGACCGCAAAAGGTTGCTGATGATGGAGCGGTGATCGTCGTTTCGGTTTCGGTCCCCGTGAGACGTTCAGCCGCCGGTCGGTTCCGACGCATTCCTCAGCCAGAAAATTCATGCCACCGATGTTCGAAGACGCTGACGATGAGTTCCGCTTCCGGTCGATCGCGGACGGCCTCGGGATCCGACGCCCTCGCACAACTCGAACAGGACACCTGTGCGTTCTGTGCCGATGGAACGCTCGTCAGAGAGCGGTACCGGGACAACGACGCCGTCGTCTGCGATCGGTGTGGGACGCCTGCGATGCAACTCTGGGACCCGGAGTGAGTTCGACCCAGTCCGCTGACTGTCCCGATCGGAAAGACCTTTTTCCACGACTGTCGACCGTTCCGTATGGAGCTCACCGAGTCTCGGATTCTCGTCACCGGCGGTGCGGGATTCGTCGGATCGCAACTCGTCGATCGCCTCCTCGCCGACGGCAACGACGTCGTCGTCGCCGACGACCTCTCGAACGGCCGCGCGGGGTGGATTCCCGCCGACGCGGACTTCGTCGAGACCGATCTGACCGATCCCGCCGCCGTGAACGAGGTCGTCGACGCCGACCTCGATCTCGTCTTCCACTTCGCCGCCCGTAAGGACCCGAACGACGACGATCCGCGCGGGCAGTTCGCCGAGAACACGACGATGACGCACCTCCTGCTCGAGGCGTGTCGCGACGCGGGCGTCGAGGGGTTCGCGTTCGCGTCGTCCTCGACCGTCTACGGCGAGGCGCCGCGACCGACCCCCGAAGACTTCGCCCCGCTCGAACCGATCAGCGTCTACGGGGCGAGCAAACTCGGCGAGGAAGGGCTGGTCTCGACCTACGCGCACTCCCACGGCCTCACCGCGTGGACGTTCCGCTTCGCGAACGTCGTCGGCCCGCGGCTCCGCGGGGCCGTTATCCCCGACTTCGTCGAGAAACTGCGGGCGAACCCGGACGCGCTCACGATCCTCGGCGACGGCCGTCAGGAGAAGTCCTACCTCCACGTCGAGGACTGCGTCGACGCGATGTGCCACGTGATCGAGAACGCCGGCGCCGACGCGGCCGAGGGGGCCGACACTGCGGCGGCGGGCGCGATGCACACGTACAACCTCGGCACCCGGACCACCACCTCGGTCGATCGGATCGCCGACATCGTCAGCGACGTCCTCGATCTGGACCCCGACTACGAGTACACGGGCGGCGATCGCGGCTGGACCGGCGACGTCCCGCGGATGCGGCTCTCGATCGAGAAACTCGCGGCGATCGGCTGGGAACCGGCGCTCGAGAGCGACGCCGCGGTGCGACGGGCGGCCGAGGAACTGGCCGGCGAGATCGACGGCGAGTAATACGGTTTACTGTAAGTCAGTTCCGGCGCAACCGCGATCCGGGCGGCGGTTGCGCCGGGAAATCGTTACAGCAATCCGTATAAGTGTCGGCCACTCGGTCGACGCGGACCGCGTGCCGGGCGCATCGATCGGACCGATCTCGAACACTTTTTACTCGGGTGACGAAAGGGCCTCCGTATGCAAGATCAGCGCGTCCTCGTCACGGGCGGCGCGGGATTCATCGGCTCGAATCTCGCGAACCACCTCGTGACGGACAACGACGTGATCGCGATCGACGACTGCTACCTCGGGACCCCGGCAAACCTCGACGACGGGGTCGACTTCGTCGAGCGAAGCGTCCTGGAGGACGACCTCCCGACCGACGTGGACGTCGTGTTCCACCTCGCGGCGCTGTCCTCGTACGCGATGCACGAGGACGATCCCCAGACGGGCGCCCGCGTGAACGTCGAGGGGTTCGTCAACGTCGTCGAGCAGGCCCGACAGGACGGCTGTGACACCGTCGTCTACGCGTCGACGTCGTCGATCTACGGGAGCCGAACCGAACCCTCTCCCGAGTCGATGGCCGTCGAAGTCAACACCGGCTACGAGGCCTCCAAACTCGCCCGCGAACGCTACGGCGAGTACTTCGCGAACCACTACGACATGGCGATGGCCGGAATGCGCTTTTTCTCGGTCTACCAGGGCTACGACGGGGCCGAGGAACACAAGGGCGAGTACGCCAACGTGATCGCCCAGTTCGCCGACGACGTCGCTAACGGCCGATCGCCGACACTGTACGGCGACGGCACGCAGACGCGGGATTTCACCCACGTGTCCGACATCGTCCGCGGCCTCGAACTGGCCGCCGATCACGAACTCGCCGGCATCTACAACCTGGGGACGGGCGAGGCCTACGACTTCAATACGGTCGTCGAACTGCTCAACGAGGAACTCGGAACCGACGTCGAACCCGAGTACGTCGAGAACCCGATCCCCGAGTCGGTGTACGTTCACGATACCTGTGCCGACGCCTCGAAGATTCGCGACGAGACCGGCTGGGAACCCCGAATCGACTTCGAGGAGGGGATTCGGCGCGTCTGTGCACAGTACATCACGGACCGAGCGACAGGCAGCGACTAGCCGGTACAGTGGCCCGTTTTCCGCGATCGTACGATCCGGATACGACCGGTAGTGAACCGGATACTCGAGTGCGGACCGGCGTTCCCCGACCGAATTGCGATCGGAGTGCCGCCCAGGTCCAGCGGAACACGCTCTCGACCGGATACGGTTCGGCGATCCGGGAGCGGCGTTCTGTACGCCGCTCATTATTATGGGTCAGTCGATGGTCCGGGCTGGTACGAATGGTTTTTGCGCGTTTCGTACATTCCTGGCGACTCGCCGAACGTACCCGTCGAGAGCACACGCCCCACCACCAGACCGGGAACGGCAGGCTGGGCCGCCTGCTCTGCGGGTTCGGGCTCGCGTCGATCGGAGTGCTCTCTACCGGCTGGCTGGCCCAGATAACGGAGCTGAACGCCGAAGTGACCGCCATCGTGATCGGCATCGCGATCGTCCTGGGCATCCTCACGTTCGCCCTCCTGCTGGCCGCGAAACGGACGTTCGTCGGACCAGCGGACGAGACGTCCGTAGCGCCGGCGATCCCGACCGGAGACACCACAGAGAGCGCACAGATCGCGGTGGTACAGGACGACACCGGCGGCTGGACGTGGTCCGTCCTGCACCTCGAGAGACGCGCGGAAAGCACGGACCGGGCCGCGTCGCGGCCGGCGGCGACGGAGCAGGTCGAGCAACTGCAAGCGGCGATCGACGCTGCCGGCCTGCTGGAGGTTCCCGAGTCGGCGATCCGGCTGTCCGCGGACCGCGACGGCGCCTGGCGGTGGACACTGGTTCGTGAAGACGGCGATCGCGTCGGGACTGCCGCCGGTGCGTTCGACGAGCGCGACGCCGCCGAGGCCGCGGCGAGTTTCCTGAAAGAGCACGGCCCCGACGCCGACCTGATCGACGTCGAGGGCGGCGCGTTCGCGTTCGAGGAGCGCCACGACGGCTGGTACTGGCAGCTGGTCGACGACGATCGAACGGCGCTGGCCGAGGGCGGACGCGGTCACACGAGCCAGGACGGTGCCGAGACCGCCGCGAAGACGTTCGCGGACCGGGTCACCGGGGCCGAACGACTCGATATCGACCACCTCGGCGTCGAACTGTACGATCGCGAGGACGGCTGGGCGTGGCGGCTGATCGACGACGCGGACGCCGTCGTCGCCGACTCGACCGGGACGTTCGACACCCGCCGCGACGCCGAACGCGCCGCGGACGCGGTGCTCCCGGCGCTCGAAACTGCCGCGGTGATCGACGCGGGCGAACCCGCCTTCGAGCGGTACCGGTCCGGCGGGGAGTGGCACTGGCGACTCGTCGACGGCACCGATCGGGTGGTCGCCCGATCGGCGGCCGGTGTGCCCGCCCGGGCCGGGACGGATCGAGCCATCGAACGATTCGAATCGACCGCCCGCGACGCCGATATCGTCGAGATAGAGGCCGCGGAGTACGAGGTGTACCCCACCCCCGCCGACGACGGTGACGAGGGACGAGCCGCTCCGGTAACCGGGACCGACAGCCGATCCACGGCCGTCGCGGACGGGGCGGGTACGGCGACCCCAGAAACGGCCACTGTGACGTCCGACGACGCCGTCGAGACGACCGACGACGAGTCCGGCTGGCACTGGCGGCTCGTGACCGACGATCGCGACGTGATCGCGGCGAGTTCCGATCCCTGCGCCGACGCCGCGGCGGCCGAGGAGGCGATCGATCGGGTGCGCGAGCAGGCCCGCGACGCCGAGTTCATCGAGTTCGAGAACGCGGCGTTTCGCGTCTACGAGAGCGACACCGGCGAGTGGCGCTGGCGGTTGCTCGACGAGGACGGGACGGTCCTCGCCGACAGCGGCGCGGAACACGCGTCCCGGGGCGAGGCCGCGGAGGCGATGCTGACGCTGAAAGAGCAGGCCCCCGACGCCGACGTGCTGGAGATCGAGACGCCCGCGTTCGAACTGTTCGTCACCCCGGACGACGAGTGGGGCTGGCGGCTGATCGACGGCGCCGGCAGACTCGTCGCCGAGGATCCCGACACCCATCCCACCCGGGAGGCCGCCCGCCGCGCGATGACCCGACTGCTCGATCACCTCGAGGCCGACGTCCGCACGATGGACCGGCCGATCTTCCAGGTTTCCGGCGCCGACGACTGGCACTGGCGGTTCGTCCTCCCGGCGGGCGACTCCATCGCGGTCGCCGCCGCGTCCCACCCGACCCGGGACGCCCTCGTCGAGCACCTGTCGACCGTCCGCGAGACCGCGGGGGCCGCCGACGACGCGACGATCGACGGGGTCGCGATCCAGCTCTACGACGGCGGCGACTGGCACTGGCGCCTGCTCGACCGCGACCGGGAGGAACTCGCCGACGGACGGGGGACGTACCCCGATCGCGAGACGGCACTGGAGGCGGTCGAGAGACTCACGACCCACGCCGAGGAGGGCCCGATCTTCACGATCGAAGACGCGGCGATCCGCGTGGACGACGGGGACGGCGACGGCTGGCGCTGGGACCTCGTCGACCGCGATCGCGAGGTGCTCGCCACCGCGGCCGACGGCGTCGACAGCAGGTCGGCGCTCGTGGCGGCCATCGACGACGTTCGCCGGCTTGCGCCGCTTGCCGAGCCGATCGAGTTCGGGGACGCGTCGTTCGACCTCGTCGCGACCGCGGACGATCGCTGGACGTGGAAGCTTCGCGACGGGGACGGCCAGATCGTGGCGACCGGCTCGGAGCGATACGCGTCGAAGGCGGCCGCTCGCGACGCGGTGTCGGACGTTCGACGGTTGGTCGAGCGAGCGAGCGTGTTCGCGATCGATAGCCCCTCGTTCGAACTGTACGCGGACAACGAGGGGTGGGTCTGGCGACTGGTCGCCGAGTACGATACGGTGCTGCTAGAGAGCACACAGACCTACGCGACGCGCACGGCTGCTCGCGAGGCGATCGACGATCTGAAAGCGTACGTACCGGATGGTGCGGTCACAGTTGCCGAGTGACCGACCCAGTCAGGTGCCACCGTCCTGGACGAACGGACCCGAACAGTCGTACTCGAGCAGTTCGTATCTGGCGACGTCCGGGGATTCCTCGTACGGGCCGGATCGATCCGTCAGTCCGTAGACGGTGAGCGACTCGACGTTCGTCTCGTGTGAAGCGTTCCAGCGCTCACAGAGGTAGTTCGCGAAGTACGATCGGTGGTTTTCGTTGCCGGCGTACCGCATGTTCGACACGTACTTTCGCTCGCGCGCGGTGTCGTAGGTCGCATCGACCGATGGGGGCCGGTCCCAGTCGACGTCCGAGTCGTGCAGGACGTCGGCTTTCGACCCGTCTTCCAGTTCACCCGGGACGACGAGCCACCGTGCCGTCGAGGTCGGATTGGGCGCGAACATCCGCCAGCTCTGATCGGCCCCTACCGTGTCGAGGACGTCCTCGCCCGCCTCGGGGACCTCGGTGTAGCCGACCGCCTCCGCGTTCGAGAGTACGACGAGGACGAGCAGGACCCACGGGATCACCGTCGCGAACAGGACGCGGCCGCGAGTGGCGACGGCCGAGAGCGACGGCACGTCCGGACGAGTCACGTCCAGACTGCCGGGACCGGGTACCGGGAGAACGGGGACCGCGGCCTGGAGGCGGTCCAGACTCCGACGCAGGTGGACGTCGACTCCGATTCGCGCGGCCACCGCGGTGGCCCCGTCCCAGACGCGGGGCGGGTAAAACAGCACCAGCCCCGCAACGACGATCAGCGGGAACAGGTCGATCTTGAGCGTGACGAGCATTCCGAGGTGCATCCCGGCGAACAGCGACGCGATCGCCGCGCGCTTGAGCCCGGTCGAGAGAACGAGTAGCGGGGACAGAACGATGAGGATCATCCACGCGTACGTGAACGCCTGTAACAGGAGGTTCTGTCCCGCGAGGACGTTGCCGAGCAGATACGTGAGGTGATCCGCCTGAAAGATGTGGACGACCGCCTCGCCGCTCATCCACAGATCGCTCTGGGTCTTGTGGATGGCGTTAGTAACGTACATGAGGAGGACCTGAAGGAGGACCGCCATCGTTCCCACGGACGCCACGGTCGGATTCGCGTGCTCTCGATCGATCCGTCGCGCGTCGACCGCCCACCGCGTGCCGAGGGGCAGGAAGATCCCCCAGAAGAGGAGCATTCGGAGTAGAACGTCGCCGCCGTTGATGACCATCGGATTTCGAAGGTGGAGCGAACCCAACAGGAGCCACGAGACGATCGTCGCGGTCCGCGTTCGATAGCCGACGAGCAACGCGAGAGCGACGACCCCCGCAACGCAGAACAGGAGGGCCTGGGCCCACGCCTCGCCCGAGAGCGCGTGCAGGGAGTACGTGTAGGGCGCCGTGTAGTCCGCGAACAGCGCTTCCCGGGGGAGCACGCCGGAATCCGTGTAGAAGTCCTCGAGCTTTCGCGCCCGTCGGAGGAGATCGACGATCAGCAGCGTGCCGAGCGCGACGCGAAACGCGGCCAGGGCTCTGCGATCGATCGCGAACCGGCACTGGACAGCCGATGCAAGGCGATCCACGGCGTGTGTGAGGCGATTCTCCGCGACAGCGTGACGCTTCCAATCCGAGGTCATTGTCGTAGTTATCTACCTGACACGACTCTCGAGAGGAGAGGTATATGCTTGCTGATAGGTAAAAGGTTCATTTCACCTCCCGTACGGACTCGGCCGCGACCGATCGGTCCGACGGCCACAAGCGGCAACAAGTCACGACCAACGAGCACTCGTAACGCACGTCCGGATCGCTCGGCGACTGTGGCACTCGAGCCCGGGTTTCGTGATCGGAATACTGAACAGTCGAGCCGACGAAATGGACGGCAAGCCGATGAGCGTCGACATTCCGGACGAGGACCCGATCGTGCTCTTCGACGGCGTCTGCAACCTCTGTAGTGGATTCGTACAGTTCCTCGTGCCACGAGATCCGGAAGGGCGATTCCACTTCGCGTCGCTCCAATCCGACGTCGGACAGGCGATGCTGGCCGATCACGGCCTCCCGACCGACGAACTCGAATCGATCGTGCTGATCGAGGGCGACGACTGCTACGTCAAGTCCGATGCGGTCATCCGAATCGCCACGATCCTCGGCGGCATCTACGCGCTCCTGGCGCCGTTTCGGGTCGTTCCGCGGTCGATTCGCGACGGGCTATACGATCTCGTCGCCGCCAACCGCTACCGCGTGTTCGGCAAGAAAGAGCAGTGTCTGATGCCGACCGGGGACGTCCGGGAGCGGTTTCTCGAGTAGTCCGATCGGTCACGTGGCGCCAGTCTGTGAGTCGAATCTTCGACTATCTAGATCGATCCACACTCAAAGCTGGCTGGATGCCGAAGAGGTTTTTATCGAACGCTGTCAATGCCGGTTCATGAACCTGCTTGCGGTGGCTGCTGTCTCACTTCTTCTCGTGACAGCGATACCTTACATCTGCTATCTCGCGCTGTATGCGTGGCTTCGACCGCAAGGGTCACCCGCCGATAAAGCGCCTGCAGAACCGACGGTGAGCATCGTCCTCCCGACGTACAACGAAGAACGGATCGTCGAGACGAAACTCGACGACCTCCTCGAACTCGACTATCCGATGGAAAAGGTCGAACTCGTCGTCGTCGACTCCTCGACCGACGACACCCGGGAACTCATCCGCAACTACGTTGCGGACCTGGATGCCCCGGAACTGATACTGCTGGAAGAGGACGAGCGCCGCGGGCTCGCGCCGGCGCTCAATGACGCCTACGAGGCTGCATCGAACGAGATGGTCGTGAAGACCGACTGCGATTCCAAACTCTCACCGGACGTACTCCGGGAAGCCGCCGCGAATCTCGCAGATGACGACGTTGCGGCGGTGACGGGTCGAAACGTCGAAGTCCTCGGGGGTAGCGACGTCGAATCCGGCTACCGCGGCGTCCAGAGCCACATCCAGCAGCTCGAATCCCACCTCGACTCGACGCTCATCTTCCACGGGCCATTCTCTGCCTTCGAGAACGAGGCATTGCTGCCGATCGATCCGAACTCCCTGGCCGACGACACCGAACTCGCGTTGAAGATTCGACGACAGGGCGACCGGGTGATTTTCGATCCTGCCGTACAGTACATGGAAGCGAGTCATTCCGAGTTCGTCAAACGCCGCAAACAGAAAGACAGGCGCGGAATGGGACTGATCCGGTTGCTAGTGCAACACCGGGACGCGATCGGCAAATACGGCAAGTACGGACGCGTGGTGTTGCCCTTCAACTGGTGGTTCATGATCGTCTCGCCGTGGTTGCTCGCCACGACAATCGTCGTTGGAACTGCCGCAGCGCTCTCACTGTTCGGAATCGGCGGGCTGGCAGTGCCTTTCGCCGTCAGTGCGTTCACGTATCTCGGACAGAAGGACCGTCTCGGGCCGGTACAGGCGCTCTATTCCGTCTTCGATACCCAGGTGTCATTGCTACGAGCCAGTATCGAACTGCTGACCCGCGACTCCGACGGCACGTGGGACGTCGACGCCGAGTTACGGGAGGACTTCGAGTGAACATACTGTTCGTCACACACCGGTATCCACCGCATACTGGCGGGGTCGAGACCCACGTTCGCGAGATTGCGACACGTCTCGCCGCCGCGGGCCACGACGTTACGGTCTTCAGTGCGGATGCTGCAGCCGATATCGATCGTCGGAGTGTCGACGAGGGGGTCCGAATTCGGCGATTCGCGTCTGCGAGTCCGGGTGACGCGTACTACCTGTCACCACAACTGACCGCCGCGGTTCGCCAGTCCGACGCCGACGTCGTTCACGCACACAACTATCACGCGTTCCCCCTGTTCTTCGCCGCGCTGGGCGCTGCAGGACAGCCGTTCGTTGTGACGACACACTATCACGGCGCAAGCGCCGACGGCATCCGAAACGCGTTACTGTCACTGTATCGACCGCTCGGCCGGTGGGCCGTTCGACGAGCCGACGACGTGATCGCCGTGAGCGACTGGGAACGCGAGCGACTGCGGACGGACTTCGGCGTCGACGCGACGGTGATTCCGAACGGCCTGACCCGGGACCGGTTCGCGAATGCTGACCCCGAGCCGGGTGACGACCCCTACCTGTTGTGCGTCGGTCGGCTGGAGGAGTACAAGGGCGTCCAACACGCGATCCGTGCACTTTCCGAACTCCCGGAGTACGAACTGTTGGTGGCGGGACGCGGGCCGTACAGGGACTCCCTGGAGCGTCTCGCCCGCGAAGAGGGCGTCGCCGATCGAGTGACGGTTCTCGGATACGTGGACGACGATCGGTTACCCGGACTGTACGCCGGTGCGGTCGCGTACGTGACGCTTTCGGAGTTCGAGGCGTACGGGATGACGGTCGGGGAGGCACTGACAGCGGGAACGCCGTGTGTCGTCAGGTCGGCCGGTGCACTAACTGACTGGACCGATCGAGACGGGTGTGTTGGGGTCACGAACGTGTCTCCGGGTACGGTCGCGACGGCCGTTCGGGAAGCAGTCGAACGGGATATAGACGGGGCGGACGTCCCGGACTGGGATGACGTCGTCGACCGCCTCATCACCCGATACAGATCGGCGGGTACCCGCCGGGGAACGTAAGTACTGTTTTGAGGGGTGCCCAACTTCGAGTTCACATGAACATCCTCCTGGTGACCGTCGACTCGTTGCGCGCCGACCGGGTAAATTCGACTGTGATGCCGGCAACTCGGTCGTTCGCCGACGACGCCCTCGAGTTCACCGAGTGTATCGCGAACGGCCCATCGACTCCAGCCTCGTTTCCCGCCATCCACGCGAGCCGACACTTCGCGAGCATCGAGGGACTGGGACTCCCGCCCCGGAACGCCGACGACGGGATCCGGACGGTAGCCGAAACGCTCTCCGAAGCGGGATACGCGACAGCAGGCTACACTGATAATCACTTCGCCAGCGGGTCCTACCACTACGACCGCGGCTTCGATCAGATGTACGACGCCAGCGGGACGACCGAAGCGGGCCGCTTCAAACAGTTCGTGCAATCGAACCTGGACAAGGACGGCGTCCTGTTCAGAACGATCGAAACCGTCTACAACCGCGCCGACGCCGTCGTCGCCAGTGCGACCGGTAACGACAGCGAGTACGAGCGCGCAGCGTCGCTGAACGATCGCGCGCTCGAGTGGATCGACGAACAGTCCGGCGACTGGTTCACGTGGCTCCACTACATGGACGCACACCACCCCTACGAGGCCCCGGATGAGTACCAGCGACGGTTCCTCGAGGAACCGCTGTCGCTGTCGCGCTGTCGCGGCCTCTCCCGAAAGGGCACTCACCATCCCGAGGACGTGACCGACGAAGAGTGGGCGCTAATTCGATCGCTCTACGACGCCGAGTGTGCCTACGTCGACGACCAGTTCGACAGCCTGCTCGAGGCACTCGACGAGCGAAACCTGCTCGAGGAGACGGTGATCGTGTTTACGGCAGATCACGGTGAACTCGTCGGCGAGCACGGACATGCCGGCCACCCGCCCGAGTTCTGGGAAGGCGTGATTCGCGTTCCGCTCCTCGTCTCACATCCCGACAGAGACCCTGATACCGCTCACGGACAGGTCCGACTCATCGACATTCCACCGACGATCTCGGACGCGGTTGGATGCGCCGCCTTCGATGAGTGGGACGGTGAGACAGCGTTTGCGGTCGCTAACGGCGACGTCGACGCTCGAGAGTACGCGTACGGAGACGTCGGTCGGCAGATCGAGTACGGTCGATGCTGTGTCCGTCGGGCAGATGGATGGAAGTTACTGCGCCACGACGACGACGGGGAGTTCTGTTTCGACATCCGCGAGACGCCGGCGGAACTGCCCGTTGACGATCGATCTGAGGACGGACTGCCGCAGTACGACGAACTCACGCAGGCACTGGATGACCACCAGGAACGGATGCGGCGGTTGCGAGAGGGCGGATCCGTCGGCGTCGCGGAGGACGACGAAATGGTCGAAGATCACCTTCGGGACCTCGGGTACATGGAATGATCCGGTTGGTGGTATCAGACACTCTCTGCGATCCAGAGGGGACGTTCGATGGTGCGTTCCGTCGAGAAATGTTTTTTGTACGGCCAGTGCACTAACTGCGGTCAGTTCTTACTCAAGATAGCCGAGCTCCTCGAGTCGGTCGCGGGTGGCACCATCGACAGTCATCCGATCGGCCCCTTCGACGCCCGATCCGAACGAGGCGAGCACATCCTTGAGCGCGTCGGGCACCGCCTCAAGCGGTTCGCCCTCAAGATACTCATCGAGCTCAAACGCGAGCACAGTCTCGGTTTCCGGTACTGCGATCGCCTTCTGTTTATCCCGCCAGACGGCTCGCTGGTTGTATCCGTATGCCGTTTCCTCGCACAGGAGCGTCCGATCGTCCGAAATTTCGTCTACAGGTTGGCCGGCGATACCGTCGGGAAAGCCGACACCCAGCACCGAGAGGATAGTCGGAGCAACATCGACCAGCGAAACAGGGTACCCGAATCGGGTTCGTTTGATACCGGGGGCGCGCACCCAGAGTGGGACGCGTGTGACCTCTTCGAGGACGCTGTGGCCGTGGTCAGTCGCGTAGTATCCTCTCGGGTCGTCGTTCAGTTCGCGCTCGAGTTCCGGATGCTCCCAGAACGCCTCACCGTGGTCACCGCAGATGACGACGATAGTATCGTCGTCGAGGTCGGCGAGTAGCTTCGACAGGGCGTCGTCCGCTCCGCGGATCGCTGCGTCGTACGCACGGACTCGAGCATCGCGGTAGTCTTCGAACCCGCCGGAATCGGTCGTCTCCCGGTATAGCCAGTCGTCAATAGCGTCTATCTGCGGGACGCCGAACGCCTCGCGGTGTTCGTCGGGGATGTCTACCGGTGCATGTGGATCGCCGAGGTGGAGATAACAGAACCACTGGTCCCGGTCCGCCGTCCACTCGCTAGCCGCCGCTACTCGCTCGGTCGCGTCCGTGTACCGGACAGAAACGTCCTGGAAGCGATCGCCGACCGCCTTCTCCGCCATCGGAATCGACGTCACCATTCTGGTCTCGTAACCTGCGGACTCGAGAAGATCGGGAAGCATAGCGACATCAGCACGAGGGCGTTGCGGAAATTGCTCTGCCGAAAGGTTCCGTGGATCCGTCTCAAATCGCGCTCCGTGCTGGTGAGGATACCGTCCCGACAGCAGTGATGGCACCGATGGGAACGTCCACGTGCTCGGTGCTTTCGCGTTCGGGAAGGCCGCACTGTCGAACCCGTCGATCGTGGGCGTCGTTTCCCGATCGTATCCGAACCCGCTCACGTGATCGGCACGGAGACAGTCCACGACGATTACGAGGACGTTCCGGGGATTCGTCACAGACGCCTCGAACGTAACCTCCCGCTTCCGGCGCCGCAACTGGTGGTTGGCCCGGTGTTTGAACTCCATCCAGACGTTGTTTAGTTTCGGAAACCGTCTCAGCGGGTTCATCGATCGTTCCCCCTCCAAATCATTCTATATACCCCAGTTCTCGAAGCGTCTCTTCGACTTCCGGTCCGACCTCGCGTTCACTCGTCTCGATCGCAGTCGTCGGGCCTTCGAGAACGTCTCTTTCGGCCGTTTCGCCTGTCAGAATATCGGATTGAACGTCACCGTCCACGTCCTCCGGAACGGACGATTCGAGGTAGTGGAGGAGCGTCGGCGCGAGGTCGTACAGGTCGAGGTCTGCAGTCCCCGCGGCGATGTCGTCCCCCCACGCGGCGAACACGCCGGTTCGACGGTGTGTCGCGAGCCACTCTGTGGTCTCCCCGAAGACGTCGCCGCCGATCGATTCCGGCGCATCCACGCCGGTCGTGTATTCCACGAGTAGATCCGGTCCCTTGGGTCGCTCACCGGAGTACACGGACGCCGGATCGTGGACCGAAGCAACCACGGGGTCACCTGCGGGCGTTTCGAGGGCTTCGAGATCGGCAGTCAACTCCTCGACGTACCTGTCGACTGCGGCGCGGTCGGGGAACGCATCTCGATTGACGTAGATCGGTCCACGACCGAGAGAGACCGCTCTCGTGGATTCCCAGTCGATAGTGACGTCCTGTATCGCCACACGGCCGCTCTCGCTCGGAAAGAGCCGCTGGAGCGACTCGGGAACTAGCGACTGTGCGAGGTTGACCAGGCCTAGTGTGTCGACGAGGCGCTTGAGGCGTTCTTCGGTGAGACCGACCGTCGCCAGTACGTCTCGCGTTTCGGACTCCTCGATCGCGAGGTCCCCTCGCTCCAGTAACCACTGATTCACGAGGAACACCTCGTCGATCTCGGTGAACCCGTGATCGCTCATCAGTACCACCGCTTCGGTGTCGGCTCGTTCCAGTAATTCCCCGAGCAACTCGTCGATGCGTTCGTAGGCGTCACGGAGCTTTTCCGGGCGGTCCCAGAGTCGATGCTGGAGCGTGTCGGTGGCAAACAGCGTCGTGTGGACCACCTCGCAATCCTTCTGATCGGCGAGCCACGTCGCGGCCTCGAAGCGTTGCTCGAACAACGACGTCGCTTCCGCGACGAGTTCGTCGGGCGTCGCCTCGTCGAGCACCAGATCGGGCTTGACGCGATACTCGGGAATCTCGTCGAGCAGTTCCGTCTTCAGCGATTCCGGACTCGTGAACGCCTTTCGTTCGGTCGCCGGGCTGCCGGCGATCGTCAGGACACCGTCATCGGTGTTCGGTGGGTGCGTCGTCGGCATGTTGACCACTCCCGCCCGGCGGTCCTCGGCGGCGAGGACGTCCCAGTACTCGGCCGATCGAAAGTCGCTGGCGTCGTTGGCCGAGATTTCGTTGGTCCGACGATCGTAGGCGAACCACTCGTAGACGCCGAGTTTGCCGGGCGTCTTCCCGGTCGAGTAACACTTCCACGCGGGAAACGTCACCGGAGGGAGCGTGCTCTCGAGGTCGCCCGAGACGCCTTCGTCCAGTATTCGGTCGAAGGCGGGGAGGTATCCCTCCTCGATCCACGGCCGGAGAAGCGACCAGTCGGCTCCGTCGAGGCCGACAACGTAGACGGTCATGAGTAGGTAATCGCTTTCTCCGGGTTAAAGTGCTTTGAGAACCGCACGGAACGACTCCCGAAACGCATCCGTCCTCGACTCGGGATCAAATCGGGCGCCGCACTCTCGCGCACGAGCCGCGAGTTTCCGCCGATCGTCGACGTCGCGCTCGAAGTATTCCCGGATCCCGCGAGCGAGTGCGTTCATGTTCGGGTCGACGACGAGTGATCGATCGATCGCCGTGGCTTCGGAGCGCGTCCCCGCAGTCCGCGTGACGAGCGGGACGACTCCGGCGCGCATCGCCTCGAGCGTGCTGACGGGGAACGTATCCATCCGTGACGGCTGGACGAACAACGATGCGGGTGAGAACGCGTCGGCGAGGTCCTCGACGTATCCCCGGACGCGGACGCCCGACGTCTCGGCGTACGCCTCGGGATGGCCGCCTCCGACGACGTGGAGTTCGGCGTCCGGAACCGTTTCGCGAACTCGCGGCCACGCGTCAACGAGCATGTCTACGCCCTTGTACTTCCACGGACGAGCCACGGTCACCGCGACGTTCGACTCGATGTCCGGCGTCACGTCACCGAGTGCGTCGTACGTATCGGGCTGGATGAACGGGTGTGCGACCTCGATCGGCGTGTCCGCGCCGACGACGGGGCGGGTGAATTCCGCGGCGAACTCCGAAACTGCGACGACGCCGTCGATTCCGCGTCGCCCGACGGCTCGTACTGCGGGCGTTCCGAATTTCCCGATCAGCGACTTCATCGCCGAGTCGCCCTCGAAGTCGGCGTTCCCGAGCTGGTAGAGACCGTGATCGGCACAGAGGTAGACGAGTCTCCCACCGCGGGTGAACCGGTGGGCCAGCGCCGCGTACAGCGGCCGCGATCCCTCCACGAGATAGACGTCGTAGTCGGGGTAAGCGAGCCCGTTGAGTCCGTCCTCGAGGATAGACCCTTCGAGCGGACCGAGCGACAGGCGGTGGTAGTCGACGAGATCCGCGCCGATCGCCTCCGCGAACCCGAGATGTGCAGGGTGCGGATCCTGGTAGAGCATCGCCACGCGGGCGGCGTCTAGGTCCATGTTCGAGAGGGGACGGTAGCCGACCTTAAACGCTCTCCCTCGACGCCATGAGGAAGAGACTTTACCACCGCCACTTCGTATTCGAAATATGCAGACCCTCTTGGTCGGGCTCGACGCCGCCTGTTTCCCGGTGCTCCGGCCGCTGTTCGCCGACGACGAGTTACCCCACCTCGAGGCGCTGGTCGAGGACGGGACGGCAGGCCGACTCGAGTCCCAGATCCCACCGTGGACCGCGAGCGCGTGGCCCTCGCTGTACACGGGTACGAACCCCGGCAAACACGGCGTCTTCGACTTCCTGCGGTTCGACGGGTACGACTGGGACATCGTGAACGCGACCGACGTCCGCCAGCGGACTCTCTGGGAGTACGCCGACGACGACGGATTGACGAGCGTCGTAGTCAACGCCCCGGTGACGAGTCCGCCGCCCGAGATCGACGGCGCGATCGTGCCAGGGTATCTGGCCTCGGAGGACCCACAGTGTCACCCGGACGGTATTCTCGACGACATTCGCGACGCGATCGGTGACTACCGCGTCTACGCACACCGTGAGACAGACGAACGCGCTGGCCCGGAGAAGTTCGAGGACTACCTCGAACTGACGCGGATGCGCGGCGAAGCGTTTCGCTACCTCGCCGATCGGTTCGCGCCCGAGTTCGGCTTCGTCCAGTTCCAGAAGACCGACGCGGTGTTCCACGACTTCCCCGGCGATCGGGAGAAGGTCAGGCGCATCTACCGCGCGGTCGACGACCAGCTCGGTTCGATCCTCGACGATTGCGACCCCAACACCGTCGTCGTCGCCAGCGATCACGGGATGGGCGAGTACGAGGGTTACGAGTTCAGGGTCAACCAGTATCTCCGGGAGGCCGGCATCGTCGAAACGACGACGGACGGGCAAGGCGTCCCCTCGTGGTTCCAGATCAAGGACGAACAGCTGACCGAGAGCGGCGGCGGAAGTGGCTCCGGAGCGCCAGTGCTCGAGCGACTTGCCGCCGCCGCCGCCAGCGCCGGTCTGACCTACCAGCGGGGCAAAGCCATTCTCGAGCGGGTCGGACTCGCCGAATTCGTCGGCAAACACGTACCTATCGGCGCCGTGTTCGCCGCCAGCGACGCCGTTGATTTCACGGCGTCGCGAGCGTACCTGCGATCGCCGTCGGAACTCGGCGTCCGGATGAACGTCGAGGAACGGGATCCCGACGGCGTCGTTCCCGAAGACGAGTACGAGTCTACCCGCGAGGAACTCATCGCGCTCCTGTCCGAGGTTACGACCCCGGATGGAACGCCGGTCTTCGAGGAGGTCGTCCGGAGTGAAGAGTACATCCACGGACCCTACGCAGACGAAGCGGTCGACGTACTCACGATACCGAAGGACTTCCAGCACGCCCTGTCGGCCGTGGTCGGCAAACAGTTCGACGATCCCGAACCGTACAATCACAAACGAAACGGCATCGTCGCGCTCACCGGTGCGGGGATCGACACCGATACCGACCTGAAAGGCGCGCACCTGTTCGACGTCGCGCCGACCGTGCTGACGACGCTCGGTATCGCTCCCAACGAGAGGATGGACGGCGACGCCCTCCCGGCGGTGGACGCACCGACGGCGGAATCGTATCCCGAGTATAGAGTCCGCGAACAGACCGCGACCGAAGACGACGCCGTCGCGGAGCGACTTTCGGATCTCGGCTATTTGGAGTAACCAGACCGGACCACACGGCTTTTGCCGGTTGCCCACATCACGACGCACATGATCGTTCTCGGACTTGACGGCGCGACGTTCTCGCTCATCGAGCCGTGGGTGGAGTCCGGACGCCTCCCGACCTTCGAGCGGTTGCTCGAGGAGAGCGTCCACGGCGACCTGGAGAGTACGGTCCCCGAGATCACCGTTCCGGCCTGGCCGGCCTTTGCGACGGGACGGGATCCCCCCGACCTCGACATGTACGGGTTCACCCACTTCAACCGCGAGACCCGCGAGAACGACCTCAGCCACGACGAGTTCGTCCCCGGAAAGATGTGGGACGTCGTAGACGACCAGGGGGGCTCGTCGGTCGTGTTCAACATCCCGGGATCGTATCCGTGGCAGGCCATCGACGGCACCATTATTGCGGCGGCTCCCGAATACAAAGACGAGTACGCCTATCCCCCGGACCGGTGGGACGAACTGACGGATTTCGTCGACGGCTACAAACTCCGGAACGACAAACAGCCGGGATCGCGCGCGTACGTCGATCTGAGTCTCGACCTGGTCGACAAGCGTTTCGAGGCGTTCGAGCACTTCATTCGATCCGAGGATCCCGAGCTGGCAGTCGGGCTGATCCGGGCAACCGATCGCGTGGCCCACCACTACTGGGGTGCCGACAGCGTGCCGCCGGCGTCGACGGACAACCCGGTGTTCGAGGTGTACCGTCACGTCGACGATCGTCTCGGGGATTTTCTCGACAACCACGAGGACGAAGACGTGATCGTGATCAGCGATCACGGGTTCGAGAAAGTCCGCGAGAAGTTCGCGGCCAACCTCGTGCTCGAACGCGCCGGCCTCGTCTCAGTGACCGAATCGGGCGACACGACGAAGGCCGCACTCGGTGCTGCCCGCGACCTGGCCAGCAACGCACTCGGTCGTACCGGACTGCTGACGGTAGCCCGAAAGTACGTCCCAGAGAGTGCACTCACCGGCGTTCCAACTGGTGACGCACTCGGCCTCGATAACGCGCTGAGTACCGGCCGAATCGACTGGTCGGAAACGCACGCGTTAGCCGACGTTGGCCAGAAGACGACGATGATATACGCCCTGTCGGACGATCCCGCCGAGATCGATCGGATTTGCGACGACGCCGAGGACGCGCTTTACGAAGCGGCTGTCAGCGAGAATCTCGAGGTTCGTTTCATTCGACTCGATCGGGGAGGGCCGCACACGCCGGATCTCTGTATGGTCATCGAAACACCGGAGGTTCACGCCTCCTCTCGGTTCGACGTCGACGAGGCGCTGTTTGAGGTCGACACCAGTGGCCACGCTCGAGAAGGGATTCTTCTCGCACGTGGACCTTCATTCCGCGATGGTTCCGTCGAAGGTGCCGAACTCACTGACATCGCCCCGACGGTTCTTCACGCGCTTGGCTACCAAGTACCGGCATCAATGTCCGGAGATGTCCTGAACGTTTTCGCACCTGATGTCGATCCTTCCGAACGCGAACCCGAGAACTACGAGTTCATCGGATCCGATGCCGTTACCACTGGCGGAGTTTCCAGTGACGAGGAGCAAGAAGACGTCGTCAAGGACCGCCTTCGAGAGCTCGGATATCTCGAGTGACTGGACCGACAGATTGATGCCCCGATTTTCACTCCACTACTAACAATGGATCTGCTCGTTATCGGTCTTGACGGCCTCTCGACGAACATGTTGGAGAGGTTTGATATCGAACCAGAATACATCTCTAGCGTTATTGAAGAAGGGGCCTCGGGGAACCTGATGAGCGTCGACACGCCGACGACCCTGCCGGCGTGGACATCGTTCGCGACTGGGAAAGATCCTGGATCGCATGGACTCACCAACATGATCCAGCAGTCGCCCGATTATGAGACGAGTCCACTCCAAGCAAACACGACTGACGCCGCTGCATACGACTTCATCGACGACGCAATGTTCATCAATCTCCCCGCATCCGTCAGCCGTGTCCCCGCCGCCGAGAACACGCATCTCGTTTCGGCGATGCTCGCCGAAGACGAGTATGACGCGGTTCCAACCGAGTTACAGGATCTCGACGCGTTCGACGACTACGTTCTCGATCATGATAAATCCCTTAAAAAGGATCCGGACATGTACTTTGATCACGTCTGCGAGATTACCCAAGCGCGCCGTGACTTTGCGGCAGAAGCGTTCGATACCTACCACCCGCAACTCGGGTTCGTTCTGTTCTCGACGCCAGACTGGGCAGGGCACCTCCTCTCGAACTTCTCTGACGACGAAACCCGAGGACGGTACTACGAGCAGTTGTTGAACGTCGTCAACGAGTGTACTGCCGACCTCGCGGGGCGGGCGGACAATGTGATTTTAATGAGCGATCACGGCTTCGAGCGGAAACACACTAACGTCCACATTAACGATTTCCTCCAAGCCGAAGGCTATCTCCGGGAGACTGCCTCATCAATCACACCGTCTTCGCTGGCAGTCACTGTGGCCAAATCGCTTGGCAAACGTTCGTCATTTCTCTACGAAAAGATCCGACAGGCATACAATTACATCATCGCGACCGATATCGGACAGAACTTGCAGGAAGCGGCCCAACCGAACATCGATTACTCGAACTCCGAGGCATGGCAGCTCCGGTACGGCTGCGTGTACGTCAACGACGATCGGTTTGACCACCCCACGGTTGAAGATCCGAACGCACTCCGACGGCGACTGCGTGATGACCTCGCTGCACTCTCCGACGATGACGGGACACCGCTGTTCCGCGATGTCCTTCTCCCCGAGGAAGCGTACGCTGATCCCGGAACGTGGGCACCGGATGTGATCGCGCGACCGGCATCCGGCTGTTACCCGACAATGCTCGAATCGCCGACAGGAGGTTACGCCAGTGAAACCAACAACTACAACCATCGCTACCAGGGCATCTTCGCCGCGATCGGTCCCCTATTCGCAGCGAATCAGCGAATCGATGACGTATCGATCGTCGATGTCCTTCCATCAGTGATGGCGGCTCTTGGAGTTCCGCTCTCGCCGGAGTTCGACGGCAACGTGATCCGGACCGCGTTCGCCGACGATATGACCATCAATTACCTGGACGCGGACGAGGTACCAACGCCCCGAACGCGGAGCACGAGCGAAACCAATCAGTTAGACCGCGACGAGGTGGTTGAAGAACGCCTCGCGGATCTTGGCTATCTCGAATGAAAGGACAAAAACGGACGACTGAGCTCAGCCTCGGCCGCGAGACCGCAGTGGCGATGGGAGCCAAGTTTCTCTTGGCGGCAACTGGGTTTATCGGCGTCGTGGTGTTTGCACGGGTTCTTGGCGCCGAGGGCATCGGCAAGTACTACTTCTTGCTCGCCATCGCGAAGCTCACCGTCCAGATCCCGGGCGGGATCAGCGAAGCGGTTAAAAAGCGTGTTAGCGAGGTCAACACCGATCCGTCAGAGTTCTTCGGCCTCGGCCTCATCACCGTCGTCATGTTCACGGTACTCACGCTCGTCGTAACCAGTGTGGGGTATCCGTTCCTACAGGATCAGATCGGTCCATTCGTGTTCGCGATTGGTCTCGTCAGCATCATCGGCTCGCTCGGTCTGTTCTCGCTCACAAATCGCCTGTACGCCGGCATTGGGCATCCAGGAGCGTCATTCTGGACCGACACGATCAGGAGCATTGCCACGCTCGTGTTACAGGTCGCGTTACTGGTCGCAGGACTGCACGTTCTCGGTCTGATGTTCGGTCTCGTCGCCGCAACCCTGTTGACGTCCATCGGAGTAGTCGCGGTCGCGAAGGTCCGCCCGCGTTTCCCAACTCGAGAGACGATGGATAGCACTTGGCGGTTTGCCCGGTGGAGCATTCCCAATTCTCTGACACAGAACACCTACATGCGACTTGATGTTCTCATCCTGGGGGTTATCGTCAGTAACGCGGCTGTCGGGTACTACGAACCGGCGATGCGGCTGACCATCCCCGCAACGTTTGTAGCTGCGAGCATTGGCGACTCCCTGACAGTAAAAGCCAGCGGACTGAATTCGCTCGATCGGAACGTCGCGGCCGACCTGCGTAACGCCCTTTCGTATACGTGTCTCTTTGCCATTCCGATCTTCTTCGGTGCGCTTGCGATCCCAGAACCATTGATGGTGGTCGTGTTTGGTCCCGAGTACCGTCCCGGCTGGATCGCGCTCGTCGGACTTGCCGTCTTCCAACTGTTCAATACCTACCGCCTGCCGTTCGACAGCGTCGTCGACGGCATGAACCGACCCGACATCCGATTCCGAATCAGTCTCTTCACGCTTATAATCAACCTTCCGCTGGCATTCGCCCTTGGATTGGAGTACGGTCTCGCAGGTGTTGTTGCGGCAACTATCGTCGCCGAAGCGGTTAGAGTGCTCACGTACTTATTCGTCGCATACCAGTTGTTCGACGAAATGTTACTTCCGCGACCGGTGTTTGAACAGTTCGGGGCAGGAGTTGTCATGTTCCTAGTAGTCCTCGCACTCTCTCGAGCGTTTTCGATCAGTGATCCAGTATCGCTCGTCACCATCGTCGGTTCGGGTGCCATCGTGTACTTCGCCGTGTTACTCACCATCAGTTCGCACTTCCGACTTACGCTCCAGAACGTCCTTGCAGACATTGGAATCCCATCCCCCCTTGAGATCTAGTTGCTGTTCGTCTCCGCGACCCCGCCGATCGATTCTCGATCAATGATGGTAGGTGAGCCACCAAACAAGTAGCCAGTCCTGAAACTATCTGTCAGTTGGATATACCCAGATACCGGATGTCAAAATCACTACGCGTATATAACAAGACTTATTCTTGACTTGGGTCTCGTGCAATGCAATGAGTACGGACACCGAACGCGTCGAGGAGGGGACGAAAACGACCATCCTCGAGACGTGGCGAGAGTGGTATCACATCCCCGTCGTTGGGGCTGTGATGCTGTTTATGTTCTGGGCGCGGACCCAATCTTACAGCGAGTTCGTGACCGAAGACGGAACGCCCGCCCTCGCAGGCGTCGACTCGTGGTATCACTGGCGATCGATCCAGTGGACCGCGGAGAACTACCCGCACACGATGCCGTACGAGGTCTGGACCGGCTTCCCGACTGGAAACTATGTGGGCCAGTTCGGGACGCTCTTCGATCAACTGATCGTCACCGTCGCGATGATCGTCGGTCTCGGCGATCCGTCGCCCGAGACCCTGTACATGGTCTCCCTGCTTGCCATTCCGGCCATGGCCGCCCTCGTCGCCGTCCCCGTCTTCTACGCGGGTCGGCGACTCGGCGGCACGATCGGCGGCATCGTCTCCGTCATCGTCCTCGCGCTCGCGCCCGGCCAGTTCTTCGTGCGATCGACTGTCGGCCAGCTCGACCACCACGTCGGCGAGGTCCTGTTCATGGCGATCGCGGTCGTCGCGATGATGGTCGCGCTTCGCGTCGCCGAAGCAGAAAAGCCAATCTACGAACTGGTCGCCGACAGGGACTGGGACGCCCTCCGCAGGCCGGCCATCTACAGTGCCCTCGCGGGACTCGCACTCGCACTGTACATCTGGGTCTGGCCGGCGGCGATCGTCCTCGTCGGCATCTTTGGCGTCTTCTTCGCCGTCCAGCTCTCTCTGGACTACGTTCGCGGCGTCTCGCCGGACCACGTCGCGTTCGTCGGCGCAGTCAGTCTCGGCGTTACGGCGATCGTGACGACGCTCTTGATCGAACAATCGGGCTTCAACACGACGAGTTTCAGTTATCTCCAGCCGCTCACCGCGTTCCTCGTCGCCGCCGGCTGTGTCTTCATGGCATGGCTCGCCCGCGAGTGGAACACCCGTAATCTTGAACGCCGGTACTACCCGGCCGCGATCGCTGGCATCATCGTCGCGGTGTTCGCCGTCATGTGGCTCGCTCTCCCCGACCTCTACAGTACGCTCGTCGGGAACCTCACGAGCCGACTGCTCCCGCTTAACCCGGGTAGGGGAACGCTGACGATCCAGGAAGCTCAGCCGCCGGAGAACTTCCTCTCGGAGTACGCGTTCGAGGAGTTCGGCGCGGCCTTCTACACGATGCTCGCCGGCCTCGCCCTCCTCGTCGCGCGGCCGTTCCTCGGCCGCGAGTTCCGCGCGGAGTACACCCTGATCGTCGTCTGGTCGCTGTTCCTGCTCAGCATGGCCGCGACGCAGATCCGCTTCGCGTACTATCTCGTGCTCGCGGTTGCGGTCGTCAACGCCGTCTTCGTCGCCGACGTCGTGCGGATCTTCAACCTCGACGTCCAGGGCGGCGTCGACTCCCTTCGGCAGATCGAAACCTACCAGGTGATCATCCTGTTCATGGTCGTCCTCTTGCTATTCGCGCCGCTGCTCCCGCCGCTCGCCAGCGCGGGGGTCGTCGAGCGCGGCGACAGTACCGGACCCCACGGCGATGCCATGACCTGGGAGCAGTCGAACCACTGGCTCGAGGAGAACACTCCTCAGCCGGGGAACTACGGCGACGCTGAGAACGCCGACGAACTCGACTACTACGGCACCTACGATCCCGAAAACGGGGACTACGACTACCCCGAGGGGGCCTACGGCGTAATGTCGTGGTGGGACTACGGCCACCTGATAACGACTCAGAGCGAGCGGATCCCCCACTCGAACCCGTTCCAGCAGAACGCGCGCTCCTCCTCGGCGTACCTCACCGCCGAGTCCGAAGCGGAAGGGGAGCTGGTCCTCGACGCGATCGCCTCTGACGCGGACGTCGACTGGCAGAACTACGACCAGGAAGCCCTCGAGTCGAGCGTCGCCGAGTCCGACGGGAGCGGCGAGGAGATCCGGTACGTGATGGTCGACGACCAGATGGTCGGGGGGAAGTTCAGCGCGATCACCCAGTGGACCGGCCCCGATCGCGGCCACTACGTGACGCCCGACGGCTACGGGGAGGGCGATCAGATCCCGGTGTCGGCGCTCGAGAACGCGTCCACCGACGCGCCGTACCACGACACGATGCAGTCCCGGCTGTACTTCGACGACGCCAGCGGGATGGAACACTACCGGCTCGTCCACGAGAACGACGATTACGTGATGGCGTTCACGAGTTACGCGATCGTCAATAACCAGACCGGCAACGTCCTGACTGAGGACCTCGGAACCGCGATCGATCGCATGGTCCAGCAGCAGGGTGAGGACGAGGTCGAAGCCCCGGAAGACACCGCGTGGGAGCCCCAGATATACATGAACCAGCGGGGTGGCCCGCAGCAGATCCAGCAACGGTACAGCTTCCTCCAGCAGATCCCGCAGCTCGAACTCCAGATCTTCGACGTGCGCCAGGCCGCCGCGATCAAGACCTACGAGCGCGTCGAGGGCGCGACGCTGACCGGCACCGTCGAGGACGAACACCTCCGGGACGGGAACGCGACGGTCCGGGCGACGGTCGAACTCGATCGGAACTCGAAACTGGACTCGCTCACGTACGAGCAGACCGCGACGGTCCAGGAGGACGGCAGCTTCGAGATGACCGTCCCGTACGCGACCGACGACGAACTCGGCGTCGAGGACGGCGCCACGAACAGCGACGTCGAGGCGAACGGCTCGTACTCTCTCTCCGTCGTCGGCCCGCACCCCGAGCAGGACCTGACCGGCGTGCAGTACGAGGGCCAGACCGAGGTCCCCGAGACGGCGGTCGTCGACGGTGAGACGATCGACGTCGACCTCGAGAACGTCGAGTTCGAGGAAGTCGATCCGGGCAACGAGTCCGACGGCAACGAGACCGACGCCGGCAACGAAACCGGCGACGACGGGACCGCAGGCAACGAGACGGGAGACGACGAGACGCAGACGAACGAGACGGCCGGATCGATCGCCCCGATCGCTGCCGAACCCGCGCACTGACCGCCGGTTTCCGGCCGCCGGAGCGCTCGCGAATCGACCGATGGCCGCGCGGTCCGAAAGTGAGAAGGCTTTTACCGGCATTCGGAATAGCAACGAGCGATGCGGGAACTTCTCGCCGTCTACCTCAAGGGATTCTCGATGGGTTCAGCGGACGTCGTCCCGGGCGTCTCCGGGGCGACCATCGCGCTCATCGTCGGCATCTACGATCGACTGATCGCCGCGATCACGGCGATCGATCCGCGCCGCTTCGATTCGATCCTTCGTCTCCACGAACCGGAAGGCAGGGCGGCTCTCCGGGAGGAGATCGAACGTATCGACGCGCCGTTCTTGCTCGCGCTGGGGCTCGGCATCGCGACGGCGATCGTGGTGCTCTCGCGGCTCATGCACGAGGCGGTGACGGCGTACCCGGTGCCGACGTACGGTTTCTTCTTCGGGCTGATCGCGGCGTCGGCGATCGTCCTCTACGGCGAGGTCGAAACCTGGACCGGCCCGCGAGTGGCGGTCTCGATCGCCGGGATCGCGATCGCGGCGGCCGTGACGGGTGTCACGGCGGGCAATATACCCCACGGGTTACCGATACTCCTTCTCGCCGGCGCGATCGCGATCTGTGCGATGGTGTTGCCGGGCGTCTCGGGTTCGTTCTTCCTACTGGTGCTCGGCCAGTACGAGTACATGATCGGGACGCTCAGCCGGTTCGTCGACGGGATCGTCGGCCTGGCGAACGGCGGATCGCTGACGCCAGTGATCGAGGCGGGGACGATCGTCGTGGTCTTCGGTATCGGAGCCGCCATCGGCCTGTTCACGATGGCCCACGCGGTCAGTCGCGCGCTCGATCGGTACCGGGCCGCGACGCTCGCTTTCCTCGTGAGCCTGATGGTCGGCGCGCTCCGACTCCCCGTGACGGAAGTCTACACGAACCTCGGCGACACGACGGCGAATTCGCCGGGAGCCGCGGTGCTTGCCGCGCTCGTCGGGACCGTCGCAGTGCTGGTCGTCGATCGGTACACGGACGATCTGGAGTACTAGAACCGCCCGTCGTCATTCGGAGACCGAGTGGAATTCGGAGAGGATCTCGTCGGGGACGGGGTTCCGGTACTCGAACGGTTCGTCCGCGCACAGCGCCTCGAAATCCCGATCGGTGGCGAGAAGCACGTCGGCATCCGCCTCCCGCGCGACGGCGACGTAAAAGCAGTCGTAGACGTCGTGATTCTTTGCGGCGCTAATCTCGTAGCCGTCGAGGATGGTCTGCGGTGTCACGTCGACGGGTTCCATCGGATACCGGAGCAGCGAACGAACGGCGTTCCGCGCATCGGCCGTCGGAACGTCGAGACGACACCGACTGCGAGAGTTGCCGTGGAAAATCTCGCGTCTCGGTCGTCTCACCAGCGGAACCAGCGGGAAAACTACGCCGAATCGTCTGCGGCCGGCCCGAGCGATCGGAACGCGATCGTCGGAAATCGCGGTTCGACCGTGCTGGGGCGGCGACCGCTCCCGCTCGAGGGGAGCGGGACACGCTCGATCACGCCGCGATCGGCGAGTTCGTAGAGGAAGCGTTTGACGGTGCCCGCCGTCAGCGAGGACCGCTCGGCGATTTCGGCCGCGACCTCGCGGATCGACCGGTCGGCCGAGTCGACGGTGACGAGATCGAGCAGGACCCGCTGGCGGGTCTCAGAGAGCGCGAGCGCCCGATCGACGTGGACGCCGTTTTCGGGGACGTCGGCTTTCGCCGTCTCGAGGTGGTGAGACTCGATTCGGTCGCGTCCCTCCTCGCTCGCGAGCACGGCGGCCCCGAACAGCGCCGCGAGCGCGTCGTGGGCGTTCCCGTCGGCCCAGACGGCCAGGTCACGAACTGATTCGTGGTCGAGCGCGCCCGCGGCCAGTCCGGTGGAGGCCCGGTCGGTGACGACGTCGACCAGTTCGTGGTGCCGGTAGGCCGGCACCGTGACGGTCGGTCCCTGCCAGTCGTCGGGTTCGGTCTGGCCGACGGCCATCGTCGAGACGCTGTCGCCCGCCGGTTCGAGCAGTTCGCGGACCCGATCGTAGCCGAGCGTCTCCGGTTCGTCGTGGTGGTCGATCGCGACGACTGCGCGCCGATCGGGTCGGGAGAGTCGGTCACAGAGCCGTTCGCGGAGTTCGTCGGTGCCGACGCCGCTCTCGGGAACGGGCTCGCTCGAGACGACCGAGAGGACGGCCCGGTAGAAGGCGAACGGACTGTCGACGCGGCGCGCGTCGGCGTAGACGAACCACGTCACCGGACCGGGGCTGCCGGCCCGCGTCGTCGTGCCGATCGTGCGCGACGATTCGCCGAGGCGGTCGTTCATCGCGTCGAACAGCGCGGTCACGATCGCGGACGTGCCGGCACCCGCCGGGCCGACGACCGCGACCGGTTCCGGGAGGTCGCCGTCGAACACGGGTTCGAGTTCGTCCAGCAGTTGCTCGAGAACGGGGCCGCGCCCGATCGGTTGCGATCGGTGGACGACCGGACTGAGGTGGTCCCGGTCGACGACGACGTCCCGACCCTGGTGTGCAGACCGTCGGCGAGCGATCCGTTCCTGCAAGTTCATTCCTGCGACCCAGCTCCGACGAGGGCGTCCTCGAGCACTTCGAGGGTGTGCGTGATCTCGTAGCCCGTTCCGTGTTCCATCTGCATCGAGCAGGTCGGACACTCCGTGAGGCCGGTCGCTGCGTCGGCGTCTTCCATGTGCTCGAACATTTCCGCCCCGATTTTCATGGATGTTTCGTAATTCTCCGCCTTCCAGCCGTACGTGCCGGAGATACCCGAACAGGAGTCGCCGACGTCCGTCGCGTCGACGCCGTCGATGCGGTCCATGATCTCGATCGTCTGGCCGTCCAGTCCCTGGTTGCGCGAGTGACACGGCGCGTGGTAGGCGAAGTTCTCGTCCTCGACGGACGTCCCCTCGAGCGCGCGCTCTAAGTCCTCGTGGACGCGGAGGTACTCGACGGCGTCCCACGTGTTCTCGGCGAGGGTCTCGGTCCCCTCGAAGTCGAACAGTTCGGGATACTCCTGGCGGAGCGACATCGAACAGGAGCTACAGGAGGCGACGACGTCGGCGCCGTCCGCGATCGCGGCCCCGAGTTCGCGGACGTTCGTCTCGGCCGCGCGGCGAGCGTCGTCTAGCATCCCGTTCGCGAACATCGGCGTCCCGGAACAGGACTGTTCGGGGACCATGATCTCGTAGCCGAAGTGCTCGTAGACGCGCACGAGCGCCTTCGCGACCTCGGGGGTGTTGTAGTTCGAGTAACAGCCGTGGAAGTAGGCGATGCGCTTGTCGGGGTTTTCGACCTGGGCACCACCGCGCTTCGTCCACCAGCTGCGGAAGGTCTCGGTCGCGAAGGCGGGGAAGTCCCGCTCGCTCGTGACGCCGAGCAGTTTCTCGCCCAGCCACTTGGTGACCGACAGCCCCATCACGAAGTTGGCCGTGCGCGGGAACGTCGCGGCCAGCGGCGCGAGTTTCCGGTAGTTCGCGAGCATCCGGTTCCGGAGGTACTCCCGGGAGAACGTGCTCATGTGTTCGTCGACGTACTCGCCCCGGGCCGTGTTGTGCATCTGCGACAGGGGGACCTCCGAGGGGCAGGCGCTGTCACAGCGCATGCAGTTCGAACACTTCATCACCGAGTCGTCGATGTCGTGGTCGTCCTGGCGCTTGAGCCGCCACTGCTCCGGTCCCTGGAACTTCGGCCCCGGGAACTCGTCGTCGACTTCGGCGACCGGACAGTTCGTGTCGCAGGTCGAGCACTTGTAGCAGTTGTCCGCCCCCGGTCGCAGGTCCATCTCCTCGGCCTCGGGGAACACCTGGATCGGTTCGAACTCGTCGTCGCCCGGTACGTGGTCGTCCGTCGGCTGTTCTGCGTCACTCATCGAATCACCTGAATCAGTCGCGCTGGTCGTCGATCGATTGGGTCGGTCGTCTCGTCAGTCGTCACGGTCGGCTCGATCATCGTCAGTCACCGCCCTCCGTACCGGCACGCCGGCCGGCCGCGTAGCCCGTCGCGAGCGACACGCCGGCGCCGGACTTCTCCGCGGCGTAGTCGTAGCCGCCGAGCACCGCGCCGGCCGCGCGGAGGTTCGCGAACTCGGGTTCGTCGTCCGCGTCGAGCGGTCGGAGGTCCCGATCGGTGGCGAGTCCGAACTGCGCGTAGGGCTGGTCGCCGAAGACGTCGTCGACGAACCAGTCGTACCGGTCCGCGGCGTGGGCCACGTGGCAGTCGAAGATCGGTTCGAACACCCGTTCGCGCTCCGATCGGACGCCTTTGCCGACGAGTCCGCCCGTCGCGAGCACGTACTGGTCGGCGCGGTGGGGAATCTCCGCCCCGTGGCGGTCGACGACGACGTGGTCGATCCGACCGTGCCCGTTCGTCTCGTAGTCGATCACGGGCACGCCCGACGTGACCGCCACGCCCGCGTCCTCGAGCGCGTCGTACAGCAGTTCCTCGAGGCGCATCCCCGGGAGGCTCGGCGGCCCCATCGGCACCTCGAACACGTCGGCACCGATCGCGTCCGCGAGGTCGGCCCGGACCGCGTCGGCGTGTTCGTCGCCGAGGACGGCGGGGAAACCGACCCGCGGCTCACCGTCGAGGTGTGCACGAACCGCGTCCGCGAGCGCCTCGCGGGCGGTCGTCCCGGCAGCCGTCTCGACCGTCTCGTCCTGGTCGAGCAGGTGGGCGTACCGCGTCACCTTCGCGTCGTCCCGTCGAATGCCGGGGAACGAGAGCGTCACGCCGCGGGTCTCGAACGGCGCGCCCGCGGCCGCGAGGTGGGCCGCGGCTAGCGGCGCCTCGAAGTCGGGCAGCGTCTCGAACCCGACCAGTAGCGCGTCTCGCGGATCGCTCGCCAGCCCGGCGGCGGTCGAGACCGGGTAGCGAGCGGTCGGTTTGACGGTGCCGCCATGGGTCGGGACGAGCGCGTTCGCGTCCGTGTGCCCGCCGGCGTACGCCTCACCCGCGACGTCGTCGAAGAACGACAGCGCGTCGCGAACCGTCTCCGCGCCGACGCGTTCGTAGGGATGGCCCTCGGGGAGCTCGGAGAGCGCGTCGAACGGATCGACCAGCGGCCCGTCGCCGTCCGGCGTGTAGCCGAGGATATCGACCAGGCCGCTGGCGTGGCGGAGGGTGCTCTGCTTGTAGGTGACCAGCCGCACGCGGGCGTCGCGTTCCGCCGCGGCCAGCGCCGCCGTCGCGCCCGCAACGCCGCCGCCGATCACGAGGACGTCGTCTTCGATCGCCATCTCACTGCCCTCCGTCGGCGCGGGGTTCGGCCCGCCGACGGCCGCCGTCGAACGCGTCGTACTCGATCGACCCGTCCGCGCTGGCGGGGTCGTTGTCGCGGTTCATGGTCGTCGCGTGGAGGGCGTAGTTGAGCATCGCCTGGGAGAGCTGTTCGCCCCAGAGGGCGTGGCGCTCGCCCTTCCAGCGTTCCTGGAAGAGTTCGTCCAGCGCGTCCCGGACCGTCGGTTCGTCGTACTCGGGGTGGAGTTCGTTGGCCATGTTCTGACAGCAGAAGCCGCCCTGGCAGTTCCCCATCGAGGCGCGCGTCCGGATCCGGACCGCGTTCAGGTCGGAGCCGGACTGGTCGATCGCGTCCTGGATCTCCGCGCGCGTAACGCCCTCACACTGGCAGATCACCGGGTTCGCCGCGTCGGTGTCGAGCACGTCCGCCGCGCGGCTTCCCAGGCGCTGCTTGCTCCGGCGGGCGATCGGCGATCGGAGGCCGAAGTCGTCCATCCCCTCCTCGAGGATCGAGAGGTCCTCGCTCCCGGGGAGGGGTTCCTCGGCGGTGGCACACGTCGCGGTAACGCCGAGTCTCTCGCAGACGTGGTCGGAGATCTGTTCGGCCATCATTCGATATGTAGTGAACTTCCCGCCGACGATGCTGGACATGCCCGCGACGCCGTCGCGCTCGTCGTGATCGAGCAGGAAGAAGTCCCGCGTGATGTCCGTCGGGTCCTCCGTGCCGGTTCCCGGCGGTTCGTACAGCGGCCGGACGCCCCAGAACGAGCGGATCGTCCGCGCCTCCTGCAGGATCGGGACGAGTTCCGAGAGGGTGTCGATCATCTGGTCGACCTCCCACCGCTCCTCGGGGTAGTCGTCGGGATCGTCCACCTCCTCGTCGGTCGTCCCGAGGATGGCCGTGGTCTCGTGAGGGACGACGATGTCGGCGTCGCCTTTCGGCCGACAGCGGTTGATCACGGTGTCGACCTGCCGGACGTTCATGATCGTCATGACGCCCTTGGAGGGCCGGACCTCGACGTCGATGTTCGCCATCGCGCCGATCTGGCCCGCCCACGCACCCGTCGCGTTGACGACGTAATCGGCGGTTATCTCCTCGGTCGTGCCGGGTGCCGCGTGGTTTCGCTTTCCCGGCCCGGAATCGTGGCGCACTGTCACGCCGTAGATGTCGTCGCCGTCGCGAAGCAGGTCGATCACTTCGGCGTGGGTCTCGATCCGCGCGCCGTGGGCCTCGGCGTCGATCGCGTTCGCCACGCACAGGCGAAACGGGTCGACCGCGCCGTCGGGGACCTCGATCGCGCGCTGGACGTCCTTCGCGAGGTAGGGTTCGACCTCGCGGGCCTCCCGTCCCGAGAGGACCCGGGCGGGAATGTTACACTCGCGACACCCCTCGAGTTTCTCCCGGAAGTAGTCGTCGGGGTCCTCCGGTCGCTGGACGAACAGGCCGCCGGTCATCTCGACGCAGTGGCCGGCGATCTCCCGCAGGACCTCGTTTTCTTCGATACACTCTTTCGCGCTTGCCTGATCCGAGACGGCGTACCGTCCCCCGCTGTGGAGAAGGCCGTGCATCCGGCCAGTCGTGCCGCCTGTCAGATTGCCCCGCTCGACGAGCGTTACCTCGAGGCCGCGCATCGCCAGATCCCTGGCGATGCCACAGCCCGTGGAACCGCCGCCGAGAACGAGGACCTCGGTGTCGTGTGCCATCCCTTCACTCCCACCTAGGAGCCCTCCATCTTTATTTTATCGGCGCTTGCCCAACGCCCATAACGAACTGCAACCATTGCAGTCAGTCCGTAACGTCGGTAATTCAGGATCGGTCACACGACCCGGTGCAGTTTTGCTGATCGATACTGAATGCGCTCGTAGCGCCCGAATACACTTACAAACTATAACTAATATTATAAATCCTGTGCTAGAGGTTCGGTAACATTTATAATGATCGTCGCTACTGTTTATCAGTAGCACGCGACCGATAGTAAAGACGTCGCGTGGGAATTCACGAGGGTGACCAGAAGTGACTGACAATACATACGTCGGCGCAGTAGACCAGGGGACGACCGGTACACGGTTTATCGTTTTCGACCACGCGGGCCAGGTCGTCGCCAACGCGTACGAGAAACACGAACAGATCTACCCGGAACCCGGCTGGGTCGAACACGACCCGATGGAGATCTGGGAGAACACGAAAGACGTCATCACGCAGGCGCTCGGGCAGGCCGGCATCAGCCCCGACCAGCTCGAGGCGCTGGGCGTGACGAACCAGCGCGAAACCACGCTCCTGTGGGACGCTGACTCCGGCAAACCGGTCCACAACGCCATCGTCTGGCAGGACCGTCGAACCACGGACCGGGTCGAGCAACTCGAGGCGGACGGCATGGTCGGGTCGATCCGGGAGAAGACCGGCCTGGAGGCCGACGCGTACTTCTCGGCGACCAAGGCCGAGTGGCTCCTTGACAACGCCGACCCGATCAAACTCGAGCGATCGCGGCCGGAAGACATCCGCGACCGCGCGGAGAAGGGCGAGGTCCTGTTCGGCACGATCGACACCTGGCTCATCTACAACCTCACGGGCAACCACATCACCGAGGTCACGAACGCCTCGCGCACGATGCTGTACAACATCCACGACCTCGAGTGGGACGACGACCTCCTCGAGGAGTTCTCGGTGCCCGCGGAGATGCTACCCGAGGTCCGGCCGTCCAGCGACGACGACACCTACGGGACCACCGATCCCGAGGGATTCCTCGAGGCCGAGGTGCCCGTCGCGGGCGCGCTCGGAGACCAGCAGGCGGCCCTGTTCGGCCAGACCTGTTTCGACGCCGGCGACGCGAAGAACACCTACGGTACCGGGTCGTTCTTCCTGATGAACACCGGCAACGAGGCCGTCGAGAGCGACCACGGCCTCCTGACGACGATCGGCTTCCAGAAGTCCGGCGAGGACGTCCAGTACGCCCTTGAGGGCTCGATCTTCATCACCGGCGCGGCGATCGAGTGGCTCGAAGACATGACGCTGATCGACGATCCCGCGGAGACGGCGGAACTCGCCCGCAGCGTCGACTCGACGGACGGCGTCTACGTCGTCCCCGCCTTCACGGGGCTCGGTGCGCCCCACTGGGATCAGCGCGCACGCGGCACCATCGTCGGGATGACCCGCGGCACCCGCAAGGAGCACATCGTCCGCGCGACCCTGGAGTCGATCGCTTACCAGACTCGCGACGTCGCCGAGGCCATGGAGGCCGACTCCGGCATCGAGATGACGAGCCTGAAGGTCGACGGCGGTGCCGTCAAGAACAACTACCTCTGTCAGCTCCAGTCCGACATCATCGGGTCGGACATCGTCCGCCCCGTCGTCGACGAGACGACGGCGCTCGGCTCCGCGTACGCGGCCGGGCTGGCCGTCGGCTACTGGGGCGACGTGGACAGCCTGCGCGACAACTGGCAGGTCGACGCCGAGTTCGACCCCGAGATGGACCGGAGCGAGGCCGACAAGAAGTACAGCCGCTGGAGCGACGCGATCGACCGATCGCGTGACTGGGCACGGGACGGTGGAGGGGAATGATCGACGCGTTACTCGACCTCGCGGAGATCATCGCCGCCTTCGGCGGCGGCGCGTTCGGCGCGGCCCTCGGACCGCTCCCGGCGTTCATCTTCACCGGCTTCGCGGTGATCGCCGGCGAAGCCGCGGCGATCACCGGCGTCGAAGGGGCCGACGCGATCACGGGTAGCGTCGCCTTCGGCCCGCCGTTCTCGCCGGCCATCTCCTTCGCCGGCGGTGTCGCCGCGACCGCCTACGCCGCACGGCAGGGCTACATGGATACCGACTTCGACTACCACGAGGCGAAGAACATCGCCTTCGCGCTCGGGACCAAGCCCGACGTGCTCGCCGTCGGCGGCGCGTTCGGGATCCTCGGCTACTGGCTCCAGACCGCGTCGGCGGAACTGGCGATGCCGTACGATCCGATCGCGATGGGCGTCGTCCTCTCGGCGCTGTTCCACCGGCTGATCCTCGGCTACAGCATCATCGGCAAGGTCCGCGGCTCGGGCATCCTCGACATGGGGCCGTTCGAGCGCGAGGAGCGCCGCGCCGCGGCTGACGGTGGCGAAGCGATGACCGACGGGGGCGAAACACAGCCCGCCGCAGCTGCCGCCCAGACCGGTCGCTTCGCGGTCGAACCGTGGCTCCCGCACCAGTACAGGTGGGGCCACGTCGCGACGATCGGCCTCGCGGCCGGGCTACTCGGCGCCTACACCGCTCTCGTAACCGGCAGTCCGTTCCTCGCCTTCGGGATCAGCGCCGCGACGCTGCTGTTCCTCAACTGCGGCGTCGAACAGATTCCGGTAACGCACCACATGACGCTGCCGGCTTCGACGGCCGCACTCGCCGTCAGCGCGGAGGGCGGTGCCGTACTCGCCGGTGTTGGTGAGCCGACCGCCCTCATCGTCGGCGGCGTCTTCGGCGTGATCTGTGCGCTGTTCGGCGAAGTGTTCCAGCGGGTCTTCTACGCCCACGGCGACACCCACTGGGACCCGCCGGCAGCCGCGATCGTCTTCGGGACCTTCCTGATCGCGATCCTGTACTTCGCGGGCGTCTTCCCCGATGCGGTCTGGGTCCCGACGCTGTAACGCGACCGACGCGTTCGCATCCGACTTTTTTAGGTTCCACACTTCCCACCTCCGGGTATGGCAACTGATCCGCCGCTCGTGCTCGACATCGACGGGACGCTCACGCGCCCCGATCGGTGGGGGATCGATCCCCGCGTCTTCGATCCGATCCGCGAGTGGGACGCGCCCGTCGTGATCGCCACGGGGAAGGCGTTCCCCTATCCCGTCGCGCTCTGTCACTTCGTCGGCGTGCCCGAACTCGTCGTCGCCGAGAACGGCGGCGTCGTCTACACCGGCGACGACGTCTTCTTCACCGCCGATCGCGAGGCGGCCCAGGCCGTCGTCGAGGAGTACCGCGCGCAGGGCTACTCACCCGGCTGGGGGCCGGAAGACACCGTCAACCGGTGGCGCGAAACCGAGGTCGCCGTCAATCTGGAGCAGCCGATCGGCCCCCTGCGCGAGATCGCCGCCGCCCACGGTCTCGAGGTGGTCGACACCGGCTACGCCTACCACGTGAAAGACGCCAGCCCGAACAAGGGCGACGGCGTCGAGACGATCGCCGATCGCGTCGGGATCGATCTCTCCGAGTGCGTGGCGATCGGCGACTCGGTGAACGACGTCTCGACGTTCGAACGCGTCGGGCGGAGTTTCGCGGTCGCGAACGCCGACGAGGCCGCGAAATCGGCGGCCGACGAGGTGCTCGCCGAGCCCCACGCCGACGGCACGCTGGCGGTGCTCGATCGGGTTCGCGGATCGAAATAGTAGCTTCTATGAGGAGTGTTCGATGACGAGACCGCTCCAGCGAGGCGCGATCTGCGTTATCGGGTCGCGAAATCGCGCCACCGGGGCGCGCTGTCGACATCGTCTAGAAGTCTAGTACTGACACGAATCGATGACTAACCACGTAAGGTGAAATATCTTCAAACGATCCGGCGTCGATACCGTATTCATGGCGGATATCATCGCGAAGGTGAACCGGGCCGTCAGTGATCCATCGGACGTCAAGCCCTGGATCGAAACCAATCGGCGCAAGGTCGAGCGCTGGCTCCGTCGCGGGGAAGTGGGGCCACTGCTCGGCGGCCTCACGGGTGGACTCCTCGACTGGAACGCGTACACGGAGTATCTCTCCTGGAGGGGCGACACCGAACTCGTGGTGCGCGAAATCAACGGCAGCGACATGGTTCTCGATCCGTCGATGGCCGGTATCTCACAGGAGTTGCTCATGTACGGTGGCCGCGAAGAACTGTCGGCCAGTATCTTCGAGTCGGAACTCGAACGGCTCAAAGAGCGAGTCGACTCGACCGTGACCGTGCTGGAAATCGGGGCCAACATCGGGTACTACGCGCTGCTGGAGGCACACGTTCTCGGTGACCGCGGTCGGATACTCGCGTTCGAACCCGATCCGAGAAACGTCGACCTCCTGTCGAAGTCGATCGAGTACAACGGCTACGGCGACCGAATCGACGTCGAACGCGTGGCTGTGGGGGACAGCAACAGTACAGTCACGTTCAATATTTTGCCGTTGAGTAACAAATCACACGTCGACGAGGACGCCTTCGACCGGACCCACCCGATCGAACGCCAGATAGACGTCCCGCAGAAGACGATCTCGGCACTTCTCGACGAACAGGACGTCCAACCGGAGTCGATCAACGTCGTCCGGATGGACGTCGAGGGGTACGAAGCACAGGTCTTCCGGGGAATGCCTGCCGTACTCGAGTCGGACCAGCCGCTGGTGATTTTCTTCGAACTCCATCGATCACGATTGGACGACGAGACGTTCGAACAGTTGCTGGACACGCTGGCGGAATCAGACCTCGAAATCGTTGCCGTGACGGATCTCGAGGGCCCGATGTGGTACGAGGTCCAGCTCCCGTGGGACTCGTTCGACGAGCTGCGTGCGATGGACGAGTCCCACTCGATTCACGTCGTTCTCAGACGGACGTAGTCGCGTCATCGAGAGTCCGCACGCGGAACGCTTTTGCGCTGGCACCCGAAGCGGGACGTATGGGACCGGTAACGTCACCCGCGATCGTACTTCTCGGCCTCGCGGCGACGATCGGCGTCTTCGCGTACGTCTACCGGGACGCGACGCGGGTCGAGATGGGACGGCCCCGGCTGTGGGCAGCTATCGCGGCGGGCTCTGTCGCGATCGGGTTCGGGCTGTACCTGTTCGTCCCGGACGCGCCAATGACCGGCGTCATCCTCACCGCCAATACGGGTCCGGTGCTGTACACCTTCGAGCGGGAGGTCGCGACGGAGGATGACGACCCGCCGGAACCGGGGCAGCTTCCTCACCAGAAGTGATTCGTTCGCTCGAACCGCACACACCACACGCCTTTTCATCACGCCCGTCCAACGACCGCCAACATGAGCGACTCCGCGAATCCCGGGGGCGACGGAGCGAGTGCCGACGCCGGAACCGGCGGCGATACCGGCGGACCGGCACAGGTCTCTAGCCCGAACTACCACAGCGAGAATCACACAGCTGCCCAGACCTGCGGCTGGACGGCGAACGCCTTGCGCGGCGAGGGGAAGTGCTACAAGAACATCTGGTACGGGATCGAGTCCCACCGCTGTATCCAGATGACGCCCGTGGTCAAGTGCAACGAGCGCTGCGTCTTCTGCTGGCGCGACCACCAGGGCCACGCGTACGAGATGGACGACATCGAGTGGGACGACCCCGAGGCCGTCGTCGACGCCTCGATCGACCTCCAGAAGAAGCTCCTGTCGGGCTTCGGCGGGAACGACGAGGTCCCCCGCGAGGTCTTCGAGCAGGCGATGGAACCCCGCCACGTCGCCATCAGCCTCGACGGCGAACCGTCGCTGTACCCCTACCTGCCCGAACTCATCGAGGCGTTCCACGATCGGGATATCACCACGTTCCTCGTGTCGAACGGCACCCGGCCCGAGGTGCTCCGGGAGTGCGATCCAACCCAGCTGTACGTCAGCGTCGACGCCCCCGAGCGCCACACGTTCGACGAGGTCGTCGGCGCGATGGAGGACGACGCCTGGGAGAACCTCCTCGAGACGATGGCCGTCCTCGCCGACAAGGACGAGACCCGGACCGTCCTCCGGACCACGCTCGTCGAGGGCGAGAACATGCACCACCCCGACTGGTACGCCGGGTTCTACCAGCAGGCCGACCCCGACTTCATCGAACTCAAGGCCTACATGCACGTCGGCCACTCCCGAGGGCGACTCGATCGATCGTCGATGCCCGACCACGAGACGGTCGTCGAGTTCGCCGAAGGCGTCCGAGAGCACATGCCGGAGTTCACCGAACTCAAGGAGGTCCCCGCCTCGCGCGTCGCGCTTCTCTCGAAGACGGGCGATACCTGGGTCCCCAAACTGAAAAAAGACAGCGAGTTCTGGGCGCGCGATCCGGTGACGGACGACTGATCGCCCATCGACTGCGCACCGATCGCGTTTCGACACCGGTCCGCTCACGGAGATGCTCGCAGATCTATTCGCGGACCAGCCGATCAGCGTCGACGCGGCCGTTCGGTCGATCGGGCGGACAGGGACCCGTACGGGCGAGAACGATCGGGGAGACCCACATGGATCGGTGGCTTTTTGCGTCCACGCCGGGACCCCGAAACACGCGGTAAACCGTCGTGAACCGCATCCCGGTTTTGGCATGCATACCACATTCGGCATGCTTTTAGTGTGGGGCCCCCAACTCTCGACCATGTCACTGACGACCGAGTCCGCCGTCGGTCACGACGAACTCGCGGTGCTGAAACTGCTCGCACTCGAGGGCGGTCTCGAGGGCGACGTCAAGATTTCCTGTTCTCACCTCGCCGATCGGCTCGACGCGTCGAACCAGACCGCCTCGCGTCGACTCCAGCGACTCGAGAGCGCTGACCTGCTCGAGCGCGACACGGTCAGCGACGGCCAGTGGGTCGCGATCACCGATGTCGGCGAGCGGACCCTCCACGCGGAGTACGAGGACTACCGCCGGATCTTCGAGTCCGACGCCGAAGTCGAACTCGACGGCACCGTCACCAGCGGGATGGGCGAGGGCCGCCACTACATCTCGCTGCCGGGGTACAGCCGCCAGTTCGAGGAGCGACTGGGCTACGAACCGTTCCCTGGCACCCTGAACGTCGATCTCCGGGACGACAGCGTCCGACGCCGAAGCGCCGTCACCTCGCTCGAGCCGGTCCCGATCGACGGCTGGGAGGACGACGAGCGAACCTACGGCCCGGCGGTCTGTCACCCCGCGACGATCGAAACGGCCGACGGCGATAGCTACGACCGGGCGCACGTCATCGCCCCCGAACGGACCCACCACGACGACGACCAGCTCGAGGTCATCGCGCCCGACAAACTCCGCGAGGAACTCGGCCTCGAGGACGGCGACCACGTCACCGTCTCGGTGGGTGATCGCCAATGACGAGCCATCACGCCGGCCCCCGCTCGGACGCTGGCCCGGGCGACGCCGCGACGAGCGCCGATCGCGACGCGTTCGATCGTGCACTCGACGCGCTCCGGTCCGGTGACCCCATACTGGTCCACGACGCGGCCGATCGCGAGGGCGAGACGGATCTCATCTACCACGCCGACGCGGTCACGGCCGACGCCGTCGCCCGCCTGCGCAACGACGCCGGCGGGCTGGTCTGCGTCGCGCTCGGTCACGACGTCGCGGAGGCGTTCGACCTTCCCTTCTACACCGAGGAGGTCGACCATCCCGCCGCCGGCGACCACGACCTCGGCTACGACGAACGCTCCTCGTTCTCGCTGACCGTCAACCACCGCGACACCTACACCGGGATCACCGACACCGATCGATCGACGACGATCCAGGCGCTCGGCGCGGCCGCCGCAACTCCCGAGCGCGTCGACTTCGCCGACCAGTTCCGCGTTCCCGGCCACGTCCACCTGCTGAAAGCCGCCCCCGACCTGCTCGCCCAGCGGGAAGGCCACACCGAACTCGGGATCGCGCTCGCCGACGCCGCCGACCTCCCCAGCGCCGTCGTCGTCTGCGAGATGCTCGACGACGAGACCGGCGAGGCCCTCTCGCCCGCCGACGCCCGTGCCTACGCGGATCGTCACGGCTTCGCCTACCTCGAGGGAAGCGAGATCACGACTCGACTCGGCTGAGCAGGCGCCGGCGGACCCGTCCGCCTCGCCCGCCTCTCTCGGGCCTACTCGTCACCGCTCACCGGAACGCGATCGGTCCCTGGCCCGCTTCGGTAGACCGCGTAGAGGACCAGCACGGCGATCGTGAAGTCACAGCCGTGCTCGACGAGGTGGTGGACGGTCATCGGAACCAGCCCGAACACCGTCCCGAGGCCGACCACGGAGCGACCGACGAGCAGCCCGAGGACGATCGTGATCAGCAGGTACCGGGTCGATCGTCGCCGCCGGTACGCGACGACGCCGGAGAAAAAGAGCACCGTCGTCCCGACGACGGCGAGGACGATGACGACGATGAGGACGGGCGCCAGCTGTGGATCCAGCCACGGGACGTCGAACGGGCTCGTGTAGTCCATGTCCGCTACGCTAGCTGGGTCGAACAGAACCGTATGTGCTTCGGTCGGCCCCGACTCCCATCGCGAGAATCCGGATCGACCCCGCCCGGCCGACGCCCGACGATTCTCAGCCGTCGGGAACGATCGACCCCCCTTATGCGGGCCTCACTTCTAGATAGGAGTAGTCCCTAGTCGAGCTACCGGGACGGATCCACATGAGCGAGACGCGACGACAGATACGCGATCGCATCCACGCGAACGCCGGCGTCCACTTCAACGAACTCGTCCGCAGGTCGGAGTTCGCACCCGGACAGGTCCAGTACCACATCCGTCGACTGCTCGACGCGGACGAACTCGTCCGCAACGAGTTCTACGGGCAGACCCACTACTACCCGCCGAGTTACGACCCGTGGGAACGCGCCGCACTCGCGCTGTTCCGGCGCGAAACCGCCCGCGAGATCGTCGTCTACCTCGTCGAACACGAACCGGTCGATCCCGCGACCGTCGCCGACGACCTCGACATCGCCCGGAGCACGCTCGAGTACCACCTCGACCGACTCGTCGAACACGACGTCGTCGAGAAACGCTACGACGATCGCAACCGCGTCAGTCTCCGCCTCGCGAATCCCGGTCGGACCGCCCCGTTGCTCTCGGAGGTCGCGCCGACCGTTCCCGATCGGCTGGTCGATCGGTTCAGCCGGCTCGTCGACGGCCTCCTCGAGAACGCGCCGGAGGCCGACCGAGCCACCGAGGCCGACTGACCCCACCGGAGCGACCGACCCTGCCGTGTCGATCGGACGCGCAGCGCGATCGCTCTGATCGGTCGGTCGGCCGTCCGGCCCCCGAATCGCGAACACTTAGTACGGTGGCTTGCAACACTTCCGAGCATGGGATTCGACGAGATGGACGTCGACACGATCTGGATGGACGGGGAGTTCGTCGACTGGGACGAGGCACAGATTCACGTGCTCACCCACGGACTCCACTACGGAACGGGCGTCTTCGAGGGCGCGCGGTGTTACGACACCGAGCAGGGCCCCGCGATCTTCCGCTGGGAGGAACACCTCGATCGGCTCTTCCAGTCCGCCAAACCGTACGAGATGGACATCGACTTCTCGAAAGCAGAGCTTACCGAGGCGACGATCGAACTCATCCAGCGCCAGGAACTGCCCTCCTGTTACATCCGCCCGCTGGCGTTCTACGGCTACAACTCGCTGGGCGTGAGTCCGAAGGACTGTCCCACCAGGACGGCGATCGCCGTCTGGCCGTGGGGCGCCTACCTCGGCGAGGACGCCCTGGAGAACGGGATCGAGGTGATGGTCTCCTCGTGGCGGAAACACGCCTCGAGCCAGATCCCGACGAACGCCAAGACCACCGGCCTCTACGTCAACAGCATGCTCGCCGGCGAGGAAGCCCGCCGCAACGGCTACGCGGAGGCGATCGTGCTCAACAAGGAAGGCGACGTCGCGGAAGGCCCCGGCGAGAACATCTTTCTCGTGCGTGACGGCGAACTCTACACCCCCGGGCTCTCGGAGTCCATCCTCGACGGGATCACCCGTGACACCGTGATCACGCTCGCCGAGGACCTCGGCTACACCGTCCACGACAACGTCTCGATCTCCCGCGGCGAACTCAACACGGCCGACGAACTGTTCTTCACCGGCTCCGCCGCCGAGGTGACTCCCATTCGGAAGGTCGACAACGTCGTCATCGGCAACGGCTCTCGCGGCCCGATCACCGAGGAGATCCAGTCGAAGTTCTTCGAGGTCGTCGAGCGCCGCACCGACGAGTACGACGAGTGGTTCGAGTACGTCTAGGACCGAACTTTTGCTCTGCGGGCGCGGCTACGCCGCGCCCTCGGCAAAATCTTCAAAAGAGCGCGAAGCGCTCTTTCGGACCTCGCGGGACCTTCGATCCCGCTCAGCTTCGATGAAAAGCCTCCTCCTTCCGTTCTGGTGAGCTTCGCTCACCTCCACGTCAGTCGTCGCCTCGCTCGCTACGCCGAAGGCGTCGCTCGCGGCGCACGATCGGTGACTCGCCTGCCCTCCCCCGAGTCGCGCGCTCGCCAGATACCGGCGAGCGCGCTCCCGGCCACGAATTTCTGAATTCCGATCGGTCACTCTCCGATCGGTCACTCTTCGATCGAACGATCTCCAACTGGTCAGCCCCCGGTCGAAATCTCGAGTCTGAGGTCGTCCCCGTCCTGCAGTTCGTACTCGGTCGGATCGACCGCCTCGCCGTCGACGGTGAACGTCAGCTCCGTCTCCGGGTCGCCGGCGTCGTACGTCTCGCCGTCGATCGTCACGACGTGATCGCCGTCGGCGTTCGCGTACTCGAAATGCGGGAGCAGGTCGATTCCCTCCGCAAACGTGACCGGGTCCTCGCCTTCCATGAACCACTCGTCGTGACCCTCGTGGAGGTGGAACGCGATCGAGTCGTTCTCGGCGTGTTCGGACTGGAATCGGTCCGCGGAGAGATCGATCGGGTCCCCGTCGACGACGACGTCGATGCTCCCGCGGCCGAGTATCGCGGTCGTCTCCTCGACCAGACAGCCCGCAAGGGTGGGAACGCTCGGGACGGAAGCGAGGACCGCTCGTCGCTTCATACCGGAGGAAGGGATCGGTATCTCAAAACGTTCGTGCTTCGCTCCCACCGATCTGGAATCGTCCCGATCGGCTCGAGAGGTCGGTGTCAGTCGTGCTACTGAGCGATCGGAGTAACCGGTTGTTAGCGGAGGGTAGCTCAATCGTCGTTGGCCTTGTCCGGGTTCCCCGTCGAGCTCGCTTCGTCGACGACGTCGATCGAGACGCCGGCGTCCATGCCGCGGTTCGCGTCGCCGAACCCGGCGCTGAGAACCCGGGTGAGCGCGTCCTCGACGTCCTCGTCGAGGTCGGTGATGTCCTCGGGTTCGGCTTCGATGACGAACCCGGTCGTGATGTTCGGCGACGTCGGCAAGAAGAGCACTTCCCTGCCCTCTTCGGACGTCTTGCCGGTCTTGAACGCCGTCATCCTGAGCCCGTCCCAGACCTCGATCTTGACCGGTTTCTGGAGCGACTCCTGTTCGCCGAAGGCGGTCTCGGCGGCCATCTTCGAGGCGTTGTAGACGACCCGCACGACGGGCACGCGGTTGGCGACGTCGTCGACGACCCGTTCGACGAGGCCGCCGACCGTCGTCCGCATCAGGTAGCCGACCGAGAACGTGAGAATGATGAAGACGGTGAGCGCGACGATCACGCGGAGCAGTTGTGCGAGTTGCTCGCGAGTCTGTTGCATGTTATTCCCGGGGAGCAACGGCACGAGCGCGTCGGCGTCCAGAATGAGCCCCGGCGTTACCCCGGCGACGAGTCCGTAGAGCCAGTAGATGACGTAGAGGGTGATGAGAATCGGGCCGAGGACGATCAGCCCACTCGCGAAATCCCGCTTCCACGAAGCCATGTACGACACCTCACACTACCGGTTTATGAGCCCTTCCCTTTAGCGGCCGACGATCGCCCGGACGGCGAACCAGAGGTTCTCCTTCCGCTCCATCGCCCGCCGATAGAAGTACGACTTCCAGCGATCGCCGTAGGGGACGTACTGCCAGACCTCGTAGTCGTCGGCGAGCGCTTCCTGGGCGTCGTCGCGAACCCCCATGAGCATCTGGATCTCGAAGTCCGTCCCGTGTTCCTCGTGGAGGTCGATCGCGCGATCGATCATCGCCGGATCGTGACTGCCGACCGCGATCCCGTCGTCGAAGTGCTCGAACGCGTACTCCAGTAGCGCCTCGTACTCGCGGTTGACGGTCGCCTTGTCTTTGTATGCGACGTCGGCCGGTTCGTCGTAGGCACCCTTGACGAAGCGGACCTTGCCGGGGACGTCGGCGAGCCGTTTGACGTCGTCGCGAGTGCGTTTGAGGTTGGCCTGGACGCAGACGCCGACGCCGCCGTCGTGTTTCCGCGCGAGGTCCTCGAAGGCGTCGAGCGTCGTATCCGTCGTCGTGTGATCCTCCATGTCGATCCAGACGAAGACCCCCTCGTCGGCGGCGCTGTCGACGATCGTCGTGACCGTTTCGCGGAAAACGTCTTCCCCGAGGTCGAGCCCCAGTTGCGAGGGTTTGACCGAGATACAGGCGTCGAGGTCGGCCGCCGCGATGTCGGCCGCGAGCGATCGGTACTCCGCGGCGTCCGCCTGGGCCGACTCCCGGTCGTCGTAGTGTTCGCCGAGCAGGTTGACGATCGCCCTGAGATCGCGGTCGTTCAGGTGGCGGGCGTGATCGAGGGCTTCGGCCGGTGTCTTCCCGGCGACGAAGCGGTTCGCGATCGGCGGGATCATACGTCACCTATGTTATCCCAGAACCAAGCAGTTGGTGGTAATTCTCACCAACGGAACGGGTGTGCCCGCCGAGCGCGAACCACCGGCGATTAAGACACCGGGGTTCGTCCCGGCCGATATGGCAGTTATCGAGACGATCGTCGTCGCCTTCTGGGCGATGTTGCCCGCCTACGTTCCCAACAACGCCGCGGTGCTGGCCGGCGGCGGCCGGCCGATCGACGGCGGACGCACGTGGGGCGACAGGCGGGTTCTCGGGGACGGAAAGACGTGGCGCGGGACGGCCGCCGGTATCGTCGCCGGCGTGGCGCTCGCGGCAGTGCTCTCGGTTCTCGCAGACGACGTCACCGCCGCGATCGGGATCGAGGTCCCAGCGTTCGACCCGCTCGCCGCGATCGGACTCGCGGTCGGGGCGATGCTGGGGGACATCCTCGCGTCGTTTCTCAAACGCCGATCGGGCCGCCAGCGCGGGGCGATGTTCCCCGGCCTCGACCAACTGGACTTCGTCGTCGTTTCGCTCCCGCTGACCGCCCTGCTCGCGACCGACTGGTTCCGCGAAGTGTTCTCCTGGGACGTGATCCTCGTCGTCGTCGTTCTCACGCCGGTCCTGCACGTGACGACGAACGTGATCGCGTACCGGCTGGGACTGAAGAACGAGCCCTGGTGAGCCCCGGAACCCGCCGCTCGCCGGCGGACTCCGGGTCCGTCGGCGAACCCCTGCGAATGTCGGGCGAACCACTACTGCGCCCCGCGTGTACGGTTGACACGGTCTGTCCCCGACCGCGAGATCGCCGCACGCATGGTCAAGGGTCGGGGCAGATCATCCGCTGAGCGACCCACCGCCGACGACGGGAGTGGTCCGATGTTGGACCGCTCCCCGTCCGTCCTCCCGACCACGATTTGTCGACGCTACACTTGCTCTACGAGACGTTCGCGGCGGAACTCATGCGGAGACCCGATCCTCGGGAACGATCCCGTCTTCCGTCCAGCCTCTGTTCTCGTAGTACTCGTCGAGCGCGCTCTCGAACCCGTCGAGTTCGAACGGTAGCGTGTCGACGCTCCGATCGAAGCCGCGCTGGTTGTTGAAGTGACGCTCCAGGGTGACGATTCGATCGCCGACGTCGAGGAGCGTCTCGTAGTCGGTGCCGAACAGCGCCTCGTACCGATCGGGCGTCATGAAGTCCCGGGAGAACTTACAGACCACGCCGCTGTCGGTGAGCGCCATCAGGTTCTCGCGCTCGATCAACCGTTCGGGCTTTCCGTCAAGTCCGGTGGGTTTCATGGCCTCGTCTTCGTCGACCAGCGGGTACTCGACCGAGTAGAACGTCGCGTACATGTGGTCGGCACCGCGGTTGGCGACGGCGTACGAGAGACCCTGACCGTGGAGAACGCGCCCCTCGTGGGCCGCGAAGTCCATGTTCTTGACGGTCCAGTTCTCGACCCCGAGGTCGTCGTGGATTCGACCGATCCCCTCCGCCAGGCGGTCCCCGACACCCTCGCGGTGGGCGATCTTCTCCACGAGGTCGTGGACGAGTTCCGCGTCGCCGAACGCGTCCTCGCTGGCGAGGTACGCCGAGACCGTGTTCCCCGCGGAGATGGCGTCAAGTCCGTACTGATCGCAGAGTTCGTTCGATTTCATCACGTCGACGATGTCGTCGATACCCGCGTTCGACCCGAACGCCATCGCGGGCTCGAACTCCGGCCCTTCCGTCTCGACGCCGGCCTCCTCGTCGCGGGTGGGGAGTTTGCACGCGAACGCGCACGCCGAACACGTCCCCTTCTTGTACTTCTTCTCGGCGACCGCCGATCCGTTGATGCCGTCGACCCCCTCGAACGACTGCTCGGAGAAGTAGTAGGAAGGGAGACCGTCCATCTCGTTGGCGAGATCCATCACCGCGACCGTCCCCTGCTCTTTCATGATGTGGTCGCTGGTCGCGGCCTCGCGGTGGACGTCCGTCTGTACCGCCGGAATCTCGATCTCGGGCGCCGAATCCCCGTCGAAGCTGATCGCCTTGACGTTCTTCGATCCCATGACCGCGCCGAGGCCGCCGCGCCCGAAGGCGCGGCTCTCACTCGTCATGATCGAGGCGAACCGGACCTCGTTCTCGCCGGCCGGGCCGATGACCGCCAGGTTGTCCGGGCCGAGGCCGTGGGTCTCGTCCATGTATTCGACGGTCTCGTCCACCGTCGCCCCCGCCAGTTCGGGTACCGGCTCGAACTCCACGCCGGTATCGGTGACGTGGACGGCGACGAGGTCGTCGCTGGCGCCGGTGAGTTCCACCGCCGCGTAACCGGTATCCGCGAAGTTCCGCGACATGAAGCCGCCGGCGTTCGAGGAGAGCAACCCGTCCGTCAGGGGCGACACGCCGGTGCAGTTCATCCGTCCGGTAAAACTCATCGTCGACGCCTGCATCGGCCCGGTGGTGAACACGAGCCGGTTCGCAGCCGACAGCGGTTCGACGTCGAACGGAAGCCGATCGTACGCCAGCCTCGTGGCGACGCCGCGGCCACCGATGTACGACGCGAGGACGTCGTCGATGGACTCGGTTCGCGTCCCCTCGGAGCCGACGTCGACGGTGAGTAACTCCCCCTTCGTGTGTAGCATTACCGTGAGAATGCGGGGCGTCCCCCAAGTCGATTGCGATTACTGTTTACGACGGTATCTTTTCCAGGCCCATACCGAGGTACGGTGTCGATATTTGTGTATGTATTATATGGTTATTGTGGACAAACTATTTATCACTGTTTCACCTGGCCTTAGGTATGACGGCAGGTCCACCGATCGAGGACGTACACTACGAGGAGGCACCGGACGTCGACACCGTCCCCGGTCCGCGGTCCCGGGAACTGCTCGAAAAGCAACGGGAGATCGATAGCAGCGCGGTCGCCTATCCGGAGGACATTCCTGTAGCCTTCGAAGAGGGGCGCGGCGCGACCGTCCGCGACGTCGACGGGAACACGTACATCGACATGTTCGCGGGGATCGGCGTACTCAACGTCGGTCACGCGAACCCGTACGTGCTCGAGGCGGTCCACGAGCAGGCGGACAAACTGGTTCACACGGTCGACTTCCCGACCGAGGCGCGCCTCGAGTTGATCGAGAAACTCGACGAGATCGCACCTGCGGGCCTGCAGGGGAACAACCGGGTCGTCTTCGGCGGTCCCACCGGCAGCGACGCGATCGAGGCGTCGATCAAACTCGCCAAGTACAACACCGGCGGCGACGGCCTCATCGCGTTCCGCGGATCGTACCACGGCGCGACGACCGGCGCGATGAGCGTCACCTCGAACAAGAAGTTCAAGGGCCACTACACGCCGCTGCTCTCGGACGTCGTCCACGCGCCGTACCCGTATCCCGTCCACCAGGACAAGGAGCCCCAGGAAGCGGTCGACCACGCCCTCGAGGAGGTGCAGGCGATCGTCGAGGACCCGTACGGCGGCCTCGCCAATCCGGCCGGTATCTTCGTCGAACCCATCCAGGGCGAGGGCGGCGTCGTGACGCCGCCGGAAGGGTTCCTGCAGGGGCTTCGGGACATCGCCGACGACAACGACATCCCGCTCGTCTTCGACGAGATCCAGAGCGGGTTCGGGCGCACCGGCGAGTGGTGGGCCTGCGATTGGGAAGGCGTCACGCCGGACGCGATGACCTCCGCGAAGGCGCTCGGCGGCACCGGCTTCCCGCTGTCCGCGACGATGTACCACGAGGATCTCGACACGTGGGGCTCCGGTGATCACGCCGGCACCTACCGCGGCCACGTCGTCGCGATGCGCGCCGGGACGCGAGCGATCGAGTACATCCAGGCCCACGACCTGCTGGCCCACGCCCGAGACCTCGGCGAGTACATCCGCGGTCGCCTGCGCGAAGCGGCCGAGGAGACCGATCGGCTCGTCGACGTACGCGGACGGGGGCTGTTCATCGGCGCCGAGTTCGTCGACGAAGACGGCTCCCCGGACGGCGACCTCGTCGACGCCATCCAGCAGTACTGCTTCGAACGCGGGGTCCTCGTCTGGACCGCCGGCCGACACGGCAGCATCCTTCGGCTCCTGCCCCCGCTCGTGCTCACCCGCGACCTCGCCGAGACGGCGCTGGACGTCATCGTCGAGGCGATCGAACGGGTTCCCGAAAAGACCACGCAGACCGCCTGACGGGAACGAACGGACGCGATCATGACCGACACCCATCCGATCGAAACCGACGGCGCACCGAGCAACGACAACCCGTACTCGCAGGGCGTCAGCGCGGGTGATACCCTCTACGTCTCCGGCTACGGGCCGGTCGATCCCGCGACCGGCGAGGCCGTCGACGGCGACGTCGAGGCCCAGACCGATCGCGTACTCGACAATATCGCCGCCGTCGTGGACGAGGCCGGCGGCGACGGTCTCGCGGACGTCGTGAAGGTCACCGTCTACCTCACCGACCTCGACGACTACGAGCGCGTCAACGACGCCTACGGGGCGCGGTTCGGCGACGATCCACCGGCCAGAGTCTGCGTGGAGGTCTCCCGGCTTCCCGACGACGTCCGCGTGGAGATGGACGCGATCGCCGTCCCGTAGTCGGCGGCGTTCGCGACGATCTCGCTCCGGGAAGCGGCATCGGCCGCTACGCGGTGGATAACTCGAAATTGCGCACGAAATATACGGTTATTGAGTACGATTAAGTAGTTCCTGCGCATAGCACCGGAGAGATGGCATACGACGTGCGCGAGCGGCTGAGCACGCTCCGGGAGGAGTTTCACCGGTTCCCCGAGCCGGGGTGGCGGGAGTACCGGACGACCGGCCGGATCGTCGACGAACTCGAACGGATCGGGGTCGACGAGATCGCGGTCGGCCGCGAGGCGCTCGCGACCGACGCGCGGATGGCCGTCCCCGACGAGGAGGAACTCGAGCCGTGGATCCAACGGGCGCGCGACGCCGGCGTCCGATCGGACGTTCTGGACCGGACCGCCGGCGGCCACACCGGCGTCGTCGCCGTCGTCGAACAAGGGGAGGGCCCGTCGGTGGGGCTGCGCGTCGACATGGACGGAATCTCACTCCGGGAATCCGACGAACCCAGCCACCGACCGGTAGACGAGGGGTTCCGGTCCGAACACGACGGGTACATGCACGCCTGCGGCCACGACGCCCACATCGCGATCGGACTGGGAGCGATCGAGGCGATCAAAGCGAGCGAGTTTTCGGGGACGTTCACCGTCTTCTTCCAGCCGGCCGAGGAGATCTCCGGCGGCGGGAAGGCGATGGCCGAGGGCGGCTACCTCGACGACGTCGACTACCTCCTCGCGGTACACATCGGGCTCAACAATCCGACGGGCACCGTCGTCGCCGGCGTCGAAAAACCGCTCGCGATGGCCCACCTGACGGTGACGTTCGAAGGCGCGAGCGCACACGCGGGCAAAGCGCCCAACGAAGGGGCGAACGCGATGCAGGCGATGACGACCGCGGTACAGAACGCGTACGCGATCCCACGCCACGCCGACGGGATGACACGCGTGAACTTCGGTCGAGTCGAAGGTGGAACCGCGAGCAACGTCATCGCCGAGGAGATCACGCTCGAGGGCGAGGTTCGCGGCGAGACGACGGCGCTCATGGAGTACATGCGAACGGAACTCGAGCGAGTCCTGTACGCCGCGGCGGAGATGCACGACTGCGACGTGACGCCGCGCGTGATCAGCGAGTCGCCGCGGGTCGACAGCGATCCCGAACTCCGGGATCTCGTCGGCACCGTGGCGAAGCGAGTCCGCGGCGTCGACACCGTCGTCCCGAGCGTGGACTTCGGCGTCAGCGAGGACGTCACGTACCTGATGGATCGCGTCCAGAACCAGGACGGCCTGGCGTCGTACCTGCTCGTCGGCACGGACCACCCGACGAACCACCACACGCCGACGTTCGATATCGACGACGAGAGCCTCGGGATCGGCGTGGCCGTGCTTGCGGACACCGCCGTCGAACTCTCCCGCCAGCAACCGTAGCGGTCGGGTTTGGTCACGTAGTGGTCAGTAAAATATCATATTCGTTCGATCAGAAGTGTTAATTCGAGAGATACCTGTGTTCCCTGTATGAGTAAGGACGACGTGCCGGAGTCGCTTCGAACGGCAGCGGACTCCGACCGACCCCGCGGGATCCTCACACCGTCCGATCGCGATTTCCTGCTCGGTCGGAAGACGGATTACACCGATCACTCCAAAAAGCAGAAGCGAAACCGCATCCGCCGCCGCGTCCGGAACGCGATTCTCGATTTCAGTATTCTTTTCGAGTACATGGAAGACCGGGACCGAGAGACGATTTTCGACCCCGACGACGACGAACGGGACGCCTACACGCAGGGCATCACGGACATGCTCGCGTTTCTCCACCTCGGAACGATGGGATACTACACGCCGTTCAAGGACATGCTCTCCGAGGGCGTCGGCAAGGCCGAGCAGCGACTCGCCGGGTCGAACTACCGGATGGTCAACGTGGAGTTCAACGTCGATCCCGTCGGCCAGATCGACGTCGACGAGGTCATCGAGAAACTCGAAAACGAGGAGTTCGCTCAGCTGACCGACGAAGAACTTCGGGCGTTCGTCCGCCTCCTGACCATGTCCGACGAGTTTTCGCCCGAAACGACCCGGGAGGAAATCAAGGATCGGGTCGACGAGTTTTCCGAACGGGTCGCCGACAGCGCCGAAACGCGCGAGCAGCGACTCGAAGAACTCACCAATTGAGACGACGCACCGACGGGTTCGGCAAACTACGCACACGTCGATCGATCGGTTCGCGTCGTCCCCGTTTCGAGTTCGTCGCGTCCGACCGCGCCGCTTCTCGACCTTCGATTCGCGACGCTCGCGAGTACCGTAGCGACGGATACCGGTTCGCGCGGACGGGCGAACCCCGCGACCGACGGGCCGATCGAGCCCCGCAGTAGGTCGTGGGCGGCGGAACGGATCCGAGCGCGCACCGACTACAGTATGTGATACGACTTTCTAACCACCAGATCTACCGCAACAGCGCACGGAGAGCAATTCGACAAGTAGATCCGGCGGAACTGGTAGTGGGATTTGAAAGACCGTTGTGTTATAATCATCTATTCCCGATATTTGTTTTCTAATGTATACTGTGAACGGTGCCGACAACGCGTCCGTCGAATAAACACAATCTGTGTATGTCGGGTACGAAAAAGAAATATTTATGCGGGAGACTGACAATTGATTCGGTATGCCATTGCAAGACATGGCGAGTGTGAGGTGGAACCGAGGGAGACAACCAGCGAACCGTCGCTCGATCGGACGGGGTGAGCGATCATGAGCGACGGGGAGAACGGGATGGTCGATCAGTTCTTCGAGGAACTCGACCCGATCGTCTTCGCGTTCGGCGCGTTGCTGACGGTCGGCGTGATCGCGACGTTCTTCGTCAGCCAGTCTACCGTCGAATGGGCGATCGGCGGACTCAACACGATCTTCCTGGAGTACCTGAACTGGGCGCTGCTGGCGATCGTGTTCCTGGTCGTCCTCTTCCTGCTGTTCCTGATCGTCGGTCCGTGGGGCAAGATCAGGTTCGGCGACGACCCGCCGGAATACAGTTTCCTCTCGTTTTTCGCCATGTTGTACTCCGCCGGCTTCGCGGCCGGGGTCGTGTTCTGGGGGCCGACCGAGGCGCTGTTCTACTACGACAGTCCGTCGCCGCTATTCGGCGGCGTCGAAGGCGGTTCGGCCGAAGCGATGACGATCGCCGTCCAGCAGACGCTGTTCCACTGGGCGCTGCCCCAACTGGCCGTCTTCACGATCATGGGAATCGGAATCGGCTACTTCGCGTACAACTACGAGAACGTCCCGCTCCGGGTCTCCTCGGTGCTGACGCCGATCGTCGGCGCCGAGAACCTCGACGGCCCGGTCGCGAAGGTCGTCGACATCCTCGCCGTCTTCGCGACGATCGGCGGCGTGGCGACCTCGCTCGGCTTCATCGGGAGTCAGTTCGTCAGCGGCCTCAACTATCAGTGGGGAATCGACCTGGGGAACACCGGCATCCTCCTGGTCGTGACGATGATGACCCTGCTGTTTACGATCTCGATGGTTCTCGGGGTCGATAAGGGGATCCGACGGCTCTCGAACTTCAACATGGTGCTGTTCGTCGTGTTAATGCTAGCGACGTTCATCGCCGGACCGACGATCTTCCTGGTGCTGGTCGGCACGCAAGCGCTCGGCGGGATGGTCACCGACTTCATCTCGATGAGCCTCTTCACCGGGGCCGGCGTCGAGGGCGGAACCGAGTGGGCGAACGCCTGGACCGTCTTCTACTGGGCGTGGGCGCTGTCGTGGTCGCCGTTCGCCGGACTGTTCATCGCACGCATCTCCCGCGGTCGAACCGTTCGCGAGGTCGCGTTCACGGGTATCATCGCAACCTCCGCAGCGACGATCCCGTGGTTTACGTTCGTCGGCGGGACGGCGGTCTGGTCACAGCACAACGGAATCGCCGACTTCGGTGCGGTGATCGCCGGCGAAGCCGGCGCGGAAGTTTCGGGCTTCATCCTGTTCGAGACGTTCCCCCTGGGCACCGTGTTCATGGTCGCGTTCATGATCCTGGTGACGACGTTCTTCGTCACGTCGGCCGACTCTTCGACGCTCGCCGTCTCGATGATGACGACCGGCGGCAAGGCGAAACCGTCGAACATCAACCGGGTCTTCTGGGGCGTCGTCCTCGGGATGACCGCCGCGATCCTCATGATCCTCGGCGGCGTCGACGCGCTCCAGTCGGCGGCCATCATTACCGGCGGCCCGTTCGCATTCGTCTGCCTCATCACCATGCTCGGACTGATCAAACACTTCAGTTCGGAACATGGCCGCGTGCTGCTCCAAGAAGAGACGAAAATCGTCGGCTCGAGCGACGACTCGAGCCAGATTGGCACCACGCCGCAGGCGACCGACGACGACTGAATCGTCGCCCCGCTCTCGCCCGTTTTCGGCGATCGGCTGTCCGATCGCCGCCGAGACACCCTCCGGCCGTTCTCGATCGCCGATCGAGGGCGGCTCTCGCCCGGCGAACGCCGATCCCTCGCCGGTCGTTCACCTCCTCTTTAACAAGTTTTAATGTATGGTGTACACATAATCTGTGTATGGATAGGGACACCGCGGAACCCGACGCGGACGCGCTTCCCGGCCCGAACGCCCAGAAGTGGGTCGACTTCCACCAGACCTACTCCGCACCCAGCGAGTACTCCCACGAATTCGTCTGGGACGTCACCCGCGAAGCCGACGGACCGTTCGTTACGGACGTCGACGGCAACGTCCTGCTCGATTTCACCTGTCACATCGGCGCGGCGCCGCTCGGCTACAACAACGAGAAGCTCACGGCGAAACTCCGCGAGTTCGACCTCGTCGAGCCGATGAAGATCGCCGGCCAGGACATGTACTTCGGTTCCGGCCCCGATCCGGCGGACGCAGATTTTCCGGGTTCGAGTCACCTCATGGAGAAACTCGTCGACGTCTCGAGCCAGTACGGGATGGACACCGTCTTCCTCTCGAACTCCGGCGCGGAGGCCGTCGAGAACGCGATGAAGATCACCCACGACTACCGATCGCCGGCCAAGTACGGGGTCGCGTTCGACGGAAGCTTCCACGGGCGGACGCTCGGAACACTCTCGCTCACGAAGTCCAAAGCGGTCTACACGCGCCACTACCCCGAAATCAGCGGGATCGAGACGGTTCCGTTCTGCGCCGATCGCGGGTGTAACGCCGACAGCTGCGACTGCGGGTTTTTCACGGAACCTGGCTCGCAGCTTCGAAACTCCCTCGCGCCGGAAGGCGGACACATCGACCCCGACGAGATCGCGTTCCTCGTCCTCGAACCGATCCAGGGCGTCGGCGGCTACCGCTTCCCGAGCGAGGCGTTCATGCGAGAGGTCGCGGACGTGACCGACGAGTACGACATCCCGCTGGTCGTCGACGAAATCCAGTCGGGCATCGGCCGGACCGGCGAGATCTGGGCCTCCGACCACTACCCGATCGAACCCGACGTCATCGCCAGCGCGAAGGCCCTGCGCGTCGGCGCGACCATCTCCCGATCGGAGGTGTTCCCGAGCGAGAAGAACCGCCTCGGCTCCACCTTCGGCGGCGGCGACCTGCTGGGATCGATGATGGGCGCGTTCACGCTCGAGGCGATCGCGGAACACGACCTGCTCGACAACGCGACTCGTCGCGGGCAGCAGGCGAAAGAACTGCTCCGCGACGGGCCGCCGGCCCACGTCGAGGACGTGCGCGGCACGGGGCTGATGCTCGCCGTCGAGTTCGACACCCCCGAGCGGCGCACCGCCGTCGTCGAGGAAGCGCTGCGGCGCGGTCTGCTCACACTCGGTTGCGGGAAGAAGACGATCCGGCTGCTCCCGCCGCTCGACTCGACCGAGCGCGAGATCGAACTCGGCGTCTCGATCTTCCGCGAGGCGATCGAGGCGGCCGGGACGAGGGCGAAGGCGGCGTAATCGTCGACGATCGCGTTCCGCCAGGCCCGCCGCGAAGGGACGATTCAGCCGGCGATCGCGGTACCCGCGCGACGGTCTTCGAACGCGACGCGTCGCCGCGGCACGTGCAAGCTGAACCGTCTTTCTCGAACCCGACGAATTCCGTGCAAATGGCGTTCAACCCCCCGGTCGAGTGCCCAGTGTGCCGCGAGACGCTGGCGCTCGATCGCACCCTCGAAGACCACCTCGTGCGAGCGCACACGCACCGAGAAGTCGCCCGGTACGTGGTTTCCGGAGATGGAGAACCCAACGCCGGGATCGAACCCGTTTCTGAGTGATCGTGCGACCGCCCGTCGGTACCGATCGCGGTCCCGGTCGGGTCAGTCCAGTTCGCACCGGTCGATCGTCACGCCCGGTAGCTCCGAGAGCGCCGCGAACACCTCTCGCAAGTGCTCCGGTCCGCTCCCTTCGAGGCCGATCGTCACGGGCGTTCGGTTCGGATCGTCGGTCGCCGTCCGGTCGGTACGCTCGAGTCGATCCAGTTCGGCGCCGCTCCCCTCCACGGTCTCGATCACGTCGCCGAGCGGCGACGGCCAGCCCTCGATCGCCAGGCGGGCGTCGGCGTACCGCTCGAGTTCGGCGAGTCCGGTTCTGGTCAGTTCGGCGTGTTCGGTGAGGTTCACGTTCCCTCCCGAGACGAGGACGGCCACGTGCTCGTCCGCGACGTCGAGGTTCGCCGAGAGGAGCGCCGCCAACGGGGCGGCGCCGGCGCTCTCGGCGACGGTCTTGGCCCGTTCGGCCAGCAACGTCACCGCGGTCGCGAGGTCGCGATCGGAGACCGAGACGACGTCGTCGACGACCTCGCGGGCGACCGCGAAGGTGGTCGCCAGCATGCGCGTGTCGGCGATCCCCTCCGCGACGGTGTCGACGGCCGAGAGTTCGCGTATCTCGTTGGCCTCGAGCGACGGCTTCGCGTGTGCGGCTCCCTCCGGTTGCACGCCGAGAACGCGGACGTCCGGATCGTGCGCCTTCAGTACCGTGCCGATCCCCGAAATCAGTCCGCCGCCGCCGATCGCGACGAGGACGGTATCGATTTCGGGGTACTGCTCGAGCAGTTCGAAGCCGATCGTCCCCTGGCCGGCGATGATCGCCTCGTCGTCGAACGGGTGGACGAACGTCCGTCCCGACTCGTCGGCCCGCTCCACGGCGTACTCGTAGGCGCGTTCGTAGATGTCGCCCTCGACGACGACGTCGGCGCCGTAGCCCCGCGTCGCGTCGATCTTCGCCGCGGGCGTCACCTCCGGCACGACGATCGTCGTGTCGATATCCAGCAGGTCGCCGGCGAGCGCGACGCCCTGCGCGTGGTTGCCGGCGCTCGAGGCGATGACGCCCGCCTCGCGCGCCGCGGACGACAGCTGCGTCATCTTGTTGTACGCACCTCGGATCTTGAACGAACCCGTCCGCTGGACGTTCTCGAGTTTGAGCCCGACAGAATCCGCGCCGCTCATCTCGGCGAACGTGCGGGAGGTGTCGAGCGGCGTGCGGTGGACGACCTCGTCGATCCGATCGCGCGCTGCCTCGACGTCCTCGACGGAGATCGGGGACTGCAGTTCGGTCATGGCCGGCGGTCCGCGAGCGTGAGGACCGACTCCGTGAGGACCGAGACGCCGATTTCGAGGCTCCGTTCGTCGACGTCGAACGTCGGCGTGTGGTGGCTCGTCGGGTGGTCCGTGCCGACGATGAGGTACGAGGCCAGGCCGCCCTGGTTCTGGACGCGATCCATCAGGAAGGTGGCGTCCTCGCTGGCCCCGAAGTCCGCGCTCGGGACAACGGTGTCGACGCCGGCGACGCCGCGGGCCACCTCGGCGACGAGTTCCTGCAGTTCTGGATCGCTGTCGGCCCGCGGGGACTCGCTTACCACCTCGATCTCGGCGCGACAGCCGTGGAGTTTCGCGGCGTTTCGAACGACGTGTCGGAGTCGGTCCTTCGCGTACTCCATGAGCGCCGTCGTCTCGCCGCGGGCTTCCGCCTTGATGGTGGCGCGCTCGGCGATGACGTTGCTCGTCGTTCCCGCCTCGGCCCGGCCGACGTTCACGCGAGTCATCCCGTCGGCGTGGCGCGGTATGCCGTACGTGTTCTCGATCGCCGTCCCGAGCGCGTGCATCGCGTTGTCGCCCTCGTTGGGCGCCTTGCCCGCGTGAGCGGACGTCCCCTCGATCGTCGCGTCGATGTGACACATCGCGAGCGGCTTCTCGATGCCGGCGACGACCTCGCCGGTCGGATGGTCGAGGCCGACGTGGACGGCCAGCAGGTAGTCGAGGTCGGCGGCGTAGTCGCTTCTTGCCATCGGACGGCCGCCGCCGCTGGTCTCCTCGGCTGGCTGGAAGAAGACGACGAATCGACCAGCAAAGTCGCTCGCTTTGACCGCCTCGAGGACGGCCAGCCCCCAGGTCATGTGCGCGTCGTGGCCGCAAGCGTGCATCGTCCCGTCGATCTCCGAACGGAATCCGTCGGCGGCCGGCGCGTGGTCCGGGTCGGTCGACTCCTCGATGAACAGTCCGTCGATGTCGACCCGTAGCCCGATCGACGGCCCCTCGCCGCGATCGAGGACGGCGACCGCGCCCGTGTTCCCGCCGGCCATTCGATCGAGCAGCGCCTCGTCCACGCCTCGCTCCCTGGCGCGTTCGATCCAGGGGTCGAGTTCCGCGTCGTCCGGGACCGCCATCCGGTCCGCGGGGTCGTAGGCGTCGGGGCCGACGGCGAGTTCGTCGACGCCGATGGCCCGCAATTCCTCGACGAGGCGCGCTGTCGTGACGAATTCCCGCCACGCGGGCTCCGGGTGGCGGTGCAGGCCGCGCCGGACGGTGACGAGCCGATCGTGAATCGGTTCGGTCATGCCAGTGACTGACTCGCTCCACCGACTTAACTATACACAATCATCGATTACGACGTGTACACAAAAAGGATAAGTCACAGCGTAGCAATCCTCAGACAACGCGTCCGCGCGACGCGACACCCACCATGAGCGCAACTCCGGATATCGTCGTCCTTCGAGAGGGGACGGAGGGGCTATCGATGGAATCGTACGCCGAAACGCTTCGCGAGCGTCTGCCCGAGCGCACCGTGGCGCTGGCCCGAACGCCGAACGAGGAGCGGGAACTCGTTCCACGAGCGCGAGTCGTGACGGGAATCACGATCGAGGAAACCCTCCTCGCGCGGGCCGATCGACTCGAACTGTTCGCGTGCACGTTCGCCGGGACGGATCACGTGCCGATGGACGCGCTCGAGGAACACGGCGTCGCGGTCACCAACGCGGGCGGAATCCACGCGCCCGGCATCGCCGAACAGGCGATCGGCAACATGCTCGTATTCGCCAGACGGCTCCACGAAGGGTGGCGCCGAAAGCAAAACGGCGAGTGGCGTCACTTCCAGTCGTTCGAGTTCACCGACAGCACCGTGACCGTCGTCGGCCTCGGTTCGATCGGCCAGGAAATCGCGAAACGACTCGAGGGGTTCGAGGTCGAGACGATCGGGATCCGCTACACCCCGTCGAAGGGCGGTCCGACCGACGAGGTGCTCGGGTTCGACGCGGACGACGTCCACGAGGCGTTCGCCCGGAGCGACTACGTGGTCATCGCCTGCCCGCTCAACGACCTCACCCGCGGACTCGTCGGCGAGGCGGAACTGGCGACGCTCCCCCCGAACGCGGTCGTCGTCAACGCGGCCCGCGGCGGCATCGTCGACACGGACGCGCTGGTCTCGGCGCTGCAGGTCGAGGGGATCCGCGGCGCCGCGCTCGACGTGACGGATCCCGAGCCGCTGCCGAACGACCACCCGCTCTGGGACCTCGAGAACTGTCTCATCACGCCACACACGGGCGGCCACACGCCGAAACACTGGGACCGGCTGGCCGACATCGTCGCCCGCAACGTCGCGGCGCTCGAGGAGGGCGGCGAACTGGAAAACGCGGTGCTCGCCCCAGGGTCGAGCTAACGACCCATGGCGAGCGAGGATTCACGACCGTCAGGGGCGGAGCCCGGACCCGGCGATCGACGGAGCGGCGATGGACAGATCGGTTCGCGGACCGGAAACCCGGCCGCCGATCGGCGGGCGGCGTACGACTACGTCGGCGGCGACGAGAACCGCCCGGCGCTGGTGGCGGCGCTGGACGAGCGCGTCGACGGCGACGTTCGCTTCGACGAGTACAGCCGCCAGCTCTACGCGACCGATGCGAGCGCCTACGAGGCGACCCCCGTCGGCGTCGTCTTCCCGCGGTCGACCGCCGACGTCGCCGCCGTGGTCGAGTACTGCGCCGATCGAGGGATCCCGGTCCTCCCGCGCGGCGGCGGGACGAGCCTCGCCGGCCAGGCGGTCAACGAGGCGGTCGTCCTCGACCTCTCCGTCCACATGGACGACCTCCTCGACGTCGACCCCGACGGGCGACTGGCGACCGTCCAGGCGGGTGCCGTCCTGGCCGAACTCAACGCCGCGCTCGAACCTCACGACCTGAAGTTCGCCCCGGATCCCGCCGCCGGGAACCGCAGCACGATCGGCGGCGCGATCGGGAACAACTCGACCGGCGCCCACTCCCTGGAGTACGGGAAGACCGACGCCGCCGTCGAGGAGTGCGAGGTCGTCCTCGCGGACGGTACCGTCGCCACCTTCGGCGAGGTGACGGTCGCCGACCTCCGCGATCGGGCCGACCCGGACGGCGACTTGCTCGGTCGAATCCACGAGGCGCTCCGGCGGGTCGTCGACGAGGAGGCCGACGCGATCGCCGCGGTCTTCCCGCAGCTGAAACGGAACGTCTCGGGCTACAACCTCGATCGACTCGTCGCGGAGGCCCACGGGAGCCCGAACGCGTTCGACGAGAACAGCGGAGAGTCGATCGCGATCGACGACGACCCCGACCTCGACGCGACCGTCAACCTCGCCCGCGTCTTCGCCGGCAGCGAGGGGACCCTCGGCGTCGTCACGACGGCCACTGTCTCGCTCGAGCCGATCCCCGAGACGAAAGCCGTCGCGCTCCTCACCTACCGCGACCTGCGCGAGGCGATGGCCGACGTCGACACGATCGTCCGCACCCACGAACCGGCCGCGATCGAGGCGATCGACGACGTCCTGCTCGACCTCGCCCGCGACACCGAGGCGTTCGCCGACGTCGCCGAGCGACTCCCGGCCGGAACCGAGACCGCGTTGCTCGTCGAGTTCTACGCCGGGGGCGACGCCGACGGACGGGCGAAGGTCGCCGACCTGCTCGCCGATCGGCTCCCCGATTCCGATCCGGCGGTCCCCGATCGGACGGCCGCCGGGGATCGGCTCGGGGCCGACGCGGACGAACCCGAAGCCGACGGCGGAACGGCGGGAGCCAGTTCCGATCCGGTTCGCGCGTTCGACGCCCTCGAGGCGCACGATCCCGCCGATCGGGCCGAACTCTGGAAGCTCCGCAAGAGCGCGGCGCCGATCCTGCTCTCGCGGACCTCCGACGCGAAGCACATCTCGTTCATCGAGGACACGGCCGTCCCGACGGAGAACCTCGCCGACTACGTCGACGACTTCCGGGCCGTCCTCGAGGAGCACGACACGTTCGCCAGCTTCTACGCCCACGCCGGGCCCGGCTGCATGCACATGCGGCCGCTCGTCGACACCAAGAGCCCGGCCGGCCTGACTCAGTTCGAGGCGATCGCCGACGCCGTCACGGACCTCGTCGTCCGGTACGGCGGGTCGGTCTCCGGCGAACACGGCGACGGCCGCGCCCGAACCCAGTGGAACCGGAAGCTCTACGGGGACGAGGTCTGGTCGCTCTTCCGGGAGTTGAAGGCGGCGTTCGATCCGGACTGGCTCCTGAACCCCGGAACCGTCTGCGGCGATCACGACATGACCGAGAACCTCCGGTTCTCGCCGAACTACGAGTTCGACGCCGGCTTCGAACCCGCGCTGAACTGGGCGAACGAGAACGGAATGCAGGGCATGGTCGAACTCTGTCACGGCTGCGCGGGCTGTCGTGGCGGCCAGAAGACGACCGGCGGCGTGATGTGCCCCACGTTCCGGGCGACGGAGGAGGAGGGACTGAGCACGCGCGGCCGGGCGAACCTGCTCCGGCAGGCGATGAGCGGCGACCTCGACGCCGACGCGACGGACGCCGAGTTCATGGCCGAGGTGGTCGACCTCTGCATCGGCTGCAAGGGCTGCGCCCGCGACTGTCCGAGCGAGGTCGACGTGGCCAAACTCAAAGCGGAGGTCGAGCACGCCCACCACGAGGACCACGGCGCCTCCCTGCGCGATCGGCTCTTCGCCAACGTCGATCGGGTCAACACCCTTGGTTCGAAACTCGCACCCGTTTCGAACTGGGCCGCGTCGCTCCCCGGCGCCGACGCGATCGCCGAGAAGACGCTGGGGATCGCCCGCGAGCGATCGCTTCCCACCTTCGCGAACGAGAGCTTCGAAGACTGGTTCGCCACGCGGGGCCCCCGGGTTCCGATCGCCGAGGCCGATCGGAAGGTCCTGCTCTTCCCGGACACCTACACGAACTACAACCACCCTTGCGCCGGGAAGGCGGCGGTGCAGGTCCTCGAAACGGCGGCCGCCCACGTCCGGATTCCTGCGGACGTCTCCTCGACGGGCCGGCCGGCGTTCTCGAAGGGCTTCCTCGATACCGCCCGGGATCGAGCGCGGACGAACGTCGACGCGCTGATTCCGCACGTCGAGGACGGCTGGGACGTCGTCCTCGTCGAGCCGTCGGACGCGGTAATGGTCCAGTCCGACTACCGGGATCTGCTCTCGGGCGTCGACGTCGATCGCGTCGCGGCGAATACCTACGGCGTGATGGAGTACCTCGATACGTTCGACCTGGTCGCGGCCCTGCCCCTCGCCGAACCGAGGGAGCGGCTGACCTACCACGGCCACTGCCACCAGAAGGCGACGGAGAAGGACGGCCACGCGGCCGCCGTCCTGCGAGCGGCGGGGTACGAGGTCGACGCGCTGGACTCGGGCTGTTGCGGGATGGCAGGTTCGTTCGGCTACGAGGCCGAACACTACTCGCTCAGCGAGGCGATCGGTCGGATCCTCTTCGACCAGATCGACGAGAGCGACGGCGAGACGGTCGTCGCGCCGGGGGCCTCCTGCCGAACCCAACTCGGGGATCGCGAGGGCGGTTCGGAGCCGCCACACCCGATCGAGAAACTCGCGGACGCGCTCGGACCTTGACGGCCGCCCGGGTTTTCGCCGGCATCGTTCGAACACGGAGTCGAACCACAGAATCGACGGAATGTCGGTTCTACCGGACGAAATCAGCGAAAACGGGATTCAGTTATGCGGTAAACAGCTCCCGCGGGAAGTCGGCCAGCGTCTCCGTACCGGTTTCGGTGACGCGGAACGTTTCGCTGATCTCCATGCCGATGTCGGCCGTCCAGATCCCGGGGATCATGTGGAACGTCATGTCCTCCTCGAGTACCGTCTCGTCGCCCGGACGGATGCTCGCGGTGTGTTCGCCCCAGTCCGGCGGGTAGCCGAGCCCCATCGAGTACCCGATGCGATCCTCCTTCTCGATGTCGTACCGGGCGATCGTCTCGCGCCAGGCTTTCTCGACGGTCTCGCAGGTAACGCCCGGTTCGACGGCGTCGAGCGCGGCTTCGATCCCTTCGATGACGATGTCGGCGGTGCGCTCGAGTTCGGCGGGCGGATCGCCGACGAACGTCGTGCGCGCGAGCGGCGAGTGGTACCGGTGGCGACAGCCGGAGAGTTCGATGATGACCGGATCCCCGTCCTGGAACGGCCGATCGGTCCAGGTCAGGTGGGGCGTGTCGGTGTGATCGCCCGAGGGCATCAGCGGGACGATCGAGGGGTAGTCGCCGCCGTACTCCTCGGTACCGCCGATCAGCGCGTCGTAGATCGCCCGGGCGGCCTCGTACTCGGGAACGCCCGCCTCGATCGCGTCGAGTCCCGCCGCCATCGCGCTCTCGGAGATGCGCGCCGCCTCGCGCATGTACTCGAGTTCCTGCTCGGACTTCTTGATCCGGACCCAGTTGACGAGCAGCGTCGTGTCCTCGAACTCGGCGTCGGGGAGGTTCTGTTGCAGGCGCGTGTAGGACTTCGCCGTGAAGTAGGCGGCGTCCATCTCGAGGCCGATTCGCCCGTCGGCGACGTCGAGTTCCTCCAGCACGCCGGCGAGGTAGTCCATCGGGTGGAGGTCGTACGGCGAGTGGACGTGGTCGTCGCTGTACGAGCGGATGCTCTCCTCGGAGAGCCAGGTCGTCGCCCGGGCCCCGTTCGCGTCCATCTCCCGGCCGACCCAGACCGGTTCGTTCCGGTCCGGAGTGACGACGACCGCCTGGTGGACGTAGAACGACCAGCCGTCGTATCCCGCCAGATAGTTCATGTTCGCCGGATCCGCGACGACGACGGCGTCCAGTTCCTCCTCCCGAAGCCGCTCTTTCGTTCGCCTGACCCGCCGTTCGTACTCTCGCTCGTCGAAAATTTCCTGGGGCATGGTACCGAGTGCTCTATCGAGGTGATCGTTCAGGATCGATAAAAGTTTTTCGTGTACATTAGATACAGATAGTGTGTATGGCTTAGGTCGCCGTCGCGATCGGGACTCGAGAGAGGCGCCCGACGGCACCGATCGAGCGCACCCAGCCTGACCGGGGTGGGAGATACATTGTCCCCGAGAACGTACGATCGCACATGGCCGACACCGAACTCGCCGATCGGGAGTGTATCGCCTGTACGAGCGACGACGATCCGCTCGAGGGTGCGGAACTCGAGGAGTTCTACGAGGATCTCGACACCGACGTCTGGGACGTCGTCGACGAACATCACCTCGAGGGGACCTACGAGTTCGACGACTTCCGCGACGCCCTCGAGTTCACGAAGGACGCGGGCGAACTGGCCGAGGAGGAGTGGCACCACCCCGACATCCACCTCTCGTGGGGCGAAGTCGTGATCGAGATGTGGACCCACAAGATCGACGGGCTGTTCGAGACCGACTTCATCATGGCCGCCCGGATGGATCGAATCTACGAGGAGTACGCGACGGTGGAGTAGCCGTCCCGGCCCGAGAGCCCGGATCGAACCGTCCGCCACCGATCGATCGGGAACCCGGCCTGGATGGGACTTTAGACGCCGGCTGTCGTAGCATCCGGTATGGATCTCGAGACGATCCTCGCGAAGCCACCCGACCCGCGCTCCCACAGTTTTCCGGACTACTCGCTCCCGCGCGGGGAACCCGTGATGCCGGTTGCCGTGACGCAGGACGAACTGTCGACGCTGCTCTCGCTCTACGAGACGTTCGCGGCGGTCGACCTGACCGGGATCGACTCGAACCCATTTCTAAAAGCGACGACCGAGTTCCTCGAGCAGACCTTCGGAGTGCCCCACTACCGGCCGGACGATCAACTCAACGACGACATCACAGCCATGCTGAACGACTTCGCCGACGACATCGGCGGGGCCGAAATCGGCGTCGCCGACGCGACGCCGAAACACCACAAGACGCTGTACTTCTTCTTGGTCACCTGTCGCGGCTACTACTCGGCTCCGCTCGTCCAGTTCGAACCGGCTCCCGAGGCGGTCGATACCCTGTACCGGCTCTACGATCGCGTCTCGAAGCAGGACATGTACCTCAAGCGGCCGGAGACGATCCTGGAGTAGCCCGCGTACGCGTAGCCTAAGCTACCGGCCGGCACGGGACACCTACGCGACACGGAGCGTCCGCGATTCACTCGAGCGCGTCGCACAGATCCGTCGCCACGTCGGCGTGGGCCTCGTGGGCCACTTCGAGTTCGATCGGCGGTTCGAGCATCCCCGCGAAGCCGTGGATCATATCCGGGTAATTCCGGTACGTGACCGGGACGCCCGCGTCCGCGAGCCGATCGGCGTACGCGGCTCCATCGTCTCGCAATGGATCGAACCCCGCGGTGACGACCGTCGCCGGCGGGAGGGCCGAGAGCAGGCGATCGCTCGCGAGTCGCGGCGCCGCGAAGACGTTGGCCTCGTCGATCTCGCGCTCGAAGTAGTGGTCCCGGAACCACGCGCTCTCCTCGGTCGAGAGCAGGTAGCCGTCGCCGAAGGCCTCGTAGGAGTCGGTCCCCGTCGCGTCGCCCGTGGCGGGGTAGAAAAGCACCTGGTAGGCGACCGACGGGCCGTCGCGGCGGGCCGAAAGCAGGCTCGTCGCCGTCGCGAGGTTCCCGCCCGCGCTGTCGCCCGCGAGGACGAGGCGATCGGGGTCGCCGCCGACGTCGTCGACGCTGTCGGCGGCCCACTCGAGCGCGGCGTAGCAGTCCTCGAGCCCGGCCGGGAACGGGTGTTCGGGGGCGAGTCGATAGCCCACGCTGACGACCGGGTAGCCGGTCTCGGTCGCCAGTTTGCGACACGTCGCGTCGGCGGCGTCGATGCTCCCGACGACCCAGCCGCCGCCGTGGACGTAACAGATCGTCGGCCGCGACTCGCCGCTCTCGTCGACCCGATCGGGGTCGGGATCGTAGAGCCGGATTGGTATCTCGCCGGCCGGCCCGTCGATCCGCCGGTCCTCGACGCGTGCGACCGCGATGGCGGAGTCGCGATCGTACATCGTCGCCATAGCTGCGCGCGCCTCCTCGGGGGAGAGGTCGGCGAGCGACGGCGCGTCCATCGCCTCGAGCGCGTCGAGGACGGCCTGTGCCTCGGGGTGTGGCTCGTCCGCGGCACGCGCTCGATCGATCGCTCGCGAGTCGTCCGGTGCCGTCGCAGTCATGGCCGCTAAGTCGGATCGATCGATCAAAAAATCCACGTGTCCCGGGTCGATCGTATCAGACCGTTTATTTCGGTCGGGCCCGCCTGTCCGGACAATGACGAACCAGGAACTCATCGACGCGCTCCGCGCGGCGGAGGCCGTCAAATACGGCGAGTTCGAACTGTCCCACGGCGGGACGAGCGAGTACTACGTCGACAAGTACCTCTTCGAGACCGACCCGCGCTGTCTGGAGGCGATCGCCGACGCCTTCGCCGCCCGACTCGACGCGGACGACAAACTCGGCGGCGTCGCGCTCGGCGGCGTCCCGCTCGCGGCCGCGACCAGCGTCGCCGCGGACGTTCCCTACGTCATCGCGCGCAAGCAGCGCAAGGAGTACGGTACCGGGAACCTGATCGAAGGCCGCCTCGAGGAGGGCGAGGAGGTCGTCGTCGTCGAGGACATCGTCACGACGGGAACGAGCCTCGTCGACGCCGTCGAGGCGCTGCGCGAGGCGGGCGCGACCGTCGATCGGGCGCTGGTCGTCGTCGATCGACAGGAAGGCGGCCGCGAGAACGTCACAGACGCCGGCGTCGAGATGGAGGCGCTGGTGACGGCCGAGGAACTGCTGGCCGATCGGGACTAGAGACGGTCACCGTTACCGACCGATGGGGCTCGACCTCGACGCCGGCGTCCACCGGGAGCGACAGACGATCCGGCTCCCCGAGTCTCCGGCTCCCCGAGTCGAAACTCGCGTCGCTTCGCTCGTGGGCGATCGAAGGCACCGGACTGACGGCCGCGGCCCGCGTGACCGATCCCGGCGGACGGATCGCGCTCGTGAAGAACCGCTGGTCCGACGGCTGGATCCTGCCCGGCGGCGGCGTCGAACCCGGCGAAGACCCGATCGACGCGGCCCGACGCGAGGTGCGTGAAGAAACCGGACTGGCAGCGACGATCGGGTCGCCGCTCGTCGTCGTCGACCAGACGTACGTCTCGAGACGCGACGGCGAGGAGCGGTTTTCGGGCCAGTACGTCGTCGATTCGGCCCGCGCCGAGGGGACGATTCCCGCCGCCGATCGAGTAGGTGTCACCGACGACGAAATCTCGGCAGCCCGCTGGTTCGAGACGCTTCCCGAGAGCCTCCACGACGGGAACCTGCCGGAACCGCATCTCTAAGCGAACGGCCGCGAAGGCGGTATCGAGAGACGCGTTCGTGACCGCTCTCCGACTGCCGGTGCTGGCAGATGTACATATCCTTTTGGTGTAGGAAAATAATCATCACGCATGCGTTCCGTGCGTCGGCGGCAGGTTCTTGTGGGTACATCCGCCGCGATCGTCGGCCTCGCCGGCTGTACCACCGCCCGGGAACGGGTCGGTGACCTCCGCCGTAGTCCACCGGAACGTCGGGTCGATCCCGACTGGCGTCCCGAGTCGGGAGCGTGGGCGGAACGCGATTACGGTCCCGCGAAACGCCGGCACAATCCCCACGCGACGCCACCGCGAACCGAACCCGAGGTCGACTGGGAACGGGACCTGGACGCGCCGCTCGGCGACGGGGGGCTCGTCGTCGCCGACGACACGGTGTACGTCGCGACGGAGCGTCGCCTGCTGGCACTGGACGCCCCCGACGGACGGGTACGGTGGGAGCACGATATCGCGGGTCCTGCTGGGTTGAAATACGTCGACGGGAGACTGTATCAGCTGAACTGGGCGCTTCGAGACCCGGATCTGGTGGCGCGATCGCTCGACGGGGCGGAACGCTGGCGAACCACCGTCCCGGACCAGATCAGGGGCGTCCACGAGCAGAACGGATACGTGTTCGTCGCGGGCCGGGATCGGTACTGGACGCTCCACGCGGATACCGGTGCGGTCGTGCGCGAACGCGACGACTGGGTGCGGAACGTGGCGTCCGCCGGTGATGCATTGTACGCGGCGTTTTCGGGCATTCTCGTCAGGTACGAGGTCGATGGTCGAGTGCTGGAAGAGCGCTGGCGGACCCGGCGTGATTACCCGATCGAATCGGCACAGCCCGTCGTCGGAGAGGAGTTGATCTACGTTCCGCTGTATGCTCCGGGCCGCGACGGCGGCCGCGTACTGGTCGCCGAACCGTCCGGAGAGGACCGGAACGAAATCGAACTCGACCAGGGTCCGCTCCATCTCGCTCTCACCGAGGACGGACCGGTCGTCGTGCCGTCAGCGACGAACGGAGCGCGGCTCCGTGCGATACGTCCCGACGGTGGCCGGCGGTGGACGGCCGACGTGAGCGGCCACGCCAGCGCCATCTCCGCCGACGGCACGGTGTACGCCGGGAACCCGCTGGCCGCACTGGACAGCGAGTCCGGCGAGCGGCTCTGGGAGACGGACGTGGTCGGCGGCGGTGGGGTCGTCCGACTCGCCGCTTCGGACTCGACGCTCTACGTCGCGACCCGATCGAGCGTCGCGGCGCTCCGGGAGTGAGCGATCTCGACGCGGTGGTGTTGCCTCGTGGCGCCACTCGAGGATGGTGCGTAACTGTTCGTCCCGTCGCACGGCGAGTCACTGGCCGTAGGACTCGAACTTCTCGATCACCGTCTCGAGTTCGTCGTCGGTGAGGGTCTCCGGTTCGAGCCCGGCCGATCGCGCTTCCAGGTAGATGCGAGCGAGACTCTCGACGTGGGCCGTGTTCTCCAGTGCGGTCTCGAGATCGGGGGCGGTGACGACGAGGCCGTGGTTCTCGATGAACGAGGCGGTCGCGTCCGCCTCCGCCATCGCAGTCACGATGTTCGCCGCGAGTTCGTCGGTCCCGTAGGGCGCGTACTCGGCGACCGGAACCCGCTTGCCGACCGCGACGATCATGTAGTGGATCGGCGGCAACGGCTCGTGGGCGATCGCCATCGTCGTCGACCACGGCGAGTGGGTGTGGACGATCGCGCCGACGTCCTCGCGCCGGTAGATCGCGGCGTGCATCGGCACCTCGCTGCTGGGTGCCATCCGGCCGTCGCGTTGCTCGCCATCGATCCCGACGACGGGGACGTCGTCGACGTCGAAACTGTCGTACGGGACGCCGGTGGGCGTGATCGCGAACGCGTCGCCGTCCGTTCCGTCCCGAACGCTCAGGTTCCCCGTCCGCCCGGGCGTGAGCGCGGCGAGTTTCGAGGCGCGATCGACGACGAGCCGTCGTTCGGACTCGAGGATCACAGTACCACCTCCGTTAGTTCCTCGAACGCATCTATCCTGTGGTCGGGTTTCCGTCGCCCCTCGAGCGGGCCGTCGACGTCGGCGTTGAACAGCACCGTCTCGAGACCGACGGCGTTTGCACCCACGACGTCGGCTCTGACGTCGTCGCCGACCATCACCGCCTCGGACGCCCGCCGATCGAGCCGCGCCAGCGGGAGCGTGAACATGACCGACCCCGGCTTCTCCCGGCCCGTCTCCTCCGACGTGAGCAGGAGATCGATGTCGGGCTCGAGTCCGAGCCGGTCGACTTTCTCGAGCTGGATGCGCGTCGTGAGGTTGGTCACGATGGCGACGTCGAGCCCCGCCGCCTGGAGCGTGGCGAGCGTCTCCTCGACGCCCGGGAAGAGTTCCATCTCGTCGACGTAGGCGTTCCAGAACGCCTCGCCCAGCGCCAGTGCGTCGCCGGGGTTCGGTTCGCCCGTCCGCTGCTCGAGCGCGCGCTTGAAGTACAGGAAGCGCTCGTGGGTCGCCGCCGTCCCGGAGAGTTCGCGCTTGACCTCCCGTCGTCCCCGCCGGTAGAACTCGTCGAACGACTCGCGATCGAAGTCGTAACCCAGCTCGCGGGCCGTCTCCCGAGCCGCGTCGAGACCCGCTTCCTTGCACGGTGGATACGGGTAGAGCGTGTCGTCGAGGTCGAACAACACGGCCGTGGTCGTCATACCGTGTCATGTACGGCGTACCGCAAAACGAGTATCGGTACGGGCAGGGCCGACGATCCGGCACCTCCGATCGACGGGCGCCGCGCCCACAGGAGCGGTCTCCGTCTCGAACCCGGTCGGAGCCGGACCGATCCACCGAGTGCTCCGATCTCCGAGACGGAATGGCGACGAGGCAGAGAGTTTTACAAGCCCGTTCGTGGTACGACACCGGGCCGTTTCGAGGCAGCCACCGCGTCCGCACGAGCGGGCGATCTGACTCGGCGAAACCGACAGCACAACCATGACAGACATCACCGAACTCGTTCGACGCGATCCGGAGGAGATCTGGACCGAGGGGAACCTCGACGCGATCGACGAGATCTTCGCGGAGGAGTTCGTCCTGCACGATCCGTCGACCGACGACGAGCCGCGAGGCCGTGACGAGTACCGCGAGTACGTCGAGACCTACCGGGAGGCGTTTCCCGACGTCGAGTACGAGGTCGAAACCGTGATCGTCGAGGGAGCGACCGCCGCCGTCCGATACACCGCACGTGGTACCCACGAGGGCGAGTTCATGGGCCTCGAGCCGACTGGCGATCGCGTTTCCGTCTCGGGGATGGAGATGTACCGCGTCGAAGACGGACGGATCGTCGAACTGTGGACGAGCTACGACGCGCTCGGCCTGTTCCAGGAACTCGGCGTCCTCCCGTCACTCGAAGAACTGAGCGAGACGTGGGCGGACTGAACGAACGGAGGAGCAATCGAGGCGGAGTGTCGACGATCGATCCTCGACGGCCTTCTCAGCGAGCCGTCCCCTCCCGAACCGATCGTCTTTTTCGGGTTACTGCCCACCCCGGTACCGTCGGTAGCTCACCGCCGCGAGACCGAGCGCGAGGAGTCCGCCGATCGCGAGGCCGCCGCCGAGGAGCCACTGGCCCCGGAACCCGAGGAGCATGATCCCCAGCGCGCCCGCGAAGAGTCCGGTGTGGACGAGCACGGCGACGACGACGAACGCGATCAGGGTCGATCGGTCGATCTCGCCGAGCGTCTCTTCCAGGTCCTCGTCACCCTCGTCGTCGCCCGCGAACGGATCCTCGAGCGGGTCGCTCTCGAACGGATCCCTGAGCGAATCGTCGCCGAAGGGGTCGTCGAACGGATCGTCGTCGCCTGGGTCGAGGCCCACGATCGATCGTAGCCGACTCGGACGCAAAATCGTTCGGACGACGGTGTGCGTGTCGTGTGACGAGCCAAACACTCGCAGGCGAGACCACCGTGCTGACAGCGACTGCGCGGCCGATCGGGTCCACGGAAAGATCACCGAATGACGAACGCGCGGGTCCATCACAATGTTTTTATCCCGGACGAGACTACGCGTATCCACGATGGTAGGTGTCCGCTTTACAGGGGCTCTCGCCCGCTTCTAACTTCCACCTACCGCTGGCTGTGTCGGAATCGACTCACAGTCGGGCGGGGCGAGCGGACCACCCACCGGACTTCTCACCGAAGTTCCCAGATCAGCCACAGCGATAGCCATGTCAGAATCAGACTCACAGGAGCAGATCGCGGTCGTACTGCCAGACGGATCCGAACTCGACGTCGACCCCGGCGCGACGGTCGAGGACTGTGCCTACGAGATCGGGCCCGGCCTCGGGAGCGACACCGTCGCCGGCAAACTCGACGGCGACCTCGTCGCCAAGGAGGAACCCGTCTACGACGGCGCCGAACTCGAAATCGTCACCGACGGCAGCGAGGAGTACCTCGACGTGATGCGCCACTCCGCGGCCCACTGTCTCGCCCAGGCCGTCGAACGCCACTACGACGACGTCGACCTCGCGATCGGCCCGCCGACGGACGAGGGCTTCTACTACGACTTCGACAACCTCGACGTCGACGAGGAGGACCTCGCGGACCTCGAAAGCGAGATCGAGGAGATCATCGAGGCCGACTACGACATCGAACGCGAGGAGGTCTCGATCGAGGAGGCCGAGGAGCGACTCGCCAACGAGCCCTACAAACTCGAACTCTTAGAGGAGTTCGCCGACGAGAACGACACCGTCACGTTCTACAGCCAGGGCGAGTGGGAGGATCTCTGTGCCGGACCGCACGTCGACTCGACGGGCGAGATCGGCGTCGTCGAACTGCTCGAGATCGCCGGCGCCTACTGGCGCGGCGACGAGGACAACCCGATGCAGACGCGCATCTACGGGACGGCCTTCGAGGACGAGAGCGACCTCGAGGCGTTCTTGGAGCGCAAGCGCGAGGCCGAGAAGCGCGATCACCGCCGCATCGGATCGGAGATGGACCTCTTCTCCATCCAGGACGTGACGGGGCCGGGCCTGCCGCTCTATCACCCCGCCGGAAAGACGGTCCTCTCCGAACTCGAGGAGTTCGTCCGGGATCTGAACGAAGAGGCGGGCTACGACTACGTCGAGACGCCCCACGTCTTCAAGACGGACCTCTGGCACCGATCGGGTCACTACGAGAACTACGCCGACGACATGTTCATCTTCGACGTCGGCGACGACGAGTTCGGCCTGAAGCCGATGAACTGTCCCGGTCACGCCGCCATCTTCCAGGACCACTCCTGGAGCTACCGCGACCTGCCGATCCGGTACGCCGAGAACGGCAAAGTGTATCGGAAGGAACAGCGCGGCGAACTCTCCGGGCTCTCGCGGGTCTGGGCGTTCACGATCGACGACGGCCACCTGTTCATCCGCCCCGACCAGATCGAGCGCGAGGTCGAGGAGATCATGGACATGATCACGGACGTCCTCGAGACGTTCGACCTGGAGTACGAGATGGCGCTGGCCACGCGACCCGAGAAGTCGGTCGGCTCCGACGAGATCTGGGAGAAAGCCGAGGCCCAACTCGAGAGCGTGCTCGAGGCCCACGGACACGAGTACGAGATCGAGGAGGGCGACGGCGCGTTCTACGGGCCGAAGATCGACTTCGCGTTCGAGGACGCGATCGGCCGCTCGTGGGACGGCCCGACGGTCCAGCTCGATTTCAACATGCCCGAGCGGTTCGACCTCTCCTACGTGGGCGAGGACAACGAGGAGCACCGCCCGGTCATGATCCACCGCGCGCTGTACGGCAGCTACGAGCGGTTCTTCATGATGCTCATCGAGCACTACGAGGGGCGGTTCCCGCTGTGGCTGGCGCCCGAACAGGTCCGCGTGCTGCCGATCTCCGACGACAACCTCGGCTACGCCCACCGCGTCGCGAACGAGTTCGACGACTTCCGCGTCGAGGTCGACGACCGCGACTCGACGCTCGAGCGGAAGATCCGCGCGGCCCACGACGATCGGGTCCCCTACCAGATCATCGTCGGCGACAACGAGGAGGAGGCCGGCAACATCTCGGTCCGCGATCGCTTCGAGGACCAGGAGTACGACGTCGCGATCGAGGACTTCAGGGCGCACCTCGAAGCGGAACGCGAGGAACAGCGGACGGAACCGGACTTCCTGCAGAACTGACGACAGGCTCGGTTCGGCGATCGAATTCCTGCGGGTCGATTTTCCGGCGCACGATTCGCGCTCGCCGATCGAGTCATGGCTCATCCGGGTTCCCGGTTGGCCCACGTTCATGCTGATCAAGTGGGTTGAAAAGGATCGAAATACCCATACTTGTGGGATCGTGGATACCTACCATGAACAGAGCCGAGAAGGCGGCCCTCCAGTTGCGGGCCGTCGACGTGTTGCGGATGCTGAAGGAGACCCGGACGTACGAGGAACTGGCTGAGACGACCGGACTCCCGGCCGGCGATCTCAACCGGTACGTCAACGGGCACGTCCTTCCGGGAACCGAACGTGCACGGGAGGTCGTCGACGACCTCGGGCGGGAGGCGCTGGCCGAGGAACTCGAGGCCAGGATTCGGGTCGACGACGAGGGGTACGTCGACAACTCCGGAACGGTCTTCGACCAGTCGTTCCTGGATCTCGTCGCGCCCGTCGTGGCGAACGGCTACGAGTTCGATCGACCGGACGTCGTCCTCACCGCCGCGACCGACGGGATCACCCTCGCCGCGGCGCTGGCGAGTTACTACGGCACCCGGTGCGCCTACGCGAAAAAGCGCAAGGAGACCGCCGTCGAGGAGTTCATCGAGGCGCGCGAGCGCCTCCAGTCGGGGATCGAACTCACCTACTACCTGCCAGCGTCCGCGATCGGTCCGGCCGAATCCGTCCTCGTCGTGGACGATCTCATCCGATCGGGCGAGACCCAGGAACTCCTGCTCGATATCGTCGAGACGGCCGACGCGAACGTGGCGGGCGTCTTCGCCCTCATCGCGGCCGGTGACGACGGGATCATGCGGGCGCGCGAACGGACGGACGCCCCGGTCGGCGCGCTGACGACCGTCTGATCGGCACGACCGCCGGCCGGTCACTGCGGCGTGGCCGAGCGGACAGTCGTCGCGGCCTGACTGTGCGGCCGATCTACGGACCGGACGATCGTAGACTTTCTTCGCTGAACGGTTCCACTCGAGTGATCGGTTCGCGATCGGGTTCTCGTTCCCGGCTCTCGATCGACAGCGTGGCTCGACGAACGAACAGAATCGCACGACGACAACCATGTCACCGAGTAGCACATGATTAATGATTAGGTTTATGTGGATCGCCGCAGTTGGTGGTGGTACGACCATGACGAAGCCAGTCATCCTCGGCGTGATCGGTTCCGACGCCCACGTCGTCGGGATCACCATCCTCGAACAGGCGCTGGAGGCGAGCGGGTTCGACGTCGTCAACCTGGGGGTCCAGACCTCTCAGGAGGAGTTCATCGAGGCCGCGGAGTCCGCCGACGCCGAGGCCGTACTCGTCTCCTCGCTGTACGGTCACGCCGAGCAGGACTGTCAGGGCTTCCACCAGCGGCTGGCGGACGCCGACCTCGACGTCACCACGTACATCGGCGGCAACCTCGCCGTCGGACAGGACGACTTCGAGAAGACCCGGAAGAAGTTCCGCGAGATGGGATTCGATCGGGTCTTCGATTCCGAAACCGATCCCGAGGAGGCCATCGAGGCTCTGAAGGCCGACCTGGACGTGCGTTCGACGGAAGCCGAACGAGAGAGCCAGACCCTCTCGGCCTGACCGCGGGACTGCCGCCGACCGTTTTCAGCGAACGATCGTCACCGGCACCGGCGACCGCCGGGCGACGGTCTCCGCGACACTGCCGAGCAGGATCCGACTGGCGCCGGTCCGGCCGTGACTGCCGATCGCGATGTGATCGACGTCGTTCTCCTCGGCGTAGGAGACGATCGATCGGGAGACGCCGCCGATGACGTGGTCGGTACCGACCTCGACGCCGTGTTCGGCCGCTTGCTCGCGGGCGTCCTCGAGGATTTCCTCGGCCCGGTTCTCGTGGTGTTTCTGGATCTCCTCGTAGTTGGCCATCGCGCCGCCTTCGACGCCGGTCGCGGTGTAGAACTCGCCCGGATCGAGGACGTGCAACGCCGTGATCCGGGCGTCCGGGTACTCCGTACAGGCGAAATCGATGGCGTCGGCCGATCGGTCCGATTCGTCGACGGCGACGAGAACGTGTTCGGGCATAGCCGTGTGTAGGGCGGCCCCTGAAATAAACGCCCACCCTTTCTCCCACGAGACAAGGAGCCGCACCGAGTGCTCTCGAAGACGAGCGGTCGATAAAAGGCGAGATGATACGGGGTCGATCGCGCGATCGCGACGTTACTTCGCGCGGCCCTGGCCGCCGTTGTTGGACGGGCGGACCTTCTCCGCACCCTTGCCGCGGTTGTTGAGGCCGCGGTTGGCCGTGCCCGCGTTGGTGAGGCCGCGGAAGGCGCGGTTCTGGTGATCGTCGTTACAGATCCAGTTGAGGTCGTCGTCGTTCTCGATCGCCGGGTGGTTCGGATCGACGAGGATCACTTCGAACCACTTCTGGCTGCCGTCTTCACCGACCCAGTAGCTGTTGAGCACCCGCAGGTTGGGGTACTTCCGGGAGACGCGCTCTTCGCCCATGCGCTGGATGTTCTTGCGCCGCCCGATGCGGTTGACACCCTGGCGCTTCGTCCGGCGACCGGCCGTGAACCGCTCCTTGCGAGCGGTCCCCTTGCGGACCGAGACGCGGGCCATCACGATCCCCTGCTTGGCCTTGTAGCCGAGTTCGCGGGCCTTGTCGAGTCGCGTCGGGCGATCGATCCGTTCGATCGCGCCCTGCTTTCGCCATTCCTGCTTGCGCTGCCACTGGAGTTCCCCGAGTTTCCCGTCGTCGGGGTCCTTCCACGCGTCCTTGATGTGGGAGTAGAAGCTTTTTGCCATCGTCATCACCGCGGGCGTTTCCTGGTTCAATCCGAGACGGGGCGTCGCCCCGCGGATCACATCCCGACCTGTGGCGGCGTCGTGCCGAACAGGTGCCCGCTGGTGCCCGCGACCCAGCGAGTCTGTCGAAACGTATCCAGCGTTCGTGTATAAGCGCTTCGAACCGTCGAGGTCGGAGCCGATCGCCGCCTCACTCCGTCCGGAAGACCACGTCCGAGCCGTCGACGGTTGCCCGGAGGGTACCGTCGACGAGTTCCGACTCCGCGACCCGATCGGACCCACCCGTGAGCGTCCGTCTACTGTGGCGTCTGGCCGGCGGCCGATCCCGCGGACGACCTCGTCCGACCTCTCCTCGGACGCGCGGGCGTGTCCCACAGCGATCGGCTCCCCGACGGCCTCCGCGTCTGCGAACGCGGCGGCCGGACCTGGGTGACGAACTTCTCGAGCGACCGGTATCGCGTCGCCGCCGGAGCGGTCTCGTGGCTCGTCGGTGACGCGACGATCGAGGCGTTCGACGTGGCGGTCGCCGACGGCGAGATCGTCGACGGCCTCTCGGTCGATCACCGGCCGATCGGCAGCGTGTAATCGGACATGATCCAGGCGCATCCGTCCGTCGGATGCCCGATCAACGCGATCCTGGTCGACCCGACCGTGTACTCTTCGTACCGTTCTTCGATCGTAGGATACTCCGCCGGCGGTGGATTCACACGCCCCATCAGCCGAGACTGCGTTCGGGGTCGTCCCCCGGGTCGTAGCCGACGCCGTCGATCGAAACTCGTCCGCCGCTCCGGATCTGCACGATGTGGTCCGCGTACTCGAACGTCACCTGGAGACCGGTCGCCGGATCCGCCTCGAAGAGCCGATCGAGCGCTTCGGGATCGACGACGTCGTAGAGCGGCAGTTCGAGTTGCTCCGGCGGAACGCGTCGCGCAGTCGACAGTGCGTCGATGATTCGCATACTCGTTCGGTCATCGAAGGCGGCCAGTCGGTGGAGCCCGTTCTTGTGATCCATTACCACAGCGGAGGACGACGGGGGAAAAGTCGCTACCTCTTACGAGTATTCACCAGCCGGCGGATGGGTATTACGTGTATAGACCCGATCGCCGCATCGATCGGCGGAGGCGTGGCGACGCCGGACTGGTTCGCCGTCCAGTTTATGCCTGCCGTGCACCTATGGACCGCGATGACACCGGACCACGAGGTTCCGGCCCACGAGGTTCCGGCCCAGGTTCGTCGCTGGCACACGTTGTACAAACGCGAACAGGAACTCGACCGCCAGAAGACCTACACGAACGACATCCTGAACGCGCTCGACGACGTCTTTTACGTGCTCGACGTGAACGGTGATCTCGAACGCTGGAACGATCGGTTGACCGAAGTGACCGGCTACAGCGATCGGGAGGTCGCGTCGATGAACGCGCTCGAATTTTTCGGCGACGAGGATACGCAGCGGGTCGCGGACGCGCTCGAGAAGACCGTCGAGGAGGGGCAGAACCGACTGGCGGTCGATCTCCTGACGAAAGCGGGAACGTCGATCCCGTTCGAATTCATCGGCGTCACACTCGAGGACGTAGATGGCCGCCCGGTCGTCGCCGGAATCGGCCGCGACGTGAGCGAGCGCAAACGCCTCGAATCGGAACTCCGCACCGAGAAGGAGCACTTCCGAGTGGCGCTCGAGAACTCGCCGATGGTCGCATTCAGGCAGGATACCGACCTTCGGTACACGTGGATCAGCAACCCACGCTCCGACTTCCGCCCCGAAGACGTGCTCGGGAAACGAGACGACGAACTGCTTCCGGCGGCCGCAGCCGAGACGATCATGGCACCGAAACGGCAGGTGCTGGAGACGGGGACCGGCGTTCGCGAGGTGGTGACCTACGAGGTGCCGAGCGGCACGGTCACCTACGACCTGACCGTCGAACCGCTGCGGGACGAGTCCGGAGCGATCGCCGGCCTGACCTGTGCCGCGCTGGATATCACCGATCGCCAGGAGCACGAGCAGGTGCTCGAGCGAACCAGCGACTTGCTCCGGCAGACACAGCGGCTCGCAGAGGTCGGCGGCTGGGAACTCGATCTCCGGACGGAACCCCCCTACAGCGGGATGTGGACGGACGAACTCTACCGGATCCACGATCTGCCGCTCGACGCGGCTCACGATATGGAGCGCGGCATCGAGTTCTACCACCCGGACGATCGGGACCGCGTCCGGTCGGCGATCACCCGAGCGATCGAGGACGGCGAGAGCTACGATATCGAGGCGCGACTGATCACGGCGGCCGACGAGGTCCGCTGGGTGCGGACGATCGGGACGCCCGTGTTCGAGGGCGATCGTATCGTCGCCGTTCGCGGGTCGCTCCAGGACATCACCTCGCAAAAGCACCACGAGATCGCCCTGCAGTCGCTCCACGACGCGACGCGCGGCCTACTCCACACGGAGTCGAAAGCCGACACCGCCGCACTCGTGGTCGACGTCGCGACGGACGTCCTCGACATTCCCGGCGTCGCGATGTATCTGCTCGATACCGACACGAACGAGTTCGTTCCGGTCGTGACCACGCCGGGGTTCGACGACCGCTGTGACGAGCCGTCACCGATCGCGATCGGCGACGAGGAGTCGCCCGTCTGGAACGCCTTCGTCACCGGCACCGGGTCCCTGCTCGACCTGCCGGACGTCCCCGGCGAATCGTCCCCGTTCGACGACGGGGTCGAGAACGCGCTCCTGGTTCCGATCGGCGACCACGGCGTCTTCGTCGCCGTTTCGGACGACATCGCCGTCGACGATGCGACCCGACGGCTGGTGGAAACGCTCGTCGCGACGGCGGTCGCGGCGTTCGATCGACTGCGAAGCGAGACGAGCCTCGAGCAACGCGACGCGGAACTCGAGGCCCGGAACGAGACCCTCACGCGGCAGGTCGCGATCAACGAACTACTGCGAACGATCGATCGGTCGTTGGTCCGGGCGACGAGTCGCGACGGGATCGAAGCGGCCGTCTGCGAACACCTCGTCGAGAGCGACGGGATCGAGTTCGCCTGGATCGGCGACCTCGAGTCGAGCGGCCAGGAACTGGCCCCGCGAACGTGGCACGGGACCACGTTGAACTACCTCGACGCGATCGCGGTCGACGGACGCGTGCCGAGCGACGAACCGGCGTGGCAGACCGCTCGGACCGGCGATTCGACGGTCGTCTCGAACGTCGTCGAAGGGATGCGAGACGAACCGTGGCGAGGAACGGCCCTCTCGTTCGGGTTCCAGTCGATCGTCGTCGTGCCGCTGGCGTACGACGAGTACTCCTACGGCTTGCTGGCAGTGTACACCACCGAACAGTCGGCCATCACCGACCTCGAACGAACCGTCTTCGAGGAACTCGGCGAAACGATCGCCAGTTCGATAAACGCGGTCGAGACCCGGCGAGGGCTCCACGCGAGTACCGCTCTCCAGTTGAAACTGCGATTCACCGACGCCGACTCGTTCGTGACGCAACTCGCTCGCGACGCGAACGCCCGCGTCCGATACGACGGACTCGTCGCCGCCTCGGACGACGAGACGCAACTGTTCGTGACCGTCACCGGCGCGCACGTAGAGACGATCGAAGCCGTCCTGAACGATCTGGTTTCGGTCGCGGACCACCGGTACATCAGTTCGGTCGGCGGCGACCACCGGTTCGAGGTCCGGGCGCGAGGACCGGTCGTCGCGGCGAAACTCGTTCGTCACGGGGGCAGCCCCCAGTCGATCGTCGCGACCCCCGACCGGGCCGAGGTCGTGGTCGACATCCCGGTCGAGACCGACGTCCGCGAGTTCGTCGAAATGCTCGGCGAGCAGTTCCCGTCCGTCGAACTCGTCTCGCGGCAGGACGTCGAGCGATCGACGAACACCGAACGGGAACTCGTCGACTCGCTGAGCGATCGCCAGCAGGAGGTGCTGAACGCGGCCTACTTCGGCGGCTTCTTCGAGTGGCCTCGCGAGAGCACGGGTGAAGAGATCGCCGAGATGCTCGGCGTGTCACAGCCGACCGTCAATCGACACCTCCGACTCGGCCAGAAAGAGCTGTTGTGCCGCCTGTTCGGCGATCGGTAGTGCAACGCGAAACGTGCGTTTCGGGATACAAAACTGAATTTCAGGAAATCCTTATTCTCCGCTGGCACCTGCAATCCTACCGGAGACCGAATCCATGACACGCTACGAACTGCCGCCGCTGCCGTACGACTACGACGCGCTCGAACCGCACGTCTCCGAACAGGTGCTCACCTGGCACCACGACACGCACCACCAGGGCTACGTCGACGGCTGGAACGGCGCCGAAGAAACGCTGGCCGCGAACCGCGAGGAGGGGGACTTCTCCTCGTCCGCCGGTGCGATCCGCGACGTCACGCACAACGGATCGGGTCACGTCCTCCACGACCTGTTCTGGAAGAGTATGAGTCCCGACGGCGGCGACGAACCGACCGGCGCGCTCGCCGATCGCATCGAGGAGGAGTTCGGCTCCTACGAGGCCTGGAAGGGCGAGTTCGAGGCCGCCGCGTCAGCGGCCGGCGGCTGGGCGCTGCTCGTCTACGACAGTTTCTCCAATCGACTCCGTAACGTCGTGGTCGACAAGCACGACCAGGGCGCGCTCTGGGGCTCGCACCCGGTGCTCGCGCTGGACGTCTGGGAACACTCCTACTACCACGATTACGGACCCGACCGCGGCGACTTCGTCGACAACTTCTTCGAGGTCGTCGACTGGGAGGAGCCGTCCGCTCGCTACGAGCGGGCCGTCGATCGCTTCGAATAGACGGCCTAGCCGTCTCGACGCCGTGGGCACCCGTGGGCACCCGTGGGCAGCTTCGTCGAGACGCGTTCAGCATCCGCTTTCGTTTTGCGTCGCCACGAACGGCGCGTTATCGTCACAGGGCGTCCAGAAACGCCGCCCCTCGATCGATCGAGGCCGCCGGATCGGTTGGATCGTCGTGTTCGTAGATCAGCCACTCCGTGTCGACAGCCGCGGCCGCCTCGGCACAGGCCTCCATGTCGACGTTGCCCCGTCCGATCTCGACGAACTCGACGGCGTCCGAGTCGGCGGCGACCGGTCCGGACACCCCGCCGACGGAGATGTCTTTCATGTGAACCTGCGACAACCGATCGCCGTACTCGCGGATGCGCGCTGCGGGATCGTCGCCGCCGACGAGCGCCCACCCGACGTCGAGTTCGATCCCGACCCCGGTTCGCGCGAGGAAGCGATCGAACGCCCGCTCGCCGTCGAGGGCGACGTACTCGTGGGCGTGGTTGTGGTAGTGGAGGTCCCACCCGTCGGCTGCGAGCGCCGCCGCGAGGTCCTCGAGGTTGGCTGCGGCCGCGTCGACTGCCGTAGCCGATTCGAACCGCGATGGGTCCAGCCACGGGACGACGACGCCGTCGACGTCGAACGACTCGTAGGCCTCGCGGACTGCGTCGCGATCGTCTCGCAGGGTCTCGAAGCCGACGTGTGGCGGCGTCGCCTCGAGGTCGCGGTCGGCGAGCGCGTCCGCGATCGCTCCCAGGTCGGCGTCGGTGGCGATCGGGCTGTACGGGCCGGCGAACTGGACGCCGTCGTAGCCGGCGGCGGCGACCCGATCGAGGATGTCGGTGAGCGATTCGTCGAGGGCGCGCACGCTGTAGAGGTTGATCGCAGTTTTCGGCGTCGACATGGCTTAGAGTCGTGGGGCCGGTGACTTCAGTCCTCCCGTGCGCGGTAGTCGGGAAGCGTATCGTCCTGCATCACCGCGCCGCGCCCGCCGTCGACCAGCAGCGACGCGCCGGTGACGAACGCGGCGTCAGGGCTCGCGAGGAAAGAAACCGCCCCGGCGACGTCGGCCGGAACGCCGATCCGACCGGTCGGGTGGATCGATTCGACCGCCGCGAGACGGCCCTCGGGGAGTTCCTCGCGGGTCCGCTCGACCTCGACCCAGCCGGGTGCGACGGTGTTCACGCGGACCGTCGGCCCGAAGTCGAGCGCCATCGCCCGCGTCATCCCGTTGATCCCGGCCTTTACCGCGTTGTACGGGAAGTGCGCGGGCATCGTCGAGAACGCGTGGTTCGAGGAGACGTTGACGATCGCTCCCCGGTCCATGTGCGCGAGCGTCGCTTTCGCCGCGAGCCAGTAGGCTCGGAAGTCCGTCTCGAGGACGAAGTCCCAGTCCTCCCGGGTCGCCTCGTCGGCGGGGGTTTCGGTCTGGACCGCCGCGTTGTTCACGAGGACGTCGATCCCGCCGAACTCGTCGGCGGTGGCTTCGGCGAGTGCGGCGATGTCCTCCGGGTCGCGCATGTCCGCCCGGACGAACGTCGCCGCGCCCGCGCCGATCGCGTCGTCGATCTCGTCGACGAGAGCCTCGCCCGCGTCCGCGGTTCGACCGGAGATCACGACGCTCGCACCCTCTGCGGCGAGTCGCTTCGCGACGCCCGCACCGATGCCGCGGGTCGATCCCGTGACGATCGCCGTCTGCCCCTCGAACCGGCCGGGGACGGCGTGCTCGATCGGCGAGTCCGGCCGGCGCGTCATCGATAGCCCTCCATCGTTACCACTCGGCGACGCTGCCGTCGTCGTGTCGCCAGATCGGGTTGTGCCAGTCGACGCCGCCCGTCTGGTCGCGGACGTGGTCCTCGTCGATCTCGATGCCGAGTCCCGGGCCGCCGGGGATGTCGACGTAGCCGTCGCGGTACTCGAACACCGAGGGATCGGCGAGGTAATCGAGCACGTCGCTGGTCTCGTTGTAGTGGATGTCGAGGCTCTGCTCCTGGATGAGCGTGTTCGGCGAGCAGGCGTCGACCTGGATGCAGGAGGCCAGCGCGATCGGCCCGAGCGGACAGTGCGGGGCCAGCGAGACGTCGTAGGCCTCGGCCATCGACGCGATCTTGTTCACCTCCGTGATCCCGCCGGCGTGGGAGAGGTCGGGCTGGATCACGTCCACCGCGTTCGACTCGAATACCTCCTTGAAATCCCACCGCGAGTACATCCGCTCGCCGGTCGCGATCGGGGTCGTCGTCGACGCCCGGATGTCCGGCAGCGCGTCGTTGTGTTCCGGGAGGACCGGTTCCTCGATGAACATCGGATCGTACGGTTCGAGCGCCTGCGCCAATCTGCGGGCCATCGGCTTCGAGACGCGGCCGTGGAAGTCGACGCCGATGTCGACCTCGTCGCCGACCGCCTCGCGAACGGCCGCGATCCGATCGACCGCGTCGTCGACCGCCCGCGGGTTGTCGACCGATCGGATCTCCGGCGTGGCGTTCATCTTGAGCGCGGTGAACCCCTCGTCGACTTTCTCCCGTGCCGCGTCGCCGACGTCGCGCGGTCGATCGCCGCCGATCCACTGGTAGACCCGGACCCGGTTTCGGGCCTTCCCGCCGAGCAGTTCGTACACCGGCGCGTCGAACGTCTCGCCCTTGATGTCCCAGAGGGCCTGGTCGACGCCCGCGATGGCGCTCATCAGCACCGGGCCGCCGCGGTAGAAGCCGCCGCGGTACATCGCCTGCCAGTGGTCCTCGATCGCGCTCGGGTCCTCGCCGAGCAGGTAGTTGTCCAGCAGTTCCTCGACCGCCGTCCGGACGGTCTTCGCGCGCCCCTCGACGACCGGTTCGCCCCAGCCGACGGTTCCGTCGCTCGTCGTCAGTTTGAGGAAGAGCCAGCGGGGCGGCACTTCGAACAGTTCGTAGTCAGTGATTCGCATTGCTATCGGGATGCCTCCGTATCGACCGCGTTCGCGACCGCGTCGGTTTTCGTCTTCACGGTCCCGATGCAGCCCGCGAGTGCGACCGCACCGAGGGCAGCGCTTCCTTTCAGGAGCCGTCGCCGACCGTACTGTCCGTATGTGGTATCCCGTGGCATAATCTCACTGAGTATTCCGGATACAATCACGATTATTGTTTAAACCTTTCTCTTTGTGGACAGGTATCGGCGTTTACAGGCCGTTTAGATCGTGTTTCTGATGGCAGAACACCCCTTGTTTATATGGCCATCAACCAGATATTGGCCAATTTACAAGTAACAATTTCCTCCATCATGATCTATCCATAGATATTCTGGTGGAATAAATGTCGCGCCGGACGACATCGTTCACCGATAGAGAACAAGGATTTAGTAGACCGGTGAGAGTATCCCTGAGGAGAACGATGGGGGATCAGGACGGCATCTCTGTTCAGGCGACCGCGACGACCTTCGTGATCATCGAGGAACTGCGGGACCGCGATCGGGCCGGAGTCACGGAGTTAGCCACGGCGTTGGACCTGTCGAAAAGCGCCGTTCACAATCACCTCTCGACGCTCGTGTCGCTCGGCTACGTTCGTCGGGCGGACGGTGCGTACGGACTGACCCACCAGTTCCTCCGACTCGGACTGGGCATCCGCGAACGGAGCGCCGTCTACCGGGCCGCGAAGTCCGACCTCCGGACGCTGGCCCAGACGACCGGCGAAACGGTCAACCTGGTCGTCCCAGAGGCCGACTACGGCGTCTATCTCTACCGCGTCGTCGACGGCGACCACCCGATCCCCGAGGGCGGGCAGGTCGCGCTCCACGCCTCCGCCGCCGGCAAGTCGATCCTCGCCTTCCGGGACCACGAGGAGGTGGACGCGTTCGTCGACGACCACGGCCTCCCCGCCCTCACCGAGCGGACCGTCACGGATCCCGCCACCCTCCGGAGTCAACTCCGGTCCATTCGCGACCAGCGCGTGGCGTTCGACCGTGGTGAACAGACCCCCGACTGGCAGTGCGTCGCCAGCCCCGTCGTCGTCGACGGCGACCCGATCGGCGCCATCAGCGTCTCCGGCCCCGCCGATCGCATGCAGGGCAAACGCCTCGAAGAGGACGCCACGGGCCTGGTCGTGAGCACGGCGAAGGCGATCGAACTCGAACTGCTCGATTCGGCGGCGTCCGCGGCCGGGACCGAAGCCGAGTAACGGTACGCGATCGGACGGGTACTCGTCGAGACGGCGATCGCCGCGCGGCCCGTGACGCTCGAACCGACCCGGCGATTCCCGTTCTCGTCTCCCGAACGCACTCGTTCCAGCGGGCCGGCCCCCTGGCCGTCCCATACCACTGGGCTAAAGTCACGCGCAACTGAGTCATACCCATGACTGACTCACAGCAGGTCCACGAACGGATCGTCGAGAGCGGAATCGTCGCCGTCCTCCGGGGCGTCGACGCCGATCGAATCGTCCCGGTCGCCCGCGCCATCCACGAGGCCGGCGTCGGCGCGATCGAGGTCACGGCGAACGATCCGCACGTGAGCGAGAAGGTCGCAGCCGTCGACGAGGCGCTGGCCGAGACGGACGCCGTCGTCGGCGCGGGAACCGTCCTCGACGAGGCGACGGCCCGGTCGGTGATCGACGCGGGGGCCGAGTTCGTCCTCGCCCCGGACGTGAATTCCGCGGTCGTCACGGCCTGTAACCGCCACGGCGTTCTCTCCGTGCCCGGCGTGATGACGCCGACGGAGGCCGTCACCGCGATCGAGGCCGGGGCGGACGTCCTCAAACTGTTCCCCGCGAGTACGGTCGGCCCGGACCACGTCGGCGCGCTGCAGGGCCCGCTCGGCGACGTCCCGGTCCTGCCGACCGGCGGCATCGGGCCGGACAACGTCGCCGACTTCTTCGACGCGGGCGCGGCCGCCGTCGGCGTCGGCAGTTCGATCGTCGATTACGACGCGATCGCGGCCGGGGATCTCGAACAGGTTCAGCGGACGGCCGAAACGATGGTCGAGGCCGTCGAAGACGCGCGACGATAACCGACCGGCAGTCGGGAACCGAATCGTCGATCTCGACCCACTATTTGACGTGTTTGTCACAATCTCTTCTTGAGGGACGACCGATCGTCCACGCGACGATGAACGAAAATGACGATCACCGTTCGCAACACGACGCCTCGCTGTCGCGTCGATCGATACTGAAAGCCGGCGCGGTCGCCGGCACCGGACTGACGCTGGGTGGACTGGAATCGGGGAGCGCAGTTGCCGGTTCGTCGGACGACGAGCGCACCATCGATCCGGCGTTCACGAACGTTCGCGCCCGTGAGGCCCGGCAGGCGTGGGAACGCGGCTACCGGGGCCGACCCGATCGAACGCTCGCGCTCACCGACTCGGGGACGGATGCGCGCCACCCCGATATCGGTCCGTGGAGCGGAGTCACGGTCTCGACCGAGGACGGGTTCGAGGTCGACGGAAGCCCGTTCGCCAACACAAGTGCGATCATCCCGAGTACGACGAAACTCGTCGGCTGGCACAACGACCACGATGGCTACGGCGGGTTCGAGAAGCCCCGCGACGAGAACGGCCACGGGACCCACGTCGCCTCGATCATGGCCGGGTCGGGCCGCGCCAGTGCGATCGATCCCGACCGCTATTGGGAAGACGACCCACACGCGGTACTTCTGCTCGGCGATGCGCTCACCTACGAGGTGTCCGCCGAGGCCGGCACCGGCGTCTTCGCAAGCGCGTACGGCGACGCGATCGAACTCGTCATCGAGGGGCCGGACGGGCAGGAACTCGCGACGTCGGCCGGCGCGTCCGGAACGAGCGAGGTCACCTTCGAGAACACCGTCGCCGAGACGCCGACCGTCCACGACGCCGGCGAGGCGACCTACACCGTCCACGTCCGCGCAATCGAGGGGGAACTCGTCTCCTCGGGGCGCGTTCGGACGGTCGCCGTCGGCGCGTTCGAGCACCCCGCCGACACCGTCGGCGATCGAACCGCCGACGGCGATCGATCGGTGCACGCCGGCGTCGCGCCGAACGCGAGCCTCCTCGCGCTGACGGATCTCTCCGCGCCGACCGCCGACCTCGCGACCTACGCTGACGAGTTCGTCGAGACGTTCAACCTCCGCGCGGTCAACATGTCCTGGGGGTACGTCGGCGGTCTGCCGCTGGGGGCCGCGGGCGAAACCCTCGACGACGTTCCCGGACGGATCCGCGAGATGGCCGAGGCGGGGATGCTCACCGTCGCGGCCGCGGGCAACGACGCCACGCCAGCCAGCGGCAACGGCGCGCCGGCGGTCGCGAACGAGGCCATCTCCGTCGTGGCGACGGGACCCTACGACGGGATCGCCGCCTACTCTTCGGGCGGAATCGGCGGCATCGACGAATCCGGCGAACCATACACGAAGCCCGACGTTACCGCACCCGGCGGCCAGATTAACGTCCTCGACATCGCCGCTGAGAACGGGGTCCCCGAGGACGAGGTCCGCACCGACGACGGCGACGCAGAGGCCCTCGACGCTGACCTCGAACCGGTCCGCGACCTCGAGGACGTCTCGGACGACGAACTCACGCCCGACACCGAATTCGACGACGAGATCACCGGCGACGCGGCGTACGACCTCGAACTCTCGAGCGACGTGCTGGACGCGCTCCTGTTCGACGACGGCGACGCCGAGGCGATGCGCTACGGCGCCCGGCGCGAGGGCATGTGCGGCGACGGCGTCCGCGACTACACCGGGAAAGCGGGCACCTCGATGGCCAGTCCGAGCGTCTGTGGCATCGCCGGCCTCGTCGCACAGGCGATGGAGGAGGACGCGCCGGACCCGATCGCCCTTCCCGACCCCGCCGAGACGGGGTACGACGACGTACTCCGCCTGAAAAGCACCATCCTCGCCACGGCCACCGAAACCGCGCTGACGGCCGCCCCGTATCACCGTGCGAAGGCCCCCGTCTACACCCACGGCGGTCGCGACCCCTACGAGGGCTACGGGCGCGCCAACGTCGGCCCCGCGATCGACGCCGTTACCTGCGACCTCACCAACGGGTCGGTCTCCGACGCCGTCGGCCTCGCGGTCCCGGACGACGAGCGCGCCGTCGCGGGCCACGTCCGCATCTCCGACCCCGGCGAGGTCACCGCAACGGTCGCGTTCAGTCACTACAGCGGGGCCAACGCGGACGCGACGAAAGGCGATCCGCACCTCGACCTCTTCCTGTACGACGCCCAGAACCCCGACGGGCTAACGGGAGAGCCGACGATCGTCGACAGCGAGGCGCAGTACGCCTCGAGCAGTCAGACGCAGTCCGACGACAGCGACGGCGAGGCGGCGGTGTCGACCAGCGTGAGCGTCGACGACCTCGAAGCGAACGGCGGCGAACGCGTCTTCTACGTCGTCGCGAAACTGGTGAACGTCCTCGGCCTCGTCACCGGCTTCGACTGTCGCGCCCACCTCGACCTCGAGACCGCGTTCGACCCCGAGCGACTGGTCGTCGAGGGCGACCGCGAGGACGACGGAAGCGTCTTTACCGGCGGCCAGACCAACCGCACGGCGCTCGACGTCGCGGTCCGCCATCCCGACGATCGCGAGGTCCTCGTCCGCGACACGGTTCCCGAGGGATGGGACGTCGACGAAACCTACGGCGACGTCGAGGCGACGACTCCGGCCTTCGGCGGCGGCACGCACGTCTACTTCGGCCTCGACGACGCCCAATCGGTCTACGAGAGCCTCACCCACTTCGCGGCGGCCCCGGACGATGTCGCCGACTCCGATCGCTACACGTTCGGCCCGATCGCCGTCACCACCGAGACCGACGCCGACGGCACCCTCACCGATCGGGAGTGGACCGCGGTAAGCGGCACCGAGCGGACGGTAACCGTCCTCGCGGAAGAGACCTGATTCCGGCGACGGGGCCGATTCGTGGCTGACGTTCGATAGTATGGGATCCGGCGGAATACGAACCAGCCACAACACGCACGTAGAGCCACGGATACCGAACACTCCGCCTCCGAGACACCTATAACGAGTGCTACATATATCTACTCGAGACGCGTAGAACTCGTATGGCTTTCAACATCATCGACGCGATGGTCGAGGGGTTCGACCGCACGCGCCAGCGGAACGGACTCCTCCTCGTCGCGATCTTCGCCATTCTCGCCGTCGGAAACGCTGTCATCACCCGATCGGCCTTCGCCCCGATGGGTGCGGGCGGAGAACCGGCGGGCGGTCTCCTGACCGTCGTCGCCGGACTCCTCTCGATCGGCCTCGCGGTTGCCTCGCTCGTCGTGACGATCGTGGCTCTCAGGACGTTCGTCTCCGAGGAAACCGAGACGGTTCCCCGCGCGTTCGCCACCCGGAACATCGGTCTCGTCGCGCTCAACACGCTCGTCGGCGCGATCGCGTTCGCGCTCGTGGTCGCCATCGGGACCGTCTTCCTCGTCCTGCCGGGCCTGTTCCTGCTCGTCAGTCTCTACTACTGGGCCGTCTTCGTCGCCGTGGAGGATCAGAACTTCGTTCGCGCGTTCCGGAGTAGCTGGGCGCTCACTCGCGGCAGTCGGCTCCGACTGTTCGGTCTTGGCGTCGCCGTCCTCGTCATCGGACTGGCCGTCAACGCGGCCGTCGCCTTCCCGGCGCTCCTGTTCGGTGGCGCGGTCGGACTCGTACTCACCCAGATCGCCGGGGCGGCCGTCACCGTCTATACGCTCGCGACGACCGCTCGCGCGTACGAGCAACTCCGGAGTCTCGACCGGCCGATCGAGCCGGACCGGCAGCCGGACCTCTCGGGAACGCCGGTCTAAACCGTTCGAGAGGGCGTCGCCGCGACCTGCCCGAAACCGAGATCACGCAGATTTCGTATATCGGTATTTGGTTTATCTCAGATAGAGCGTTCTATGACGACGAACGACCCACTACACGACGGGAGCGTCGCAGACGGCGATTCTGGGGTCGATCGGTCCGTGCCGCGCGCCGCGCTGGTCGGTGCCTCGCTCCATGCGGAGCCACCGATCCCCAAATCGGCCGCGAATTCGGAAACGGAACCCCGACGGCGTCGCTGGCGGCCAGGGCCGTCACCAGTCGCCGCCGGCCGATCGGTGGCGATTCCGTCGACGGATACCGATCGGCCCGACGGCGTTGCGCGTCCGAACCGATAGCACGGGGGTGGCTGGAGTCGGAGGAATCACTCGAACGATACCCTCGCGCAGGAGAATTCCCGTCCGGCAACGGTCGGTGTGAGGGGAGCGCCACGACGGGAACCGAACCGGCAGTCAGACGAACGCGGAGACGGTCTCGAATTCATCGTCCGCGATCGACGCAGCGAGACCGTCGATCGAGATCTCCTCCGGGACGTGCCGGGGGTACTTGCGACGGAAGTAGCCGACGACGTTCTTCAGGTCGCGTCGGAGGAACTCCTCGGCGTTCCCGTGGTCCGTCGGCACGGCCTGGGGCCAGTCGAAGATCGTCACGCCGCCTTCGTCGACGAAGACGTTGTACTCGCTCATGTCCGCGTGGACGTACCCGTGCTCGTGCGCGCGTGCGATCTCCGAGAGCAACAGGTCGAGCACGCCCAGGACCTGTTCGTCCTCGAGTTTCGTCCGGGAGAGTTCCACCCCGTCCATCTTCTCCATCACGATCGCGTGGCGGTTCTGGTCGATCGGCTGGGGGACCGAAACGTCCGGGTACAGGTCCTCGAGAATGTCGTGTTCCCGTTCGGCGGCCTTGCGAGCCGTGTACATCCAGGAGACGTGGTCCTTGTCGGAGGCGTAGTCGCGTTCCTTGTGAACCTCCCGGAAGTTCGTGTACCCCTCCCGGTGGTACTTCAGGGCCAGCGGTTTGTACGATCGGACCTCGTAGACGTCGCTCTCCTTCCCGACTCCCAGCGGCGACCCGAACTCGCCGATCGTGTCGCGTTCGACGAGCGCCCGCAGTGCGAGCGCGTCGTACCCCTCGAACTGGAGGGTGTACCCCTCGTACTGGATCGTCTTCTTCTCGATCAATCCCCGTTTGAGACAGCGCTCGAGCCGGTAGTCGACCTCCTCCTCGGTCAGGCCGGTAAACGAGGGGAGTTTCTCGCGCTGGACCCACTCGGAGAAGCGCATCCCCTGTTCGACACCCGAGAGGAGATAGAAGTCTTCCGTCTCGAGTTCCGGAAGTAACCCGGCGACGTTTCGCACCATACGTCGGGGTAGCCGGCGAGTACGTAAAAACGGCGTGACGGGCGACGGACCGACGGACCCCGGTGACTGACCCACCGGTTCCACACCCAGTACGGCCGGTTTGCGCCCAAGCCGACCTGCAGTATATCTTATAACGATATATAAAATCCGCCTGCCGAGAGAAATCGGCGACACGGATCGGTTCGAGTCTCATCCCATCGCGGGATGTCGCTCGGCATCTTCCGATGCTCGCGATCGATACACGAATCGTCGACAGCGGGGTCGTCGATCGCCGGAAACCGGATCAAAAAAACCATGAGTTATCCATCGGGGATATCGAGGTACAGATTACTCCAACGACAATGTCGGGCAAATACGACCTCGTTATCGTCGGTGGCGGTATCAGTGGCGCGTCGCTTCTGTACACGACCGCGACGTTCACCGACGTCGAATCCATCGCGTTGATCGAGAAAGAATCGAAGATTGCTGCAATCAACTCCCACTGCACGAACAACTCGCAGACGCTCCACTTCGGGGACATCGAGACCAACTACACCCTCGAGAAGGCCGAAGAAGTAAAGGAAGGAGCGGAACTGCTCGCGGGCTACCTGGAGAACTACGACGCCGACCGCGAGATGCACGACAGGCGAAGCAAGATGGTGCTCGGCGTCGGCGACGAAGAGGTGGACAAACTCGAGCGTCGCTACGAGGACGAAGGGTTCGGGGCCCTCTTCCCGAAACTCCGGGCGATCGGCCGCGACGAAATCGCCGACCTCGAGCCGAAGGTCGTGGAAGGCCGCGACCCGGACACGGAGATGCTCGCGCTCCAGACGCCGGACGGCTACGTCGTCGACTACGGCGAGGTGACGAAATCGCTCGTCGATCGCGCCGCGGAGGAAGCCGGCGTGGACGTCTACACGGGCACGGAAGTCACGGACATCACGCCGACGCTGGACGGCTACACGATCGAGACGAGCGACGGGCGCTTCGACTGTGACGTCTCCGTCGTCGCGGCCGGGTCGCACAGCCTCCAGATGGCGAAGGAACTCGGCTACGGCCAGGACAAGGTGTTGCTGCCGGTCGCCGGGAGCTTCTTTCTCGCCGACGACCTCCTGAACGGGAAGGTCTACACGCTCCAGATGAAGAAACTGCCCTTCGCCGCCGTCCACGGCGACGCGGACGTTCACGACGACAGTATCACCCGGTTCGGCCCGACCGCGAAACTCGTCCCGACGCTCGAACGGGGTCGCATCTCGACCGTCGGGGACTTCCTCGACGTGTTCGGACTCAACGGCGCGGCGTTTCTCAGCTACGCTAACATCCTCTCCGATCGGGTCCTCCTTCCCTACGTCCTCCGGAACCTCGTGTACGACCTCCCGAAAGTCGGTCCGCGACAGTTCCTCCCGCACGTTCAGAAGGTCGTCCCGAGCGTCGAACTCGAGGACATCGAACGCGCGAAGGGGTACGGCGGCGTCCGCCCGCAGATCGTCGACACGAAGGCGAAGTCCCTCGACATGGGCGAGGCGAAGATCGTCGGCGACGACATCATCTTCAACATCACCCCGTCGCCGGGCGCGTCGACCTGTCTCAAGAACGCGATGCAGGACACGCACACGCTGATGGACTTCTTCGACGGCGAGTACGAGTTCGACGAGCAGGCGTTCCGCGCGGACACCATCGACAACTTCCCCCGGCCGGACACCCCCGGCGATCCGATTCCGGCGGACGACTGAGACGGGCAGTCGACGGCGGCCGGATCTCGTTTCGACCGATCGTCCGGTCGGAATCGCTTTGCCCCTCGCGGGCGTGGGGCCGCGTATGACGGCACTCGCCGATCGGGAGTGGCGGCTGATCCGGGACGACCCCCGCGAGGGGGCCCTGCAGATGGCCATCGAAGAGGTCGCCGCGCGGACGGCGCTCGAGGACGGGATCCGTACCGTCCGGGTCTACGACTGGGACCCGAGCACCCTCTCGCTGGGGTACCGCCAGGACGCCGACACGGTCGACTGGGACTACTGCGATCGCGAGGGGATCGACGTCACCCGCCGACAGACCGGTGGCGGCGGGATCTACCACGACCGCCGCGCCGACATCTCCTACTCGATCGTCGCCCCCGCCGACGAGGTGCCGGGTGACCTGATGGACTGTTACGCGCTGTTTTGCGAGCCGATCCTCGAGGCGTTCGAGCGGATGGGCGTCGACGCCGACTTCGCGGCGACCGAGCAGGACGCGATCTACCAGCCCTCCTGCTACCTGCGGGACATCCATCCCGCACACGACGTCGTCGCGCCCGCGGGAGAGGGTGCGAGCGCCCGGAAGATAAGCGGTAACGCCCAGTACCGCCAGCGCGACGTCGTGATCCAGCACGGCTCGATCAGTTACGACCTCGAACCGACCCACCACGTCGGCGTCTTCGACGCGACGATCGACGAATCGACCTTCACGAACCGGGTGACGAGCATCCGCGAACAGGCCGGGATCGATCGCGAGGAGGCGGTCACGACCCTCGCCGACTCGCTGGGCGAGTGGTGCGACGCGACGGAATCGGCGTGGCGCGAGGACGAACTCGCGGCCGCCCGCGACCTGGCCGACCGGAAGTTCGGGGCCGGCGCGTGGATCCGCGATCGGGACGTGCTCGAAGCGACCGAGGGGTGAGGCCGATCGTGGGGCGGCGCCGAGGACCACGACGACTCGAGACGGCCGCCGATCGGCCGACGACCAGCACCGATCCGTGGCGCCCGCCGCGCTCCGTTATACCTATCACGAACCGGTACTGACGGGTGTCCATGACCATGAAGGTCGGCGCACACGTTTCGATCTCCGGTTCGCGCGTCTCCTCCGACGACGAGACACCGCCCTACGACGACGTCCGCAACGCGGTCCACCGCCAGCTCGCGTTCGGCGGGAACTGCGGACAGATCTTCACGACCTCGCCGCAGGTCTGGCAACAGCCCGAAATCAGCGACGAGGCCGCCGAGGGGTTCCGGGAGGAGTCCGACGAACTGCTCGAGGGGCCGTGGGTGATCCACTCCTCGTACCTGGTCAACCTCTGTACGCCGAAGGAGGACCTCCGCCGGAAGTCCAAAGAGAGCATGCAGGCGGAACTCGACGCCGCCGAGAAACTCGGTATCCCGTACGTCAACGTCCACCTGGGCGCACACACGGGCGCGGGCGTCGAGGGCGGCCTGGACAACGCCGCGGGCGTCATCGACGACCTCGACGTCCCCGACGGCGTCCGGATCCTCATCGAGTCCGACGCCGGCAGCGGCACCAAACTCGGCGGCGAGTTCGAGCACCTCGCCGGCATCATCGATCGGACCGAGACGGAAATCGGGATCTGCATCGACACCGCCCACACGCTCGTCGCGGGCAACGACCTGACGACCCCCGAGGCGGTCGACGAGACGATCGGCCGGTTCGACGACGAGGTCGGCCTGGAGTACCTCGAGTACATCCACCTCAACGACTCGAAACACGACGTGGGCACGCACAAGGACGAACACGCCCACATCGGCGAGGGATACATCGGCGAGGACGGCATGAAGGCGATCGTCAACCACCCCGACCTGCGCGACCTGCCCTTCGCGCTCGAGACGCCGACGGAGGACGGCCGCGGCTTCGCCTGGAACATCGAGACGGTCACGGAACTGCGCGAGGAGTAAGGCGCGAACCCCGACGATCGATCGCCGCGAGGGTGCGTTGCCGGCGCGGGATCGACCCGTTTTTACCCCGAACGGCCCTACCGGGAGCCGTGCGCGAGTTCTCCGAAGACTACCTGCACCGGACCCGTTCCGGGATGTGGGACGACTCCCGGGAGGCGCTCGAGCCGCTGGCTCTCGAGAGCCGCGATCGGATCCTCGACGTCGGCTGCGGAACCGGCGAGTTGAGCCGCGTGCTCGCCGCGGAGTGTCCCGGCGAGGTGATCGGCTGCGACGCCGATCGGGACCTCCTCGCGGTCGCCCGCGACCGCGTCCCGGTGGTCGCCGGCGACGCGCTCGAGTTGCCGTTTCCGGACGACGCGTTCGACCTCGTGGTCTGCCAAGCGCTGTTGATCAACCTGCCCGACCCCGCCGCCGCGCTGGCGGAGTTCGCCCGGGTCTCGACCGACCTCGTGGCGGCCATCGAACCCGACAACGGCGCGGTGGCCGTCGACTCGAGCGTCGACGTGGAGGAGTCGCTCGAACGCCGGGCGCGGCGGGCCTACCTCGACGGGGTCGACACGGACGTCACCCTCGGTGCCGACGCGAGAACGGCGTTTACGGACGCCGGACTCGACGTCTGCGAGACGCGCCGGTACGACCACGATCGGACGATCGAACCGCCGTACGACGAGCACGCCCTGATCGTCGCTCGCCGCAAGGCGTCGGGGGCCGGGCTGGCCGACGACAGGGAGACCATGCTCGACGGCCCGTTGAGTCGAGTCGAGTACGACGACCTCCGGAGCGCCTGGCGCGAGATGGGCCGTGACGTGATCGACCAGATGACCGATCGCGAGTACCGGCGCACCGAGACGGTGCCGTTCTACGTGACGATCGGCCGGATCCCCGACGCCTAGCCCGAATCGACGTACCAGTAGACTGGCTCTCCGATGTCGACACAGTCCGGGTTCCGAACCTATTCTAAGGTCGACAATACCTTGACTCCCCCGCTCGTAGGCGCCGCATGGGTGCGATCGAACTCGAGGGCCTGACGAAGGATTACGGCGAGGTGCTCGCTAACGACGACGTGACGTTCACCGTCGAACGGGGCGAGGTGTTCGGCTACCTCGGGCCGAACGGGGCCGGGAAGACGACGACGATCCGGACCCTGCTGGGCTTTCTGTCGCCGACCGCGGGCACGGCGCGACTGCTCGGCCACGACATCACCGCGGAACGGGAACTCATCCAGGCCAAGCGACGGATCGGCTACCTGCCGGACGATCCGGCGTTCGACGAGGGCGCGACCGGCCGGGAGGTGCTCGACCTCCACGCGAGCATCAAGGGCGACGAGCGCAGCGACGAGTTGCTCGAGTTGTTCGATCCGCCGCTCGATCGGCCGGTCCGCGAGTACTCGCAGGGGAACGTCCAGAAACTTGGGCTCGTGACGACGTTCATGCACGAACCCGACCTCGTTATCCTCGACGAGCCGACGAACGGGCTCGATCCGCTCCTGAAACAGCGGTTCGCGAGTTTTGTCCGGAACGAACGCGCACGCGGCGTGACTGTCTTCTTCTCCTCGCACATCCTCGGCGAGGTCCGGCGGCTCTGCGATCGGGTCGGGATCATCCGCGACGGACGGATCGTCGCGATCGAACCCGTCGAGGCGTTGCTCGATCGGAGCGGGAAGGTCGTCCGACTCAAGGCGGCGGAGCCGATCCCGGTCGATGCGCTGGATCTGCCGGGCGTCCACGACCTCGAAATCGGCCAACACGACGCGCCTGCGCGCGAGTCACCGGAGGCGGCGGGGGCCCGTCACGGGACGACGGCGGAGACGACGGGCGGTCCGGGCGACTCCGCGGCGACTGCGACCTCGACGCCGGACGCCATCGACGAGTGTACCTTCACGTTCACCGGCAACGTCAACGACCTCCTGTCGGCGCTGTCCGGATACCAGTTGCAGGATTGCTCGATCGAGGAAGCGCCGCTCGAGGACGTCTTCATGCGGTTTTACGGGGGTGAGGGAGATGTTTGAGGTCGCCCGGTACGACGGACGGCACCGACTCACGGGAAGTGCCGTCCTCGGGGTCGGGATGGCCCTGCTCGCGGCGCTCGTGATCTGGGTCTACCCCTCCTTCGGAGAGGCGTTCGAGGACGCCGACGCGCTCCTCGATGCCTATCCCGACCAGATCATCCAGCTGTTCGACGTCCAGACGATGGCCACCCTCGAGGGCTTCCTCGCGTTCGAACTCTACATGTTCGGCTGGATCATCCTGCTGGGGCTGTACGTCGCCTACGCCACGGCGGGCGTGATCGCCGACGACGTCGATCGCGGGCGGATGGACGTCCTGCTCGCGATGCCGATCTCGCGGGCCCGGGTGGTCGGGGAGAAGTTCGCCGCGATGGTCGTCCCGATCGTCGTCGTCAACCTGCCCACGCCGATCGTCGTCTTCGTGGGTTCGCGGCTGATCGACCACCCGATCGCCGCGAGCGACGTGCTCGCCGTCCACCTGCTCTCGATACCGTATCTCCTCGCCTGCGCGGGGATCGGCCTGCTCGCGTCCGCCGTCTTCGATCGGGCCAGTATCGCCCAGCGGGTCGCGCTGGGGGTGACGTTCGGCCTCTACCTGTTCGAGTCGCTGCTCGCCGAAACCGACTCCGAGGCGCTGGGCGCGATCGCGCCGATGCGGTACTACGATCCGAACGCGATCTTGCTCGACGGCGAGTACGACCTCGTCGGCGTCGCCGTCCTGCTCGCGATGACGATCGGTCTGGTACTGGTCAGCCAGTTCTGGTTCGCCCGGAGCGACCTGAACTGAGCGTCCCGCACCGTCGGTCGCGCCCTCGCCGGACCGAACCTGTCCGGACGCACCACAATGATGTTTGGTAACACCTGACAATCACTAAATACGCCGTCGGAGAACTAGTCCCGAGATGCAAGCCATCGAACAACCTCGATTCGAGAACGAGGAGCACGAGGCGATCTACGGGTACGTCGAGCGAAACGGCGCCGTCGCGCCCGAAGAACTCGAGACGGCACTCTCGATCGAACCGAACCGGCTGCGAGAGGCGATCGACCGGCTCAAAGACGACGAGTACCTCGAAGCGGAGGGGAGCCTGTTGCGGATCGCGATCGACACCGGTGCCGAGGCGACGCACACGGTCGACGATCTCACGTTCACGATTCGACCGGCGAAGCAGAGCGATCTCAAGGGGATCGTGGCCGTGATGCGCGAGGTGGCCGAGGAGAACGACTACCTCGTCGCGGAGACCGTCGTCGACCTGCTGGACCACGAGAAGGTCGTCTTCCGGCACAACGACATCGAGTCCCGAATCTTCTTCGTGGCCACCGTCGACGGCGAGGTGGTCGGCTGGGCCCACCTGGACTCCCCGAACTACGAGAAGCTGTCTCACACCGCCGAACTCACGATGGGCGTACTCGAAGCGTACCGGGGCCACGGGATCGGCAGCCAGCTCATGGAACGGGGGCTCAAGTGGGCGTCCGAAAACGGGTTCGAGAAGGTCTATCAGAGCCTCCCGGCGACGAACCAGGACGCCGTCCGCTTCCTCGAGGACCACCGCTGGGAGACCGAAGCGCTCCGGCAGGCCCACTACAAGATCGACGGCCAGTACGTCGCCGAGCAGATGATGGGCATCATGCTCAACTAGGAGCCACTGAACGTCGATGCACACCCGATCGCACGGCGGGAGCACGGTTCGGAGCGAGCGAACCGAGGGCGAATCGGGGACAGTGCGATCGGTGATGTGAAAATCGCTTCAGTTGTTACTATAGCAGTAGATAGTAGCACGGTTTCTCCCGTGTGAAGCTCGCGTTACGTTCAGGCAGTAGGCTGAACGAGGGCGGAGTGTCACCCAGAAGGTCACAACACGTATAACCGAGCGCGGTGCCACAGGAACGCATGGGGGAATCTCACGCGTATTCTGAGTCAATTCAGAGCCAATACGACTGGTCCAACTCCGCTCCGAGTGAGGCCGTCATCAACGCTATAGCTTCTTTGGAAGGCGTTGAACCAACTGCCCTTCCAGTAGAACTGGGCACGATCCTATACAATCACGTCGATCCCGACGCGCTCGATACGCTTGTCAATAGCGACAACCCACACACTATTTCGTTCATCGTCGATAAATATAAGATCCAAATCGACGGGAACACGATGGTTATCTATTACGACTGAGACGTAGATCTCTGGTCAGTTCGCATCTGCACGTAACGAATCGACCAGCCTAGGTTCGCGTCCAAAATTGAATAAAGAAACCGAATTATCAACTATTGATACCCGCTCAGACGACGTCTCCGCGAACCGTCACCCCGTCCTGTCGCTCGCGCCAGGCGTGGAGTTCCCGTGCGGCCTCGGTCGCCTCCTCGTCGTCCATCCCGAGCATCTCCAGGGCCGCAGACAGCGTCGGCAGGGCCAGTTCGCTCTCGCGGAGTTTGCGGAACGCCTCCTCGCTCCGGGTGCCGTCGGCCCACAGACAGACGCCCCGGGGATCGAGCAACCGGGTGTAATCCTCGCGCAGTTTCGCCCCCCGGAGGCGCTGGGTGACGTTGTCCTCGAAGGACGCGTTGCAGACCTCGAGGTGGATCGGTTCGTCCTCGCCGAGCAGGTGGGCGGCGAGACACTTCTCGGGGGCGGCGTGGCCGTTCGCGTTCGCCCGGAGGTGCTCCGGGTGGTCGGCGGCCCAGTCGGCACGAACCGACTTGCCGACGCCCTCGACGCGAAACTGCTCGCCAGCGTCGCCGGCCGCGGGATCGCTATCGTCGCGCATCAGTACGTCCTTCGTCACGTAGACGTCGAGCCGATCGATCGGATCGAGTCCGAGCGCGACGTCGCCGAAGGCCCAGACCTCGCGGACGGGGACGGGCATCCGCTCCGCCTCGACGGTGTCGACGAGCGTCTCGAGCCGATCGACGGCTGCGTTCCGGTCGAAGCCGGTCATCGTCCGGAGTTGGGCGCGGAGCCGCAAAACGGTTTCCGGTCGGCGGGCTGGCGCGTTTCAGGCCTTCTTCGACTGGTCCGTCGAGACGTAAACCGTCTTCCGGACGGTCGCGTGGACCTCGCCCGTCGCGTCGACCAGGTCGACGGTGTAGTGGCGATCGATCGACTCCGTGCCCGGCCGATCGAGTTCGGCCCGGATCGCCTCGAGTTCGGCGTCGGAGAGCGTAAACGTCGCGTACAGCGTCTCCCGGCCGGGTTTCGTGAACCGGATCTCGGCTTCCCTGTCCCAGACGACGTACTCGTCGCCGAGCGTCTTGAGAAGCATGATCATGTAAAACGGGTCGACCGCCGCGTACATGCTCCCGCCGAAGATCGTCCCGACGTAGTTGCGCGTCCGCCACGAGAGCGGCAGTTCGATCCGGATCTCCCGCCAGTCCGGATCGATGTGGGTGACTCGCCCGCCGGTCCCCCGGTAGGCGGGAAACAGGTTGAACGCGGTCCGGTAGAAGCGGGCCCGCAGGGCGTCGAACATACGCGGTACTGTGGTCCGGTACCGAAAGCCGTTACCAAACGGGATGCGGGTTCGTGCGGATTGTCCCAGGCTCGTGTCAAGAGAGCAGATTTTTGTCGGACGGCGTCGAACGGAAGCATATGAGACACCGCGTCTTCAACGAGGACGGCGAGGAGGAACTCGTCTTCGTCATGGGCTGGGGCAACCGCTGGACCCACGAGAACGTCAGCTGGCTCATCGGCGAGTTGACCGATGCCGGCTACCGCGTCCACGCGTTCGAACTCCCCACGAACATCGACGACTTCAAAGCCGACTGGCTCGAGCCGATCGCGGAGTACGTCCTCGACCTCGACGGCTACCAGTTGCTGGGCCACAGCGCCGGCGCGCTCGTCGCGCAGGCCCTCGACGGCGCGGACAACCACGTCTACCTGAGCCCGTGGTGGGGGTACAGCGAGGAGTTCCCGAACCTGGCCTTAGAGGCCGTCTCGGCGATCCCGACGACGTTCCCGTGTCTGCCGATCGGCGAGATGGACGCGGACGCCCTCGGCGACCTGGCGACCGACCACCAGATCGCCACGACGCCACGCTGGGTTTCGCCCGCGTTCGTCCGGGAAACCCGCCGCGCACAGCGGGACCTGCTGACGATCGACCACGACGCCGTCGTCTTCTGTTCGCTTCGCGACCCCGTCGTCAGCCTGCGCCCGATCGGGGAGCGCGTGCCCGCCAGACACGTCGTCCTGTACGACGGCGGCCACGAACTGTTCTCCTCGCGCAGTCGCGAGGCCCACGTCGACACGCTCCTCGCGGCGCTCGCGGAGGGTGCCGCCGCGGTCGAGGAGCGAGACGAGGAAGACGAAATCCCGGCCTGATACGGTCTGCTGTACCGATGTACCGGTGCAACCGCAAGAATGATCGCGGTTGTACCGGAACTGACTGACAGTAGTCCGTATGAGTCGGTCGACGCCGATCCGTCGTACGACGTCATACTTCCGTTCTCTCGGTCCGCCGAAAGGAGTCTCGACTGTCACGAACTCGCGGCGACGGGGGGCGAAGAGACGAAACGGACATACGCGTTCACCGGTAAGGTGGCGGCGATGGACTGTAACCGGTGTGACGAGGAGGCGGTGATGCACGCCGCCTACTCCGGGGCGCACCTCTGTGCGGATCACTTCCGCGAATCGGTCGAAAAGCGGGTGCGCCGTCGAGTGCGGCGGGACGATCTCGTGCCACACGACGCGACGCCCGAGAACCCGCAGACGTGGGTGATCGGCCTCTCGGGCGGGAAAGACAGCGTCGTCCTCACGCAGATTCTCCACGAGACCTTCGCCGAGGACCCGCGCATCGAACTCGTCGGCCTGACGATCCACGAGGGTATCGAGGGCTACCGCGACAGGTCGGTCGACGCCTGCGTCGAACTCGCGGACGACCTGGGAATCCGCCACGAACTCGTCTCCTACGAGGACGAGTTCGGAATCCGAATGGACGACGTCGTCGAGGACGACCCCGAGAACATGGCCGCCTGCGCCTACTGCGGCGTCTTCCGGCGGGACGTGCTCTCCCGGTACGCCGAGGACCTCGACGCCGACCTGCTGCTGACGGGCCACAATCTCGACGACGAGGCCCAGACGGCGCTGATGAACTTCCTCGAGGGCGACGTCGAACAGATCGCCAAGCACTTCGACGCCAGCCTCGGACCGCTGTCCGAGCGCGGCGACCAGGACGAGTTCGTCCCCCGCGCCAAGCCGCTTCGGGACGTTCCCGAGAAGGAAGTCGCCCTCTACGCCTACATCGAGGACCTCCCGGCCCACATCACCGAGTGCCCGCACTCGAGCGAGGCGTACCGCGGCGAGATCCAGCAGTTGCTGTACGACCTCGAGGAGAACCACCCCGGCACGCGCCACTCGATCATCGCCGGCTACGAGGAACTCGCCGGCATCGCGGCCGACGAGTACGGCGGCGACGAGGGCGGCGATCGGGCCGACCTGCGAGCGTGCGTCGAATGCGGCTCGACCACCACGCGGGAGGTCTGTCGGAAGTGTTCGCTCCTCGAGTCGCTGGCCTGAGGCGCGTACTCGAGTGCTCCGGCTCGATCGGCCCGCGAGGAAGGAGACACGCCCCGAACCGATACCCGACGTAAACGCACCTGAGCGGTCGTCTCGGGCAGATTGCAGCGACGAAAACGCCCTGCACCCAGCGTAAAAAAGAGCGGCCGGTCGATTACCGGATGACGTCGACGCCGTTCTGCTTCTCGAGTTCGCGCTTCCCACCGTCGCTCTGGGCACCGAACTCGTGTTTCTCGACGTTCTTGCTCGCGTCGAAGTCGGCCTCAGTCACGCCCTCGATGCTCTGGCGGGACTTGTCGGCCTGCTTCTGCGTCGTCGGTCCGAGCACCTGCGCGCTCTGGACGCCGGTCATGATCGCCATGACGCGGACCTTCCCCTTGTAGTTCTCCTGGATCCGGGCGCCCCAGATGACGTTCGCCGAGGCTTCGAGGCGTTCGGTGATGTTGTCCGCGATCCCTTCGGCCTCCTTTAAGGTGAGGTCCGGCCCGCCGGTGATGTGGACGAGGCCACCCGAGGCGCCGCGGTAGTCGACGTCGAGCAGCGGGTGGTTCATCGCGTCCTTGACGACCTCGTCGGTCTTGTTCTTGTCCTGTGTTTCTCCGACCAGCATCACGGCGACCCCGCCCTGGTTCATGATCGTCGACATGTCCGCGTAGTCGAGATTGATCAGCGAGGGCTGGGTGATCGTCTCCGAGATTCCCTTGACGGTCTCGGCGATGATCTGGTCCATCACCGAGAACGCCTTGCCGATCGGGAGGTTCGGGACGTAATCGAGCAGTCGGTTGTTGTCGAGCACGATGATCGAGTCGGCCTGATCGCGAAGTTTCTCGAGGCCCTCCTCGGCTTTCACCGTGCGGGCGCGCTCGACGTTGAACGGCGTCGAGACCATCCCGACGACGATCGCACCCTGTTCCTTGGCGATCTTCGAGACGACGGGGGCGGCACCCGTACCGGTGCCACCGCCCATGCCCGCGGTCACGAACACGAGGTCCGCCTCGCCGAGGACTTCCTTGATCGTGCCCTGGGCCATCTCGGTCGCGCGCTCGCCCATCGAGGGGTCGCCGCCCGCCCCGAGCCCGCTGGTGAGGGACTTGCCGACGAGGATCTTCGTGTCGGCCTCGATCATCTTGAGGTGCTGTTTGTCGGTGTTGATCGCGATCGTGTCGGCCCCGTCGACGCCGATGTTGTACAGGCGGTTGATCGTGTTGTTGCCCGCGCCACCGCAGCCGACGATGACGATTCGCGGATCGCCGAACTCGTCGCCGTCCATGTCGGCGTCCATCTCGCGGGCCTCTTCCTCGGCGTTCTCGAGGGCGTCCTGAACGATATCCTGCATCGTTACACCTTCGCCCAGGTCCGCTTCCCGGACTGCTCGCTGTGTCCGTCGTACTGTTCGTTGATCATCTCTCGGACCGCCGACCGGATCGCCTCGCTCCGGTTCGGGAACTCGCCCGAGTCGACCAGTTGCTCTACCTCCTCGATCTGCTGTTTCGGGATTCGCAGTGTCACACGCTCCATGATTGTATTCCCCATTGCGGGTAAGACGGATCCCGCGCCCCTGTCAGACGCGGCGTGTCTTACGTCGGAACCGCCCGACATCGGGCGTTTTCCGGCCCCAGCCGACCGCTGTAAGACGACCGTCTTACGCGACTAAGGTGGAGACTGTCTGAGATAATAAAACTTTCGTCCGACATCACTTTCTGTGTCTTACGACAGTCGTGATGTCCGACTAGTTCGAGTCGAGCACGTCCGCAGCGGGCGTCCGACGCCCACAGCTGGGGCAGAACGCCCAGTCCGTTCGGAGTTCGTCGCCACACTCACAGAACGATCGCCGAGACGCTTTCTCCCCGCAGTTCGGGCAGTAGACGTGGTCTGCATCGACGTTTTCGCCACACTGATTGCACTGCTGGTCGCGATCGGCGGGCTCCGCGGGGACGCCGGTCGACTGTGAGACAGTTGTATTACGATCCACGGCGTCCCCGTCGAGCGTAATGGAGACGTTCACGTCCTGGGGTTCTCGCGGTGGGCGATCGCGGAGTCGTTCCGACAGGAGCGTGTCAACGCGATCGCGAATCAGGTCGTCGATCGGATCCGTCCCGTCTCGTCGAACCTCCTGGTCCGCGCCCTGGTCCCCGTCGCGCGGCTCCGCGCCCGTGAGATACGCACGCAGTGCCTCCCGCATCGCCTCGCTTTTCGAGGCGTCGAGTGCCTCTAGCTGCTCGACGAGTTCGTCGTCGGCACGGAACGTGATCTTGCTCATCGGCTGACTACCTATCGTGTTAACACTTCACCTATATTAATCATTCTTCCGTTTACGGTTTGTTACACGGACTCACGCGTCGATGAATGATAACCCTTATATTTGCACCGGCGACTACGTTTGAGTGCGACCGCCCTTAGCTCAGACTGGTAGAGCAGTCGACTGTAGATCGACTTGTCCCCCGTTCAAATCGGGGAGGGCGGATTTTCTCCGAAAATCCGACCGACACGATTTGAGCTTGTGAGTCGCAGCCCCGGAACGGCGCTTCGCGCCGCACGCCCGGAACGTCTCACTGCGTTCAAATCGGGGAGGGCGGACTCGTTTTACTGGCGATTCGTGGCCGACTGTAGATCGGCTTGTCCCCCGTCCTCGTGAGCGAAGCGAACGAGGGCTCGGAAGACGTGCTCGCTTCGCTGTGCGCGTCTTCCGGCGTGCAAATCGGGGAGGGCGGACTTCTCCTGCGAACAATGTGAGCAGTGAGAAGTCTATCCTAAGCCGGTTTGAACACGCCAGTCGCAGCGCGCGAACGGAGTGAGCGCGACCGTCTGGCATCTGTTCAAATCAGGAGGACGGACGCTTCGGGATCCCACACGACGAGCGAAGCGATCGCGTCCGTCTGACAGTCGTTCAGATCCCGGCGGCCTGCCCGCCGCTTCGCGCTCGATAGCCGTTTTCGCCGCACAGAGGTCCACCCGCCCCTCGATCGGTTCGGGGCCGCGCCGGGAAAACGTGACTCGAAGGGATCGATTCCCGAGAGGTAAACTTATTTTTCAGTGGTCGAGAGCAGACGCGTAATGGATCTCTCGCCGAACCGTCGTCGGTTTCTCGGTCTCGCAGGAACCGGAACAGCGGTCTCCGTAGCTGGGTGTAGCCAACTCGACAGTACCGGTCCGACCGGCTTGGACGCCGAAGACAATTCCACCGATGACGGTGACGGCGACCGCTCGAGCGAAAACCTCGGGCCGACGTCCACGGTCGCGGCGTACGTCCAGCCGGATCAGGAGGACCTGGTCGAACTCCAGCAGCGCCAGCTCAATCTGAGTCGACAGCGGACGGAACTCAACGAATCCGAGTACCGGGTGGAACTCGAGCAGATACAACAGGAGCAACTCGAGTTGATCGAAGCCGCCATCGAGAACTTCGAGTCGTCCGTCGAGGAGACGGAGACGCTCACGATCGCCGATTCGTCGGCCCAGATGGGGATGGTGTTGCTCGAGGGGACGGCGGGGGCGCTCATCGAGGCGCTCAACGACGGGGACGTCGACGGGCTGTTTCCGGAAGCGACCTTCGGGGACACCCAACCGGGAACACTACCCTGAGGAGGGTTCCCCCGTGGGGGATTCGCGCGATCTGTGGATGCTAGTAGTTATCGAGAAGGGAGAGAACGCGCAGTACCAATTGCAGGACGTGGACGAAGACGCTCATCACGGCAACGTAGATTCCGAGCGCGTTCCGCCCCCTCCCGCGTGGAATCCCGTAACGCGGGTCGCCACGATCTGCTGCCCGAGTTGCGTGGCCAGCCGCAGCTAGCGTGTAGATCCTGCGGACCGGTCGCGACTGGACCCCGTTGAGGTTCCCCGCTCACCGCCTCCTGATACGGATTGCTGTAACGATGTACCGGCGCAACCGCGATCCGGAGGCGGTTGCGTCGGAAATGACTTACAGGAAACCGTATAAATCCTTTTTAGCTACCGCACGGAGGGATTCCTATGGCAACCGAACTCCCCGATGCGGAATACGAGGATCGACTCGAGCGGATTCGCGACCGGATCGCCGAGACCGATGCGGACGCCGGCCTGTGGTTCGGCGCGACGAGCATCGAGTACCTGACCGGCTTCGATCACATCCAGACGGAGCGCCCCGTCGTGCTGGCGGTGACCGAAGATCGCGCCGAGATCACGGTGCCGCGACTCGAGGCCGAGCGCGTCGAGTCCAACCCGCGGATCGACGCGGTGCATCACTACCGCGACTACCCGGGCGGGCGGCCGATCGCGGTCGCAGTCGAGATGCTGACGGGTCTCGGCGCGGAACGCGTCGCGGCCGACGCCGAGGGGGCGCCCGGCACCATGGGCTACGAGGGGCCACCGCTTTCAGACCATGTCGACGTCGAAACGCAGTCGTGGGTCTCGCGGATGCGCTGGGAGAAGTCCGACGCGGAGATCGACCTGATCCGGGAGTCGGCGACGTGGGCGAACCTGGGCCATCGGTACCTCGCGGAGTACACCGAACCCGGCGCACACCCGGTGACGGTGAGTCAGCGCGCGTCGATGGACGCCTCGAGGGCGATGCTCGATACGCTGGGCGAACGGTACGTCCCGCGGACCCGTGGCGACGGCCCGGTTCACGCGGGCTACATTACGGGCGAGCAGACGCGACTGCCCCACGGTCACACCGCGAATCGACGGCTCGAGGAGGGAGACGTCCTGATCACGGGCGCGACGGCGACCGTCGACGGCTACTACTCCGAACTCGAGCGGACGATGTTCGTCGGCGACCCGACGGACGAACAGGTCCACTACTTCGAACTCATGTGCGAGGCCCAGACGATCGCGATCGAGGCGCTCGGGCCGGGCGTTCCGATCGCCGACGTCGATCGAACCGTCCAGGAGTACTTCGAGGAGCAGGGGGTCGATGACCTCGCCCAGCACCACGTCGGACACAACATCGGCCTCGGCGGCCACGAACCGCCGTACATCGATCTCGGCTGGGGCGACCACTGCGAGAGCGAGCACACCAGCTACGACGAGGACGATGCGGTGATGCGGCCGGGTCAGGTTTGGACGATCGAGCCCGGAATCTACACCGATACGTACGGCTATCGACACTCGGACACGATCGCCGTCACCGACGACGGGATCGAGTGGCTGACCTACTATCCGCGCGACCTGGAGGCGAACGTGATTTCGATCGAGTAGCCGTCACGGTCGGGTCGTCTCACGACTGTCGGACGGCTACTTATTTATCACCGACCAGCGTCCGGTAACACGTATCGTGACTCGCTCCCCGCGCATCGACGAACAGGTCGAGGGGTCGCGTCTGCAACTCGACATCTGGCACCCCGACTGCTGGACGCTGGAGGTTACGGCGGACACGCCGGGCGGGTTGCTCGGACACGGCGTCTACGCGATCGACGGCAAGGCGACCGGCCGGTTCACCGCCTACGGACGATCGGTCGAGGACCTGGAGACCCTCGTCGACGCCGTCGACGCATCGCCGTTGATCGACGACGTCTGGGAGGCCGACCAGCACTACGCGACCGACGTCGGCACGCCCGACCCCGAGAACGTCACCACCGGACTCGTCGTCCAGTACGAACTCACCAACAGCATCAACGACGCGCTCGTCTCGCGGGGATTTATCCCCGACGAACCCGTCCGGATGACCGACGGTCGCGAGTACTGGACGGTCGTCACCCATGAGGACCGGGAGACGATCGGCGATCGACTCGACGAGATCCGCGAGGAGAAGTCGGCCAGCGTCAGGATCGAATCGATGCGATCGCTCCACAGCGGGCTGACGAACGGCGTGTTCCGAACCGACTGTCTCTCGGAACGACAGCGCGAGGTGTTCGAACTCGCCCGCACCAGGCAGTACTACAGCTGGCCGCGCGAGGTGTCGGCGGCCGACCTCGCCGCGGAACTCGACATCTCGGAGGCGACCCTGCTCGAACACCTTCGGAAGGCCGAAGCGAAACTCCTCGACCCCGAGACGCGGTGACCGCCGCGGGCGCGCTGTTCTCCGACCCTGTGTATCTAGGGAGGGTGTTCACCGCGGATCGACTCGTGGCACCAACCGTCATGGTAACAGATGCCAGTGAATCTGATCGGAGCCTCGCTCGCGACATCGGCCCGCTCGGCGCGATCGCCACCGTCGTCGCGGGGACGCTCGGAGCGGGACTGTTCGTCACGCTCGGGACGGCCAGTTCGTCGACCGGACCGAGCGTCATCCTGATCATCGCGCTGTCGGGTGTGATCGCGATGGCGATCGCGATCAACTACAGTTGGCTCGCGACGATCTTCCCCGCAGCCGGGTCGACGTACTCCTACGTCACCCGGGTGTTTCGCAACCGGCTCGCGGGATTCGTCGCGACGTGGTCGCTCTGGCTGGGGTACATGGCGGCCGTCGCCGTCCTGGCGATCGGGTTCGGCAGTTACCTGCAGGTGTTCTACCCGGGTGTCGACCCGCGCCTGGCCGGGATCGGCCTGATCACCGTCCTGTTCCTCGTAAACATGCTCGGAGCCCGCCGGTACAGCATCTCGCAGAACGCGATCTTCCTCCTGCTGATGGTCTCGATCCTGGTCCTGGTCGTCCCCGGGACGTTCACCGTCGAGGCCGGCAACTACACGCCGTTCTTCACGGGCGGCTTCGACGGCGCGCTCGCGGCCGCCGTCCCGCTGTTCTACGCCTACATCGGGATTGCGGTCGCCGGCGAGATCGGGGCCGAGGTCAAGAATCCCTCGCGAAACCTGCCGCTCGCGATGGCCGGCGGGACGCTCATCCTGATCGTGCTGTACATGTGGACCGCCGCGGTCATCTACGGCGTCATCGGGGATTACACCGTCCTCGCCAATTCGGACCGGCCGCTCTCGACCGCCGCCGAGACGTTCCTCCCGCTGAACGCGACCGCAGTCGTCGGATTCGGCGGGCTGCTGGCGACCGCCTCCAGCGTCCACGCCGTGATGGCCGCGGGGATCAAACTTCCCTACTGCTGGGCCTGGGACGAGGTCTTCTCGACGCGGTTCTCGGAAGTCAACGAGCGCTGGCGAACCCCCCACTGGTCGCTGTTGACGCTGTTTGCGGTCTCGGTCGGACTGACCTTCTGGACCGCGGGACTTGACCAGGTCATCGCGATCGCGACGTTCAGCTACCTGATCGCCTACGGGGCGACGTCGTTCACCGCGATATACGTGTACCTCGAGCGGCCGGCCCTGCGCGAGGAGGCCGCGTTCGATCCCGGCCGGTGGATCTTCGTCCCGGGCGTGCTCGGACTCGGCGGCTGCGTCCTCCTGCTGTCACAGGCCTACCAGGGATCGATGACGATCTACGTCCCGTGGCTCGCGATCGGCCTCGTCGTCTTCGCCGTCTACTGGTACCTGGGCGAGCAGTCCGATACGGACGTCGACGCGATCCTCGACACGCTTCCCGGGGTCCCGACGGAGGAGTACAGCCCCGCGATCGTCGACGAACCGACGGTGGCCGACGACGGGACCCCCGCGGACGACTGACGCGACCGATTCTACACTACATTATGAGCGAACAAACGCACACGAACGCGGACGCGATCGAGTACGACGAGACGATCGAACTGCTCCAGGACCTGGTCAGGATACGGAGCCCGTACTTCGAGGAGGCGGCGATCGTCGAGTACGTCTACGAGTGGCTCGACGACGCGGGGCTCGATCCGGAGTACCAGCCGGTGAGAGAACCCGACATCACCGGCTACGAGGGCAATAACGTCCTCGCCCGGCTCGAGGGCAGTGACCCCGACGCACCGACGCTGCTGTTGAACGCCCACGTCGACACGGTCCAGCTGGTCGAGGAGTGGGACGAGGATCCCCTCTCCGGGCGGGTCGAGGACGGGAAGTGCTACGGCCAGGGCGCCTGCGACATGAAAGGCGGGCTCGCGGCGGTGCTCGTCGCGTTCCGGGCGCTCGCGGACGCCGACCTCCGGGGCGACGTGGTGCTCGCGGCAGTGGTCGACGAGGAGGGGCCCTACGGGCTGGGCGCGAACCAGCTCATCAGGGACGGCATCACCGACGAGTGCGACGCGGCGATCGTCACGGAGCCCGGGCCGATCCTCGCCCAGTCCGAACTGGAGAACCCGGCGCTGTTGCTCGGCGCACGCGGGCGATTCCTCTACGACATCACCGTCCGCGGGCACGCGGCCCACGGCTCACAACCCGAGAAGGGACGGAACGCGGTGGTCGACGCCGGCACGCTGGCCGGTGCGCTCGCGGAGATGGACGTCGGCACGCACCCCGAACTCGGCGACGGATCGGTCTGTCCGCTGTCGATCGAGGGCGGCGGGGAGACGCTCTCGGTTCCCGAGGCGTGTCGTCTGCTGGTCGACCGCCACGTCGTGACCGGCGAGGACGCGGAGACGGTCCTGGCCGATGCCGAGCGCGTCGTCGCGACCCTCGACCTCGACTCGGACGTCGAGATCGGGTTCCGCGAGGCACCCGCGCCCGACGTCCGCTACGGCCCCTACGTCACCGACGAGGACCATCCGCTGGTCGGGTCCCTGAAGGCGTCCGCCGAGTCGGTGACCGGCCAGGCTCCCGCGATCGGCTACTTCTCGAGCGTCGGCGACTTCAACTACTTCGGTCACCGCGCGGACCTCCCGACGGTGATCGTCGGCCCCGACGGCGAGAACATCCACGGCGCGGGCGAGTTCGTCTACACCGACGAGGTCGTCGACGTGGCTCGCATTCTCGTCGACGCGACGACCGCGTTCGCGGGGTGAGCCGTGATCGACGATCCCAGTCGGGATCGGCAGGATCACGCCCCGGTCCTGACGATTCGACCCGCGATCGTCGAGCGGAACGCCCGCCGGGTCGCCGATCGGTTCGACGGCGATCTCGTCGGCGTCACGAAGGGCGTCGGGGGCGATCCCCGGGTCGCCAGGGCGCTGGTCGACGGCGGCGCGACCGCGATCGCCGATTCGCGGCTGGCCAACCTGCGACGGCTCGGCGCTCGGGTCGACTGCGACCGCTACCTGCTCAGGCCACCGATGCGTCACGAGATCGACGCCGTCCTCCGTAACGCGGACGTCTCGTTCCAGTCCGAGCCGTCGGTGTTGCGAGCGATCGCGGCCGCCGCATCGCGACGGGGAATCGATCACCGGGTCGTGCTCGCGGTCGACGTCGGTGACCGACGCGAGGGAGTCCTGCTCGACGACCTCGCGGCGATGCTTTCGGTCGCTGCAGAGATCGATGGAATCGAGGTCGCGGGGGTAGCCGCCCACACCGGCTCGCTCAACGGCGTCGTTCCGACCGCGACGTCGATATCGCGGTTCGTCGACCGGCTCGAGCGGGCCGAAGAGTCGATCGGCCGGCAGTTCCCGATCTGCTCCGCGGGGAGTTCCAACACCCTGGGGCTGTGCTTCGACGGCGACCTCCCGGAGCGGGTGACGCAGCTCCGGATCGGCGAGGCGATCCTGCTGGGGACGGATCCCACCACCGGCCAGCCACTGCCAGGGTTCGAGACCGACGCCGTCGTCCTGTCCGCGGACGTGATCGAGTGCAAGGCCAAACCGTCCGCACCGGCGGGGCCGAGCGGCCGCGACGCGTTCGGGGAGGCGCCGACGGTCGAGGACCGGGGCGTCCGGGACCGTGCGATCGTCGCGATGGGGCGCGTCGACGTCCCCGTCGAGGGACTGACGCCAGTTCGGGAGGGCGTCGACGTCCTCGGGGCGAGCAGTGACCACGCGGTCCTCGACGTTACCGCGGTTCGGGAACCGATTCGACCGGGCGACACCCTCGCGTTCGAACTGGATTACGGTGCGCTCGCCCGCAGTGCGGCCTCGCCGTACGTCGCGACGGCCTACGAGTGAGACGCTATAGTAGCAACTGAAAGTCAATGAACACCCGATCGCACGACGGCTGTGCGATCGGTGTGTGAATCGTTTCAGTTGTTACTATGGTTCGTCGCGAGCGGACACGTGCGATCGCCGGCCGGCCGCTTTTCCACGCGCTCGTGATAGCACCGGGTATGAGTGGCGACACCCCGAGCCGTGATCGCGCGCAGGATCGGGCCGAGCAACGCAAGTCCCGGCGGGCCGAGACGACGGAGTCGATCCTCGACGACGTCGAGCGCCACCTCGGCGACGTGGAGTACCCGGTCACGGGCGAGGAACTCGCCACGGAGTACGGCAGCGAGCCGATCGACATGCCGAACGAGACGGAGTCGCTGGGGAGCGTCTTCGATCGACTGACGGACGAACAGTTCGAGTCGGCCGAAGAGGTCCGGGAAGCCGTCTACGGCGAGATCACCGGGGAAGCCGGCAGTCCGGACGAGGCGAACCCCGAACGCGACCTGGAACGGCTGGACGAGGAGAAACAGGGCTCGATGGCCGACAGCGGAAACGACCAGTTCTAGGGCCGAACCAGGCCCGGCGATCGGCCGTGGAATCGGGTCCGGATTTCGATCCGAGCGGCGCGTCGCGCTCCGATCGGAACCCGTCGACGGCGACCGAACGACGATAGCAGAACGGATTTACGTCGCGGGGCACTGCGTTCGCGTATGGATTACGAATCGAGTCTCGACCGAGCGATGGACGAAGTCCCCGACATCGGGGGCGACCAGGAGCGATTGCAGATTCCCGATCCGCAGGCACAGAAAGACGGTGCCTTCACGCGGTTTACGAACCTCGGCGACGTCGCCGACACCCTCTCCCGGGAGGACGAGCACCTCCACCGGTTCATCCAGCGCGAACTCGGGACCAGCGGCAAACTCGAGGACGGGCGCGCCCGCTACAACGGCTCGTTCTCCCAGAAGGACTTCGACGCGGCGATCGACGCCTACGTCGACGAGTACGTCCTCTGTTCGGAGTGTGGCCTGCCGGACACCCGCCTCGTTCGCGAGGACCGCACGCCGATGCTTCGCTGTGACGCCTGTGGTGCGTTCCGTCCCGTCACCAAGCGCTCGACCAGCAGCCAGCAACAGCAACAGCAGGAGGCCGTCGAGGAGGGCAAGACGTACACGGTCGAGATCACCGGCACCGGCCGCAAGGGCGACGGCGTCGCCGAGAAGGGCGAGTACACCATCTTCGTCCCCGGCGCCGAGGAAGGCGACGTGGTCGAGATCTACATCAAGAACATCTCCGGGAACCTCGCGTTCGCCCGGCTCGCCTAATCGATCGGCGCTCGATTCACGGGGCCTCTTCTCGCCGTTCGCGCTCGCGGGTTCGTCGATACCGAGCACTCCCCCTCTCAGGACCGGCCACGATCGACGATCCCGGTCAGGAGAGTGCAGCCGGTACCTCGTCCGGCAAGCAGACGATCTTCTCGCGCCCGAGCTGGTACCGTTCGATCGCGCCGCGTGATTCGAGGTCCGAGAGGAGGCGGCTCACGGTCGAGGCCGACCAGCCGTACTCGTCGGCGAACCGGCGCTGTTTCAGCCGCCCGTCGTGTTTCTCCAGGACGGCCCGGACGTACGATTCGGGCGAAATCCCGTAATCGAGGACCTCGCTCCGGCTGGTCGGCCCTCGGTCCGGGTCGAGGTACTGGCTGGACGGCTCCGACTCCGGTCCAGACGTGGCTATCGACGGCGATCGATCCGTCGACTCGACCCGCGTCGCAGTGTCGACTGCCGCGTTACCGCGATCGGTCCCTGCTCGATCGGTAGTGACGTCCGCACCCGACCCGGCGGCGGTTCGACAGCGCCGGACGGTTCGTCTGACGGCGCCGGAGAGTCGGGACACGAACGGTGCCTGTAGCCGCGTCATACACGGTGGTCGGATCCAGCCCGGGAAAGGGATATTCACAAACCCGTCCAAACGTTCACGGGGAGCGATCGGACCGCGAAGCTAAAGTCAATTTGTGCTAGTCACACGAACGTGGGCGTCTCGTTCGACCTCTTCGGAACCCTCGTGACCGTCGATCGACCGGCCGATCCAGCCGCCGCGATCGCGACCGAACTCGCGAACCGAAACGTGACAGTCCCCGACGACTGGGCCGACGCGTACGCCGAGCCACACGTCGACGCGCCCGAAGGGGCGGAAGTCCCGCTTCCGGCGCACGTCTCGCACGCACTCGCGAGTCGCGGCGTCGACTACGACCACAACGCGGCCAGGCGCGCCGTCGTCGCCGCGTTCGATCCCGCCGTCGAGACGAGATCGGGCGCTCGCGAGGCGATCGCGGCCGCACGCGAACGGGGCCCGATCGCGCTCTGTTCGAACTGTAGCGTCCCGGAACTGGTCGGGCGGACGCTGGTCAGGTCGGACTTCGAACGCGACGACTTCGACGCCGTCGTGACGAGCGTCGGCTGCGGCTGGCGGAAACCCGCACCAGAGATCTTCGAACTGACGGCGTCGAAACTCGGCATCGATCCCGGCGATCTCGTCCACGTCGGCGACGACCCGGCGACGGACGGCGGAATCGAATCTGTCGGCGGGACCGCACTGTTGCTCGAAGAGACCCCGCTCGACGAGATTCCGGATCGCCTGGCAACGCTGGAGGACGAATCGCGATGACAGCAATCGAACCGTGGCCGATCGCCCGGAGGACCCCGTGATCGTCGTGACGCTCGCCGTGCTCGGCCTGGCGTTCAGTCTCGACCTGCTGGTCGGCGAACCGCCGACCGTGGCCCACCCCGTGGCGTGGTTCGGCCGCCTCGTCGCCGCCCTCGATCGGGACTGGCACGAGGACGACCGCGTCCAGCGACTGGTCGGCGTCGGGATCGCGCTCGTCGCGCCGCTCGTCCCGGCGGGTGCCGCGGCCGGAGTCGTTCTCGTCGCGGCTGCCGGGCACCAGACAGGGGGTGCGGTCGCCGCCGGGGTCGTCCTCTTCCTGACGATCAGCCTGCGATCGCTGCTCGATCTCACCGAGACGGTCGTCGCGGCGACCGAGACGAACGTCGAGACGGCCCGGAAAGCGGTTCGCGGCCTCGTCGGCCGGGACGCGGCGACGCTCTCGCCGGCCGAAATTCGGAGCGCGGCGATCGAGAGCGCCGGCGAGAACCTCGCCGACGGGCTGGTCGCGACCCTGCTGCCGTTCGTCGTCCTCGCGCCGCTCTCGCTCCCGGCCGCCGCGGCCGCCGCCGCGTGGGTGAAAGGCGTCAACACGCTGGACTCGATGCTCGGCTACCCCTCGAAGCCGATCGGGACGGCGAGCGCCCGCCTCGACGACGCCGTGATGTGGCTCCCCGCCCGACTCGCGGCGGTGGCGATCGCCACCGCCGCGGCCGATCCGCTGGCGCTGGGTCGCGCCCGCGAGTGGGCCCGCGACCCGCCGTCACCGAACTCCGGGTGGCCGATGGCGACGCTCGCCTGCGCGCTCGACGTGCGTCTTACGAAACCGGGCGTCTACGACCTCTCACCCGATCGGGATCTGCCGACGGTCGCCGACGGCGAGCGAGCGGTGCGTCTCGTCGGTCTGGCGGGGGTCGTCGCGATCGCCATCGCCGTCCTGCTCGCGATCGTCGCCTCGATCGGCTGGGAACGCTTCTCGCTACTCCGGTACGCCGTGGTGACGGCGCTGGAGGTGACGCCGTGAGCCGCCGCTGGCTCGGCGCCGTCCGCGGCGCGATCGGCTTCCTGACCCGCCTCCCCGCGGCCCACCGCGAGGGCGACTGGGAAGCGTTCCGGACGACGCCAGCGGCCTTCCCGATCGCCGGGTACGTGGCGGGCGCGATCGCCGCCCTGCCGCTCTCGGCCGCCGCGACGCTTTCCGCACCGACCGTCGCGCTCGGCTACCTGCTCGCGGTCTACGCGGTGACCGGGATCCATCACCTGGACGGCGTCGCCGATCTCGGCGACGCGCTCGTCGTCCACGGCGACGCGGCTCGTCGCCGTGAAGTGCTCACGGACACGACGACCGGCGTCGGGGCGATTCTCGCGGTGTCGATCACCGTCGTCGGACTCGCACTCGGGGGACTCGGCCTCGCCGGGCTCCCCGTCCTCGCCGCCGTCGCGATCGCGATCGCGGCCGAGGTGGGGACGAAACTCGGCATGGCGGCGATGGCCTGCTTCGGAGCGGCGAGCTACGAGGGGATGGGGCGACAGTTCACCGCGGGAGTCGCGCCGCGGTCGTTCGTCGCGCCCGCGATCGTCGCCCTTCCAGCCGTCGCGCTTACGTGGCCACGTCCGGCCGCCGCGGTCGCGCTCTGCGGTGCGATCGGGGGAATCGCCCTCCCCTGGTACTGGGCGCGTCGCCACCTCGGGGGCATAAGCGGCGATATCTTCGGGGCGGCGAACGAAATCGGCCGCGTCGCCGGCGTGCACGCGGGGGTGATCGCGTGGACGCTGTTGTGATGTGCGGCGGGCGCGGAACCCGCCTCGAGAGCCGCCACGAGAAGCCGCTGCACCCGATCGCTGGCAGCCCGATGGTCGATCGCGTGCTGGCGGCGCTCGACGAAAGCGACGTCGAGACGACGCACGCGGCCGTCTCGCCCAACGCGCCGGAGACGCGCGAGCACCTCGCGGACCGCGACGGCGTGCGGACGATCGAGACGGCCGGGGACGGCTACGTCGCCGACCTGACGACCCTGCTCGATCGGCCCGCGATCGAGCCGCCGATCCTCACGGTCGCGGCCGATCTGCCGCTGCTCTCCGGCCCAGCGATCGATCGCGCCCTCGATCGCCACGACGGGGCTGCGGAGGGGACCGGCGCGCCGTCGCTTACCGTGGCCGTCCCCGTCGCCCTGAAGCGACGACTCGGCGCGAGTATCGACTCGCGTCTCGAACCGAACCCACACCTCGCGCCGACGGGGGTCAACGTCGTCGGCACCACCGACCGAACCATGACGGACGTCTCCTACGATCCACGACTCGCAGTGAACGTGAACCGACGTGCAGACGCCGACGTCGCGGCCGATCGCCTGACCGGGAGGGACGACCCGTGCGCGTGATCCTCCCCGCCGGAACGACCGAGACGGCGCTGATCGACGGGATCAGCGCGGCCGGGGCGGCCCCGGAGCTGATGGAACACACGCCCTCGGCTGACGTCGAGATCCTCGCGTACGGGGAGCCGACCGCCGCGCCCGTCACCCCCGTGAGCCCGAACGGGTGTCCGACGCCCGCCGCCGTGACCCGGGCCGTCCGCGAGGTGGTCGGCTTCGACGTCGCGGTCGTCGACGCGGGTCTCACCAGATCGACCGCCGCGCCGACGGTGGACCTCGACGTCAGCCCGGGGGCCGACGTTCGCGAGGAGACTGCCGTCCCCGACGCGGCCGCGATATTCGATCGCGCCCACGGCTACGGCTCGGAACTCCCGGACGAGGAACTCCTGATCGGCGAGACCGTCCCCGGCGGGACGACGACCGCGCTCGGGGTGCTCACCGCGCTCGGCGAACCCGCCGGCGTCTCGTCGTCGCTCCCGGAGAACCCGATCGAGCGCAAGCGTCGCGTCGTCGACGAGGGACTCGCGGCGAGCGACCTCGAGGCGGGCGCGTGCGACGGCGACCCGCTCGCGGCGATCGAGGCGGTCGGCGATCCCGTCCAGCCGACCGTGATGGGCATCGCGGCCGGCGCGCTGGAGTCGGACACCGAGGTGACGCTGGCCGGCGGGACGCAGATGGTCGCCGTCGCCGCCCTGTTGCGCCACGCCGGGATCGACGCCCCGCTGTCGATCGCGACGACCTCGTTCGTCGCGGCCGAACAGGGCGATCGGCTCGAGACAGCCTGCGCCCGACTCGACTGCGACCTCGTCGTGACCGATCCCGGCTTCGACGAGCGCGACCACGTCGCGATGGCCCGGTACTGCGCCGGCGAGGCCAAGGAGGGCGTCGCGATGGGCGGCGCGCTCTCGCTCGTTCCCGACGGACGGATGCCGGCCGTTCGGGACCGACTCGAGACCGTCTGTGCGCGACTCGGGATCGAAGCGGACGGGCCGGCAGAAGAGTCTGTAGCGACGACTGGCGATCCAGCAGACGCTGCCGCGGAGGACGATCGTGGATCCTGACGCGATGCGCCGCGGAGAGCGGGTCCCCCACGGCGGGGAGTCCGATCGGGACCTGCTCGACTTCTCGGCCAACACGAACCCCGCGACGCCCGAGGGCGTGGAGAGCGTCTACGAGGCGGCACTCGAGGAGTCGCGCCGGTATCCCGACGACGACTACGCCGAGTTTCGGACCGCCGCGGGCGCGTTCGTCGGCTGTGATGCCGATCGGATGATCCCGACGCCCGGCGGACTGGCCGCGATCAGGCTGGCGATGGAGAGCGCGCTCTCGCCCGGCGATCGGGCGCTGGTCCCCTATCCCAGTTTCGGCGAGTACGCCCGCGAAGTCCGCCTGCAGGGTGCGACGCCGCAGTTCGTCCACCGCGAGAACCTGCTCGCGATCGAGCGCGACGTCCTCGACGGCTGTGCGCTGGCGGTCGTCTGCACGCCGAACAACCCGACCGGTGAGGCCGCCGATTCCGACGCGCTGGCGGCCTTCGCCGATCGCTGCGAGTCTGCGGGAACGACGCTGCTGGTCGACGAGGCGTTCCTCGGCTTCACCGACCTGCCGTCGGCGGCCCGTCTCGACGCGGCGGGCGTCGTCGTCGCCCGATCGCTCACGAAACTGTTCGGCCTCCCCGGACTGCGCGCCGGGTTCGCCGTCGCGACGGGCGATCGGCGGGACGCACTGGAGACCGCGCGGCGGGCGTGGTCGCTCGGAACGCCCGCGGCGCGGGTCGGCACCCACTGTCTCCGGCAGGACGCGTTCGTCAGGGAGACCCGCGATCGGGTCGCGAGCGAGCGCGAGCGGGTTCGAACCGCGCTCGCGTCCAGGTTCGACGTCCACCCGTCCGACGCCCCATACCTCCTGTGTGACGTCGGCGATCGGGACGTCGACGGCGTGATCCGATCGGCCCGATCGGAAGGGGTCGCGATCCGCGACGCGCGAACGTTCCGGACGCTCGACTCGCACGTGCGCGTCGCGATCAAGGATCGGCGCTCGAACGATCGACTGCTCGCCGCCCTCGATTGCGATGGCTGACCCGGTCGATCCCGCCTACGAGGCGTGCCGCTCCGACGGCGTCCTTCGCGTGGGCCGTCCCGGTACCGAGTGGCTCTCGACCGGTCCGAACGGCGGTCGCGTCACGGCCGACGCCGCGTACAACGTCTCGGTCCCCGCCGAGTGGGCGGAGACGCCGCTCGACGCCTACGCGACCGATCGACTCGAGCGGGCGGGGTTCGACGGGGCGACCGACGGCCCGGTGCTGTTCACCGGCGTGGCGATCGAGGACGCCCGCGGCGCGCACTGCGGGCCGGTCACCGCCTACGCGACCGCCGGCGTCTCGAACCCGGCGGCGCTGCCGATGGAACCGATGGGGACGACCGGGCCTGCGGAGGCCGTCGAAACGAACGCCGACGCGACGCGGGGGACGGTCAACCTCGTCGTCGGCACGACCCGGGCGCTGGCCGACGGCGCGCTCGCCAACCTGATCGCGGTCGCCGCGGAGGCGAAGACGGCGACGCTGCTCGCCGAGACAGGCTTTCCCGGGACGACGACGGACGCGATCGTCGTCGGCCACGATCCGTCGGGGACCCCCGCCTCGTTCTCGGGGAGCGCCACCGAGGTCGGCGCGGCGACCCGGGCCTGCGTCCGCGAGGCCGTCCGGGCGTCGCTGGAGGGGCACTACGACGGTGCCGACCCGACACTCCCCGCGTCGGTCGACGACGCGGCCTACGGCGTCTCGACGGACGTCCGGGCCGACGTGTTTCGGCCGCCGATCGCGGAGCGCGACTGACCGGCCCGGGCCGATCGGGATCGAAACCGAAATCCAGAGTCACGGTCGGCACCCGTGACGCGGCCGCGCGTCGAACCCGGACGATAAACCGTCGCGAGTCGTACGATCAACGCATGCCCGAGGACGATCCATCGGCGATCCGATCGCTCGCCGTGTCGCCGGACGACGTGGTCGACGCCTACGCCTACAGCCAGGAGAACCCTGGCGAGGCCGTGCTCCGGGTGACGCCGCCGTTTCACGGCCGAATGCGGGCGCGGATCCACGTCTACCACGTCGACGACACCGAACTGACCGGCGCGGTTCACCTCTCCCCCGCGAACCTCATCGCGGACGACGTCATCGCGGCGTATCCCCGGCTCGAGGAGACGCTAGAGGACGCGGACGACGCGGACCGGATCCGCGAACGGCACGCCGAAGCGGTCGCGGCGTGGCAAGAGCGCGCTCGCGAGGCGATCGTCGAATCGGTCGCGATCGAAACGGACGACGGCCCGCACCGTGTCGACGTGAAGCGTCTCGGGTAATCCCGGTCGCGATCGGCGACGGTGCGAGACCCGAACTCGCCGCGAGCGCCGCTCCGTCCCGCACTTTCACTTTCACCGCGGACGGATCGGTTTGACGTACTGTCAGTCCAACTGATGGGTATGGCACTGATCACGGACGGGACCGACGACCGGGGAACGTACGAGGAACTGGTGACGCGCGACCGCGACCGCCACGAACCCGATCGGCGGCGCCGGATCGACGTCACCGACCTGCACGCGGCCGGAATCGACTCCTTCGTCCGATCGAACGTCGAGACAGACCGGGTCTCGCTCGAACACCGCGGCGCGCGGACCTACCTCGTCATCGAGGAGTGACCGCCGCGGCCGATCCGGGCAACTGTTTTGGTCGTTCCCGCGACTAGTCCTGCATGGGAGTCACACGCACCCTCTGCCGGGGAGGCGGACCCGTATGATCGAACGGACGGTCACCGTCGTGCCGTCGGACGGATTACACGCCCGACCGGCCGCAACGCTCACCTCGACGGCGAGCGGGTACGAGGCAGACGTGACGATCGCACGCGCCGACGACGGGGAGTTCGTACCGGCGAATAGTATGCTCGCAGTCACCGGGCTGAACGTCCGACACGGCGAGGACGTAACGCTACGGGTCGAGGGCCCGGACGAGGCGTCGGCGATCGATACCCTCGAAGAGATCCTCACGACCCCGGTCGACGACACGGACGAAACGAACGCCGACTCGAACGACGATGACTGATGAGCGCGAATTCGCGGGAACTGGCGTCACGCCGCTCGTCGGCGTCGGACACGCCTACTGGCTCGAGACGAGCGTCGAACTCGGGCCACCGCCGGATCCGGACGACGTCGACGCCGACGTCGAACGCGATCGGTTCGAGCGCACTCGTGAGGCAGTTCGCGAAGCGCTCGATCGGGAACGGGACGCGATCGCGGACCGGATCGGCGACGAGGAGGCCGACATCTTCGATGCGCACGCGGCCTTCCTGACGGATCCCCAGATCGAGGACGGCGTCACGGCGGCGATCGAGGACGGACTCCCCGCGACGCACGCGGTCCGGGAAACGTTCGACGAGCACGTCGACCGGTTCGAGGAACTGGAGGGGCCGATGGCGGAGCGAGCGGACGATCTGCGCGACGTTCGGGATCGGCTGCTCCGTCGACTGCTCGCCGACGAGGCCGACGCCGGAGACGCTGCGACGGGCGGGACGGCCGCGGCCGAAGAACTGGCGGCGTCGATTCCCGAGAGTGCCGTGGTCCTCGCGGATCGACTCACCCCCAGCGAGACGGCGGGGTTCGACCCCGACCGGATCGCGGGGATCGCGACGAGTACCGGGGGCGAGACCTCCCACGCGGCGATCATCACGCGGGCACTCGGCATTCCCGCCGTCGTCGGCGTCGGTGACGTGCTACGAACGATCTCGGACGGCACGCCGGTCGTCGTCGACGGCGACCGCGGGGTCGTCGTCCCCGATCCGGACGACGAAACGCGTGCGCGGGCCGCCGCCGATCGATCCGTCGACCCGATCCCGGAACCGGTGTCGACGAGCGACGGTCGATCGATCGAGGTGGCCGCGAACGTCGCCGGAGCCGCGGACATCGAGCAGGCGGACGCGATGGGTGCCGACGGCGTCGGCCTGTTCCGGACGGAGTTTCTCTTCTTCGATCGCGACGCACCACCCGGAGCGGACGAGCAGTTTCGGACGTACCGATCGGCGCTCGAGACCGTTTCCGGACGCGTGATCGTCCGGACGCTCGACGTCGGCGGGGACAAGCCGCTGCCCTACCGCCAGGCGGGCACCGAGCGGAACCCGTTCCTCGGTGCGCGGGGCATCCGGCTCTCGCTGGGGGAGCAGTCGGACCTCTTCGAGACACAACTGCGGGCGCTCCTGCGGGCGGCCGCGACGCCGAACGGGGACGATCTCGCGATCATGTTCCCGATGATCACGACCGTAGAAGAACTCGACGCGGCCCGAGAGCGACTCCACGCGATCGCGTCGGAGCTGACCGCGGCAGGCGTCGACAACGCCGTCCCGGACCTCGGCGTGATGATCGAGACGCCCGCTGCGGCGTTCGTCGCCGACGAACTGGCGTCGCGCGTGGACTTCCTCAGTCTCGGTACGAACGATCTCACCCAGTACGTGATGGCCGCCGATCGGGAGAACGAGCGGGTCGCGGACCTGCAGGATCCGCTCTCCCCGCCGGTGCTACGGGCGATCGCCCGGACGGTCCGGGCGGGCCACGCGGGGGACGCGTGGGTGGGGATGTGCGGCGAACTGGCCGGCGATCCAGGGGTCACCGAACTCCTCGTCGGCCTCGGCCTCGACGAACTCAGTGCGAGTCCGATCGCCGTTCCAGCGGTCAAGCGTCGGGTGCAAGACCTCGACGCGAGCGCCGCGACCGCGCTCGCCGATCGGGTCCTCGACGCGGCGACGCGGGAGGCGGTTCGAGCGCGCTACGTGGACGAGTCGCGTTGATTCCGAGAAGCCGCCGACCGCTCACACTTTCGAGACGTCGCGTGCGTCCTCGGCGGCCTCGCGAACCGACTCGACGGTCGCCGACGGCGCGGTCGCCGCCACGGCCGCGTTGAGCGCCCCCTCGAGGATCGGCGCGTCGGCGACGACGGCGTCGGCGGCCGCCTCCTCGATCGCGAGTTCGGCGTTCATCACGGCGCTGCCGAGATCGGCGAGGACGACGACGCCGTCGTCGTCGGCGGCCTCGATCGCCTCTCGGATCGGCCCCGGTGTCGTTCCGATCCGGCCGTCTTCGGTTCCACCGACGGCCTCGATACGGGCGTCACCGCCCATCTCGCGGGCGATCTCCCGAATGCCCGCGGCCGCTCGTTCGCTGTGGGAGACGACGACGATGCCGACCATCACTCATCCCCGTCCGCGGGCACGTCTTCGGTGTCGGCTTCGGGCATCTCGTCGGGTTCCACATCCGCCTCCGCGTCGATCGCGACCTCGCCGTCGCCGTACTCGATCGCCACGTCGAGCAGTTCTTCGAGCAGGTACAGCGTACTCGTCGCGCCCGGGTCCTGGTGACCGACCGATCGCCAGCCGAGGTACGACGCCCGCCCCTTCTTCGCGCGGATCGGCGTCGTGAACTCGACGCCGCGACGGGCGGCGTCGACGGCCTTCCCCAGGGCCTCGATCGGGTCGCGGTCGTCGACGTCGATCGATTTCCTGTAGGTGTGGACTGCCGGCGTGAGCGCGTCGACCATCGTCTTGTCGCCGACGGACGCTTTTCCCCGCTCTTCGACCGTCTCGAGGTACCGCTCGCTGAACGCGACCGTCGCGTCGGCGGTGATCCCGTCCTCGAGTTCCTGGCTCGCCTTCATCAGCGATCCGCCGTACAGCGGGCCCGACGCGCCGCCGACCTCCGAGACGAGCGCGACGCCCACCGTCTTTACGAGTTCGGCCGGGTCTCCGTCGGCCTCCTCGACGCGTTCGAGTGCGGCCCGGAAGCCGCGATCCATGTTCGCGCCGTGGTCGGCGTCGCCGATCGCAGAGTCGAGGTCCGTCAGGTGTTCCTTTTCATCCGCCAGCCGGTCGGCGATCGCTTCGACTGCCGCCCGAACCGCCTCGGTCTGGGTCTCCTGATCCATCCTGTCGTCACCACCGGTTACTCCGTCACGGTCAGTCCGGGCGTCTCGGCCGGGGCGGCGAGCAGTTCTTTCAGTTCGTCGTCGAGTTCGAGCACCGTGATCGAACACCCCATCATGTCGAGCGAGGTCATGTAGTCCCCGACCCAGGCGTCCCAGGTGTCGATATCGTGATCGCCGAGGATCTCCTGGAGTCGGCGGTTGACGACGTACAGTTCCATCAGCGGCGTCCCGCCCATCCCGTTGACGATCGTCGCGACCTCGGTACCTGCATCGAGATCGAGGTCCTCGAGCACGGCCTCGGCGAGGTGGTCGGTGATCTCGTCGGCCGACATGATCTCCGTCCGCTCGGTTCCGGGTTCGCCGTGGATGCCGATCCCGAGTTCGATCTCGTCCTCGCCGAGATCGAACGTCGGCTCGCCCTTCTCGGGCGTGACACAGGAGGTGAGCGCCATGCCCATCGTCCCGACGTTCTCGGTGGCCTTCTCGGCGACGCGTTTGACTTCGGCCAGATCGCCGCCCCGCTGGGCCATCGCGCCGGCGACCTTGTGGACGAATATCGTCCCGCAGACGCCGCGACGACCGGAAGTGTACAGCGAGTCTTCGACCGCGACGTCGTCGTTTACCACGACGTGCTCGACCGCCGTGCCGGCCTCCATCTCGGCCATCTCGATCGCCGTCTCGAAGTTCATCACGTCGCCCTCGTAGTTCTTGACGACGCAGAAGACCCCGTCACCGCCGTCACAGGCCTGGATCAGTTCGCTCAACTGATCGGCCGTCGGCGACGTGAACACCTCCCCTGCGGCCGCACCGTCGAGCATGCCGTCGCCGATATACCCCGCGTGCGTGGGTTCGTGACCGCTGCCGCCGCCGGAGACGAGCCCGACTTTCCCCTCGACCGGGGCGTCGCTTCGAACGACGGTCTCCGTCCCGTCGATCCGGCGGAGGTCGTGAGCTGCGACCATCCCCTCGAGCATCTCGTCGACGACGTCTGCCGGTTCGTTAATGAGTTTCTTCATGTCACACGTTGGTTGTGGACACATAGCAAGATAACGCTTGCTCGTCGCTCCATCGACCGAGAAGGACCGGGAGTCGCGCCGGACGCGGGATCGGCCGAACCCGTGCGCTCTCGACGGATCGGCCCGAGCGACCGTTCGATCCGTCCCTTCGAGCGGCTACGCCAGCGAGAGCGCACGGCGTCGGCGGAACCGCCCGTCGGACGCGGGCCTGCCTGTTCCCGGCCAACATATTTCCCTCCCGTGGATGACAGTTCGCCTATGGGCGAAACCACCAGTACTACGGACGAGGTCACGCGCGACGAAGCGGCCGATCGCCTCCAGGAGATCGCCCGCGAACTCCGGGGCGACGGCCCGGCGGACGTTCACATTGGCAACAAGACCCTGACGCTGACGCCCACGTCCGTCCTCGAGTACGACGTCGAGGTCGAGGAACGATCGCCGATGCTCGGCGGCGACCGCGAGAAGATTTCCGTCTCGCTCGCCTGGAAGACCGACGCCGACGAGTGAGCGGCCAGTCGTCCCGATCGACCCGGGGCGAGCGTTCGGTCGCACGCGGGTGGAACGGCCTGCGGTCCGACGTCGAACCGGTAGGACTAATCGGCGGGCGGCCCATCCCCCGCCGATGCGACTCGCGAGGATTTCGACTCCCGACGGACCGGTCACCGGACGGTACGAGGACGGCGTCGTCCACGACGACGGCGAGACGTACGCGGTCGAGGACGAGACCGACTTCTTGCCGCCCTGCGATCCCTCGGCGCTGTACTGCGTCGGGCGCAACTACGCGGAAACGCTCGACCAGATGGCGTACGAGCGACCCGCGGAACCCGATTTCTTCATCAAGCCGCCCGCCTCGGTGCTCGGCCACGGCGAGCCGATCCCCTACCCCGAGTTCACCGAAGAACTGACCTACGCCGGCGAACTGGCGGCCGTCATCGACGAGCCGTGTCACGACGTCCCGGAAGCGGAGGTTCCCGACGTCGTGCGGGGCTACACGATCATGAACGACGTGGACGCGCTCGACCAGCAGGGTCGGACCGCCCGGAAAGCGTTCGACGGCTCCGGCCCCCTCGGCCCCTGGATCGAAACCGATCTCGACCCGACGGCGATCGACATGTGGACCGACGTCGCGGGCGAACGCCGACAGGAGGCGAACACGGAACTGATGCTGTTCGATCCGTACGAGATCGTCTCGTACCTCTCGAAGCGGTTCACCTTCCGCCCTGGGGACGTCGTCGCGTTCGGCAGCCCCGCGAACCCCGGGCTGGTCGAACCCGGCGACACCGTCGAGATCACCTACGAGGGAGTGGGGACGCTGCGGAATACCGTGGTCGAATCGCTCGAGTAGGGCGCGGCCACTCCCCGACGCTCGATCCGTTCGACACCCCTCGATTACTCGATCCGGGACAGCGCCAGGTCCTTTGCGGTGTCAGCGTCCGAAAACGGCGTCTCACCGACCTCGATCGCCGACACCCACTTGATGCTCTCCCAGCAGTCCCGCTCGGAATCGATCGGCACGAGCCGTGCCGGGCCGCCGTGTTCGACCGGAAGCGCCTCACCGTCGAGTTCGAGCGCGAGGATCGACGCCCGGAGCCGATCGAGGGGGAACGAGCAGGCGTAGTCGCCGTCCATCGCCCGGACGAGCGCGTGCCCGCTGTCTTCGGTCGGTCCGGCGCGGTCCAGGACGGTCCCGACGCGGACGCCGCGCCACGAGAGCCCCTCCGCGACCCACCCCTCGACGCACGCGAAGTCGTCGGCCGCCGTCTCCTGCGGGAACGACGCGAGGTCCTCGGGACTGAGTCGGAGCGATCGATCGACCGTCCCGGTGACCGACAGGGACCACTCCTCGGGGTCGACCGCGGCTGGCACGTCGTGCGTTCTGAGGTCGCTCACGCCCGGTACTACGACGGCCGGAGGAAAACGATTGCGCCGAACCGCTTCGGAAGGGTCGTACGGACCGCTGTCCGTCAGTGCCGGCGCACCCACAGACGGTGCCGGCTGGGCCGGGGAACTCGGAGCAGCGATCCGTCTCAGTCGGGATCGAACTCGCCGCGCCGGAGGCCGACCCGGACCGGTTCGTGCTCGGCGTCGGTCGGCGGCGGGGACGTGACGAGCAGAGCCTCCAGCCGTTCATCCCCGTTCGCGTGGACACCCCGGGATTCGCCGGCGGGGACGACGACCACGTCACCCGGTCCAACCTCCCGATCGTCGTCCCCGTCCCGGACGAGTCCGCGTCCCGATTCGACGTCGATGACGACGTCGCTGTCGGGCGCGTGGACGGGAATGAACTGTCCCGGTTCGAAGTACCCGAGGACGGCTTTCAGCCGATCGCTCCGGTAGATCTCTCGCGTCGAGAATTTCTCGTCGTCGTAGGTCCGCTCGGCGTCGAAGTCGGTCGCGACCATACCCGAGCGTCGGCGCGACACGGGGAAGAGACTTGACCGGAATATATTCGGCTCTCGATCGGATCGGTTCCCCTGTCGAGACCTCGAACCGGCCCGCGTGAACGCACTCGCGTGGCGACCCAGGAAGAAAGGCACTTCCGCCCGCGTCCCCTCCCCACCGCCGTGAGCGCTGACGCCCCGCGCCGCGTCGAAGTCCACCCCGATCGAGAGGTCGTCGTCGAGTTCGATCCCGACCTGACCTTCGAGTGCGTCGACGACTGCACTTGGTGTTGCCACCACGGGGTCTTGCTCTACGATCGGGACCTCCTCGAACTGGCCCAGCGGGCGAACCTGGCGGAGACGACGACCGACTTTCGCGGCGAGAAGTTCGTCGCCCGCGAGGAGAAAGGGCGCGACGGGCACGTCGCCGACGACGGCCGCGCCTGCGCGTTCCTCCGCGAGGACGGCCTCTGTACCCTGCACCTGGAGGAGGACTGGAAGCCGACCCGGTGTTCGGTCTTCCCGCTCGGCGTCTGGCGCGAGGACGGCGACCTCCACGTCGATATCCGGGACTCGGCACACGAGCACTGCGAGGGACTGAACGTCAGCGATCGGCGGGTGATCGAACACCTCGACGCCTTCCTGCCCGAACTGCTGTGGGACCTCGAGAATCCGGATTCGGACCGCGAATTGTAGGACCGGGCCGATCGATCGTCGTCGCGGTACTGCTCGATCGAGGGGGCAGCCATCGAGTGCCGTGCTATCACGACTCTCCAACCATTTAAACGTGCGGCGCTCGTAGTGGAGGTGTGACAGAAAACTCCGGGCGACGGAACCTCCGTATGCCCAACAGCGACGAAGTATTCGCCGTCGTAACCGAACACCTCGGTGGGAACCACGTCCAACTCCGCTGTGAGGACGGCGAGGAACGTCTCGGCCGCATTCCCGGCCGGATGAAATACCGCACCTGGATCGAGCAAGACGACATCGTCGTCGCCGAGCCCTGGGACTGGCAGGACGAGAAGGCCACGATCGAGTGGCGCTACACCAGCCAGGATGCCGACCAGCTGCGCCGCGAAGGCCACATCGACTGATACTCACTCTTGTCTAGCGGGTCGAGCCGAGACTGCTCGTATCGACGATCACGGACGGCACTAAAGCCACTCGCGAGTGACGACACCGGATCACGAACCGGCCCCGTCGGCGGGACACCGGAACCGATCGTGCAAACGTGCGGCGCTCGTAGTGGAGGATCGATCGGGATGGCGACTCCCGGTCACTCGGCGGCTGCGAACTCCTCGACGATGGTGTCGCAGAAGGCGTCGAGATCGTCCGGATCGCGGCTCGTGACCAGTCCGTCGTCGACGACGACCTCCTCGTCGACCCACTCCCCGCCCGCGTTTCGAACGTCGGTCTGCAAGCTGGGATAGGACGTCAGCGTCCGACCCTCGACGACGTCCGCCTCGATCAGCGTCCACGGCCCGTGACAGATGACGCCGGCAGGTTTGCCGTCCGTCAGGTGCTGCCGGAGGAGATCGATCGCGTCCTCGTCGGACCGAAGCGTGTCCGCGCCGACGGTTCCGCCCGGGACGAGCAGGGCGTCGTAGTCGGCGGCCGAGACCTCGTCGAACGTCGTATCGATCGTGTAGGAGTCGCTCCATTCGAGATCGTTGTTGACGGTCTGGCCCTCTCGGGGCTCGCTCCCGAGCACCTCGACCGTCGCACCGGCGTCGGACACCGCGTCCCTCGGTTCCGTGAATTCGATCTCCTCGCTCCCCTCCGGGGCGAGGAAGATCCCTACCGTCGTGTCCTCGAGCGGCTGTCGATCGGAATGACTCATCGGGCAATCCTGGGGCGGGGAGCGAGAAAACGGTTCGACTTTCCGTTGCAACGCCGCCGTCACCGCGTCGCTCGCTTCCACTCTTTCAGTCCGAGAATCTCGCCGTCGAGTGCGTCCCGATCGGCCTCGGTCGCCGCCCAGACGAACATGCCGGCGATCGACTCGGGGTCGCGTCCCTGCCCGCCGGTGAGGTCGGTCGCGATCTGTCCGGGTTCCAGACAGCCGACGGCGCACTCGGTGTCGGCGGCGAACGCGCGGACGATCGCTTCGGCCGTCGCCTTCGAGATCGCGTAGGAGCCGTAGCCGGGTTTGGCCGTCCGAGCGATCGCGCCGGTCGGGACGAGGACGCGCGCCCCCTCGTTCAGGTGCGGAAGCGCCTCGCGGATCGTCGCGAAGACGCCGCGGCCGTTCGTGCGCCAGTGGTCGTCGAACGCCGCGTAGGACTCCCGATCGGTGGGCGTCTCGCCCGGGTCGCCGTGGTAGACGCCCGCCGCCACGACGACGACGTCGATCCCGCCGCCCTCACCGGTTCGGGAGGCCGTCTCCACGAGTCGTTCGACGTCGTACTCGTCGCGGACGTCGGTTCGGACCCCGTCGACGGCCCCGCTTCCGTCGATCGCCGCGAGCGCGTCGACGGCGTCGTCGATCGCGTCCCCGTCCCGCGCGCCGACGACGATGGTCGCACCCTCGGCCGCGAACGCTTCGGCGACTGCCCGTCCGATGCCGCGCGTGCCGCCGGTCACGACGGCGGTCGTGTCGTCCATACCCCCTGTTACGAGGGGGACCCTCAGAAACCCACTGACTTCCGGCAAAACGGACGTCTCGAACTGGTGTCAGTGCCGACAGCGAGAGAGTCGCTCGTATCGAACCGGTGAACGCCGAAGCGGTGCTACCGTCCGAACAGCCGCTGGTACAGGCTGCGCTCGGACGGACGTTCGGCGAGCAGGACCGAACACCCGACGTCGTCGATCACGTCCATGTGCAGCGATCCAGTCACGAGCCGTGAGAGGAGGCCGCGTTCGGTCGCCCCGATGAGCATCATCGTGTGATCGCCGGCCGCCCGACAGATCGCCCCCTCGACGTCCCCGCTGTCGTCGACGATGAGGTTCGCGTCCGCGAGGTCGTGATCGACGGCCCACTCGCCGAGGAACTGCTCCGCCTGATCGTGCGCCGCCGGTTCGTCGGCGACGTACAGCAGCGTCACTTCGGCACCGACGGTCCGGCGGAGTGTCCGGGCCACCTCGGCGCTCAGGTCCGAGTCCGGCCCGCCGGCGGTCGGCAGGAGGATCCGCGAGGGGTCCAGCCCGCGGTCCTTGAACACGAGGAAGTCACACGGGAGGTCGCTGGTGAGTTCGCTGAGCGGGCGCTCGGCGCGGGCCGCGTCCCACAACTGGTTCGCACCCCACCCCATCACGACGAGGTCCGTCCCGGATCGTTCGGCCGTGGTGAAGATTTCCTCGAACGACCGGTGAGAGACGATCGTCGAGGTCTCGCAGTCGACGTCGTACTCGTCGGCGAGGTCGCGAACGTCCTGCAGTTGGTTGTCCGACTCCGAGACGATGCGCCGGTGCTGGCGGCTTCCGTAGTTCGCCGACGGCCGCTCGGGAACCTGGACGATGTGGGCGATGTGGACGGTACCCGACTCGTGGCCGTTCGCGAGCATCGCGGCGAGTTCGACGATCGACGACTCGGTCCGCGGGTTCGCGATCGGCACCATGATCCGGTACGATTCGTCGTCCCCGGCCGTCCGCTCGCCGGTGTCGATCAGCGGGACGTACGATCGGCCGACGAACCCGCCGAACAGCCACTCGCGGGGGGAGAGGCGGCGCTCGCTACCCGCAAAGCGGGCCGATTCGAGCCGTTTCTCGCTCGTCTGGTAGTAGTTGACGACGGTCACGAGCAGGATCCCGCCGAGCGTGTTGCCGAGCAACACCGGGAGCACGAACTCGGTCGCGCCGACGAAGAGCCCGAGCCGGCCGGCGAAGACGAGATAGAGCATCTCGGTGAACGAGACGACGACGTGGAACAGGTTCCCCAGCGGGATCGCGAGGAACGCGAGGTAGACGACCACGAGCCGCGAGATCGTGTCCCGCGAGGCGAAGGTGACCCAGACGACGCCGGCGACGATCAGCCCGGCGAACGCGGCCTTGAAGAACAGGTCCCACCACGCCGTCTCGATCCCGTGCTGTGCGATACTCAATGCCGCCTCCTCCGCCGGTTCGTCGAAGACGCCCCCCCAGGTGAGCGCGGCCGCACCCAGGGCACCGCCGGCGAAGTTTCCGGCGAGGACGATGATCCAGTGTCGCAACAGCGCCGGCAGACTGGCCAGTCGCTCGATCGTCAGGGCGACCGGCGGGAGCGTGTTCTCCGTGTACAGCTGGTAGCCGCCGATGATGATGTAGATGAATCCGAGCGGGTACAGCAGCGAACTGAGTATCGGGTGGCCGTCCGTCGCACCGTACAGCGACGCGTACAGCAGGAACGTGATCGTGATCGCGAATCCGGCCGCGAGGCCGCTGAAGAAGAGTTCGCGGTTGCCGGAGGTGACCTCTTCGTCCGCCGCCGCGACGACCCGCTGGAACACCTCGTCGGAGGAGAACCGATCGCGAACGACCGATCCCACCGCGGGCGCACCGTGTCTGGATCGCTCGACCGCCTCTCGAACGGAATCTTCCCCGGACTGCTCGGGGGCCTCCACGGTCGATTCCTCGGGCGGCCCGGCATCGATGTGGCGAGGGCGTTCGGAATCACTCATTGGTGGCACCAGTCGGTTCACTAACTAAGCGTTTGGCTTTCGAATCGATCGAACGGGGCCGTCCGCCGACCGTGACGGCGTTCGTCGATCGATCTCGACGCCGTTCGGAACTCGTCGACCGTCGCGTTCGATCGGCCGCGACCGTGATTCGCGGCCGTCAGCGGCGCTCACCGAGTGGCGATTGGCGACGGCGAACCCGACGCGGTACTAGCGGAACCCTACGTACGTATGACGTACATTTAACTCGGAACCGACACTGCAATAACACATGGAGTCGCTGGCCGGAGAGTCGGTCGTCGTGATCGGGGCCGGCGTCGGCGGGCTGTCGACGGCCTGTTACCTCGCCGACGCGGGTGCCGACGTGCGAGTCATCGAGAAGAACGAGCAGCTAGGCGGCCGCGCGAGTCGCCTCGAACGTGACGGGTTCCGGTTCGACATGGGGCCGTCGTGGTACCTGATGCCCGACGTCTTCGAGCGCTTTTTCGCAGAGTTCGATCGGACGCCGACCGACTACTACGGCCTCACCCACCTCGATCCCCACTACCGCATCTTCTTCAAGGACGGGGACCGGGTCGATATCACGCCCGACATCGACCGGACGAAAGCACTCTTCGAGGAGTACGAAGACGGCGCGGGGGAGGCTCTGGACCGCTACCTCGCGAAGTCGACGGAGAACTACGAGGTCGGGATGGAACACTTCGTCTACGAGGACCGATCGCGACTGCGGGACTACCTGGACCTCGACGTGGCCAGGCAGGCCCGCGGCCTCTCCCTGCTCGGGTCGATGCAGGGTCACGTCGAGAAGTACTTCGACCATCCGAAACTCCAGCAGATCATGCAGTACACGCTGGTGTTTCTCGGTGGCTCGCCGAAGAACACCCCGGCGCTGTACAACCTGATGAGCCACGTCGACTTCAACCTCGGCGTCTGGTACCCCGAGAACGGTCTCGGCGGCGTTATCGACGGGATCGTCGACCTCGGCCGGGAACTCGGCGTCGAGTACGACACCGATCGGCCGGCGACCGCGATCAAGGGTCGCGAGGGCGCGTTCCTGGTCGAGACGCCCGAGGGCCCGCTGCGGCCGGATCTCGTGGTCAGCAACGCCGACTACGCCCACACGGAACAGGAACTGCTCCCGCCCGAACGGCGGGGCTACGACGCCGACTACTGGGAGTCGCGGACGTACGCGCCCTCCGCGTTCCTGCTGTACCTCGGCGTCGAGGGCGACGTCCCCGAACTCGAACACCACACGCTCGTGCTCCCGACCGACTGGGAGGAGCACTTCGACAAGATTTTCGAGGACCCGCAGTGGCCCGACGACCCAGCCTACTACCTCTGCGTCCCCTCGAAGACGGACGACTCCGTCGCCCCCGAGGGCCACAGCAACCTGTTCGTCCTCGTCCCCATCGCGCCGGGCCTCGAGGACACGCCCGAACAGCGCCGGCAGTACCGCGACCTGATCCTCGAGGACATCGCCGCCAACACCGGCACCGACCTGCGCGATCGGATCGTCGTCGAGGAATCCTTCTGCGTCGAGGACTTCGCCGATCGGTACAACAGCTTCAAGGGGACCGCACTGGGGATGGCCCACACGCTCCGCCAGACCTCGCTCTTCCGGCCGCCCCACCGATCGAAGGAAGTCGAGGGGCTATACTTCACCGGTTCGTACACGACGCCCGGGATCGGCGTCCCCATGTGCCTGATCAGCGGCGAGTTGACCGCGGAGAAGGTGATCGAGGATCACGGACGACCGAAACCGACGGACAGTATCCAGTGACGGTCATGTCCGGGAACTCGTCGTCGATCGCGAGTTCGGGGTCGAGATCGGATCCGGGTCCGGACTCGGAACAGGACCCGAAGGCCGAGCCAGGACCGAAGTCGCCGATCGCCGACGGGGACGGACGAGGTCTGCGCGATCGGCTCTCGTACCTGCTGACGCTCTCTCGGCCGCGGTTCTGGCTCTACCTCGCCGGTCCCGTCCTCGTCGGGGTCGCCTACGCGGCCGACGGCGTCGATGAACTCACCTCGCCCGCGGCCGCCGTCCTGTTCGCCTACTTCCTCCTGCCGGCGAACGTCTTCCTCTACGGGATCAACGACGTCTACGACCGGGAGATCGACGCGGCGAACCCGAAGAAGGAAGACCGGGAGGCGCGGTACCGGGGCCAGCGGTGGGTTCCGACCGTCGTCACCGGCTGTGCCGTCCTGCCGATCCTGTTTCTCCCGTTCGTCCCGACTGCGGCGTGGCCGTGGCTCGCGGCCTTCCTCGTTCTCGGGGCCGCCTACAGCGCGCCGCCGGCGCGGTTCAAGACGACGCCCCTGCTCGACTCGGTCTCGAACGGGCTATACGTCACGCCGGGGATCGCCGCCTACGCCGCCGTCGCGGGCACGCAGCCGCCGTTGCCGGCGATCGCGGGCGGGTGGCTGTGGGCGATGGGCATGCACACGTTCTCGGCGATTCCGGACATCGACCCCGATCGAGCGACCGGGATCCGGACGACGGCGACGGTCCTCGGGAAACGACGAACCTACGCCTACGTCGGCGCGTGCTGGCTCGCGAGCGCCGTCGCCTTCGGGGCGCTCGACGTCCGGTTGGGCGCGCTCATGGCCGTCTACCCCCTGCTCGTCGCGGCCATCGCCACCGCGAGCGTCGCCGTCGATCGGGCCTACTGGTGGTTCCCGGCGATCAACACGGTCGTCGGCGCGGCGCTGACGATGGGCGGCCTCTGGAGGCTCTATGGATAGTCTCTCGACGCGGTCACACGACTGGTCGCGCGCGACGGTCCAGCGGCGACTCGAGACGATCGTCCGCGAGAATCGCTTTACGATCGCGGTCGTCTTCCCGGTCGTCGGGGCGGTGACGCTCGTGGCCAGCGCCGAGGGACTGCTCCCCGATCCGCTCTCGTACAACCCGTTCCTGATCCTGTTCGGGACGATTGTCATGCGATCGCCGCTCGTCGTCGGCCTCCTCCCGCGGATCGACCGTCGGGCGGTCGGCGCGCTCGGCGTCCTGACGGCGTTTACGTACGCGATCGAGATCGTCGGGGTACGAACCGACTGGCCCTACGGGGCCTTCGAGTACGGGATTCGACTCGGGCCGATGCTGTTCGGGGAGATCCCGCTCGCCTTGCCCCTGTTTTTCGTCCCGCTGGTGCTGAACGCGTACCTGCTCACTCTGCTGGTCCTCCGCGGGTGGGCCGAGAACCCCGTCGTTCGGCTGGGGACGGCGATCGCCGCCATCGTCGGGATCGATCTCGTGTTGGACCCCGCCGCCGTCGCGATCGGCTTCTGGGCCTACCTCCCGCCGGGAGGCTACTACGGCGTTCCCGCCTCGAACTACGGCGGCTGGCTCCTCTCGGGCACCGTCGCCGTCGTGCTGGTGGATCTCGCGTTCGATCGGGCGACGCTCCGAGAGCGGGTTCGAACCTGCGAGTTCGTCCTCGACGACCTGGTGAGCTTCGTCCTGCTGTGGGGGTCGATCAACGTCCTCTACGGGAACTGGCTCGCGGCCGGCGTGGCCGGCATCTTCTGTCTCGGCCTGTTCAGTACGGACCGCTACGATCGCGAACTGGTGTGGACGGCACTGCCGATGGGCGGGTAGCGACGGCCGCCTCGGGTTCGAGGACGATACCGGCTCGACGCGGGAGCCGTGTCGAGAGAATCCCTCGTGACCGCCCAGCCCCGGTTCACACGAACAGGTCACTGAGCGGGTCCCCGAACTGGAGCAGTAGCACGACGGCCGCGAGCGTGATCGTCAACCAGACGGCGAGGGTGATCGCGGTCGTCCGAACGCCGTACCGATCGATCGCGAGCGGGTCGTGCCCCGAATTAATACGCAGACGAGACGATCAGGATCGGCGATCAGACGAATTTCGACCCACGAAAGAGAGGGACTCGACGTCACCGCGTCGGCACGCGATCGCCCGGATCCGGACGGTGGCGGTCCTGCCCGACGGTCGGAATCGCCGAGACGCGCTGGAACACCGCCTCGGGGTCGCGGTTCCAGTGCCAGTGCCAGCGGGTTTTCGCGAGACACCACAGCTTTCGCGCCGTCGACAGCGACGGCTCGGTCGAGAGCACGTCGTACCCCTGCTCGCGGATGATGGTGTGGTGTTCGGCGTAGAGCACGGCCGCGAGCAGGACCGGAAGCTGGCAGTCCTCGGGGAGATACCGGATCCCGGCGACGCCCTCACGGTAGAGGTCTTCCGTCCGTCTGAGTTCCTCGGCCATCGCCGCGCCGAACGAGTCCGAGTACTCGAGCCGTTCGATCTGTTCCTCCGGGACGCCGTGTGCACGAAGGGTCTCCTGGGGTAGGTAGATCCGATCGCGATCGACGACGTCCTCGCGGACGTCCCGCAGGAAGTTCGTCATCTGGAAGGCTTCACCCAGCTTGATCGCGTGCGGGAGGGCGGTTTCCGGGTCGTCGGGTTCCATGATCGCGGTCATCATCACGCCGACCGCCGCGGCGGATCCGCGCATGTACGATTCGAGTTCGTCGTAGGTCTCGTACCGGCTTTTTTCGATGTCGGTCGCCATCGCGTCGACGAACTCCTCGACCTCCTCGTCGGCGATGCCGTACCGCTTGCGCAGTTCCTGGAAGGCGTAGAGGACGGGGTCGTCCGGGTCGGCCTCGCCCAGCGCCTGGGCCCGGAGTCGGTCGAGTTCCGCCCGCTGTTCTTCGGGGGGGACACCGGCCGCGTCGTCGACGACTTCGTCCGCGATGCGAAAGAACGCGTAGAGGACGTGCGTCGCGTTGCGAACGCGCTCGGGGAGAAACCGGGTCGCGAGGTAGAACGTCTTGCCGGTCCGTTTCTGAATCGCTTTGCCAGCGTCGATGTGTTCCTGTTGCATTCTCGTCCTCGTGTCAACGTGACTTCAGCCGGTGTCTATAATACAACAGATGCATATAAAAGGTCTATCCCTCACTAGTGGGGTGAAATTACTCTCCGCCGAACAGTTCCTCCAGCAACTTTCGCTGGGCCGTGCGCAGGTGCTGGTGGAACGTCGATCGGGAGATGTCCATCGTCCGGGCGAGATCCTCGCCCGAGACGTTTCGCGGCCACGCGAAGTAGTCCGCGTAGTAGGCCTTCCGGAGCGCCGTCAACTGGCGTTCGGTCAGCTTCTCTTCGAGTCGGGCCGCCAGATCCTGGGGTGTCCGCGTCGGCTCTTCGCTCTCGTGGTAACTGATCAACTCGACGCGATCGTATCGGTCCGCGAGCAGGTCGTACACCGACCGGGCCGACTGTCCGGTCGGGAGTTCGACGGTCAGGTCGGCGACCCCGTCGCGGGCGTCGAACCGGCGGATCACCGCGCCGTGTTCGCTCAGCGCGGTCACGACGTCCACGTCGACGGCGACCTCGAGCAAGGTTCCGCCGTCGTGATCCGACAGTTCCGTCACCGACGAAACCGCGTTGAATTCGGCCACGATCGGCGCGACGTCGTCGTCCCGATCGACGTGGAAGAACACCAGCGGAGTACCATCCCGATCGTACGTGAGGCCCCGATAGGAGACGACCGCGTCGAGTTCGTCGGCGAGCGCCGTGACGAACAGCGACGAATCCTCGATCGCCAGTTCGAGTTCCACGACGGTCTCGATCGTGAGCATGCGGCGGGCCTCGATCGCGTTCATTGCGGTCGCGATCGTCCCGGCGAGCGACTCGAGGACCAGCAGTTCTCGCTCCTCGAAGACGGCCGGTTCGTCGGCGAACAGCACGAGCACGCCGTACGTGACGTCGCCGTATTCGAGCGGGAGCGCGGCGACCGACTGGAATCCCGACCCGGCCGCGGTCGGCCACCACCGCTCGGCGTCCTCGAACTCGTCGACGTCCTGGACGACCGCTGGCTCGCCCGTTTCCAGCGCCCGGACGGCCGGATGTGATCGGCCCGGTTCGAGGGCGAGTTCGCCGTCCTCCAGCGGCAGATCGCCGGTGCTGGCCCACTCGCGGGGCGTGATGCGCTGGTTCGTGACGTCGACGCGGCCGATCCACGCGAGGACGTACGAGTCGGACTCGATCAGGCGCTTACAGACCCGCCGTTCGATCTCGGGCCGGGTTCCGGCACCGACTGCGGCGTCGGTCACGTCCTGAACGAGACCGTCGATCCGCTCGAGCACGTGTTCGAGCGCCGCCCGCTCGTCGCGGAGTCGATCCGACGTCGCCTCGGTCTCGAGTTCGGCCAGTTTCCGATCGGTGATGTCGAGGTGGGCCACGGCGACCCGGGAGGCACCGTCGACCGTGAACCGGCTGGCTCGCATCAGGAACCACTGCTTTTGCTCGGGGGAGTGGCAGGGGTACTCCATCGCGAACGTCTCCCGTTCGCCGTCGAGGACCGCCTCGAGGCCGGCGACCGCCCGGGCGGCGTGCTCGTCGTCGGCGTCGGCGGCAGTGGCGACGTAGTTGACGCCGACGTCGTCGGCGTCCGATCGCTGGTCGGTGCCGAATTCCCGCCACGATCGATTCGTCAGGAGAATGTCTCCGCTTTCGTCGAGAACAGCGACCGTGATGGGGAGCGTATCGAGGGCCGCTGCGGCGAGCGAGTGCCGTTGGACCATCGGGGGATACTTCGTCGCGAATCGGCTTAACACGCATGCCCCGCGGTCAGCCGTCGATCGCTGGCACGCGGTCCGAGAGCGGCCGCCCGGCGCCCGCTCCCGATCGGGCCGGGTTACTCGAGCAGTTCGTCACGCAACATCGGAATGAACGTCCCGATGTCGGTGACCATCCCGATCGCCTGGGCGCTGCCGCGATCGAGCAGTTGGGTGACCGTGGCGGGGTTGATGTCGACGCAGACGGTCTTCGTCGTGGAGGGGAGGCAGTTCCCGACGGCGACGGAGTGCAACAGCGTCGAGAGCATGAGCACGAGATCGGCCTCGTGGGCCTGGTCGCGGATCGCGTCCTGGGCCTCGATCGCGTCGGTGATCGTGTCCGGGAGCGGGCCGTCGTCACGGATCGATCCGGCGAGCACGTAGGGAACGTCGTTCGTGACGCACTCGTACATCACGCCTTCGTCGACGATGCCCTCCTCGACGGCCTCGGGGATGCCGCCGACGCGGACGATCTCGCTGATCGTGTAGATGTGGTGTTTGTGGCCCTTTCGGGGGTGTTCGAGCGACTCCGTGTCGACCCCGAGCGAGGTGCCGTACAGGTCGCGTTCGAGGTCGTGAACGGCGAAGCCGTTGCCGGCTGACAGCGCGTCGATGTAGCCCGCGCGGACGAGGTCGGCCAGGGCGTTCCGGCCGCCGGAGTGAACGATCGCCGGGCCGCAGACGACGAGCACGTTGCCGTCGTTCTCGCGGACCTCGCGCATCTCGTCGGCGATCTCCTCGATCAGCGACGCGGACGGGCGCTCGCTGGAGACCCCGCCCTGCATGAAGCCGAAGGAACCGCCCCCGTTGCGCGGTCGTTCCGGCGGTTCGACGCGAATCCCGGTGTCGCCGGTGACGACGAGGTCGCCCTCCTCGACGGCGTTGAGCACTTTCGTGGTGACGCGGGGGCCGTCGTCGTCGGGCCGTTCGACCACCAGCGCACAGTCCATCTCGACGTCCTCGACTGCGACCCACTCGCCGTCGACACGGACGTAGGTCGGGTGGTTCGTCGTCGAGTAGAAGTCGACGGGGACGACCTGATCGTCGGGTGCGGCCTCCAGCGTGGCGTCGCGAGGATCGGCGACGGTCGCACCCTGCTGGTTGAGTTCGTGGAGGATCGCCTGTAGATCCTCCTCGGTATCGGCCAGCACCCGCATCCGGCAGAACGTCTCTTCGTGTTTGTGGCGGCCGACTTCGAACTCCTCGACCTCGAACTCGCCGCCCATGTCCATCACGACCCCGAAACAATTGCCCATCGTCCCCGAGTCGATGATGTGACCCTCGAGTTCGACGGTGCGCGAAACTGTCATCGGGGAAGGGTTGGCGGTCCGGGACCGTCAATGTGTGCGTCCCAGTTCGACACTGACGATCGCCCGGAGGTTCCTCCGAAAGCGACAGTTCAGCTGAGAGAAATTTAAGTAATTGCGGTATCCATCCGCTCGTATGTATCGATCCGTCCTGTTTGTCACGATATGTCTCCTCTCGACGTCGACGCTCACCGCGGGCGCCGTCGGGGCGAGCGAGGAAGTGACGGTAAGCACACACGTCGTCGACGACGACGGTAACGACGTCGCCGACGCGACGGTGATCGTGTCGTGGGACGGCGGCGAGAAGACGGAAGAGACCGCCGCGAACGGCCAGACGCTCATCGACGTCCCGAGCGACGCGAACGTCTCGATTACCGTCGAGGACGACGACCTCGTCCAGAACAATCCGAAAGCGATCGGCACCGTACGGAGCCACACCGACGTCACGGTCGAACTCTTCCCCGAAACCACCGCGACGGTTTCGGTTACCGACGGCGAGGCCACGATCGACGGGGCGACGGTCACGCTCACCAAGATCGACGACGATCGGCCGGCCGCTACGGGAACGACCGGCGGTGACGGGACGGTCACGGCCGAGGGCATCGAGGAAGGGCAGTACAACGTCGTCGTCGAACAGACGGGCTACTACGACGCGTCCGCGGTCGTCGACCTCGCCACGACCGACGAGACGTCCGTGGAACTGGAGTCGGGGACCGTCGACGTCTCGGTCACGGTCGTCGACAGTTACCTCGACGAACCCCTCGAGACGGACGTCGCGTTTCGCAAGAACGGCGACCACGACGCGACCGTCTCGACCGACGAAGACGGTCAGCGAACCATTCCGCTCGACGTCAACACGGAGTACACCGCCGTCGTCGAGAAAGACGGCTACGGCGAACCCGAACGGACCGTCGACGTCGGCGAATCCGATCGCACCGTCAGCTACGAGGTCGAGCGGGCACCTGCAGTGACCATCGAGTCGACGAACGAACGCGTTCTCGTCGGCGAAACCGTCGGCGTCGACGTCACCGACGAGTACGACGAACCGATCGAGGGTGCCGAGGTCCGCCTCGACGGCGAGGCGGTTGCGACGACGGCGGCCGACGGTTCCGCGACGGTACCGATCGACGAGGCCGGTGACCGCGAACTGACCACCGTCGCCGAGGGAACGACCGCCGAGGCGGTGACCGTCGAAGGCGTCGATCCGAACGCCGACGACGAGGAGGTCGAGGGAGACGAGACGGAGGAGCAGGCGGACACCGAAACCGGCGACACGGACGACTCGATCCCCGGGTTCGGCGCACTGGTCGCGGTCGCCGCGATCGCCGGGACGATGCTCGTCTACGCTCGACGCTGAGGCCTGCGCTGGTTCGAGTTCCGTGCTGAACGTACTACGCCGACCCGTGGGCCGAACGTGTCACCGATCGTAACACCGTGATACTGCCCGACATATCCGTGGTCGACCACGACAAGTCGACCGATCTGGGCCGTCTCGAGCGTGTTTGTGGCAAACGTTCACAAGCCCTGACATCGGGCCAAACGCTTTTTTACCTCTTCGTGGACAGCCTCCACGGAGATCACTCGTGTCGGACCACCAACCCACATCGAAGACGGTCGAGCTGTGGATCCGTTCGTTCGCCCCCGTGACGACCGGACCGACCCAGGAGCGGGCGCTCGAACGGGTCGAAGCGCTCGAATCGTCCGCACCGATCGACGCGATCGAGATCGGCGTCTGGGGGAAACAGGTCGAGCGGACGGGCCGATCACGACGAATCCCGCAGCTACGGACGATCGAAGCCAGGCTCGACGCGTTCGAACGGTGGGCGAAGCGGACGGGCCGTTCCCTGGTCCCGTTCTTTCGGACCCGAACGGTCGAGTCCTCGATTACGGGTACCCGATACGAAGTGTGCAGACTGCCGACGATCGCCCTCGCGGAGTTCGCCGACGGCGAACTCGTCCACGTCGCCCCGTGTCGCGACGGCGATCGAACGATCGACGTCTTCGACCGCCTCGACGCCCTCGAACGCGACGCGGCGGATCCGGTGGTCACGTACGAGGAGACGCACGAGAGCGACGAGTCGATCTCCGACCAGACACGGACGCGGGCCGGTCCGGGCCGACGGAATCGATTCGTCGGGCCGTCGCCGATCGGGTCGAACTGACGCCGTGTCACACGCATCACAAGCCATCCAACCCTGTCACTCGCGGTCCGTCGCCCGGCCGATCCCCGGCCGGCGCGGACCGCACCCGGCGTCGATCGGCGAGTGACGACCCCGCGAGCACGCGTCGCCGGCGGTCGGTACCGGCCCCGTGAAACGGGGACCAACATATATGCTACTCTATCACATATGACGGTGTATGGCAGGTGAATCTGCGACGCTCGATCACTCGCGGTGTCGGAACTGTGGGTTCGAGGCACCCGGCGGTGCCGACGAGTGGCTCCGAATCGACGTCCCGAAACTCGGCCGAATGACCCAGTGTCCCGACTGCGAGAGTACGGATATCATCACGAAACGGTAACCATCGCGATCCGGCACGGGGAGCGTCTCGATCGGGACGCCCGGAGAGACACCTACGTCGACCGATCGTCGGCGCCCTATTGCCGGCCACCGACGCGATTGCAGGCAGCACCCTTTTCGCCGGACCCGCCACACCGCTACCCATGTCCGAAGAGCGTCCGACCGCAGACGAACTGCGACAGGGACTCACCGTCGAAATCGTCCAGGGCGACCGGGACGTCCAGTCGACGGAGACGGAACCGATCGTCGGCGAAATCGGCACGATCTACGGGGACGAACCCGAGGGGCCGGAGGTCGAACTGAAAAGCGGCGTCGTCGGTCACGTCCGGTCGATCGTCCACGACGAGTCGTCGACGCGCTGATCGCGTCCGAAGTCGTCGACACACTGGCCGCATCCGAGAGATTTCCGGTCGAATCGATTTTTGTCGGGCCGACGTCGTCAGGGTATGGCAGAATCCGGGACAGTCGCGCTCTCGTGGACCGCGCTAGCGATCGGCTTTCGCGTCTACGTCGCGACCGCCGAGAGCGTCGCGTTGTTCGGAATCGCCGGCGCGATCCTGCTGACCCTCACGTGGGTGTATCTCGGCGGGCTCTGCCTGCTCCTCGGGGCCGTCCTGAACGCCTTCCTCGCCGATCGGGTCGAGCCCGAGACGGGCTGGATTCCCATGCGGGACGTCAGGTCGAAATACGCCTGCCGGCCGTTTTCAGGGGAGGAGAGACTGCTCGATTCAGAGGTCGGCGGCGTCGAACCGGGAGTAGCCGACGACGAACGGCACGACGAGCCAGAGCGCGAGCACGAGCAGTCCGACCTCGGGGGAGGCGTAGAACGGCTCCGCCGCCTCCGGGCCGGCTTCGACGCCGACACCGGCGTCGGGTTCGGCCCCGGCGACGTCGGCGAGAGCAGGTAACAGCGCGACGACCGACGAGAGGTACGCCGACGAGGGCGAGAGCTGCATGACGAAGAACACCCAGTCGGGCGGCTGTGCCGGGAGCGTGAATCCCTCGACGACGTAGAGGATCCCCATCGGAACGACGTCCCAGAGCAGTTCGAAGACGACGAAGAACCCGAGCGCCAGCGTCGTCGCCCGCGACGTCGATCCGGTCGTCGCGGAGAGGCTCACGACGATAGCCGCGTAGATGGCCGCGAAGGCCAGCGTGGCGAGTACGAAGAGCAGGGTCGCCGCGAGGTCGATCTCACCGAGGAGCGCGGCCCCGATCCCGAGGCCGACCACTAGCCCGACGGCGAGGCCGAACGCGAGCACCCCGGCCCGGCCGAGAAGTTTGCCGACGAACACGTACCGCCGGTTCGTCGGGAGCGAGAGCAACAGTTTGATGCTCCCGAGTTCCCGCTCGCCGGCGAGGGACTTGTAGCAGACCACGATCGCCGACAGCGGCACGAACAGGCCGACGAGTCCGATCGTGAAGAAGATCAGGCCGCCGAAGGTGGCCTCCGTCGAGGAGCCGAGCAACGCGGGGGCCTCGACGTAGGCGTAGGTCGAGACGACCGACAGCACCACGAAGATGGCGACGAGCGCCCACAGCGCTCGCGACTGGATGGCGTCCCGGAAGTCCTTCTTCGCGATCGTTCCCCAGGTCATACTTCCACCTCCCGTTCCTCGGTCGTGTAGCGGACGAACAGGTCCTCGAGCGACGATTCGGCGACCGAGAAGTCCTGGATGGGGACCACCTCGGCGTCGATCGCGTGCAGGACGGCGAACTTCGAGACGCCGTCGACCGTCACTCTGAGGCGGCCGTCCTGGATCGAGGCGCTCCCGACGCCGTCGAGGGCCGCGGTCTGCTCGACGATCTCCTCGTCGAGCGACGAGGCGTAGACGTACAGCGTCTCCCCGGTTTCGGTCGCGTCGCGAAGCCCGTCGATCGTGTCGACGGCGACGAGGTGGCCGTCGTCGATGATCGCGACGCGATCGCAGACCGCCTCGACCTGCTCCATGACGTGACTCGAGAAGAAGACGGTCGTCCCGCGGGCGTTCTCCTCGCGAATGATCTCGCGCATCTCGCGGGCCCCGTTCGGATCGAGGCCGGTCGAGGGTTCGTCGAGGACGAGCAGGTCGGGATCACCGACCAGCGCCATCGCGAGCACGAGGCGCTGGCGCATCCCCTTCGAGTAGCCGCCCGCCTTCCGATCGGCGGCGTCGGCGATCCGGACCCGTTCGAGCAGTGCCATCGGGTCCTCGTCCGCACCTTTCATCTCGATCGCGAACTCGACGTGCTGGCGGCCCGTGAGCCGATCGTAGACGTGGTAACCGTCGGGTAGGACGCCCGTCCGTCGCCGGACCGCCTCGCCCTCCCTCTGCGCGTCGTGGCCGAGTACGGTCACGCTCCCCGCGGTCGGGCGGATGAAGTCGAGCAGGGTGTCGATCGTCGTCGACTTCCCCGCGCCGTTCGGGCCGAGAAAGCCGAAGATTTCGCCCTCCCTGACGGTCAGGTCGAGGTCGTCGACGGCCACGACGTCGCCGAACCGCTTCGTGAGGCCGTCGAGTTCAATCGCGGCCATACTCACCACCCCGGTACTCCGTCCGGCCGTTCGCGGCCGGTGGAACGCGACTCATGGCACGACCAAGACCGTACCCGTGGAAAAGTATTGTTATTGTGATTACATATTGACAGCGCCCCTACTCAAATATCTTTGAGCGCACGGCGACGCGGTCGCACCGTTCGATCGGCGATCACCGACCGGCCACGGAACGGCCGGGGGGTGCGCTACGATACCGGATCGACCGGGTCGACGACGCCGTGCTCGTCGACGTCGATCGCCAGCGTCCCGTCGTCGAACGCGAACTCGATCGTCGCGGCGAACGGATCCTCGGAGACGACGTCGGTCCGCACGGCCCCGGTGGTGGTGCACTCGAAGAACTCCCAGAGCGGCAGGGAAAACAGCGAGATGCCGTGGCTCCAGAAGTATCCCACGACCGCCGGGTGAAACGCGGCCGTTACCTCGACCGGGAGCGTGATCACGAGGCCGCATTCGCGGCAGGTGCTGACGTGGACGGGGAACGATCGGCTCCCGCCCACGGGATCGTTGGCGCGCGTGTCGACGACCCCGTAACATTCGGGGCAGACGTCGCCCTGGATCAGGATCACCGTGCTCCAGATCCGGTAGCCGAAGCTGTCGACGATCTCCGCGGCCGTTCGGTGGCGCGCCTGACTCCGGGGGAAGTAGTCCGTGACGAGCGTCGCGTTACACGCGCGACAGCGGACGACGAATCGGCCGTCGACGAGGGACGCGGCCAGTTCGTCCCCCTCGCAGAGCACGCACGCCCCGTCGACGGCCCGATCCTCGAACGACGTCGCGCTCGCGTAGCGGTCCGATCGGATCGCGCGAACGATCCGGTCGCCGCCGTAGGTGAGTCGATAGCCTTCGGACGTCTCGACGACGAACTCGCCGACCAGCCGATCGAGGTGGTAGGAAAACTGCGACGTGCTGTCGACGTCGACCGCGTCGTACAGGTCCGTAAACGTCATCGGGTGGCCGTCGACGCCCACTTCTCGGGCCCGATCGGCCAGTGCGACCAGTATCTCGAGTCGCCGTCGATTTCCGAGCGATGCGATCGCGTCGACGACGTCGTCGTCGATTCGCGTCTCGTGATCTCGCGTCATCGTAGTGCCCTTCGCTGGTCGTCCCGAGGGCCCGCATCGTCTTCACGCTGTCCGCATACCGATGGCTGGCCGGCCCGGTCGGAGGGATCGGCCCACGACGCTGGAACCGGAGTCGCGGAGCGTCGCCCTTCGATCGAGAGATACGTGTGCACGATCGACACGATAACCGATACCTTCTATCCCGTGACGTGCATAGTGGCGACGAATGGGTACCGCAGGGATCCACACCACTCTCCTCGTCGTCGGGTTCGAGGCGGAAGCGGCGGCCGTCGCGACCGACGGCGTCGACGACGTCCGCGAGGTATCGACCGCGACCGAGGCCGTCGAGACCGTGAACGCGGTCACGATCGACTGCGTCCTGACCGCGGGGACGCTCCCGGACGGGACCGGCCTCGACCTGCTCGAGTCGATCCGCGAGCGCGACCCCGCGCTCCCGGTCGTGCTCGCGCCGGCCGACGGCGACGAGGCGCTCGCGAGCGAGGCGATCGCCGCCGGGGTCACCGAGTACGTCCCGCGCGAGGACGGGCCGGACGCGCTCGCGGCGGCCGTCGACCGGGCCGTCGATCGGGGACGGGACCGCCGGGAGCGGCGAGCGCGGGCGCGGCAGTTCGAGACGGTCTTCGAGGACCCCGGAGCGTACTCGTGGGTCCTCGAACCCGACGGCCGGGTTCGACGGGCCAGCGACGCCGCCCTCGGGGCGATCGACGCGACCGAACGGGACGTCCGCGGGGAACGGTTCTGGACGCTCCCCTGGTGGGACCGAACCGAGGACGGGCGATCGACGATCCGGACTGCCGTCGAGCGCGCCGCGGACGGGACGATCGCGTACCGGGAACTGACCCGGACCGGGACGGACGACGGCGGCGGGTCGCGGCCGCGAACCCACGAGGTGACCATCCGACCGGTCCGGGACGAGTCGGGGACGGTCGTCTCGCTGCTGGCCGAGGCGACGGACGTCACCGAGCGGGTCCGACTGGAGGCGGAACTGCGCGAATCCGAGGAACTCCACCGCGTGACGCTGAACGAGATGACCGACACCGTCCTCATCACGAACGACGAGGGAGGGTTCACCTACGTCTGCCCGAACGTTCACTTCATCTTCGGCTACACGGACGACGAGATCCACGAGATGGGGACGATCGACGACCTCCTCGAACCGGACCTCTTCGATCGCGACCGCCTCGCCGAGGAAGGGGTGCTGACGAACCTCGAGTGTACGGCAACCGACAAGGCAGGGAGAGAACACACCCTGCTGGTCAACGTCCGCGAGGTCTCGATCCAGGGCGGGACGCTCCTCTACAGCTGTCGTGACGTGACGAAACGCAAGCGCCGCGAGGAGGCGCTGACGGCGCTGCACGGGACCGCCCGGGAACTGCTCTACGCCGAGACCGATCGCGAGATCGCCGATCGGATCGTCACGGATGCGGCGGACGTGCTCGACCTCGAGGCCAGCGCCGCGTTCCTGTTCGACACCGACGAAAACGTGTTGCGGCCGGCCGCCACCTCGGCGGCGATGGAGCGGCTTCACGGCCCGTTCTCGCCCAGACGGGCCAACGCCGACACGATCTCCGGGCAGGTCTTCGTCGAGGGCGAGTCGCGATTCTTCGCCGACGTCCACGAGTCACCCACCCTCTCGGATCCGACGACGGACGTCCGGAGCGCCGGATTCGTCCCGTTGGGCGATCACGGCGTCTTCGTCGCGGGGTCGGCCGACGTCGACGCCTTCGACGAGGTCACCCGGGAACTGGCGGACCTGCTCGCAGCGACCGCGGAGGCGGCGCTCGATCGCGTCGAGCGGGAGCGACGGCTCCGGGAGCGCGATCGGGAACTCAAGCGCCAGAACCGGACGCTCTCGCGGCTCGACGGGTTGAACGAGATCATCAGGGAGATCGACCAGGCGCTGGTCGGGGCGGAAACCCGCGGGGAGATCGAGGAGGCGGTCTGCGAACGGCTCACCTCGGCCGATCGGTTCTCGTTCGCCTGGATCGGCACGACCGACCCGGCGGACGAACGGCTCGAGTCGATCGCCCACAGCGGGACGGAGCGGGGGCGAGACTACCTCGACAGCGTCCGTCTCGACCTCCGGCACGGGACCGAGCCCGCGATCAGGACCGCCGCCGAACGCGAGGTCACCGTCGTCTCGAACGTGGTCGATCGGCTCCACGACGACCCGTGGCGCGAGGCCGCGCTCGCGCGGGACTACCAGTCGGTCGCGAGCGTCCCCCTCGCGTACGACGAGTTCGCCTACGGCGTGTTGACCGTCTACGCCGATCGACCGGACGCGTTCGACGAGACGACGCGGGCCGTCCTCGCGGAACTCGGGGGGACGATCGCGGCCGCGATCGCCGCGGTCGAGCGCAAACGCGCGCTGGTGACGGACTCGCGGACGCGCTTCGAGTTCGTCGTCCACGACGACGGGTTCGTCTTCGCCAGGCTCGCGCGGGAGGCCGACGCCCGGCTTTCGTTCGACGGCGGCGTCCGCCAGCACGAAGACGGGGCGTCCGTCTTCGTGACGGTCGAGGGGGCGTCCCCGGAGGTCGTCGCGACCGCAGCCGCCGGGCTCGTCGCCGTCGAAGACGCGCAGGTGATCACCGGCGACGGTGCCGCGAGCGATGGAAACGGGACCGGAGACGGCGGTGCCGTCCTCCTGGAGCTGTCGCGGCCGTTTCTCGCGCTGCGGCTCGCTGATCACGGCGTCGTGTTGCGAAGCGTCGAGGCGACGCCGGAGGAGGCACGCGTCGTCGTCGACGTCCCGAGTACGGTCGACGAGCGGGGTGGCGCGGCCGTCGTCTCGAACGCCTTCGACGACATCGAACTCCGATCGAAGCGGACCGTCGACCGGACCACCGCCCGCGACCTCCGGACGACGCTGCTCGATCGACTGACCGATCGCCAGCTCGAGGTCGTCCAGCTGGCGTACTACGGCGGCTACTTCGAGTCGCCGCGGGCGAAAACCGGCGAAGAGGTCGCGGAGACGCTCGACATCTCCCCGGCCGCGTTCTACCGTCATACCCGGACCGTCCAGCGAAAACTCTTCGAGGTCCTGTTCGACGAGGTGGGGCTCCCGGCAAATACTGCACCAGCCGTTGAATAGTGAACCCCCATTTCCGACGAGGGCTAGTTATCTGAGGGACACACTCATCCTAATATCCCTAGTAGAATACTAATGCGACGATCGCCCCCGATCCGTTCGTCGTGACTACCATGAAAGACGTCACTTACGATCCCGAGGACGAATCGACCTACGAGTGTTTCAGTTGCGGGACCGTCGTCAGCGCGTCGGCACCGGGCACGTGTCCGGAGTGTGGGGCCGACATGCGTAATCGACGGACACCGATCGAGTAGCGATGGCGTCTCACCAGCGTTCGACACCGAACCCGGAGCCACAGCGATCGCCGGACGAGAATCCCGAGACGGCGCTCGAGACCGCTCGTCGGCAACTCGCCCGCGCGGCTGACTATCTCGAGATCGACGACACCGTCCTCGAGCGGCTCAGATACCCGTGTGCGATCCACGAGGTGACCGTCCCGCTCGAGCGCGACGACGGGAGCGTCGACGTCTTTACCGGCTACCGTGCCCAGCACGACAGCGTTCGCGGGCCGTACAAGGGCGGCCTCCGGTATCATCCCGACGTGACCCGCGACGAGTGCGTCGGCCTGGCGATGTGGATGACCTGGAAGTGCGCCGTGATGGACATCCCTTTCGGAGGCGCGAAAGGCGGGATCGTCGTCGACCCCAAGTCCCTGAGCGACGACGAGAAGGAACGGCTCACGCGCCGGTTCACCCAAGAGATCCGCGACGTGATCGGCCCGAACACGGACATCCCCGCCCCCGACATGGGGACCGATCCGGCGACCATGGCCTGGCTGATGGACGCCTACAGCATGCAGGAGGGCGAGACCACGCCCGGCGTCGTCACCGGGAAACCGCCCGCGGTCGGCGGCAGTCGCGGTCGCGAGGAAGCGCCCGGCCGGAGCGTCGCGATCGTCACCCGCGAAACGCTCGACTATTACGACGACGCGATCGAGGAGACGACCGTCGCCGTCCAGGGCTTCGGGAGCGTCGGCGCGAACGCCGCCCGCCTGCTCGACGAGTGGGGCGCGACGGTCGTCGCGATCAGCGACGTCAACGGGGCCGTATACGACCCGGCCGGGATCGACGTGGCCGGGATCCCCTCCCACGACGAGGAGCCTGAAGCGGTCACCGACAACGCCACGGGAACCCGCATCACGAACGACGAACTGCTCGCGCTCGACGTCGACGTGCTCGTGCCGGCGGCCGTCGGCAACGTCATCACCGAGGACAACGCCGACGACGTGCGGGCCGAGTACGTCGTCGAAGGGGCCAACGGCCCGACCACGTTCGCCGGCGACGCGATCCTCGCCGAGAACGGGGTCCACGTCCTCCCCGACATCCTCGCAAACGCCGGCGGCGTCACCGTGAGCTACTTCGAGTGGCTCCAGGACATCAACCGCCGCACGTGGAGCCTCGATCGGGTCCAGGAAGAACTCGAGGCCGAGATGGTCGCGGCCTGGGACGCCGTCCGCGAGGAGGTCGAGGCCCGGGACGTGACCTGGCGCGACGCCGCCTACATCGTCGCCCTCTCGCGGATCAACGGGGCTCACGAGATGCGCGGCCTCTGGCCCTGATCCTTAACCGGCCCGCTACTCCCGATCGAGGTACTCGATCGCCTCCTCGTCGGTTACCTGTCCGAAGGTCCGGTAGAACTGGCCGACCGCCTGGAAGTTCTCGGGCGTCTGAAGCGCGATCACCTCGTCGGCCTCGTCCTCAAGCTCCGCGATCGATCGGGGCGAGCCGACGGGGACGGCGAGCGCGACGTACTCGGCGTCGGACTCATGGACCTGCCGGAGACAGGCGATGGCGGTCGCGCCCGTGGCGACGCCGTCGTCGACGATCACCACGCGCTCGCCCGCGAGGTCCGGCAGGCCCGGCGCGTCCCGGTAGCGATCGGCCTTTTCGGCCGCATTCTCGGCTTCTTCTTCGCGAATTTCGTCGAGGTACGCGGCGTCCACGCCCAGCCGATCGATGAGGTCGTCGTTGTACCAGGCGCTCCCGTCGCTCGCGACCGCGCCGATCGCCAGTTCCGGGTTCCCCGGCGCGCCCATCTTTCGGGCCACGACGACGTCCAGGTCGGCGTCGAGCGCGTCCGCGACGGGTCGAGCGACCGGCAACGCCCCGCGCGGGATGCCGAGGACGACGTCCGCCTCGAAGCCGCGCCGCTCGAGGTCCGCTGCGAGCTGTTCGCCGGCGTCCGTTCGATCGTCGAACATGGGTGGCGCTACGAGGCCCACCCACTATGTTTTGACGTGGCATACGTCGGGGCGGGCGACCGGAACACGCCTGCCGAACGCCTACCAGTCGACCGGCGGGAATCCTGTTATGGGACGCCTGCAACGAACGCTCTCGAACGTCTCCGAGGGCGGGAACGACAATGGTCGCGTCGGCGTCGGCGGCGGGGCGATCGAGTACCCCAACCAGCCCGCGCTCGTCGGGCGAGCGGCACTCCGGACCGGGTCCGACCACGTCCGCGCGTTCGTCGCCGATCCGATCTACGAGGTCGTCGCGCTGACGGGCGACGTCGACGAGATCGTCGCCGACGGGGAGCGCAGTCGGAACGAGACGGAGACGTCGGCGCCCACCGTCGCCGGTTCCGGCGACACGCTGGCCGGCATCGTCGGGTCCCTGCTCGGCCGGGGAATGGATCGCGCCGCGGCGGCCGAACTCGGGACGTGGGTGCTCGGCAAGGCCGGCGAACTGGCGACGGCCGAGTTCGGCCCCGGCGTCGTCGCGACCGACGTGATCGATCGGATTCCGGATACGATTCGGTGAGCGCGGGCACGCGGCCGACGGGCCACCAGTTCGGGAGCACAACCGGTTTCCCGCTGTCCCCCGTCGGTCGGCGTACGCGATGTCCACTCACGACGGGACCCGAACGACCTGTAGCGAGTCGACCGACGAGGTTTCACACCCGCTGGTGGCCGCGGTGTACGACTGGGTCGTCCCCGAGCGGGCCCTGTTCGCCCCGCACAGACGGTACCTGACGGCCGACCTCTCCGGGCGAGTGCTGGACGTCGGCGCGGGAACGGGGGCGAACGTCCCGCACGTCGCGGCGAGCGACCACGAGGTCGAGTTCCACGCGATCGAACCCGATCCCCACATGCGCCGGCGGGCGGCGCGGAAAGCGCGCGAGGTCGGCTGCCCCGTCGACCTCCGGGACGCTCGCGCCGAGTCGTTACCCTATCCCGACGACGCCTTCGACGTCGTCCTCGCCGGCCTGGTCTTCTGTACGATCGCGGACCCCGACGCGGCGCTGGACGAGGTCGCGCGAGTGCTGAAACCCGGCGGCGAGTTGCGCTTCATAGAGCACGTCAGGGCCGACGGCTGGCGCGCCGCCGGGCAAGACGTCCTGAACCCGCTCTGGGAGCGAGCGGCCGGCGGCTGCCAGTTGAACCGCGACACCGTCGACCGGTTCGTCTGCCACGGCGCCTTCGACGTCGAGGAGATCGACCGACTCTCGATCGGGATATTTCCGGCGACGCCGATCGTCCGCGGGCGGCTGCGACGCCGGCGCGGCGAGCGAGACGATAGGGGTTTATTTGACAGGGTGGTGCCTGTCGAGACGTGACAGACCGATCGACGGAGACGTTGCGGATGACGCCGGGCCCGACCGAGGTCCCGGCGGCGATCCGCCAGCGGATGGCCGAACCGACCCCGAACCCGGACGTCGAACCCGAGTTCGTCGCGTTTTACCGCGAGTTGACGGACAAACTGGCGAGGATCTACCACGCGGACCGGAGCGGCGGGTCTTCGAGGGAAGCGACCGAACGACGGGACGTCGTCGTCCTCGGGGGTGAGGGGATCCTCGGCCTCGAGGCCGCCGTCGCCTCGCTGGTCGATCGCGGCGATCGAGTGCTGTGCCTCTCGAACGGCCTGTACGGCGAGGGGTTCGCCGACTTCGTCGAGCAGTACGGCGGGGAGGCCGTCGTCTGCGACGTGCCCTGGGAGGGGACGCTCGATCGCGGGACGATCGAGGCGCGTCTCGACGACGCCGACGAGGCGTTCGACGTGGCGACGATGGTCCACTGCGAGACGCCGACGGGGACGCTGAACGACCTCGACCCGATCCTCGACCTGCTCGCCGATCGGGGCATCATCAGCGTCGTCGACGCCGTCTCCTCGCTGGGCGGGACGCCGGTTCCGACGGGGAAGATCGACGTCTGTCTCGGGGCGAGCCAGAAGTGTTTCAGCGCGCCGCCGGGCCTGACGACGTGTGCGATCAGCGATCGGGCCTGGGAGCGCATCGAGACGGTCGAGAACGAGACCTACTACGCCGACCTCGAACCGTGGCGGACGGCGGCCGAGGACGAGTGGTTCCCCTACACTCACCTCACGGCGAACCTGTACGGCCTCGACGCGGCGGTCGACTTGCTTCTCGACGAGGGGCTCGACGCCGTCTTCGATCGCCACGAGACGGCGGCGCGGCGGTGTCGCGAGCGCGCCGCCGACCTCGGCCTGGAGCGATACCCGGCCGAGGAACGCGATTCGTCGCCGACCGTGACCGCGCTCTCGGTCGACGGCCGGGCCGGCGAGTTGCAGCGGGCGATGCGCGAGGACCACGACATCGTCCTCGCGACCGGTCTCGGCGACCTCGAGGACGACATCCTCCGGATCGGACACATGGGTCACAACGCCCGCGTCGATCGGGTCGACCGGACGATGGACGCGCTGGAAGCCGTCCTCGACTGACGCCGACCGTGGGGACGGCCCCCCACGGTACGGCCGGAACCTGCAGGTAGAACCGTTTCCCCTGCCTCGCTGCTAGCCCGGCGTATGTCCGAACCCGATCGGGAGCCGACCGAGAAGCCCACGAACACCAAACGTGAGGCGAAAGAAGAGGACCAGTGGATGCTCCGAAACTGGGTCGGCGTCGCCGTCGTCTCGATCTTCGGCTTGCTGTTGCTCGCACTCGGGATGATGCAGGCGACGGGGCTCGTCGACCTCCTCGCACCGGTCGCGGATACCGGGGCCCAGCAGTGGGGCGTGTTCGCCGTCCTGGCACTCGTCGTACTCGCGCTGGCCGGATGGGGATGGAGTGCCATCGCCGGGTGAGCGATCGGCCGACGAGCGATCGACATAGACAACCAGTCAAATCGACAATTATTCTTCTATACGGAGGCTAACGCCTCAGTTAGAAAATATTCGTCGAGCTCCGGCGAGAAAAATAAACAACTATTAAGGTTCTCGCACTCACTGGATTTGTTTGGAACTAGCATGACACAGGTGATTTGGATCGTTGCCGCGGTACTGGTAACGTTCACAGTGGGGTACGTGGGGTACTCGCGGTATCTCACACAGTTCGTCGAACTCGACGAGGATCGAGAGACACCGGCACACAAGTACGAGGACGGGCAGGAGTACATCCCGTCGAAGAAACCGGTCTTACTGGGGCATCACTATTCGAGTATTGCGGGGGGCGCTCCGATCGTCGGCCCGATCACGGCCGGGGCAATCTGGGGCTGGGTTCCCGCCCTGCTGTGGATCGCGATCGGTAACCCGCTGATGGGCGCGGTTCACGACTTCGTCTCGCTGTCGGGCAGTCTGCGCCACGAGGGGAAGTCGATCGGCTACATGATCGGCGAGTACGTCGGCAAGAGCGGCAAGAACATGTTGCTGTGGTTCGCGTTCCTGACGATCATCCTGGTCGTGGCCGTGTTCGCGCTCGTCGTGGGGATCGTGTTCAACGCGTTCCCACAGGTCGTGACAGCGTCGTTCATTTATATCGCTCTGGCGCTCGTGTTCGGGGTCTACCTGTACCAGTTCAACGGCCCGTTCATTCCCGGAACGATCGTGTTCGTCGTGGGCGTGTTCGCGGCCGTCTGGGTCGGGATCCAGTACCCGTTGGCGCTGTTCGCCGGTGACTACCCGGCCGGAACGATCGTGTTGATCGGCGGTTCCGGCGAGTGGGTACCTGGTGCGGCCGATCTCGGCGGGAACACCGCAGCCTGGATCCCGATCGTGATGCTGTACGCCGCCATCGCGAGCGCGCTCCCGGTGTGGGTCCTGCTCCAGCCGCGTGACTACCTGTCGTCGTTCCTGCTGTACACTGGCGTCGGCGGGGCGATCGTCGCGATCATCGTCGGGACGTTCCTCGGAACCTCGTCCGAACCGCTCGTCATCGACAGCTCGATCGGCGCGTTCGAAGGGTTCTGGGGCGTCGAAGCGGCCGGGTACGCGCCGCTGTTCCCGCTGCTGTTCATCACGATCGCCTGCGGGACGATCAGCGGGTTCCACTCGCTGGTCTCCTCGGGGACGACCGCGAAGCAACTCGACAAGGAGACCGACGCCCGCCTGATCGGCTACGGTGGGATGCTCGGCGAGGGGCTGCTCGCCGCGGTCGCGCTCTCGACGCTCGCGGTGTGGGGCTTCGCGGATCCCGCCGGTGGAATCGGTGCCGCACTGCCGAACTTCGCGTCCGGTGGTGGGCTCATCCTCACCAGCCTCGGCGTTCCCGAGAACGTCGGTGCCGTGTTCATGGCGCTGGTGCTGTGTAGCTTCCTGCTCACGTCGACCGACACGGCCGTCCGCCTCGGCCGGTACATGATGGAAGAGATCGTCGGCACGCCTGCGGGCCGGACCGACACCGGACTGAACGCCAATCCAGCGTCGTTCGCTCGCGGACGGTACACGAACCCGATCGTCCAGACCGTTCCGGCGTACCTGCTCGTCGTCTCCGGCCAGTGGGTCGTCCTCTGGCAGCTGTTCGGGGGCGCGAACCAGCTGCTCGCCGCGCTGGCGCTGCTGACCGCGACCGTCTGGCTGGCCAACTGGGACGACAGCAAGCAGCTCATCTCGACCGGCGTCCCGATGGCGATCATGGTGACGATCACCGTCCTCGGCCTCTCGATCCTGGTGTTCTACGAGAACCTCTACCTGAACCTGATTCAGGGCGGGGCGGGAACCACCGAGGCGACGATCTCGGCGATCGTGCAGATGGCGATCGGCCTCGTCCTGATCGGACTGGCGCTCGCGCTGGTCAGGCTCGGGTACAGGAACATTCAGGACGTCCGTCGCGAACCGGAAGCGCCCGCCGCACCGGGCGACGACTGAGAACGAGCAAACACGATTTTCCGTTTTTTGCCGACCGTAGCTACGCGTGCGGATGCGCCCGAGAGACACCGATCGCTATCGCCAGAACCGCTTCGCGAATCGCGACAGCACGCCGACCTCGGGTTCGCTCACGTCGTCCCAGAGCGTGAACGCCTCGGCGACGTCGGCGGCCTCGCTGGCGACGCACTCCTCGTCGTCGGGAACGACGACGACCAGGTTCACGTCGTAGTGCCCGTAGTAGCCGAACTTCAGCAGGGTTCGATCGCGAAAGCCCGACACGTACCCGCGGACGTCGTCGGGAAGTTCGTCGGCCACGAGCACGAAGCTCACGTCCGTCCCGAAGTGCTCCTCGTCGGCGACGATCCGCTCGTCGGCGATCTCGTGGCCCAGGTCGACGAGTCGATCGAGTTCCGCGACGGTCGGCCGGGACTCCCGGCGGGCGAAGACGTACTCCTCGGCCTCGTGGTCGGCGTAGGAGAGCGCGGGGTGGAAGAACTGCTTCTGGTTGACCACGCGCATCTCGCCGTAGAGGTCCCACCGCTCGCCGCCGTAGCGGTAATTCTTCTCCAGATCGTAACTGTACACCAGCCGGTGGGCGACCCGATCGAGGTACTCGTCCGCCCACTCCGGTGCGGCCTCACGGATCTCCGCGGGCAGGTCGTCGGCCGTCGGCGATTCCCCCTCGCTCATGCGTCGGCCGGGTCGTAGGCGTGTACGTCGTCGTCGGCTTGCGGTGCGCCGATCGCCAGCACGGTCACCGGATCGTCGGCGTCGGCCGGGTTGTACGCGCGCTGGGGGTGTTCCGGATCGACGACGAACAGGCGGTCGCTCGGCACCTCGTACGTCTCGTCGGGCGTCTCGATCGCCAGTGTCCCCGAGAGGACGTAGAACGCCTCCTGTTGCGTGTCGTGGTAGTGGTAGGCAAGCGGAAGTTCCTCGCCCGGTTTCGCGCGGAACCGATTGATCGCCATCGTCTCGAGTCCGGCCGGATCCGACAGCTTCCGGCACTCGCTGGGCCGATCGGGCGCCGGGTCGATCGCGTCCGGATCGACGATTCGGTATCCCATACCACCCCGTAACGACCGGGATCGCAAATATTCGTCGGTGACCGAACGCGGCGGCGAACTGGCCCGCCCGGGCCGTCGGGGCGGTACGTTTTAGCCCCTGGAGACGTACTATCGTGCAAGAGAGTCCCATGGGAGGAAAGCAAACCGAATCCTGCGGCCGGTGTGCGATGTCGTCGGTGGTCGACGTCGTGGAATCCGAAGAGGACGCCGAGACCGCCGATCGCGATCCGTTCGCCGACGGCGCGATCGAGATCGACGACGAGACGCTCAGGCGGGTATCGCCCGCTGCATGGGCAGGACGGGTGACCGCCCGGATCGACGACGCCGCACAGCGACTGATCTACGGACGGTAGTCACCTCGTTCGATACGCCCCAGTTTCTCGGGACCGGATCAGGCCATCGTCACGGCGTAGGTCATCGCGAACAGCAGTATCGCCGCGGTCGCGACGTTGACGAATCCGAACTCGACGATTCCCACGAAGGAGAGCCCCCAGACGATCGTCCAGCCGAACAGGATCGACAGGATCGCGTTCATGAGAAACAGGACGCGGGGATCCCCCCGGGAGGTCGCGACGCCTTCGCTGAATCCCTCCGCTTCCTGATCCCGATCGCTCATAGGGGACAACTGTGCCTGCAACACTTAGCTCTTTGCCGTTCGACGGCGTCCCTGGAGTATGCGCCCTCGGAACCGTCAGGGAAGTCCGGTCGATCCCGTTCCGTTCGTCGTCGTCGCCGGCCTCGCGTTCATGATTCTGCTGTCGTTCGGCCCCCTGTACGGACAGGCACTCGGCGCGTCGCTCGACCGATCGATCGCCGCGTCCGCCGCGCTCTTCGTCCTCGTGACCGTCGGTGCGTACTACAGGCAGGTGTGGACCGCCCGACCGGAGGCTGTCGATCTCGTCCCGGCCGGGATCCGCGCCGAGCGGCTGTTCTACCTCATCCCCGTCCTCGTGGCGCTCATCGTCGCGCTCGCGATCCCGTTGCTCGTTCGCGGGTAGGGTCGATCACGCCCGATCGATCGTGCACGTGTGAGACACACTTGCAAAGAATTGTTAGGGTCGGCGCCGAACGATCGACTATGGGATTCATCGACTCGATGAAAGCGGTGTTCGACTCGACCGGACCCACGGACCGCCCCACGGACGGTTCCAAGGGGGCCTACTGGTGCGACGACTGCGGCGTGCGGATCAGGGACGTCGATCTCGAGGACGAGCGAGCCGATTCGCAGGAGGAGACGCCGACGTGTCCCGACTGCGGCGACGAGATGCGCTTCGAGCGCTCGACCGGCCGGAGTTGCGCCTGCTGACGCAACTCAGGGTTCGCGGACGACCGTCTCCGCGCCCTGCTCGTCGGGGAACGAGTCGTCGGTCGCGAGGGAGTCGTCGCTCGCCCACTCGTCGTCGGTCACGAGCGCCTCCGAGAGCGCCGCGCGGAGCGCCGATTCGTCGTAGTCGGTGCCGATGAAGACGAGTTCGGTCCGCCGATCGCCGTGCTCGTCGTCCCACGCGAGGTCCGGTCGGTTCGATCGGTACATGTCGCGTTCGATCTCGGGGAGGCTCGCGATCCACGGTCCCTGCGCGGTGGCCCTGATCGACGGCCCGGCCTGAGCGATCGCGACCCGCATCTCGTTGCCCGCGAGCCACGCCGTTCCCTTGGCGCGGACGATTTCGGACGGGAGATCGCGCAGGAACGACGCGAACCGATCCGGGTGGAACGGCCGCCGACGCCGGAAGACGAACGAGGAGACGCCGTAGACCTCGTCGGGATGGTGGTGTGTGTGCTCGGCGTCGGGGTCGTGTTCGTCGGCGTGCTCGCCCCCGCCACCGTGGTCCTCGTGGTCGTCGACGTGATCCTCGTGATCGTCCTCGAGCGCGCGTTTCCAGCCGGGCAACTCCGAGAGCCGATCGGGGTCGAACAGCCCGCGACCGAGTACGCGATCGGGATCGACCGCCGAGAACTCCGTCCCAATCGTCTCGGCGTCCGGCTGGAGCGCGTGGACGAGTTCCTCTGCCGCCGCGAGGTCGTCCTCGCTGCACCGGTCGGCCTTGTTGAGCAACACGACGTTCGAAACCTCGACCTGATCGACGAGCAGGTCCGAGAGGGGCCGATCGGCCTCCTCGCCGCGGCGTTCGGGAACCGCCTCGCCGGCGAAGGCGTCGAGGAAGGCGGGCGTGTCGAGGACGGTCACGAGCGTGTCGACCGTGTAGCGCGCGGCGACGCGGGACTCCGTCGTGAACAGCCGCGCGACGGGCGCGGGTTCGGAGATGCCCGACGACTCGACGACGAGGTGGTCGAAGGATCGATCGCGGGCCAGCCTGACGACGGCCGTCTCGAGGTCGTCCTGCAACTCACAGCAGATACAGCCGTTCGAGAGTTCCGCGACGCCGTCGTCGAGTTCCAGTTCGGAGCCCTCGGCGACGAGTTCCGCGTCGACGTTCACCTCGCCCATGTCGTTGACCAGCACCGCGAGCGTCCGATCGCCGGCGGTCGACAGCAGGTGGTTGAGCAGCGTCGTCTTGCCAGCGCCCAGACTTCCAGAGAGAATCGTCACCGGAATCGTCTCGTCGGCGTCCATATCCGGACACTGGGAGTCGGACGCCTTGAAAGCGTCCCTCGACAGATTTTACTCGCCGGAACCGCACGTACGGGCATGGACCTGGCCGATCGGATCGAATCGTTCCGGGCGACGCTCGAGGAGTGGCTCCGCGGGCTCTATCACGGGATGATCTCGCACCCGTCCTACGAGAAGATCGAAAAGGAGGCCGAAGACGCCGAGGACGCGTTCCTGCTCGCGTGTTTCCCCGACGCGTTCGGGATCCCCTCGCCCGTCTCGTACTACACCGCCGAACTGCTCCCGTTCCTCGAAGACGAGTTCGAGTCCTGGGAGCGACGGCTCTGGGACCGCGGCACGCTCCTCGAACGAAAGGGCCAGCAGTACCACTTCTGATGGAACCGTTCGTCTTCTTCGGCGGCAAGGGCGGCGTCGGCAAGACGACCGTCTCGTGCGCCTACGGGCTTCGCTGTGCCCGCGACGGCCACCGGACGCTCGTCGTCTCGACCGACCCGGCCCACTCCGTCACCGACGTGTTCGACCAGCCGTTCGACGATTCGCCGAAGTCCGTCGAGGGGATCGACGGACTCGACGCGATGCAACTCGATCCCGAGGACGAGGTCACGCGGCACCTAGACGAGATCCGCCAGGACCTCTCCGAACAGGTCTCGGCCGCGATGGTCAACGAGATCAACCGCCAACTGGAGATGGCCCACGGCACCCCCGGCGCGTACGAGTCCGCGCTGTTCGATCGGTTCGTCGACGTGATGCGCAACGCCGACGCCTACGATCGGGTCGTCTTCGACACCGCGCCGTCGGGGAGCACGCTCCGCCTGCTCGGCCTGCCGGACCTGCTCGAGGGGTGGATCGATCGGCTCATGTACAAACGCCGGCAGAGCATCGACCTCTTCGAGAAGGCGGCGGTCGGGAGCAACGAACCGCGTCGCGTCATGGAGGGCGACCCCGTCCTGGCCCGACTGCAGGACCGCAAGGAGTTCTTCGAGTTCGCCGGCAACGCGCTGAGCGACGACGCCGCCTTCTTCCTCGTCCTGAACCCGGACGAACTCTCGCTGAACGAGACCGAGCGATCGATCGCCGACCTCCGCGAGAAGGAGTTCGCGGTTCGCGGCCTCGTCGCGAACAAACTCACTCCCTCGCCCGACCCCGACGAGAACGGCCGCGGCGCACGCTACCTCCGCGAACGCGTCGAGACGGAGCGATCGCACCTCGAGACGATCCGCGACGAGTTCGACCCGCCGCTGGTCGCCGAGATCGGGTGGCGGGTCGCCGAAGTCAAGGGTGACCTCCTCGACGACGTCGCGAGCGAACTCGACATCGAGACGACCGTCGAAGCGCCGACGCACGTCTGAGGGCGATCCGACGCGACGTCCGATTCGATCGGCCAGCGGGGGACGTACTGCGGGTCGGTAAGCGCGTGCCACGTTGGTTCGTCCCACGGCACTCTCGAAGAGAAACCAGTTTAGGCGGTGCCCGCCCAGACCGACCAATGAGTTACCGCATCGGACTCGTCGGCAAACCCTCCGTCGGCAAGTCCTCCTTCTTCAACGCCGCAACGATGAACGACGTGCCCGAGGGGGCCTACCCGTTCACGACGATCGATCCCAGCGTCGGTGAGGCCTACGTCCGCGTCGAGTGCGCCGCGCCGGAGTTCGACGAGGAGTGTACCCCGAACGTGGGCTACTGCGACGACGGGATGCGGTTCGTCCCGACGAAACTCGTCGACGTCGCCGGCCTCATTCCCGGCGCACACGAGGGGGCCGGCCTCGGCAACCAGTTCCTCACGGACCTGAACGAGACGGACGTCCTCGTCCACGTCGTCGACTTCTCCGGCGAGACGGACGCGGAGGGCGAACCGACCGAGGGCCACGACCCGCGGGAGGACATCGCCTTCCTCGAGCAGGAACTCGACCAGTGGTACCTCGGGATCTTGGAGAAGGGGATCGAACGCTACGAGTCGGGCTACACCACCGAGGACGACGCGATCGAGGCGGAACTCGCCGAGCAGATGAGCGCGTTCAAGACGAACGAGGACGAGATCAAGCGCCTCATCCGGCGGGTCGACGTCGGCTTCGAACCCGCGGCGTGGGAGGACGAGGATCAACTAACCCTCGCCCGCGAGATCCGCAAAGAGACCAAGCCGATGGTGATCGCGGCGAACAAGATGGACACTCCCGAGGCCCAGGCGAACTACGAGGAGATCACGACCGATCCGGCGTACGACCACCTGACGATCGTCCCCTGTAGCGCCCACGCCGAGAAGGCGCTGAAGTCGGCCGACAAGGCCGGGGTCGTCGAGTACCGTCCCGGCGACGACGACTTCGAGATCACGGGCGACGTCTCTGGCGAACAGGAGCAGGGCCTCGAACAAATCCGCGACTTCCTCGACGAATACGGCGCGACCGGCGTCCAGGCGGCCCTCGAGACAGCCCTGTTCGACGTCCTGGGCGTGACGCCGGTCTTCCCCGGCGGCGCGAACGGCCTCGGGAACGAACGCGGCGAGGTGCTTCCCGACTGCTACCTGATTCCGCCGAACGCGACCGCCGAGGACTTCGCCTACAGCCTCCACTCGGACATCGGCGACGGGTTCCTCCACGCGATCGACTGCCGATCGAACCGCCAGCTCGGCAAGGACTACGCGGTCGAGGCCCGCGACGTGATCGAAGTCATCACGACCAACTGACGGGACGATCGCCCCGGAACACCGCACCCTCTTTTTATCGACTCGTCCCGTTACGCTCGGGACCGTCGGATCGGTCACCGGCGTCGTATCGGCTCACAGGGACTGCGATCGTTTCAGTCCACGCCCCGTCCGTACGATTTATTCCGCGACGCAGTTCGGAATTGGAAGGCATACCATTGTGATTTGGGAAAACTATGATTACAGGGCCGCGAGACTGCGAAACATCGACCGGCCGCGAGACGGCGCGTGGAAGAGCGGTATCTCCTAGCGGCATCCGGGTTCGGTCGACTCGGTGCGTCGGCGGGGGATCGATCGTCGCCACGGTACGTTCGTTAGTGACTTCTTTAAATACAATGCTACTAAATTATACAAAAAGGTTTAGGTAGCGGCGGTCCCCGAACTCGGTCGAGGAGGATGACAACCACAGACCGCCCCTTCCGCGACCCGGATGCCCCGTCCACGGAATCGGGAACCGAAGCGCCCTCGCTGTCTCCCGACGAAGCGTTCCGCATCCTCCAGCCGTTCCGGCGGCGGGAGACGATTCACTACCTGCTGGATGCAGACGACGCAGTCAAGATGGGCGATCTCGCCGACCACGTCGCCGCGCGCGAACACGAGACGACCGTAGCCGAACTGACGCCGACACAGCGCCAGTACGTCTACGTTCCGCTGTACCAGTTACACCTGCCGGAACTCGATCGGGCGGACGTCATCGAGTACGACAAGCCCCGCGGGATCGTCCGATCGACCGATCGGCTCGAAACGTTCCGGCCGTACCTCGAGGCGGCGTCGGCGTCCGACCGAGGGGGCGGCACGAACGACGACGTCGGCTGACAGTATTTTCTCACGGCGATCGCCGCGGCCGCGTGTCTCCCGGTCGCGACCGCAGCGGACCTCGAGCTTCTTGGGCCGACGGTCGGGGCGATCGTCACGGCGCTGTTCGCGCTCGGGACGGCGTCGATCTGACCCGATCGGCGTCGCCAGCGGGTCGCGACTCGGGCCACCGCCGCACGCCTCCGGGTCAGATGACGTCGTCGGGATCGTGGGTCTCCGCCATCCGCGTCGCCTCGGCCGCGTACTGCTCTCGCAGGGCCGGATCGTCGGTCGCGCCGAGGTTGTCGGGATCGGCGTCGACGGCGGCGGTCGTGTCGCGGACGTCGGTAAACGACGTGAGCGCGCGTTCCTTCCGGAAGTACCGATCGCCGTCGGGCGTGGCGTAGGTGAGAATGATCAGGTTCTGTTCGTCGTCGGAGTAGGTCCGCTCGACCAGCCACACGCGCACGCTGTCGTCCGGGGTGTCGGACGAGTCCGCTGTGTTCGACATGGGAGTGAATCCGGTGGCCGAACGGAAGAATGTGAGCCTCGTCGATCGGGCTCGAGGCCGTGCGTGGGCAATCTGGGTCGGCGACGCTCGTCCGATCGACCGTCGGGAATCCCCACCGAAAGCGCTCTTTTAGCTTGGAGAAGGCCTTTGCCGGTCTCGATCGGTGATGCTCGTATGCACCGACGAACGGCACTCACGACGGCGTGCGGGACGTTCGCGTTCGCGCTTGCGGGCTGTCTAACCGACTCCAACGGTACCGGGACGGGACCGGACGACGACTCCAGCGACGATGGGGGAGACGGCGATTCCGGAACCGTCGGGCAGAACGACGGCGGAAACGGCGACAGCGACGAGTGGAACGACGACTACCTCGGCGAAGGCATGGCGACGACGCCGTCGCTCGAGTTCAGTCCGATCCCGGGCGCGCAACTGGCGGACGTTCCACTGGAAAGCGAGGACGGGACGACCGACGACACAACCGACGACCGCGTCGACACGGATCACCGCGTCGACGAACCGCCACACGAGATCACGGTGCCGGACGAGGCAGACCCCGAGACGGACCCGGACGGCGAGTTCCGGGTCAGGCTGCTGGCGTCCGCTGCGGAGCGCGACGACGTCCTCGAGATGGAGACCGTCGACGAGGAGACTCGCGATCCGCTCCAGGCGGTCGACTTCGACGATGCCGTGCTGATCGTCGTCGAATCCGGGTACGGCTCCAGTTCGATCGTCCACCGCTGGGCGCGCGTCGAGGACGTCGACGACGGCGTCCACCTCCACGGCTACTACCGGAAGCCGTACGAACGGCTCGCCGACGTGAGCCCGCGGCTGTCCGTCCTCGAAGTCGAACGCCCCGCGGCCGACCCGTCGGTCGCCAGCGTGAGCCTCACCGTCACGCCGGACCACCGCGTTCACTTCGACTCGACCGAAGGGGTCGTCTCGATCGGCGACTGAGGCCCCGATACGGCGGCTTTCGTCGGCTGTCGCGGATTCACTCCCGCATCGCTCGCCCGACGAGGACGGGATTTCGTGTCGCGGCGACGGATATACTGCCCCCGGGTACGATCGATCCGGAACCGACTCGACGAATCGTGATCCCCGGTCGGCATTGTTCAGATTAGCCTGTTCCAGCAATACGCGAAGCTCTGCAGCCACGTTTCGGCCGTTTCTGGATCGGCGTTTCTAAAACAATTTCCAAATTGATAGGTTCGCCGTTTTACTTCTTGGAAAA
>NZ_JCASSM010000013.1:0-1082 GCF_059736495.1 Halosolutus sp. YCN4 | reverse complement strand
GACTTTCTCGGATACGAACGAGACGACGGCAGTATTGGCATTCGAAACTTCGTCCCGATCATCGCGACGGCACCGTACGCCAACGACACGGTAAAGCGAGCGGCGGACATCGTCGACGACGCGATCCCGATCACCCATCCGCTGGGGCGGTGTCAGACGAAACCCGACGTCTTCCAGACCTACCGGACGCTCCTGGGATACGCCACCCACCCGAACACCTACGGCGCGGTCGTCGTCGCTCACGCCGGCGAGATCGTCGACGGTGACGAACTCGCAGCGGACGTCGCGGAGACGGGGCGCCCGAGTGCGAGCGTCAACATCCACGACGAGAAAGGCGTGATGAACGGGCTCAAAGCGACCGTCGAGGCCGCCCAAGAGATGGTCCAGGACGCCAGCGCTCAGCAGCGCCAGCCCCATGACGTTTCGAATCTCACGTTCGGGATCAACTGTGCGACCTCGGACACCACGAGCGGTCTCTGCCAGCACAAGGCCACGGCGGGGGCCGCCTGGCGGCTCATCGACGAGGGTGGGCGCGCCGTCTTCGCGGAGACGCCGGAGTTCTTCGGCGGCGAGGAAGGGCTGGCCGAACGCGCGGTCAACGACGACGTCGCCCAGAAGATCCTCGACTACGTCGAAGGCTGGGACGAGCGCCTGCAGGCGACGGGCTTCGACGTTCGCGGCGCCCAGCCGACGCCCGACAACATGGACGGTGGGCTGACGACCATCGAGGAGAAAGCCCTCGGTGCGCTGGTCAAATCCGGCGACGGCCCCATCCAGGATCTGGTCGACTACAGCGAGAAGATTCCCGACGAAAGCGGGATGTACATCATGGACACGCCCGGTCACGGCGCCGAATCCGTCACCGGGATCGGTGCCGGCGGCGCACACTTCATGATCATCTCGACGGGCCAGGGCCACACCCTCTCGAACGCGATCATGCCGACGATCAAGATCACCGGGAACCCCGGCAGCGCCGAACGCGTTCCCGAAGAAACCGACGTCGACGTCAGTGAGGCGCTGGTCGGCGACCAGTCGATCGAGTGGGCCACCGACGAACTCTGGGACGAAATCCTCGACGTCGT
>NZ_JCASSM010000012.1:0-5221 GCF_059736495.1 Halosolutus sp. YCN4 | reverse complement strand
TCGACAGTTCGGTGACGCCCGATCGGTCGGCGATTCCGATCAGTGTCATCGAACGTGTGGACCCAACTGTGTGAGTGTGTACTACATTCACCGCCAACAGACCCTCCCAGTCTACGACTGGGAGTACATAGCATTCCGGTTGATCCTGCCGGAGGTCATTGCTAGTGGAGTCCGATTTAGCCATGCTAGTTGCACGAGTTCAGACTCGTAGCAGATAGCTCAGTAACACGTGGCCAAACTACCCTACAGAGCGCGATAACCTCGGGAAACTGAGGCTAATAGCGCATACGGCTCTCACGCTGGAATTGCGGAGAGCTTGAAACGCCCCGGCGCTGTAGGATGTGGCTGCGGCCGATTAGGTAGACGGTGGGGTAACGGCCCACCGTGCCAGTAATCGGTACGGGTTGTGAGAGCAAGAGCCCGGAGACGGTATCTGAGACAAGATACCGGGCCCTACGGGGCGCAGCAGGCGCGAAACCTTTACACTGCACGCCAGTGCGATAAGGGGACTCCAGGTGCGAGGGCATATAGTCCTCGCTTTTGTACACCGTAAGGTGGTGTACGAATAAGTGCTGGGCAAGACCGGTGCCAGCCGCCGCGGTAATACCGGCAGCACGAGTGATGACCGCTATTATTGGGCCTAAAGCGTCCGTAGCTGGCCAGGCAAGTCCGCCGGGAAATCTCCCCGCCCAACGGGGAGGCGTCCGGTGGAAACTGCCTGGCTTGGGACCGGAAGACCAGAGGGGTACGTCCGGGGTAGGAGTGAAATCCCGTAATCCTGGACGGACCACCGGTGGCGAAAGCGCCTCTGGAGGACGGATCCGACGGTGAGGGACGAAAGCTCGGGTCACGAACCGGATTAGATACCCGGGTAGTCCGAGCTGTAAACGATGTCTGCTAGGTGTGACACAGGCTACGAGCCTGTGTTGTGCCGTAGGGAAGCCGTGAAGCAGACCGCCTGGGAAGTACGTCCGCAAGGATGAAACTTAAAGGAATTGGCGGGGGAGCACTACAACCGGAGGAGCCTGCGGTTTAATTGGACTCAACGCCGGACATCTCACCAGCACCGACAGTATGCTGTGAAGGTCAGTGTGATGAGCTTACTGGAGCTACTGAGAGGAGGTGCATGGCCGCCGTCAGCTCGTACCGTGAGGCGTCCTGTTAAGTCAGGCAACGAGCGAGACCCACACTCCTAATTGCCAGCATGACCCTCGTGGTCGATGGGTACATTAGGAGGACTGCCAGTGCCAAACTGGAGGAAGGAATGGGCAACGGTAGGTCAGTATGCCCCGAATGTGCTGGGCGACACGCGGGCTACAATGGCCGAGACAGTGGGATGCAACCCCGAGAGGGGGCGCTAATCTCCGAAACTCGGTCGTAGTTCGGATTGTGGGCTGAAACTCGCCCACATGAAGCTGGATTCGGTAGTAATCGCGCCTCAGAAGGGCGCGGTGAATACGTCCCTGCTCCTTGCACACACCGCCCGTCAAAGCACCCGAGTGGGGTCCGGATGAGGCCGGCGCAACGCCGGTCGAATCTGGGCTCCGCAAGGGGGCTTAAGTCGTAACAAGGTAGCCGTAGGGGAATCTGCGGCTGGATCACCTCCACAGACCGGGATCAGGCCGACGGCCTGACCCACCTTCGCGATTTGCGGTCACAACGAGTGGCCCACACGTTCGATCGACCACCGATCTCTTCGGAGATCACCGTTGGCCGATCGGGCACCTTTGAACTGTCGAGGCTAACGTTTGCTCCCCTCGCCGTCTGGCGAGGGGGTGGGCCCATAGCTCAGTGGTAGAGTGCCTCCTTTGCAAGGAGGATGCCCAGGGTTCGAATCCCTGTGGGTCCATGTCACGTCCCGGTCGTCGAATCGTGCCCCTTAAGTGGGTGACGGCGCGACGATTGGGTACGACAGAACCGATGCACCATCCCGCGCAAGCGTGGGTGGGAAGGGTTAATGCAGGCTTGCTGTCTACAGGCCTGCAGATGAGACCGTGTGTACGTGTAGTCCAGGCGTCCACTGGACCCGTTCCCGGGTCACTACGTAGTTGCATCCGCAACTGCCGATCCGATGAACGTGGCTACTGTGCCAGCTGGTGGATCGCTCGGCTCGAGAGCTGAAGAAGGACGTGCCAAGCTGCGAAAAGCCTCAGGGACCCGCACGGAGGGAAAGAACTGAGGATCTCCGAATGGGAATCCCCACCGCAATTGCTTCGCGCAATGGGGAACGTCGAGAATTGAAACATCTTAGTATCGACAGGAAAAGAAAGCAACCGCGATGTCGTTAGTAATGGCGAATGAACGCGACGCAGTCCAAACCGAAGCCGTCAGGCAATGTGGTGTTCGGACTGACGATCACTCCGCGAAACTCGACACGAAGTCTCTTGGAACAGAGCACGAAACAGGGTGACAGTCCCGTACCGTCGACGAGTAACGGACGAGTCAGCTCCAGAGTATCGGGGGTTGGATATCCCTCGAGAATTCCGCGGGCATCGACCGCGAAGACTAAACACTCCTCGAGACCGATAGCGAACAAGTAGCGTGAGCGAACGCTGAAAAGCACCCCACAAAGGGAGGTGCAATAGGGCGTGAAATCAGTTGGCGATAGAGCGACGGGGCACACAAGGTCCTGTGAGAAATGACCTACCTGCGAAGGTACAGTAAGAATCACAGGAAGCCGGTGTTCCGTCGTACGTTTTGAAAAACGAACCAGGGAGTATGCCTGTTTGACGAGTCTAACCCGATCATCGGGGAAGGCGCAGGGAAACCGACATGGCCGCAATGCTTTGCATGAGGGCCGCCGTGTTCAAGCGCGGGGAGTCAAACGGGCATTACCCGAAACCGGACGATCTAGGCGTGGACAAGGTGAAGCGTGCCGAAAGGCACGTGGAGGCCTGCTAGAGTTGGTGTCCTACAATACCCTCTCGTGATCTACGTCTAGGGGTGAAAGGCCCATCGAGTCCGGAAACAGCTGGTTCCAACCGAAAGATGTCGAAGCATCACCTCCGCCGAGGTAGTTCGTGAGGTAGAGCGACGGATTGGGGGACCGCACTCCGAGAGGAGTGCGCCCCCCTGTCCAACTCCGAACTTACGAACGCCGCTCGACGCGGGGAGTCCGGTGCGCGGGGTAAGCCTGTGTACCGTGAGGGAGACAACCCAGAGCTGGGTTAAGGTCCCCAAGTGTGGATTAAGTGCGATCGAAAGTGGTGCCGAGCCCTAGACAGCCGGGAGGTGAGCTTAGAAGCAGCTACCCTCTAAGAAAAGCGTAACAGCTTACCGGCCGAGGTTCGGCGCGCTGAAAATGATCGGGGCTCAAATCCACCACCGAGACCTAGCGGCGTGTGTCACAACACGATCCCGTAGGTTGGCGTTCTGTTCGGGTGGAAGCACGGCCGAGAGGTCGTGTGGACCGTTCAGAAACGAAAATCCTGGTCATAGTAGCAGCGTTAGTCGGGTTAGAACCCCGACGGCCGAACGAGTAAGGGTTCCTCAGCAATGCTGATCAGCTGAGGGTTAGCCGGTCCTAAGTCGTACCGCAACTCGAGTACGACAACAGGGAAATAGGTTAATATTCCTATGCCAGTGTGCACTCAAAGCCGACGCTTTGGGGCCGCCTGAGCCGGGCTTTCGCCCGGTCGAACTGTCGAAGAGCGTGGAAGCCGTAATGGCACGAAGCGTTCGAATGGCAGGATAGCGCAAGTCAGGTCAACCTAGAGCCCGTGAAAAGGCGAGCACACTGTCCGTACCGAGATCCGACACAGGTACTCGTGGCGGCGAAAGCCAAGGTCTGTCGGGAGCAACCGACGTTAGGGAATTCGGCAAGTTAGTCCCGTACGTTCGCAATAAGGGATGCCTGCCACGGAAAGTGGCAGGTCGCAGTGACTCGGGCGCTCCGACTGTCTAGTAACAACATAGGTGACCGCAAATCCGTAAGGACTCGTACGGTCACTGAATCCTGCCCAGTGCGGGTATCTGAACACCCCTTACAAGGGGACGAAGGACCCGTTAACGGCGGGGGTAACTATGACCCTCTTAAGGTAGCGTAGTACCTTGCCGCTTCAGTAGCGGCTTGCATGAATGGATCAACGAGAGCGCCACTGTCCCAACGTTGGGCCCGGTGAACTGTACGTTCCAGTGCGGAGTCTGGAGACCCCCAAGGGGAAGCGAAGACCCTATAGAGCTTTACTGCAGGCTGTCACTGAGACGTGGTCGCCATTGTGCAGCATAGGTAGGAGCCGTTACACAGGTACCCGCGCCAGCGGGCCACCGAGGCGTCATTGAAATACTACCCGATGGTGACTGCGACTCTCACTCCTGGCGGAGGACACTGGTAGCCGGGCAGTTTGACTGGGGCGGTACGCGCCTGAAAAGATATCGGGCGCGCCCCAAGATTTCCTCACCCGCGTCGGAGACGCGGGATAGAGCGCAAGAGCACAAGGAAGTCTGACAGTGTCCGGCACAACGACGGACGCTGACGCGAAAGCGTGGTCTAGCGAACCAATTAGCCTGCTTGATGCGGGCAATTGCTGACAGAAAAGCTACCTTAGGGATAACAGAGTCGTCACCCGCAAGAGCACATATCGACCGGGTGGCTTGCTACCTCGATGTCGGTTCCCTCCATCCTGCCCGTGCAGAAGCGGGCAAGGGTGAGGTTGTTCGCCTATTAAAGGAGGTCGTGAGCTGGGTTTAGACCGTCGTGAGACAGGTCGGCTGCTATCTATTGGGGGTGTTACGGTTCCTGACGGGAACGTTCGTATAGTACGAGAGGAACTACGAATGGGTGCCACTGGTGTACCGGCTGTTCGAAAGAGCACGTGCCGGGCAGCTACGCACCACGGGGTAAGAGCTGAACGCATCTAAGCTCGAAACCCACCTGGAAAAGAGGAACCACCGAGGCCACTCGTAGAAGACGAGTTCGATAGACTCGGGGTGTACGCACCGAGGCAACGAGGTGTTGAGCCCGCGAGCACTAATCGGCCGAGCCACACACTCATACACTACATCGCATTGGATCCGTGATTCGAGAACGGGTCCGGGCGCTAACTGGACTACACGTACAACGCGGTCTTCCGCCACCGATATTGGTATGATCACGGTTCGATTCCGTGAGTCGGCGTTAAGGCGGCCACAGCGGCGGGGTTCCTCCCGTACCCATCCCGAACACGGAAGATAAGCCCGCCTGCGTTTCGGTGAGTACTGGAGTGGGAGACCCTCTGGGAAA
>NZ_JCASSM010000011.1:0-10507 GCF_059736495.1 Halosolutus sp. YCN4 | reverse complement strand
TACGGCGAGATCGTTCGAGCGAGGACGTGGTTCGGTCAATTCCGCGAACTCGTTCTCAAATGCGCCGTCAGAAACGTCGAACTAGCGCTCGACGCCTCTAACGGGTGATTTTAGCCGTCTAAACAAGACCCTGTCTTTGCAAAACCCATATTACATCTCCTGAACGTATTGGACCGAATGATTGACCTTGCGATCGGGCTTCCACTTCTGGTGGTACTTCCGGCAGTTGCATTTCTCTCTGGAATCGGCATTACGACACTGGGCCCGGGTGGGATTTTCGTGACGATCGCATTGTACTCGCTGACGACCCTTCCCTCGAGTACGGTCGCGGGAACAGCACACGCGACGTTCATCGCAACGGGTCTGGTCGGAAGCGCTGTGTACGTCCGCTCTGGCGAGATACGGACGGGAAACGGTCGCGCGATGGCACTCGTACTCAGCCTCTCGAGTATTATTGGAGCCCCCTCGGTGCACTGGCGAATTCCGTTCTTCCACGGACGACGTTCGGAGTTTTACTCGGCATCGCGGCCACGGTAACCGGTATCAATATCGTCTATCGAGAGCATCGTGGACTCCGTCCGCTGTACCAGCTAGATGTCACAGACAGACGAGGACTCGTCGTCCCCAGTGGAATCGGGTTTGTCCTCGGAGCCGTCAGCGGTTTATTAGGTGTCGGCGGCCCGGTATTTGCAGCCCCGATGTTGATCACAATTGGTGTCCCGATGTTGTTGGCTATCGCTGTCGCACAGGTTCAGTCGATTTTCATTGCAATCTTTGCAGCCGCGGGCTATCTCTTGCAGGGAAACGTGTCGGCGTCACTCGTAGCGGTAATCGGGATTCCGTTACTCGCAGGGGCAGTCGTTGGATGGAAAATCGCTCACATCGTTACTCCTACCCGACTGAAAACCGCTCTAAGCGTTGTTCTCGTAGCCGTTGGTTGCTACCTTGCAATCTAGCCGACACCTTCTCGATCCCTACCACTTTTGATTCCAACGGAATTTACTTACCGATCGTACAATTGGAGTGGTTAGCGAGCGCAACCGGGGACGCTACGACCGGTGTCTCTCGGTTCGGTTGGTTTCAGGATAGTGATGGGACAACGCTTGGATTCGTATCTGTGATCAACCTCTGTATATCTGTCTATTGCACAGATGCTGTTCGACATTATCGAACAATATATGTGTCATAGTGTGTATTACCCACTCATGAAACGGAACTCCACAACGAAAACAATCAAGTCTGATGAGACGTTGTTCGAGATAGTTTCGTATCTCGAGGAGTCAGAAACCACGGGAACGACCGAGATCGCGTCGCACCTGGGTATTGCAAAGAGCACCGTTCATGCGCACTTGACGACCCTCGAGCAATACGGGTTTGTTGTCAACAACAACGGAGAATATCGAGTTGGACTCGAGTATCTCAACTACGGGAAATCCGCACAATCGTTAAATCCACTCTATCCGAAGGTCGTAGATAACGTCGAATTCCTCGCCCGCGAAACGAACGAGCGATCTTGGTGTCAGGTCGAAGAAAACGGACTGGCGTATTACCTTTGTGGCGCAGAGGGGGAACACTCGGTGCATCCACCCGTTCGCGTCGGGCGAAGTGTCCCGATGCACCAAATCGCCGGTGGAAAGGCGATGCTCGCCTATATGTCCAGCGAACAGATCGACGAAATCATTGCTCGCCACGGCCTCGAAGCAAAGACGGAAAACACGATTACCGATCGCGAGGAATTGGTCGACGAGCTCGAGGAAATTCGGGAACGGGGGTATGCGTTCAACAAGGAAGAATCGCTGGAGGGATTGCATGCCGTCGGCGTTCCTGTTCGAACTCCGAATAAAAAACTGGTCGGGGCACTGAGTATCTCCGGGCCTGCAAACCGACTAAAAGGATCGAAACTCATAGAGGACGTTCCGTCCTTACTTCTTGGCGTTGCAAACGAGTTAGAAATAAACATCACGTACGAGTGATACGGTCCGCTGTAATTCGGTACCGGTGATCGCTATTCCGGACGGGTGATAGCCGGTAATACCCTACAATGACCATACCGTCGTTCGCGACGATGCTATTACCGCCTGTCACTGAGAACCTACATATTTAAGACAAGAACGGACGATTGTGCGTCCGTGTCCGAAGAATTCACCGAAGAACAGGTCCGATCGTGGATTGATACCGACCTCGTTGGTGCAGCCGAATCCGTTCCCGACGAACACGCGGAATTCAATCTGGTGATTCAACTATCCGGTATTATGATCCACGTAATAAAACAGTCTCCGGGTGGTCCACTGCTCGTCGGGCAACAACTCGAGTTCGACGAAGAGATACGCCAGCGTATCCGAAACCTGTCCGACCAGGAGCGTTCGACGTTGCTCTCGCAAATTCGGCGAGCACTTATGCAATCGCACGTTCTCTATGGCTTTCGCAATCACCGCGACGAGAACGTCTCGTTCGCAGACATGCACCAGATCTTCGTCGAACGTCGGATCTATTTCGACGGGGCGACACAGCAGGAACTGATGGATTCGCTGTTGGACGTCTGGAAATCCATGCGATATCTAAACGACATGTGGCAGTTGTTGGATAGTGTGGATACCGTCGGTGCCGAGTCATCGTAGTCTATTTTGTACGTATTCTAGGCTGTACTCATCATAGTCTCCCCCGCGCGGATCAGTGACAGAAGTACACGGACTGTGACGTTCCTTTGTTCGATACTATCGAATGCTGTTTCCCTAACCGGCCCCCCTTCGAATTCTTGATTAATACCGTGACTGTACGTGCTTGTGAACTTCGGCACAAGGGACGATTTATCGTTCCTACGTCCGAAAATTACAATAGTACAATTGTAAATAATTTTGTTGCTCAGTCCGTGTTGATCGCAGCGCCCATGTGTTCGACAACATCGAACGGAATCTCTCCAGTCTCGTGATTCGGCTGCGTTCAGTGAGATCAATATCGTCGGATTCCGCGCCCTGTTCGGAGATCGTGACAATCGATCGTGTGATGTTGGCGTTCACCGTGGCAATCCGGACTGGAGCCCTCGGTGTCGGTCGGGCGTGAACAGCGAGTATGTGTGCTGTATCGGGTGTTAAGGGGATATCTTCTGTCGGGCATCGATCTGCTCTCTGTTCGGTTACTTCGATTGGCTCGCCAGCAACGAGTGGTGATTTCGATGGATAGTGGTCGACCTGGTATCGGTTCGACTGCTCCGATCGGTGTCGAGTCCCTGTTTGGGGCGACGATCGAGACAGTACAATTATTTCATCGAACGCTAATTGTGTGGCATGGTTTCAAAACCCAATCTCGATCGGTTCCAGTCGCGTCGCTCGACGGTGTACGCACCAACCGGTATCGTCGCGACGAGTCAACCACTCGCGGCACAGGCCGGCGTACGAATCCTCCAGCGCGGTGGCAACGCGTTCGATGCTGCAGTCGCAGTTGCCGCGACACTCAACGTCGTCGAACCCGTCGCAACGGGGCTAGGTGGAGACGTTTTCAGTCTCTTCAAAACGAGTGATGGGGAGGTCGGAGCGATGCGAAGTTGCGGCTACGCGCCCGAAGAGGCGACGATCGAAAACGTCAGGGAGGCGGTCAGTCGTGACACAACTGACTCGCCCGATTCGGTTTCGATGCCCCACCGTGGTGCACAGACGGTCACCGTCCCAGGGACCGCGCGTGGCTGGGAACTCACCGTCGACGAGTGGGGGAGACTGACGTTTGCGGACGTCCTCGAACCAGCAATAACCTACGCGCGCGATGGATACCCTGTTTCGGAAGTCATCGCAGACTGGTGGTCGGCCGCGGATTCCCTCTTTACGGATCCACACGCGCGTGAGGCGTATCTCTTCGACGATAGGCCGCCCGAAACCGGCCAGCACGTGACGTTTCCCAATCTCGCGACGTCGTTAGCAACGATCGCAGAGCGCGGTGCCGACGCCCTTTACGAAGGCGAAATCGGCGCCAAAATCGTCGACGAAGTTCAGTCGAAAGGCGGTTTGCTGCGACGGGATGATCTCCGCGGATTCGAACCCGAAATTCTCGATCCGATCTCGACGACGTACAACGGCGCCGAAGTCTACGAACTCCCGCCAAACAACCAGGGAATGATCGCCCTCGAGGCGCTCAACATCGCCGAAGAACTCGACGCCGATCGATACGAGGTCGGATCGCCCGAACGCATTCATTACCTCGTCGAGAGCATGAAGATCGCGTTCCACGACGGCCATCACTACATCACCGATCCCGGTTTCGAACCGGTCCCGCCGTTGCATTCGAAGGAGTACGCGGCAAAGCGAGCGATGGAAGTCTCGGAGACCCCTCAACAGGACGTCTCCGTCGGGATGCCGGATTCTCACGGCGAAAACGCGGATACCGTCTTGCTGACGGTCGCGGACGACGACGGCAACGTCGTCTCTTTCATCAACTCTCGATACAAGGGGTTCGGGAGCGGGCTCGTTGCCGGCAATACCGGAATCGCGCTTCAAAACCGAGGCGGCTCGTTTTCGCTCGATCCGGACCATCCGAACTGTCTCGAACCCGGAAAACGTCCGTTCCACACGCTCGTCCCCGCAATCGTCAATTTCGGACCGAACGATTGGGCATCCTTCGGTGTCATGGGTGGATACATGCAGCCACAGGGCCATCTACAAATTCTCTCCAATATCATCGACTGCAACCTCCCGCTGCAGGAGACGCTCGATCGGCCACGGTGGAAGTATCGCGAGTCCGGAGTGCTGGCAGCCGAGGGAACGATGGATGGAGAAACGCTCTCGAAACTCGCACGGATGGGACACGACGTCCGCGTGGAAACGCCCGACGAATTCGGCGGCGCACAGATCGCACGACGCGATGGCGACGTCCTTTCGGCGGCGACGGACCCGCGGAAAGACGGCGTGGCAATCGGCTTCTAATCGATCGACAGTGATCGGCTTCTAATCGACCGAAACGGATTCGATGGGGCCGAGATCACTCGAGAATCGCTTCCTTGTATTCTCTCCTGAGGGACGCTCCCTCCTCGATCGCCTCTTCGAGTTGGTTGCATCGGGCTCGATCGGCATCGAGCGTCGCTCGGCTGTCACCGATCGCCCGTTCGACGGCTTTCGGTGCCGGACCGCCGTCGATATCGTGGCGTTCGACGAACGAGACGGGATCGAGCGCTGATTCGACCAGTTCGTCGTCGATCCCGAGTTCGTATCCGACGGTGTTCTGTGCGGATTCGTTGACGATCTCAGCGCCGACTTCCGTGGCGTCGAGGTCTCGCTTGAGCGATCGAAGGACCATATCACCGACAATCTTGTGTGTCGTTCGGTAGGAGAGGTCGGTGTTTCGGTGGAGAACGGCGGCCAGTTCCGTACAGGACGCGAATCCTTCTGCGGCCCGTTCTATCATCTCGTTTTCGTTGAATTCCGTAGACTGCACCGTTCCTTCGAGCAGTCGGATCGACCGAATCGTCTCGTCGAAGGCGTCGAAAAGCGGATACACGCCGTCTTCTTCGACGTCTTTGATGTCCTGAAAGTTCGTGTTGTGCAGTGTCGTGTGGACCGCCTCCATCTTCGCGCTGACCTGCGCTGCACGCGCGCGGACGTACTCGAACGGATACGGATTCTTCTTCTGGGGCATCATGCTGCTCGAACCGGCGTACTCGTCTCCGATTTCGATGAAATCGAACTCCCAGGTGTGCCACGTATAGAGGTCTTCACAGAACCGGCTCAGCGTAATCATCGTGGTGGCGAGCGCCGACGCCGGGTGCATGAGATGGTCTCCGCCTGACACGCAGTCGATCGTGTTCTGTTTGTACACGTCGAACCCGAGCAGATCGGCCACCAGCTGTCGATCGAGGGGATATGACGACCCGGCGAGGGCCCCACAACCCAGCGTGGACTCGTCGACGGTCTCGTACGCGTCGAACAGCCGCTGGGCGTCGCGCTCGAGGGAATCCTGGATGCCGAGTAAATAGTGGGCAACCGTCGAGACCTGTGCGTGCTGGTAGTGCGTCCACTGGGGCATCACGGTCTCGATTTCGCGTTCAGCGATATCGAGCAACGTACTCCGGAAGGAATTTACGAGTTCGATAACTCGGATGAGTTGCTCACGAGATTCCATTCGAGCCAGCGGTTCCGGCCGGGTGCGGCCGATGTTGATGTTCCCAGCGACGTCTTCCCCAACCCGTTCGATAAGGCACTGCTCCATGTGCGAGTAAAAATACTCGTACTCCGGATTGTACTCCCCGAGCGCTTCAGGGCCGATGTCGCGGAGGTCCTCGATCGCCGTCAGCAGTTGCTGACCGTCGTCTCTGGAGATCAGATCGGTTTCGACGAGCATGATCGTCCAGGCGACGTTCGTATCGAGAAGGTGTTCGTAGTAGCGTTCGCGCTTGAATTCGTACACCGGCTCTTCGATCGTGTCGGTGTAAATTTCGCCCGGCGCAGCTTCTAATCGGTCACGAGAGATACTTTCCTCTGGTGCCATCACTCTGACAACGGTTACCGCCCATATTAAATACTCGGTTCCCTGAACGATAGTTCTACATATAATATTTGTATAGTATATTGTGAAAATATAAACATTGAAATAGCTCCCCCTCTCCGCACAATGTAGCATGGTAGAGGTTAATCATCACCAGACTGATCTGTTAGTCGTCGGTGCTGGTGGGGCGGGCCTTTTTGGCGCATTACACGCTGATGAGGCGGCCGATGATCTCGATATTTCGTTGGTCGTCAAGAAACTCGCCGGAAAGAGTGGTTGTACCCGGATGGTACAGGGTGGATACAACGCCGTGTTACATCCGGACGACTCGATCGATCGCCACTTCACCGACACGGTCGTTGGCGGCAAGTTTCTGAACGATCAGCGACTTGCTCGCGCACTCGTCGAGGGTGCACCAGAAATCATCCGCGAACTCGAAAACGAGTACGGGGTCGCGTTCGACCGCGACGACGATGGCCACATTCATCAGAAACCGTTTGCGGGCCAATCGTTCGATCGGACCGTTCACAAGGGTGATCTGACGGGCATCGAGATCATGACGAAGCTCCGTGACGAGTTACTCACCCGAAATGTCGACATCATGGAAGAGACCCGGGCCGTCGATCTTCTCACCCGTGACGACGAGGTCGTTGGCTGTCTGGTCCTCGATATCCGCTCCGGAAAGTTCACCGCGGTGAGTGCCAAGGCCGTGTTGCTCGCGACTGGTGCCGGGGCCGCGATGTACAAGATTTCGACCCCGGCCCTGGAAAAGACCGCCGACGGGCAAGCGATGGCTTTCCGCGCCGGCGCGGAGTTCCTCGACATGGAGATGATGCAGTACCACCCGACCGGTATCCTCGCCGGGAACACGAAACTTACCGGCGGCGTTCTGGAAGAAGGCATCCGTGGTGCCGGCGCACATCTCTACAATTCGGAGGACGAGCGGTTCATGGAGAAGTACGCGCCCGAAGACATGGAACGGGCAACCCGAGATATCGTTTCGCGAGCCGCGTACCAGGAAGCGATGGACGGTCGCGGTACCGAAAACGGTGGCGTCTGGCTGGACGCGACTCACCTCGGTAAGGAGTTCGTCGAGGAGAACTTCCCGGGGATGACCGATCGAACGCGCAACGTCGGCCAGGACCTCTCGACCCAGCGCGTAGAGGTCAGTCCCACCGCTCACTACCACATGGGTGGCATCGCGATCGACGACTCGTGTCGGACGAACGTTCCCGGTCTGTTCGCCGCCGGGGAGGACACCGGCGGAGTCCACGGCGGGAACCGTCTCGGCGGCAACGGCGTCGTCAATTCCACCGTCTTTGGATCACGGGCCGGGGATGCGATCGGGGAGTTCATCGACGACCGAGAACGGGTTCCCTACGACGACTCGCAGGTCGAGGAGATCGTCGACCGCGTCACAGAACCGCTGGATCGCGACGGCGATCAGGACGTCTACGACCTCCGAACCGAACTCGAGGAAACGATGTGGGAGTACGTCGGCGTCGTTCGAGACGGCGACCGCCTTCAGGAGGGAATCGAACGGATCAGGAGCGTTTACGATCGACTGGACGATGTCGGCGTCACCGGAAGCCGGCGATACAATCTCGAGTGGAATCACGTCATGGACGTCGAGAACCTGGCAACCATCGCGGAACTCGTCGCCAAGAGCGGCCTAAAACGGACCGAAAGCCGAGGCGCACACTATCGCAGTGATTTCCCCGAGCGCGACGACGAGAACTGGCTGAAAAACATCTACATGACAAAGAACGACTCGAGTGTCGATATGTGGACCGAACCGGTCGAACTGACCTCGATCGAACCCGGTGATGTCGACGAGGGACCGATCGTGCGGTCGTAGCGCCGGTGCAAAGATTAACGAGTGACAACCACTAACACCGATTATGGACCACCGAACATTTGACGTACACCGATACGACCCAGAAGCGAACGAACAACGCCGTTTCGAATCGTACGACGTACCGATCTACCCGTCGACGTCGGTACTGGACGCACTCTTCCACATTCAAGAGGACAAGGGCGAAAATCTCTCGTTTCGGTTTTCGTGTCGACAGGGCGTTTGCGGGAGTTGCTGTATGGCGATCAACGGCTCCGCTCGTCTGGCGTGTCAGACGCCAGTGAGTGACCTCGCCGGAGGTCCGGTACGCGTCCAGCCGCTGTTCAATCTGCCGGTGATAAAAGACCTCGCTGTCGACATGGAACCGTTTTTCGATACGTTTCGCGAGATCGCTCCGTCCTTCGAATCTGACGACCTGGACCGAGAGTCCGACGTAGCGGTGATGGACCCCGAGTCGGACGAACAGGAGATGATCGAACCCCGGACGGACTGTGTCGGTTGTGGGGCGTGTTACTCGAGTTGCAGTGTTGCCGGCGAAAACTACATCGGCCCGGCGGCGATTAACAAGGCTCTGAAGATGATTAAAGACCCCCGCGATTCGAAGACCGAAGAACGGCTCGAACGGCTCATGGAATCGGATGGCGTCTGGAGTTGTCATACGCAAGCAAACTGTACGCGCGTCTGCCCGAAGGACATTCCCGTCTCCGAAGGCATTCAGCATCTCAAACGCGAAGCCGTGAAACACGGTCTAAAACAGAAGCTCACGTCGAGCGACTGACCACACGCGGGGATACTCGAAGAGAATCGTCAACGAGTCGCGAACCGTCGGCACGACCGCAAAGCCCTCGACACAACCACAGCGATTTCGGTTTTATTCGGAGTTTCAGCCCGTCAGCCGGAGGACCAACAGCGCCAGAAACGCGAGGCCAACGAGCCATACGAGCGCCCGTTTGCTCCCGTCTCCGATCGAGGTTTCGAGGACTGTCGCGCGGACGCCAAGAAAGCCGTGGAGCAGTACCAGACCGAGCGTCGCCGTTAGCAGCGGCTGGTAGAGATTCAGATCGACCAAGATCGTAAATCCGTACTGTGGAAACAGTTGTACTCCCACGTGGATCGCCAGCAGGACGACGAGTGCGAGCGCACTCAACCGGTGTAACACCCACGCCGAGTACCCTACGTCGCTTGGCGGTCGCGTCTCGACGGTACTTGCGGTCATTACAGCGACACCCCCGCGAGGAAGACGAGCGCTGCCGAAGCGACCAGGGTACCGTAGAACACCCTTCGTGCCTGTGAGAGACCGATGCCGAACAACTCCGCTGCGATCAGTCGCACTCCGTTGAAGCCGTGGAACACGAGCACTGCAATTACAAATACCGTTACCGTCGTCGACTCGGGGAGATACACGCTATTAGGCCCCGCGGCGGGAATAGCGAGGTGGACGCCGACCCAACCGAGAAGGAGCCACCCGGTAATACGGTGCAGTGCGAAAGCGACGTGTTCCGGAGCGTACGTTAGCCAGCTTTTGAGGTCGCTCACTCGCCGGCGGTACGTAACTCCGCTCTCGTTTATGGATGTATTCATGCTCACGTATACCGTCATTCCGAATCCAGGGTATTTATGATTTCGGTGGAACTGACCGCTGGGCGGGGAATCGACCGTGGGTGCTCTCGGCGGAGATCCGCTGTGGTATGCTACCGCAAACTATATGTCCGTCTATTCGGAATCCCACAGTGGACCATGGCAGACAGATATATGATCGTTGTCGAACCGGAGGACAACGTCGCGACGGCGATTCGCGACGTCGACGCCGGTGAGACAGTCGATATCGATCGCAGTGGTGAAGTCGTTACCGTCACCGTCGACGAAGACATCCCGTTCGGGCACAAGATCGCTCTCGAGGACCTCGTGGAGGGCGAGACGGTTTACAAGTACGGGCTGAGTATTGGCTATGCGAGCACGGATATCGAGGCCGGCGAGTGGGTTCATGCCCACAACGTCGACAGTAATTACGGCCGTGGCGACCTATCGGACGATACAGCAGTGGTGAGCGAATAATGACTGACTTTCTCGGATACGAACGAGACGACGGCAGTATTGGCATTCGAAACTTCGTCCCGATCATCGCGACGGCACCGTACGCCAACGACACGGTAAAGCGAGCGGCGGACATCGTCGACGACGCGATCC
>NZ_JCASSM010000010.1:0-12005 GCF_059736495.1 Halosolutus sp. YCN4 | reverse complement strand
TACGGCGAGATCGTTCGAGCGAGGACGTGGTTCGGTCAATTCCGCGAACTCGTTCTCAAATGCGCCGTCAGAAACGTCGAACTAGCGCTCGACGCCTCTAACGGGTGATTTTAGCCGTCTAAACAAGGGCATTGTTCAGATTAGCCGATTCCAGTAGTACGCGAAGCTCTGCAACCACTTTTCGGCCGTTTTTGGATCGGCGTTTCGGAAGTGATTTCCAAACTGGTACGTTCGCCGTTTTATTCCCTGAAAGACACGTTCGACACTGTTACGATGGCCGTGGCGTTCGTACCGAAACTCGTAGCCTCGGCGGTGGAGTGCAGCTCGTAGCCAGTCAGCGGAATCGACGAGAAACACGGCGTCGACGACGTCGTGTTTCTCGCTCAACTCGTCGAGGAAGATTCCTGTAAGTCCGGTGTTTCGCGTCGGAAACAGCCGCACGTGGAGGAATTCGTTCGTGGCTGGATCGACAGCAGCGAACAGCCAGTACCGTTCGTCAGTGAGTTGGATCACCGTCTCGTCGACTGCGACGTGATCCGGCGATTTACCGTCTTCGGGCTGTAGCTCTGCTTTTTGCACCCAGTTGTGGACGGTGGAACGAGCACGGTCGACACCGAATCTCTCCAGAATACGAACAGTATCCGAAAGCGAGAGGTCGCCGAGATGGAGGTGGATACTGAGTCGCATCAGTTCCCGCGGTGTCTGCTCGCGCTCCACAAAATCTAACTGAATGTCGCTGCTAGGGTGCGTGAGGCGGCTGAATTCTGGCATAGGCACCACGAATTCCACCGCCTCGCTCCTTCAAACTCTAATCTGAACAGCGCCTCCGCTCACGCTCCCAACATTCATCAAATTCAGCCGCGTAGCACTCGCTGAGCAGGTCTGCGAGCATCATTCCAAACCAACTCTACGACCTGCTCGCTTCTCAAACCGCCCTAACTAGACGGTGCCGTTTCGATCGGTTTTACAAGTATCAACTAGGGTGGGTAGTCGGTTAGTGGACACACCGAGAGTGGATCGTGAGTCATTTCAGGACTGCTAACGAGTCCAAAATCATGAATTCCGGTTCCGAACGTGGAATGCGAAGCCAAAGACAACCCTGCCACACACGCAGACTACGCGGTCGATTTCGAGTGGCCGGGCGTCCGTCCTCGATCGGATCTGGTTTCGAATTCGAATCCTCGTGAAGTGTGAGGTCGAATTTCTACTACTCCCACGGACCAGCCGCGAGTCGGAAACGTGGATTCTTGTTCGTGTATCGTGATGCCTCCTGAGCGAATGTAGTGTCTTCATGGCGATCCACAGACATACATGGTACATCGCATCTGGAGAAACTGTTTGAACGATTTCAGAACGAGGAACGGATATGATTTTCGAACGATTCATTACAACCATACGAATGTAAATTCAGGATCAACCGCGGAATCGGTCTGCGAACGACCTTCTGACGAGAACCGTTAAAATATATACAAGCGTATGTGTGTAATCCCGGTGCTTTCCGACCACTGCTGCCGTTTGTTCTGTGCAAACACGATCCCTGCAAATCGGGTCGCAGCGGATATCGCTATCAAACGCGTTTTCGAGGTGCGAACACTACTGGACCTGTGCGGCGTTTACCTCGATCACGTTCGACGTGTGCTGAACCATCTCCGCAACCTCTTCTTCCAGCCGATCGCCCTGCATTCGACTCGTCGGCCCGGTAACGCTGACGGCGCCGATCACGTCGCCGCTCCGATTGAGGACTGGTGCTGCGACGCACTGCAGCCCTTTGAAAATCTCCTCCCTGTCGTACGCGAGTCCTCGCTCCTGAATCACCTCGAGTTCCGCTAAGAGTTCCTCCCGCTCGGTGATCGTGTTCGGTGTCTTCGCTGCCAACCCGTGGCGGTCGATTATTTCTCTGACGCGTTCTCCGGAGAGGTGTGCGAGGATCGCCTTCCCGAGGGCGGTACAGTGCATGGGATTACGTCCACCGACGTAGGAGGCGGTTTGGACGGCGTTTTCGCCCTCCGCTTTGTACAGGTAGACGCCCCGACCGTGCTGTTCGACCATGAACTGTGCGACTTCGCCGCTGACGTCGGCCAGCCGCTCGATCTCTTCTTCCACGACGTCGTAGATCTTGATCTCGTCGCGGACGTACTTGCCGAGATCGAGAAACCGGAGACTCAGCCTGTACTCGTCGTCACGTTTGACGACGAACTCGTTCGCCTCGAGCGTCGCCAGGTGCGTGTGTACGGCCCCTTTCGAGGCGTCCAGGTGGTTCGCGATCTCCGTCACTCCTGCGCCGTTTAGTTGTTTCAGCGCATCGAGTATGTCACAGGAGAACTGAACCGCGTTCACGGTCCGTCGTTCCGTCGTGCCGTCTTGGTGATCGCTCATACTCTCTGATGGTAGCACGACCCACATAATTGTTTGCATGTGGAAAACGCATTCGCTACGATCTACATTAAGCCGTAAGCGTTCGGTATCCGTCGCACGGTCGATCGACCCGGCGCAGAACTACGTCGTTCACAGAACCAGTAACGGTGACCTCGATCGCGCGCGTTCACGAGTTGCAAACGACTCGCGGACGACCACCGTGGAGGAACGTGGTCTCACAGCGACGCTGTGACAATGGACGGAGAAACGGGAGAACTCAGCTGGACGGAGTGATCATATGCTTTTCGAGGTCATCACCCTCGTCGATCGCTTCCCGGTTCTTGACCGCGTCGCCGGTCGCTCTGTCGAAGAGGTGGATCCGATCGGCAGGGAAAACGATATTGATGTCCTGGCTCGAGTCGATGACGAGTTCGCCGCTGATGCTCGCGGTCAACGTCTGTTCGCCGATGTCGAGATAGAGGTTCGATACTTCCCCCATCGGCTCCATCACCGTTACGTCTGCAGTGATGGCGTTATCGACGGACGGTTTGGCGAGTTCGATGTCCTGAGGTCGGATACCGAGCGTCAACTCTGTGTTCTCGTCGGCGATCTCTTGCTGGATCTCCGACGGAAGATCGTACTCGAACGACGGCCCGACGAGCGTCCCGGCCTTGTGGGTGACCTCGATGAAGTTCATGCTCGGCGATCCGATGAAGCCTGCGACGAACTGGTTCGCCGGTTCATGGTAGCACTCGAGCGGCGTCCCGATCTGTTGGAGCTGACCCTGGTTGAGCACGGCAATCCGATCGCCCATCGTCATCGCCTCGGTCTGGTCGTGGGTCACGTAGACCGTCGTGACGTCGAGATTCTGCTGGAGTTGCTGCAGTTCTGTTCGCATCTGAGACCGCAGTTTCGCGTCCAGATTCGACAGCGGTTCGTCCATCAGGAAGATTTCCGGATCGCGAACGATGGCGCGACCGAGGGCGACACGCTGTTGCTGGCCGCCCGAGAGTTCTTTCGGTCGCTTCTCGAGGAGGTCGGTAATACCCAGAATGTCGGCCGCTTCCTCGACCTTTTCGATCCGCTCTTGTTTGGAAAGATCCGTCGTCATCTTCAGCCCGAAAGTCATGTTCTTCCGGACGTTCATGTGGGGATACAGTGCGTAGTTCTGGAACACCATGGCGACCCCCCGTTCTTTGGGCCGTTTCCGGGTGATCTCTTTTCCGTCGAGATCGATGGTTCCTTGGGTTGGCATTTCCAGACCGGCCAGACAGCGCAACGTCGTCGATTTGCCGCATCCAGACGGGCCGACGAGCACGAGGAACTCGCCGTCCTGGATCGTGATGTCGAGATCGGTGACGGCAACGATCGTGTTACTGCTGCCGTCGTCGTACACCTTCGTCAATCCGCTTACGTCAACCTGTCCCATAGTCCTGTTACTGGGGTTTGAGTGTATTGCTAATAAATCCCGTGGTGCGGAGACTCGGTCGGCTACTCGACCACGAACCGCACGTTCTCACCTTCGTCAACCCACTCTCCCGGATCCGGTGCGGTTTCGACGGACGAGAGGGGAGTCCCGTTGACGCTGACGCTCTCTACACGCCCGTCGACTCCCTCGACGACGAATTCACGGACCGGCGTCATCTGACCGACGTCGACGATGAGCGTGGTTCCGTCGACGCTGACCTCGATTTCGGCCAGTTCGTCGCGCGCTTCGTCGTAGTAGCGTCCGGATGCGCCGCCGTCGTCGAGTGTAGCCTGAAGCGTTAGTCGTTCCGGCGGCCCCTCTTGAACCGTCTGTGCCGGCTCGCGCGTCGGAAGCACGCAGCCGGCGCGGACGTACAGCGGGATCCGATCGAGCGGCACGTCGACCTCGAGGGTCTGTTCACCCGCGTAGCGCTCGCCGGACCACCACTCGATCCACTCGCCCTCCGGCAGGTAGAGCGATCGCGAATCGGTCTCGTCGAACACGGGCGCAACGAGCAGCGACTCGCCGAGCAGGTACTGGTCTGCGATCTCGTGCGTTCGCGGATCGTCTTCGAACTCGAAGAGCAGCGGTCGAACGATCGGGTACCCCGTCCTGCTGGTCACTTCGGCCTCGCTGTAGATGTACGGCAGGAGCCGGTAGCGGAGTCGGGCGAACTCCCGGAAGATCTCGACCGCTCGCTCGCCGAACGCCCAGGGCTCGCGCGGGGTCGTCCCGTGACACCGGGAGTGACTCGAGAGCAGCCCGAACTGCGCCCACCGAACGTACACCTCGTCGTCGGGCTCGCCGCGGAAGCCGCCGATGTCGTGACTCCAGTAGCCGATGCCGGACAGCGACGCGCTGAGCCCGCCGCGCAGCGCGGCGGCCATCCCGTTGAATGAGGTCTGGGGGTCGCCGCCCCAGTGGACGGGAAACCGCTGGCTTCCGGTCCAACCGGCCCGGCCCCAGACGAGCGCCTGGTCGTCGCCATTGACCTCGCCAACGGTCTCGTAGACGGCCTCGTTGTAGAGGTACGGGTAGAGGTTATGCATCGCTTTGCCGGAGAGGCCGTTGTCGAAGACCGCGTCCTCGGGAATGTACTCCCCGTAATCGGTCTTGAACGTGTCCACACCCATCTCGAGCAGGTCGCGGTGTTTGTCGGTCCACCACGCGACCGCGTCGGGGTTCGTGAAGTCGACGATCGCGCCGCGGTAGTCGCCCTGGCAGGTCCGCTCCATCACGTACGGCTTGCCGGTACCGTCCTCGACGAAGTAGCCCCCTTCGCGGCAGGTCTCAAACGCCTCGGTGCCGACAGGGACGTGGGGGTGTTCCCACAGCGAGAGCCGGAAGCCGTTCTCGTGGAGGTCCTCGATCATCCCTTCAGGGTCGGGAAACTGCTCTGTGTCCCAGACCAGGTCCGTCGACTTGTTTTTGCGCATCCAGAACGGATCCAGGTGGACGACGTCCGCCGGGATCTCCTCCTCGCGGAGGCGCGCGGTGATCGCCTCGAGTTGCTCGCGCGACTCGTAGCCGAGTCGCGACATCCAGACGCCGAAACTCCACTTCGGTGGGCGGTCGGGTCGACCCGTCAGTGCCGTGTACGCGCTGTGGATCTCCTTGATCGACGACCCGGCGAAGAAGACGAACGCAAAGGTGTCGTCCTCGACGGCGACCGTCGCGCTGGCGGTCGACTCGTTCCCGAGGTCGTAGCGCACCCGGTGGGTCGTATCGACGAGCAGTCCGTATCCCCGCGAGGAGACGTGGAACGGGATGTTCTTGTATGCGCGCTCGCTCTCGGTGCCCAGCGGTTCGACGTGCCAGGACTCGACTTCCTGGCCTCGCCGATCGAAGGGCGTGAACTTCTCGCCCAGCCCATAGATGCGCTCGCCGGGAGTCAGCGCGAACGCGGTGCCCGTCTCCGTCACCCGGTGGGGGCCGTGGTTGATCTCCTCCTCACGGAAGCCGAGCGGTTCGACGCGGTCGTTCCCCCGGACGTCGAGGTCCTTCCGCTGTTCCTCGAAGCGGACCGCGCCGTCGGCGTCCTCGACGCGGAACGACCACGTCTCGAGGCCGATCTCGAGGCAGAGGTCGCCGGTGTCGACTGCGAGCACGCCGTCGCGCTCGTCGAGGTCTAAGGCGACGTCTTCGCGGATCGCGTCCTCGTCGAACTCGGGATAGGGGTTGCGATCGGTACCCGCTTCGGGGTTCGCCCGCAACTCAAACCGGAACGTCGAGGCGTTCAGAAACCGGATTGTGACCGGGACCGGCCGATCGTCACTGCGGGGTTGCTCGAGGGTCCGATCAACGTTACAGAGCAATTCGATCGTATTGCCGGTCCGCTCGTACTCCCGGACCGAACTGACGGTAGTGTTCGCCATTCGTTCTCAGAGAGACGCGGACACCCTATTAAAACTATTCACGAGTCGTCGCCACCCGTGTCGCGGTCGGACTCACTGTCTCACCCTAACCACAATCATTATAGTGCTATTCTCTCTCTTGGCGAGTGTACTCATGCAAGACGAGCCAGATTACCGGATTCCGCAGGGCGGCGGCGTGCCGTGGCGGGATATGGGCCTCGAGGAGACCCACCGACCACCCGAGCGGGACGTCGAAATCACCGACATCAAGACCATGGCGATCGCCGGCAACTTCACCTGGGGGATCGTCAAGGTGGAAACGAACACCGAACACTACGGGCTCGGCGAAACGTTCCGAGCAGAGGCCGCCCTCGACATGGCCGGTCGGATGGACGTCGACCTGGTCGGCGAGAACCCGCTCGACACCGATCGGATCGTCGAGTTGCTCAACCAACGCTATACGGGCTGTGGCCGGATCGGTCAGGCGGCATTCACGGCGATCGAGACCGCCTGTTACGACATCAAAGGGAAGATATTCGACGTTCCCGTCTATGAACTCCTCGGCGGGAAGTACCGCGACGAGATCAAGATCTACTGCGACACCCATGGCGGCGAGTCGCTGGGCGAAGCCGAGGCGCACGACCCCAGAGAGGTCTACACGCCCGAATCGTACGCCCGCGCGGCCCGCGAGGTAGTCGACGAGGGGTTCGAGGCGCTCAAGTTCGACCTCGACGTGCCGACCCACGCCGAGTACGACGAGGCCACCCGCCGGATGGACAACGCGGCGCTCGAACACAAGGTACAACTCGTTGAGGCCGTCCGCGACGAGATCGGCTACGATATCGACCTCGGGATGGACCTCCACTGGAACTTCACGAAAGAGACCGCCATCCGCCTGGGGAAGAAACTCGAGCGGTTCGATCTCGCGTGGCTCGAGGACCCGGTGCCGCCGGAGAAACTCGACGCCCAGCGCCGCGTGACCGAAGCCCTCGATCTCCCCGTACTCACCGGCGAGAACCTCGTCACGCCTGCCCAGTTCAACAAATACGCCCGCGAGGGCGCCATGGACATCGCCGCGCCGGACGTCAACAAGTGCGGCGGTCTCGGAGAGATGAAAAAGATCGCGACGATCTGCGACCTCTACGGCATCCCAATCGCCTCGCACAACATCTCGAGTCCGATCGGCACCGTCGCCGGCGCGCACCTCTCGGCGGCGATTCCGAACTTCCTCTGTATGGAGTGGCACTCCAGGGACGTGCCGTGGTGGAACGAGTTCGCCGTGCGCACCGGCGAGAGCGGCCCGATCCTCGAGGACGGGTACATCGAGGTCCCAGAAGGCCCCGGTCTCGGAGTCGAGATCGACCGCGAACTGGCCGCGGAGTACCTCACCGACGGCTCCGAACTGATCGTCTGACCGCCCGGGCCGATCGGTACCTTTTTTGATCGTTTCGCTCCACGTGGTGGTGTATGCCTACACACACCGTTGTGGTGAGCGACCACGATTTCGACACCCTCGACATCGAACGGGAGGTCTTAGACGACGTCGCCGACGTACGTGACGCCGGGGGTGATGTCGACGTCGACGCGAACGTCGACGAACACCTGATTGACGCCGACGCCGTGTTGAACCTCCGCTACGGCATCAATCGTGCGCTCATCGAGCGGATGGACGACTGCCGGATCGTCGCACGGTACGGGATCGGCGTCGACAACGTCGACCTCGAGGCGGCGACTGAACGCGGCCTCTACGTGACTAACGTCCCCGACTACTGCCAGGAGGAGGTGGCGACCCACGCGCTCGCGCTCTTGCTCTCGCTGTACCGGGGCGTCACCCGGTACACGGAGTCGGTCACCGCGGGCGAATGGGAGCGCGACGTCGCGACGCCGATCCACCGTCTCTCGACGCAGACGCTCGGGATCGTCGGCTTCGGAGCAATCGGACGGGCGGTCGCCGACCGCGCCGCCGCCCTCGGGTTCGATCTCGTCACGAGCGATCCGTTCGTCGATGAGGAGACGGCCGCCGATCACGGGGCCGAACTCGTCGCGTTCGAGACGCTACTTGAGCGGGCCGACGCCGTGACGATCCACTCGCCGCTGACGCCGGAGACGCGCGGCCTGTTCGACGCCGACGCGTTCGCGCGAATGCAGGAGTCGGCGGTGCTGGTGAACGTTGCGCGCGGACCGATCGTCGACGGCGACGCGCTCCTCGCCGCCCTCAAGGGCGGCGAGATCGCGGGTGCTGGCCTCGACGTCTTCCCGGACGAACCGCCGGCGAGCGACGATCCGTTACGGACCCACGATCGCGTCGTCGCGACGCCACACGTCGCCTGGTACTCCGAGGAGGCGAACGCGGAGCGGCGCCGGAAAGCCGCGGAGAACGTCCGCGCGGCGCTGCTCGGCGACCGACCCGCGAACGTGGTCAACGACGTGTAGATCGGCGCTCGAATTCTGCGGTCTCCGCCCGTCCTTCTCGACCGGAGCCGATCGCGTCCTGACAGGACGAGGCGACTCGAAGGGAAACTCGCGCGAGAAATGGGAAACGCCGCCGGTTCGGCCGGAAAACGGGTCGGGCTCAGGCTTTGCCGACGCCGGCGGTCAGTCCTTCCACGATCTTGCGCTGGAAGAACAGCATCAGCAGGAGCAGCGGCACGATCGACATGAACACCGCCGCGGAGATCGTCGCCCACGGGTAAGTGTACTCGCCCTGGTAGAGCGCGATTCCGACCGTGATCGTTCGCATCGAATCTTCGGTCATGAACGTCAGGGCGAACAGGAACTCGTTCCATGCGTAGATGAAGACGATGATCGCCGTCGTTGCCATCGCTGGCGCGGAGACCGGGAGGATGATCCTGAACAGCACGCCGATGTGTGAGAGGCCATCGATCAGGCCCGCCTCTTCGAGCGAATCGGGGAGTTCCTTGAAGTACGCCTGAAAGATCCAGATCGCGAACGGCAACTGGAACGCCGAGTAGGGGATGATGAGTCCGAGGTAGCTGTTGAGGAAGCCGGTCGATCGCGCCAGATCGAACAGCGGGATCAGTCGACCGAAAAACGGCAGCATGGCCGAGATGAGCACGATCATCAGCACGTGGAGCTTGAAGCGGAAATCGAGGCGAGAGAGGGCGTATCCGGCCATCGATCCGAGAACGACGCAGAGGATTGCGGTTCCTGAGGCCACGATGAAGCTGTTGATGAGGTAGCGGAGGAACGGGGCCTGCTGAAGAGCCATGACGTAGTTCTCCAGGGTGACCTCGGATGGCAGATACTGTACGGGAAACTGGATGATTTCCGTCGACGGTTTGATGGACGTCAGGAAGATCCAGATGATCGGGAAGAACGAGACCAGACACAGCAGGACGACCGAGCCGTAGAAGCCCAACTGTTCGCCGACTCGGTGTGGGTCGAACCGATCGAACACGGACTGGTCGTCGGCGACGGAACTCGTCGAATCGTGGGTTTCGGAACTCATGTTAGCGCACCTCCGGTTCGTACAGGGTCATGACGTAGATCAGGCAGATCACCATCGCGACGAGCGTGATGATCGTTGCGGCGGCGGCTCCTTCTCCGAACTCGAATTGAGTGAACGTTTGTTTGTGGGCCCACAGCACCAGCGTCGTCGTCGATTCGCCGGGGCCGCCACCGGTCAGCCCGTAAGGGAGTCCGAACGCCTGGAACGCCGGCAGTGTCCGGAAGATCAAGGCGACCAGGATGACCGGTTTCAACAGGGGGAGGGTCACGTACCAGAACTGCTTGACTTTTGATGCGCCGTCGATACGCGCGGCCTCGTAGAGGTTGTCGGGAATGCTCGCGAGTCCCGCGAGCAGGATCAATGCGACGAACGAGGTCGTCTTCCAGATCGTTACGAACAACATCGACGCGAGTGCGATGTCGGGATCGGAGAGGAACGGATACGCCGACTCGAGGATCCCGACGCGGATGAGGAGATCGTTGATGACGCCGTATTCGCCGTGGAACAGCCAGGCCCAGATCTGGGCGTTGATGATCGTCGGCAGTGCCCAGGGGAACAGGATCGCGACTAGCGCGACGTACCGGCCCCAGAAGTCCCGGTTGATAAGCAGCGCGACGCCAAGCCCGAGCACCATCTCGATCGGGACGCTCACGAAGGTGTAGATCAGCGTGACCCAGAACGAGTTCCAGAACGAGGAACTCGAGAGCACCGATCGATAGTGTTCGAGGCCGACGAACTGCTGTTCCCGGGTTGGCATCACGCTGCCCGAGTGCAAACTCGTCCAGACGGTGTCGGCGATCGGATAGTACGAGATGACGAAGAGGTAAGTCAGCACCGGGGCGAGCAGTAGTGCCGCCATCTCGCTGTCGGTGAAGCGAAGCTGTTTGTATCGTCTGTACCGCTCTCGTAAGCCAGTATCCGCCTGACGGGAAGCTCCGCCAGACGCATCTGGTGTTTCAGTAGCCATCTATGGACATGAAATACCATACCATGTATATAAAAGTACGGTCTAGCGAAGACGCCGTTTCGGGACCCGCTTGTAGCGACAAGGTCGCCAACTACGCGGAGCTGTGTCTAGTTCGTCATCATGGACGGACGGATCAGCGTCGACCGGTGGGAAATTTTTGTGAGCGGTAAAGATGCCACACGAAGCGACAACGGGAGACACAACGACCGGGTTCACGCCTGGTATCGACTCCGAACGACTCTCGTCCGGTGGTAGCTGGCACTCGATGCGGACTGGAAAGGCGACGTGTGGGGGATCGACATCGTCGGACACGTGGTCGGTCTCGACATCCCTGTCCCGGGGTAATCGATGGGAGATGCACTCTCACTCCAGCGCTCGATCGTCGACCACGCCCCAGTCGTGGCCGTCCTGGTGACCGGTGCGGTCGTCGCCTCGGTGCTCGGGTCGCTGCTCCCGGGTATCGACGCGTTGCTCGTTGCGATCGTCGTCGGGGTCGTCGTCACGAACACGATCGAAATCCTGGAGTGGGCCAACGCTAGCGTTCGAACCCACAAAATCTGACTCGGGACGGGGATCGTTCTCATGGGCGCGTCGCTCGCGCTCGATCAGATACTCGAACACGGCGTCGTCGTGCTCCTGTCGGTGCTCTGTGTGACGCATCCCGATCGTCTACGTCGAACCGCTCGCGAGGGTCGGTTTCGGCATGGACCTCGAAGTGGCGATGATCGGATGTGCCGGAATGCAGCCGATACCCGTGGTGTTGATCTCCTTCCTCATGTTGGCACGGTCTCGCTGCTGGTTTTGCTGGCCGTCCTCGGCTGAGCGCGGCGCTAGGACGCTCACCGACGACGTTGGCACGCCAAAACGGGGACCGATACCGCCGGTATGGTAAGCTATTTCAACAGAGAATCAGTTGCGTTGTCGTATGGGTGATTCCCACATCGTAGCGGTAGAATCAGATGACAACGTCGCGACCGCCATTCGAGAACTCGAAGACGGGGAAACGGTGACGGTCGGCGTCGGCGACGACGAAGTCACAGTCGAAGTGGCGGAAGACGTCACGTTCGGCCACAAGATCGCCCTCGAGGACATCCCCGAGGGCGAGACGGTGTACAAGTATGGACTCAGCATCGGCTACGCCTCCCGGGACATCGAGGCGGGCGAATGGGTTCACGCGCACAACGTCGAGAGCAACTACGGCCGCGGCGACCTGGCCGAGGAGACCGCATAACGCATCAACAGAGAATCTAAGATACATAATGACAGACTTTCTCGGATACGAACGAGACGACGGCAGTATTGGCATTCGAAACTTCGTCCCGATCATCGCGACGGCACCGTACGCCAACGACACGGTAAAGCGAGCGGCGGACATCGTCGACGACGCGATCC